>NZ_JBUBUV010000002.1:4857500-6595000 GCF_054897715.1 Pseudomonas sp. RT6P73 | reverse complement strand
GTTTTGAATGCAGTTCCCAGGTTGAGCCCGGGGATTTCACATCCAACTTAACAAACCACCTACGCGCGCTTTACGCCCAGTAATTCCGATTAACGCTTGCACCCTCTGTATTACCGCGGCTGCTGGCACAGAGTTAGCCGGTGCTTATTCTGTCGGTAACGTCAAAACAGCAAAGTATTAATTTACTGCCCTTCCTCCCAACTTAAAGTGCTTTACAATCCGAAGACCTTCTTCACACACGCGGCATGGCTGGATCAGGCTTTCGCCCATTGTCCAATATTCCCCACTGCTGCCTCCCGTAGGAGTCTGGACCGTGTCTCAGTTCCAGTGTGACTGATCATCCTCTCAGACCAGTTACGGATCGTCGCCTTGGTGAGCCATTACCTCACCAACTAGCTAATCCGACCTAGGCTCATCTGATAGCGCAAGGCCCGAAGGTCCCCTGCTTTCTCCCGTAGGACGTATGCGGTATTAGCGTCCGTTTCCGAGCGTTATCCCCCACTACCAGGCAGATTCCTAGGCATTACTCACCCGTCCGCCGCTCGCCACCAGGTACAAGTACCCGTGCTGCCGCTCGACTTGCATGTGTTAGGCCTGCCGCCAGCGTTCAATCTGAGCCATGATCAAACTCTTCAGTTCAAACATCTTTGGGTTTTTAAGAAACCCTAAACTTGGCTCAGCAATCGTTGGTTACATCTTTGATTTCTCGCGGAGTAACTTGTGATGCTGATAATCTTGTTGACTATCAGTCTGACTCCACAAGCACCCACACGAATTGCTTGATTCAGTTGTTAAAGAGCGGTTGGTTAAGATCTTTCGTCTCAACCGAGGCGCGCATTCTACAGCAGCCTCTGTTGCTGTCAAGCGGTTATTTTCAGAAGTTTTCAAAGTTTCCTTTGCAACTTCAACCACTTGCGCTTCCGATCTCTCGTTAGCGGGAGGCGAATTCTACAGCGTTACTCGCCGCTGTCAACACCTCTTTTTCTCCGCTTTCGACCGAGAAGATCGAACCGTCAATCAAGCCAAACAACCCTGCCTGATCAACTCCTTCTGGGCTTCGATGACCTGAAGCAACTCGCTGCCGAAAACTGCGTAACTCATTGTTTACCAAAGAGTTTTCCGTTTCGACTGCGCCGGAAGTGGGGCGAATTATAGACTTCCAGAATCTGCCGTCAACCCCTAATTTCAGCTTTATTCGGATTTGAGCGTAATACGCGCAAATGCCTTCTTTCCTGCCTGGCAAACATGGGTCGCGCCCAGTACGTATATAAAGGTGCGATCGACAACCTCACCATCTATACGCACACCACCGGAGCCCAGCAGATCTCGTGCGACGGCCGAGTTCTTGACCAGACCCGCCTTATTAAGGACGGCAGCGATCGGCATATCTTCAGTTGCGGTCAATTCGATCTCTGGCAGATCGTCCGGCAGCTCGCCTTCCTTCATACGGTTGCCCGCCGCACGGTGAGCATTGGCCGCAGCCTCTTCACCATGGAAACGCGCAACGATCTCTTCGGCCAGCTTGATCTTGATATCACGCGGATTGGCACCCGCCTCGACATCAGCACGGAATGCATTGATCTCATCCATAGAACGGAAACTGAGCAATTCGAAGTAGCGCCACATCAGCGCATCTGGAATAGAGACCAGCTTGCCGTACATGACCCCCGGCGCCTCCTGGATGCCGACGTAGTTGCCCAAGGACTTGGACATCTTCTTCACGCCATCCAGACCTTCGAGCAGCGGCATCGTCAGAATACATTGAGCCTCCTGACCATAGCCGCGCTGCAGCTCACGCCCCATCAGCAGGTTGAATTTCTGATCGGTACCGCCCAACTCGACATCCGCGCGCAACGCGACCGAGTCATACCCTTGAACCAACGGGTAGAGGAACTCGTGAATAGCGATTGGCTGGTTGGTCGTGTAGCGCTTGTCGAAGTCGTCGCGCTCAAGCATGCGAGCCACGGTGTACTGCGAAGTCAGACGAATGAAGTCCGCCGGCCCCATCTGATCCATCCAGGTGGAGTTGAACGCCACCTCGGTCTTGGCCGGATCAAGAATCTTGAAGACCTGAGTCTTGTAGGTTTCGGCATTCTCGAGAACCTGCTCACGGGTGAGCGGAGGACGCGTCGCACTCTTGCCGCTCGGATCACCGATCATTCCGGTGAAGTCACCTATAAGGAAGATGACCTGATGACCCAGCTCCTGGAACTGGCGCAGCTTATTAATAAGCACGGTATGGCCCAGGTGCAAATCCGGCGCAGTCGGATCGAAGCCTGCCTTAATACGTAGCGGCTGGCCACGCTTGAGCTTTTCGATCAGCTCGGACTCGACCAACAGTTCTTCCGCACCACGTTTTATCAGCGCTAGCTGCTCTTCAACCGACTTCATAACAGACCCGCAAGGCTCGAATTCAAAGGGAACCAACCATACAAGATCACGCGTCAAATACAAAGTTTGGCCGGCGCAATGACGCCAATCCGCTGGCAGAGTGACCACGGACTTGCTTCAGAGATGATTTGGTTATATTTTATACAGTTATTTCATCTTCATCATGTCATTCATCTTTTCCAATTCATCTTTTTCAAAGTCAAAAATTACCTATGACCAAAGAATCGTCTAAAGCGCCACCGCTTTACCCGAAGACCCACCTGCTCGCAGCAAGTGGTATCGCCGCTCTTCTGAGCCTGGCGCTTCTGGTATTCCCTTCCAGTGATGTAGAAGCCAAAAAGACGACCCTGAGTCTTGAACTGGAAAGCCCTGCTGAACAACTGACACAAGATCAAGACGCTGCAGAAGCCGTTCAAGCCACAAATGAGCCCGCAGCCTCCCCTTTCGCACAGATCGAAAACGGCGCGGAAGAACCACCGGAAACAGCCCAGGCCGCACCAGCGCCTGCACCTGTCGTCGAAGAAAAGAAGGCCCCAAACCACAGGGAAGTGATCGTTTCAAAAGGCGACACGCTGTCCACGCTGTTTGAGAAAGTCGGCCTTCCAGCCACTTCGGTGCATGAAGTGCTGGCCAGCGATAAGCAGGCCAAGCAATTCAGCCAACTCAAACACGGCCAGAAACTCGAATTCGAACTGACCCCCGATGGCCAGCTGACTAACTTGCATAGCAAGGTCAGCGACGTCGAAAGCATCACCCTGACCAGGAATGACAAGGGTTATACGTTCAACCGCATTACCGCCAAGCCAACCGTGCGTTCTGCCTACGCTCATGGTGTGATCAATAGCTCGCTGTCGCAGTCTGCCGCGCGTGCCGGCCTGTCCCACAGCCTGACCATGGACATGGCCAGCGTGTTTGGCTATGACGTCGACTTCGCCCAGGATATTCGCCAGGGTGACGAGTTTGATGTGATCTATGAGCAGAAAGTCATCAACGGCAAGGCTGTCGGCAACGGTCCGATCCTTTCCGCACGCTTCACCAGCCGCGGCAAGACCTACACCGCCGTGCGCTACACCAACAAGCAAGGCAACAGCAGCTACTACACCGCTGATGGCAACAGCATGCGCAAGGCGTTTATCCGCACTCCGGTCGACTTCGCCCGCATCAGCTCGAAGTTCTCCATGGGCCGCAAACACCCGATCCTGAACAAGATCCGCGCCCACAAAGGTGTGGATTACGCAGCACCACGCGGCACGCCGATCAAGGCGGCCGGTGACGGCAAAGTGTTGTTGGCCGGTCGCCGCGGCGGCTACGGCAATACCGTGATCATCCAGCATGGCAACACCTACCGTACGCTGTACGGCCACATGCAAGGCTTTGCCAAAGGCGTCAAGACTGGCGGCAGCGTCAAGCAAGGCCAGGTAATTGGCTACATCGGTACTACCGGCCTCTCCACCGGCCCGCACTTGCACTACGAGTTCCAGGTCAATGGCGTGCACGTGGACCCACTGGGCCAGAAGGTTGCTATGGCCGACCCAATCTCCAAAGCGGAACGCGCACGCTTCCTCGCGCAAAGCCAACCGCTGATGTCGCGCATGGACCAAGAGAAAGCCACCATGCTGGCTTCGAAGCGCTAAATCATGAC
This sequence comes from Pseudomonas sp. RT6P73, assembly GCF_054897715.1. Lineage (NCBI taxonomy): Bacteria > Pseudomonadati > Pseudomonadota > Gammaproteobacteria > Pseudomonadales > Pseudomonadaceae > Pseudomonas > Pseudomonas sp. RT6P73. The sequence goes on along the minus strand of NZ_JBUBUV010000002.1, from coordinate 6,590,967 downwards.
GCTCTATATAGGTGTGATGTCCGGGACCAGCCTCGATGGGCTGGACATTGCGCTGATCGAGCTGACCCCAGCGATCAACCTGATCGCCACGCACTACACCCCAATGCCTGATTCCCTGCGCGCCGAGCTGCTTGGCTTGTGCGCCAGCGGCCCGGACGAGATTGCCCGTTCCGCCATCGCCCAGCAGAACTGGGTGAAACTGGCCGCTCAGGGCACTAACGCCCTCCTCCAACAACACAACCTGAAACCCAAAGACATTCGCGCGATTGGCAGCCACGGCCAGACCATTCGCCACGAGCCGGCACGCGGCTTCACGGTGCAAATCGGAAACCCTGCCTTACTCACAGAGTTGACCGGTATTACCGTGGTCAGCGACTTCCGTAGCCGTGATGTTGCCGCTGGCGGGCAAGGCGCACCTCTGGTTCCAGCCTTTCACGAAGCCTTGTTCGAAGAACGTGCCGGCAATCGCGCGGTATTGAATGTTGGCGGATTCAGCAACCTCAGCCTGATCGAGCCCGGCAAGCCTGTCGCCGGTTTCGACTGCGGCCCGGGGAACGTCCTGCTGGATGCCTGGATTCATCAGCAACGCGGCGACAACTTTGATCGTGACGGCCAATGGGCTGCCAGCGGCAAGGTTGAGCCGGTCCTGCTGAATGAATTGCTGAGTGATCCGTTCTTCGTCACCAAAGGCCCAAAGAGCACCGGTCGCGAAGTGTTCAACTTGCCATGGCTGACACAGCATCTATCGAAACTGCCGACATTCGCCCCTGAAAACGTGCAAGCAACCCTGCTTGAGCTGACCGCACTGACCATCGTCGAGTCACTGCAGCACGCCCAATCGGATACTCAGGAATTGCTGGTCTGCGGTGGCGGCGCGCATAACGCCACACTGATGAAGCGCTTGGCCAGCCTGTTGCCGAACGCAACAGTCAGCAGCACTGCCGCTTATGGTGTGGACCCGGACTGGGTCGAAGCCATGGCCTTCGCCTGGCTGGCCCATTGCTGCCTGGAAGGCATCGCCGCCAACCGCCCGAGTGTCACCGGCGCCCGCGGCCTGCGCGTACTCGGCGCCATCTACCCGGCCTGACTATCCATCAAATCCCACACAGCAAAACGCCGCAAAGCCCTGAAGCCATGCGGCGCTTGATAATGCGGTGAAGCGCGATCAGATCGAGAACGAAGAGCCGCAGCCACAGGTGGTGCTGGCGTTCGGGTTCTTGATCACGAAACGCGAACCTTCCAGACCTTCCTGATAATCCACCTCGGCACCGGCCAGGTACTGGAAGCTCATCGGGTCTACGACCAGACTCACACCTTCGCGCTCGACGATGGTGTCGTCATCGGCCACTTCTTCATCGAAGGTGAAGCCGTACTGAAAACCTGAACAACCGCCGCCCGTAACGAATACGCGCAGCTTCAAGCGATCATTCCCCTCTTCATCGACCAGGCTCTTCACCTTGTGCGCGGCACCGTGGGTGAATTGCAAAGCCGTGGGGGTGAAGGATTCGACGCTCATGCTGACTATCTCCCGGCGTTACGCCGCCATAATGCGTGATGACGCGCATTATCCGCTTCTCCTAGAAAATCGGTCAACTATTTGAGGGGCAGCGACAAGCTTCAAGCTGTGAGCTTCAAGCTTGCGGCTTACAACTTGCCGCTTGCCGCTTGCAGCTGCTTCTAAGGCAGCATGCCGGCGTGGGACAGGCCCAGACGTTCATCCAGACCAAACAGGATGTTCAGGTTCTGCACCGCCTGACCCGACGCACCTTTGACCAGGTTATCGATCACCGACAGCACCACCACCAGATCACCGTCCTGGGGACGATGCACGGCAATACGGCAGACGTTGGCACCGCGCACGCTGCGGGTTTCCGGATGGCTGCCGGCCGGCATTACGTCGACGAACGGTTCGTTGGCGTAACGCTTTTCAAACAGCGCTTGCAGATCCACCGAACGATCCACGACGGTCGCATACAGCGTCGAGTGAATGCCACGAATCATTGGCGTCAGGTGCGGAACGAAGGTCAGACCGACGTCCTTGCCCGCTGCACGACGCAGACCCTGGCGGATTTCCGGCAAATGACGGTGCCCTTTGACGGAGTAGGCTTTCATGCTTTCCGACGTCTCGGAGTACAGCGAACCGACCGAAGCGCCACGGCCGGCACCGCTGACACCGGATTTGCAATCTGCGATCAAGCGGGTGGTATCGGCCAGACCGGCTTCGAGCAACGGCAGGAAACCCAATTGCGTCGCCGTTGGATAGCAACCCGGCACGGCGATCAGGCGAGCGTCCTTGATCTGTTCGCGATTGACTTCCGGCAAACCGTAGACCGCTTCCTCCAGCAGCTCCGGCGCACCATGCGGCTGGCCGTACCACTTGGCCCACTCGACAGGGTCTTGCAGACGGAAGTCCGCCGACAGGTCAATGACCTTGGTCCCGGCCGCCAGCAGTTCGCCGGCCAGCGCATGGGCAACACCGTGAGGCGTGGCGAAGAACACCACATCACAGGCGCCCAGCGTCTTGATGTCCGGAACGCTGAAAGCCAGGCCGTCGTAGTGGCCTCGCAGGTTCGGGTACATATCAGCCACGGCCAGACCGGCCTCGGATCGGGAAGTGATCACAACCACTTCAGCTTGCGGATGCTGTGCCAACAGACGCAGCAGTTCGACACCGGTGTAACCCGTGCCGCCGACGATACCGACCTTGACCATAAACCTGCCCTCAACGAACCACTGGAAAGCCGTCGATAATAGGGGCCGCGCGGCCCTGCGACAACCGCTTAGGTGACGTGCGGACAGTCAAGCCTCTACTATTCGGGCTACCGTGAACCTGGGAATAACTAAAAATGCTTTATCTGTGGCTCAAAGCGCTTCACATCATCAGCATGGTCTGCTGGTTTGCCGGCCTGTTTTACCTGCCGCGCCTGTTCGTTTATCACGCCCAAAGCGAAGACACCGTCAGCAAGGAACGCTTCAGCGTCATGGAGCGCAAGCTGTACCGCGGCATCATGGGCCCGGCGATGATCGCCACCCTGGTTTTCGGTATCGCGTTGATCTGGCTTAACCCAAGCATTTTCAGTCAAGGTGCCTGGATTCACGCCAAACTGACCCTTGTGGTGATCCTGATCGGCTACCACCACATGTGCGGCGCACAGGTGAAGCGTTTTGCCCGTGGCGAAAACACCCGTAGCCATGTCTTTTATCGCTGGTTCAATGAAGTGCCGGTTCTGATATTGCTGGCTATCGTAATTCTGGTCGTCGTTCGGCCGTTCTAACTCCAATAGGCACAACTCACCGGGGTACTTCCAATGTCGCTGCCCGCTTTGCTCGAACAACGTTTGCGTCTGCCCGTGGTGGCAGCGCCGATGTTCCTGATTTCCAATCCGCAATTGGTGCTCGCCTGCTGCCGTAACGGCGTGGTCGGCAGCTTTCCTGCGCTGAACCAGCGTGAGAGCAGCGGCTTCAAGGCCTGGCTGGAAGAGATCGAAGCAGGGTTGGCGACACTGGAGAACCCGGCGCCTTACGCGGTGAACCTGATCGTCCACAACAGCAACCCGCGACTGCAAGCGGACCTTGCGATCTGCGTCGAGCACAAAGTACCGATCGTGATCACCAGCCTCGGCGCCGTAAAAGAACTGGTCGACGCCGTCCATAGTTATGGCGGCCTGGTGTTCCATGACGTGACGACGCGTCGTCATGCCGAGAAAGCCGCCGAGGCCGGTGTGGACGGTTTGATCGCCGTGGCGGCGGGCGCCGGTGGACACGCCGGGACCTGGAGCCCGTTCTCGCTGATTGCCGAGATTCGCCAGTTTTTCGACAAGACCCTGCTGCTGGCAGGCTGCCTGAACCACGGCCACGAGATTCTTGCTGCGCAATTGCTTGGTGCGGATCTGGCCTACTTCGGTACGCGATTTATCGGCACCACTGAAAGTCATGCGCCTGACGCCTACAAAGAGATGTTGCTGACGTCCAGAGCCGCGGACATCGTCCATACGCCAGCAGTGTCAGGCGTACCGGCGAGTTTCATGCGTCAAAGCCTCGAGGCTGCCGGTTTCGACATGAAGGCGCTGCAAGGCAAGGGCGAGGTCGACTTCGGCTCCAAACTCAAGCCCATCAGCGATGAAGCCAAAGCCTGGAAAACTGTGTGGTCGGCGGGCCAGGGTGTCGGGGAAATCGATGATTTGCCAAGCGTCGATCAATTGGTCGCACGGCTGGACGCGGAATACCGCAAGGCACTGGAACTGGCGGCACAACTGCCTAAACGCTGGCCGCGCTGAGATGAAAGTTTGGCCAGCCCGCCTCGGCTGGCTTTACACTTCACGCCTGTAACATTTCCTCATTCAAAAACTCGCGACAAGGATGCCTCGCAATGAGCGACAACCGTTTCAAGATCGTGTTCGACGGCGCTCTGCTGCCAGGCGTTGACGTCACCACCGCCAAACAGAAGCTTGCCGAGCTATACAAAAGCGAAGTCGCGGCTGTCGAGCGACTGTTCACTGGCAAGACGGTTACGCTCAAACAAGACTTGTCGCAGGTTGACGCGCAAACCTACCTTCAAGCGCTGAAGAAAACCGGCATCGATGCTCGCATCGAAAGCGAATCATCCATAGAGCTGAACCTGGCCGACGCCCGCGAACACGCACCCGCCAACAGCCAACCGGTATTCGCCGACCCCGCATCCCCTTACGCACCTCCCCGGGCCACTGTCGGCGAAAGCCTGCCTGCGTATGCCCCGCTCAAGCCATTTAGTGTCGAAGGCCGCATTGGTCGTTTGCGCTATCTCGCCTGGACGATGGTCCTGACGCTGATCATGCTAGTGGTCGGCTCGGTCGTAGCCCTTTTCGCCTTCGCCACCATCAGTGCCGATTCGACCGCAGGCCTTATTCTCGGCGGTCTGGCAGTGTTCATCCGGTGCATTGCAGCCGCGATCGTCAGCATTCAGATCAGCGTTCAGCGTCTGCATGATATCGGCTGGTCCGGCTGGCTCTGGCTGCTGAACCTAGTCCCGTTCGTAGGCAGCTTCTTCCCGTTTGTGATCATGATCGCCCCGGGCACCAACATCGCCAATCGCTACGGCGCACCGCCTCCGCCTAACACCACAGCGGTCAAGGTGCTGTCTTCATTGTGGGTGGTGTTAATCGCCCTGGTTTTGATTGGCGCACTGGCCGGAGGCCTTACGGCGATCCAGGAAGAGTACGAAACCGCAGCCGAAACCAGCTACGACAGCAGTTCGGTGACCACCGAAGAAGTGGAAGTCGAGCCGGCGCAAGAGGCGGGGCAAGCAGCGGATTCCGCAGAGGAAGAAGCCGAATAAGCCCCGGCCCCTGTAGACTCCGCGAAAGAATGAACAGCGCTCCCCGCCCGTGACACCCGCGTCGCCGGCGCGGAGCTGTTGCGATGGAGAACTGCATGACCCGTTACGCTCTGATCACTGGTGCTTCCAGCGGCATCGGCCTGGCGATGGCCGAAGCGCTGGCCCGCCGTGGCCGTAGCCTGATTCTGGTGGCCCGACAGCGTGATCAGCTGGAAAGTATTGCAATTGAATTGACCCAGCGGTTTGGCGTGGAAGTATTGTTCCGCGCGTGTGACCTCGGCGAGCCGTTACGGCTGTCCGGGTTCCTGCTGGAACTGGAAGAAGGTGACCGGCAAATCGATTTGCTGGTCAACTGCGCCGGCATCGGCACCTGCGGGCCATTTCTGGCCCAGGACTGGATGACCGAGCAGGACCTGATCGAAGTGAACATCCTGGCCCTCACCCGATTGTGCCACGCCATCGGCAACAGCATGGCCTTGCAGGGCGGCGGGCAGATTCTGAACGTCGCTTCAATGGCGGCATTCCATCCCGGCCCGTGGATGAGCACGTACTACGCCAGCAAGGCCTATGTGCTGCACTTTTCCGAAGGGTTACGCGTCGAGCTGAAGAAATGTGCGGTCAAGGTTTCGGTGCTTTGCCCCGGCCCGACACGCACCGGCTTCTTCCGCACCGCCCAGTTGGACACCGGCAAACTTGCCGACAGCAAGCTACTGATGAGCCCGGAGGAAGTCGCGCTGTATACCGTGCGAGCCCTGGAGAAAAATCGCGCAATCATTATTCCCGGTCGCGGGAACCGCTGGCGTGCCATGCTGCCGCGGCTCGGCTCTCGCTGGTTGATCCGGACAATCGCTGGCATGGTCAACAAGGCCTATTGCCCGCGCTGATCAGACATCAAGGTAAAAGGCTGGGCTCGGGGATAACCCATGAGTACACTCAGGCCAGCCCAAACAACGGAGAAAACAGCTGTGGATACTCTGTTCAGCAAGATCATCAACCGGGAAATCCCGGCAAAGATCATCTACGAGGACGACCAGGTACTGGCCTTCCACGACATCGCCCCACAGGCACCGGTGCATTTTCTGGTCATCCCGAAAAAAGCGGTGCGCACCCTTAACGATCTTACCGAGGACGACAAGGCATTGGCCGGGCACATTCTGTTCACTGCCCAGCGCCTCGCCCTGGAACTGGGCTGCGAAGAAGGTTTCCGTGTGGTCATGAACTGCAATGAATTGGGTGGGCAGACTGTCTATCACATTCATATGCATGTGCTGGGACAGCGCCAGATGCACTGGCCGCCGGGCTGATCCAACTCCCGTAGGAGCCGGCTTGCTGGCGATGGCGATTCACGATGTCGAAAGTGATCTTTCGGACGCCATCGCCAGCAAGCCGGCTCCTACAATTCTGCCTGCGTCGCAATGACCCAGCGCAAACCTTCCCCGGCCGATTGGGTTAAACTGGCCGCCGAGATTCTTCCCGGAGGTCAGCATGACTACCCAGCGTCACTACTCGCCGATTGACCGTCTTCTGTTGCAAGCCGATGCCGCGATGCGTACGTTGCTGCCCTTCAGTGGCCAGCCGTACCGTCCGTCGCCCGCCATCGTGCAGCCGGATGCGCAAATGAGTGACGAAGACACCCGCCACGTTGCCGGGTTGATGCGCATCAACCATACCGGCGAAGTCTGCGCCCAGGCGCTGTATCAGGGTCAGGCCCTGACCGCCAAGCTGCCGCATGTACGCGCCGCCATGGAACATGCGGCCGAAGAAGAAATCGATCACCTGGTCTGGTGCGAGCAACGCATCAAACAGTTGGGCAGCCATACCAGCATTCTCAATCCGCTGTTCTACGGCATGTCGTTCGGGATTGGCGCCGTGGCCGGATTGATCAGCGACAAGGTCAGCCTGGGTTTCGTTGCCGCCACCGAGCATCAGGTGTGCAAGCACTTGAACGAGCACCTTGAACAATTGCCGGCCGAGGACGAAAAATCCCGGGCAATTCTTGAGCAGATGCGGGTTGATGAAGAGCACCATGCTGAAAGCGCGCTGGAGGCTGGAGGCTTTCGTTTTCCGGCACCGGTGAAGTTCGGGATGAGTTTGATGGCCAAGGTGATGACCAAGAGTACTTATCGGATCTGATAGATGCACCGTCCGGGAGGGCCCTATCGCGAGCAGGCTCGCTCCCACAGTGACTGTGTTCAGGTAATGAAAAAGGCGACTGCCGTGGGGGAGTCGCCTTTTTTTGTACCGAAAATCTTAGGTCGGCATGTTGCGCGCGTAGAAGATTTCGAGCATTTCGTGTTTCACACGATCAGTCACTTGAGCACGCTGCTCAGGGGACAGGTTGTTGGTCGCGTCGCCGAACAGGTAGTTATCCAGCTCGAAGTTCTTCAACAGCATTTTGGTGTGGAACAGGTTTTCCTGGTACACGTTCACGTCGGTCATCTGGTACGCGTCGCGGGTGTCGTCGGAGAGGTAGTTCTGAATCGAGTTGATCTCGTGATCGATGAAGTGCTTATTGCCTTCGACGTCACGGGTGAAACCGCGCACGCGATAATCCACGGTCACGATGTCCGAATCGAACTGGTGAATCAGGAAGTTGAGCGCCTTAAGCGGTGAAATGACGCCACAGGTCGACACGTCAATGTCCACACGGAATGTCGCAATGCCGTCGTCCGGATGGATTTCCGGGTAGGTGTGCACCGTGATGTGGCTCTTGTCGAGGTGGGCCAGGATAATCTCGGGCAACGGACCCGGCGACTCTTCGATCTGGCTGTCGGTCGGGGTTACCGGCTCTTCAGAGATCAGAATCGTGACGCTGGCGCCCTGGGGTTCATAATCCTGACTGGCAATGTTCAGGATGTTGGCACCAATGATATCGACAACTTCTGTGAGGATCTGCGTCAGGCGTTTCGCGTTGTACTCTTTATTGATGTACTCAACGTAAGCCTGTTGGTCTTGCGGGGTTTCCGCGTAGCAGATGTCATAGATGTTGAAGCTCAAGGTCTTTGTCAGGTTATTGAACCCGTGGAGCTTGAGTTTGCTTTTCACCGTTAAAAACTCTCTATGTATTGCGGCCCGGGCCGCGTGATCAAGCATGCCCGTCAGATGCGAACAACGCACCTGCGTAGGACGGTTAACACCTCTTCGCGATGGCGATTTTGGTTGTCTGTTCGGGTTCGCAGCCTGTCGATGACGGTCCACGACCCTGAAAAAAGTGGCGCATTATGCAGACGTCAGCTTGGGATCGCCAGAGTCTGCACTGCTTTTATGATAGTTGAATGTCGATTCAACCGAGTTCGATGATCTCGTAGTCGTGGGTAATCGCTACGCCCGCCGCGCTCAGCATGATCGACGCCGAGCAATACTTCTCGGCGGACAGCTCGATAGCGCGTTTGACCTGCGCTTCTTTCAGCCCGCGCCCCTTGACCACGAAGTGCATGTGGATCTTGGTGAAGACTTTCGGATCCTCCGTCGCACGCTCGGCTTCGAGGAAGGCTTCACAGCTTTCGACGGCCTGACGGGACTTCTTGAGGATGCTGACCACGTCGAAATTGCTGCAACCGCCAACACCCAGCAGGAGCATTTCCATCGGCCGGACACCCAGGTTGCGACCGCCTGCATCGGGCGGACCGTCCATGACCACGACGTGACCGCTGCCGGATTCACCGAGGAACATGGCTTCGCCAGCCCATTGGATGCGTGCCTTCATCGCCAGACTCCACTGCATAAAAAAGGGTCGCCAGCTTAGCACAGGGCCCCGGATTGACAGTGCCCGGCATTTGTAGGACATAACCTTCCGAGCCGTAGGTAAATGCTCGAATATTGCAGGAAGTGTCTGTTAAGCTGGCGCCAATTCGCTGGCGCTTGGCCAGCCTTTGCCCAGCCGTCGTCTGCGACTCATAAAAAAACCAGACACACCGTGAAGTCTTTTCGGGATACAACCATGGTTGCTATTGCCCCAACCCCCAAAATCAAGAACCTCGACAAGCTGTTGATGCATTGCCAGCGCCGTCGTTATGCGGCCAAGAGCAACATCATTTGTGCCGGTGATCGCTCGGAAACGCTGTTCTTCATCATCAAAGGCTCGGTCACGATCCTGATCGAGGATGACGACGGTCGCGAAATGATCATTGCCTATCTGAACTCCGGGGACTTTTTCGGTGAATTGGGTCTGTTCGAACAGGCTGGCCTGGAACAGGAGCGCAGTGCCTGGGTGCGCGCGAAGATCGAGTGTGAAGTGGCGGAAATCAGCTACGCAAAATTCCGCGAGTTGTCCCAGCAAGATCCAGACATTCTTTACGTGCTCAGCGGACAAATTGCACAACGTCTGCGCAATACCACGCGCAAGGTCGGTGACTTGGCGTTCTTCGACGTCACCGGTCGCGTCGCCCGCTGCCTGCTGGAGTTGTGCAAACAGCCGGATGCCATGACCCACCCGGACGGCATGCAGATCAAAGTGACCCGCCAGGAGATCGGCCGGATTGTCGGCTGTTCACGTGAGATGGTCGGCCGCGTGCTCAAGGATCTGGAAGAACGCAACCTGGTGGACGTCAAAGGCAAGACCATGGTGGTCTTCGGTACGCGCTAAGCTCGAAACTCAAACCCCGAGCATGTCTGCCAGCAACTGGCGATAAAGCGTGTCGAGCCGTTGCAACGCATCGGGCGCGGCATACTTTTCATGCAGGGCAATGTGGCTTTCGGCGCGCACCCGCTGTTCAAGACCGCACGCTTCATTGAAGCGGTTGACTGCGGCGACCATCGATTCACGCTCGTTATCCAGCAACAAAGCACCGTGCACCAATCCCACCGGACGTTGGCCACCCTTGCTCTGGCGCCAGCGCTGAGCGGTGCCGACCATCTTGCGGCCATCGAGGTTGACGTTGAAACGGCCATCGCAAAATGCGCCGTCGACTTCACCCAGTGACGAAATACCGCCCAGCTCATCGAGTAACTGACAAATCGGGTCGCAGAGTCGGCGGTAAGCGGTTTCGATACGGTTTTGATCGCCTTCGCTACGCGGTGGGGCGTAGACCAGGGCGATATTGATGGTGGAGGCCGATTGCGGCACTGGCTCACCGCCGGTTTCACGTAACAGCACTGGCCAACCGGCGGCGGCTGATACTTCACATGCCGCTTCGAAGCCTGGCAGACGGTTCAAGCGTCGGGGCATGACCAGTGCGCGGTCATTGGGTTGCCAGAACAGCAGACCAAATTCAGCGTCGCCGGCACAGACCGATGCCAGCAGATTCTGTTCGGCCTGTAGGCCGGCTTCGACAGTCAAAGAGACGATTGAGGTCATAAGGTAATCCATGGGGCATAAAGTCTGTGGTGCTACTTATGCCGCCATCGCGAGCAGGCTCGCTCCCACACTGGATCTGCGGTGCTAGTAGATCTCTTGTGGGAGCGAGCCTGCTCGCGATGGGGTCAACTCGGTCTGCGTTGAATCAGTCGAGCGTAGAACCGCCGACCGGACCGCCGCGTTCAGGGAAGAACAGGCGCTGCAACTCGGTCCCCGGGCTCTCGGCGCGCATGAACGCCTCGCCCACCAGGAACGCGTACACGTCGCTGATTTCCATCAGTTCCACATCGGCCCGGTTGAGAATGCCGCTTTCAGTAATCACCAAACGATCACGCGGGATACGTGGCAACAGGTCAAGCGTGGTTTCCAGGCTGACGTCGAAGGTGTGCAGGTTGCGGTTGTTCACGCCGACCAGCGGCGTGTCGAGGGTTTTCAAGGCCCGCTCCAGCTCGTTGCCATCGTGGACTTCCACCAAAACATCGAGACCGACGCTTTTGGCCACGGCTGCAAGTTCGGCCATTTTCACGTCATCCAGTGCGGAGACGATCAGCAGCACGCAGTCAGCGCCCAAGGCACGGGCTTCGACGATCTGGTAAGGATCGATCATGAAGTCCTTGCGGATCACCGGCAGGTTGCACGCCGCCCGTGCCTGTTGCAGGTACGCGTCGGCGCCCTGGAAGTAATCGATATCGGTCAGCACCGACAAGCACGTCGCGCCGCCCTTCTCGTAGCTTTTAGCGATGTCGGCGGGAACGAAGTGCTCGCGGATCACGCCTTTGCTCGGTGAGGCTTTTTTGATTTCGGCAATGACTGCCGGCTGTTTCAGCTTGGCCTGAGCAATCAGTGCCTCGGCGAAACCACGGGGTGCATCGGCCGCCTTGGCCAGACTTTCCAGCTCCGCCAGACTCACACGGGCGCTACGCTCGGCAACTTCCTGGACTTTGCGCGCCAGAATGTTTTCCAGAACCGTCGGTACACTCATCCCTCATTCTCCACTTTGAATACCGCGGTAAATGCACCCAACTCCTCAAGTTTTTCCCGAGCGAGGCCTGTGTGCAGCGCGTCGTGCGCCAGGGCAACGCCTTCTTTCAAACTGGTTGCCAGATCGGCTGCGTACAGCGCGGCACCGGCATTGAGCACGATCATCTCGGCGGCTTTCTGACCGCTCTCGGTTTTGCGTTTGCCCAGGGCATCGCGAATCAGCTCAAGGGACGCCGCCGGACTTTCCACTGCCAGGCCGTGCAGGCTCTGGCTCTTCATGCCCAAGTCTTCTGGCTCGACCCAATATTCGGTGATCTGGTCATTCTTCATCTCTGCGACAAAGGTTGGCGCCGCCAGACTGAACTCGTCCAGGCCATCCTTCGAGTGCACCACCAACACGTGCTTGCTGCCCAGTCGTTGCAAGACCTCGGCCAATGGCCGGCACAACGCCTGACTGAACACACCAACCACCTGATGTTTCACACCGGCCGGATTCGTAAGCGGGCCGAGCATGTTGAACAGCGTTCGCAGGCCAAGATCCTTGCGCGGGCCGGCGGCGTACTTCATTGCACGGTGATGGGTCTGGGCGAACATGAACCCGATGCCGACGTTGTCGATGCAACGCGCCACCTGGACCGGAGTCAGGTTCAGGTAGATACCGGCCGCCTCCAGCAGATCGGCGCTGCCGCTTTTGCCCGACACCGCACGGTTACCGTGCTTGGCCACGGTGCAACCGGCTGCCGCCACCACGAAGGATGAAGCGGTCGAGACGTTGAAAATGTTCGCACCATCACCGCCGGTGCCGACGACATCGACGACGCCGTCGAGGGTCTTGAGTTCGACCTTGTCCGCCAGCTCGCGCATGACCGACACCGCGCCGACGATCTCGTCGATGCTTTCGCTCTTCATGCGCATGGCCATCATGAACGCGCCGATCTGCGCATCCGAGCATTGCCCGGTCATGATTTCGCGCATCACATCGCGCATCTCATCGGTGCTGAGGTCGAGGTGATCGACGATACGGCTCAGGGCTGTCTTGATATTCATGAAAAGTCCTTAGCGCGTGCCGCCGGTTTGTTTGAGGAAGTTAGCGAACAGCTCGTGGCCCTGCTCGGTGAGGATAGACTCGGGGTGGAACTGCACACCCTCGATGTTCAACGTCTTGTGGCGCAGGCCCATGATCTCGTCGACTGAACCGTCTTCGAGTTGGGTCCAGGCGGTCAGCTCCAGGCAATCGGGCAAGGTTTCGCGCTTGACGATCAGCGAGTGATAACGCGTCACCGTCAGCGGACGATTCAGGCCTGCGAATACGCCCTTGTCCTCGTGGAATACCGGACTAGTCTTACCGTGCATCACTTGCCGGGCGCGGACCACATCACCGCCAAAGGCCTGGCCGATGGACTGGTGGCCGAGGCAGACACCAAGAATCGGCAATTTGCCGGCGAAATGCTTGATCACGTCGATCGAGACACCGGCTTCGGTCGGGGTGCAAGGACCGGGGGACACGACGATTCGCTCTGGGTTGAGCGCTTCGATTTCAGCAACGGTAAGTTCATCGTTGCGCACGACTTTGACCTGGGAGCCGAGCTCACCGAGGTACTGCACAACGTTGTAGGTAAAAGAGTCGTAGTTATCGATCATCAGCAACATGGCGTTTGGAACCTCTTGAATTCACTGACTTTTAATACAGCCTTCGAATGAATACCCGCAGTGTCCTGCGCTTTGTCAGTCGCTGGGTGCGCCAGCAAAGCGGTATGTCATACGGGTGAAGAAGGCAAAGCGGTACAGGTCCGGCGGGGCCGGCAAAAGAATTCAGGCGCGCCAACGCCAGCGGGCGTGTGCCTTGATGACTTGATCCAGAAGTTTGCTGATGATCAACACGGGGAAGGTCTCATTCATACGTCTCGGCACAGTAACTTAGCTGGGCAGAGCGTGCAATATGGCCGGGGCTACTGGCCGCGAAACAATCGAGGGGTTCGCGACCGATGGCAAAAGGCCGGAAGTTTTTGGTACTGTCGTTTCGTTCACTACAACAATAAATAAACGGACTTGCTCATGATCAAACAGACGTTGTTTGTACCGCTCGCAGGATGCTTGCTCGCCATGGCCTGCGCCCAGGCGATCGCCGCGCCCAATCCTTACACCAATTTCGTCGTCTTCGGCGACAGTCTCAACGATGCCGGGACCTTTGCCGACACGGGCGGACCGGCCGGTTCGACCCAACGCTTTACCAACCGGACGGGGCCGGTTTACCTGGATGGCAGCGGCGAAGTCCGCTCGCTCAACTCCACGCAGATTCTCGGTGGAAAACTAGGGTTCTCGGCGGATCAGACAGCCTCGTCCTCTTCTGCGGTACGCGCCAACAATGGCCAGCCCGATGGCAACAATTGGGCAGTCGGCGGTTATCGCACCGACCAGATTCTCGATTCGATCACCAGCACCTCCGCCACGGGCGAGCGCACCCGGGCGGGATACCTGCCGTCGAACAACTTCCGCGCCGACCCTAACGCGCTGTACTACCTGTCGGGCGGTGGTAACGATTTCCTGCAAGGTCGTGTGACCAGCCTGCCCCAGGCCAGCGCCGCCGCCGATCGCCTGGTCAGCAGCGTACAAACCCTGCAACAGGCCGGCGCCCGCTACATCATGGTCTGGTTGCTGCCAGACATCGGCTTCACCCCGGCCTTCAACGGCACACCACTGCAAGCGTTCACCTCCCAACTCAGCACCCAGTTCAACACCGAACTGGTGAGCCAGCTGCAGAGCGTCAATGCCAACGTGATCCCGTTGAACATACCGGTGCTGCTCAAGGAGACGTTTGCCAACCCGGGGCAGTTCGGCCTGGCCACCGACCAGAACCTGAGCGCCACCTGCTTCAGCGGCAGCAGCTGTACCGAAAATGCCCGTTACGGCATCAACAGTGCGACGCCGGACCCGACCAAACTTATCTATAACGACTCGGTGCACCCGACCGAAGCCGGGCAACGACTGATTGCCGATTACGCTTACTCGCTGCTGGCCGCGCCATGGGAAGCAACCCTGTTGCCACAAATGGCCCAGGGTACTTTGCGCTCCCATCAGGATGAGTTGCGCAACCAGTGGCTGGCCGATTGGGAAAACTGGCAAGGCGTGGGTCAATGGCGGGCGATCGTCGCAGGCGGCGGCCAGCATCAGGATTTCGACAGCCAACGCAGCGGCGCCAGTGCTGACGGCAATGGCGCCAACCTGAACATCGGTGGCAGCTACCGGCTCAATGACGCGTGGCGCGTGGGTCTGGCGGCGGGCTTCTACAACCAGAAGCTCGAAGCAGGCGATCACGACTCGGATTACAAGCTCAACACTTACATGGGCACGGCGTTCGCCCAGTATCAGCAAAACCGCTGGTGGGGTGATGCGGCAGTGACCGCCGGGCATCTGGACTACGACAGCCTCAAGCGTAAATTCCAGTTGGGGGTCAACGAACGCGGGGAGAAAGGCGATACCGACGGTTACTTGGTGGCTATCAGTGGCCGCCTGGGTTACGACATTGCGCCAGAAGCGAGCAGCCCGTGGCACCTGTCGCCGTTCGTGAGCGCTGACTTCGCCAAGGTTGAAGTCGACGGTTACTCGGAAGATGGCGCCGACTCCACCGCGCTGACATTCGACGACCAATCGCGCATCTCCCGGCGTCTTGGCCTCGGCATCCAGGGCAAGTACCAGATCACTTCGCAAACTCAAGTGTTTGGCGAACTGGCCCACGAGCGCGAGTACAACGACGATACCCAGGATGTGACCATGCACCTCAACAGCCTGCCGAACAACAATTACTCCCTGGCCGGCTACACCCCGCAATCCCACCTGAACCGCTTGAATCTGGGCGTGAGCCACAACCTCACCAAGGATTTGGCATTGCGCGCCAGTTATGACATTCGCAAGGATGATGACTTTACCCAGCAAGGCATCAACGTTGGGGTTGCGCTGGACTTCTAAATCGCAAGTAAAAAAAACGCGGCGCCCTCACAGGCGCCGCGTTTTTTATGCTGAACACTTATTGTGGCGAGCGAGCTTGCTCGCGCTCGGCTGCGAAGCAGTCGCCGATTGGGCCTGCTTCGCAGGCCAGCGGGAGCAAGCTCCCTCGCCACAAAAACTCGCCCACATGGAGTGTGAACTCAAGCGTCCGGGGTTTGTTCAGCAAGGGCCACGGCGCGGAACATCGCGCGGCGCTTGTTCAGGGTTTCTTCCCATTCCAGTGCCGGCACCGAGTCGGCGACGATGCCGCCACCGGCCTGCACGTGCAGTTCGCCGTTCTTGATCACTGCGGTGCGGATCGCAATCGCGGTGTCCATGTTGCCGTTCCAGGCGAAGTAGCCCACCGCACCACCGTAGACGCCCCGCTTGACCGGCTCCAGTTCGTCGATGATTTCCATCGCACGAATCTTCGGTGCGCCCGACAACGTGCCCGCCGGCAGAATCGCCCGCAGTGCGTCCATTGCCGTCAGCCCGGCCTTCAATTGGCCAGTGACGTTGGAGACGATGTGCATCACGTTGGAATAACGTTCGATGACCATTTTCTCGGTGAGCTTCACCGAACCGATCTCCGACACCCGACCGGTGTCATTACGGCCCAGGTCGATCAGCATCAAGTGCTCGGCAATTTCCTTGTCATCCGACAGCAGATCTTTTTCCAGCGCCAGATCGGCTTCTTCGTTGGCTCCGCGTGGGCGAGTGCCGGCAATCGGGCGCACGGTGATCAGGTTGTCTTCGACCCGCACCAGCACTTCCGGCGAACTGCCGACGACATGGAAGTCGCCGAAGTTGAAGAAGTACATGTAAGGCGTCGGATTGAAGCAGCGCAGCGCCCGGTACAGATCGATCGGCGCCGCCTTGAAGTCGATCGACATGCGCTGGGACGGCACGACCTGCATGCAGTCACCGGCCAGGATGTATTCCTTGATGATGTCGACGGCTTTTTCGTAATCGTCCTGGGTGAAGCTCGAACGGAATACCGGATCAGCCGACTGTTGCTTGCTGAAATCCAGGCCGCGACGCGGGGTGATCGGCTGACGGAGTTTTTCCAGCAGCTCTTCCAGGCGTGCCTGACCTTGTTCGAAAGCATCTGCCTGCGATGGATCGGCCAGCACGATGGCGTGCATCTTGCCGGCCAAGTTGTCGAACACCACTACCGCATCGGACACCATCAGCAGAATGTCCGGCACGCCCAGCGGATCCGGGTTCGGGCACTTGCCCAGCCGTTTTTCCACATAGCGCACGCAGTCGTAACCGAAGTAACCCACCAAACCGCCATTGAAGCGTGGCAGGCCGGGAATGGTCGGCACGTTGTAGCGGGCCTTGAATTCTTCGACGAAGGCCAGCGGATCTTCAGCCTCATGGCTTTCGATCTCGACGCCGTCGTGGGTCACGCTGACGTGATGATCGTGAACCCGCAGCACGGTGCGGCACGGCAGGCCGATGATCGAATAACGGCCCCACTTCTCCCCGCCCTGCACCGATTCCAGCAGGTAGGAGTTCGGCTCATCGGCCAGTTTCAGGTAGATCGACAGCGGCGTGTCGAAGTCGGCCAGGGTTTCGCAGGCCAACGGGATACGGTTGTAGCCGGTAGCGGCCAAACGCAGGAATTCTTCGCGGATCATGGGGTAGCCTCGTGGCTTGAGGTGCTAACAGTCAGGTATGCAAACGCGCCGGAAAGCCGGCCAGAATCGAGTCAGGCGCGCCAACGCCAGCGGGCCAGGGCCTTAATGACTTTCATCCAGAGTTTGCGAGTGACCACCACGATGGCGTTTCCAGAAGGGGATTGAGCAACGTCGGGCAACGTTATCTCAGCGGCTGGATCCAGGCAACCGGGAATTAGCTTGCGCAGATCGTCGATCACCAGCGCCGGCGACTCTTCCGAAATCGGCCGGCCATGGTTATAGCCGTAACTGAGGGCCACGCACTTGACCCCCGCCGCTTTCGCCGCCAGCACATCGCTGCGCGAATCGCCGACAAACAACGATTGCGAAGCCGGGATGTTGGCCATTTTCATCACGAAAAACAACGCGGCCGGATCAGGCTTCTTCTGCGGCAAGGTGTCGCCGCCGATGATCCACTTGAAGTAACGACCGATTTTCATTTGATCCAGCAGCGGCGCGACGAAGCGCTCCGGCTTGTTGGTGATCAGCGCCATCTCGACACCCTGCTTGTGCAGCCATTTCAGGGTGTCACGCACGCCGGGATAGACCACGGTCAGGTCATGGCTCTCGCTGTAAGCCTCCATGAAAATCTCAAGGGCGCCCTCGGCTTCACCGTCGTCGACCGTCGAATGGTCGATGCCACCGGCCAACGCACGGCGAACCAGCACTGGCGCGCCGTTGCCGACCCACTCACGCACCGACTCGAGGCCGGCAGGTTGACGCCCCAGTTTGAGCAGCATGTTATCCACAGCCAGGGCAAGGTCGGGGACCGAATCGATCAGCGTGCCATCCAGATCGAACATCACCAGCCGTGGCAGGCGCCCCGGAAACAGCTGCTCAAAGCCACTCATGGACGGGCCAACGCCAGTTCTGAACGCATCTTTTCAATCACCTCTTGGTAGTTCGGTGCATTGAAGATTGCCGAGCCGGCGACGAAGGTGTCCGCACCCGCCGCAGCGATTTCACGGATGTTGTTCACGTTGACGCCACCGTCGATTTCCAGGCGGATGTCACGACCGGACGCATCGATCAGCGCGCGCGCTTCACGCAGCTTGTCGAGGGTGCCAGGGATGAACTTCTGCCCGCCGAAGCCCGGGTTGACGCTCATCAGCAAGATCATATCGACCTTGTCCATCACGTACTTGAGCACGTCCAGCGGCGTCGCCGGGTTGAACACCAGGCCCGACTTGCAACCGCCCTCGCGGATCAGTTGCAGGGAACGGTCGACGTGCTGGGTGGCTTCCGGGTGGAACGTAATGTAAGTCGCGCCGGCCTCGATGAAGTCACCGACGATGCGATCTACCGGGCTGACCATCAGGTGAGCGTCAATCGGCGCGGTCACGCCGTACTTGCGTAGTGCGGCGCAGACCATCGGGCCGATGGTCAGGTTCGGCACGTAGTGGTTGTCCATGACATCGAAGTGCACGAAGTCGGCGCCGGCGGCCAGGACGTTGTCCACTTCTTCACCCAGGCGGGCGAAGTCGGCGGAGAGAATCGACGGAGCAATGACGAAGGGCTGCATGACGCACCTTTTTTGAGCAGAATCACGATGGCGCGCATTGTATACCTCATGCTTTGACGCGCGCACTGTGACCGCGATGATTGGGCCTGCCTTCGATCAATAAGTGGCCGCAGGCTCTAGAACGCCGCTCGGTAGATCTTCTCGATATCGATGGCGCTCAATTTGCGTGGATTGTTGCGCATCAGGCGCTCGATCCCCGCGGCTTCCACGGCCATGGCCGGGATCGCGTCCTCCGGGACACCGAAGCTGCGCAGGCCCGCCGGGATTTCTACTGCGGCGCACAACTCGGTCATCGCCTCCACGGCTTTGTCCGCCGCTTCGTTGGCGCTCAGGTGAGCGGTTTTCACGCCCATGGCCTCGGCAATATCCTGCATGCGCTCGACGCAGGCCATTTTGTTCCAGGTCATGACATACGGCAGCAGCAGGGCGTTGCTGACGCCGTGGGCGATGTTGAAACGCCCGCCCAGCGGATACGCCAGCGCATGCACCGCGCCGACCCCGGCATTACCGAAGGCCATGCCGGCCATCAGGCTGGCGGTGGCCATGTCTTCCCGGGCTTGCAGGTTGGACGGGTTGGCGTAGGCCTTGGGCAATGCATTGGCGATCAGTTTGATGGCGCCGATGGCCAAGGCGTCGGTAATCGGTGAGGCATTCAGCGACAGGTAGGATTCGATGGCATGCACCAGCGCGTCGACGCCACTGGCGGCGGTGACACTGCGCGGACAGGTCAGGGTCATTTGTGGACTGACCAGCGCCACGTCCGGCAATAGATAGTCGCTGACAATGCCCTTCTTCAGCTGCGCGACCTTGTCGGAGAGGATCGCCACGTTGGTCACCTCCGAACCGGTGCCGGCCGTGGTCGGGATGGCGATCAGCGGCGGGCCTTTGCGTGGGACCTGATCGACGCCGAACAAATCCTCCAGCGCACCGTGGTAACCGGCGTAGGCCGCGACGCTTTTGGCGATGTCGATTGCACTGCCGCCGCCAAGACCAATCAGACCGTCGTGCCCGCCCTCGCGGTAAACCCGCATGCAGTCTTCGACGATGGCGATTTCCGGGTCTGGCAGCACACGGTCGAAAATCTCGTAGGTCCGATCACCCAACTGCGCCAGCGCCAGCTCGACCGTGCCGGACTTGACCAGGGCAGCGTCGGTGACGATCAGCGGGTTGTCGACATCCAGGCGGGTGAGTTCGGCGGCCAGTTGCTCGATGGCACCTGCGCCGGTGATCAGTTTGTGAGCGATTTTGAAAGAGGAAAGACTCATCGTGCGCAGCCTCTTATAAGTAGGGGAGCTGGGCACAATAGTAGCTGGGGATTGGGGTTTGTCTGCTATTCAGGCTGTGAATGACCAAACATGGGAATATCACAAATCTGATGTAGGAGCGAAGCTTGCTCGCGAAGGGGCCATGTCAGTCAACATTGATGCTGAATGTTATGGCCTCTTCGCGAGCAAGCTTCGCTCCTACAAAATCAAAAGCTAATCAGACCTGGGCGGTGCGCAGTTTTTCGCTGCGGCCACGCAACCATTCCAGGGTCAGCAACAGGATCACCGAGAAAGCGATCAGCAGCGTCGCGGCGGCAGCAATGGTCGGGCTGAGGTTTTCGCGGATACCGCTGAACATCTGCCGAGGCAAGGTCGCTTGCTCGGGACCGGCAAGGAACAGCGTCACCACCACTTCATCGAACGACGTCGCGAAGGCAAACAGCGCACCGGAGATCACACCCGGCGCAATCAGTGGCAACGTCACCCGGCGGAACGCAGTCAGCGGCGAAGCCCCCAGACTGGCAGCGGCGCGCACCAGGTTGTGGTTAAACCCCTGCAAGGTGGCCGACACGGTAATGATCACAAACGGCACACCCAATACCGCATGCACCACGATCAGCGAGAAGAAGCTGTTGCCCAGCCCTAGCGGCGCAAAAAACAGATAACTCGCCACACCGATGATCACCACCGGCACCACCATCGGCGAAATCACCAGGGCCATCACCAGTGCCTTGCCCGGGAAATCGCCCCGCGTCAGGCCGATCGCCGCCAGCGTCCCGAAGATCATTGCCAGCACCGTCGCCGCCGGGGCAACGATGATGCTGTTCTTCAGGGCGCGCATCCATTCCGCCGAGGCGAAGAAGTCCTGATACCAGTGCAGCGAGAAGCCTTGCAGCGGATACACCAGGAAGCTGCCCGAGTTGAACGACAGCGGAATGATCACCAGCACCGGCAGAATCAGGAACAACAGAATCAGGCCGCAGAGAATCCGCAAGCTGTAGAACCACACCCGTTCGATGGGCGACATATAAGGACTCAGCATTTCATTCTCCCCTTAGCTCAGGCGCAGGCGACTGGCGCCCACCAGCCAGCTGTAAATCAGATAAAGCACCACGGTCGCCAACAGCAGCAGCCCACCGAGTGCGGTCGCCATGCCCCAGTTGATACTGGTGTTGGTGTAGAAGGCGACGAAGTAGCTGACCATCTGATCGTTCGGGCTGCCCAGCAATGCCGGGGTGATGTAGTAGCCGATGGCGAGGATGAACACCAACAGGCAACCGGCGCCGACACCGGCATAGGTCTGCGGGAAGTACACCCGCCAGAAACTGGCGAACGGGTGGCAGCCGAGGGAAATCGCGGCGCGCATGTAGGTGGGCGAGATGCCTTTCATCACGCTGTAGATCGGCAGAATCATGAACGGCAGCAGGATGTGCACCATCGAGATGTAAACCCCAGTGCGGTTGAACACCAGCTCCAGCGGTTTATCGATGATGCCCATGGCCATCAGGCCACTGTTTATAAGCCCGCCGGATTGCAGCAACACGATCCACGCGGCAACCCGCACCAGGATCGAGGTCCAGAACGGCAGCAGCACCAGAATCATCAGCAAGTTGCTTTGGCGTGACGGCAGGTTCGCCAGCAAGTAAGCCAACGGATACGCCAGCAACAGGCAGATCACGGTGATGATCAGGCCCATCCAGAACGTGCGGGCGAAGATGTCGAGATAGATCGCCTGGTCAGGGGTGGCCGGGGCGACTTCGCCAAGGTCGTCGATGCGGTGATCGACCGCCGCCAGCAGGTAGTACGGCGTGATGCTGCTGGTGTTGCGGCGCACCGCTTGCCAATAGGCCGGGTCGCCCCAGCGTTCGTCGAGGCCTTCCAGTGCTTCTTTATAGGAGGTCGGTTCGGTGGCGAACGGCAAGGCGCGGGCGGTTTTGGTCAGCAGGCTGCGGTAGCCGGCCAACTCCATGTTCAAGCGCTTGGACAGATCGCCCAGGGTCTGATTCTTGCGGGCTTCAGCGAGGTCTTCGCTGGCTGCCTTGTAAACCGGTTCAGCGGGCAGGCCTCGGCCGTCCCAACTGGCGATGGCCGCCACGGTGCGCGGCATGCCGCCGACCACTTCCGGGTTACCAACGCTTTTGTAGAGCAGCGCCACGATCGGCACCAGGAACACCAGCAACAGAAACAGCACCAGGGGCGCGATCAAGGCCTGAGCCTTCCAGCGGTTGATCCGCTCGGCGTGCTTGAGCCGCTGCTTCAAGGTGGGGTCAGTGCCCGCGTTCAGGGGAATGGCGGTGGCCATGGCGTACTCCGGAAATCTTTGATCGTTACAGAGGCGGCATTCCGTGACCGCAAGGCCACCTCTGTTCTTGATAACTACACATCACCCCCGTAGGAGCGAAGCTTGCTCGCGAAGGCGGCGCGTCAGTCAACATTGATGTTGAATGTGCTGACGTCTTCGCGGGCAAGCCTCGCTCCTACAAGAGTGGATAAGCCCACGGGGTGGTCTTATTTGGCAGCCCAGGAATTGAAGCGCTGCTCCAGTTGCTCGCCGTTGTCAGCCCAGAAGCTGACGTCGATCTGCACCTGGTTGGCGATGTTTTCCGGGGTGGTCGGCATGTCTTTCAGGACGTCCTTGGACAGCAACGGTACGGCCTGGATGTTGGCCGGGCCGTAAGCGATGTTTTCCGAGTAGGTTTTCTGCTGCTGCGGAGCCACCGAGAACGCGATGAATTTCTTCGCTGCTTCGGCGCGCTTGGCGTCCAGACCTTTCGGAATAGCCCATGCGTCGAAGTCGTAGATGCCGCCGTTCCACACGACTTTCAGGTTGCTTTCTTTCTGCACGGCGGCGATTCGGCCGTTGTAGGCCGAGCTCATGACCACGTCACCGGACGCGAGGTATTGCGGCGGTTGTGCGCCGGCTTCCCACCACTGAATGCTTGGTTTGAGTTCATCAAGCTTCTTGAACGCACGGTCCTGACCGTCCTTGCCGGCCAGCACTTTGTAGACGTCTTTCGGCGCAACGCCGTCGGCCATCAGTGCGAACTCCAGGGTGTACTTGGCGCCTTTACGCAGGCCGCGCTTGCCCGGGAATTTCTTGGTGTCCCAGAAATCCACCCAACTGGTCGGTGCGGAGGCCAGCTTGTCGGCGTTGTAGGCCAACACGGTCGACCACACGAAGAAACCTACGCCGCAGGGCTGGATCGCGCCTTTGACGTAATCTTCGGATTTGCCGAACAGCGCAGGATCGAGTTGCTCGAACATGTCTTCGTCGCAACCGCGAGACAGTTCCGGGGATTCAACTTCCACCAGGTCCCAAGACACGCTCTTGGTGTCGACCATGGCTTTGACCTTGGCCATCTCACCGTTGTATTCGCCCGCCACGATCTTGCCGTTGCCTGCCGCTTCCCACGGTGCGTAGAAGGCTTTGACCTGCGCCGCCTTGTTCGCCCCGCCAAAGGACACCACGGTCAAATCCGGGCCCGCCGCCATCGCGTGTGCCGCACCGATCATGCCGATGACCAGGGCGCTGAATTTCAGGGATCTCAACATTTATTGTTCTCTCCACGTGCAGGGTTGGTGTTGTTGAAGCAGGGGGGCGATCAATGCGCCTCTAGAAGTGGATCGAGCGCGCGAACGTGTTCGACCTGCCAGCCAAGCGGTACCACGTCGCCAACCGCCAGCTCAGGATCGAGCTCGGCAATCGGTTGTTTCACAAAGAAATCGGTCTTGCCGCAGACTTCCAGGCGAACCCGGACGTGGTCGCCCAGGTAGATGAATTCCGCTACCCGCCCTGAGAAGCGGTTGACGCAGGACTCGCTTGAACCATTGAGGCTCACGCGTTCCGGGCGAATCGACAGCGTGACGGGCTCGCCGGTCTTGCCGACATTGACCGCCAGGGCTTCAACCTTTTCACCGCGACCGAGTTCGACGATGCAGCGGTCGCCGGTCTGGCTGTGCAAGCGGCCATTGAGGCGGTTGTTCTCGCCGATGAAATTGGCGACGAAGGTGTTTTTCGGCTCTTCATAGAGGGTGCGCGGCGCAGCGATCTGCTGGATCTCGCCCTGGTGGAACACCGCCACACGGTCGGACATGGTCAGGGCTTCACCCTGGTCGTGGGTCACGTAGACCACAGTCACGCCAAGGCGTTGGTGCAGGTGTTTGATTTCCATCTGCATGTGTTCGCGCAGTTGTTTGTCCAGTGCACCGAGGGGTTCGTCCATCAGCACCAGTTGCGGTTCGAACACCAACGCCCGGGCCAGGGCCACACGCTGTTGCTGACCGCCGGACAGTTGCGCCGGGTAGCGCTGGGCGAAGGCGTCGAGCTGAACCATGCTCAGGACTTTTTTGACCTTGTCGCTGACGTCGCTCTTGTTCAAGCCGCGCACGGTCAGCGGGAACGCCAAGTTCTCTGCGACGGTCATGTGCGGGAACAGTGCGTAGTTCTGGAACACCATGCCGATGTCACGCTTGTGCGGCGGCACGTTGTTGATGGAGCGTCCGTTCAGCTGGATTTCGCCAGCGGTGGGCGTTTCGAAACCGGCGAGCATCATCAGACTGGTGGTCTTGCCGGAACCCGACGGCCCGAGCAAGGTGAGGAATTCGCCTTTGCGAATCTCCAGGTTGAGGTCTTTGACGATCAGGTTCTCGCCGTCGTAGCTTTTTTGCACTCCACGAAAGCTGACCAGAATATCGCTGGCCCCTGCGTTTGAATCGACCTGGCTCATACCCACACCTTTTTTGTTGATGACTGCTGTGGAGTAAGCCTAGTGGACGCTGCCGACCACGCAAATCGGGGCGCAGGAGAGAATCGCCTCAGTCGGATGGAAGGTTGGGGGTAGGGATTGCCCTACACGGATGGCGCGTTTTGGCAAACGCAGCGACAAGCTGTCAGCTACAAGCCACAAGAACAGACAAAAGCAGCTTGTCGGGCATGTCGCAAATGGACATGGCGACACGGTCCCTGCAGGAGCGAGCGGTGCGGCGATCCGACTTGCCCGCGAAGGCGATCTCACTGGCGCTAAAAGCTTCGCGGGCAAGTCGGATCGCCGCACCGCTCGCTCCTACAGGGGATCGCGTTCAGATTCAGAGAAGTTTGTGTTCCATGGCGTACTTCACCAGTTCAGCCAGGGAGGTGATGTTGAGTTTCTGCATCAGCCGCGCCTTGTGGGTGCTGATGGTTTTGCTGCTCAAGGCGAGTTGCTGGGCGATGTCGTTGACGTTGGCGCCCTGGGCCAGGCGTTCGAACACCGAGAACTCGCGCTCCGAGAGCAATGAATGCAAAGGCCGCGAATCGGTCAGGCCGACTTCGAAGACCATACGGTCGGCCAGGTCCGGATCGATGTAACGACCGCCCGCCGCGACCTTGCGGATCGCCGTCAGCAGCAGTGCCGGATCGCTGTCCTTGGTCGCGTAACCCGCAGCGCCGACCTTCAGCGCCCGGGCGGCCATTTGCGCTTCGTCGTGCATCGACAGCACCAGGATGGCCGGCGGATTGTTCAGCGCGCGAATCCGCGGGATCGCTTCCAGGCCATTGACGCCCGGCATGGAGATATCCAGCAACACCACTTCGCAGGGTACATGCCGCAGGGTTTCGAGCAACTGCTCGCCATTGCTCGCCTCCCCTACTACCAGCAAGTCCTTGGCTAGGCCAATCAATTGCTTGATGCCTTCACGGACGATGGTGTGGTCTTCAGCTACCAGTACACGGATCACAGACTTCTCCATTCTTTTTATGTAAGAGCCAAGATCTATCGCGGGCAAGCCCGCTCCCACAGGTTTTTGTGTTGTTCACACTATCCCTGTGGGAGCGAGCCTGCTCGCGATGGCGTCAGTACAGACAACACACATGTTTCAGGCTTCACTCACCGGCACTCGCACACTCAACGTCGTGCCCTCCCCCGGCTCACTCTCAAGCGACAACCGCCCACCCATGATCAACACCCGCTCACGCATGCCCACCACGCCAAACGACGTCGGCCGACCCGTGGCGGGGACAAATCCTACGCCATCATCGCTGACCGTCAGACACAACTCGTCGCCTTCCAGCGCCAATGTCAGTTCGACAGTATGCGCCTGGGCATGCCGCATGACATTGGTCAGGGCTTCTTGAAGGATTCGGAACAGCCCAATGGCCTTGGCATCACTGAGCACCGGCAGATTCTCCGGCACCTGCACCAGACACGGAATCTGCGTGCGCGCCTCGAAGCGCCGGGCCTGCCACTCGATGGCCGAGGCGATCCCGGCATCGAGAATCGGTGGCCGCAACGCGGTCGCCACATCGCGCACCAACTGGAACAGCTGCGCAATCAGGCGTTTCATGCTGTTCAAGCGCTCATTCAGACCGGGGTCGAGGTGCGCGTAGGCCAATTCGCACATGGAGGTTTCCAGCTTGAGCACGGTCAACATCTGACCCAACTCGTCGTGAACTTCCCGGGCGATGCGCGCTTTTTCCTCTTCCCGCACGCTCTCCAGGTGAGCGGACAACTCTCGCAGTTGCTCGCGAGAACTGGCCAGTTCCAGTTCGATGCGCTTGCTCTCGCTGATGTCCCAGACAATCCCGTCCCAGACATAGGCGCCGTCTTCGAGCCGTCGGGTGATGGCCTTGATCTCGGCCCAGCGCTGTTCGCCCGAACGGGTGAGAATCCGTCCCTGCCACGACCAGTCACTGTCGGTATCCAGCGCATGGTCCTGGGTTTGGTGATAACTGGCCTTGTCGTCCGGATGCACCAGGCTGCGCAGGCCTTTGTCACGATGGGCCAGGGTCGCCGGCGAGTAACCCACCAGACTCTCGCTGCCTTCACTGATGTAGGCAAAGTCGATCTGCCCTGTCACCGGCGCCCGTTCCAGGCGAAAGACCAATCCCGGAACGTTGGCGGCAATTCCCTGCAACCGCGCTTCACTTTCCTGCAACGCCGCCAGGGCGCGACGACGTTCAGTGACGTCGTTGAGGTAGACCACCAGGTATTCGCCACCGCGAAAGCGCATAAAGCTCAACGAAACATCGGTCGGCAGGATGCTGTCATCCGCTCGTACACAGTTGGTTTCGAAACTTTGCGGTCCCTCTTCGCTGGCCCGGGCGCGCTTCCACAGGTTCAGCCAGCGGTCCATGTGCAGGCCCGGCTCGAAGTCGATCAACGGCCGATCCATGATTCCACCGGCCGGATAACCAAGCATGGTTTCAGCCGCGCGGTTGGCGTAGCGCACGTGGCTGTCCCAGTTGACCCAGAGGATGCCGACAGTGCTCTGATCGATGGAAAACTGCGTCAGACGCAACGCCTCTTCACTGGCCTCGCGCAGGGCAATGTCCTCGCGCGCCGCCAATAGACGCTGCTCCAGACTGTGCTGCTGGCGGCGTTGCCAGAACACGATGGCCATGCTGCTCAGCATCAACACCGCCATCAGCAGGCAGAGGTTTTGCCAGAAGCCCGGGGACTCGGTCAGGCGCGGGTACTTGGGTTGCAGCCATTGGTTGTGCAGTTGCTCCAGGTCCTTGGCCGGGATCGCCCGCAGCGCGCTTTCGACGATGCGAGCCAGTTCCGGCTGGTCCCGCCGCGTGGCCACACGCAGCAATTGCGGCAGGCCGATGTCGCCGACCACGACCAGCCCGGCGAACTCCGGCTCCACGGATAAACGTCCCAACTGCGCTTCATCGACCACGGCGTAACCGGCCTGCTGACTCAGCAACAGCTGCAATGCCTGACGCTCGATCGGCACGCCTTGGAGGTTCAGATGGGGATAGTTGCCGCGCAGATAGTCGGCCGTCGCACTGGGCATGCGCACAGCGACGCGGGTTTGGCTGTCGAGTTTTTCCAGCTCCACGACACCGGTGCTTTTCTGGTCGCTGACCACCAGTTGCGGCACCCGCATGTAGGGGTCGGAGAATTGCCAAAGCCGCAGGCCGGCGGGGGTTTGGGTCAGCCCGGGGGCGATGTCGATTTCACCCTCGCGCGCGGCGGCTTCCAGTTGCGCAAGGTCAGGGAAATTACGCCAGTTCAGCTCGACCTTGAGGGCCTTGGCCAGCCATTTCATCAACTCGACATTAACCCCCGACAGGCGCTGCAAGCGGCGATCGTATTGTGCGTACGGCGCCTGCAACACCAGCCCCACGCGCAATTCGCCGTGCGCTGCCAGCCACTGTTGTTGCTTGGGCGACAATTGCGCGACGTGCGCCGTTGGCGCGGACGCCGCCCAACTCATCAAGGGAAACCACAAACAGCCGATAACCCACAGGCAGCGAAAACGCATCATCGAAGTCTCACACACTGACAAACACTGACCAACCCATTAGGCTGCCGGAATAACTTCTGGCCTGGAATATCCGATGCCCCCTGTCTACCGCCTGGCACTGCCAGCATTGTGCCTGTCGCTGATCCTGCCTTGCGCCTTTTCCGTCGAGGCGGCCGACCCGGCACCTGCCGCTGCGGAAAAACCCGCAGAAGAGAAACCGGTCGAACGCCAGCCACTGCTTGAGCGTAGTCAGGAAGAAGCGACAGCACTTGAGCGACAAATCCCTGCGCAGGAACAGCAACAACTGCAAGCCGGTGCCGACACCTTTCTGGCTTTGTGGAAACCTGCCAATACCGCCGAGCCCAAAGGCGCGGTGATTATCATCCCGGGCGCCGGCGAAACCGTTGACTGGCCGCAAGCAATCGGCCCGTTGCGCAATAAATTGCCCGACGCGAAGTGGAGCAGCCTGAGTATCACCTTGCCGGACGTGCAAAGCGATGCCATCGCGCCACGCGTCATGGAAATGCCGCCAACGCTCAAGGCGCCGGAAACCGGCAGCAAGGACTCGACCACGGCAGCCCCCATCGAGCAAGCGGCCGGTGGTGAAGCGGAAGTTGCCGACAAGGCCATCGCCGAAACTACCGAGGAGCAAGCCAAGGCCAACGCCGAGCGCATCTTTGCTCGCATTGATGCGGCCATTGCCTATGCCGAACAGCAAAGCGCTCGCAGCATTGTGGTATTGGGGCATGGCACCGGTGCTTATTGGGCCGCGCGTTATCTGAGCGAGAAGCAGCCGTCGCAAGTGGAGAAGTTTGTGATGGTGGCGGTGCAGACGCCCGTCGCGGCGAAACCCGAGCTGGCGCAATTGACGCCAACGTTGAAGCTGCCGACCGTCGATATTTTCTATAAAGATAAGCCGCTGGATCGCAACGCAGCACTTGAGCGGATGCAGGCCAGCAAGCGGTTGAAGACTTCGGCGTTCAGCCAGGTTTCGCTCAAGGCGTTGCTCGGTAATGCCAAGGCTGAGCAAGAGCAGTTGGTGCGCAGGGTGCGCGGGTGGTTGAACCCGCAGAGTGCGGCGGACTGATAGACCGCGTCGCGCCATTCGCGGGCAAGCCACGCTCCCACAGGATTCGAGTCGTACGCAATTTTTGCTACCGACACGAAATCTGTGGGAGCGGGCTTGCCCGCGATAAGGGACTTACAGGCAACACATCACTGCTTGCTACCGAAAATCCCGCCGCTCACGAATCAACGTGTAGGCCGTATGCAGTTCGCGAGTCTTGTCAGTCGCCTCACGCACCTGCAACGCCGTCGCCCCGCTGCCGGCAATCTTGTCCGGGTGATGGCGACTCAGCAGGCGTCGATAGGCACGCTTGATCTGCGCCGGCTCGCTGGTCGCCGACACCCCCAAAAGCCGCAAGGCCTCCTGATAAGTCAACGCACTGCTGACGGGCGGCCGCAGATGCGGCTCATAGTCCGCCGCCAGCGCTTGAACCTGATGTCGCGTCCAGCCCAGCCACTTGCCCCATTGCGCAATCAGTTCACGCTCGGCATTGCCCGCGCGGCCATCGGCCCAGACCATCCGCCAACAGGCGCGCAGCACACCTTCCGCTGCATGTGGCTGAGCGCTCAGGCGTCGCAGATAGCCGCGCAGCCGGTCGTTGCCTGACTTGCCGCGATTGAATGCAGAAATCGCCCGACGCTTTGCCGGCTCGGTCATTTCCAGCGCGTGCATTTCCTGACGCGCCTGCTGGATATGACCCTCCCCCACTCGCCCATCGCTCTTGGCCAGCCGTCCCAGCAACACAAACAAAAGCTCATCGTTGCGCAGCATCGGACGACCGCCGAGCCTTTCACGCAAATGCCCCCAGCTTTGCAGGTGCAAGCGCCGATCCAGCGCCTGGCCCAACAAAGCGCCGAGCATGGCCCCCGGAATGCTGGCTATGGCAAAGCCCGCTCCGGCTCCAATCAGAGTCCCTGGCCACAACATGTCAGCGTCTCGCTTCTATCAGAGTTTCAACTTCAGCCAGGCGTTCGTGCGTGCCGACATCCACCCAGTGCCCGTTCAGACGTTCGCCGGTGACCTGTCCATCGGCCATGGCTTTACGCAGCAACGGTGCCAGTTTGAAGGCGCCGGCCGAGCAACCGTCGAACAATTGCGGATGCAACACGGCAATGCCGCTGTAGGTCAGGGTGACGGTGTCCGGCTGACCGTCGCGCACTTGCCCGTCGACCAGCGTGAAATCGCCGGTCGGGTGATGGGCCGGGTTATCCGCCAGCACCAGATGCGCCAACCCGGCAATGGGTTGATGCAGCACGCTGAAGTCGTAGTCAGTCCAGATGTCACCATTGACCACCAGGAAAGCCTCATCGCCCAGCAACGGCAACGCACGGAAGATCCCGCCACCGGTTTCCAGTGGCTCACCTTCTGGCGAGTACTGAATACGCACGCCGTATTGCGAACCGTCACCCAGGTAACTTTCGATCTGCTGA
This sequence comes from Pseudomonas sp. RT6P73, assembly GCF_054897715.1. Taxonomy (NCBI): domain Bacteria; kingdom Pseudomonadati; phylum Pseudomonadota; class Gammaproteobacteria; order Pseudomonadales; family Pseudomonadaceae; genus Pseudomonas; species Pseudomonas sp. RT6P73. The sequence continues at coordinate 6,560,198 of NZ_JBUBUV010000002.1, read as the reverse complement.
CCGAGCCAGGCGTGATTGATCACGATCTCGGTAAACCCGGCGATCGCCAGGGCTTTCAAGTGGTACTCGATCAGAGGTACACCGCCGGCACGAACCAGCGGTTTTGGTGTGGTCAGGGTCAGCGGACGCATGCGCTCGCCTTTGCCAGCGGCCAGAATCATCGCCTTCATGCATTGGCTCCAGCACGCAGACTCAGCAGCAACACGTCCAGCTCAGCCAGTTCAGGACGGCGGGCGACCACCGCTTCTATATAAGCGAAGAAACGCGGCACATCGGCCAGGTAACGCGGTTTGCCGTCGCGATGGCAGATACGGGCGAAAATGCCGATCACTTTCAGGTGACGCTGCACGCCCATCAGGTCGCTGGCCCGCAGGAAGTCTTCAAAATCTGGCTGCACGGGAATATCGAGCGCACCCGCTTGCTGCCAGTAATCCTCCAGCCAGGCACGCACACGTTCCTCGGGCCAACTGAGGAAGGCGTCCTTGAACAGGCAGGTCACGTCATAGGTCACTGGGCCATAGACCGCGTCCTGGAAATCCAGCACGCCGGGGTTCGGTTCGCTGAGCATCAGGTTGCGTGGCATGTAGTCGCGATGCACCAGCACTTTTGGCTGGGCCAAGGCGCTGTCGATCAGCAGTTCGGTCACGTTCTGCCAGAGCGTTTGCTGCGCCGAGTCGAACTCGATGCCCAGCTCGCGTTTCACGTACCACTCAGGGAACAGCTCCAGCTCGCGACGCAGCAATGCCACGTCATAACTCGGCAACGGCGCGACCATCGGCAATTGCTGAAAAGCCAGCAAGGCTTGCAGGGCATCCTTGAACAAATCGTCGGCATTTTTGCTGTCGATCACGTCCAGATAAGTCTTGTTGCCCAGGTCATTGAGCAAAAGAAAACCGCGTTCGAGGTCTTCGGCATAAATTTTCGGCACATTTATTCCGGATTTCGCCAGCAAAAAAGCGATATCCACGAAGGGTTTGCAGTTTTCCTGGGGCGGTGGCGCGTCCATCACGACGAAGCTACGGCCCTCGCCTTCCCATCGGAAATAGCGTCGAAAACTCGCATCACTACTGGCCGCAGTCAACGTGGCCGGGGGTACAGCGCCCCAGCCTTGTTCTGCAAAGAGGGTTGCCAACTGCTCATCGAGCCAAACTTTCAGGTGTTGCAAACGTACATCTTGGTCAGGCATTGCAAGGGTCTCCGACGGCGCTAGCCGTCAAGCGGGGCATGCTTTATTATCCAGCATCTTTTTCAGACCATCGAGAGGCGTGCGGCCCACACCGCGGGCAGATGGCACGCAGGAAGCCCGGACTAATAAGATGGCATTGAAATCCCCCGCGTTTCGTAAAAAATTTCCGTTGTTGGTTACCGGCAGTCTGCTGGCCCTGCAACCTCTAGCCACTTCATTCGTGGTCGCCGCGGAACAGTATGACTGCTCAGTCTCTGCTTCGGGTGCCTGGGACTGTGCGCCAAAAGCGCCAGCGGCGGCATTGCCACCGCGTCCCGTCCATGACGGCAGCGCAGTTTCCGCCACCGGCGAACCTGCGACCGAGAATGGCACCACTGAAGACACCGGCGCCAAGCCTGTGCTGGTTACCGAGTCCAAAGGCCGCGGCCTGAAGTCGCGTAGTGCAGACTACAGTCACCTCGACTGGGTTCCGCGCGAGAACCTCACGGCGGCGCAACTGGCCGAGACCGGTCCTTACTGCTCTGGTTCCTATATCGAACCAATTCGTCCTGGCATGAATGACAAGACGGATAAAAGTGACGCACCGACCTTTATCGGCGCGAAAGCCTCCCGCTATAAGCAGGAAGAGCAAGTCGCGACCCTGGCCGGTGACGTCGTCATGCGTCAGGGCAGCATGCAGGTCGAAGCCGACGAAGCGAACCTTTACCAGGCCGAGAGCCGTGGCGAACTGAGCGGTAACGTGCGCATTCGTGACAACGGCGCGCTGATCGTGGGCGACCACGCCGACGTGCAGCTCGATACCGGTGAAGCCAAGGTCGATAACGCTGAATACGTGATGCACAAATCCCGTATCCGCGGTAACGCGCTGTACGCCAAACGTGCCGAAAACGCGATCATCCGCCTCAAGGATGGTACGTACACCACGTGCGAACCGAACAGCAACGCCTGGCAGCTCAAGGGCAACAACATCACCTTGAACCCGGCGACCGGCTTCGGTACCGCGACCAACGTGACACTGCGAGTCAAGGACATTCCTGTCCTGTACACGCCGTACATCTATTTCCCGATCGATGACCGTCGCCAGTCCGGCTTCCTGCCGCCGACTATTGGCACGGGCAGCGATACCGGCTTCATGCTGGTGACCCCGTACTACTTCAACCTGGCGCCGAATTACGATGCCACGTTGTATCCGCGTTACATGGCCAAGCATGGCTTGCTGATGGAAGGCGAATTCCGCTACCTGACCAAGTCCAGTGAAGGTCAGTTCGGCGCCGCGTACCTCAACGACGAGGACACCGATCGCAGCAAGCAGAGCGACTACCAGAAAAACCGCTACATGTATAACTGGCAGCACAAGGGCGGGCTGGATTCAAGAGTCTTCACGAAGGTCGATTACACCAAGATCAGCGATCCGTTTTACTTCCAGGATCTGGAGACAGATCAGATCGGTGTGAAAAGCGCTGACTACGTGAACCAGCAGGGCTCCGTCACCTATCGTGGCGACAGCTATACCGCAATGATCAATGCCCAGTCCTATCAGTTGGCGACCATTTCCAACATCACGCCATATGATCGTTTGCCGCAGATCACCTTTAATGGGGCCTTGCCTTATCATCCGGGCGGGCTGGATCTCGATTACACCACCGAAATCGTGCGGTTCGACCGGGATCTCAGAGACGGCAGATCTCTCGACGAAGACGGCGGACCGATCAATGCCGACGGTACTGTCGGGACGGCTCGACTTGATACCAACGTATTTGGCCTCGCCCGTGCCAACGGTACTCGCCTGAATGTCGCTCCTGTCGTCAGCTATCCAATGAATGCGAGCTGGGGCTTCCTGAAGCCTTCGCTGAAGTATCAATACACTCAGTACGACCTGGAGCTCGACGGCAAGGGCAAATCTGACATTGCCCTTCAGGGACCGGAAGGTGACCGCCTCAACGGTACCTTCGGCAGCAACCAGAATCGCGGTGTGCCAATCGCCAGCATCGACAGCGGCCTGTACTTCGACCGCAATACGACATGGTTTGGCAAAAACTATCGGCAGACCCTGGAACCTCGTCTGTACTACCTCTACGTACCAGAGAAAGACCAGACCGACATTCCGGTGTTTGATACCGGCGAATACACCTTTAACTACTCGTCGCTGTTCCGCGACAACCGATTCTCCGGGTCCGACCGTGTCGGCGACGAGAACAAGCTGTCTCTGGGCATCACCAGTCGCTGGATTGAAGACAACGGTTTCGAGCGTCAAACCCTCAGCGTCGGTCAGGCCTTGTATTTGAAGGACCGTGAAGTCCAGCTGCCAGGCATCGATGCAAAGACCCGCGACGATGCGCACTCCAATGTGTCGCCATATGCTCTGGAATACGCCTACCGTTTCAACCGCGACTGGCGAGCCACCGCTGACTACAACTGGGACCCGGACAGCCGTAGCCCGCGTTCGGGTAGCGCGATGTTCCACTACCAGCCTGAAGATAATCCGAACAAGATCATCAACGCCGGCTATCGCTATCGCAACGACCAGGTCCGTTACGACCAGACCACCGGCAAATGGTCGGTGGGCGGTGGTGACTACGGCGCCCCGGGCGACCCTAACTATGTGAAGGACTACTACAAAATCCAACAGCACGACTTCTCGGTAATGTGGCCGATCGTGCCGCAATGGAACCTCATCAGCCGCTGGCAGTATGACTACAACCGTAACCGTACCCTGGAAGCCTTCGGTGGTTTCGAGTACGACAACTGCTGCTGGAAACTGCGCTTGATCAACCGCTACTTCGTCGATTACGACGAATTCAGCCAAGACGCTCCGCAAAACGAAAAAGGCGACCATGGCGTCTTCCTACAAATCGTTCTGAAGGGACTCGGCGGCCTTACCGGCGCCAAAGTAGAGAGTTTCCTCGACAAAGGCATTCAAGGTTATCGTGCACGTGAAGACCAAGCTTTCTGATTGTCTGCGCCCGCTAGTGCTGGGCGTGCTGTTCCTGGGTACTGCGGCGAACGCCGCGGTACAGTCCATCGATAAAGTGGTGGCCATTGTCGACAACGACGTGGTCATGCAGAGCCAACTGGACCAGCGCGTTCATGAAGTTCAGCAAACCATCGCCAAGCGCGGCTCAGCGGTACCGCCGGCTGGCGTGCTGGATCAGCAGGTGCTTGAGCGCTTGATCGTCGAAAACCTGCAACTGCAGATCGGCGAGCGTTCAGGCATCCGCATTACCGATGAAGAACTGAACCAGGCTGTCGGCACCATTGCCCAGCGCAATAACATGTCGATTGAACAATTCCGTGCCGCCCTGACTCGCGACGGCCTCTCTTACGAGGATGCCCGGGAGCAGATCCGCCGCGAAATGATCATCAGCCGTGTGCGTCAGCGTCGTGTGGCCGAACGCATCCAAGTGTCCGAACAGGAAGTGAAGAACTTCCTGGCTTCCGACCTCGGGAAAATGCAACTGTCCGAAGAGTTCCGTCTGGCCAACATCCTGATTCCTACGCCGGAAAGCGCCAACTCCGACGCGATTCAGAATGCTGCCAGACAAGCGGACGCGGTCTACCAGCAGCTCAAGCAAGGCGCTGACTTCGGTCAGTTGGCAATCGCCAAATCCGCCAGCGAAACCGCACTGGAAGGCGGCGACATGGGCTGGCGTAAAGCCGCTCAATTGCCACCTCCGTTCGATCGCATGCTGAGCACCATGACCGTTGGCGACATTACCCAGCCAATGCGCACGCCGGGCGGCTTCATTATCCTGAAGATCCTCGACAAGCGTGGCGGCGAGACCCAGACGCGTGACGAAGTGCACGTGCGTCATATCCTGGTCAAACCGAGCCCGATCCGCGACGAAGCAAAAACCAAAGCCCTGGCTGAATCGCTCTACACCCGAATCGAAGCGGGCGAAGATTTCAGCGAACTGGCGAAAAGCTTCTCCGAAGATCCGGGTTCCGCCCTCAACGGTGGCGACCTGAACTGGATCGACCCGAACGCATTGGTACCCGAGTTCCGCGAAGTGATGGCCAAGACCCCGCAAGGTCAGCTGTCCAAGCCATTCCAGACCCAATACGGCTGGCACGTTCTGGAAGTCCTTGGCCGTCGCGCCACCGACAGCACCAACCAGGCCCGTGAGCAGCAAGCGATGACCGTACTGCGTAACCGCAAATACGACGAAGAGCTGCAAACCTGGCTGCGTCAGATCCGTGACGAAGCGTACGTAGAGATCAAACTCCCTGGTGCAGACCAGGCAACACAGTGAAACCCAAGCGTTTCGCGCTGACACCCGGCGAACCAGCCGGCATAGGTCCTGACCTGTGCCTGCTGCTCGCCTCGCAAGCCCAGCCACACCCCCTGATTGCCATTACCAGCCGCGACCTGCTCCTTGAGCGGGCCGCGCAATTGGGCGTGGTCGTCGATTTGCTCCCGGTTGCGCCGGACAGCTGGCCGGATGTTTCGGCACCCGCCAACAGCCTGTATGTCTGGGATACCCCGCTGAATGCACCGGTCACCGCCGGGCAACTGGACAAGGCCAATGCGGCGTTCGTCCTGGAAACCCTGACCCGTGCGGGCCAAGGCTGCCTCGACGGGCATTTCGCCGGCATGATCACCGCCCCTGTGCACAAGGGCGTGATCAATGAATCCGGAATTGCCTTCTCCGGGCACACCGAATTTCTCGCTGACCTGACCCATACCGCGCAAGTGGTGATGATGCTTGCCACCCGCGGCTTGCGCGTGGCGCTGGTCACTACCCACCTGCCACTTCGGGAGATTGCCGACGCGATCACGCCGGAGCGTCTGGAACGGGTCACACGCATTCTGCACGCAGACCTGCAACAAAAGTTCGGCATCGCCCAGCCACGCATCCTGGTTTGCGGACTAAACCCGCACGCCGGTGAAGGCGGACACCTGGGCCATGAAGAAATCGACATCATCGAACCTACATTAGAGCGCCTGCGCGGTGAGGGCATGGACCTTCGTGGCCCCCTGCCCGCCGACACTCTGTTTACCCCCAAATATCTGGAGCACTGCGACGCGGTGCTGGCGATGTACCACGACCAGGGCCTGCCTGTACTGAAATACAAAGGCTTCGGCGCGGCAGTCAACGTGACCCTGGGCTTGCCGATCATCCGCACGTCGGTCGACCATGGCACTGCCCTGGATCTGGCCGGCAGCGGCAGAATCGACACCGGCAGCCTGCAAGTCGCCCTGGAAACCGCCTACCAGATGGCCGAGACCCGTTTATGACCGAGCATTACCAACACCGGGCGCGCAAGCGCTTCGGCCAGAACTTTCTGCACGATGCTGGCGTTATCGACCGCATCCTGCGCTCCATCCACGCCAAGCCCGAAGACCGCCTGCTGGAAATCGGCCCGGGCCAGGGTGCATTGACCCAAGGCCTGCTGGGCAGCGGCGCGCAACTGGACGTGGTGGAGTTGGACAAAGACCTGATACCGATCCTCAATCAGCAGTTTGCCGGCAAGAGCAACTTCAACTTGCATCAGGGTGACGCGCTGAAGTTCGACTTCAACAGCCTGAACGCAGCACCGGGCACCCTTCGGGTCGTCGGTAACCTGCCGTACAACATCTCTACGCCGCTGATTTTTCACTTGCTGCATAACGCCAGCCTGATTCGCGACATGCACTTCATGCTGCAAAAGGAAGTGGTCGAGCGCATGGCGGCCGGTCCTGGCGGCGGTGACTGGGGTCGCCTGTCGATCATGGTTCAGTATCACTGCCGGGTTGAGCATCTGTTCAACGTTGGCCCGGGCGCGTTCAATCCGCCTCCGAAAGTCGATTCGGCCATCGTGCGCCTGGTGCCACACGCGGTGCTGCCGCACCCGGCCAAGGATCACAAGTTGCTGGAACGTGTCGTGCGCGAAGCCTTCAACCAGCGCCGCAAGACTCTGCGCAACACCCTCAAATTGCTGCTGAGCAATGACGAAATAACCGCCGCCGGTGTCGACGGCAGCCTTCGTCCAGAGCAGCTCGACCTCGCCGCTTTCGTGCGCCTGGCCGACAAGCTCAGCGAACAAGTCCCGCACACACCCGCCGTCGACTGACAGGCGACGAGCGTGATCGGGTAGGACACCAGCGCCCATGTCTGGTTTACTACCCGATACTTGGCCTAGACTGAGTTCAATCAGCTACGCCCCGCGTCCCGCTTCGTTTCTAAGGCCTCTTGCATGTCCGATCCTCGTTATCAGGTCGACGTCAGCGTCGTCACCCGCTATCTGGCAGAACAATCGCAACCCGAGCACAACCGCTTTGCCTTCGCCTACACCATTACCGTGCACAACAATGGCGAGCTACCAGCCAAACTGCTGTCGCGGCACTGGGTGATCACCGATGGCGACGGGCATGTCGAGGAGGTTCGTGGCGCAGGCGTCGTGGGTTTGCAGCCGTTGATCCAGGTCGGCGACATCCACACCTACAGCAGTGGCACGGTCATGACGACCAAGGTCGGCACCATGCAGGGCACTTATGAGATGGTTGCCGACGACGGCAAACACTTCGACGCCATCATCGCTCCATTCCGCCTTGCGGTGCCCGGAGCCCTGCACTGATGGCGACTTACGCCGTCGGCGACCTTCAAGGCTGCCTTGAGCCGCTGCAATGCCTGCTCAAACAAGTCGCCTTCGACCCCGCAAGGGATCGTCTGTGGCTGGTGGGCGATCTGGTCAACCGTGGCCCGCAGTCGCTCGCAACCTTGCGCTTCCTCTATAGCGTTCGCGAATCGCTGGTGTGCGTGCTCGGCAACCATGACCTGCACTTGCTGGCGGCCGGGCAGAACATCGAACGCCTGAAGAAAGCCGACACCCTGCGCGAGATTCTTGACGCACCCGATCGCCCGGAACTGCTGGAGTGGATGCGTCAGCAAAAGCTCATGCACTACGACGAACAGCGCAACGTTGCCCTGGTCCACGCCGGCATCCCGCCACAGTGGTCGCTGCGCAAAGCCTTGAAATGCGCAGCAGAAGTCGAAGAAGCCTTGCGCGACGACAACCGCTTCCCGGCCTACCTTGACGGCATGTACGGCAACGAACCAGTGAAATGGGACAACGACCTCAAAGGCGTGACCCGCCTGCGCGTGATCACCAACTACTTCACCCGCATGCGTTTCTGTACCAGCGAGGGCAAACTCGACCTCAAGGGCAAGGAAGGCATCGATACTGCCCCGCCAGGCTATGCGCCGTGGTTCAAGCACAAGGATCGCAAGACCAAGGGCCTGAAGATCATCTTCGGCCACTGGGCGGCGCTCGAAGGCCAGTGTGACGAGCCAGACGTCTTCGCACTCGACACCGGGTGTGTCTGGGGCGGCTCCATGACCCTGATGAATGTCGACACCGGTGAACGCCTGCTGTGCAAATGCGACGAACATGGCAACGCCTTACCGCCAGTCGCCCCCGCCATCCCCGAACAAACGTCAGCCAGCGCCCAGCGCTAGACTGCGCTTTCAGCCGAGCCACAGGAGCCCGCCATGAGCGAATTCAAACGCATCCCCCCAGAACAGGCACAGGCCCTGCGCGAACAAGGCGCAGTGGTGGTCGATGTCCGCGATCCTGCTACCTATGCCGCGCTGCACATCAGCGGCTCGAAGCATCTGGACAATCATTCTCTGCATGCCTTCATTCAGGCTGCCGATCTGGATGCACCCACCGTGGTGGTCTGCTATCACGGCAATTCCAGCCAGGGCGCCGCCGCTTACCTGATCAGCCAAGGCTTCTCCGACGTGTACAGCATGGATGGCGGTTTTGAGCTGTGGCGTACGACTTATCCTGCGGAAACGGCGCAAGGCACGTCCGAATAATTTTTTTGTAACGTGCAAGCCCCGGCCCCCGCGGGCTCGCGCGGTGGCAGACGAACGGTCTGCCACAACTAATTACGTATCTCGCCTTTACCTCCCGAATTCCCAACTATCCTTAAGCGCAGGCCATCCAAAACAGGGGAGAGCCGGTACACCGGCGCGCGGGTCATCGGGAGTAGCTTTCGGGGTAGTCAGCTCCGAAAGAGTTCTGGGGGGTAAACAGCAACTGCATATCCGGTTGCTGCCAGCATCGACTGAATGATCCGGCGTCGGCTCCACGTATCGAGCGAGGTGACGTCATGAGTATCTTTAGCCACTTCCAACAACGCTTCGAGTCCACACGCCAGGAAGAACTCTCGCTGCAAGAGTATCTTGAGCTGTGCAAAAGTGACCGAAGCGCCTACGCCTCCGCCGCCGAGCGTCTATTGCTGGCCATCGGAGAACCGGAGCTGCTCGACACCTCGACCAATTCGAGACTGTCGCGAATCTTCTCCAACAAGGTGATCCGCCGTTATCCGGCCTTTGAAGACTTCCACGGGATGGAAGAATGCATTGACCAGATCGTGTCGTATTTCCGCCATGCCGCTCAGGGCCTGGAAGAGAAGAAACAAATCCTCTATCTGCTCGGCCCCGTCGGTGGCGGTAAGTCGTCCCTGGCCGAGAAGCTGAAACAGCTGATCGAGAAAGTGCCCTTCTACGCCATCAAGGGCTCGCCGGTATTCGAGTCGCCGCTGGGTCTGTTCAACGCCACCGAAGATGGCGCGATCCTCGAAGAAGACTTCGGTATTCCGCGGCGCTACCTCAATACCATCATGTCGCCATGGGCCACCAAGCGCCTGGCCGAGTTCGGCGGCGACATCAGCCAGTTCCGCGTGGTGAAACTCTATCCGTCGATCCTCAATCAGATCGCGGTGGCCAAGACCGAACCAGGCGATGAAAACAACCAGGACATCTCGGCGCTGGTGGGTAAGGTTGATATTCGCAAACTGGAGGAGTACCCACAGAACGACGCCGATGCCTACAGCTATTCGGGCGCGCTGTGCCGGGCCAACCAGGGCCTGATGGAATTCGTCGAAATGTTCAAGGCGCCGATCAAGGTGCTGCACCCATTGCTGACCGCTACTCAAGAAGGTAACTACAACAGTACCGAAGGCCTGGGGGCGATTCCGTTTACCGGGATTCTGCTGGCTCACTCCAACGAATCGGAATGGCACACCTTCCGCAACAACAAGAACAACGAAGCTTTCATCGACCGGATCTACATCGTCAAAGTGCCGTACTGCCTGCGGGTCAGCGACGAAGTGAAGATCTACGACAAGCTTCTGTTCAACAGCTCCCTGGCCAAGGCCCACTGCGCACCCGACACCCTGAAAATGCTTGCCCAGTTCACCGTGCTCTCTCGCCTCAAGGAGCCGGAAAACTCTAACATCTACTCCAAGATGCGTGTGTATGACGGCGAGAACCTCAAGGACACCGACCCGAAAGCCAAGTCGATCCAGGAATACCGCGACAACGCCGGTGTAGACGAAGGCATGAACGGTCTGTCGACCCGGTTTGCGTTCAAGATCCTGTCGAAGGTCTTCAACTTTGATCCGCACGAGATCGCCGCCAACCCGGTGCACTTGCTCTATGTGCTGGAACAACAGATCGAACAGGAACAATTCCAGGCCGAGACCCGCGAACGGTATCTGCGCTTCCTCAAGGAGTACCTGGCACCGCGTTATATCGAATTCATCGGCAAGGAGATCCAGACTGCCTACCTCGAGTCTTACAGCGAGTACGGCCAGAACATCTTCGATCGATACGTGCTGTACGCCGACTTCTGGATTCAGGATCAGGAGTACCGCGATCCGGAAACCGGCGAAATCCTCAACCGCGTCGCGCTGAACGAAGAGCTTGAGAAAATCGAGAAACCGGCCGGCATCAGCAATCCGAAGGATTTCCGCAACGAAATCGTCAACTTCGTCTTGCGCGCCCGGGCCAACAACAATGGCAAGAACCCGACCTGGCTCAGCTACGAAAAACTGCGGGTGGTTATCGAGAAGAAAATGTTCTCCAACACCGAGGACCTCCTGCCGGTCATCAGCTTCAATGCCAAGGCCAGCAAAGAGGACCAGCAGAAGCACAACGACTTCGTCACACGGATGGTCGAGCGGGGCTACACCGACAAACAGGTACGGCTTCTTTCCGAATGGTACCTACGGGTCCGGAAATCGCAGTGAAGCAGCTGCAAGCTTCTAGCTACAAGCTGCAAGGGAAAAGCGGTTGAATCCCGGCTACGGGAGTTAATGGCGCTTTCGCTTGCAGCTTGAAGCTTACGACTTGAAGCTCCCCGGAGGGGCCTATGAGCTATGTGATCGACCGACGTCTCAATGGCAAGAACAAGAGCACGGTGAACCGTCAGCGGTTTCTGCGGCGTTATCGTGATCACATCAAGAAAGCCGTCGAAGAGGCGGTCAGTCGGCGTTCCATTACCGATATGGAACACGGCGAACAGATCAGTATCCCCGGCCGCGACATCGACGAGCCGGTGCTTCACCACGGTCGAGGTGGCAAGCAGACGGTCGTGCACCCTGGCAACAAGGAATTCACCAGCGGCGAGCACATCGCACGCCCACCTGGAGGTGGCGGCGGAAGAGGCCCGGGCAAGGCCGGCAACTCGGGCGAAGGGATGGACGAATTCGTCTTCCAGATCACCCAGGAAGAATTTCTCGAATTCATGTTCGAGGACCTTGAGTTGCCGAACCTGGTCAAGCGCAACCTGACCGGGACCGACACCTTCAAGACCGTGCGCGCGGGAATCAGCAACGAAGGCAACCCCTCGCGAATCAACATCATCCGAACCCTGCGCTCGGCCCATGCCCGGCGGATCGCCCTGTCCGGCAGCAGCCGGGCAAAATTGCGCGAAGCCAAAGACGAACTGCTACGACTCAAGCGGGATGAACCGGACAACTTCGGCGACATTCAGGAAATCGAAGCAGAAATCGAAAAACTCAGTGCGCGCATCCATCGCGTACCTTTTCTCGACACCTTTGACCTCAAGTACAACCTGCTCATCAAGCAGCCGAACCCAAGCTCCAAAGCGGTGATGTTCTGCCTGATGGACGTGTCCGGCTCCATGACCCAGGCGACCAAGGACATCGCCAAACGCTTCTTCATCCTGCTGTACCTGTTTCTCAAGCGTAACTACGACAAGATCGACGTCGTGTTCATCCGCCACCACACCAGCGCCCGTGAAGTGGACGAGGAAGAGTTCTTCTACTCCCGGGAAACCGGCGGCACCATCGTCTCCAGCGCCTTGAAACTGATGCAGGAGATCATGGCCGAGCGTTATCCGAGCAATGAGTGGAACATCTATGCCGCCCAGGCGTCCGACGGCGACAACTGGAACGATGACTCGCCGATCTGCCGCGACATACTGATCAACCAGATCATGCCGTTCGTGCAGTACTACACTTACGTTGAGATTACCCCGCGCGAACATCAGGCCCTGTGGTTCGAGTACGAGCGCATTGCCGAAGCCTTCTCTGACACTTTTGCCCAGCAGCAACTGGTCTCGGCCGGGGATATCTATCCGGTCTTCCGTGAACTCTTCCAGCGCAGGTTAGTGACATGACCGCCAAAGAGCAGAAGCGCCAACCCATCTCCACCGGCTCCGAATGGACGTTCGAGCTGATCCAGGCCTACGACAAAGAAATCAGTCGTCTGGCGGCTCGTTATGCCCTGGATACCTATCCCAACCAGATTGAAGTGATCACCGCCGAGCAAATGATGGACGCCTACGCCTCCGTCGGCATGCCGCTGGGTTATCACCATTGGTCCTACGGCAAACACTTCCTCAGCACCGAGAAGTCTTACAGCCGTGGGCAGATGGGGCTGGCCTACGAGATCGTGATCAACTCCGATCCTTGCATCGCGTACCTGATGGAAGAAAACACCATCTGCATGCAGGCCCTTGTGGTCGCTCATGCCTGCTATGGCCACAACAGTTTCTTCAAGGGCAATTACCTGTTCCGTACCTGGACCGACGCCAGTTCGATCATCGATTACCTGGTTTTCGCCAAGCAGTACATCATGCAATGCGAAGAACGCCATGGCATCGACGCGGTCGAGGACCTGCTGGATTCCTGCCACGCATTGATGAACTACGGGGTCGATCGCTACAAACGTCCGTATCCGATATCGGCTGAAGAAGAACGCCGTCGGCAGAAGGATCGGGAAGAGCATTTGCAGAAGCAAATTAACGATCTGTGGCGGACCATTCCCAAAGGAGCAGACAAGTACAGCGACAAGGACAACGCACGCTTCCCCGCCGAACCTCAGGAAAACATCCTGTATTTCATCGAAAAACACGCCCCGCTGCTGGAACCGTGGCAGCGGGAAATCGTGCGGATCGTGCGCAAGATCGCCCAGTATTTCTACCCGCAACGCCAGACCCAGGTGATGAACGAAGGCTGGGCCACGTTCTGGCACTACACGCTGATGAACGACCTGTATGACGAAGGGCTCGTCACTGACGGCTTCATGATGGAGTTTCTGACGTCCCACACCAGCGTGGTCTATCAACCCGGCTTCGACAGCCCCTACTACAACGGCATCAACCCCTACACCCTGGGGTTTGCCATGTACCGGGACATCCGGCGCATGTGTGAACACCCTACCGAAGAGGACTACCGCTGGTTCCCTGAGATTGCCGGCACCGACTGGTTATCGAGCATCAAATTCGCCATGAGCAGCTTCAAGGATGAGAGTTTCATCCTCCAATACTTGTCACCCCAAGTGATCCGCGACCTGAAACTGTTCAGCATTCTCGATGACGACCAGAAGGACGATCTGCTGGTGCCGGCGATTCACGATGAGCCGGGCTACCGGATCATCCGTGAAACCCTGGCGGCCCAGTACAACCTCGGCAATCGCGAACCCAACGTACAGATCTACAGTATCGATCGGCGCGGCGACCGCTCCCTGACCTTGCGTCACCAGCAGCACGACCGCAAACCGCTGGGCGAGTCCACCGAGGAAGTGCTCAAACACCTGCATCGCCTCTGGGGCTTCGACATTCACTTGGAAACCCTGCAAGGCGACCAGGTGATGAAAGTCCAACACGTTCCCCCCAGAGGTGAACATGCCGAGGGGGATTACGGCCGGTTGGACCTGGCCGTCATCCATCTTTGATCCTGTTTCTGCCTCCGGAAGTTCGACGCAAAGGTTATTCTGTCGGGCTAACGGAGGTTTTTTATGCGGATTTATAAAGTTGGCGGTGCGGTACGCGATCGCCTGCTGGGCAAGCCTGTCACCGATATCGACTGGGTCGTGGTCGGCGCCACCACCGAAGAAATGCTCGCCAAGGGCTATCGCCCCGTGGGCGCTGACTTCCCGGTATTCCTTCATCCCAAGAGCGGTGAGGAATACGCCCTCGCCCGCACCGAACGCAAAAGTGGACGCGGTTACGGCGGCTTCACCTTTCACGCCAGCCCCGAAGTCACCCTCGAAGAAGACCTGATCCGTCGCGACCTGACGATCAACGCCATGGCCGAGGACGACCAGCAGAACCTGACCGATCCTTACCACGGCCAGCGCGATCTTGAAGCTCGCCTGCTTCGCCACGTTTCCCCCGCGTTCGCCGAAGATCCGCTCCGTGTCCTGCGCGTTGCCCGCTTCGCCGCCCGTTATGCCGGGCTGGGTTTCACCGTCGCATCTGAAACACTGGAGCTCATGCGTCAACTCAGCGAGTCAGGCGAGTTGGAGGCTTTAACTGCAGAGCGCAGCTGGAAAGAGATTTCTCGTGCGCTGATGGAAGATCAGCCACAGGTATTCATCGAGGTGCTGCGTGAATGCGGCGCGCTCAAGGTGCTGATCCCGGAAGTCGACGCCCTGTTTGGCGTGCCACAACCGGAAGTCCATCACCCGGAAATCGACACTGGCGTGCACACCCTGAGCGTGCTCGAACAAGCAGCGCTGCACAAACAACCGCTGACCGTGCGCTGGGCGTGCCTGCTGCATGATCTGGGCAAAGGGCTGACGCCCAAAGAAGAGTGGCCACGCCACATTGCTCACGAACACACAGGCCTGAAGCTGATCAAAGCGGTCAATGAACGCTTCAAGGCACCGAAGGATTGTCAGGAACTGGCATTGCTGGTGGGCCAATATCACACGCATGGCCACCGTGCCATGGAGTTGAAACCCTCGACATTGCTGGAGTTACTGCAGAGTTTTGACGTTTACCGTCGGCCTCAGCGATTTGAAGAGTTCATTGCGGCGTGTGAGATGGACGCCCGTGGGCGCAAAGGCCTGGAACAGCGAAGTTATCCACAGGCGGAATATTTGCGTGGGGCGGCGAATGCCGCTCGGACCGTGGCGGCTCAGCCGTTGCTGGAGAAGGGATTCAAAGGGCTGGAGCTGGGTGAGGCGATCAAGCGCGAACGGCTCAAGGCGCTGAAGGCCTACAAAGAGGCGGCGTCGGCCTGAAAAGCTTCGCGGGCAAGCCTCGCTCCTACAGGATATACGGCAACCTGTGTAGGAGCGAGGCTTGCCCGCGAAGGCGTCAGCAGATTCACAGCAGATATGAAGGTGTCAGCTGCACTCCGCGCCATTCGAACGCCACCGGCGCCAACACCTGATCAATCTGCGCCTCGCTCCACAACGTCGCAAAGGTTTTGCCTACGCCTGGATGCACTCTGTCCGGCGCAATCAACGACAACGGCCACAACACAAAGGCATTTTTCAGAATCTCTGCCCGCGGCAGGATCAATCCGTCGAAATTGCCCACCAGATCGCCGAACAGCAGCACGTCGATATCCAGCGGCAAGCCCTTGCGGTCAGGCGCATAACGGCCATTGTCCGCCTCGATGAATTTCAATCGACGGTCCAACTCCATCAGCGGCAGATCGGTATAAGCCGAGACCACGAAATTGAAGAACGGGCCGCTCTTGATCCCCACTGGCTGGCTTTCGAACACCGCCGAGCAACGAATATCCACCAGAAACCCTGCCAGGGCTTCGAGGCCAGCCTGCAAATGGGTTTCGCGCTCGATATTGCTACCGAGCCCGAGATACACCTGAGTCAGCGACATCCGCGCTCGATCTCCACGCCCACACCACCGGTGGCCGCCGGGACGGCGCCAGGCTTGGTCAGCTTGAGGCGCATCCAGGTAATCTTGAATTCGCTCATCAACACTTCGACCAGACGCTCGGCGAATGTCTCGACCAGCTGGAACTGCGCCTGCTCGGCAAACGCCTGGATGCGTGACGAAACGCTCGCGTAGTCGAGCGCCAGGGTCAGGTCATCCCCTGCTGCTGCCGGGCGATTGTCCCAGGCGAAGCTCAGATCAAGTCGCAGGCACTGTCGGATGCCTCGCTCCCAGTCGTAGGCACCAATCACGGTGTCGACTTCCAGGCCCTCGATAAACACTCTGTCCAAGCACTTTTCTCCGCTGCACGACAAGGGCGCAATGCGCCGTTAGAATCAGGGCGTCCTCGCCCGGAATAGTTAGCATGTTTTGGTTACTGGCGACCCTCGCCTACCTGCTCGGCTCTCTGTCCTTCGCCATTTTGCTCAGCCGCCTGACCGGTAACCCCGATCCGCGAATGAGTGGCTCGGGCAATGCCGGCGCCACCAACATGTTGCGCCTGGCCGGCAAGAAGCTCGCCATCCTGACCTTGATCGGCGACCTCTGCAAAGGCCTGCTGCCGGTGCTGATCGCCGGTGTTGCAGGTCTTTCGCTGCAGCAACAGGCCTGGATCGGCGTCTGCGCCGTCATCGGCCACCTGTTCCCGCTGTACTTCCGCTTTCGCGGTGGCAAGGGTGTCGCCACCGCTGCCGGAATGCTGCTGGGCCTGTACCCGCCCGCGGCTTTGCTGGCGGTCTGCGCCTGGCTGCTGACGTTCTACCTGACCCGCACCAGCTCACTCGCCGCGCTGATCGCCACGCCGTTGACCCTGCCACTGCTGGCTTGGCAGGAACCGGCGGCACTGCTGCCCATGAGCGCACTCACGGGGCTGATCGTCTGGCGTCATCGCGGCAATCTACGCGACCTGTTTGCCGGGCGCGAACGGCATTTTTAAATACCGGACATGAGCACCGCTCATCACAGCGCCGACAACTGCTCCATCGGCCAGCGCGCTTGTACGCTGATCGCCAGGCTTTCGTGCTGACCGGCCTGCAAGCGCTGGCATCCGGCAAACGCAATCATCGCGCCGTTGTCGGTGCAGAACTCCGGACGGGCATAAAACACATCGCCCTTCATGTCGCCGAGCATTTTTTCCAGGGACGTGCGCAACGCCTTGTTGGCGCTGACGCCCCCAGCGATCACCAGACGCTTCATGCCCGCCTGTTTCAATGCCCGCTTGCACTTGATGGTCAAAGTCTCCACCACGGCCTGCTGGAACGCCAGCGAGATGTCGCAACGGGCTTGCTCGCTGTCGTCCCCGGCGCTGACGCTCTGTTGCCAGGTGTTCAGGGCGAATGTTTTCAAGCCACTGAAGCTGAAAGCCAGCCCTGGGCGGTCGCACATCGGACGCGGAAAGGTGAAACGTCCCGCAACGCCCCGCTCTGCCAGTTTTGCGATTTCCGGACCGCCCGGATAATTGAGGCCCATCATCTTCGCGGTTTTGTCGAACGCTTCACCGGCGGCATCGTCGAGGGTCTCGCCCAAGAGCGTGTATTGACCGATCCCGTCGACCTGAACCAGCTGCGTATGACCGCCCGACACCAACAAAGCGACGAACGGGAATTGCGGTGGTTGCGCCTCCAGCATGGGCGCCAGCAAGTGACCTTCCATGTGGTGCACACCCAGCGCCGGAATGCCCCAGGCAAAGGCCAGCGCCTGAGCGCAGGAGGCGCCCACCAGCAAGGCACCGACCAGGCCAGGACCCGCGGTATAAGCGATGGCGTCGATCTCGGTCGGCACACAGTCAGCTTCGGCCAAGACCTGACGGATCAAGGGCAGCATGCGTTTGACATGGTCGCGCGAAGCCAGCTCCGGCACCACGCCGCCATAGGCGCGATGCAGGTCTATCTGGCTGAACAGCGCGTCGGCGAGCAGACCGCGTTCGCTGTCATATAATGCGACACCGGTTTCGTCGCAGGAGGTTTCTAATCCCAGTACTAGCATGGGTTTGCGCCTTGTTTAGGCTGAATTCGAAGGCGCGCATAATAGTCGTCATGGGATGCCCCGACTAGCGGTTTTCGATCAGAGGCTTTGCATTCCGGTCGATGAGGAGTTAACATCCGCAACCCTTAAAAACCGACGTCTTCAAGTGCTCTTTTGCCACGAGGATGTTGACCCCGGTAATGAATGAAGGTAGCTCTGGATGCCAGCCGTCAAAGTAAAAGAGAACGAACCCTTCGACGTAGCTCTGCGTCGTTTCAAGCGCTCCTGCGAAAAAGCCGGTGTACTGGCTGAAGTTCGTAGCCGCGAATTCTACGAGAAGCCTACTTCTGAGCGTAAACGTAAAGCAGCAGCCGCTGTTAAGCGTCACGCCAAGAAAGTACAGCGCGAACAGCGCCGCGCCGTTCGTCTGTACTAATACACAGACGTTCGTAGCAAGCTTCTGCCAAGCCCGGCCCTCAGCCGGGCTAATGGCATTTGCGGAAAACGCTTGATGCTTCACCGTCAAAGCCGCAGACGCGACCAAGACAAACCTGCTTCACAGCGTCAGACCTGGCTCTTTTGCCAGCGGTGCACGTCTTTTCTGACGAGCCTTCCAAGGCTACTGACGAGCACACCCACTGATTCCTCTCACGACGATCAGCCCAAGGCACCTTCTTGCGTGCCCGCTTATGAGCTATCCGAGGCCCTCGACTGGCCGCAGCCGGATTCAGCGAAACACTTTCATATAGTCGAATACTGATTGGTACTAACGTCAGTGGATTTTCGGCAGATACACTTCCCGACAGCGATTACGCAGACGACATCGGTCGAGCCGCACATTTTGCGCGCCTCAAACAATGACCCGCGTACGGCCGCTCTTCGTTTTGGGTCCATTTAAGCGCAGATGACGAGAACGCCATGGCCGGGCTAATTCCCCAGAGCTTCATTGACGACCTTCTGAACCGCACCGACATCGTCGATGTGGTCAGCTCGCGCCTGCAAATGAAAAAGGCCGGCAAGAACTACACCGCCTGCTGCCCTTTTCACAAAGAGAAAACCCCGTCCTTCAGCGTCAGCCCCGACAAGCAGTTCTATTACTGCTTCGGCTGCGGCGCTGGCGGCAACGCCCTCGGCTTCATGATGGACCACGACAACCTGGATTTCGTCCAGGCTGTCGAAGAACTGGCCAAAGCCGCCGGCATGGAAATCCCCCGCGAAGAAAGCGGCCGACCGCACAAACCGCGGCAACCGACCGATTCGCCGCTGTACCCGCTGCTGACTGCGGCCGCCGACTTTTACCGCCAAGCCCTTAAAAGTCATCCATCGCGCAAAGCGGCTGTGGATTACTTGAAAGGTCGCGGGCTGACCGGCGAAATCGCCCGGGACTTCGGCCTCGGCTTCGCCCCACCCGGCTGGGACAATCTGTTCAAGCACTTGAGCAGCGACACCCTGCAACAGAAAGCCATGGTCGATGCCGGCCTGCTGATCGAGAACGCCGAAACCGGCAAACGCTATGACCGCTTTCGCGATCGCGTGATGTTCCCGATCCGCGACAGCCGCGGGCGCATCATTGCTTTCGGCGGCCGGGTATTGGGCGACGACAAGCCGAAATACTTGAACTCACCGGAAACCCCGGTATTCCATAAAGGCCAAGAGCTTTACGGCCTTTATGAAGCACGCAAGAACAACCGCAATCTTGACGAAATCATCGTCGTCGAAGGCTACATGGACGTCATCGCCCTCGCCCAGCAAGGCTTGCGCAATGCCGTCGCGACCCTGGGCACCGCCACCAGCGAAGAGCACTTGAAGCGGCTGTTTCGCGTCGTGCCCAACGTGCTGTTCTGCTTCGACGGCGACCAGGCCGGCCGCAACGCGGCGTGGCGCGCACTGGAAGCGGCACTGCCATGCCTGCAGGACGGGCGGCGCGCGCGCTTTCTGTTCCTGCCTGAAGGCGAAGACCCGGATACGCTGGTCCGCTCCGAAGGCACTGACGCGTTCCGCGCGCGAATCAACCAGCACGCCCAGCCATTGGCGGATTATTTCTTTCAGCAACTGACCGAGGAATCGGACCCGCGCTCGCTCGAAGGCAAGGCCCACATGGCCACGCTCGCCGCGCCGCTGATCGACAAGGTCCCGGGCGCGAACCTGCGCATCCTGATGCGTCAACGCTTGACCGAAATTACCGGACTTAGCGGCGAAGCCGTGAGCCAGTTGGTGCAAAGCGCTCCTCAGGATGCGCCACCCACCTACGACCCGGGCATCGATTACGACGCCATGCCGGATTACAGCGACTACCATCAGCCGCAGGCACAAGAGATGTATGTGCCGCAGCAGGAATGGACGCCGAAGAAACCCGGGGCCGGCGGCAAGAAATGGGACAAGAAGCCGTGGGACAAGAACAGCAAACGCGGTGGTGATCGCGACCAACATAGCGCACCACGCACACCGATCGCTGTCGAAGCGCCAACGCTGATAGCGCTGCGCACTCTCATTCATCACCCGGAACTGGCGGGCAAGGTAGAAACCGCCGATCACTTCGCGAATGAGAGCAACACGTACGCGCAACTGCTGGTAGCCCTCATCGGGGCGGTGCAGAAAAATCCTAAGCTAAACTCTATTCAGTTAATGGCCCGATGGCACGGGACGGAACAGGGCCGATTGCTCAGGGCTTTGGCGGAAAAGGAATGGCTGATTGATGGCGACAACCTTGAACAACAGTTTTTAGACACCATTACTAGGTTATCGGCAAGTCAACACACGGATAGCCTGGAAGTACTTATCAGGAAAGCAAGGCAGCCAGGATTGACCGCGGAGGAAGCAAATCAGATAGCAAATCAGATGCGCGACCTATTAAAACGCAATATGGCTGTATCAACCCCGACCTCAACTGGCGCGTGAGGTCATAGCTCAGGTATAATCCTCGGCTTGTTTTTTGCCCGCCAAGACCTTCAGTGGATAGGGTGTTATGTCCGGAAAAGCGCAACAGCAGTCTCGTATCAAAGAGTTGATCACACTTGGTCGTGAGCAGGGTTACCTGACTTACGCGGAGGTCAACGACCACCTGCCGGAGGATATTTCAGATCCGGAACAGGTGGAAGACATCATCCGCATGATCAATGACATGGGGATCAACGTATTCGAGGTTGCGCCAGATAAGGATTCCCTTATGCTGGCCGACGCCGATACCGACGAAGCCGCGGCCGAAGAGGCAGCAGCAGCGTTGGCAGCGGTCGAGACCGACATTGGTCGCACCACCGACCCAGTGCGCATGTACATGCGTGAAATGGGTACGGTAGAGCTCCTCACACGTGAAGGCGAAATCGAAATCGCCAAACGTATTGAAGAGGGTATCCGTGAAGTGATGGGCGCAATTGCGCACTTCCCTGGCACGGTTGACCACATTCTCTCCGAGTACACTCGCGTCACCACCGAAGGTGGCCGCCTGTCCGACGTCCTGAGCGGTTATATCGACCCGGACGACGGCATTGCGCCTCCTGCTGCAGAAGTGCCACCGCCTGTCGATCCGAAAGCCGTGAAAGCGGACGACGATACCGACGACGATGACGCCGAAGCGTCGACTGATGACGAAGAAGAAGCCGAAAGCGGTCCGGATCCGGTCATCGCAGCTCAGCGCTTTGGCGCTGTCTCCGATCAGATGGAAATCACCCGCAAGGCGCTGAAAAAGCACGGTCGTGGCAACAAGCTGGCAATTGCCGAGCTGGTGCTTCTGGCTGAGCTGTTCATGCCGATCAAACTGGTTCCGAAGCAATTCGAAGGCCTGGTTGAGCGTGTTCGCAGTGCCCTGGATCGTCTGCGTCAGCAAGAGCGCGCGATCATGCAACTTTGCGTTCGTGATGCCCGCATGCCGCGTGCCGACTTCCTGCGCCAGTTCCCGGGCAACGAAGTTGACGAAAGCTGGACCGATGCACTGGCCAAAGGTAAAAGCAAATACGCTGAAGCCATTGGTCGCCTGCAACCGGACATCGTTCGTTGCCAGCAAAAGCTGACCGCGCTGGAAACCGAAACCGGTTTGACGATCGCCGAGATCAAGGACATCAACCGTCGCATGTCGATCGGTGAGGCCAAGGCCCGCCGCGCAAAGAAAGAGATGGTTGAAGCGAACTTGCGTCTGGTGATCTCCATCGCCAAGAAGTACACCAACCGTGGCTTGCAATTCCTCGATCTGATCCAGGAAGGCAACATCGGTTTGATGAAAGCGGTAGACAAGTTCGAATACCGCCGCGGCTACAAATTCTCGACTTATGCCACCTGGTGGATCCGTCAGGCGATCACTCGCTCGATCGCCGACCAGGCCCGCACCATCCGTATTCCGGTGCACATGATCGAGACGATCAACAAGCTCAACCGTATTTCCCGGCAGATGTTGCAGGAAATGGGTCGCGAACCGACCCCGGAAGAGCTGGGCGAACGCATGGAAATGCCTGAGGACAAGATCCGCAAGGTATTGAAGATCGCTAAAGAGCCGATCTCCATGGAAACCCCGATCGGTGATGACGAAGACTCCCATCTGGGTGACTTCATCGAAGACTCGACCATGCAGTCGCCAATCGATGTCGCCACTGTTGAGAGCCTTAAAGAAGCGACCCGCGAAGTTCTGTCCGGCCTCACTGCCCGTGAAGCCAAGGTTCTGCGCATGCGCTTCGGTATCGACATGAATACCGACCACACCCTCGAGGAGGTTGGTAAGCAGTTCGACGTGACCCGTGAACGGATTCGTCAGATCGAAGCCAAGGCGCTGCGCAAGCTGCGCCACCCGACGAGAAGCGAGCATTTGCGCTCTTTCCTCGACGAGTGATCACAAAACCCCCGGCCCAGGCCGGGGGTTTTGCTTTATGCAGATTAAATCCCCCACACTTCCCCCCCGCCGAATTGCCCGTCTACACTCGAAACATTCCCCCGAGCCATAACGAGACCGTTATGCCCAGAATGCCGACCGTGCTTTTTTTGCTGTCGCTGATGACCTGGACCGCAACGGCTGGCGCGCTGACTCTGACCGACGAAGAACGTAGCTGGCTGGCGGCTCACCCGGACTTGCGCCTGGGTGTCGACGCGTCCTGGCCGCCGTTCGAATTTCGTGATGAACAGGGCCGTTATCAGGGCCTGGCGGCGGACTACATCAACGTGATCCGTCAACGGCTGGGCACCAAACTGACGCCTATCGAGCCGGTCAGTTGGACCGAAGTCCTGCAGCAGGCCAAGCAAGGAAAACTCGACATCCTGCCGGGCATCATGTCGACCCCGGAGCGTCAGTCGTACCTGTCGTTCACTCGCCCCTACCTGGACTTTCCGATCGTCATCCTCGCCCATGTCGGAGGCCCCCAGCCGCACAAACTCGAAGAGCTCTACGGGCTGAAGATCGCCGTGGTGGAAAACTATGCGCCCCACGAACTGCTGCGCACGCACCACCCTGATCTGAACCTGGTGGCGATGCCCAATGTTAGCTCGGCCTTGCAGGCACTGGCCACCGATGAAGTGGACGCGGTCGTGGGCGATCTCGCCTCCAGCGTCTGGAGCCTGCGTCAGCTCAAGCTCGACGGCCTGTATGTCAGCGGTGAAACGCCCTATCGCTATCAATTGGCGATGGCCGTGCCCCCCAACAACAAGATGCTGGTCGGTATCCTGGACAAAGTCCTAGCGGACATGACCACAAGTGAAATCAACGCCATTCAGGAACACTGGGTCGGTAATGTCCTGGATCACCGAACCTTCTGGTCGGATTTGCTGGTTTACGGTCTGCCCGGCCTGCTGTTTCTGATGATCATGCTGGCAGTGGTCATCCGCATTAACCGCCGTTTGAGTTCGGAAATTGCCCGGCGGGTCGATCTGGAACAAGAGCTACGCAGCAGCGAATACCATTACCGCGGGCTGGTGGAGAGCCTTTCCGCAATTGCCTGGGAAGCGCGGATCAGCGACTTCACCTACAGCTATGTGTCACCGCACGCCGAAGAACTCCTGGGCTATCCCCTGTCCCACTGGCTGATTCCGGGGTTCTGGCGCAACATCATCCACCCTGCGGACCTGACCCGGGCCCAGACATTCTGCGACCACGAAGTACTGGCCGGGCGAGATCACAGTATCGATTACCGGGTTATTACCGCCGATGGCCGCTGTTTGTGGGTGCGAGATATTGTCAGCCTGATCGAGCATGGTCATGAGCCGGTGATGCGCGGATTGATGATCGACATCAGCGATGCCAAGCGCACTGAAGAGGCGCTGAGCCTCTCCGAGCAAAAATTCGCCTCCGTGTTTCAGCAATGCCCGGACATCCTGGTGATCGCGCGGCTTTCCGATGGCTGCCTGATGGAAGTCAACAAGGCGTTCGAAGAACAAATTGGTCTCAAGGCCGAAGACGTCATTGGCCAGACCGCCACCGACCTGAACATCTGGGGCATCCCCGGTGTTGGTCCGGGTTTGCTGCAGCGCCTGCAGGCCGGCAGCATCCGTAACCTGGAGATGCCCTTTCGCCGCAACAATGGCCAAGTGTTTACCGGCCTGATTTCCGCCGAGCCCTTCGACCTCGATACGACCCCTGCCCTGGTTGTCGTCGTGCGCGATATCAGCCAGCTCAAGGAAACCCAGCAACAACTGCAAACCTCCGAAGAAAAATTCGCCAAGGCCTTCCACGCGTCCCCGGACGGCTTGCTGCTGTCCCGGCAGAGCGACGGGTTGCTGATGGAAGTCAACGAGGGTTTCAGCCGCATCACGGGCTTCAACAGTGCGATGTCCGTGGATCGTTCCGCCCTGGAACTGGGGATATGGGTCAACCTCAACGAACGCAAGCAAATGCTCGATTTGCTGCACCGGGACGGGTTCGTTCGCGACTTCAGCTGCCACATCCGCCGCAGTGACGGGCAGATCCGTCTCTGCGAGGTTTCAAGTCGTCCGCTGCCCATCGGCGATGAGGACTGCATGCTGACCATTGCTCGGGACATTACCGAGCGGCATCTGATGCAGGAGAAACTGCAACAGGCCGCCACGGTGTTCGAGAGCACCGCCGAGGGCGTGTTGATCACCGATACCCAGCAGCACATCAGCGCAGTCAACCGAGCGTTCACCGAGATCACCGGCTACAGCGAGAGCGAAGCACTGGGCCACACCCCTCGCCTGCTCGCCTCGGGCCTCCACGACAGCGCGTTCTATGCAGCGATGTGGCACCAACTGACGGACGAAGGTCACTGGCAAGGCGAGATTTCCAACCGACGCAAGAATGGCGAGCTCTACCCGAGCTGGCTGACCATCAGCGCCGTGCGTAACCGGGAGAAGTTCATCACTCACTTCGTGGCCGTGTTCGCGGACATTTCCAGTCTCAAACACGCTCAAGCCAAACTCGACTATCAGGCGCATCACGATCCGCTGACCGGCCTGCCAAACCGCACGCTGTTCGAGAGCCGACTGCAGACCGCGCTCAACACCCAACAGGAAAACGGTGGCCAAGGCGCGGTGCTGTTCCTCGACCTGGACCGCTTCAAACACATCAACGACAGCCTTGGCCACCCGGTGGGCGACCTGCTGCTCAAAGGCATCGCCGTGCGCCTCAAAGAACAGCTTCGCGATATCGATACCGTTGCGCGCCTGGGTGGTGACGAATTCATTATCCTGCTGCCCGGCCTGCAACAATCCAGCGATGCCGACAACATTGCCACCAAGCTGCTCAATTGCTTCGCCGCCCCCTTCCAGGCTGGCGAGCACGAGTTTTTCATCAGCGCCAGCATCGGCACCAGCCTGTATCCCAAGGACGGCTGCGACGTCGCCACTTTGGTCAAGAACGCCGATGCCGCGATGTATCGCTCCAAGGCCAAGGGCCGTAACCGGGTGGAAAGCTACACCCGCGATCTCACCGCCCAGGCCAGCGAGCGCGTTGCGCTGGAACATGAATTGCGGCGCGCCATCGAGCGCAATGAGTTGTTCCTCTACTACCAACCGAAAATCAGCCTCGCCGACCATCGACTGGTCGGCGCCGAAGCGCTCATTCGCTGGCATCACCCGACCTTCGGTGCGGTGCCGCCGGAACACTTCATTCCCCTGGCAGAAGAAAACGGCATGATCCTGCAGATCGGCGACTGGGTGCTGGAGACAGCCTGCCGGCAGATGTATGAGTGGAATCAGGTCTACGAGTGCCTCGGCCCACTGTCGGTCAACCTCGCGGGCGCTCAACTGCGCCAGCCGAACCTGCTCGGGCGGATCGAACAACTGCTCAAGGACAACGGCCTTGCGCCGGGTTTTCTGCAACTGGAGATTACCGAAAACTTCATCATGAGCCAGGCCGAAGAAGCCTTGGCGGTGCTGCACCAACTCAAACACCTCGGTGTGCAATTGGCGATCGACGACTTCGGTACGGGCTACTCGTCCCTGAGTTACCTCAAGCGTCTGCCGCTGGACATCCTCAAGATCGACCAGTCCTTCGTCCGCGGCCTGCCTGACGATCCCCACGATGCGGCCATTGTTCGCGCCATCATCGCGCTGGGGAGCAGCATGCAATTCACCATTATTGCAGAGGGCGTCGAGACCCTGGCGCAGCAGCAATTCCTTGCCGAAGAAGGCTGTGAACAGATCCAGGGCTACATCGTCAGCCTGCCTCTTCCCCCCGACGAATTCGCCGCGACGTTTCTTCGTATAGCCGTATCGGATTTTTCGGATAGCACAGCCGAGAAACCATCGCTATAATCCGCGGCCTACTGAGGGCCTATAGCTCAGTTGGTTAGAGCAGAGGACTCATAATCCTTTGGTCCACGGTTCAAATCCGTGTGGGCCCACCAAACAGCAAAGCCGCGCTTATGCGCGGTTTTCTTCAGACCTAATGATTGACGTGAATATCGCCTTTCATTAGATTTGAGCTGTCGAAGCGACTGACCGGATGAGATTGAGCGCTTCCCAGCGGCGAAAGCCGTAACCGCGCAAGGCGGTTCGTAAGTGGTGTCCGGATCTGCTTTACCAAATCGAAGAAGACGCCTATGGCGTCTTTTTTCGTTTCTGCCCCTAGCGTTTGGTAGAACTCGGTTGCCGCATGTAGACCTTACTGCACAACAGCATAAACCCCATCTTGCCCAGCAACCTGGGCGGCTGACCGGTTTGGTGATACGCACTCTCGACGACGAGATTAAGATCCTGCGGCTTTTCCTTGGCGGCTCGACGTATTTCAAAGAACACGTGATAAGGCCCGGCCGGGTCCTGAACTGTCATCGAGTAGGCCCAATTGCGCCGCGTCGCAGTCTCACGGACCTTGGACTGGGGCTGGTTCAACCCCTGGATGACCGCTGGCAACCGCAATGACAGTCGATAACGGATTGCACAGAAGGTGCGCGGGCGTCCAGCACTGTCAAGAATGATCGGCTCCCCATCCGGGTGCGTCGACGTGTCATAGCCCTGGCTGAAACAGTGGCTCGAAAAAGTGACATGTACGCGCAAATCACGCTTGGCCATCTGACTCGTGATCGTGAATTTAAATGGTTCAAGGTGAGCAAAATCGTAGGTCTGACTGCTAATGGTCAGAGTTGGAAAATAGGCGGTCACTTCGGTCTCCATTCCGCCAACCTCGAACCAAGGCCCGACGTCACGAGAAAGTGTCAATGATCAACAAGAGACCGCTGGCGTGTATGTCAGACGCTTCCGAAAATGATGCTCTTCACTCATCCTGAAATAGATCTACATCTGACTTCAGGATGAGGCAAGCCAAGTGTGAAAGCCGTGCGATGCACCGTTTTTTTTTCATACCTGACGCCCAGGCTTCATTTGCTGAGAATGTCGCAATATCAGATGACGCCCGCCTACCTTGTAGGCAAACTCCGAGAATTGCGTAATGGGTGCGTTTGGGCACTTTGCCGCCTTGTTGGCGTTCTCTTCGACGGGATAATCTCCGGACGTCGCTACAGATGCAGCGATCGGGTGTGGTAACCCGGCTAGGCAAAGTGCAACAGTGCTCCCATCACGATTTCATGCGTTTTTTCGCCTGTAATCCTGCGTTATGGCGGCTGTGCGTGGGAGACCTTCGGGTCTGCCGGTTCCTTTGCTCTCCCGGTTTACCACCCTGCGTACAGCTGCCACCCATTCGTGTGGTAACGAATGCGGCAGCTCCTCGTTTTAAGGAGCGAAACAATGAGCAAAACAAATCCGTCCGCAACGTCCGACCTGAAAACAATCGGTTTCACCCCACTCATCTACTGCTCGGATCAGGCGTTGTTTAACGTCCGTGCCGGCGTCCCCATAGTCGAAGCATTGGCACAGGCCTCCGATATGCTGTTCCTCGCCAAATCATTTGCCGAGGACGCAGCCTACGCAAGAGACACCGACCGCCATGCTTGGGCCGCGCACTATCTGACGGCGATGGGTAAGGCTGTGATTGATGATGTGGTGAAGGTGCTGACGCCGAGACCGGCTCGGACTGCGACGGAATCTGAGGAATAGCGCCAGCTCATCCCCCTGATATACGCCCCGATTATTCGGGGCTTCCAAATCGTGATCGGGCGCGCAATGCGCGCCGGGCATGTCGTTATTTACTGTGCGGATCGGCATCACCACTACCAGACCAGACACCCAACGCCGGAATCGCCTGCACTACCCCCATCCGCTCAAGCACCGCCCCCGTCAACACCCCCTCATACGTATCCGCCGCCCTGCCCCATTGCTCGACGATACCCATGGCATCTACCAACGCCTCGCCCAACCCGGTAATCGTATCGGCCAATGCCTCCACGATTGTTTGAGTCCGGCCCCACAGGCAATCCGTAATCTCTTTCAGCTCGGCCGTTATGCGATCAGGCGAAGCAGGATCCGTATCGGGGAAGGTAATGTTGCGCAGCAAGTGCCGTAATTCCCTTATTTTTGCGTAGTCCTGTTCCGCCCCAAGTTCTCCCCTCAGGATGGCGGCCGCTTTCGGCTTGTCGACGCGTTTGCCGGGCGAATGTCTTGAAGTTAACGACTGCCCCATAGCGCCGGCAAAGAGCACCATCATCCGGGCTTCCAGATGCTCCTTCATTGCCTCAATCGACGAAATGGAACGCGCCAAGGTAATGGAAGCGCCCGCTTGATGCCGCAAGTCCATGGTCACTGTCAGACTCACATCACCCGTTTCAAACCCCAAGGCTCGGGCAACGACGTAATGCCCCATTTCGTGATGGGCAATCTGCACTGCGTGATCCCGTACAGCGGGTGGCATCTTCTGCGTCATGTTTATCACCTCGCATCCCTCGATTTCTCATTCGACTATGACTGAGTGCTGGTGTCCATCCTGTCTTCCGCGCGCCATCTGACGTTCTGAAAACAGATCAGACATCCGCTGTGCGAGCCGTGCTGTAACATGCCGACTCACTGATTTGTGTTGCCGGAGACGACCCTTGCCTGACACCCGCCCGCCCGTTCTTGACGAAATCGACCGCCAACTGATCGCGGCCTTGCAGATCAACGCCCGTGAAAGCGTGGCCATGCTCGCTCGCCAATTGGGCATCGCCCGGACCACGGTGACTTCACGTCTGGCGCGGCTGGAGAAGGCCAAGGTCATCACCGGTTACGGCGTGCGTCTGGGGCAACGGGTGGTGGACGGCGGATTGCAGGCGTATGTCGGGATCACGGTGCAACCGCGCTCGGGCAAGGAAGTGCTGCGTCGGCTCAGTGCCATGGCCCAGGTGCAGCAGTTGTGTGCGGTGAGTGGCGAATTTGATTATGTGGCGTGGTTGCGCACGGACTCGCCGGAGCAGCTGGATCAGTTGCTGGATCAGATTGGCAGTGTGGATGGGGTGGAGAAGACGACGACTTCGATCATCTTGAGCAGCAAGATTGATCGGGGGCAGCCGGTTTGAGTTTTGGCAGTGAGTTATGCGGTGTCTGGGTGAGCCTCTTCGCGGGCAAGCCTCGCTCCTACACTGACGGTGTGTAGCGTTAGATCGTCATATTGATCTATTAATTAGCAAAACGACGACACATTGCGTCTTATTAACGTGTTCTACGCTCTCTAGAATGGCTGCCATCTTTTCCTATACTCAGATGCGCATTCCGCGTCGGGTCGCCAGTAAGGTCAGTCATGAACAAGAACAATCGCCATCCTGCAGACGGTAAGAAACCAGTCACCATTTTCGGCCCGGACTTTCCTTTCGGCTTTGACGACTGGATCGAACACCCGGCTGGCCTGGGCAGCATTCCTGCGCACAATCATGGTGCTGAAGTGGCGATTGTCGGCGCGGGTATCGCCGGTCTGGTGGCGGCTTACGAGTTGATGAAACTGGGCCTCAAACCCGTCGTCTACGAAGCCTCGAAAATGGGTGGTCGCCTGCGCTCCCAGGCGTTCAACGGAACCGATGGCATCGTCGCCGAACTGGGCGGTATGCGCTTCCCGGTGTCGTCCACAGCGTTTTACCACTACGTCGACAAGCTCGGTCTCGAGACCAAACCTTTTCCCAATCCGCTGACGCCGGCCTCTGGCAGCACCGTGATCGACCTGGAAGGCAAAACCCATTACGCACAGAAACTGGCGGATCTTCCTGCACTGTTCCAGGAAGTGGCTGACGCGTGGGCGGATGCGCTGGAGGCAGGCTCGCAGTTCTCCGATATCCAGCAAGCGATCCGCGACCGCGATGTGCCACGCCTCAAAGAGCTGTGGAACACCCTGGTTCCGCTGTGGGACGACCGCACCTTCTACGACTTTGTCGCCACCTCCGAAGCCTTCGCCAAGCTCTCGTTCCATCACCGCGAAGTGTTCGGCCAGGTCGGCTTCGGCACCGGCGGCTGGGACTCGGACTTCCCGAACTCGATGCTGGAAATCTTCCGTGTCGTGATGACCAACTGCGACGATCACCAGCACCTGGTGGTCGGCGGCGTCGAACAAGTACCGCAAGGCATCTGGCGCCACGTGCCGGAACGTTGCGTGCACTGGCCCGAAGGCACCAGCCTCAAGTCGCTTCACAGAGGCGCGCCACGCTCCGGGGTCAAGAAAATCGCTCACGCCCCGGACGGCCGTTTTGCGGTCACCGATAACAACGGCGACACCCGCGAGTACGCAGCAGTACTGACCACTTGCCAGAGCTGGCTGCTGACCACCCAGATCGAATGCGACGAAACCCTGTTCTCGCAAAAGATGTGGATGGCCCTGGACCGCACGCGCTACATGCAGTCGTCGAAAACCTTCGTGATGGTCGACCGGCCGTTCTGGAAGGACAAGGATCCGGAAACCGGCCGCGACCTGATGAGCATGACCCTCACCGATCGCCTGACCCGCGGCACTTATCTGTTCGACAACGGCGACGATAAGCCGGGGGTGATTTGCCTGTCGTACTCGTGGATGAGCGACGCGTTGAAAATGCTTCCTCACCCCGTGGAAAAACGCGTAGAACTAGCGTTGAACGCGTTGAAAAAGATCTACCCGAAAGTCGACATCGCCGCACGGATCATCGGCGATCCGATCACCGTGTCGTGGGAAGCCGACCCGCACTTCCTCGGCGCCTTCAAAGGCGCCCTGCCCGGCCACTATCGCTACAACCAGCGCATGTACGCGCACTTCATGCAGGACGACATGCCGGCCGAGCAACGCGGGATCTTCATCGCAGGCGACGACGTTTCCTGGACGCCGGCGTGGGTCGAAGGCGCGGTGCAGACCTCGCTCAACGCGGTGTGGGGCATCATGAAACACTTCGGCGGTGAAACTCACGCCGAGAACCCGGGTCCAGGGGATGTGTTCAACGAGATCGGTCCGATCGCCCTGCCCGAGTAAGAGGAATCCCCAATGCGCGTAGCCCTTTACCAATGCCCACCGCTGCCCCTGGATGTCGCAGGTAACCTGCAACGCCTGCATCAATTGGCGCTGGAGGCCAAAGGCGCAGATTTGCTGGTGCTGCCGGAGATGTTCCTGACCGGCTACAACATCGGCCTCGATGCCGTCAGCGTGCTGGCGGAGGTGCACAACGGTGAATCGGCGCAGCAGATCGCGCGCATTGCCAAGACGACGGGGATCGCCATTTTGTATGGCTATCCCGAGCGTACCGAGGACGGGCAGATTTACAACGCCGTGCAGTTGATCGACGCCAACGGTGAGCGTCTGTGCAACTACCGCAAGACTCACCTGTTCGGCGACCTCGATCACTCGATGTTCAGCGCCGGGCAAGATGATTTCCCGTTGGTGGAGCTGAATGGCTGGAAACTCGGCTTTTTGATCTGCTACGACCTGGAGTTCCCGGAAAACGCCCGACGCCTGGCCCTGGCCGGCGTCGAGTTGATCCTGGTGCCGACGGCGAACATGATTCCCTTCGACTTCGTCGCCGACGTCACCGTCCGCGCCCGTGCCTTCGAAAACCAGTGTTACGTGGCTTACGCCAACTACTGCGGGCAGGAAGGCGAGATCAATTACTGCGGCCAGAGCAGCATCGCCGCGCCGGATGGCAGCCGCATCGCCCAGGCTGGCCTGGACGAAGCACTGATTGTCGGCGAGCTGGATCGTCAGTTGATGGTCGACTCACGCGCCGCCAATCGTTACTTGATCGATCGTCGCCCAGAGCTTTACGGCGACCTTAACAAGCGCTGATCCACCGTTATCCGCTAGCATTAGCGCTTCTCTGTTCTGGAAGTGCTCATGCCTGCGCTGAATCACCCTCGCCCCCACACGGAAACCCTGGCCAACGGCCTGCGGGTGACGCTGCGTCACGCTCCCGATTTGAAACGCTGCGCTGCTGCGTTGCGGGTTTTCGCGGGCAGTCACGACGTGCCGCTGGCGTGGCCCGGCCTCGCGCATTTTCTTGAGCATTTGCTGTTTCTGGGTACGGAGCGTTTTCCCGCAGGGCAAGGGCTGATGGCCTACGTGCAAGGTCACGGCGGCCAGGTCAACGCGCGTACCAGTGAACGCACGACCGACTTCTTTTTCGAGCTGCCGCCGCAAGCATTCACCGGTGGGCTGGAGCGTCTGTCAGACATGCTCGCTCATCCACGTATGAATCCGGAAGATCAGCGGCGGGAACGGGAAGTGCTGCACGCTGAATTTGTCGCCTGGTCCCGGGATGCCACGGCTCAGCAGCAGTTCGCGTTGTTCGATGGGCTTTCGGCCGCTCACCCGCTTCGGGCGTTTCATGCTGGCAACCGGTACAGCCTGCCGGTGCCGCAGCCGGAGTTTCAGCAAGCGTTGCAGGATTTTTATCGGCAGTTTTATCAGGCCGGGCAGATGACGTTGAGCCTGGCCGGCCCGCAAAGTCTCGATGAGTTGAGGGCAATGGCTCAGCACTTTGGCGCGGCTATTGCGGTCGGGGAAAAGGTCGCGCAACAAGCGCCTGCACCGCTGATGGATTCTTCCGACAAAAGTTATCAACAGGCTGGCGAGCGTCGGCTCGATCTTCTGTTCGCGTTCGAAGCGTTGCCCGACTCTTCGCGCGAAGCATTAGCGTTTCTGTGCCATTGGCTGAACGCCGCGAAACCTGGCGGTCTGTTGGCTGAATTGCGCACACGCGGGCTGGCAGAAAGCCTGAAAGCTGCGCCGTTGTATCAGTTCGCCGGGCAAGCCTTGCTACACATTGAATTCACCACGGCCCAACCGGCGCACGCGATCCGCGAGCGACTGGTGGATTGGCTGGGCTTTTTTGCTTCTCAGCAAAACTGGACCGAATTGCACAAAGAGTACGCCGCCCTGCTCGACCGTCAGCAACAAGTCAGCGGCGCCCTGCAATTGGCCCGCCTGGACAGCGAGCAGCTTGAAGCCGGCTTATCCGAACAGGGCGTCGTAGCGCTCAAGGACATCCTCAAGAAAATCGGCGCTGTGGATAACTTCAGCGGCGAATGGAAGTTGCCGACGCCCAACCCGTTTTTACGCGCTGAAGCCCCTACGGCCAATGCCGGATTGATTCGCGGCCAGACCAGCAAACACCGCGGCCTGCGGACGTTTGCCCAGGATCGCTCGCGCAGCCGTCGCGAAAACTCGCCGATGCAGTTCAGCCAGGCGTTGCCGGACAACACGGATGAAGGTGCGATTTATCTGCGCTGGCGACTGCTGGCCAAACCTCATCCCCGCCTTCAGTCGAGCCTGGAAAATCGCCTGCAGCCTCTGCGTGAGGATGCCCGTCAGGCGGGCGTCGACTTTTCCTTCAGTGCATTAGGCAATGAATGGTTGCTGAAGATGACAGGACTGCAGGAGCCGATGCCGACCGTCCTCGAGCATGCGCTGAAAGAGCTGACAAAACCTGATGACGGTTTCTCACAGGAAAAAACGACCAGCGTGCCGTTGATGCCGATCAGACAACTGCTGAAGGCGCTGCCCGAGCATTGCCTTGAGCGCACCGCCGATACCGATGACGTGCAGCAGCTGTGGGCGAGCGCACGCTGGCAAGGTCTGGCGACGGGTTTGTCAGCGCAGACTCAAGCGGCGATGGGCCTGGCACTGAGCCGCGTGCCCGGTGTTGCGGACGATCAGCCGTCGCCGCCCGCCTCGATAAACTCGCTACGCCTCTGGAGCACGCTCGATACCGGCTCCAGCGAACACGCATTGTTGCTGTTTTGTCCGACTGCCACGCGGGAGATCGCAGACGAAGCCGCCTGGCGCTTACTCGCCCACTGGAGCCAGACGCCGTTTTATCAGCGCCTGCGGGTCGAGCTGCAATTGGGATATGCCGTGTTCAGCGGCCTGCGTCAGATCCATGGGCAGACCGGGCTGCTGTTCGGCGTTCAATCGCCGAGCGTTGTTCCGCAGGATCTGCTGGAACACATAGAGCGCTTCTTGAGCGAACTGCCCGCCATGATTGAAGGCATCGATGACGCGACCTTAATCGCCCAGCGCCAGGCCTTGGCCGACCAATTCCACAGCACCGCACTGCCCCACGCACAGGCCGCCGAACTGCTTTGGCAAAGCAAACTGGCCGGCCACTCGTCGGATTATCTGGAGCGTCTGCCTGAAGCGATCCTGATGGTTGATCGCGAGGCGTTGAAAACCGCAGCCCGCCAACTGATTCAAGCGGAAAGCGGCTGGCGCTGCCTGGCCAGCGGTGCTTGCGCCAAGGCGCCTTGGCAAGCGGCAAAATGATCATTACCGACGCTGCAATTAGCTTTCTCAAAGATTCGCGGCCAATCGCTCGGAAATTTTGAGTAACATAGCCACCTAACTATCTGAACATCTCCGGCTGGAGGTGGACTATATGTATAGATCTCAACTGTCTTATCACCTGAAGGAGCGCTCCCATGTCCTGGTCCAAACCCGCTTACACCGACCTGCGTATCGGCTTTGAAGTCACCATGTACTTCGCAAGCCGCTAAGGTCTGACGTTGTAATGATGTGCAACGCCTCGGTTTACCGGGGCGTTTTTATTTTCAGCGTTGAAATGATGGAGCGCCCATGTTTGTCCAGATTCTAGGTTCCGCCGCCGGCGGCGGTTTCCCCCAGTGGAACTGCAACTGCGTGAACTGCGCAGGTTTTCGCAATGGCAGCCTGAACGCCAAGGCGCGGACCCAGTCGTCCATCGCCATTTCCGATGACGGCGTGAACTGGATTCTGTGCAACGCATCGCCCGACATCCGTGCCCAGCTCCAGAGCTACGCCCCGATGCAACCGGGCCGCGCCCTGCGCGATACCGGTATCAGCGCGATCATCCTGATGGACAGCCAGATCGATCACACCACCGGCCTGCTCAGCCTGCGCGAAGGTTGCCCGCATCAGGTCTGGTGCACCGACATGGTCCACGAAGACCTGAGCACCGGTTTTCCGCTGTTCAAAATGCTGACCCACTGGAACGGCGGGCTGACCTGGAACCGCATCGAACTCGACCGCAGCTTCACCATCCCGGCCTGCCCGAGTCTGCGCTTCACTCCCCTGCCCCTGCGCAGCGCGGCGCCGCCGTACTCGCCGCACCGCTTCGACCCGCACCCGGGCGACAACATCGGCCTGATCGTCGAAGACCTGAACACCGGCGGCAAACTGTTCTATGCGCCGGGCCTGGGCAAAGTCGATGAGCCGCTGCTGGAAATCATGGCCGGCAGCGATTGTTTGCTGGTGGACGGCACGATGTGGGATGACGACGAAATGCAGCGCCGTGGTGTGGGCACGCGTACCGGACGGGAAATGGGCCATCTGGCGCAAAACGGCCCCGGCGGCATGCTCGAAGTGCTGGAGCAGTTGCCCAAGCAGCGCAAGGTGCTTATCCACATCAACAACACCAACCCGATTCTTGATGAGGATTCGCCGGAGCGGGCTGAGTTGGCTCGGCGCAATGTTGAAGTGGCTTATGACGGCATGAGTATTGTGTTGTAGGGCATCGAGACCGCTGCGCGGCCTATCGCCAGCAGGCTGGCTCCCACAGGGGAATGCGATCAACTGTGGGAGCCAGCCTGCTGGCGATGAGGCCGGTCCAGACACCACAAAATCCACCGGTCGTCCCCGGAGAACCGCAATGACTGACACCCCAATGTCCCCCACAGAATTCGAAGCGGCCCTGCGCGCCAAGGGCGCCTATTACCACATCTATCACCCGTACCACGTGGCGATGTATGAAGGCCGGGCGACCCGCGAGCAGATCCAGGGTTGGGTCGCTAATCGTTTCTACTATCAGGTGAACATTCCCCTGAAGGACGCCGCCATCCTCGCCAATTGCCCGGACCGCGAGATCCGTCGCGAGTGGATTCAGCGCCTGCTGGATCACGACGGCGCCCCCGGCGAAGACGGCGGCATCGAAGCTTGGCTGCGTCTGGGCCAAGCGGTCGGCCTCGACCCGGATCAGTTGCGCTCGCAGGAATTGGTATTGCCCGGCGTACGTTTCGCCGTGGACGCCTACGTCAACTTTGCCCGTCGGGCCAGTTGGCAGGAAGCCGCCAGCAGCTCGCTGACCGAGTTGTTCGCGCCGCAGATCCACCAATCGCGCCTGGACAGCTGGCCGCAGCATTATCCGTGGATCGACCCGACCGGTTACGAGTATTTCCGTACGCGCCTCGGCCAGGCACGCCGGGATGTGGAGCACGGCCTGGCGATCACGTTGCAGCACTACACGACGCGGGTCGGCCAGGAGCGCATGCTGGAAATTCTCCAGTTCAAACTGGACATCCTTTGGAGCATGCTCGATGCCATGAGCATGGCCTACGAATTGAACCGCCCGCCGTATCACAGCGTGACCGAGCAACGGGTCTGGCATAAAGGAATCACCTTATGAGTTTTGATCGCAGCAAGACCCCGACCTGGCGTCAGGGCTACCGCTACCAATACGAACCGGCGCAGAAAGGCCATGTGCTGCTCTACCCGGAAGGCATGATCAAACTCAATGAAAGCGCCGCGCTGATCGGCGGTCTGATCGACGGAGAACGCGATGTCGCGGCGATCATCGCCGAACTGGACGCGCAGTTCCCCGGCGTTCCCGAGCTTGCTGACGACATCGAGCAGTTCATGGAGGTTGCCCGTGCTCAGCACTGGATCGAACTTGCCTGATTCCGTGTCAGACAAGTTACCGCCCAAACCGGAAATCGGCCTGCCGCTGTGGCTGCTGGCCGAGCTGACGTATCGCTGCCCGCTGCAATGCCCGTACTGCTCCAATCCGCTGGACTTTGCCGAGCAAGGCAAAGAACTGAGCACCGAACAGTGGATCAAAGTGTTCCGCGAAGCGCGAGAAATGGGCGCTGCGCAGTTGGGCTTTTCCGGTGGTGAGCCGCTGGTGCGCCAGGACCTCGCCGAGCTGATCACCGAGGCGCGCAAGTTGGGTTTTTACACCAATCTGATCACCTCCGGCATTGGCCTCACCGAGCAGAAAATCAGCGACTTCAAGAAGGCCGGTCTGGACCACATCCAGATCAGTTTTCAGGCCAGCGACGAGCAAGTGAATAACTTGTTGGCCGGTTCGAAAAAGGCCTTTGCGCAGAAGCTTGAAATGGCTCGCGCGGTGAAAGCCCACGGTTATCCGATGGTGCTGAACTTCGTGACCCATCGGCACAACATCGACAAGATCGACCGGATCATCGAGTTGTGCATCGCCCTGGAGGCTGACTTCGTCGAACTCGCGACGTGTCAGTTTTACGGTTGGGCGCAGCTCAATCGGGTCGGTTTGTTGCCGACCAGGGAACAACTGGTCCGTGCCGAACGCATCACCAATGAATACCGCGCCAAACTGGAAGCCGAAGGGCATCCATGCAAGCTGATTTTCGTCACGCCGGACTACTACGAAGAACGCCCGAAAGCCTGCATGAACGGCTGGGGCAGCATTTTTCTTACGGTCACGCCGGACGGAACCGCACTGCCCTGTCACGGCGCCCGACAGATGCAGGTGCAATTTCCCAACGTGCGCGACCACAGCATGCAGCACATCTGGTATGACTCGTTCGGCTTCAACCGTTTTCGCGGTTACGACTGGATGCCCGAGCCGTGCCGCTCCTGCGACGAGAAAGAAAAAGACTTCGGCGGCTGCCGCTGCCAGGCGTTCATGCTCACGGGTGACGCGAGCAATGCCGACCCTGTGTGCAGCAAGTCGGAACATCACGGCGTGATTCTCAAGGCCCGCGAAGAAGCCGAGCACGCAACCCAGACCATCGAACAACTGGCCTTTCGCAATGAACGAAATTCACGACTCATCGCTAAAAGCTGAACCCTTCAGCGCCTCCCGAGCCGTCGCGGCCGGTATCGACTTCGCCGAGTTGCTGGTCGGCAAGCATGGCCTGTTCTGGAACGAATACCGACCCGAGGATGCCGCCTGCAGGATCTGGCATTGGCGCGACGACCAGGCCCGTTGTCTGACGCCGGCAGGTTTCAGCGTGCGCAGCCGAGTGTACGAATATGGCGGTGGGGCGTTTTGTCTGATCGATGACGGGATTGTTTTCGTCAACGAAGCGGACCAACAGCTCTATCGGCAATCGCTGGCGGGCGGGACGCCTGAGGTGCTGACCTCAGGCGAATGCCGTTACGGCGATCTGCAGTTTGCCAATGGCCAGGTGCTCGCGGTTGAAGAGAACCGCGACCGACATCGTCTGGTTGCCATCGATGTGGCTGACGGCAAGCGTCATCTGTTGGCTGAAGGCGCCGATTTCTATGCCGCGCCGACGTTGAGTCCTGACTCGCAACGACTGGCGTGGATCGAATGGAGCCGCCCGGATCAGCCCTGGACCGCGACTCGCCTGATGGTTACCGAACGCCAGAGCGATGGAGGCTTTGCTCGACCGCGTTGTGTGGCGGGTGAGGATGTTCAGGAGTCGCTGCAACAACCTCGTTTCGATGGCGACGGCCATCTGTTTTGCCTGACGGACCGCGGCGGCTACTGGCAGCCTTGGGTGGAATCCGCAGAGGGCCTGAGCCCGTTGCCGAGCGCCGCCGCTGATCACGGGCCGGCGCCGTGGCAGCTGGGTGGCAGCACCTGGTTGCCGCTGAGCGAAGGCAGCTACCTGGCCAGTTGGACCGAAGGCGGGTTTGGCAAGTTGGGACTCTGTGGTGACGCCGCTGAAGATTTCACCGGTGATTACAGCCGTTTTCGCCATCTCGCACTGGATGAGCAATTTATCTACTGCATCGCGGCATCTCCCGTCAGTTCTTCGGCAGTAATCGCGATCGAGCGTGATACCCGGCAAGTCAAAATCCTCGCCGGCGGTATTGCCCCGCTACCCGCCGAGCACATCAGCGTCCCGCAAACACTGCGCTACCCGAGCGGTTCGGGCGAGGCCCATGGTTTCTTTTATCCGGCGATGACCGGTGAGGCGAAACCGCCGCTGGTGGTGTTCATCCACGGCGGCCCGACTTCGGCCTGCTACCCGATGCTTGATCCACGCATTCAATACTGGGCGCAACGCGGCTTCGCCGTGGCCGATCTCAACTACCGCGGCAGCAGTGGTTATGGCCGGGCCTATCGCCAGGCGCTACATTTGAGTTGGGGTGAAGTCGACGTGAAGGACGCCTGCGCAGTCGTCGCGCATCTCGCCGAACGGGGCTTGATCGATGGCGACAAGGCGTTTATTCGCGGTGGCAGTGCCGGTGGTTACACCACCCTTTGTGCGCTGGCCTTCCACCAGGTCTTCCGCGCCGGCGCCAGCCTTTACGGTGTCAGCGATCCCATTGCACTGGGCCGGGCGACCCATAAGTTCGAAGGCGATTATCTGGATTGGCTGATTGGCGATCCGCTACAAGACGCCGATCGCTACGCCGCGCGCACACCGTTGCTGCATGCGAGCAACATCAGTGTTCCGGTGATTTTCTTTCAGGGCGAGCTGGATGCCGTGGTGGTGCCGCAACAGACTCGCGACATGGTCAAGGCGCTACAGGACAACGGCATTCTGGTCGACGCGCATTACTACGCGGACGAACGTCATGGCTTTCGCAAGGCCGGTAACCAGGCCCATGCGCTGGAGCAGGAGTGGTTGTTTTATCGGCGGGTGATGGAGCTCGCCAGCTGAAACCGCGTCGCACCCTTCGCGGGCAAGCCTCGCTCCTACAGGTACGGTGTTATCCCCGTAGGAGCGAGGCTTGCCCGCGAAAGGGATTTATCTGACGCCGCAGAACTCAGCGCTTGGCGATGATGTACACCGCATGCACGATCCCCGGAATGTAACCGCACAACGTCAGCAGAATATTCAGCCAGAACGCGCCGGCAAAACCGACTTGCAGAAACACACCCAGTGGCGGCAACAGAATGGCAATGATGATGCGAATGATATCCATGGGGCAGCTCCTGATTTGAAGTGGACTCGTGTGAGCCTACAGTTAATCGACCCGCGCCGTTCGTCAGGGTTCAGCGCGGTTCTTCAAGTCAGTATCTCTAAACCGTGTTTCTGTACGATGCTCAGCAACTTGAGCGCCATGCCGCTGGGATGTTTGTCACCGGCCTCCCATTTTTTAACCGTCGAAGCGCTGGTGTTCAGATAACGCGCGAAAACCGGTTGGCTGACATTGTTGCGCTCACGCAGCTGTTTGATCTGCTCCGCATGAATGGCCACCGGTACAGGAGCCAGACAAAGTTCCTCGAACTCGCGCAAGGTAGTCTTGCTAATTGCACCGATTGAAAACAAGGCACTGGCAGACTCGTATACAGATTCCGATGCCTCACTTCTAAATTTCTTACTCATAGGGGGATCTCCACAAACTCCTTGATATCCAGGAAGTACTGGACTTGCACATCCGACAGTCCTTCGTAGGTCTTCGCCATTTTCCGAAAAGCGATCAGGTCTGTCTGACAAATATTGCTTTGGTCCTTCTTCGCATAGAGAAACTGATAAACCCAGTAACTGGCCCCTCTAGCCAAGACAATGGAACGATGGCGATTGGCATTCAAACGCTTCTTCCAAACCCCTCCTCCGAGATTTGTAGCTTGGCCATCGAGCATCTCAGTAAATGCCTCCCGAAGCTCTTCGTCACTGATCCACGCTTTTGCAGCCTGCATCGCAAAGCGTTTTGCCTTGAACAACCTTGGTGACATCGGCATCCCTTCCAAAAAACATACCACTCAGTGGTATAGATTTCAAAGCCAGTTATCCAACAATGTTGTTTCTCTGGCACCGGCACTCCTTGCCGGCTCGCTCTAAAAAGCCACTGATCCAGCAGTCGCTCAAGCGCTGATTGCATTTGGCAAAACGCAGAGACAAAAAAACGCCCCACGCGAAAAGAATCAAACGTGGGGCGATGCGTTATTACCGCGAGACGGTTCTGGAATTCGTGCGGGAAAGGTCTGATCAGACCGCAATCCCTTTGCGGCACTGCAGTTGTGCGGTGCGTACGCGGGAAAAGGCGCGGGACAGGCGCAGGAGCATTTCGTCGATGTTGGCTTTGCTGACGGTGAGCGCCGGAGTAAAGCGCAGGCAATCGGGTTGTGGGGCGTTGAGCAGCAAGCCTTCGTACAACGCTGATTTGACGACGGCATCAGCCGAATCGTCGGACAGGGTCAGTCCCCAGAGCAGCCCTTGTCCGCGCAACTCGCCGTGGCCATAGCGATGGGTCAAACGACTCAGGCCTTCGCGCAGGTACTGGCCGGTTTCGCCCACATGCTCGAGAAAACCCTTGTCCTGAATAGTGTTGAGCACGGCAAGACCGGCAGCCGTCATCAGCGCATTGCCGTGATGAGTTCCCGTCAGTTCACCCACCTCGAAACAGCAGGCCTTGCCTCGCGCCAACAACGCGGCCAATGGCACGCCACCGCCGAGCCCTTTGCCGAGGACGACGATATCGGCTCGAACGCCACTGGACTGTTCGGCAAGCAAGGTGCCGCAGCGACCGATGCCGGTTTGCACTTCGTCAAGGATCAACAAAATGCCCAGTTCCCGGCACAGGCGTTCGACACCCTTGAGGTAGGACTCGGTGGCCGGAATCACCCCGGCTTCGCTCTGGATCGGCTCAAGCATGATTGCCACGGTCCGGGCATCGACTGATGCGTGCATCGCTGCAAGATCATTGAAGGGAACGTGGTGGAAGTCCGACATTGAATTCGTCCCAAGACTACGGCCATGGCAGCCGTTACTTGCAACGATGATCCGTGAAGCCCCGCCGCGATGTCGGTGCCCCCATTTACGAGCCAGTTTGATCGCTGCTTCACAAGCTTCGGTGCCACTGTTGAGCAGGTACGCCTGATCACTGCCGGTGCTGGTGCTGAGCCGCTCGGCAAGGTTGAGCATCCCGCGGTTATGCAGACCAAAACCGGAGTTGATCAGCGACTGAGCCTGTTCCGAGATCGCATTGACCAGCACCGAAGGGCTGTGGCCGAGGCTATTGGCGCCGCCACCCTGTGAGAAATCCAGGTAAGCGCGGTCATCGCTGTCCCATAACCATGAACCTTGGCCGCGGACGAAAATCTGTTTCGGCCGCTCGACACTGGGCATCAGGCACTCACTGGAAAGGTTGTCGCTTCTGGACGGCTGCAAAGTGTCCACGGCCAAGTCATCGAAGCTCGGTGGATTACGACGCAAGTTGAACAAATTCATCGGGACAAACCTCGTTTGAGGTTTTTTGCCTTACCTATGTAAACAGCATCGACGTAAACGGTATTCATCGCGAGCTCTGGCCCTGTAAGCCTTGTGAATGCGGTTAGACTAGGCTCAGGCAAGGCGTTGAGCCATTTCGATTTCCCAGCATTTTCGATAAGCGCACCTTATGGATTTCAAGCAACTGCGTTATTTCGTCGCGGTCTACGAAGAAGGCCATGTAGGCCGGGCAGCCGAGCGACTGTCAATCTCCCAACCGGCACTGTCCCAGCAGATCCGCCAGCTCGAACAAAACCTCGATGTGAGCCTGTTCGAACGCAGCAGTAAACGCCTGCTGCCCACTCTGGCCGCCCACACTTTGTACAACCACGCCCTGCTCTTGCTCGATGGCCTGCAACGGGCACGCGAGGCGTTGGGTAACTTCAAGGGCCAGGCTTTACGCACCCTGGCCATTGGCGTGTTGCAGACGGTTCACACCAGCCTGGTGCCTCAGATGCTTGAGCGCGTGCGCAAGGCGCAGCCGCACCTGGTGGTGCAGATCTATGAACTGACCGGCCTGGAAATCGAACGACGGCTGCTCAATGGTTCACTCGACATCGGCATCAGCTACTTGCCGCCCCGTCAGCCCGGTTTGCATGGCGTCATGCTGTACGAAGATGAACTGACCCTGGTCATCCCGGCGGACCATCCGTTGCGTGAATTCAAGAAAGTCTCGATGAGTCAGGCCGCCGAGTTGCCCATGCTGTTGCTGGGTGAAGAATTCCAGGTACGGCAGATCTGGCAGACGCAACTGGCCAATCTGGGACGACGCCCGCAGGTGCAGGCGGAACTGAACAACATGGCGGGGATTCTCGACAGCCTGCCTCACACCCGGCTGGCCACTGTCTTGCCCGGGCGCTCGCAAAAGGCGCTCGACAACAATGAATTGCTTTGGAAACCGCTGACCGAACCGCGAGTGCCGCTGAAAGTCGGGTTGGTGTGCCGGGATGTGCAACGGCAACAAGC
This sequence comes from Pseudomonas sp. RT6P73, assembly GCF_054897715.1. Classification (NCBI taxonomy): domain Bacteria; kingdom Pseudomonadati; phylum Pseudomonadota; class Gammaproteobacteria; order Pseudomonadales; family Pseudomonadaceae; genus Pseudomonas; species Pseudomonas sp. RT6P73. The sequence goes on along the minus strand of NZ_JBUBUV010000002.1, from coordinate 6,516,283 downwards.
CTCGCTGGCCTTGTTACGCACGCTGTTGGAAGAAGTGATGAGCAGGCCGGACGACCGCTTGAACAGCTCGACGGTCTGAGCTGAATACTTTTCTCGAGGCAAAAGAAAACCCCGCCGAAGCGGGGCTTTGCAGACTGTTTCCCTGACATCCATTTCACTCCGCCGTCCTGGCAGAATCCTACGTGTCCGTGTTGTTGCTTTGCGCTTCCTGCGCGACGTCCATGTGAAGTAGATTAGCTCTGGATCCAATCGACGCCTATGGGAAAACAGCAGCACGTCATGTAAGAGAATGCTTACATGACGCGACTTCGTCAGAACTGTGCAGCGTCCAGCAGGAACAGCGACTCGCTACCCGCCTTCACCGACGCACTCAACGAGTGAATACGCGGCAGCAGACGGGCGAAATAGAACCGCGCCGTGCCCAACTTGCTCGCGTAGAAATCGTCCTGCGCTTCTTTGCCGAACGCTGCCTTGGCCATCAGTGCCCACATGTAGGCGTACGCCACGTAACCGAAGGCTTGCAGATACTCGACCGAGGCAGCGCCGATTTCGTTCGGGTTGTTTTTCGCCCGGTCCAGCAGCCACGAGGTCAGTTCGTCGAGGGTGGTGACGGCATCGTTCAGCGGCTTGGTGAACTCCGCCAGGTCAGCACTGGCGGTCGCGGTGAATTGACGGATCTCGTCAGCGAACAGGTTGTAGAACGCGCCGCCAGTACCGACGATTTTGCGGCCTACAAGGTCCAGCGCCTGAATACCGTTGGTGCCTTCGTAGATCTGGGTGATGCGCACATCGCGAACCAGTTGCTCCTGACCCCACTCACGGATGTAACCGTGGCCACCGAAAATCTGCTGACCGTGAACGGTGGTTTCCAGACCGAGGTCGGTCAGGAAGGCCTTGGCCACTGGGGTCAGCAAGGCAACCAGATCTTCCGCACGTTTGCGGGTGGTCGCGTCTTCGCTGAACTTGGCGGTGTCCAGTTGCATCGCCACGTACGTGGAGAATGCTCGGCCGCCTTCGTTCGAGGCTTTCATGGTCAGCAGCATACGACGCACGTCCGGGTGGACGATGATCGGATCGGCAACCTTGTCCTTGTTCTGCGCGCCGGTCGGCGAACGGCTTTGCAGGCGGTCGCGGGCGTATTCGACGGCATTCTGGTACGAGCGCTCGCCGGTGGCCAGGCCTTGGATACCGACGCCCAGACGCTCGTAGTTCATCATGGTGAACATCGCCGCCAGGCCTTTGTTCGGCTCGCCGACCAGGTAACCCACGGCTTCGTCGAAGTTCATCACGCACGTCGCGGACGCCTGGATGCCCATTTTGTGTTCGATCGAACCGCAGTTGGCCGGGTTGCGCGCGCCCAGGCTGCCATCGGCATTGACCATGAACTTCGGCACCAGGAACAACGAAATGCCTTTCGGCCCAGCCGGCGCGTCCGGCAGTTTGGCCAGCACCAAGTGGATGATGTTCTCGGTCAGGTCGTGTTCGCCGCCGGTGATGAAGATCTTGGTGCCGCTGACCTTGTAGGAACCGTCGGCCTGAGGGTCGGCCTTGGTGCGGATGATCCCCAGGTCCGTACCGGCGTGGGGCTCGGTCAGGCACATGGAACCGGCCCAGACCCCGGCGTACATGTTTGGCAGGTACGCGGCTTTCAGCTCTTCGCTGGCATGGGCGTTGATCGACAGGCAGGCGCCGGCGGTCAGCATCGGGTACAGACCGAACGACAGGCTGGCGGAGTTGACCATTTCTTCGACTTGCGCCGAAACGGCCTTGGGCATGCCCATGCCGCCGTAGGTCGGATCGCCACCGACACCGACCCAACCGCCTTCGGCGTAAGTCTGATAAGCCTGTGGGAAACCTGTCGGCGTGGTGACAGCACCGTCCGCCCAATGGCAACCTTCTTCGTCAGCCGCACGGCTCAGGGGCGCGATGCTTTTGCTGGTGACTTTGCCGGCCTCTTCGAGAATGGCTTCGACCGTTTCCGCATCGACGGTCTCGGCCAGCGCAGGCAGCTCGGCCCAGAGTTTGGCGACCTCGAACACTTCATTGAGGACGAAGCGCATATCGCGCAGGGGCGCTTTGTAGTCAGCCATGGCAAACCTCGCAGATCTAAACAGGTGATTCGTGGGAATGGTGTTTTCGTTGGGTTCGAGTGTAACCCAACAACTTTTACGACACATAGGGTCAGCTCATGACCCTTTTGTAATTTTTAGTCATCAGAATTTCAGCTGAGATAGTTCTCGCCTGCCAGAACGCATTCGCGGGCAAGCCTCGCTCCTACAGGCCGGTGTCGATCACGCAAATTGCGGATGGCGATGACCTGTAGGAGCGAGGCTTGCCCGCGAAGCTTTTAACAATCGTCAGAGCGCAAACAGTTCCGCCGGCAGCTGCATCAAGCAATCACTACCCGCTTCGATAGCCGACCGATGAGCGGCAGTGCGCGGCAACAATCGCTTGAAGTAAAACTCGCTGGTTGCCAGTTTGCCCCGGCAGTAATCAGCATCGCCGCTGCCTGCGTCGAGTTGCGCCTGGGCCACCAACGCCATGCGCAGCCACAGATAGGCGAGGATGATGTAGCCGCTGTACATCAAGTAATCGACCGACGCAGCACCGACTTCATCCGGATTCTTCATCGCGGCCATGCCGACCTTGGCGGTCAACTCGCCCCACTGCTGATTCAGGCCATTGAGTTGCGCTACGTAGCTGGCAAGTTGTGGGTGCTCGGCATTCGCCGCGCAGAATTTGTGGACGATTTTGGTGAAGCCACGCAGCAGTTTGCCCTGGCTGCCAAGCACTTTGCGCCCGAGCAAATCCAGCGCCTGAATGCCATTGGTGCCTTCGTAGATCGGCGCGATCCGGCAGTCGCGAACCAGCTGTTCCATGCCCCATTCACGGATGAAGCCGTGACCGCCAAACACCTGCATCCCGTGGTTGGTGACTTCCAGACCGGTGTCGGTCATGAAGGCTTTGCAGATCGGCGTCAGGAACGCCAGCAGGTCTTCGGCGTCCTGGCGCGCCGTTTCATCCGGGCTCAGATGCGCCACGTCCAGCAGCTGCGCGGTGAAGTACGTCAGCGCGCGGTTGCCTTCGTTGAAGGCTTTCATAGTCAGCAACATCCGGCGCACGTCAGGATGAACGATGATCGGGTCGGCAGCTTTTTCCGGCGCTTTCGGGCCAGTGAGCGAACGCATTTGCAGGCGATCGTTGGCGTATTTAATCGCGCCCTGGAAGCTTGCCTCCCCCAGACATAAACCCTGCATGCCGGTGCCGAGCCGCGCGTGGTTCATCATGGTGAACATGCAGTTCAAGCCCTTGTTCGGCTCGCCGATCAAGAAGCCTTTGGCCTCGTCGAAGTTCAGCACGCAGGTGGCCGAGGCCTTGATGCCCATTTTGTGTTCGATCGAGCCGCAGGAAACGCCGTTGCGCTCGCCGGCTTCACCCTCGGTATCGGGTAGGAACTTGGGAACGATGAACAGGGAAATACCGCGAGTGCCTGCCGGAGCGTCCGGCAGTTTCGCCAACACCAAATGAATGATGTTGTCGCTCATGTCGTGTTCGCCGGCCGAGATGAAGATCTTGCTGCCGGAAATCGCGTAGCTGCCATCAGCTGAAGGCACGGCGCGGGTTTTGATGATGCCCAGGTCAGTGCCGCAATGAGCCTCGGTCAGGCACATGGTGCCGGTCCATTGGCCGGCCGTCAGTTTGCTCAGGTAGGTATTCTTCTGCGCCTCGGTGCCGTGGGCGTGGATGGCCGACATCGCGCCGTGGGTCAGGCCTGGGTACATGCCCCACGAAGTATTGCTGGAACCGACCATTTCACCGATGACCAGGCCCAGGGAACTTGGCAAACCCTGGCCGCCGTAAACCGGATCAGCGGCCAGACCATGCCAGCCGCCTTCCACGTATTGTGCGAAGGCCTGCTTGAAGCCTGTAGGCGTTGTCACCACGCCATTGTCGAAATGGCAGCCCTCTTCGTCACCGCTGCGATTCAACGGTGCCAGAACGTTCTCACAGAACTTCGCGCCTTCTTCGAGGATCGCATTGACCATGTCCGGGCTGGCATCGGTGGCGCCCAGTGCGGCGTAGTTGGCGTGGAAGTCGAAGACGTGGTCGATCAGAAAGCGCATGTCGCGCAGGGGGGCTTTGTACTCGGGCATGGTCGTTTCTCCGTCAGCAGATCGTTCAAACCTACTGCCGCCCACCCTGGCTCACAATCACAGTCCAGACGCTGAATGCGCCATCATCACTCAACCCGCAGCGCCGTCCATACGCACCGCGCCACGGCGAGTCTGACCGAATGCCACCACACAATTTCGCCCGGCGCCCTTGGCGCTGTAGAGCGCTTCGTCGGCGGACTTGAGCACTTTTTCAGGGGTTCGCTGCTCCACACGTTCGGCGACGCCGATGCTCACGGTAACCGACACACTTGAAGCGCCCGGCCCCGCGCGCCGCTGGCGGCCTTGCTGGTCATCCTGTGGGCGACTGTCCTGATTGCGCAGCTGAATGCTGTAAGTGGCAATGGATTCACGCATGACTTCCAGGTGCGGCATGCACTCTTCGAGGGTCTTGCCCGCAAACACCAGGGCAAATTCCTCACCGCCGTAGCGATACGCCCTACCGCCTCCGCCAATTTTCGACAGCTTGCTGGCGACCAGTCGCAGTACCTGGTCGCCGACATCGTGTCCGTGGGTGTCGTTGAATTTCTTGAAGTGATCGACGTCGCTCATGGCCAGTACGTAATTGCGCCCCAAGCGTTGCATCCGCTCGTTCAAGGCGCGGCGTCCCGGCAGACCGGTGAGCTCGTCGCGGAAAGCCATTTGATAGGCCTCGTGGGCGACCGCTGCAGCAATCATCAACATCACCTGACTGCACATTATGTTCAGGGTGAACGGCAGGATGAAAGTTTTCGGCAATGCCCAGAACAACCCGAGCAAACCCACCAGTTGTGCGGCGTGCAAAGGTCTCGGGTTACGCCAGTATTGCCAGCTCAGCAGCAGGAACGAGGCGATGAATACCGGATAGGACAGCTGGATCAGGCTCATCCAGGCGCCATGCAGCGCCGGCCAGCGAATTTCTGACAGCCACATCAGCAAGGCCTGTGGGTAACTTTGCTCCAGCCCCAACGCGACACTGCCGACGGCCAGCAACACCGCGAAGCGCGCCACCATGTCTTGAAACAAGTGCGTGCGTTCCTGCCACGCAGCGAACACGCCGAACAACAGCGGCAGCAACAGGCAACACAGATGGAAAACCACTGCCGCGTCATCGCGGACCTTGCCGTTGTCGCGGTAATAGTCGGTCTGGGTATCGAGCAAAAAGTAGGCGATGTACACCGTCACCATCAGAAACAGCTCACGCTGACGTCGGTAAACCGCGCAATACGCGCCGCCGAGCAACAGCACCAAAGTTGGCAGCACGTTGAACAGCGAGGTGAAGAAGACGTTGAGTTCCTTGATGTAGGCGGCCGCAAGCCCCGCAAGTAAAAGCAGTAACGACGGTAGGAAATGGCTGAAACGTACAGCGGAAGAACGCGGCAAGGGTAAAGCTCCGACCGTCATGACAATAGATGGCATTGTGCCCACCTACTGTAACGGCAGAAAAGTCGACTTACTGAGTCAATTGTCAGGTTTTTTTAGCGGGTGCATCAGTGGCCGCAGACCGGGCGGGCAGAGTCTGGCTCCCATCAACGATCGCGGGCGACTGTTTTTACTTTTCCCAAGAACAAAAAAACCGCTACCCCCGAAGGGATAGCGGCTTTGTGAAGAACTGCGTTAAGGCTTAGTAGCCCAGCGCGAAGTTCTCTTCTTTCATGTCCATCAAGTTATTGGCACCCGACAGCATGGTTGCGACGTGAGTGCGGGTACGCGGCAGGATGCGCTGGAAGTAGAAGCGCGCAGTCTGCAACTTGGCGGTGTAGAACGCCTCTTCGGAAGTACCGGCAGCCAGTTTCTCGGCAGCCAGGCGCGCCATGTCAGCCCAGAAGTAGGCCAGGCAGGCGTAGCCGGAGTACATCAGGTAGTCCACCGACGCCGCGCCGACTTCTTCGCGATCCTTCATGGCAGCCATACCGACCTTCATGGTCAACTCGCCCCACTCTTTGTTCAGCGCAGCCAATGGCTCGACGAACTCTTTGACGGCTTCGTTGCCTTCGTTGGTCTGGCAGAACTTGTGGACGATCTTGGTGAAGCCTTTCAGGGCTTCGCCTTGAGTCATCAGCACTTTACGGCCCAGCAGGTCGAGTGCCTGAATACCGGTGGTGCCTTCGTACAGCATCGAAATGCGGCTGTCGCGAACGTTCTGCTCCATGCCCCACTCGGCGATGAAGCCGTGGCCTCCGTAGATTTGCACGCCGTGGTTAGCGGATTCGAAGCCGACTTCAGTCATGAAGGCTTTGGCGATTGGGGTCATGAAGGCCAGCAGTGCGTCGGCTTTCTTCTTCTCTTCTTCGTCCACGCCGTATTTCACGACGTCAACTTGCTTGGCGGTGAAGTAAACCATCGCGCGGTTGCCTTCGGCGAACGCTTTCATGGTCAACAGCATGCGACGTACGTCAGGGTGAACGATGATCGGGTCAGCGGCTTTTTCCGGCGCTTTCGGGCCAGTCAGCGAACGCATTTGCAGACGATCGCGAGCGTATTTCAGGCCGCCCTGGAAGCCGATCTCGGCGTGGGCCAGACCTTGCAGCGCAGTACCCAGACGTGCGGTGTTCATAAAGGTGAACATGCAGTTCAGGCCTTTGTTCGCCGGACCGATCAGGTAACCGGTGGCCGCGTCGAAGTTCATCACGCAGGTGGCGTTACCGTGGATGCCCATTTTGTGTTCCAGGGAACCACAGGTCACAGCGTTGCGAGCGCCAATCGAACCGTCAGCGTTCGGCATGAACTTGGGAACAATAAACAGCGAAATACCTTTGGTGCCGGCCGGCGCATCCGGCAGACGTGCCAGCACGATGTGGACGATGTTGTCGGCCATGTCGTGTTCACCGGCCGAGATGAAGATCTTGGTGCCGGAGACTTTGTAGGAACCGTCGGCCTGAGGTTCGGCCTTGGTGCGCAGCATGCCCAGGTCGGTGCCGCAGTGCGGTTCGGTCAGGCACATGGTGCCGGTCCATTCGCCGGACACCAGTTTGGTCAGGTAAGCCTCTTGTTGCTCAGGCGTGCCGTGCTCGGAAATGGTGTTCATCGCGCCGTGCGACAGGCCCGGGTACATGCCCCACGACCAGTTGGCTTCGCCAACCATTTCGCTGACCGCCAGACCCAGGGACTCCGGCAGGCCTTGGCCGCCGTGCTCTACGTCGTGGGCCAGGCTTGGCCAGCCGCCTTCAACGAATTGCTTGTAGGCTTCTTTGAAGCCAGTCGGGGTTTTAACGCCGGACTCGCTCCAGGTGCAGCCTTCGGTGTCACCCACGCGGTTCAGCGGAGCCAGCACCTGCTCACAAAACTTGGCGCCTTCTTCGAGAATGGCGTCAACCATGTCTGGAGTTGCGTCTGCACAAGCCGGAAGGCTCTGATAGTGCGCTTCGTAACCGAGCAGTTCGTCACGAACGAAGCGAATATCACGCAAGGGGGCCTTGTAGTCAGGCATAGCGATAAACCTCTGCTGATGTAACCGGGAATGAACGACCGTGTTGATTTGTTGTGACGGTCAAACAGTTGTTTGAAACATACGTTTACGACCAAATCTTGTCAAGCGCCGATCTTTTGCCGTTCGTCATCACGACACGCAAATGCCAGACACGCAGCCGCGCTGCCACCGTTGACAACGCAACAGGCCATGCAGGAAAGATTAGTTGAGGGAGAAGGACTTACACACAAAAACGCCGCGATAATCGCGGCGTCTTGGTGATGCGGATTCAGCGAGGGATCAAGCGAAAGTATCGATCAACGTTCCCAGCATTTCATCGGAAGCCTTGGCGACTTTAGCGCCGGCCTCAACCTGAAACTTGCCCTGCGCCATCTCGACCATATTGCTGGCGAGGTCAGATTGCTGACTGCGGTCGACCGAACGCAGGCGGTCCACTTGGAACTCTGAAGACTGACTGGTCACCGAACGCTCGATGGTGCTGCTGGCAATCTGGCTGGAAGCCTGATCGACACGGTTCTGCCCTGTCTGAATAGTGCTCAGACCGGCATAGAAAGCGGTGTTTCCTGAGATTTCCATAGGGGAACTCGTCCTGCAAGGGATCAATGGCGGCCATTGAAGCAGACCTGATGGCAAAAGGCCCGACAAAAACTCTAATGGCACAGTGCCTTGTCATAGGCAAAATCTCAATCCAGTAAATCCAGTTGCAAATATTCCGCCACCGCTTCTGCGCTCACCAATTTGAGTTTCGGCACTCGCCCAAGGCAAGGCGCGGGAATCCGCTCGGCAAGGGTCGCGAGGTTTTCTTCCAGCCGCGAGGTCTTCGGATCGATGATATTGGCCACCCACCCCGCCAGCTGCAAGCCGTCCTGAGCAATCGCTTCGGCGGTCAGCAGCGCATGATTGATGCAACCCAACCGCACGCCGACCACCAGGATCACCGGCAAATCCAAAGCCATCGCCAGGTCCGACAGATTGTCCTGATCCGCCAACGGCACGCGCCAGCCGCCGGCGCCTTCGATCAAGGTGAAATCCGCCTGCATGTCGAGAATCTCGAGCATCGGCGTCAACAGTGATTGCACCGTCAGCGCCACGCCCGCCTCCCGTGCAGCCAGGTGCGGTGCGATCGGCGGTTCGAATGCCACCGGGTTGACCTGTGCATAAGTCAAAGGCACCGAGCATTCAGCCAGCAGCGCCAGTGCATCGGAATTGCGCAAACCCTTGGGCGTCACATCACAGCCAGACGCGACCGGCTTGCCCGCCGCCGTACTCATGCCCGCCGACCGCGCGGCATGCAACAAGCCCGCGGCAATGGTGGTCTTGCCGACATCAGTGTCCGTGCCGGTGATGAAATAGGCTGCGCTCATACGGGTTTCTCCAACACGGCGTAGACCACCTGATAAGTCGCCGGCAATCCTTCTGCCTGACGAAACTGCTCATAAGCCTCGATCAAGCCGAGGATCCGCGCGCGACCGGTCAAACCTCCCGGCCGACCGGGGTTCAAGTTGTGCGCGCCCAACGCCTTGAGTTCATGCGTCAGGCTGCGCACGTCCGGGTAATGCAACACATGGGGACGGGTTTGCAGGCTGACAACCTTCAAGCCGCTGGACGCGCACAGCTGTTGATAAACACCCAACTCGCGGAAGCGATTGACGTGCACCATGCCATCCACCTGACGCCAGCTGTCACGCAACTCAAACAACGTCCCTACACAGAGACTAGCAAACGCGAAAATCCCACCCGGTTTCAGGGCCCGATACGCCTCACTGAGCACCGACTCGAAATCCGCGCACCACTGCACCGCCAGGCTGGAGAAGATCAAATCACAGGTCGAATTCTGCAGCGGCAAACGCTCCGCATCCCCGGCGATGAAATGGGTGGCGCCACCCAATGGCCGAGCGTGATTGAGCATGCCTTCAGCGATGTCCATTGCCAGCCCGCTACCTGCAGGAAATCGCTCGCCCAATCCCCGGCTGAAATGCCCGGTGCCGCACCCCAGGTCCAGCCACACACCCGGCACAAAGTCCCCCGGCAAACGGCTCAACAACTGGCTGCCGACATCGCGCTGCAGTTCGGCCACGCTGTCGTAGCTCGCTGCCGCGCGGGAAAAGGAGGCCGCCACCTGGCGCTTGTCCGGCAAACCGCCGGGCAAATTGGGAAGGGATAAATCAGTCATCACCGGACTCGTGCAAAAAGGCCTGGATCGCCCCCGCCACACCGTGGGGGTCTTCCAGAAGAAACGCATGGCTGGCCTGTTCAATCAGGCCGATTTCGACATCCGGCAGCAAGGCCAGAAGTTCTCCCGCTGCTTCGGCTGGGACCAGGCCGTCAAGCCCGGCAAACAAATGTAATTGCGGACCACGAAATGCCTGCAACGCCTGGCGAGTATCCAGTTGTGCGAGCACTTCCAGACCGCTCATCAGCACTGCTTCAGAGGTATGCGGCGCCCCACCGAGCAATAACCGCGACAGCCCGCGAGGATCCTCCGAGCCTTGGGCGCAAAGGAGTGAAAAGCGCTTCAGCGTCATCCGCGGATCGGCCTTGCAACCGGCCAGAAACGCGTCGAAGGTTTCGCCGGGCATCGCGCTCGGCCACTGCTCATGGGCGACAAAAGAAGGATTACTGGCCAGGGTCAGCAAACCGCAGCAACGATCACCACGCCGCGCCGCCAACTCAGACGCCAACATGCCGCCGAGGGACCAGCCTCCGAGCCAGGCGTCTTGCGGGATCGTCGAATCCAGCTCATCGAGCCATTCCTCAAGATCGCTCGATTGCAGTTCCGGCAACGGCTCGATCTCGACCCGCAGATGCTCATCCAGCCCCTGCAAGGCGGCCGCTAACGGTTCCAGCGGCGAGATTCCGAGGCCCCAACCGGGTAGCAGAATCAGTCGATCACGCATGGCTTGGCTCCGGTCCAAGTTGTCGGAAACAATCGGCCAGTCCATCCAACAATAGCTGCACCTGCGCCTCGCTGTGGGCGGCGGTCAGGGTCACGCGCAGACGGGCGCTGCCGGCGGGGACGGTCGGCGGACGAATCGCCGTGACCATCAGACCGCGCTCGCGCAGCATCTGCGACACTCGCACCGCACGTTCGGCATCGCCAATCATGATCGGCTGGATGGGTGTGAAGCTGTCCATCAATTCCAGGCCGATTTGCTCGGCACCATGACGGAACTGGCGGATCAGCGTCTTCAGGTGATCCCGTCGCCAATGTTCAGTGCGCAGCAGTTCAAGGCTTTTCAGGGTCGCGCAAGCCAGGGCCGGCGGTTGGCTGGTGGTGTAAATGTAGGGGCGGGCAAACTGGATCAGGCTTTCGATCAGCTCTTCGCTGCCGGCCACAAACGCACCCGCCGTACCGAACGCCTTGCCGAGGGTGCCGACCAAGACCGGCACGTCTTCCTGGCTCAGGCCGAAATGCTCGACGATCCCACCGCCATTGGCGCCCAGCGGACCGAAGCCATGGGCGTCATCGACCATCAACCACGCGCCTTTGGCCTTGGCTTCGCGGGCCAGCGCCGGCAAGTCGGCGATATCGCCGTCCATGCTGAACACGCCGTCGGTGACCACCAGCGTATTGCCGGTCGCCTTCTGAAGACGCTTGGCCAGGCTTGCCGCGTCGTTGTGCAGATAACGATTGAAACGCGCGCCGGACAGCAATCCGGCATCCAGCAACGAGGCATGATTGAGGCGGTCTTCCAGCACGGTATCGCCCTGCCCGATCAGCGCAGTGACCGCGCCAAGGTTGGCCATGTAACCGGTGGTGAACAGCAACGCGCGCGGGCGACCGGTCAGGTCGGCCAAGGCTTCTTCCAGCGCGTGATGCGGCGTGCTGTGGCCGATGACCAAGTGCGACGCCCCGCCACCGACGCCCCAGCGAGCAGCACCGGCGCGCCAGGCTTCGATCACTTGCGGGTGATTGGCCAGGCCCAGGTAGTCGTTGTTGCAGAACGCCAGCAACGGCTGACCGTCGACCACCACTTCCGGGCCTTGAGGGCTTTCGAGCAGGGGGCGCTGGCGGTAGAGGCTTTCGGCACGACGGGCAGCAAGGCGTGCGGCGAGATCGAAAGACATGCAGGCCTCGCGAGTAGGAAAAACACACATTCCCTGTAGGAGCGAGGCTTGCCCGCGAAGGGAGCACTGCGGTCATTCAGATTGACCGAGGCGCTTCATTCGCGGGCAAGCCTCGCTCCTACAGGGTTCAGCGTCGATTAAACAGCGGCGTTGTAGAACTGCTCGCTGCTTTTCTGCTCAACCAGCGCTTGTTCGATCGCGGCCTGATGCACTTCGTCCGCGTGCTCTTCGCGCGCTTCCGGCAGGATCCCCAGGCGCGAGAACAGTTGCATGTCCTTGTCGGCCTGCGGGTTGGCGGTGGTCAGCAGCTTGTCGCCGTAGAAAATCGAGTTGGCGCCGGCGAAGAACGCCAGGGCCTGCATCTGCTCGTTCATCGCTTCGCGGCCGGCGGACAGGCGCACGTGGGATTGCGGCATCAGGATGCGCGCGACGGCGAGCATGCGGATGAAATCGAACGGGTCGATGTCTTCGGCATTTTCCAGCGGCGTACCGGCGACTTTCACCAGCATGTTGATCGGCACCGACTCCGGGTGCTCCGGCAGGTTGGCCAGCTGGATCAGCAGATTGGCGCGGTCATCCAGCGACTCGCCCATGCCGAGGATGCCGCCGGAGCAGATCTTCATCCCCGAATCACGCACGTAGGCCAGGGTTTGCAGGCGCTCGCCGTACGTGCGGGTGGTGATGATGCTGCCGTAGAACTCCGGCGAGGTGTCGAGGTTGTGGTTGTAATAATCGAGACCGGCCTGGGCCAGCGCTTCGGTCTGGTCCTGATCGAGGCGACCCAGGGTCATGCAGGTTTCCAGGCCCATGGCTTTCACGCCTTTGACCATCTGCAGCACGTACGGCATGTCTTTGGCCGACGGGTGTTTCCACGCCGCGCCCATGCAGAAACGGGTCGAACCGATGGCCTTGGCGCGAGCGGCCTCTTCGAGGACCTTCTGCACTTCCATCAGTTTTTCTTTTTCCAGGCCGGTGTTGTAGTGACCGGACTGCGGACAATATTTGCAATCTTCCGGGCACGCGCCGGTTTTGATCGACAGCAGGGTGGAAACCTGAACGCGGTTGGCGTCGAAATGCGCACGGTGCACCGTCTGTGCCTGGAACAACAAGTCGTTGAATGGCTGTACGAAGAGTGCTTTGACTTCGGCCAAAGACCAGTCATGACGCAGGGTTGCAGAGGTGCTGGCGCTCATGGGTGCTTCCTTTGTTTTATGCTTTGCATGCGGCAGGGGAATGGAATACCCACAGACGCAACACGGATGTTCGGCATATTTAAGGAAGAGCGATGCGCTGTCAACCTCGATACGTAGGACCGGTTTACATCTGGTTAAACAATAACCAACATTGCTTACTCTGTAGCGAAGCCACCGAAGAAGTCAGGCCCATCTGCATGGCCTGCGAAACCGACCTGCCCTGGCTGGGCGATCACTGCCAGACGTGCGCCCTGCCCTTGCCTGTGGCGGGCCTGACATGTGGCCAATGTTTAAAGCGGCCACCGACCTTCGAACGGGTCGCCGCGCCCTGGATTTACAGCTTCCCCGTGGACACGTTGATCACGCGTTTCAAGCACGGCGCCAAGTGGCCGTTTGGCCGCCTGCTCGGCGAACTTCTCGCTCAGTTCCTGCAACATCGCTTCGATGAGGATCTTGATCGTCCCGACGCTCTGGTCCCTGTTCCGCTGGCCGCCAAACGCCTGCGTCAACGGGGTTTCAACCAGGCAGCAATGCTTGCGCGCTGGCTCAGCGACAGCCTCGACATTCCTTGCGATGAAAAACTGCTGCTGAGGATTCAGGACACCAGCGCACAACAGGACCTGAATGCCGACGCGCGCAAAAAGAACCTGCGCAACGCCTTTGCCCTGGTGCCCGCTGCAACGATCAAGGGCCGGCATTTGGCGATCGTGGACGACGTGCTGACCACCGGCGCCACCGCTCAGGCCGTGGCCCGGCTGTTAATGGACGCCGGCGCCGCGCGGGTCGACGTGTACTGCCTTGCCCGAACCCCCAAACCCGGCGACGCGGTCTGACTAAAACCACACACAAAACCTGTGGGAGCGAACCTGCTCGCGATGGCGGAGTGTCAGTCGACATTTTTGTTATCTGACACGCCGCCATCGCGAGCAGGCTCGCTCCCACAGGGATTGCGCATGACTTGACTCCCAGGTCCCAAGCCGCCAACGTCTTCACCATTGTCACCACCCAAAGCGCCTCGCCATGTCCTTGCCCACCTTGTTGTCCCAGCACATTGTCCGTCGCCCGCAGCGCATCGCGTTGCTGCAGCACATCGCCGAACAGGGCTCGATCACCCGCGCCGCGAAAAGTGCGGGGCTGAGTTACAAGGCGGCGTGGGACGCCATTGATGAGCTGAACAATCTCGCGCAGAAACCTCTGGTGGAACGCAGCGTCGGCGGCAAGGGCGGCGGTGGCGCCAAGCTCTCCGAAGAAGGCTTGCGCGTGCTACGCCTGTATCAAAAGCTGCAAACCTTGCAGGCCCAGGTGCTGGAAGCCGCCGAAGATGCCAGCGACCTGAACTTGCTCGGTCGACTGATGCTCAGAACCAGCGCGCGCAATCAATTGCATGGCAAAGTCGTGGCGATCGACAACCAGGGGCACAACGATCGAGTACGCCTTGAACTGGCCGAAGGCTTGACCCTCAATGCGCAAATCACTCATGACAGCACCCTGCGCCTGGACCTGGACACTGGCACCGAAGTCGTGGCCCTGATCAAGGCCGGTTGGCTGGAATTGCTGGGCATCGACCAACAAGCAACACCCGGCAACAACTGCCTCAAGGGCATGATCGAAGCCATTCTCGACGCCGAAGACGGCCCCAGCGAAGTGCGCATCGGCCTTCCCAACGGCCAGACTCTCTGCGCGTTGGCCGAGCCGCTGCACTTGCAAACCCTGGGTCTTGCCGCTGACAACCCGGTGCTGGTGCAGTTCGCGCCGTCCAACGTTTTGCTCGGGACTCCGCTCTGAAACAAAAGCTTCATCGACGCTCTTTAAGGTGGCTGCAAAAACCAGCAGGGAGCCCGATGTGAGCCTATTAGAAGAAAACCAGTCCACCGACCTCGAGAAAATGGTCGGCCTCAGCCGTCGTGGCTTCATCAGCGCCGGCGCCCTCTGCGGTGCGGCGATGTTCCTCGGCGGTAACCTGCTGAGCCGCAGCGTACTGGCCGCGAGTGTCAGCGCAGGCTCCAGCAAACTGTTGGGTTTTGACAGCATCCCTGCCGCCACCAGCGACGCCATCACGCTGCCGCCAGGCTACAAGTCCTCGGTGCTGATCAGTTGGGGCCAGCCGTTGCAGAAAAACGGCCCGGCGTTCGACCCGACTGGTAACGGCACCGCCGCGCAGCAGGAAGTCCAGTTTGGCGACAACAACGACGGCATGAGCCTGTTCGAATTCCCCGGCGAAAAAGACCGGGCGCTGATGGCGATCAACAACGAATACACCAACTATCGCTACCTCTACCCGCACGGTGGCATGCCGCAATCCGCCGATGATGTACACAAAGCCTTGGCTTGCGAAGGCGTGTCGGTGATCGAAGTGCAGCGCAAGAACGGGCAGTGGCAATTCGTCCAGGGCTCGCGTTACAACCGTCGCATTCATGGCAACGCGCCGATCAGCCTCAGCGGCCCGGCCGCCGGTCACGCCTTGGTGAAAACCGGCGCCGACCCTCACGGCAAGAATGTGCTCGGCACCTTTCAGAACTGCGCCAACGGCAAGACGCCGTGGGGCACTTACCTGACCTGCGAAGAGAACTTCACCGACTGCTTCGGCAGCAACAATGCCGAGCAGAAGTTCGATGCCGCGCAGAAGCGCTACGGCGCAGTGGCGACCAGCAAAGAGATCAACTGGCATCAACACGATGAGCGGTTTGACTTGGCGAAGAATCCGAACGAGCTCAACCGTCACGGCTGGGTTGTGGAAATCGACCCGTTCGATCCGCAATCGACGCCCGTCAAACGCACGGCGCTGGGTCGTTTCAAACATGAAAACGCTGCCCTGGCCGAAACCAAAGACGGCCACGCCGTGGTGTACATGGGCGACGATGAGCGCGGCGAATTCATTTACAAGTTCGTCAGCCGCGACAAGATCAATCACAAAAACCCCAAGGCCAACCGCGACCTGCTGGACCACGGCACCTTGTACGTGGCGCGCTTCGATGCGGGCGACAGCAACGCCGATCACCCGAAAGGCCAGGGCGAATGGATCGAACTGACCCACGGTAAAAACGGCATCGACGCCAGTAGCGGCTTTGCCGATCAGGCCGAAGTACTGATCCACGCGCGCCTCGCGGCGAGCGTGGTGAAGGCCACGCGCATGGACCGTCCGGAATGGATCGTCGTCAGCCCAATGGACGGCCAGGTCTATTGCACACTGACTAACAATGCCAAACGCGGCGAAGACGGCCAACCCGTGGGCGGGCCGAACCCGCGAGAGAAGAACGTCTACGGGCAAATTCTGCGCTGGCGCACCGACCGAGACGATCACGGCTCGAAAAGCTTTGCCTGGGATCTGTTTGTGGTCGCCGGCAACCCGGGCGTCCACGCCGGCACGCCGAAAAGCGGCTCGTCGAATATCACGCCGCAGAACATGTTTAACAGCCCGGATGGCCTGGGCTTCGATAACGCCGGGCGGTTGTGGATTCTCACCGATGGCGATTCGAGCAACGCCGGCGACTTCGCGGGCATGGGTAATAACCAGATGCTGTGTGCCGACCCCGTGAGCGGGGAGATACGCCGGTTCATGGTTGGGCCGGTGGGTTGCGAAGTGACGGGGATCAGCTTTTCACCGGATCAGAAGACCTTGTTTGTCGGGATTCAGCATCCGGGGGAAAACGGTGGATCGACGTTCCCCGAGCATCTGCCGAATGGCAAGCCACGGTCTTCGGTGATGGCGATTTCCCGTGAGGATGGCGGGATCGTCGGCGCCTGATCGGGCCCCATCGCTAGCAGGCTAGCTCCCACAGGGGATTTGCGGTGTGTCGCAGATCCAGTGTGGGAGCTAGCCTGCTAGCGATGGCAACACCACTATCTCAAGCCTTAACACTAAAGTAAGCCCGTCTGCGCTACCATGCTTGGCCGGACGCGGCAGCCTGCTGCGCGCAGGAGTCAGCATGGCCCACCCGTTTGCAACCCTCACCCCAGACCTCGTGCTCGATGCCGTCGAAAGCATCGGCTTTCTCAGCGACGCGCGCATTCTGGCGCTCAACAGCTACGAGAACCGTGTCTACCAAGTCGGCATCGAAGACTCCGAGCCGCTGATCGCCAAGTTCTACCGTCCGCAGCGCTGGACCAACGAAGCGATTCTCGAAGAACACCAATTCACCTTCGAACTCGCCGAGTGCGACGTGCCGGTGGTCGCGCCGATGATTCACAACGGCGCCAGCCTGCACGAACATGCCGGTTTCCGTTTCACCCTGTTTCCTCGCCGTGGCGGACGTGCGCCGGAGCCGGGCAATCTCGACCAGTTGTATCGCCTGGGCCAATTGCTCGGCCGCCTGCACGCCGTCGGTGCGACCAAACCGTTCGAACACCGTGAAGCGCTGGGCGTGAAGAATTTCGGTCACGATTCCCTGAACACCTTGCTTGAAGGCAATTTCGTACCCAAAAGCCTGTTGCCGGCCTACGAGTCCGTGGCCCGCGACCTGCTCAAGCGGGTGGAAGAGGTCTACAAGGCCACGCCGCACCAGAACATCCGCATGCACGGCGATTGCCACCCCGGCAACATGATGTGTCGCGACGAGATGTTCCACATCGTCGACCTCGACGACTGTCGCATGGGCCCGGCGGTGCAGGACATCTGGATGATGCTGGCGGGGGATCGTCAGGAATGTCTCGGTCAGTTGTCGGAATTGATGGACGGCTACAACGAGTTCCACGACTTCGACCCGAGGGAATTGGCGCTGATCGAACCGCTGCGCGCCTTGCGCCTGATGCACTACAGCGCCTGGCTCGCCCGCCGCTGGGACGACCCGGCGTTCCCGCACAGTTTCCCGTGGTTCGGCAGTGAACGGTATTGGGGTGATCAGGTGTTGGCGTTGCGCGAGCAACTTGCTGCGCTCAACGAAGAACCCCTGAAGCTTTTCTAACACCGCAATCCCCTGTAGGAGCGAGGCTTGCCCGCGAAGAACGATAACGCGGTGTATCAGGAAAACCGCGTTATCGTTCTTCGCGGGCAAGCCTCGCTCCTACAAAAAATACAACACATCTATACAATCCCCACTTTGTTAGCTGCCTAAGCAAGGATTCTGCATGCAAGCTGCCAACCCGCGTCGCGGGTACATCTTGGGCCTGAGTGCCTACATCATCTGGGGACTTTTCCCGCTCTACTTCAAAGCTATCGCCAGCGTGCCCGCCGTGGAGATCATCATCCACCGTGTGCTCTGGTCCGCGCTGTTCGGCGCGTTGCTGCTACTGGTGTGGAAGCATCCCGGCTGGTGGCGCGAGCTGAGGGAGAACCCGCGCCGGCTGGCGATTCTGGCCCTGAGCGGCACGCTGATTGCGGCCAACTGGCTGACCTACGTCTGGTCGGTGAACAACGGGCGCATGCTCGAGGCCAGCCTCGGTTACTACATCAACCCACTGATAAACGTGCTGCTGGGGATGTTGATCCTCGGCGAACGGCTGAGGCGCATGCAGTGGCTCGCGGTGGGTCTGGCGGCGGTCGGCGTGGCACAGCAGGTTTGGCAGGTCGGCAGTCTGCCGTGGGTGTCGCTGGTGCTGGCGCTGACGTTTGGCTTCTACGGCCTGATCCGCAAGCAAGCACCTGTCAAAGCGCTGCCCGGCCTGGTGGTGGAAACCTGGATGCTGGTGCCGATTGCCATTGCATGGCTGCTTTTCAATCAGACGGCCACAAGCGCACAGCCTGAATTCTGGACCACATCCGAAGCCTGGTGGCTGGTGGCGGCCGGGCCGGTGACGCTGGTGCCGCTGGTGTGTTTCAACGCCGCCGCACGGCATTTACCCTACACGACACTGGGATTTCTCCAGTACCTGGCGCCGACGCTGGTGCTGTTGCAAGCCGTTCTGCTGTTTGGCGAGCATTTGTCTTCCAGCACGTTGGTCGCATTCATCTTTATCTGGGCGGGCCTGGCGGTTTACAGCGTTGATGCGTGGATAAGTTTGCGCCGCCGCAGCTGATCAGAAAACGCACAACACCCTGCAGGCCACGTATTTCGTGGCCTGCATTGATCCTTCCCAAGGTTATCCACAGCGTGATCCCCGCCGTTTGTGCGCAACTTGTTGAAACTGATGGTTTTTTGATCAGATCCTGAAGAAGCCCGGCCAGCGTGGGCTGGCGGGCTGTCTCTACAGGTTATCCACAGGCAGGTGCACGTATAACTTGGATAACCCTGTCAGGGCTCGCTGCGCAGTACCAATTCGACCATCAGATCATCGGCCAGGGTTTCCAGCCGTGACTGCAGCACGTCCAGAGACAAGGTGAGTGGCACCGCCAGAATCGCTTCGGCATGGAACAGCGGTTCGCTGCTCATCGGCGCCGGACGCACTTCGGTCACCAGACGCTCCAGGTTCACCCCTTGTTCAGTCAGCAGGCGAGTGATGTCACGAACGATCCCCGGGCGGTCATTGCCCACCAATTCCATGGCAATCGGTTTCCAGGTGCAGGATTGCTCGATGCCGCTTTCGGCGATCAACACGCGAATACCGTGGGCGGACAACGCCTTCAGGGCATCGACCAACTCATCGTAGGCCTCGGCCGGCACGCCCACCCGAAGAATCCCGGCGAACTGACCCGCCATGCGCGACATGCGGCTTTCCAGCCAGTTGCCGCCGTGCTCGGCAATGCATTGGGCAATGCGCTCGACCTGCCCTGGCTTGTCCGGAGCGAAAACAGTGAGTACGAGGTGGTCCATGGCGCAGCCCTCTAGTCATGACTTTTGTTATAGAAAAACAAGTATAGGCAAGGGACCGGAATCAGCCCTGCACTGCTTTTTTGTGGCGAGGGAGCTTGCTCCCGCTCGGCTGCGAAGCAGTCGTAAAATCAGCCAATGGGGTTTGTCTGAATAATGCAGGGGGCCGCTCCGCGCCCCAGCGGGAGCAAGCTCCCTCGCCACAAAAACCACAGTCCATAGCAGTGCATGAAAGATTATGTGTACAACTTCTTATATTTAACTGGAACAATCTCATACTTTTTTGAGAACATCCCTATCCCCGACGTGACCGCAATGCGTCATGGGGTCGCAGAACGACGTAATTAGTCTAATTTTCACAAGCGCAATTCATCATGTAGTATGCCGCAGCGCGCACTACATAACGTTGGATCGATGTCTGCCACAGGCATAGTCGCAGCCCTGAAAGCCCTATCAGCAAGGCCTCAACGCCGTTGATCGGTTCCATTCCAGCCGCCCGAAATGGCATGTACTGGTGGAAGGGGTTTGTGGTTTAAATAGCCAGAGGCTTCATTGTTAATTTGAAGAGCTGAAAAGCGAAATAGCTGAGCAGAGTGAGGCAAGCAATGACTGAACACGTTCAAGTCGGTGGCCTGCAGGTCGCCAAAGTCCTGTTCGACTTCGTGAACAACGAAGCCATTCCCGGTACCGGCCTCACCGCCGATAAGTTCTGGGCCGGTGCCGACAAGGTCATTCATGACCTGGCGCCGAAGAACAAAGCCCTACTCGCCAAACGCGATGATTTCCAGGCTCGTATCGATGGCTGGCACCAATCCCGTGCCGGTCAACCACACGACGCCGTGGCTTATAAAGCCTTCTTGCAAGACATCGGTTATCTGCTGCAAGAAGCGGCCGATTTCCAGGCAACGACGCAAAACGTCGATGACGAAATCGCCCGCATGGCCGGCCCACAACTCGTGGTGCCGGTGATGAATGCCCGCTTCGCGCTCAACGCCTCGAACGCCCGCTGGGGTTCGTTGTACGACGCGCTCTACGGCACCGACGCCATCAGCGAAGCCGACGGCGCGGAAAAAGGCAAAGGCTACAACAAGGTCCGTGGTGACAAGGTCATTGCCTTCGCCCGCGCCTTTCTCGACGAAGCCGCGCCATTGGCGGCCGGCTCCCATGTCGACTCCACCGGCTACAAGATCGCTGACGGCAAACTGGTGGTCGCCCTTAAAGGCGGGAGCAGCTCGGATTTGAAGAGCACGGGCCTGCGTAACGACGCTCAGCTGATCGGTTTCCACGGCGATGCGGCTGCACCGACCGCGATCCTGCTGAAAAACAACGGCCTGCACTTCGAAATCCAGGTCGACGCCAGCACCCCGGTCGGTCAGACCGACGCCGCCGGTATCAAAGACATCCTGATGGAAGCCGCGCTGACCACCATCATGGACTGCGAAGACTCCGTCGCCGCCGTCGATGCCGATGACAAAGTGGTGATCTACCGCAACTGGCTCGGCCTGATGAAGGGCGACCTGTCGGAAGAAGTCTCCAAGGGCGGTCAGACCTTTACCCGCACCATGAACGCCGACCGCATCTATACCGGTGTCGACGGTAAAGAACTGAGCTTGCACGGTCGTTCGTTATTGTTCGTGCGCAACGTCGGTCACCTGATGACCATCGACGCGATCGTCGATAAAGACGGCAACGAAGTGCCGGAAGGCATTCTCGACGGCCTGATCACCAGCCTTGCGGCGATCCACAGCCTCAACGGCAACAGCTCGCGCAAGAACAGCCGCACCGGCTCGGTCTACATCGTGAAGCCGAAAATGCACGGCCCGGAAGAAGCCGCGTTCACCAACGAGCTGTTCGGTCGCATCGAAGAAGTGCTCGGTCTGCCGCGCAACACGCTGAAAGTCGGGATCATGGACGAGGAGCGCCGGACCACGGTCAACCTCAAGGCCTGCATCAAGGCGGCCAGCGAGCGCGTGGTGTTCATCAACACCGGTTTCCTCGACCGCACGGGCGATGAAATTCACACCTCCATGGAAGCCGGCCCGATGGTGCGCAAGGCGGACATGAAGGCCGAGAAGTGGATCGGCGCCTACGAAAACTGGAACGTCGATATCGGCCTGAGCACCGGCCTGCAAGGTCGTGCGCAGATCGGTAAAGGCATGTGGGCGATGCCCGACCTGATGGCAGCGATGCTCGAACAGAAAATTGCTCACCCGCTGGCCGGCGCCAACACCGCCTGGGTTCCATCGCCGACTGCCGCCGCGTTGCACGCGCTGCATTACCACAAGGTCGATGTGTTCGCCCGTCAGGCCGAGCTGGCCAAACGTACTCGCGCTTCGGTGGACGACATCCTGACCATCCCGTTGGCGGTAAACCCGAGCTGGACCGCGGAACAGATCAAGAACGAACTGGACAACAACGCCCAGGGCATTCTCGGTTACGTGGTGCGCTGGATCGACCAGGGCGTCGGTTGCTCGAAAGTGCCGGACATCAACGATGTCGGCCTGATGGAAGACCGTGCGACGCTGCGTATTTCCAGCCAGCACATCGCGAACTGGTTGCGTCATGGCATCGTCACCGAAGAGCAAGTGATGGAAAGCCTCAAGCGCATGGCGCCGGTGGTTGACCGTCAGAACGCCAATGACGCGCTGTACCGTCCGCTGGCACCGAACTTCGACCGCAACATCGCCTTCCAGGCGGCGGTCGAACTGGTGGTCGAAGGCACCAAGCAGCCGAACGGCTACACCGAGCCGGTCCTGCACCGTCGTCGTCGCGAGTTCAAGGCTGCCAATGGCCTGTAACTGAGCGTTTGCGCCAGATGTCAAAAAGCCCTGATCTTTCGATCAGGGCTTTTTTATTGGCGAATGAGATCCCCTGTGGGAGCGAGCCTGCTCGCGATGGCGGCGTATCTGTCACATCGATGTTGGCTGTAATGGCCTCATCGCGAGCGAGCTCGCTCCCACAGGGAATGTGCAGGGAAGACAGGTTTAACTAAGGCTCCATCCCCAACTCATGCTTGACCAACGCCAACAGTTTGCCGGTATCGATGGGTTTGAGCAGGAAGTCGACCACGCTCAGATGCATGGCAGCGATGGCGTCTTTAACGTCGGCATCGCCGGTAACTATGATCATCGGCAGCTCCGCCCGTTCCGATTCACGCACCTTGCGGATCAGTTCCAGGCCATCAATGTGGCCCATGCGCAGATCAGTAATCACCAGGCCAATCGAAGGTTTTTCGCTCAACATCTTGAGTGCAGTTTCACCACTGGCAGCCGTCATACAACGAATACCGTCCAGCGCCAGAATCTCCGACAGCAACTCGCGCGCGTCTTTATCGTCATCGACGATCAGCACCCTCTGCGGTGGCAGGTCAGGTTCCAGCATGACGGCACTCAGCGCCTCGCGCTCGGCGTCACTCAAAATATCGTGGTCGGACATGGCTTTCTCTACGTTTTCATTTCAATTCCCTAGCACATCCGTCAGACATCGCTAAGCAGACCTACAATGTGCCCTTCGTCGGAAAGTTTTCCTATAGCCAATGTAGGAGGTTTTTCCCGCATTTGCGTCAGACATTTCCTAACTTCCGACGCCTGCAACGCCCGACCTAGACTTACGTCCAATGGGCACCCTGCCCGCAGGGGCCGACCATGGGTAAGTCATCCGACAACAACAATTCAAAAAAGACTGCGGTCATGGTTATGAGTAAAGCGGACGCCTTCACACAGGCAGGGAAAACCGCGGTGTTGCAGAACATCCAGGGCACTTTGCAATTCCTCCAGCGCTTCCCGCCCTTCAATCAAATGGAACACGCGCACCTGGCGTACCTGGTCGAACAATGTCAGATGCGTTTCTACGCCCCCGGCGAGAGCATCATCAAACCTGCCGATGGGCCGGTTGAGCATTTCTACATCGTCAAACAAGGCCGGGTCGTGGGTGAACGCCCGCATACGGCCAAGGGCGGCACCGAAACCACCTTCGAAATCACCACCGGCGAGTGTTTCCCCCTCGCCGCGCTGCTGGGCGAGCGCGCGACTCGCACCGAACACCTGGCCGCCGAAGACACCTTTTGCCTACAGCTGAACAAGCTGGCGTTCATCAAACTGTTCGCACTTTCCACCACGTTTCGCGACTTTGCCCTACGCGGTGTCAGCAGCCTGCTGGATCAGGTCAATCAGCAAGTCCAGCAAAAAGCCGTAGAAACCCTTGGTACTCAATATTCGTTGAATACGCGACTGGGCGAATTGGCCATGCGCCATCCGGTGACGTGCAGCCCCGCCACGCCGTTGCGTGAAGCCGTGACCCAGATGCACGAGCAGCAGGTCGGCAGCATCGTGATTGTCGACGAGCTTAAAGCCCCTCTGGGCATTTTCACCCTGCGCGACTTGCGCCATGTGGTGGCCGAGGGCACTAACGACTTCAACGAAGCGATCGAGCGCCACATGACCCAGGCGCCGTTTTTCCTGTCGCCGGACCACAGCGCCTTTGATGCGGCGATCGCCATGACCCAGCGACACATCGCCCACGTCTGCCTGGTGAAAGACCATCGCCTGTGCGGCGTGGTGTCCGAGCGGGATCTGTTTTCGTTGCAACGGGTCGACCTGGTGCACCTGGCGCGGACCATTCGCAGCGCGCAGAAACTGGAAAACCTGGTGGCGATGCGCGGCGAGATCGGCCAACTGGTCGAACGCATGCTGGCGCACGGCGCCTCTTCGACCCAGATCACCCACATCATCACGCTGCTCAACGATCACACCGTGTGCCGGGTGATCGAACTGACCCTCGCCGAGAAAGGTGACCCCGGCATTCCATTCAGTTGGCTGTGCTTCGGTAGCGAAGGCCGTCGCGAACAGACGCTGCACACCGATCAGGACAACGGCATTCTGTTCGAAGCCCGAGACGCGGCGCATGCCGCCGAAATTCGCGGCAAACTGCTGCCCATTGCCCAGCAGATCAACCAGAGCCTGGCGCTCTGCGGCTTCACGCTATGCAAGGGCAACATCATGGCCGGCAACCCCGAACTGTGTTTGTCCCGGGCCGAATGGGCGCGGCGCTTTGCGGCGTTTATTCGTGAGGCGACGCCGGAGAATCTGTTGGGTTCGAGCATCTATTTCGACCTGCGTGTGGTCTGGGGCGACGAGCAAGGCTGCGATCAGCTGCGTCAGGGCATTCTCGACCAGGTGAATGACAACCGGCTGTTCCAACGGATGATGGCCGAGAACGCCTTGCGCAACCGT
Source organism: Pseudomonas sp. RT6P73 (assembly GCF_054897715.1). Classification (NCBI taxonomy): domain Bacteria; kingdom Pseudomonadati; phylum Pseudomonadota; class Gammaproteobacteria; order Pseudomonadales; family Pseudomonadaceae; genus Pseudomonas; species Pseudomonas sp. RT6P73. The sequence goes on along the minus strand of NZ_JBUBUV010000002.1, from coordinate 6,491,527 downwards.
CCGCCCGTAGGACGTTTTCGTGAATTCGTGCTGGCGCGCAAGAATGGCGAGAAAGCCACGCTGGATCTGAAGGTCCAGGGGCTGACGCCGTTCGTTGACGGCGCGCGGTTGCTGGCCCTGGTCCATGGCATTGAGGCCAACAATACCCTGGAGCGCTTCCGTGAATTGGTGGCCAAAGAGGTCATTGAACGGCTGGACGGCGCCGCGTACGAAGAGGCTTATCACTTCATCCAGCAAACCCGCATGCAGCAACATCAGCTACAGACCCGGGAGAACTTGCCCTACTCCAACCGGGTCGATCCGGACAGCCTCAACCATCTGGACCGACGGATCCTGCGTGAATCCCTGCGCCAGGCTCAACGCCTGCAAAGTAGCCTGGCCCTGCGGTATCAGCTATGAGCCTGTTTTCATGGCTGCGCCCGGCAGGTCCGAGCCTTCCCGGCGAACTTCAACAACGTCTGCAATGCTTGCCTGCTATTGCCGAGCTGAGTGAATGCAGCCTGCGCGAACAGCGCTGGGTGGTGCTCGACCTGGAAACCACCGGGCTGAACCTGAACAAGGATCGGGTGTTGTCCATCGGAGCGGTGGTGATCGAGGACGGAGCGATTGATTTCAGCCAGCAGTTCGAACGCACGATGCAATGCGTCGATATGAAGGTGGGGCCCAGCGTATTGATTCATGGTCTGGGACCGAGTGCGATTGCCGCCGGCAGCGATCCGGGACTGGCGCTGCTCGAGCTTATGGAGTTCGTGGGCGACAGTCCGGTGCTGGCGTTCCATGCGCCGTTCGATCAACACATGCTTGGGCGTTCGCTGAAAGACCATTTGGGCTACAAATTGCAGCATCCGTTTCTGGACGTGGCGGACATCGCACCGCTGCTGTGTCCGCAGGCGCACATTCGCGATGCCGGGCTGGATGAGTGGATCGACTGGTTCAAGCTTGAAGTCTTCGAACGACACAATGCCAGTGCTGATGCGTTGGCGACGGCGGAGCTGGCGCTGATACTGTTCAGCCGGGCGCGGCAGCAGCAGATTCATAGCCCGTTGAATTTGCAGCAGCGGTTGAGCCAGTGGAAACGCAGGCAGCGCGCGCCGTCCTTTTAGATTTGCAGTGCCTGTTCTGGCCTCTTCGCGGGCAAGCCTCGCTCCTACGGGTCATCGTCAATTCTGGAATTGCGCATAACCTGTAGGAGCGAGGCTTGCCCGCGAAGAACGATAACGCGGTCCGACTGAAGCCCTCCCCATCAAAAACCACCTGACCAGTGGCCAATTGCTTACCTCCCCCGCCTCTGCCACAATCGCGAACAATTCTCGTTAGTTAACACTTCCCAATCGGTGATGCTGCGTGTCGTCAGTCCAAAGCCCCCAAAGTGAGCTCGTTGGTGCGTTGTATCGCGACCATCGCGGTTGGCTATTGGCTTGGCTGCGTCGCAATGTGGCCTGTCCGCAACGGGCCGAAGACCTCAGTCAGGACACCTTCGTGCGGTTGCTCGGCCGTGATGAGCTGAAGGAGCCTCGCGAACCTCGGGCGTTTCTGGTGGCGATCGCCAAGGGCTTGCTGTTCGACTATTTCCGTCGCGCAGCGCTGGAACAGGCCTACCTCACCGAATTGATGCTGATCCCCGAAGGTGAACAACCGTCAGTGGAAGAACAGCAGTTGATCCTCGAAGACCTGAAAAACATCGACCGACTGCTCGGCAAGCTCTCAAGCAAGGCCCGGGCAGCGTTTCTCTATAGCCGTCTCGACGGCCTCGGCCATGCGGAAATCGCCGAGCGCCTGAGCGTGTCGGTGCCCCGGGTTCGCCAATACCTGGCCCAAGGCATTCGTCAGTGCTACATCGCGCTGTACGGTGAGCCGGTATGAGCCCGGTCAGCTCCAAACCGGTGTCGGCCCATGTATTGGATGCCGCGATTGCCTGGCAATTATCCCTGGATTCCAGCAACCCGGTGGAGCGCGAAGAATTTGCCAAATGGCACGCCGCCCACGAGGAACATGCCCGAGCCTGGCGCCAACTGGGCATGCTCGACCAGCGTTTCAGCGTCGCCAGCGGCCCGGCTCGCACGGCGTTACTGCAATCGCGCGAAAGCATCCGTCGTCGGGTACGCAAGCTTGGCAGCGGCCTGGCCAGCATCGTCGCAGTGATCGGGCTGGCACTGTTCGCCGGTGATCGTTATCTGCCCATCGACTATTGGCTGGCCGACCAGCGCACCGCCACCGGCGAGCAGCGCACCCTGCGCCTCACCGACGGCACGCAGATCAACCTCAACACCCACAGCGCCGTGGACGTGCGCTTCGATGAGAAGCAGCGGCTGATCATCCTTCAGGAAGGGGAAATTCTCGTCGAAACCGGTCATGGCGATACCCGGCCGTTCATCGTCGAAACCCGTGAAGGCAGCATGCGCGCGCTGGGCACGCGGTTCCTGGTCAAGCGCGAGGATGAGGGCACGCGACTGAGCGTGTTGCAGTCCGCGGTGGCCGCCCATCCGCTGTCGAGTCCTGAAGAGCAGATCCTGCGTGAAGGCCAGCAAGTGCTGATGCGCAGCAACGGCCTGGGCCCCATCGTCGCGATGAACCTCGGCGCCGATGCCTGGACTCGCGGCATGCTGGTGGTGGACAACGCACGACTGGAAGATCTTGTGCACGAACTCGGTCGTTATCGACGCGGGCACTTGGGCGTTGCACCGGAGATCGCTGACCTGCGGATCACCGGCAGCTTCCCGCTGCACGACACCGACAAGGCCCTGAGCGCGCTGCTGCCGACGCTGCCGGTGCAGATTGAACAGCACACGCCGTGGTGGGTGACGGTGGCGAAGGCTGAAACCAGGCCCTGAGAAGGTTGCCGTCTGAGCGGACGCCATCGCGGGCAAGCCACGCTCCCACAGGGTTTTGTGTCATTTACAGATTTCCTGCTGGACACAAAACCTGTGGGAGCGTGGCTTGCCCGCGATGGGGCCATCCGCCTCACCCTAGAAATTCATCTTGTTTACTGAATAGAAATTATTTTCATCCAGCCCTATCACTTTTGGATTCTCGTTCGGCACCTAGGCAATTGAGAAATATTTCCATTCAGGAGCCGCTGTATGTCCCGTTCGCTAGACACCTTGTTGCGCCCCAGCTTGCTGGCAGTCGCCATTGCCCTTTGCACGCCCTTGGCCAGCACTCAGCTCATCGCCGCTGAACAGGCGTCCAGCGTTCGCGCCTACAACCTGCCGGCCGCGCCACTGGCCAGCACTTTGAACCAGATCGCCAGCCAGGCGGGCCTCACGCTGTCGTTGAATCCGTCCCTGGCCGCTGGTAAAACCTCGGCTCCGGTCAAGGGTCAGTTCGACGCCGCCAGCGCCCTGCGTGAAGCCTTGCGCGGCACCGGCCTGCAACTGGAACAGAGCAGCGCCGGCACCTACAGCCTGGTCGCCATTCCCGAGGGCACGCTGGCCCTGCCGGAAACCGCCGTCATCGGTGTCGAAAATACTGAAAGCGCCTGGGGCCCGGTGGAAGGCTACGTCGCCACGCGCACCGCAGCCGGCACCAAGACCGACACCGCGCTGGTCGAAGCACCGCGCTCGATTTCGGTCGCGACCCGCCAGCAAATGGAAGATCGCAATGTGCAGAATCTCGATGACGCCGTGCGCTACATGCCCGGCATCGTCGCCAGCAGCTACGGCAGCGACACCCGCGCTGACTGGCTGCGGGTACGGGGTTTCGAACCGACCCAGTTCCTCGATGGCCTGCCTCTGCCAAAAGGCACGTACGCCAACCCGAAACAGGAAACCTGGAACCTCGATCGCCTCGCCCTGCTGCGCGGCCCGGCGTCGTCGGTTTACGGCCAAACCCCGCCGGGCGGCCTGCTGGACATGGTCAGCCGCCGTCCCACCGCCGAAGACAGCCATGAGATCCAGCTGCAATACGGCAGCGACAACCAGCGCCAGATCAACTTCGCCAGCACCGGCAAGATCGATGACGAAGGCCAGTTCCTCTACAGCCTGAGCGGCGTGGTGCGCGACAGCGGCACGCAGATCGACCACGTCGACAACAAGCGCTACAACATTGCGCCGAGCCTGACCTGGAACATCGACGAAGACACCAGGTTCACCTTGCTCACGCAATTCACCCGTGACGATACCGGCATCACCAGCCAGTTCCTGCCGGTGCAAGGCACCAAGATCGACATGCCGTTCGGCAAGGTGTCCCATCACAAGAACCTCGGCGACCCGGATTGGGAATACTACGACCGCACCTACTACGCGCTGGGCTATGCGTTCGAACATCGCTTGAACGACGTCTGGCAGTTCAAGCAGAACCTGCGTTACACCAAATCCGATCTGTCGTTCCAGGGACTCACCGTCGGTTCGTATCCGTTCACCCAAGTGGATAACGAAGGCAACGTCGGGCGCACCAGCACCACCGTCGATGAGGACATCAGCCAGTTCGCCGTGGATAACAATTTCCAGGTCGACTTCGCCACCGGCGATGTCCGTCACACCCTGCTGTTGGGTCTCGACCACCAGCGCAGCAACACCAACTACACCTCGATTTTCGGCGACGGGCTGACCACCAACGTCAACAACCCGATCTATGGCCAGCCGATCGTTCGTCCGCCGCGCTCCACCGCGTTCTACGACTACAACCAGAAGACCTACCAGACCGGCCTGTACGTGCAGGATCAAATGGCCCTCGACCAATGGCGCCTGACCGTCGGCGGACGCGAGGATTGGGTCCACACCAGCACCGAGTTCTTCAACAAGGGCGACGCCACCAACACCGAGCGCGACAAGGCCTTCAGCGGCAACGCGGCGATCAGCTACGTCTTCGACTCGGGCTTTGTGCCGTACCTGTCGTACGCCGAATCCTTCCAGCCGACGACTGGCGCATCAGCCTCCAGCACCGAATCGTTCAAGCCGACCGAAGGCAAGCAGTGGGAATTGGGCATCAAGTATCAGCCGCCGGGCAGCAACACCCTGCTCAGTGCGGCGGTGTATGACTTGACCCAGAAAAACGTCTCGGTCACCACCACTGTCGGCGCCACACCGATCACCAGCCAGACCGGCGAAGTGAAGGTCAAGGGCCTGGAGCTGGAAGCGGTGTCCGACGTCACCGAAAACTTGAAGATCATCGCTGCCTACACCCTGGCCAAATCCGAAGTGCAGAAAGGCGACAACAAGGGCAACCGCCTGCAATTGATGCCTAACCAACAGGCTTCGCTGTGGGCCGATTACACCTGGCACGCAGGCGTGCTCGACGGTTTCGGCATTGGTGCCGGCGCTCGCTACACCGGCAACACCTACGGCGATCAGGGCAACACCTGGCTGGGCAAGGCCGATGCCTATACCGTGTTCGACGCGGCGGTCCATTACGACCTCGGCCGTCTGGACAACAGCCTCAAAGGCGCGTCGCTGGCACTGAACGCCACTAACCTGCTGGACAAGGATTACATTTCCACCTGTGACAGCTTCTACTGCTACTACGGCGACCAGCGCAGCGTCGTCGCCAGTGCAACGTACAAGTGGTAATTGCCTAGCTGAAACGCTCCAAAACCCAAGCCGTCCTTCGAGGACGGCTTTGGTATTTCTAAAGGCCATGAAATGAAAAGCAAAACAATTCGCCGCTGGTCCTTTGTCCACACCTGGACCAGCCTGATCTGCACGGTGTTTCTGCTGATGCTGGCATTGACCGGCCTGCCGTTGATCTTTCACCACGAGATCGACCACCTGCTGGGCGATGCCGCCGAGTTGAAGCAAATGCCGGCGGAGACCCCGCAACTGAATTTGCAGCAGTTGGTGCAGGCGGCGGAAAAACATCGCCCCGGTGAAGTCATGCAGTATTTCGGCTTTGACGAGGAAGAGCCCAACGCGGCGATCGCCATCATGGCGGCCACCGCCGGTACCGAACCCAATTCGTCCCACACCTTCATGCTCGACGCCCGCACCGGCGAAGCACTGGAAATGCCGTCAGCCAACGGCGGCTTCATGATGGTGATGCTGCGCCTGCACGTGGACATGTTCGCCGGCCTGCCTGGCAAATTGTTGCTGGCGTTCATGGGGCTGATGTTTGTCGCGGCCATTGTTTCCGGGACGGTGCTTTACCTGCCGTTCATGCGCCGCTTGAAATTCGCCACCGTGCGCCAGGACAAATCCACCCGCCTGCGCTGGCTCGATCTGCATAACCTGATCGGCGTGGTCACCCTGACCTGGGCGCTGGTGGTCGGTGTGACCGGCGTGATCAGTGCCTGCGCCGACCTGCTGATCGCCGCCTGGCGCAACGACGCCCTGAGCGCGATGATCGCGCCGTATCGCGATGCGCCACCGCTGACGCACCTGGCGCCCGCGACCCGTCTGCTCGACATCGCCAAGGAAGTCGCCCCGGGCATGCAACCCGATTTCATTGCGTTCCCCGGCACACGGTTTTCCAGCGAACACCATTACGCCGTGTTCATGAAAGGCAGCACCCACCTGACATCGCACTTGCTGACCCCAGTGCTGATCGACGCCAGTACCCTGCACGTCACGGCGGTGGCCGAACGACCGTGGTACATGGACGCCATGGGCATGTCGCAACCCTTGCACTTCGGTGATTACGGCGGCATGCCGATGAAAATCCTCTGGGCGACCCTGGATGTGCTGACCATCATCGTGCTGGGCAGTGGGGTTTATCTGTGGGTGGTGCGGCGCAAGGCAGCGAAACCTGTACTCGAACAAGCGGAGGCGCAAGCATGAGGCCGCGACAGTCGAACTTCTGGAAGGTCTTTGCCACGCCTACCGTGATTGCCCTCCTCAGTGCCGCAGGGTTGTTCGCCGCGTTGCTGGGTGATGGCGTATGGGATGGCTTGAGCTGGCTTGGCTTGGGCGTCCCCGCCGTGCTTGCCTTGCGTGGCCTTCTGCAACGCCGCTGATTTACATCGCTTCGCGGACCACCGCTGCTTCAAAGAAATTCGCAAATTCTTGTAGCAGCTGTCGAGCCCCAGCGAGGCTGCGTTCGGTCGCGCAGCGGCCGCAGTCCGGCAAACGCGGTGCGCCTGAAAGATCACTGTTGCAGGATTTACGACTGCTTCGCCCGAACGCGGACCGAGCCGGACGCAGCCTCGCTGGGGCTCGACAGCTGCTACAGAACTCCGACCAACACGGCAGTTATACGACAACACGCAGCCAACTGCCTGAACCTGCTCCCACAGGTTTTTGAACCTTCGCTGGTCATCTTGAGCTATTGCTTCAACACGCTATGCTGCCCAGCACTGCCCAATACCGAGACGCTGCCATGTCCGCCCCCAGCATGACCCTGTTCCACAATTCGCTATCGCCCTTCGTTCGCAAAGTCATGGTGCTGCTGCACGAAACCGGTCAGACCGACCGCGTGGCGCTGCAAGACTGCGTGCTCACGCCGGTAAGCCCGGACCAGACCCTCAACGAAGACAACCCACTGGGCAAGATCCCGGCCCTGCGCCTGGCCGACGGCAATGTCATCCATGACAGCCGGGTGATCCTCGATTACCTCGACCATCAACACGTCGGCAACCCGCTGATACCCCGCGAAGGCTCGGCCCGCTGGCGCCGTTTGACCCTGGCTTCCCTGGCCGACGGGATCATGGACGCTTCGGTGATGGTTCGGTATGAAGTGGCTCTGCGCGCCCCGGAGAAACACTGGGACGCATGGCTCGATGGCCAGCGCGACAAGATTCGTCGCGCCCTGGCGCTGTTGGAGAAGGATGCGATTGCCGAGCTGACCAGCCATTTTGATGTGGCGGCTATCAGCGTGGCGTGTGCGTTGGGTTACCTCGACTTGCGCCATCCGGATCTGAAATGGCGCGAGGCGAATCCGCAGCTGGCGGCCTGGTATTTCGAGGTGAGTCAGCGGCCTTCGATGGTGGCGACGATGCCGAAGGTTTAAGTCTTCGCTGAATGTTCCGACCTCATCGCGAGCAGGCTCGCTCCCACAGTTGGTTATTGGTGTTCACAGGATTTGTGTTCACTGGAGATCCCTTGTGGGAGCGAGCCTGCTCGCGATGGCACCACACCGGATCAACTGGAAATAACCGCAATATCAGCGTCGCCAACACCTCCCCTTCCCGCTGATCCTCGCGCAACCCCAGCGACCGGCTCATTCCACCGCCCCGATAACAAACGCCAACGGCTTGGCCGATTTTTGCCCGATCCCGTACCAATCCAGCTTGCGGGTCAGCACCATGAACACACCGAGCAAACCGAACAGCAACAACGAGCCCATCAACAGCGCGTAATCCTCGGCACTCAACAAGCCGTAGAGCAAGCCATACAAAGCCGCCAACCCCGCCGAAAAGCTCAAGCCGTGACGCACGCTGCGCAGCACATGGCAGACATAAAACCCGATCAACAATACGCAGCCACCCGCCGACAACAGATAGGCCAGGGCAAAACCGATGTGCTCCGACAGCGACAGCAGCAACAGGTAGAAGAACGCCAGCGCCACGCCCACCAATGCATATTGCACCGGGTGCACCGCGAGGCTTTTCAGCACTTCGAAGAGGAAGAATCCGGCGAAGGTCAGGACGATGAACAGCAGCGCATATTTGATTGCCCGATCGCTCTTCAGGTACTGGTCCACCGGGTCGATGAAACTCACGCCAAAGCTGCGGCCGTTGTACGCCTCGCAACCACCACCGGACACACAACTGCTCAGCGCTTCTTGCAGATTGGTGGAGAAAAACGAGGTCTGCCAGTTGGCGGTGAAACCCTGATCGGTGACTTCACGCTGGGCCGGCAGGTAATTGCCGATGAAGCTTGGATGCGGCCAGTTGGCGCTCAACGACACTTTGCTGGTCTTACCCACTGGAAGGATCTGCAACTGACCGGTGCCTTGCAGCCGCAGGTCGAAACCGAAGGTCAATTCCGTCGCTTGTCTGGCATCCAGCGCCGGCAGCGTCACGTGTACACCTTCGCCTAGCCAGCCCACCTGAGTGCCCGGAACAAAGTCCAGACGCTGGTCGTTGAGTTCGAGTTTCAGGGCGTTCTCGATACCGCGAATATCGCTGATGCCGACGGCCAGAAACGGTTGATCGAACTGGTAATCGGCGAAGTCTTCCTTGATGCCCAGTTGCGCCGGGACCGAGAAATGCCCACTGATGCGGTTATCGGCGTGGAACAGCCGCGCCTCATAAATGCCTCGGGAACGCAGTTCGGTCTGCACCTGGCCGTCGAGCTCGAAACGCTCCGGGAGGAAATACAGACGCCCGCGCTCTTCACCGACTTCCTGGTAGCGCTCGTTGGTTTTTTCGTTGAGTTTCCAGGTGCGCACCACTTTGCGGTACGGCACCACCATCAGCGGCCCGCTCAATTGCTGGCTGTAGCTGGAACTGCGGGCAATGTCTTCGAGCACACCGTCGCGCAGTTGCTGGCGGTCCTGGATGACGCCGTTGATCATCAGCAACGGGATGAGCAATAACAGAATCAGAAGGGCAATGGCCCCGAGTTTTATGGTCAGGCTGCGGTTCATGGGACTCTCCCTGTTTGGATGGGGGAGAGTCTGGAATGGGTGTGTGGGGGATTTATGGGGGGAATATGGAGATTATGTGGAGACTGGACCGGCCCCATCGTCGGAACGCCGCCCGGAGCAAGCTCACTCCTACACTGGATCTGCAGTGTTTGCAGATTTTGTGTCCTCCATAGATCACCTGTGGGAGCGAGCCTGCTCGCGATGGCCGCGACTCGGTCCTAAGCCAGGCGCAACCTGACTTCGACACCGCCCTCGACATTGCCAATGCTCAACGACCCACCATGCAACTTGACCACTTCTTCCACAAAGTTAAGCCCCAACCCTGTGCTCTTGCGCCCACTGTCCGGTCGCGGCAGCGAGTAAAAACGCTCACTCAAACGCGGCAACGCATAGTCGGGAATCGCTTCGGCCTGGTTGAACAGCCTGAATTCGATCTGCTCCCCGACACGCCCGGCGCTGAATCGCAGCACACCTTCGGCAGGGGTGAAATCCAACGCATTCTCCAGCAGATTCCCCAACGCCTGACGCAACAGAAACGGCTCGCCATGCAGGTTCATGTCCGGCGCAATCTGCTGTTCCACGCGCAACTTCTTGCCTTCGATCCGCGCAGCCTGGGCGTTGAGCAACTCATCGACCAAAACCGCCAACGGCACCGCCACCCGCTCTTCCAGCCCTTGGCGCTGTTCAACCTGGGCCAGGTTCAGCAGCCGTTCGATCAACTGCTGCATCCGCACACTTTCGCTGTCGATGTTGCTGACGAAACGCTGCTGCTGAGCCAACGGCATTTCACCTTGCAGCAATTCCGCCGCACCCCGAATCGCCGCCAGTGGGCTTTTCAATTCGTGAGTCAGGGTGTGCACGTAACGCTCGACGTAGGCTTTGCCTTCCAGCTGCGTTCGCATCTGTTCCACCGCCGTCGCCAGTTGCTCCAGCTCCCCGCCACGATAATGCGGCACCTCGACGCGCCGGCCTTCACTCACTGCCTGCGCATAAGCGGTCAACCGCCGTAGCGCCGCGCTCAACCACCACGACAACAACGCGCCGAACAGCAGACCCAGGCCGATCAGCCCCGCGCCATAGGCGAGCAATCGACGTTCGGTGCGATCCACGTAAGGCTGCAACGAACTGTTGGGCTTGGCCACGGTGACCACGCCGATAATCTGGCCGTTGTCGCGAATCGGTGCGCCGACGTGCATCACGGAGGAGTTCGCATCGTTCGGATCGCTGCGGGTGGAACGCGCGCCGTATTCACCGCGCAACGTCAGGTAGACGTCGTTCCAGCGCGAGTAATCCTGCCCCACCGCCGTGCCACTGGAGTCCAGCACCACGATGCCTTTGGCGTCGGTGACGTAGATGCGGTGGTTGACCTGGTTCTTCGGCAAGCCCCAGATGCTCGCCTTCGGCTGCCGCTCGCCGTAAGCCTTGAGCAGCTCGGGCCAGCGGTTCTGGTTGAGGGTGCCGGCCTTGAAGTCGTCACGCAGGATCTCGGCCATCAGGTTGGCGGTGTCCACCAGGGTTTCTTCAGTGGACTGGCGCACCCCGGGGCGGATTTCTTCCATCACGGTGTTGAGCACGAAGTAACCGGTCAGGCCGATGAACAGCACGTAGACCAGGAAAATCCGGATCCCCAGCGGCATCAGCTGTGCCCCGGGCTGTAGCTGTAACCGAGGCCGCGATGAGTCTGGATCGGCTCGGCGTCAGCCTTCACCAGACGCAATTTGGCGCGCACGCTTTTAATGTGGCTGTCGATGCTGCGCTCGTAACCGGCATCGGCGGCGACACCCAGCGCATCGAGCAATTGCTCGCGACTGAAGACCCGTTCGGGTTGTTCCAACAGGCATTGCAGCAGGCGGAATTCGTGCCGTGTGAGGCTCAAGGGTTGATTGCGATAGCTGATCTGTACCCGTTCGCTGTCGATCCGAAACAGCGTCGATGAGACTTCAGCCACCGGTCGCGGCGCCATGCGCTTGAGAATCGCCCGGACCCGCGCCGCGACCTCCCGGGGGCTGAACGGCTTGACCACGTAGTCGTCGGCGCCGATTTCCAGGCCCACCACGCGGTCGATTTCCGCATCACGGGCGCTGAGGAAGATCACCGGCACTTCGCTGAAACGCCGCAGTTGCTTGCAGGTCTCGAAGCCACTGATGTCCGGCAGGCCAATGTCGAGAATGATCAGGTCGGCCGGGGTCTGGCGCTGATGCTCCAGTGCAGCCGCGCCGAGGCTCAACCAGGTGGTGGTGAACCCCTCGCCCTGCAACGCGAATATCAGGGTGTCGGCAATCGCCGCTTCGTCTTCGACTATCAGGATATGAGGCATGGCGTCCGAGCCCGGCAGTTAAGTGGGCGAACGGTGCCCCAAGCCTCACATTCCGTCAATCAGCAGTCGGGTTTGTCGGCCGTGAAACGCCGCGCCGGGTTTACCGCCGCGTTGAATTCACGCAAGGCCTTGGCACCGATCAACAACGGGTAATTGAAGCTGCTGCGGTCGGTGAGGTTGACCTCCACGGTGCGCTTGACGTTGCCCAGGCACAGTTCCAGATCGACCACCGGACGCTTGGTGGGCTCGATAGCTTCCTTGTCATCCTCGTCTTCTTCGGAGCGGGTCTTGATCTTGCTGATCCGCGCGACCTTGTGCTCGTAGACCTTGTTGCTCGCGTCTTTGGTGGCGAGGCGGAAACGCACCCACTCGTCGCCGTCGCGGGTGAAGGTTTCGATGTCCTTGGCCGACAGCGACGCCGTCAGGGCACCGGTGTCCATTTTGGCTTTAAGGACTTCGCCGCCGATTTCCGGCAGCGCAATGTATTCGTAACGCCCGTACAGCGTCGGCTCAGCGGCCAGGACCGGCAGGGCCACGAGGGAAAGCAGTGCAAGGAGGGATTTCACGTAATGGGCATCCATAAGGGAGTGGGCAGCGAGATTTTAGACCGTCAGTGAGCAATTCGTTCGTTCCTGAAATCGCATCGCGGGCAAGCCACGCTCCCACAGGATTTTGGGTTCACTACAAATAGGTGACCAGCACAGATTTTCTGTAGGAGCGAGGCTTGCCCGCGAAGAGGCCGGATCAATCACCACAACAGCCTGACCTGTTCAAATTCGTTCAAGCATACCGCCGAAAAGGTGAAACATTTGTCACCGCCGATTTGGCCTGTCGCCCGAAGCTGCTTATCATTGCGCGCCCAAATGCTTTCAAGTGTTACTTATGCGCCGCCTGCTCACCGGCTGTTTCGTTACCCTGCTGCTGTTGCTCAACACCTTGGTCCTGTTCGGGCCGCTGATGGTGTTTGCCCTGCTCAAACTGATCCTGCCCGGGCGTTTTCGCGACTACGCCTCGTCGGCGGTGATGTGGATCGCCGAAACCTGGGCCGAAATCGACAAGCTGATCTTCCGTCTGTGCATCCCCACCCAATGGGACATCCGTGGCGGCGATGACCTGCGCCGCGACACCTCGTACCTGGTGATCAGCAACCATCAATCCTGGGTCGATATCCCGGCGCTGATCCAGACCCTGAATCGCCGCACGCCGTTCTTCAAGTTCTTCCTCAAGAAAGAACTGATCTGGGTACCGTTTCTGGGCCTGGCATGGTGGGCCTTGGACTATCCGTTCATGAAGCGCTACACCAAGGCATTCCTGGCGAAGCACCCTGAGCTGGCCGGCAAGGATCTGGAAATCACCAAGGCAGCGTGCGAGCTGTACAAGCGTCAACCGGTGACCGTGGTCAATTATCTGGAAGGCACCCGATACACCGGGGAGAAAAGCGCTCAGCAGCAATCACCGTTCACTCACTTGCTCAAGCCCAAGGCTGGCGGCGTGGCGTTTGTACTGGCGGCGATGGGCGAACAGCTGGACGCCGTTCTCGATGTGACGGTGGTGTATCCGCAGCAGCAGAGCCCAGGGTTTTGGGACTTGATCAGCGGCAACGTGCCGAGGGTCATCATCGACATCAAGACCCGCGAACTCGACCCGGCGCTGTGGCAAGGCGACTACGAAAACGATCCGCAGTTTCGCGAAACGATCCAGAACTGGGTCAACCAGCTCTGGATCGAGAAGGATCAACGCATCGACGCTTTACGCGCCGGGTATCGCTAGATCAACTACCGGTGCCGGCGCCCCAGATCCCGCCCAGGCTTTCCAGCAGCGAACCGCCGACGCCCTGCTGACCGAGGTACTGCAGAAGCACCGGGGCAAACTGGCCGATCATGCCGCTGTCCATCCCCAATGCGCTGAAAGCATTGTTCAGATCGTTGGTGTTCTTTACGGCGCCCAACGCGTTTTCCAGACCGGCCGATTTACCAGACGATCCGAGCAATCCAGCGAGGGCACCCAGTTGACCGCCGCCGGACAGCTTGTCGATACCCGGTACGCTTTTCGCCAATTCCGAATAGTCAGTCGAACTCAACTGATTCTTGGCCAGCCCCAACATCGCCGCGGTGCCACCGACGGCTTGCTCGGGTTTTACATTCAACTGCGACGTCAGCGCGCCAAGCAGCCCGGCGGTTTCCTGTGTCGGAGCGGCGGCAGTGGCTGCGTTACCGCCCTGCATGCTCGAGGCCGCTTTGGTGACATCTTCCAGGCTGAAACCGGCGAAGACCGGGCTGGCCGCGAGGGTCATCAGAGAGGCCAGTGCAAAACCGCGTGAAATCTTCATCCAGACATCCTCTTGCGCCATGAAAACCGCCCGTTGAGCGGACGGGAAAACTGCCGGTTTGACCGGGGTTTGGGTTCGTCGTTCCTTATAGCGGCAGGCATTTTTACCTCCGAAACGAAGTAGATGTATCGCTCGGAATAAAAAAGCTTACATGGCGCTATTAAAAAAATTTTCGTTACATCGAACTAATCTAATACCTGTCAGATCTGACAGTTGCAACCCATCCAGAGCCCAACTTAAGCTTAATTCGTGACAACACAACTGAGTATTGGCCGCTACATAGTTGCTAGCCCATCTTCGCTTCAAATACGTAGGAAGCATCAATATGTCGAACAGACAAACGGGTACCGTTAAGTGGTTCAACGACGAAAAGGGCTTCGGATTTATCACCCCTCAATCAGGTGACGATCTATTTGTTCATTCCAAAGAAATACAAAGCGAAGGTATAAAAACCCTGAAAGAGGGACAACAAGTGTCATTTATAGCAATACTGCGGCAAAAGGGAATGCAGGCAGAACAAGTGAAAATAATATGAGTTAAAGGTGAACTATTCCCCCCGTCCTCGACAATGCCACCTCGATAACCTTGCACTCCCCGGGCGTTCCGGCGATCAAGGAAGTTTTGACAGAGAGGAGTGAAGCAAAACTGAACTGCAGGGAGAAAAGTTACGTCGGGAAGAAAGAGCTTTAAGGCAGTGGCTGAGTCGAGTGGCCCGTTATGGTTTCAAGACGCGCTGATGGTGTTTTCACCAAAAGGCATTAAAAAATACGCACCCACAACTAAAAACTCTAAAAAACTGTCAAATCTTACAGTAGGCAACACCTTCAAAAATCCTCATTCTGAGTGCTCGAACAACACAACAGGGTGTAATTCAATGCGTAATATTATCGGAATGGCGTTTTTGGCTTTTGGTGTAATGACAGGTAATGCATATGCTGCGGGTACAGACACTTGTCCCAAAGTAAGCGAAATTAAATCATCGGCCTTTAAAAGCGACGATGAAAATATTCCCGACGCTTTCAGGGAAGGTTACAAGTACATCGCGAACGTTGATGGCAAAACATGGACAGGCGTTACTATCGCTACTAATGACGACTATCTTGACAAAAAATACAACCTTAAAGCCGAAAGCTTTGATGGCTCTATCTGCAGCTACGGTGGCACTAAGGTAGTTGAGAACGGTGTGACTGCGGTCCCTTACCTGAAGCTCAAGGCAAGCTAACGCAAAGTGATTTGATTAAAACAAAACGGGCGACTCAAGAGTCGCCCGTTTTTATTTACGCCGCACTAAACAACTTATGCGGATCAATCACAAACTTCTTCGGCACACCCGCATCGAACTCGCCATACCCACGTGGTGCGTCATCCAGGCTGATGTCTTCCACGCCAACAATGTCGGCAATGTGAATGCGATCCCACATGATCGCCTGCATCAGCTGGCGGTTGTGTAGCCTGTGAAATAATAACTCGGCAACCCAATGGTTATAGTGCACAACTGTAAATCTGAACAAATCGTTATTCATACAGCTTCTAAAAGACCACAAACCAATAATAAAATATTATAAAAACCTGTCAGATCTGACAGTAGGCGACACCTGCGAAAATATTCATTCTGAGCGTTCCAACAACACAACAGGATGTAACTCATGCGCAAGTTTATCGGAATGGCGTTTTTGGTTTTTGGTGCAATGACAGGCAATGCTTACGCTGCTGCTGGCACGGAAGTTTGTCCCAAAGTAAGCGAGATCAAATCTTCGCGTTTTACAACCAGCGACCCGAAAATGATCCCCCCTTTCAATCAGGGTTACGAATACACCTCTGCCGCCAATGGCAAAAAGTGGAAAGGTTTCGCAATGGGTACCAACGACGATTTTCTGTCCGATGAGTACAATCTGAAAGCCGAAAGCTATGACGGCTCCACCTGCAGCTACGGCGGCACAACGATCGTAGAGAACGGTGAAACGTCGAGACCCTACCTGAAACTCCATGCAAGCTAACGCAAGTGATTTGATTTGATTTAAACAAAACGGGCGACTCAAGAGTCGCCCGTTTTTATTTACGCCGCACTAAACAACTTATGCGGATCAATCACAAACTTCTTCGGCACACCCGCATCGAACTCGCCATACCCACGTGGTGCGTCATCCAGGCTGATGACTTCCACGCCAACAATGTCGGCAATGTGAATGCGATCCCACATGATCGCCTGCATCAGCTGGCGGTTGTACTTCATCACTGGGGTTTGGCCGGTGTGGAAGCTGTGGGATTTGGCCCAGCCCAAGCCGAAGCGGATGCTCAGGCTGCCCATTTTTGCGGCGGCGTCGACTGCACCTGGATCTTCGGTCACATACAGGCCCGGGATACCGATTTTGCCGGCAACCCGCACTACGCCCATCAGCGAGTTGAGCACGGTGGCCGGGGCCTCGTGTTTCACGCCGTCATGGCCGTGGCCGCGCGCTTCGAAGCCTACGGCGTCGACGGCGCAATCCACTTCTGGCTCGCCCAGCAGTGCAGCGATTTGTTCGTGCAGCGGGGTGTCCAGGGACAGGTCGGCGATTTCGAAACCCTGGGCCTTGGCGTGTGCCAGGCGGACGGTGTTGACGTCGCCGATGATCACCACCGCCGCGCCCAGCAGGCGAGCGGAAGCGGCAGCGGCCAGGCCGACCGGACCGGCACCTGCGATGTACACAGTGCTGCCTGGGCCAACGCCGGCCGTCACTGCGCCGTGGTAACCGGTGGGCAGGATGTCGGAGAGGCAGGTCAGGTCGCGGATTTTTTCCATCGCGCGATCGCGATCAGGCAGTTTCAGCAAGTTGAAGTCAGCGTACGGCACCATTGCGTATTCGGCCTGGCCGCCGGTCCAGTCGCCCATGTCGACATAACCGTAAGCACCGCCCGGACGCGCCGGGTTCACGCTGAGGCAGACACCAGTGTGCATTTCCTTGCAGGAACGGCAGCGCCCGCAAGCCACGTTGAACGGTACGGAAACCAGATCGCCGATCTGCAGGTTCTCGACGTCGCTGCCCTTCTCGATCACTTCACCGGTGATTTCGTGGCCCAGTACCAAACCGGTCTGAGCGGTGGTACGACCGCGCACCATGTGCTGGTCGGAACCACAGATGTTGGTGGAAACCACGCGCAGGATGACAGCATGGTTAATCTTCCTGCCGCGCGGGTCCTGCATTTTCGGATAGTCGATTTTCTGTATTTCGACTTTGCCATTGCCGAGATACACCACACCACGATTGCCAGACATGCTTTCACCTCGCTGTTGTTTTTATGTAGCGGTCGCGTCGCCATGGAGCGGCGGCGCGTTGATTGCTCGGGTACAGATGCTGTTTATGTGTTGCTTGTAATGGCCTCATCGCTAGCAGGCTAGCTCCCACAGTGATTCGGGTGAGCACAGGATTTGTGAACAACCCAAAACCCTGTGGGAGCTAGCCTGCTAGCGATGGCAATCTAAAGAACGACGGTTCTGTTCGCGTTCAAAAACACCCTTCTCTCAATGTGATACCCAACCGCCCGCGCCAACGTCAGCCCTTCAATATCCCGTCCCTTGGCGATCAGATCTTCCGGGTAATGACTGTGATCCACGACCTCTACGCCCTGGGCTATGATCGGGCCTTCGTCCAGGTCGTTGTTGATGTAGTGCGCCGTCGCGCCAACCAGTTTCACGCCCTTGTTGTAGGCCTGGTGATAAGGCTTGGCGCCCTTGAAACCCGGCAGCAGGGAGTGATGGATGTTGATCGCTTTACCGTCGAGTTTGCGGCACAGCTCGGGCGACAGGACTTGCATGTAACGGGCAAGAATCACCAGTTCGGCGCCGGACTCTTCGATCACCTGCAACACCTGGCGCTCCTGAGACGGCTTGTCGTTCGGGTCCAGCGGGAAGTGGTAATACGGAATCTGGTGCCAGTCAGCCAACGGCTTGAGGTCCGGGTGGTTGGAGACCACGGCGGCCACGTCCATCGACAATTGGCCGATGCGCTGGCGGTAGAGCAAATCGTTGAGGCAGTGATCGGCCTTGGAGACCATGATCACCACTTTTGGCCGGTAGTTCGGCGCGGTCAGTTCGAAGATCATGCCGAAGGCTTGGCCACGCTCTTCCAGGCCTGCGCGGAAGGCTCGTTCGTCAAAGCCGTCGGGTTGACGGAATTCCACGCGAATGAAGAAACGGCCCGAGAGCCGGTCATCGAAGGAATGGTGCTCGGTGACGTAGCAGCCCTGCTCGAACAGAAAGCGGGTCACCGCGTCCACGGTGCCGAGGACGCTTGGGCAGTCGGCGGTCAGAATCCATGTGTCTGGGGCGCGGCTCATAGTGCGGTGACTCCTGTTTTTAAGGGCAACCGCTTCGCGGTTGTTCGCGGGCAAGCCTCGCTCCTACAGTTTCGCGTCGTTCGCGGAAAACTCGCACAACTCGATTCTGTAGGAGCGAGGCTTGCCCGCGAAGGCAATCTCAAGCCTGAACGCTCAACCCGTATTCAGCCGCCGCATCCTGCAACCACAACCACCAGTAATCCGAGAAGCTGCGACGAATCAGCAGTTCCCAGGTGTCTTCGGCGGTATGGCGGATCACCAGTTGCGACTTGGCGAACACGGTGCCGACAGCCTTGCCCACCGGGAAGCTGTTGGGGTGCACATCGTAGCTGGTGGACTTCATCAGCACCTGGCGCACGTTCGGGCCGCTCAGTTCGAGGAGTTGCTGGCCTCCGCTGACATTGGTGATCGCGATGTGCAGATCGCCCAGCGCTTCTCGCAGTTTTTGCTCAGCGGCAAATTCTTCACCGGTCGGTACGATCAGCAGCCATTCATCCGGCCCCATCCATTGCAGGCTGGTTTCGCCTTTGACCACGACGGTCAACGCAGCCGGCAATTCGATGCCGAGGGCCTTGTGCACGCCAGCGGCGAAGGCCGCATCGTGGCCATCGCCACGAATGGTCAGGTGGCCGAGGAGTTTTTTCTCACGCACGATCACGCCGGCGCTTTTGCGGCCCTTTCCCACCAGGCTGGCGAGGTCGGCATGATGCAGCGACGACTCGGCCTTGGCCCCGGTGGTTGGGCGTTGTTGGTAAACATTGGCTGTGGTCATAAAGCACCTGTTCCTGAATTCTGTTGGTTCTTGTGGTGGCTGCACTGCCGTCATCGCCAGCAGGCTAGCTCCCACATTCAACCGCGTTCCCCTGTGGGAGCTAGCCTGCTAGCGATTGGTAGCCCGCCCACAGATCTCGAGACCATCAAATGTTCTGGCGATCCCCTTTCGGATCGAAGAACACCGAAGAAACGATTTCCGCCTCGATCACACTGCCATCCGCCAGCGGTGCGAACACACGCTCGCCGATGCGCTTCAAACCGCCCTTCACCACGCCCATGGCAAACGAATAGCCGAGGGAGTTGTGCAGGTAGCTGGAGGTGACGTGACCGACCATGGTCATCGGGATCGTCTGCTTGGTGTTGAACACCAGTTGCGCACCTTCCGGCAGCCATTTGGTCGGATCGATCGGCTTCAGGCCCACCAGCTGTTTGCGCTGATCACGCACGCAGTCTTCACGGTTCATGCCACGCTGGCCGATCCACGAGAACGGTTTGGTGCGACCGACACACCAGCCCATGTTCAGGTCGTCCGGGGTCATCGAGCCGTCGGTGTCCTGACCGACGATGATGAAGCCCTTCTCCGCCCGCAGAATGTGCATGGTTTCAGTGCCGTACGGCGTCAGGTTGTACTGCTTGCCAGCCTCGACGATTTTCTCCAGCACACCCATGGCGTAGTCGGCTTGCACGTTGACTTCGTACGACAGCTCACCGGTAAACGAAATCCGGAACACCCGCGCCGGCACACCGCCGACCAGGCCTTCTTTCCAGGTCATGAACGGGAACGCTTCGTTGCTCAGGTCGATGTCGGTGACTTCGCTGAGCAGCTTGCGGCTGTTCGGCCCGGACAGAGTCATGGTTGCCCAGTGATCCGTCACGGACGTGAAGTACACCTTCAGCTCTGGCCATTCGGTCTGCGAGTAGATTTCCAGCCATTGCAGCACACGTGCCGCGCCGCCCGTGGTGGTGGTCATGACGAAGTGGTTGTCAGCGAGGCAAGCGGTGACGCCGTCGTCGAACACCATGCCGTCTTCTTTGCACATCAGGCCGTAACGGGCCTTGCCCACGTCGAGCTTGGTCCAGGCGTTGGTGTAGATGCGGTTGAGGAACTCGCGCGCATCCGGGCCTTGAATGTCGATCTTGCCGAGCGTCGATGCGTCCAGCAGGCCAACGCTGTCGCGCACGGCTTTGCATTCGCGTTTGACGGCGGTGTGAATGTCTTCACCGTTTTTCGGGAAGTACCAAGGACGCTTCCACTGACCGACGTCTTCGAACTCGGCGCCGTTCTTCACGTGCCAGTGATGCAGCGCGGTGTGACGCACAGGTTCGAAAATGTGCCCACAGTGACGGCCGGCCACGGCGCCGAAAGTCACCGGCGTGTAGTTCGGACGGAACATCGTGGTGCCCATCTGCGGGATGGTCACGTTCAACGAACGGGCGGCAATGGCCAGACCGTTGACATTGCCGAGCTTGCCCTGGTCGGTGCCGAAGCCCAGTGCGGTGTAGCGTTTGACGTGTTCGACCGACTCGAAGCCTTCGCGGGTCGCCAGTTCGATGCCGGCCGCAGTGACGTCGTTCTGCAGATCGACGAATTGCTTCGGTCCGCGTGTCGTGCCTTTTTCGTGTGGCACCTGGAACAGCGCCAAGGTTGGCTCTTCGAGACGGCTCAGGGCCTTTGGCAACGTGCCTTCGACCACACTGAAACCGGCTTCGCTGGCTGCGCGAGCGCCGCCTTCAAAACCATCGGCCAGGGAATCGCCGAGGCCATAGACGCCGTTGATGCCACCGACGCACACGCGTTTCTGCGGTGCTTCGCCCGGTACGAAACCGAGGATGTCCTCACGCCAGATCGGCTTGCCGCCCAAGTGCGAAGCCAGGTGAACCACTGGGCTGTAACCGCCAGAAGTGGCGACCAGGTCGCAATCAAGCCACTCGCCAGGACTGGTCACGGCGTGTGCCTTGACATCGATCGCGGCCACGCGAGCGGCAGTCACGTGCTTGCTGCCACGGGCCTCGATCACGGCGCTGCCGGTCAGGATGCGGATGCCTTTGGCACGGGCTTCTTCAACCAGCGCACCGCGCGGATTGCTGCGGGCGTCGGCGATGGCCACGACTTGCAGGCTGGCGTCGAGCCAATCCAGCGCAACGCGGTAGGCGTGATCGTTGTTGGTCGACAGCACCAGTTTTTTGCCCGGTGCCACGCCGTAACGACGCACGTAAGTCGACACAGCGCCGGCGAGCATGTTGCCCGGCACGTCGTTGTTGCCGTAAACCAGTGGACGCTCGTGAGCGCCGGTCGCCAGCACCACACGCTTGGCGCGAACCCGGTGGATGCGCTGACGCACTTGGCCAATCGGTGCGCGGTCGCCGAGGTGATCGGTCAGGCGCTCGTGAATGGTCAGGAAGTTATGGTCGTGGTAACCGTTGACCGTGGCGCGCGGCAACAGCAGCACGTCCGGGGTGTCTTTCAATTCGGCGATGACGCTGGCGACCCACTCGGCCGCTGGCTTGCCGTCGAGGCTTTCGCGGGAGTCGAGCAGGCTGCCGCCGAACTCTTCCTGCTCATCGGCCAGGATCACCCGGGCACCGCTGCGCGCAGCCGCCAATGCAGCGGCCAAGCCAGCAGGGCCACCGCCGACGATCAGCACGTCGCAGTGCTGGTTCATGTAATCGTAGGTGTCCGGATCGTTCTCGGTCGGCGAACGGCCAAGGCCGGCGGCCTTACGAATGTACTTCTCGTAAGTCATCCAGAACGATTGCGGGTACATGAAGGTTTTGTAGTAGAAGCCCGGCGGCATCAGCTTGCCGCCGACCTTGCCGAGAATCCCCATCATGTCGTTGTTCACGCTCGGCCAGCCGTTGGTGCTGGTGGCGACCAACCCTTGATACAGCGCTTGTTGTGTGGCGCGGACGTTCGGGATCTGCGTGGCTTCGGTCGCGCCGATCTGCAGCACGGCGTTCGGCTCTTCAGCGCCAGCAGCAAAGATGCCGCGAGGACGGGAATACTTGAAGCTGCGACCGATGATGTCGACGCCGTTGGCCAGCAGGGCGGCGGCCAGCGAATCGCCTTCAAAGCCTTTGTAGACCTGGCCGTTGAAGGTGAAGCTCAGCACTTTGTTGCGGTCGATCCGTCCGCCGTTGGACAGGCGATTGATCTGGCTCATACCTTCTCTCCCAGAGCCGTCGTGGCCGCTTTCGGGCTATCGGTCTTGTCGGTGAACTGCGGCTTGGCGCCGATCTTGTAGGTCTCGAGAATCTCGTAGGTCACGGTGTCGCGAGTGGCGTTGAAGTACTGACGGCAACCGGCGACGTGATCCCATAGCTCGTGGTGCAGACCGCGAGGGTTATCGCGGAAGAACATGTAGTCGCCCCACTCCTCGTCGGTGCAGTTGGTCGGATCCAGAGGGCGCGGGATGTGCGCCTGACCGGATGCGTGGAATTCCTCTTCGGAGCGCAGTTCGCCGCAGTGAGGACAGAAGATATGCAACATGGGGATTTCTCCTGTTAGTGGGCAACCGCAGCAGCGCCGTGTTCATCGATCAACGCACCGTTGTGGAAACGGTCGATGGAGAAAGGTGCGGCCAATGGGTGCATTTCACCCTTGGCCAGGCTTGCGGCAAACACGTTGCCCGAGCCAGGTGTTGCCTTGAAGCCACCGGTGCCCCAACCGCAGTTGAAGAACATGTTCGGGACCGGGGTTTTCGAGATGATCGGGCACGCGTCCGGCGTGGTGTCGACGATGCCGCCCCACTGCCGGTTCATGCGTACGCGGGACAACACCGGGAACATCTCGACGATGGCCTGGATGGTGTGTTCGATCACCGGGTACGAACCACGCTGGCCGTAGCCGTTGTAGCCGTCGATACCGGCGCCGATCACCAGGTCGCCCTTGTCGGACTGGCTGATGTAACCGTGTACGGCGTTGGACATGATCACGCTGTCGATAATCGGCTTGATCGGCTCGGACACCAGCGCTTGCAGCGGGTGGGATTCGATCGGCAGGCGGAAACCGGCGAGTTTGGCCATGTGCCCGGAGTTACCGGCAGTGACCACACCAACGCGTTTCGCGCCGATGAAGCCTTTGTTGGTTTCAACGCCGATGCACACACCGTTTTCCTTGCGGAAACCGATCACTTCGGTCTGTTGAATCAAATCCACACCCAGTGCGTCAGCGGCACGGGCAAAGCCCCAGGCCACGGCATCGTGACGGGCCACGCCGCCGCGACGCTGGACGGTAGCGCCCATTACCGGGTAGCGGGTGTTCTTGGAGCAGTCGAGGTACGGAATCTCGTCGGCAACCTGTTTGGCATCGAGCAGTTCGCCGTCCACGCCGTTGAGGCGGTTGGCGCTGACCCGACGCTCGGAATCACGGATGTCCTGCAGGGTGTGGCACAGGTTGTAGACGCCACGCTGGGAGAACATCACGTTGTAGTTCAGGTCCTGGGACAGGCCTTCCCACAGTTTCATCGCGTGTTCGTACAGGTGCGCCGATTCGTCCCACAGGTAGTTGGAGCGAACGATGGTGGTGTTGCGCGCGGTGTTACCGCCGCCCAGCCAGCCTTTCTCGACCACGGCCACGTTGGTGATGCCGTGCTCTTTGGCCAGGTAGTAGGCGGTCGCCAGGCCATGCCCGCCACCGCCGACGATGACCACGTCATAGACCTTTTTAGGGGTCGGCGTGCGCCACATTTTCTGCCAGTTTTCGTGATGGCTGAGGGAGTGTTTGAAGAGGCCGAAGCCCGAGTAGCGTTGCATAGTCATTTACTCCAAAACCGCGCTCAGCGATAAACCGGGAAGTCCGCGCACAGTGCCGACACTTGCTGCGCGACATTGGCCTCGACGTCGGCGTCGCCGAGGTTGTCGAGGATGTCGCAGATCCAGCCGGCCAGCGTGACGCACTGGCTGACCTTGAAGCCGCGCGTGGTCACCGCCGGGGTGCCGATGCGCAGGCCGGAGGTCACGAACGGCGACTGTGGATCGTTCGGGACAGCATTCTTGTTCACCGTGATGTGCGAGCGACCGAGTGCTGCATCCGCCTCTTTGCCGGTGAGGCCCTGACGGATCAGGCTGACCAGGAACAGGTGGTTATCGGTGCCGCCGGACACTACATCGTAGCCGCGTTTGATAAACACGCCGGCCATGGCCTGGGCGTTGTCGATCACTTGTTGTTGGTAAGCCTTGAAACCAGGCTCCAGCGCTTCCTTGAAGCACACGGCCTTACCGGCGATCACGTGCATCAGCGGGCCGCCTTGGGCACCCGGGAAGACTGCCGAGTTGAGCTTCTTCTCGATTTCTTCGTTGGACTTGCACAGGATCAGGCCGCCACGCGGACCGCGCAGGGTCTTATGGGTGGTGGTGGTGACCACATCGGCGTACGGCAGCGGGTTCGGGTACAGGCCGGCAGCGACTAAACCTGCGACGTGAGCCATGTCGACGAACAGCAGCGCACCGACCTTGTCGGCGATCTGACGGAAGCGTGGAAAGTCGAGGGTCTTGGAGTAAGCCGAGAAGCCAGCAACGATCATCTTCGGCTTGCATTCGACGGCCAGACGCTCGACCTCGTCGTAGTCGATCAGCCCGGTCTTGGTGTCAATGCCGTACTGCACGGCGTTGTACAGCTTGCCCGAGGACGACACTTTGGCACCGTGGGTCAGGTGACCACCGTGGGCCAGGCTCATGCCGAGAATGGTGTCGCCGGCTTGCAGCAGGGCCAGGTAAACGGCGCTGTTGGCCGACGATCCAGAGTGCGGTTGGACGTTGGCGTAATCGGCGCCGAACAGCTGCTTGGCGCGTTCGATGGCCAGGGCTTCAACCTTGTCGACGTGTTCGCAGCCACCGTAGTAGCGCTTGCCCGGATAGCCTTCGGCGTATTTGTTGGTCAGGCCGCTGCCTTGCGCTTCCATTACGCGTTTGCTGGTGTAGTTCTCGGACGCGATCAGCTCGATGTGATCTTCCTGGCGTTGCTCCTCGGCATTCATCGCCGCCAGCAGTGCATCGTCGTAACCCTGGATCTGGTCTTGCTTGCTGAACATCGCGTCTCTCCCAGCGGCATCTATGCGCCATTCGTCTCGGTAAGGCACTGGTGTTTCGACAGTGCCCTTTGATGCGATGGTATGACCGGCGCAGACAGGCCAAATGCCTACGGACGCCACGCAAAGGTGCGTTTACGACATGGCGGGAAATGACAGGCCAAGCCCCGTTCTCAAATCAGCGAGAAACCCTGTGGGAGCTGGCTTGCCAGCGATGACGGCATCACATACAGCATTGATGGCGGCTGGCCCATCGCTATCGCTGGCAAGCCAGCTCCCACAGGGTTATGCGGCGATCTGGCGGACGAGTAACAGCAGCAGGAAATGCAGGGGATAGAGTGCATACGCCCAACGGCGCATCGGCGGTGGCTTGAGATGTTTGACATGTCGCAACAAGACCAATCCCAGCAATGGCGCGATCAGACAAGTGGTAATACCGAGGATGGCGGCACCATTCCCAAACCGGGCCGAGTGATACAGCACCTCCCATTGATTGGCCGCCAGGCACACCAGCCCCGGCAACAGGCTGAAGTACCAGGGCCGCTTGATCACCACCAAAATCGCCAGCGGCAGCAGCACCCCGAAAAAGCCAAACATCAGCCACGCAGGAAACAGCGCCGCCAGCGTCAAGGCGCCGACCGCAAGCAGTCGCGATTGCAGCGTATTGCGCTGCCAGCCACGTGCCACCAACAAACCCAGGGCCAACGTGGGCATCACGTTCAAGGTACCGGGGTCTGGAATGTAAATCCGGTAGGGAATTTCGCTGATGGCGCTAAACAACAGCAACCAGCCCAAATATCGCCACTGGCCGTCGGTCGTCACTTCACGGGCCCGCGCCAGGTTGGCCGCCATCGCCAGACAGAACCACGGAAACGCCAGTCGCCCCGGCACATACAGCAGATCGACGGAATAACCGATATATCGCAGGTGATCGAGCACCATGCTCAATAGCGCCAGCCACTTGAGCAGATCCAGTGCCCCATCCCTTTGCGTCATGTGCATAATTGCCCGTCGTCTTTGTATTGTTCTGTCAGACGCATCCCGTGTGCTCCCCGGATGATCTTCGGTAAAGTGCGCACCATCATTGACCACGAGACGCTTCACCATAAGCGTCCCGACCACGGAAAGCAGGGCCATGACCGATAAGAGCCAACAATTCGCCAGCGACAACTATTCCGGTATCTGCCCTGAAGCCTGGGCGGCCATGGAACATGCCAACCACGGCCACCAGCGCGCTTACGGCGACGATGAATGGACCGCTCGCGCGTCCGATGATTTCCGCAAACTGTTCGAAACCGACTGCGAAGTGTTTTTCGCCTTCAACGGCACTGCCGCCAACTCACTGGCCCTGTCGTCGCTGTGCCAGAGTTACCACAGCGTGATCTGCTCGGAAACCGCCCACGTCGAAACCGACGAATGCGGCGCACCGGAATTCTTCTCCAACGGTTCCAAGCTGCTCATTGCCCGCACCGAAAACGGCAAGCTGACCCCGGAATCGATTCGCGAAGTCGCCCTCAAGCGCCAGGACATCCACTACCCGAAACCCCGCGTCGTGACCCTGACCCAGGCCACCGAAGTCGGCAGCGTCTACACCCCGGAAGAAATCCGCGCCATCAGCGTCACCTGCAAAGAGCTGGGCCTGAACCTGCACATGGACGGCGCGCGTTTCTCCAACGCTTGCGCGTTCCTCGGCTGCTCCCCGGCCGACCTGACCTGGAAAGCCGGCGTCGACGTGCTGTGCTTCGGCGGCACGAAAAACGGCATGGCGGTGGGTGAGGCGATTCTGTTCTTCAACCACAAACTGGCCGAAGACTTCGACTACCGTTGCAAACAGGCCGGGCAGCTGGCGTCAAAGATGCGCTTCCTCTCAGCCCCTTGGGTCGGGATCCTGGAAAACGACGCCTGGCTCAAATACGCCCGCCACGCCAACCACTGCGCGCAACTGCTGGCTGAATTGGTCAGCGACATCAAGGGCGTGGAACTGATGTTCCCGGTACAGGCCAACGGCGTATTCCTGCAACTCTCGGAACCGGCCATCGCCGCACTGACCGCCAAGGGCTGGCGCTTCTACACCTTCATCGGCAACGGCGGCGCACGCTTCATGTGCTCGTGGGACACCGAAGAAGAACGCGTCCGTGAACTCGCGGCGGATATCCGCGAAGTCATGTCCCACTAGCCGCAACCCGATCCCCTGTGGCGAGGGAGCTTGCTCCCGCTCGGCTGCGCAGCAGTCGTAAAACCAGCCAATGCGGTCTGCCTGACAGACCGCATCCTCAGTATTTTGGGCCGCTTCGCAGCCCAGCGGGAGCAAGCTCCCTCGCCACAAAAGCTCCCTCGCCACTCATCACAGCGTCTTGGTCTACATTGTCCTGCGAGCCGCTCTATCCGCTCAGACAACAATAACCAGGAGCGTACGCATGTCATTACAAGGTAAAACCCTGTTCATCACCGGCGCCAGCCGTGGGATTGGTCGCGAGATCGCGCTGCGGGCCGCGCGGGACGGGGCCAATATTGTGATTGCCGCGAAAAGCGCCGAACCCCATCCCAAGCTACCCGGTACGATTTTCAGCGTGGCGCAGGAAGTTGAAGCCGCAGGCGGCAAGGCGCTGGCTTTGCAGGTGGATGTACGCGATGAGGTCGCGGTGCGTGACGCATTGGCCCAGGCCAACGAGCATTTCGGCGGTATCGATGCATTGATCAACAATGCCGGGGCGATCAAGTTGACCGGGGTGCAACACATTGAGCTCAAACGCTTCGACCTGATGCACCAGATCAACACCCGCGCCGTGTTGCTGTGCAGCCAGGCGGCGTTGCCTTACTTGAAGAAGAGCAGCGGCCACATCCTCAACCTGTCGCCGCCGCTGAATCTGGCGACCCAGTGGTTTGCCCAGTACAGCCCTTACACCGTGACCAAATACGGCATGAGCATGCTGACGGTGGGCATGAGCGAGGAATTCAAGAACTACGGCATCAGCGTCAATTCGCTGTGGCCGCAGACGATGATTGCGACCGCCGCTATCGAGTTTCAACTGGGGTCACGGGAGTCTTTCAAGCATGCGCGCACGCCTGCAATCATGGCGGATGCCGCCCACGTCATTCTGGACAGCAGCGGTCGCAGCATTACGGGGCGGTTGCTGATTGATGAGGAAATTCTGCGGGAGCACGGCGTGACCGAGTTCGATCATTACCGCTTCGAGCCCGGCAGCAGCGACAAGCTGATGCCAGACTTGTTTATCGATTGAGATATCCACAACCTTTGTAGCAGCTGTCGAGTGAAACGAGGCTGCGATCTTTTGACCTTGAAATTTGAAGTCAAAAGATCGCAGCCTCGTTTCACTCGACAGCTGCTACAAGGTCATCGTGCAGCCATTAAAACTCGATCCGCACGTCCCCCTTCGGCACGCTGCAGCACGACAGGATGTAGCCCTCGGCTTCGTCTTCCTCGGTAATCCCGCCGTTGTGTTCCATCTCGACCTCGCCCCCCAGCTTCAGCACCTTGCACGTGCCGCAGATGCCCATCCCGCAGGCCTTCGGAATCAGCAGGCCGAGCTTGGCCGCCGCCGCATGCACGGTCTCACCTGGGGCCACGCGAATGCTCTTGCCGGAGGAGATAAATTCGACTTGATGCAGGTCCGCCAAATCGATGTCCGGTGCGTCGGCAGCAATTTCGGCCTGTTCCACCGCATCCGCACGGGCTTCCGGCGGCGTGGCGCCGAACGACTCCTCGTGATAACGCGACATGTCGAAGCCGACCGCTTCGAGCATGCGCTTGACCGCGTTCATGTACGGCGTCGGGCCGCAGCAGAACACTTCACGCTCGAGGAAGTCCGGCGCCATCAGTTCGAGCATTTTGTGGTTCAGGTAACCGCGATAACCGGCCCACGGCTCGCCCAAGCCATGCTTCTCGCAGATCAGGTGCAGGCTGAAGTTATCGATCCGCGATGCCATGTGTTCCAGTTCGCGGTGGTAAATGATGTCCTTGGGCGAGCGGGCGCTGTGGATAAACACCATGTCGACGTTGCCGTTGGTGTCGTAGAACCAGCGGGCCATGGACATGACCGGCGTAATGCCGACGCCGCCGCTGAGGTACAACACCTTCGGCGCGGTGAAGTCCATGGCGTTGAACAGCCCGACCGGCCCGTGTACCGCCAGCTCCTGACCTTCATGCAGGGTGTCGTGCAGCCAGTTCGACACCTTGCCGCCCGGCACACGCTTGATCGTTACCGAAAAGCTGTACGGCACCGACGGCGAGCTGGAAATGGTGTAGGAGCGCATGATCGGCACACCTTCGATTTCCAGCTCAAGGGTGACGAACTGTCCCGGTTTAAAGAAGAACAGAATCGGCTGGTCGGCCATAAAGCAGAAGGTGCGCACATCCCAGGTTTCCTGGATGACTTTGACGCAACGGACGATGTGTCGACCGTTGGCCCAGGTCTGGGTGGTTACCGGATTCAGGAAGCTGTTGGACATGCTGTTCTCCACCGCCGATGGTCGGCCTTATGTTGGCGATTCTGCGTATAG
Organism: Pseudomonas sp. RT6P73; assembly: GCF_054897715.1. Lineage (NCBI taxonomy): Bacteria > Pseudomonadati > Pseudomonadota > Gammaproteobacteria > Pseudomonadales > Pseudomonadaceae > Pseudomonas > Pseudomonas sp. RT6P73. Next base: position 6,461,784 of record NZ_JBUBUV010000002.1, on the reverse strand, counting down.
CGCGAGCCACCCATTTACCTATCTGCGACATTCACATACTTATCGCGACCAGCCCCCAACTACCGGGGGTTGCGCGTCGGGAACAGATTGGGCCATGTCGCCCATGGATAAGGTTCTGGCCAGCGCGGGCCCCACACTCGCTCCATACCAATACATATTCCTTACACCTTGCGTAGTAACCCTGATTAGCCACTTTCGCCGGCCTCACAGAAAGGCCTTGAGGATCACATCGATGGACGTCACCGCAAAAATCAGCCTGGGCGATCCGCTGGAACCCGCACGCAAGGCCACCGCGCAGATGCTGCAAGAGCGCGAGCGTACTTTCTCGCTGCCGCAGCCGTTTTACTCTGACGAGCGGCTGTTTGATATCGACATGCAGGAAATCTTCCAGAAAGAGTGGTTGATCGCTGGCATGGCCTGCGAAATCCCGACCAAGGGCAACTACCTGACCCTGCAAGTCGGCAAGAACCCGATCATCGTGATTCGTGGCGCTGAAGGCGTGATTCACGCGTTCCACAACGTCTGCCGTCACCGCGGTTCGCGTCTGTGCACCAGTGAAAAAGGCAAGGTTGCCAAGCTGGTTTGCCATTACCACCAGTGGACCTACGAGCTGGACGGTCGCCTGCTTTTCGCCGGTACCGAAATGGGCGCCGACTTCGACATGAAGGAGTACGGCCTCAAACCGGTGAACGTGAAGACCGCCGGCGGCTACATCTTCATCAGCCTCTCGGAAAACCCGCCGGCCATTGATGACTTCCTGTCGACGCTGAACCATTACATGGAACCGTACGACATGGAGAACACCAAGGTGGCGATCACCACCACCTTGATGGAAAAGGCCAACTGGAAACTGGTGCTGGAAAACAACCGCGAGTGCTACCACTGCAACGCGTCGCACCCGGAACTGTTGAAAACCCTGCTGGAATGGGACGACGTCACCGACCCGCGTGCCGACCAGGCCTTCAAGGACCACGTCGCCGCCTCCGCCGCTTCCTGGGAAGCCGAAAAGATTCCTTACGCCCACGCAAGTTTCGGCCTGCGTAACCGCATCGTGCGCATGCCGCTGCTCAAGGGCACCGTGTCGATGACCATCGACGGCAAACAGGGCTGCGCCAAACTCATGGGCCGCATCAAGAACCCGGACCTGGGCTCGATGCGCATCCTGCACCTGCCACACTCGTGGAACCACTGCATGGGCGACCACATTATCGTCTTCACGGTGTGGCCGATCAGCGCTCAGGAAACCATGGTCACCACCAAGTGGATCGTGCACAAAGACGCGGTTGAAGGTGTGGACTACGACGTGGACCGCATGCGTCAGGTCTGGGATGCGACCAACGACCAGGACCGTCGCCTGGCCGAAGAAAACCAGCGCGGCATCAACTCCACGGCGTACCAGCCAGGGCCTTACTCCAAGACCTATGAGTTTGGTGTGGTGAACTTTGTGGATTGGTACAGCGAGCGTCTGCTGAACAACCTGGGCGCGGAACCTGCGCCGTACCTTAAAGGCGTGCCGGTTCAGGGCTAACAGCAAAAGCATCGCGGGCAAGCCCGCTCCCACAAGGATCGGCGGCGTACACACAACTTGTGAACACCCCAATCACTGTGGGAGCGGGCTTGCCCGCGATTGCGTTCTCCAAGACACCGCATCCCTTACTGCAAAACTCCTCTCATCTTAGAACTGTACGAAATATGATCTATTACGTTCAGGCCTATGCGCAACGTGGCTCCCAGCCTTCCGCAAACAACTTATCCACACCTCCACCCACAGCTATTGGGGACAAGTGGGGATTGCTCGAAAATTTCTCTTCATAAAGTGAATAAAAACCGTGACTTATCCAGAAGCAGGGTTTTGAACAACGATTGGTTGTTTTTTGATCTACAGCTTGTGAGGCACGTTCCACGTGGCTTGCAGCGGATGGCGAACACCTTATCCACAGAAGCGCCAACAGACTTTGGGGGCAACTTTCACGAATCTGTGGAAAACCCTCGAAAACCGCGAAAAATCAGGGTTTGCGAGCGGTTTACCATCCAAAACCGTTGATTTGATCGTTTTTTAATCACCCATCGGATAAGCCCGGTTTATATAGCCTGTAGAGGACAGCGAACATCTTATCCACAGATGCGCTAACAGAGATTGGGGGCAAGTATTGGCGCGCGGGCAAAGTTATCCTCTGGAAAAAGCTCGAAAAAACCGTGAGTTAGCCTGGTTGTTTTTTGTACGAAGGGTTGCAGGGCTTGGTTTGTATGGGGTGTAGCGAGGGGTGAACATGTTATCCACAGAAGCGCTAACAGGGATTGTGGGTAAAACTGATCAGAGCCTGTTGAAACACGATCGGCCAGAGTCGATGTCCAGATTGAGCTCAAAGTCATCGAATGCGCGCCACCCGAACAGAATCGAAGGCACGTACCGCCCCGCCAACAACGACGGCGGAATCGTAAAGCTCGGGTAGTGTTTATAAGTGACCGTTGCGGTATGCCCTGACAGATTCAACTCGCCCTGGAAGGTTTGGGAGTGGGGCTTGGCGGCGACGTGAACGGGTGAGCTGCCCGGCAAGGCGGACGTCAAGTAATCAACGTTGCCGGTGTCGATAATCCCCAGGGTTGCCCGACGATCCAGCCGTGCGGCAATGGTCAATCGTTGATTGATGTCCATGCGCGTATACGTGATCTGTGAATCACATCGGGCGGGAGGTTGGGCATTAAGTTCCAGGGTGTTCTTCGTTATTTTCAGGCGCCCCAACTTACCGATCAGGTCCAGCCCCAACAGGTTGTCCCGGTCACTGACAAACACCAGCACATTCCTGAATTCACTGGCGCCGATCTTTAACGACTTGAGGATCCCGAGTTTGGCCGACAGGTCACGTTCACCGTAAAACGTGCTGTAGCCATAGTGAGAGTCGGTTAACAGCTTGATCCCCATCCGCTTCGCAGTGTCGGCGTTGACCCGGGTTTGAGGCGCTCCGGTGTCCAGAATGAAGCGTGACGAAAAGCCATTGGCCGCTGTGACATCGATATAGGGCAGCACCTCGTCAATCACGTACTCGTCACTGGCGTAAGGGTAAATCGCCAGGACTTCGTGACGCTTCGTTCTCTCCACGGAAAAATCCGCGACCGTGCGCAAAGTCGCGATCGACTGGCTGCCGAACATGGAAAACAACACGTTGAGTTCGGGGTCGATCGCGATTGCCCGGGCATGACGACGATTGATCGCCAGATAGTAGTCGGGAAGTTGGTTGGCGGCTTTGGTCTCGAAGATTCGGGCGAACACGGACACTGAACAATTGAGGTTTTCATCAGCAGCCGCCACCTTGTCGCACTGCTGCTGCATCTGCGCCAGGGAGGCTGTTTGTCCCTGTTTCGACGCTAGCCATTGGTAAAAATCTGGTTCTTCTTGGCTGGAACCCGCCGTCGAACCCGTGGACACACTCAGAAGCACCATCACGGCACCGATCAGACATGTATCACGGCGACTGACCGCGTTCATGGTCAACCCATTGTTGAAAACGAGTTTTATGAATTAGCGCTGCTGCCGCGTTGGGCAACTCATAGTGAAATGTAGCTCACTAGGGCCGATACATCAGGTAGGCCTCGCCCGTGACCCGAATCATCGGATGGGGTGTGATCTGGCAGGTGTCGACGATACGAAAGCCATGGCGCTCGTAAAACCGACGGGCGCCGGTGTTGGCGGCGTAGTCGATCAGGCTCAAGCCATTGAGCCCGAGCTGGTTGGCACGGTCGTAGGCGTAGGCGAGGAATTGCTTGCCCAGGCCCAGGTTCCGCCAACCCTCGTGCAGCGCCAGGCTGGAGATGTAGAGGGTGTCGGGGATTTCCATCTTCGCGTAAGGCGCCAGGACCGGATCGGTCGTCGGCTCTGCCAGCGGATCGTGACGCATCACGTAGCTGTGCAGCATGCCGATGACGTTGCCATCGGACTCGGCAATCAGGCAGTTCTGGTAGGAAAAATCCACGTCGTCACGGGCGTAACGAATGGCACCTACGTCCAGCAGATCCTGACCGGGCTGTGCCAGTTGGCTCCAGATGTAATCGGCAGCACCCTCCGATGTGATTTGAAACAGACGCGCAATCTCACGCGCATCCGCGCGCACTGCCGAACGAAATTCAACTGCCATTTTTCCCCCTGTGGGAGCGAGCCGGCTCCGGGCGGCGTTCCGACGATAGCGGTGAGTCAGTCAACATCCCAGGCGGCTGAACCACCGCTATCGTCGGAACGCCGCCCGGAGCAGGCTCGCTCCCACATTATTAGTTCTGCGCTGATTTTCGGTTAGCGGACCACGCCTTCTTCGATCAGCAAATTGAGAATCGCCTCAGCCCCCGCCTCGGCGCTCAACCCCTTGAGCACCTGCCCACCGCCGCCACTGGCCTTGGCCGTTGCCGCTTTCATCCGGTCCGCACCGCTCTTGGCCTTGATTACCTTCAAGCGTTTAGGCCGTGGCTTGGCTGGTTGCAACGTGGCGACGGCCAGCAATTCATCGTCGATCACTTCGACTTCATCCGCCTGCAGTACCCCACGCCGCGCCGGGCCATAGGCGCTCTGCCGAGGCTTCGGTGCCGCGTTATCCACAGTGGCAAGAAACGGCAGACGAACCTTCAAACGCCGACGCTGACCACGGGGCAAAGCTTGCAAAACCAGCGCCGAACTGCCATCGATGGATTCCACCTGAGCCAGCCCGACCACCAGCGGCCAGCCGAGGTTTTCCGCCAGCAGGAACGGCAACATGCCCGAGCCCTCACCGGTTTCCGCCTGGCTGCCGGTCAGCACCACCTGAGCTCCGGTGTCACGCAAATACGCAGTCAATGCCGGCAATGCATCGGCACCTTCGGGCTGCTCCAGCACATGCAATTGCTCCAGGCCCATGCCCAGATACGCGCGCAGCGCCGGTTCCGCGACGTCGCCGGCATGCAGCACTTGCAGGTTATCCCCAGCCAGTTGCAGACCCAGTTCCACCGCGCGCGCATCCTGCTCCGCACGACGTGGCCGGCCGGAGGTCGGGTGGGCGCCGATGGACACCAGGCTGATGATTTTCGTGCTCATAACCCTTTCCTTTCCTTAAGCCGCATCGCGCTTGGCTTCGTTGCGGTAAGCCTCTACCGCTGCGATCAAGGCTTGAAGAATCTCGGCGCTTTCGCCGATCACCGACAGGTCGGCCCGTTTGATCATGTCGCAGCCAGGGTCGAGGTTGATCGCCACCACCTTGTCGCAGGCACCGATGCCTTGCAGGTGCTGGATCGCCCCGGAAATCCCCACCGCCACGTAAACCCGCGCGGTGACCCAGGTGCCGGACGCGCCAACCTGACGGTCGCGGGCCATGAAACCATCGTCCACTGCCACACGAGATGCGCCTTCGGTGGCGCCGAGGGCTTCGGCGGCCCTGTGGAAAAGTCCCCAGTCCTTGACGCCGTTGCCGCCGGAGAAGATGAACTCGGCCTCGGCCATCGGAATCGCCGCCGGATCCACTGCCACGGCGCCCAGATCCTCGATCCGCGACAAGCTGCGTGCGACGGCTGTGGATAACTCCACCAGCAAGGCTTCGTGCCGGGTTTCGCTGACCGGTTCGGCGCATTCGACGGCGGCCAGAATCAACCGGGCAACCGGGCGCGCAAGGTCTTGTAACCCGGCGCCGGCGCGGCCGATGCATTCCTCATCCTTGACCTGCCAGACCCTCGTGGCCGGGCGTTCGCCCAGCGCAGCGGCAAAGCGACGACCCAGTTCACCACCACCGCTGCGGCTATCGGGCAGCAGCCAATGACGCGGGTTGAACTGGTTATCCACAGCCCGCAGGCCCTGGACCCTTTGCTCCGGTGCATAACCGCTGAATTCGTCGCCATCCAGCACCAGCAAGCGATCGACGCCTGCGGTGGCGAAGGCGTTTTCCTTGTGTTCGCCGAAGACCACGACCAGTACCGCGCCGTCGTTGCCGGCCAATTGATGGGCCAGGCCTAGCAAATCGCGGTCGTGGCTGCTCAAGCGGCCGCCGACCATGTCTGGCACCACGCTGATGTAAAACGCAGGTGCAGGCACTTGGTGCAACGGCAGTTGCACTTCAACCGCGGCCGAGCGTTTGCTCGCCCCGCCCTGTTGAGCGCCGCTGCGGTCGATCCGTTTGATGCCATTGGGGCCGATAAAACCGATGCCATGGGGATTCTTGCGGATGACGCCATTAGGCCCCATCCAACTGTGTTGCGCCGGCTGCATGGCCGCGTGCAGCGGGTGCAGGCGGTTGCGGGCGATCCATTCGGCGCGTGGGTCGCGGCGGATAATGTCGCTCATCAGTGGGCCTCCGCAGGTTCACGTTGGGCCGGTTTCGTCGGCTTGCTCGGGGCAGCGTCTTCGAGCAACGCGTCCGCCACCAGTTCGGCGATGTCCTTGATCAGCGGACGCGGTTCGACCACGCCTTCAAGCATCGCGGTGCATTGTGGACAACCCACGGCCACCAGTTCGGCGCCGGTTTCGCGGATGTCTTCCATGCGCATGTCAGGGATCCGCTGCTTGCCCGGAATGTCGGTGATCGGCGCACCGCCGCCACCGCCGCAGCAGCGCGAGCGGAAACCGGAGCGTTGCATTTCCTTGATCTCGATTCCGAGGGCACGCAGCACTTCACGCGGCGCCTCGTATTCGCCGTTGTAGCGGCCGAGGTAGCACGGGTCGTGATAAGTCACGCTGCTGCCTTTGTGCTGGCCGAGGTTCAGGGCGCCAGCGCCGATGATTTCGGCCATGTAGGTGCTGTGGTGCTGCACGAGGTAGTTGCCGTCGAAGGCACCGTATTCGTTTTTCAGCACGTGGAAGCTGTGCGGATCGCAGGTGACGATGCGGTTGAAGCTGTATTTCGCCAGGGTCTGGATGTTGCGTTTGGCCAACAGCTGGAAGGTCGCTTCGTCGCCCAGACGTCGGGCTACGTCACCGCTGTCGCGTTCTTCAAGGCCCAGCACGGCGAAGTCGACCTTGGCCGCTTTCAGCACTTTGACGAAGGCGCGCAGGGTGCGCTGGTTGCGCATGTCGAAGGCGCCGTCGCCAACCCAGAACAGCACGTCGACCGACTTCTTCTCGCTCATCAGATTGAGGTTCAAGTCCGCCGCCCAGTTCATCCGCCCGCCCGGCGCGAAGCCGCCTGGGTTGTCGGTGGCGATCAGGTTTTCCAGGACTTCGGCGCCCTTGTTCGGTGTTGCGCCTTTTTCCAGGGTCAGATGGCGGCGCATGTCGACGATGGCGTCAACGTGCTCGATCATCATCGGGCATTCCTCGACGCAGGCACGGCAGGTAGTGCAGGACCACAAGGTTTCAGCGTCGACCAGACCGTTGACGATCGGTTGATGCGGATTCCCGGCGTGTTCGCCGATGGCTTTACCCGGATACGGGCTGCCGGCGAATTTGGCGTCGGTGCCACCGGCGAGGCCGACGACCATGTCTTGAATCAGTTTTTTCGGGTTCAACGGCTGACCGGCGGCGAACGCCGGGCACGCAGCTTCGCATTTACCACACTGCACGCAGGCGTCGAAGCCGAGCAGTTGGTTCCAGGTGAAATCCTTGGGTTTTTCCACGCCCAGTGGCGCGTTTGGATCGTTCAAGTCCAGCGGTTTCAAACCGGTGGAACGGCCACCGCCAAAACGCTCGGCGCGACGGTGCCAGGCCAGGTGCAGGGCACCGGCGAAGGCATGCTTCATTGGCCCGCCCCAGGTCATGCCGAAGAACAGTTCGCTGACGCCCCACAGCACACCGACGAAGAGGATCGCCGCCACTACCCAGCCACCGAAGTTTTCCGGAAGGATGCCGGCGACTGGCAGGGTCAACAGGAAGAAACTCGCGGAGAACGCCAACAGGCTTTTCGGCAGGCGCATCCACGACCCTTTGGACAGGCGAGCCGGTGGGTTGCGACGACGCAGGTACACAAAGATCGCACCGACGAACATCACCACGGTCATCAACAACAGCGCGTAACCGAGAATGCGGTTATGCAGGCCAAACCCGTGAACCAGAATCGCCAGCACGATAGACGCCACTGCGCCACCGGCCGTGGCCACGTGGGTGTTGGCGATGTATTTGTCCCGCGCCACGACGTGGTGCAAATCGACCATGTAGCGCTTGGGCATGGCGAACAGGCCGCCGATCAGGTCGACTTTCGACGCCCGGCCTCGACGCCACATAGCCACCCGCCGCAACGCGCCGAGGGCAGCGAGGCCCAGGGCAGCGAACAACAGGATTGGAAGAAGGGTGTTCAACATGGTGGAGCTCCCAAAGACCTCGGGGTCTTGCAGGCCAAACTACCTGGATGCCTTGCTCGATTCCCTGTAGGAGCGAGGCTTGCCCGCGAAGGCGATGGATCAGCCGACATCAATGTTGAATGTCAGGACGCCTTCGCGGGCAAGCCTCGCTCCTACAAGGGTTATCCACAAGCTCTTAGAAATCCTTGCACAACCGCAGGGCGTCGTAGATCGCCGCGTGGGTGTTGCGCTGCGCCACGCAGTCGCCGATGCGGAACAGCAAGTAGCCGTCGCCCGCCTGGCTCAGCGAAGGTTGTGGCTTGATCGCGAACAGGGCTTCGATGTCCATCTGGCCTTTGTTGCGCGAGCCTTCCTTCAGGGCGTAGTAGATTTCTTCGTCCGGACGCACGCCGTTTTCGACGACCACCTGGTCCACCACCCGCTCCTCTTTGGCGCCGGTGTATTCGTTCTCCAGCACCGCCACCAGCTTGTCGCCTTCGCGGTAGACCTTCTCCAGCATCATGTCGCCGGTCATGATCACTTCTTTGGGGTACATGCTGCGGTAGTACGTCGGGAACGAGGTGCCGCCAATCGCTACGCCCGGTTTAATGTCGTCGGTGACAATCTCGACCTGGCTGCCCTTGTCGGCGAGGAAGTCGGCGGTCGACATCCCGGTGAACTCGCAAATGGTGTCGTAGACCAGCACGTTCTTGCCCGGAGCGACCTTGCCGTCGAGGATGTCCCAGCTGCTGACCACCAGGCCTTCAGCCGCGCCCCAGTGTTCGTTCTGCTCCAGAAACGGATGACCGCCGACCGCGAGTACCACTACGTCCGGACGCAGGTCGAGAATGGTCGCTGCATCCGCCGCCACGCCCAGGCGCAGGTCGACTTTCAGACGCGCCAGTTCCAGCTGGAACCAGCGCGTGATACCGGCAATCTGGTCCCGCTGCGGGGCTTTCGAAGCGGTGGTGATCTGCCCGCCGATGAATTCTTTCTTCTCGAACAGGGTCACGTCGTGGCCACGTTCGGCCGACACGCGAGCGGCTTCCATCCCGGCGGGGCCGGCACCGACCACCACAACTTTGCGCTTCACACCAGTCGATTTCTCGATGATGTGCGGCACGCCCATGTATTCACGGGACGTCGCGGCGTTCTGGATGCACAGCACGTCCAGGCCTTGATACTGACGGTCGATGCAGTAGTTGGCGCCGACGCATTGCTTGATCTGGTCAACCTGACCCATCTTGATCTTGGCGATCAGGTGCGGGTCGGCGATGTGGGCGCGGGTCATGCCGACCATATCCACGTAGCCGCCTTCCAGAATGCGGGTCGCCTGGTTCGGGTCCTTGATGTTCTGCGCGTGCAAAACAGGGGCCTTGACCACTTCTTTGATACCGGCGGCCAAATGCAGGAACGGCTCCGGTGGATAACTCATGTTGGGGATAACGTTGGCCAGGGTGTTGTGGGTGTCGCACCCCGAACCCACCACGCCGATGAAGTCGATCATGCCGGTGTCGTCGTAGTACTTGGCGATCTGCTTCATGTCCTCGTGGGACAAGCCGTCCGGGTGGAATTCATCACCGCACAGACGGATGCCGACGCAGAAGTCCGGACCAACTTCAGCCCGCACAGCCTTGATCACCTCCAGGCCAAAACGCATGCGATTTTCGAAGCTGCCGCCCCATTCGTCGGTACGTTTGTTGACCCGTGGGCTCCAGAACTGGTCGATCATGTGCTGGTGCACGGCCGACAGTTCGACGCCGTCCAGGCCACCGGCCTTGGCGCGGCCAGCCGCAGTGGCGTAGTTGCCGATTACCCGCCAGATTTCTTCCGGCTCGATGGTTTTGCAGGTCGCACGGTGTACCGGTTCACGGATGCCCGACGGCGACAGCAGGGTTGGCCAATGCTCGCCGTCCCAACGCGAGCGTCGGCCCATGTGAGTAATCTGGATCATGATCTTGGCGCCATGCTTGTGCATGGCATCCGCCAGGTTCTGGAAGTGCGGAATGATCCGGTCGTCGGCCAGGTTGACCGACTTCCACCAGCCTTGCGGGCTGTCGATGGCCACGCTGGAGGAACCGCCGCAAATCGCCAGGCCGATCCCGCCCTTGGCTTTCTCTTCGTAATACTTGACGTACCGGTCGGTGGTCATGCCGCCGTCGGTGGCATAGACCTCGGCGTGCGCGGTGCTAAGCACACGGTTGCGGATGGTCAGTTTGCCGATCTGGATCGGCTGGAACATTGCTTCGAAAGCCATGGCGGGTTCCTCGACTTACAACGGCTTGACGGTGAACAAACCGTCGTCGTGGCCTTCTTCGGAGCCACCGTAAACCTGTTCGGCAACGGTGCGGATCTTGCTGCCGCGAGCTTGCAGAATCTGGTCCATGGCACCGGCAAACCAGCCCGTGAACATGTAGTCGACCTTACGCCCGACCTTGCCGTACACGTAGACGAACGCCGAGTGTTCGAGCTTGACGCTGGCGGTGCCTTTGTCGAGGTCGATGTCCTGAATCTTGAACAGGCCCCAGCCGCGCTGCGACAGGCGCTTCATGTAGTGCTCAAATACCGCAACGCCTTCCAGGCCGTGGCATTCAGCTTCTTTTTCACACCAGTGCCAGGCGGATTTGTAGCCAGCCTTGTAGAGGATCTCGGCGTAGGCTTCGGCACCCAGCACTTCCTCGATGCCCATGTGGTTGTTGACGAAGAAATGACGCGGCACGTACAGCATTGGCAGGGCGTCGGAGGTCCAGACACCGGTTTCGCTGTCGACTTCGATTGGCAATTGCGGGGCGATCTTGGCCATGCTTAAAACTCCGGAATTCATAATGTTGAGGCGATAGGTAGCCGTAGCAGCTGTCGAGCCTGCGAGGCTGCGTTGGGCTGCGAAGCGGCCCCCGAGGGCGGTCCTGCGGACCGCAACGCAGCCTCGTGCCTCGGCAGCTGCTACAGGAATCGTTGTTTTAAGGGGTTTTATTCGCCCCAGACGTCCTTGAGGACGTTGACCCAGTTCTCGCCCATGATCTTGCGGACCACGCGCTCGGAGTGGCCGCGCTTGAGCAGGGTTTCGGTCAGGTTCGGGAACTCGCCGACGGTGCGGATGCCCAGCGGGTTGATGATCTTGCCGAAGCTGGTCAGGCGGCGGGCGTAGCCCTTGTCATGGGTCAGGTATTCGAAGAAGTCCTGGCCATGGCCCTGGGTGAAGTCGGTGCCGATGCCGATGGCGTCTTCGCCAACGATGTTCATGGTGTATTCGATGGCTTCGGCGTAATCGTCGATGGTCGAATCGATGCCCTTGGCCAGGAATGGCGCAAACATGGTCACGCCGACGAAACCGCCGTGATCGGCGATGAACTTCAGCTCTTCATCGGATTTGTTGCGCGGGTGAATTTTCAGACCCGACGGCAGGCAGTGGGAGTAGCAAACCGGCTTCTTGGATTCGAGGATGACTTCTTCGGAAGTCTTCGAACCGACGTGGGACAGGTCGCACATGACGCCGACACGGTTCATCTCGGCGACGATCTCACGACCGAAACCCGACAGGCCGCCATCACGCTCGTAGCAGCCGGTACCCACCAGATTCTGGGTGTTGTAGCACATCTGCACGATACCGACGCCCAGCTGCTTGAACACCTCGACATAGCCTATCTGGTCTTCAAAGGCGTGAGCATTCTGGAAGCCGAAGAGGATGCCGGTCTTGCCCTGCTCCTTGGCCTTGCGGATATCGGCGGTGGTGCGAACCGGAATCACCAGGTCGCTGTTCTCGCGGATCAGCTTCTGGCTGGCGGCGATGTTGTTGACGGTGGCCTGGAAGCCCTCCCACACCGAAACGGTGCAGTTGGCCGCAGTCAGACCGCCCTTGCGCATGTCTTCGAACAGCTCACGGTTCCACTTGGCAATAATCAGCCCGTCGATAACGATGCTGTCGGCGTGCAATTCGGCTGGGCTCATCAGGCTGTCCCCTATTGGCGATTCATGCGCCGAATCGTGTGCCGGCGCTTTGGGGCCAGCATATGCCTGAGGGACGGGGTAGCCGGGTGCAAAAACGACAGGGGGTTTGCCGAAAGCGTCAATCCGCGACAAAGGGTCGTTGATGGACGCAATCGCCCACCTGTTCAAGGGCCTCTGCTTGGGCCAGAATTCGCTGCATTACTGAATAGGCACTGAAAAATAGGGGCTGCGTCGCAATGAGAACGATCTTCCTGGCTTTGGCACTGATAGCGACCGGCGTACACGCGGCTGAAGAGGCCGACGACAACCCCTGCGACAAAGTCGAAAACGACGTCCAGACCCTGGAATGCTCCGCCTACAGCAGAACCACCGCCGAAGACCTGCTCAAAGACAACTACCAAAGCCTGAACGAGCGCATGCAAACGGCCTACGGCAAGAACCCGGCGCAACTGACCGACATCACCGCCAAGCTCAAGGCTGCGCAACAGCAGTGGCTGAAGACCCGGGATGCGGATTGCGCGGTTGAGGCGTTTCCGGCGACCAGTGGTAGCAAGGCGTTTACGATTGCACAGAATGATTGCGTGGCGCGGATGAGTGATGAGCGGTCGGAGTTTTTGGAGTCGATAGAAACAGAGTGATTTTTATTGATAACGCACACGCAAAGGATAGCCCTCGATGTTAAATAGAATTCAAACGGACGAATACAATATCGTACTGAGAAATCACTCCCCCAACATATTTGATATTGACTCCGTATCATTATTGATTGGAAAGAATGGCTCAGGAAAAACCGTCACACTTAAGAGCATAATCAACGCATTCAACACCAGCAGAAAAGACCCGCTAAAGGATAACTGCCAACTGCACTTTGAAGGAAGCTTCCGGCAAAGCCCAACCCAATTAATGTCATGGGGAGTCATTTATTACACCCCTGCTCAAAATAGACCAAAGCTTCGCAGTAACAATAATTTCATCGACGCTTCCAAGCGTCAAATAAAAAACATGCTTAAAATTGAGCAACATAAGGAGGTTCTTTCCGCTTTCGGCCTAAATCTAGAACTTACAGCCACCCTTACCGTCGATTATAAAAAAATAGGTAACTACCTAGCGGAAAACCTTATTAGCAAAAAGTCATCAAGCGCATCAAAAACCAACAACCTGTTTGATTTCGAACAGGCACGACTACTACGGAGAAAGCTGGTCACATTTTCAGATATTGAATCAAGCCAAGAAGACCATGACCGTATAAATGAATCTTACCTTGAACAGGTTTCAAAACTTTCAGACATCATACTAAACCATTTATCAGCAACTGAAAAAATAGATGCGACACGCACTTTTATTTGCTTTGCCACTATAAACCATATGATTAGCTTAAGAAGTGTCTCCACAGCTACAATCATTGAGTTTGCAAGATGCTTCCTCGAAACTGCTCTATTCGTTCCTGCAAAAGTAACATTTCGACAACTTGAACCATTTCTAGCTCAAGCATCAGGCGCCCTTAGAATTGTTACGGATGAAATACTTACCAAGAGTCGTACAAACAAATATACTTTTTCACGCACCTTGACATCACCAGATGAGAGATCCTACTTCGAAGGCAACCCCGGACTGGTTCTATTTGATGTCGGATTCCCAGAAGTCAGTTCAGGCCAATGGGCGATCATGAGACAAACAATTGCCATTTATGAAGCACTTATAGAACTCTCTGAAAGATCAAACATAACTAATATTTTATTGCTTATCGACGAAGGCGATGCTTTTTTACATCTGGACTGGCAACGCCGATACATACTTCAACTGAATTCGTTTCTGATGCGCTGCAAACAAGAGCTGAAAATAAAAAATTTGCAACTGATAATAGCCACCCACTCTCCAATTCTAGCGACAGATATGCCTAGGGAGTTCGTTTGCGCAATGGACAGAAGCGAGTATGCATCTCTATATCCATCGTTTGCAGCCCCCCTGCAATCAATACTAAATCGATCATTCAGCTCAAGAACGATTGGAGAGTTCGCAACACGCGAAATAAACAACACGATACACAAAATAAACAAAATTCCGCTAACTGAAAAAGACCATTACATCATTTCCATGATCGACGACCCGATCATAAAAAATGAAATTGAGCGCACAATTAAATCTGAGGCGCGATATGATAATTAATATATCTCACACTTGGGAAAAAGCAAAAGCAGCTCACAACACCTACCTGGAAAACAAGATTGATAAATTCTTAAACCACAAGGGCCCCATAGCGAAATCAAAACACTCAAAAAATCTTGTAAAATGGCTAAAACCATACTTAATATCCGACAAACAAAACAGTTTAATACACGCCATAGAAAAAATAAAAAAACAACGAAAATACTTAAGTTCGGCTGAATTACTCCTATTGAATTTAGATTTTGAAGCAATATTTGACTATCATAACTTTATTACAAAGACCGTATCTTGGGATGCTTATCAGCTTTGCGGTCTTTCCACATCAAAGACTTGCCCGTATTGCCACTATAACTATACACATACCGTTGTAGCAGAAGATGGTAGCTACCGCCCTCCTCTTGATCACTTCTACCCTAAAAAAAAGTACCCATTTTTAGCTCTGACATTGATCAACTTAATTCCGAGCTGCCATACTTGCAATAGTTCCCTAAAAAAAGACTCCGACTTCAAGACGCACCCGCACCTCCACCCATTCTTCGATGATGAAACTATAAATTTCCACTGTAAAAAAGACAACCTTACCATACTTGATATAATCAGTAATTTTGAAAAAATAAAAAACGATCTTGAGATAAATCTTAGGCACCCACCAACCTGCGAAAAAACTAGAAACTCAATAACTACTTTCATCCTTAAAGACAGCTACAAAAAATTCACTCAAGACGCTATAGAGTTCATTGATTCCAAAACACTTTTAGACAACATTCCAGGGTTATTAGAGCAATTCGGCCTAGGACCTCAACTTCCAGGAACTGCTCTGCACCTAGATACGGACGCAAGAAAAATTCTTGATCGAAAGCTTCGATTTGACCGCCAAAAATATAAGGAAAAAACTCTCGGTAAAATGTATGCCGATTTATACGATCAGTTCGACAGAAATACTATTTTCGCTTCTACGCCCCCTTAAGCTTTGTACAACTTACACATCCAAAGCACCATCGCGAGTACCACCTCGTTCAATTGAGTATTCTCACCAACCAATCCTATTAATCAGGTCTTTATAAATATGCTCTTGAAAATCTGCGGCATCGAAATCAAAGGCAGCGAAGCGATCATCGCCGTGGCCTCTCTCGACGGTCAGGTGCTGAGTCACGTCGCTCTAGCCACCAAGAAAATCGCCCTCGACGATGACGATGAAGCCGCGAATGTCAAAGTCTTTGCCGCTCAGGTGGCGTCGTTTGTGCGCGAGTACTCGATCGACCGTATCGCGATCAAGAAACGCAGCAAGAAAGGTGAATTTGCCGGTGGGCCGACCACGTTCAAGATCGAGGGCGTTTTTCAGTTGCTGGAGAGTTGCGAGGTCACGTTGTTGTCGCCGCAGACGATTAATGCGCAGAGCAAGAAGTTTGACTTTGCACTGCCGGAGACGCTGAACAAATATCAGCATGAGGCTTACAAGGCAGCGTGTTCGGCGCTGATGAAGAAGTAACTCAATTACCGCCAACACATAGAACCTGTGGGAGCCGGGCTTGCCCGCGATTGCGGTGTGTCAGTCAACATCAATGTTGAAAGTGCCGGCCTCATCGCGGGCAAGCCCGGCTCCCACAGGTTTCTCTGCTGTTCATGCTTTCGCAGTACGCCGATCTTCCCTTGGACACCGTTCAAACCGTGCCCGATAGCTCCGGGTGAAATACGACGGCGATTCAAACCCGCACGCAATGCTCACTTCCAGCACGCTCATGTCGGTCTGCCGCAGCAACTGCCGGGCCTTTTCCAGCCGTAATCGCAGGTAGAAATTGCTCGGCGTGTCGTTCAGGTGCAAGCGAAACAAGCGCTCCAGCTGCCGCCGTGTCACCTTGATCGATTCCGCCAGTTCCAGCGTGCTCAGCGGCGGTTCGCTGTGTTGTTCCATCTCGCCAATCACGTGAACGAGTTTCTTGTTGCTGATGCCATACCGCGTGGCGACTTCCATGCGTTGGTGGTCTTTGCGTGGGCGGATGCGGCCGAGCACGAATTGTTCGCTGACCTGGATCGCCAGTTCCGGGCCGTGGGCCTGGGCGATGAGGTCGAGCATCAGGTCGATGGATGCCGTGCCGCCCGCAGACGTGATACGGCGGCGGTCGATTT
This sequence comes from Pseudomonas sp. RT6P73, assembly GCF_054897715.1. Lineage (NCBI taxonomy): Bacteria > Pseudomonadati > Pseudomonadota > Gammaproteobacteria > Pseudomonadales > Pseudomonadaceae > Pseudomonas > Pseudomonas sp. RT6P73. The sequence continues at coordinate 6,445,323 of NZ_JBUBUV010000002.1, read as the reverse complement.
CGAACAGCTCCTGGGTAACGCTGAGCTGTGGATAAGACTCCTTGAACGCGTCGATGGCTTCCCAGTGCAGGGTCAGGCGATGGCCGTCGAGCAGGCCGGCTTCGGCGAGGACGAAGCTGCCGGTGTCGATGGCGCCGAGGGTCACTCCTTCGTTGTCCAGCCGACGCAGCCAGTGTTCCAGCGCCGGCGTGGCAAACTTCAGCGGTTCGAAACCGGCGACTACCAGCAGGGTTGCACCTTTCTTCAGCGGTTCCAGTGCCGCATCGGCGTTGACCGACATGCCGTTGCTGGCCAGCACCGCCCCGCCGTCCGCGCTCAGCACATGCCAGCGATACAACTCGCCGCGAAAGCGATTGGCGACCCGCAGCGGCTCGATGGCCGAGATAAAGCCGATGGCCGAGAAACCCGGCATCAACATGAAGTAGAAATCCTGGGACATGGAGCGCACTCGATGGCAGGTAGCGAGAGGACGGGAGCGTGTGGACGTTGATACGCCACTTGCCGACGGCATTCAAGGGGACAGGTCGCTGCAGTGCAAGAGCTGGTCGCCGTAGTGCGCTTTGACGGGCCTCAAGCTGCGTAACTTGGGCATCACCGGCGCACGAAGACGACCGGACCCACAATAACGAACTGCCGAGGAAACCTGAGATGAAACGACTGATCAGCAGCTGTGTTCTTGCACTCAGCGGTACCGCTTTCCTGAGCGCCAGCGTCATGGCCGCCGAACCTGCCTCCTGCCAGAACGTGCGCATGGGTGTAGTGAACTGGACCGACGTAATCGCCACCAGCGCCATGACCCAGGTCCTGCTCGATGGCCTCGGCTACAACACCAAACAAACCAGCGCTTCCCAGCAAATCATCTTCGCCGGGATCCGCGACCAGCGCCTGGACCTGTTCCTGGGCTACTGGAACCCGCTGATGACCCAGACCATCACACCGTTTGTCGATGGCAAGCAGGTCAAAGTCCTTGAAGCGCCAAGCCTGAAAGACGCTCGCGCCACTCTCGCCGTACCGACTTACCTCGCCGACAAGGGCCTGAAAACCTTCGCCGACATCGCCAAGTTCGAAAAAGAACTGGGCGGCAAGATTTACGGCATCGAGCCAGGCTCGGGCGCCAACACCCAGATCAAGGCGATGATCGCCAAGAACCAGTTTGGCCTCGGCAAATTCCAGCTGGTCGAGTCCAGCGAAGCCGGCATGCTCGCGGCGGTGGATCGTGCGGTGCGCCGCAAAGAGGCCGTGGTGTTCTTCGGCTGGGCGCCGCACCCGATGAACGTCAACGTGCAGATGACTTATCTCACTGGCAGCGAAGACGCGCTCGGCCCGAACGAAGGCATGGCCACGGTCTGGACCGTCACCTCGCCGAACTACGCGCAGCAATGCCCGAATATTGGCAAGTTGCTGAGCAACCTGACCTACACCGCCGAAGACGAGAGCCGGATGATGCAGCCGCTGCTCGATCACAAGGACGCCTTCGAATCGGCCAAGCAATGGCTCAACGATCACCCGCAAGACAAGCAACGCTGGCTCGAAGGCGTGACCACCTTCGATGGCAAACCGGCTGCTGAAAATCTGAAACTGACCAGCAAATAAACCCCGATTGAACCACCGACTCGCAGCCCGACCGGGCTGCGAACGGAACCATCACGCCTGCAAGGAAATCGCCTCATGAACCACGACGTCATCATCACCTGCGCACTTACCGGTGCTGGCGACACGACCAGCAAGAGCCCACATGTGCCAGTCACCCCGAAACAAATCGCTGCCGCCGCGGTAGAAGCCGCAAAAGCGGGCGCCACGGTTGTTCACTGCCACGTGCGCAACCCTGAAACCGGCAAGTTCAGCCGTGACGTGGCGCTGTACCGCGAAGTAATGGAGCGCATCCGCGAGGCCGATGTCGACATCATCGTCAACCTCACCGCCGGCATGGGCGGTGACCTGGAAATCGGCGCGGGCGAGAACCCGATGGAGTTCGGTCCGAACACCGATCTGGTCGGCCCGCTGACCCGTCTGGCCCACGTTGAAGCACTGCTGCCGGAAATCTGCACCCTCGATTGCGGCACCCTGAACTTCGGCGACGGCGACACCATTTACGTGTCCACCCCGGCGCAGCTGCGGGCTGGCGCCAAACGCATTCAAGAGCTGGGTGTGAAGGCCGAGCTGGAAATCTTCGACACCGGTCACCTGTGGTTCGCCAAACAGCTGATCAAGGAAGGCCTGCTCGACGACCCGCTGTTCCAACTGTGCCTGGGCATCCCGTGGGGCGCACCGGCCGACACCACCACCATGAAAGCCATGGTCGACAACCTGCCCGCGAATGCGGTGTGGGCCGGCTTCGGCATCGGTCGCATGCAAATGCCGATGGCGGCGCAAGCGGTGCTGCTCGGCGGCAACGTGCGGGTCGGTCTGGAAGACAACATCTGGCTGGACAAGGGCGTGCTGGCGACGAATGGCCAGCTGGTTGAACGCGCCTCGGAAATCCTCATCCGCCTCGGCGCCCGTGTCCTGACCCCGGCAGAAGGCCGGGCAAAAATGGGCCTGACCAAGCGCGGCTGACCCGAACGACACCTTCCCCCTGTGGGAGCGAGCCTGCTCGCGATGGCGGTATTCCTGCCGCAGATGATGCATCGGATGTACCGACGCCATCGCGAGCAGGCTCGCTCCCACAGTTTTTCCGAGCCAAATTCAGGAAATCGCCATGAGCTTTATCACCGAAATCAAAACCTTCGCAGCGTTAGGCAGCGGTGTCATCGGCAGCGGCTGGGTATCTCGCGCCCTCGCCCACGGCCTCGACGTTGTCGCCTGGGACCCGGCGCCCGGTGCCGAAGCCGCGTTGCGCAAACGCGTCGCCAATGCCTGGGATGCGCTGGAGCAACAAGGCCTGGCGCCTGGCGCCTCGCAGGATCGGCTGCGCTTCGTCGCGACAATTGAAGAGTGCGTTCGCGACGCGGATTTCATTCAGGAAAGCGCCCCGGAACGCCTCGATCTGAAACTGGAACTGCACAGCAAAATCAGCGCGGCGGCCAAGCCCAATGCCTTGATCGGCTCCAGCACTTCGGGCCTGTTGCCGAGCGAGTTTTACGAGAGCGCGACCCACCCGGAACGCTGCGTCGTTGGCCACCCGTTCAACCCGGTTTACCTGCTACCGCTGGTGGAAGTGGTCGGTGGCAAAAATACGGCGCCTGAAGCGGTTCAAGCGGCAATGAAAGTGTATGAATCCCTGGGGATGCGTCCGCTGCATGTGCGTAAAGAAGTGCCGGGGTTTATCGCCGACCGTTTGCTCGAAGCGCTTTGGCGTGAAGCGCTGCACCTGGTCAACGACGGCGTGGCGACCACTGGCGAGATTGACGATGCGATCCGCTTTGGCGCGGGTTTGCGCTGGTCGTTCATGGGCACGTTCCTGACCTACACCCTGGCGGGTGGCGATGCGGGGATGCGGCACTTCATGGCGCAATTCGGCCCGGCGTTGCAGTTGCCGTGGACATACCTGCCAGCCCCGGAACTGACCGACAAGTTGATCGATGACGTGGTGGACGGGACCAGTGATCAGCTGGGCAAGCACAGCATTTCCGCGCTGGAGCGCTATCGTGATGATTGCTTGCTGGCGGTGCTTGAAGCGGTGAAGACCACCAAAGAGAAGCATGGGATGGCCTTCGCCGACTAAACCCCACCACTACCTGTAGGAGCGAGGCTTGCCCGCGAAGAGGCCGGTACATCCGACGGATCTCTTGCGGCAGGAATAACGCCTTCGCGGGCAAGCCTCGCTCACAGGTTTCAACCACTTCCGGATGTGACGACATGCCCGCACTGACCACCTACCAAACCAGAATCATCCCCGACTGGGTCGACTACAACGGCCACCTGCGCGATGCCTTCTACCTGCTGATTTTCAGCTACGCCACCGACGCGCTGATGGATCGGCTGGGCATGGACAGCAACAACCGCGAAGCCAGCGGCAATTCGCTGTTCACCCTCGAACTGCATCTCAATTACCTGCACGAAGTGAAGCTCGACGCCGACGTCGAAGTGCGCACCCAAATTATCGGCCACGACAGCAAACGCCTGCACCTCTATCACAGCCTGCATCTAGTGGGCGATGACAAGGAACTGGCGGGCAACGAGCAAATGCTGCTACATGTCGACCTCGCCGGGCCAAGCTCCGCACCGTTCAGCGAACAAACCCTGGGCAAGCTGCAAGCCATCGTCGCCGAGCAAGCCGACCTGCCAACCCCCGCCTACATTGGCCGAGTGATCGCATTACCCCCTAAAAAATAACAAGGAGATCGCCATTGAACACCGCCGCTTTTGCCGACTTCCGTACCTACCCGTTGATCAGCGCGTTGACCGCCGTGCACACCCTGGCGGATCGAATTCAAGTGAAATGGGCCGACGGTCGGGTCAGTCCCTTTCATCATCAATGGCTGCGGGACAACTGCCCGTGCCCGCAATGCGTCTACACGGTGACCCGCGAGCAAGTGCTGGAAATCGTCGACGTCGCAGAGGACCTGATGCCAACAGCGGCAAACGTCGATGCCGAAGGTTGCCTCAGTGTCCAATGGCAGGACGGCCATCTCAGCCGCTTCGATCCGGGCTGGCTGCGGGCTCACGCCTATGACGATGAATCCCGCGCCGAACGCCGGGCTGGCAAACCAAAATCCAAACTGTGGAAAAGCGACTTGCAGCTGCCGGTATTCGAATACCAGGCGCTGATGAACGACAACGATGCCTTGCTGCAATGGCTGCTGGCGGTGCGCGATATCGGCCTGACTCAAGTGCGCGGCGTGCCCACCGAACCCGGTTCGCTGAAGCTGATCGCCCAGCGGATTTCCTTCATCCGCGAGAGCAATTTTGGCGTGTTGTTCAACGTGCAATCCAAGGCCGATGCCGACAGCAATGCCTACACCGCTTTCAACCTGCCGCTGCACAGCGACTTGCCGACCCGAGAGTTGCAACCGGGGCTGCAATTTTTGCATTGCCTGGTCAATGACGCCGACGGTGGCGAGAGTATTTTCGTCGACGGCTTTGCCATCGCCCACGCGTTACGCGAAGAGGATCCCGAGTCATTCAAGGCTTTGTGTGAAATCCCCGTGGAGTTTCGCAACAAGGACCGCCACAGCGACTACCGCTGCCTGGCGCCGATCATCGCCCTGGATGCCTTGGGGCAGGTGTCGGAGATCCGCATGGCGAACTTTCTGCGTGGACCGTTTGATGCGTCGATCGAGGACATGCCCAAGCTATACCGGGCTTATCGCCGCTTTATTGCCATGACCCGCGAATCGCGGTTTCGGGTGATGACACGGCTCAATCCCGGCGAGCTGTGGTGCTTCGACAACCGCCGCACCCTCCACGCCCGCAACGCCTTCGACCCCGCCAGTGGCGCCCGGCATTTCCAGGGGTGCTATGTCGATCGGGATGAATTGTTGTCGCGGATTCTCGTTTTACAGCGTTAAACCGAGTCATCGTTCATCGCGGGCAAGCCTCGCTCCTACAGGGGATCGTATACCTCTGTAGGAGCGAGGCTTGCCCGCGAAGGCGTCAGTCCAAACACTCCATCCCTTCCTGATTCACAGGCAAAAAAAACCCCGATCAAGCCGTGACAAGATCGGAGCTGAGGAGGGTACTGTTGAGGAGCCGTTGCGCGAGGGTGACCAAACCTTCGTGAAGCCAGCTGAATCCAGTGTGCCCACTCTCGCCTTTCGCAAGTTAGCCGAAAACGACCTGTTCATAGGTATCGCGGCCATTGCGACAAATCGCCCTTGCCGCCACCCCCTCCCCCTATGAGAATCGAACCACGACACCGTTCCCTGAAGAAGGATTGCGTCATGATGTACGCCGATTTGATTGACCAGGAAGACTTGTTGGGCCAGCTGAAATCGTTGGGCTTTCAAGTACCGAGCGGCTCCACCGCCGATCAGGCTTGCGAGTGCGCGGTGAGAGGATTGAACGACGAACGGGCAATAGTGCTGCGCACCATGGTCAAGCAGATGTACACCAGCAGCGCGACCATCCTGCCGGCTGTGCGCCAGGCGATCGACAAGCAATTGTTACCGGCGTTGGCGGAGTACCAGCAGAGCCGTAGCGCCTGACAGATCCAATCGCGAGCAGGCTCGCTCCCACACTGGATCTGCGTCGTTCACAGATCCAATGTGGGAGCGAGCCTGCTCGCGATGAAGGCGCCTCGGTTTAGAGCCTTACGCTGGCAAACGTCGACTCATTACGAGCCTGACTCAACGCCGACAACGGCCCGGACAACGGCGACAGCACCAACGCTTGCGGCAGCGGCATCATTGCAACCTGTTGCGTGGTGTTGGAACCTACGCGCTCGTCACGCGGCGGAATGCCGAAGTATTCGCGGTAGCACTTGGAGAAGTGCGGCGTGGACACGAAGCCACAGACCGACGCCACTTCGATGATCGACATCGGCGTTTGCTTGAGCAGCTGCCGGGCACGGATCAGGCGCAGTTTGAGGTAGTAACGCGACGGCGAGCAGTGCAGATACTTCTGGAACAGGCGCTCCAGCTGACGACGCGAAACAGCGACATACACCGCCAGTTCGTCGAGGTCGATCGGCTCTTCCAGGTTGGCTTCCATCAGCGCGACGATTTCCTGCAGCTTCGGCTGGTTGGTGCCCAGCATGTGCTTGAGCGGCACGCGCTGGTGATCCTGTTCGTTGCGGATGCGCTCGTAGACGAACATTTCCGAGATCGCGGCGGACAGTTCACGGCCGTGATCGCGGCTGATCAGGTGCAGCATCATGTCCAGTGGCGCGGTGCCGCCGGAACTGGTGAAACGGTTACGGTCGAGGGTGAACAAGCGTGTGCTCATGGCCACACGCGGGAACGCTTCCTGCATCGAGGCCAGGCATTCCCAGTGCACGCTGCAATCGAAACCATCCAGCAGGCCGGCGCAGGCCAGGGCCCAGCTGCCGGTGCAGACCGCACCGAGACGGCGGGACTGACGCGCCTGGCTTTGCAGCCACGACACGTGTTCGCGGGTCACCGTGCGCTGAATGCCGATGCCACCGCAAACAATGATGGTGTCCAGAGGGGGCGCTTTGTGCATGGAGCAATCGGGGGTGATCTGCAGACCGTCACTGGCCCAGACTTGACCGCCGTCGACGGTGAGGGTGGTCCAGCGATACAGCTCGCGACCGGACAATTGGTTGGCCATGCGCAGGGGTTCGACTGCGGAGGCCAGAGAAATAAGCGTGAAATTGTCCAGCAGCAAAAAGCCGATGGATTGAGGCGCACGGTTCTGGGGTTGGGCCCCGGAGTTGAACGTCGTCATCGCGGTATCTCCTCACACAAAGCGGGTGATGGCCTCAGGCGGAGGCTCTTGTTATTGCCATCGTTCTCGCGTGGGAGACGGGCTTTGTAATGACAGAGCAATTGCCATGCCTAAAGTTGAATGGTCATTCAATAACTCCTGAAAACGACGTCGGGATGTGTCTATATATGACCGCGCAGAGTGGGGGGATATAAGTGCCATCAATGGCAGCAAGCGCTCTGTCCCGTTGCGTGTGAGCAAATCGGTAGCACTTGTGGGAACAGGGCTGCGCAGGCTCGGGAAAGAGTGTCACCGCAAGCACGGGTGACGGGCGGTCAGGGGTGGTTTGGATCCCTGGTCTGGGTGAAGTCGCTTATCTGTAAGCGACGCGCCAAAACGTGGCGCGTTTCGATTCGGGTGTTCACTTACCGCGCAGTTTTGACTGGTCTGACGCCATCGCGGGCAAGCCCACTCCCACAGGTTTTGTCGTGTAGTAGAGATCTGATGCACACCGCAGATCCCTGTGGGAGCGGGCTTGCCCGCGATGGGGTCAACCCGGTCTCAGCACTCGACCGCGCTTACCGCCAACCCACCCCGCGATGTCTCCTTATATTTGTCATGCATATCGGCGCCGGTATCGCGCATGGTGCGGATCACCCGATCCAGTGAGATAAAGTGCTGACCATCGCCGCGCAACGCCATCTGCGCCGCGTTGATGGCTTTCACTGCGGCAATCGCATTGCGCTCGATGCACGGCACTTGAACCAGCCCGCCCACCGGGTCGCAGGTCAGGCCGAGGTTGTGTTCCAGGCCGATTTCCGCCGCGTTGCACAGTTGCTCCGGCGTGGCACCAAGGATCTCCGCCAAGCCAGCCGCCGCCATCGCGCAGGCTGAACCGACTTCGCCCTGGCAACCAACCTCCGCACCGGAAATCGAAGCGTTCTTCTTGCACAGAATCCCCACCGCTGCGGCGCTGAGGAAATAGTCGACGACATTGGCCTCCGTCACCACCTCGCTGAACTTCATAAAGTAGTGCAACACCGCCGGAATGATCCCCGCCGCGCCGTTGGTCGGCGCCGTGACCATGCGCCCGCCGGCCGCGTTCTCTTCGTTGACCGCCAGGGCGAACAGGTTGACCCACTCCATGGCGCTCAAGGTCGAGCCGATAACGTTGGGTTTGCCCAGCTCTTGCAGGCTGCGGTGCAGCTTGGCCGCACGACGGCGCACATTAAGGCCGCCGGGCAGGATGCCTTCATGTTTGAGGCCCTGGTCGACGCAATCCTGCATGGCGCGCCAGAGTGTCATCAGGCCGCTGCGGATTTCTTCCTCGCTGCGCCAGACCTTCTCGTTGGCCATCATCAATTCAGCGACGCGCAGGTTGTGCTTCTGGCACAGGCTCAGCAGTTCGACGGCGCTGGAGAAATCGTACGGCAACACCGTGCGATCCAAATCGACCACGCCGCTGGAAGCCTGTGCTTCATCCACGACAAAACCGCCGCCGATAGAATAGTAGGTGTCGCGATGCAGCTCACCGTCATCGCCTTCGGCGATCAAGGTCATGGCGTTGGGGTGGAATGGCAGGTTTTCGTCGATCAGGCGCATGTCGCGAGCCCAGATAAACGGCACCGACAGGCGACCGTCGAGCAACAGCGTGTGGGTCTCGCGCAGGGTTTCGATACGGATGCCGATTTGCGACGGATCGATCGCGTCCGGCCACTCGCCCATCAGCCCCATGATCACCGCGTTGTCGCTGCCGTGACCGATGCCGGTGGCCGACAGCGACCCATAAAGCTGAACTTCGACGCGCCGCACTTGTTCCAAAAGACCCTGTTCACGCAAACCTTGCACGAACAGCGCGGCGGCCCGCATCGGTCCCACGGTGTGCGAACTGGAAGGGCCGATGCCGATTTTGAACAGGTCGAAAACACTGATAGCCATTACTGCCGAACTCCTGGATGTGCCAACTCCAGGCGCAAAAGCGCCCAGTGACGGAGCTGCTACGCTCAAGCTGCAATCCGCCGAGATGGCCGCATCATCAGGCTTTTGCCGTGTCGTTCGACGTCTCACACCGACGCACTCATGCCCACCAACGCCGCGGGCGTTTTACGCTGCGTTTTCGCCGGTTTTTTGCGGATCAGAGGGGTAAAGGGGGCTGAAAAAAGCTGTAAACGACGTCACCGACACTGGATGCGACCATCCCTGTACTGGTTACGACGCACCCTGTAGGCGTCAGATTTTCACTGGTACATGATCGTATCGACTCGATTGCAAGGCGCCGTGGTAGAGCTGTCTCCAAAACGCCATCCAACCGCAACCTATAAGTGCGGTGGTCCAGTCGGAACACTGCCAAAAAAAACACCAAGGAGTCCATCCATGAAAGGTTCCCCGTCGTTGTTGTTGGCCGCCATGCTGAGTCTGCCGTTACTGGCTCAAGCCGCAGAACCCGCTCAGTGCAGCACCGTAAACTTCTCCGATGTCGGCTGGACCGACATTACCGCGACAACCGCCACCACCAGCGTCGTCCTCGATGCTTTGGGCTACAAGACCAAAACCACCATGATTTCCGTGCCGGTGACCTACAAGTCCCTGGCCGACGGCAAGAACATGGACGTTTTCCTCGGTAACTGGATGCCGACCATGGAAAACGACATCAAGGCCTACCGCGATGCCGGCACCGTGGATGTCGTGCGCACCAACCTCACCGGCGCCAAGTACACCCTCGCCGTGCCGCAAGCGCTGTACGACAAAGGGCTGCATGACTTCGCCGACATCGCCAAATTCAAGAAAGAACTCGACGGCAAGATCTACGGCATCGAGCCGGGTAACGACGGCAACCGTCTGATCCAGAGTATGATCGACAAGAACGCCTTCGGCCTGAAAGACGCCGGTTTCAAGATTGTCGAATCCAGCGAAGCCGGCATGCTGTCGCAGGTCGACCGCGCGCAGAAACGCGACACCGCTGTGGTGTTCCTTGGCTGGGCGCCGCACCCGATGAACAAGCGTTTCAAGATTCAATACCTGACCGGTGGCGATGACTTCTTCGGCCCCGACTTCGGTGCCGCCACCGTGGCAACCAATACCCGCAAGGGGTACGTCCAGGAATGCAGCAACGTTGGCACCTTGCTGAAAAACCTGGAGTTCACTGTCGACATGGAAAGCTCACTGATGGGCAACATCCTGGACGACAAGATGAAGCCTGACGCGGCCGCCAAGGCCTGGCTCAAAAAGAACCCACAGGTGCTCGATACCTGGCTCGCTGGCGTGACCACCATTGACGGTAAACCAGGCCTGGAGGCCGTGAAAGCCAAGCTCGCGCAGCCTTGAATTAAGAAGCATCGCTTACGCCGGACGACTTCGGTCGTCCGGGCTGTTTATTTCCTTGCATGCGGACGTTCACTACCATGCTGATTGATCAGAAAATACCTCTAGGCCAGTACATCGCGGGCTTCGTTGAGTGGTTGACGCAACACGGCGCCAACACCTTCGACGCGATCGCCGTGACACTGGAAACGATGATCCACGGCGTGACTTTTGCGCTGACCTGGTTCAACCCGCTGGCATTGATCGGCCTCATCGCGCTACTGGCACACTTCATTCAACGAAAGTGGGGGCTGACCGTTTTCGTCATTGCCTCCTTTCTGCTGATCCTCAATCTGGGGTACTGGCAGGAAACCATGGAAACCCTCGCCCAGGTGTTGTTCGCCACCCTGGTCTGCGTGGTCATCGGCGTGCCACTGGGCATCGTCGCCGCGCACAAACCGATGTTCTACACACTGATGCGGCCGGTGCTCGATCTTATGCAGACCGTGCCGACCTTCGTGTACCTCATTCCTACCCTGACCCTCTTCGGGCTGGGTGTGGTCCCGGGTTTGATCTCGACGGTAGTGTTCGCGATTGCCGCGCCTATCCGCCTGACCTACCTGGGTATCCGTGATGTTCCCGCTGAATTGATGGACGCCGGCAAAGCCTTCGGCTGCTCGCGCCGTCAACTGCTCGCACGCATCGAACTGCCCTACGCCATGCCAAGCATCGCGGCCGGCATCACCCAGTGCATCATGCTGTCGTTGTCGATGGTGGTGATCGCGGCACTGGTGGGCGCCGACGGCCTGGGCAAACCCGTGGTCAACGCACTGAACACTGCTGATATCGCCCTGGGCTTCGAAGCCGGCCTGGCGATCGTATTGCTGGCGATCATGCTCGACCGTATCTGCAAACAACCCGACGCTAAAGTAGGGGGTGACGCATGAGCATTATTCGCTTCGAAGACGTCGACGTAATCTTTTCCAAAGATCCGCGTGAGGCGCTCAAGCTTCTCGACCAGGGCATGACCCGCGACCAGATCCTGAAAAAGACCGGCCAGATTGTTGGCGTTGAAAAAGCCAGCCTGGACGTCGAAAAAGGTGAAATCTGCGTATTGATGGGCCTGTCCGGCTCCGGTAAATCGAGCCTGCTGCGCTGCATCAACGGACTCAACACCGTCAGCCGCGGCAAGCTGTTTGTCGAGCACGAAGGCCGGCAGATCGACATTGCTTCCTGCACCCCGGTGGAACTGAAAATGATGCGCACCAAGCGTATCGCGATGGTGTTCCAGAAATTCGCCCTGATGCCTTGGCTGACGGTGCGTGAGAACATCAGTTTCGGTCTGGAAATGCAGGGTCGCCCGGAAAAAGAACGACGCAAACTGGTGGACGACAAGCTTGAGCTGGTGGGTCTGACCCAGTGGCGCAACAAGAAACCCGACGAGCTCTCCGGCGGTATGCAGCAACGTGTGGGCCTGGCCCGTGCGCTGGCGATGGACGCGGACATTCTGCTGATGGACGAACCGTTCTCGGCACTCGACCCGCTGATCCGCCAGGGCCTGCAAGACGAACTGCTGGAACTGCAAAGCAAGCTGAACAAAACCATCGTGTTCGTAAGCCACGACCTCGATGAAGCCCTGAAGCTGGGCAGCCGTATCGCGATCATGAAAGACGGTCGGATCGTTCAGTACAGCAAGCCGGAAGAGATCGTGTTGAACCCGGCGGACGACTACGTGCGGACCTTCGTCGCGCACACCAATCCACTGAACGTTCTGTGTGGTCGCAGCCTGATGCGCACCCTGGACAACTGCAAACGCATCAACGGTTCGGTGTGCCTCGATCCGGGCGGCGATTCGTGGCTGGACCTGGCCGAAGGCAACACCATCAAAGGCGCCCGCCAGAACGGCGCGAGCCTGGACCTGCAAAACTGGATTCCAGGGCAAGCGGTTGAAGGTCTGGGTCGTCGGCCAACGCTGGTGGACTCCAACATCGGCATGCGCGATGCATTGCAGATTCGTTATCAGACGGGCAACAAGCTGGTGCTGCACGACAACAACAAGGTGGTCGGGATTCTGGGCGACAGCGAGTTGTACCACGCGCTGCTTGGCAAGAACCTGGGGTAAGGCAGCAGACACAAAAACGCCGCGAGAGGATCGCGGCGTTTTTGTTTATGGGATATCGGGTGATGCAGTGTTGAAGTTGAAGCCCCCATCGCCAGCAGGCTGGCTCCCACATTGGAATGCATTCTCTTGTGGGAGCCAGCCTGCTGGCGATGAAGCCGACGCGGTGCTTCAGACCGAAACAACGCGTCCTTGATTACTTAGCTATAAACCCGGCCAAGGAGCTGCCGATGGCTTTCAAACTGATCGAGCACGTCACGGGTGATCTGATCCTGAGTGAAGCCCATCAAGTCATAATCCTGGCTGCCGTTGTGCAGGTACACTTCGGCGCGGTAGTAGCGCGCCCGCGGCTCATCAGCGCTTTCAGCCGAGACCGTGTCGCTCGCCGCCGCCAGATAGCCATCCAGGCTCACTTCGTAGACAAAAGGGTTGCCCTCTTCCATCTCGATGCGCACGCCCATGCAACGCTTGGATTTACCCAGCAACGTTTGCACTTCCAGGCCTTGACCACGCAGTTGCACCGCTGCCTCTTCCAGCGCCGGGCTGACTTGCTTGTCCATGAAACGCTGAACGATCGACTGGTTCGGTTGCAGGTCCAACTGCGTCAAACGCTCGCTGAAACCACGACGACCGCGCGCGGCGAGCTCCGCTTGCTCTTGTTCGATCTGCACGTCCTGGCGCATGGCCTTGTGCAAGCCGAACATGAAGAACACCAGCACCACCGAGAACGGCAGACCGGCCAGCACCACCATGGTTTGCATGGCTTCGAAGTTACCGGCGAACAGCAGGCCGATGGTCACCAGCGTGATCACCGCCGACCAGAAGATCCGCAGCCAGTGCGGAGCGTCTTCGTCGACGTTACCGCCCTTGCACGAAAGGTTGGCCATCATCACCGCGCCGGAATCCGCCGGGGTCAGGAACAGCACGAAACCGACAAAGATCGACACGCCGATCACAATTTTCGACGCCGGGTAGTGCTCAAGCAGTTGGTAGATCGCCATCGACGGCTGTTCGAGCGCCGTCTTCCCGAGCTCCACCGCCCCATGGTTCATCACCAGGTCCAGGGCCGAGTTACCGAAGATCGACAGCCATGCCAGGGTGAAACCCAGCGGAATCAGCAGCACGCCGGCCACCAGTTCACGCACGGTGCGACCACGGGAAATACGCGCGATGAACATGCCTACGAATGGGGCCCAGGAAATCCACCAGGCCCAATAGAACAGGGTCCAGAGGCCCATCCAGCGCTCAGACTTCTCGCCGCTGCCTTCGTACACATACAGGTCGAAGGTTTTCAGCACGATGCCGTTCAGGTAGTCGCCGATGTTCTGCACGAAGCCGTTGAGCAGGTGCAGGGTCGGGCCGAACAGCAGCACAAAAATCAGCAGACCGCTGAACAGCACGATGTTCAGGTTGGACAGACGGCGGATGCCGTTTTCCACGCCGGACACGGCAGCGATGGTCGCTACGGTGCTCATCACGATGATAACGATCAGCAGATTGGTGTTGCTGTGTTCCATGCCAAACAGGTTTTCAAGGCCCGACGACACTTGCAGCGAACCAATCCCCAGGTTCGTCACCAGACCCAGCAGGGTCACGAACATGCCGAAGCCGTCCACCGCGTGACCGGCCGCGCCTTTGACCCAACGCTCGCCGACCAGCGGATACAGCGCCGAACGCAACGCCAGCGGCTGGTTATGACGGTAAGCAAAGTAAGCCACGGCCAGGCCGACCAAGGCGTAGATCGCCCAGCCATGCAGGCCCCAGTGCAGGAACGTCAGCTGTACCGCCTGACGTGCAGCGAGGTTGCTGCCGGCCACGCCTTCCGGCGGATTGAAGTAGTGGTCCAGCGGCTCGGAGGCACCGAAGTACAACAGCGAGATGCCGATACCCGACGAGAACAGCATCCCCGCCCAGGCGCCGTAGCTGAAGTCCGGCGTGTCGTCCTTGCTGCCCAGCTTGAGTTTGCCGTAGGACGAAAACGCCAGGCCAACGACGAATACCGGATAGGCGGCAATCACCACCATGTAGTACCAGCCGAAGCTGCGGGACAACCAGGCCTGGGCGATGCCGAGCAATCTGCCGGCCTCTTGCGGGGCGATGATCAGAATGGCGGTCAACAACAGAATCAACGCGGTAGAGGTGTAGAACACCCAACCGTTGACCGTCACCTTCTCGGGTGGGGTCTTTATTAGAGAGGCAGAACTCATGGCACAGATGCTCCAGGCAGTGCGAGAGAAGAACACAAGGCAACGCGGTACCCGACTAATCGGTTAGTTGGCAGCCGACCGACGGGTGATATAAAGACACCCCGAAAAAAGCCCGAAGCCCGGGAGCGCCATTGCGCGTGGGTTTCGAGCGATTTCGGATGTCGTTTTTCCGCCCACTACACGTAGGAAAAACCTGTAGGCAGCGACGATTTGTCGCAGATCTTATTCTTTGTTGATTGAACGTTCAATCAAAACAAAATAGACTGGCCCTCAATCCGATAGACGTTTGACGCCCATCGGAAGGCCTAAGGAGATGTGCAAGATGCCCAAGGTCGGTATGCAACCCATCCGCCGCCAGCAATTGATCGAAGCCACATTGCAGGCCGTCGATCAGGTCGGAATGGGGGACGCCAGCATTGCGCTGATCGCCCGTTTGGCCGGTGTCTCGAATGGCATCATCAGTCACTATTTTCAGGACAAGAACGGCCTGATCGCCGCCACGGCGCAGTACCTGATGAGTGTCCTCAGCGAGAACGTCACCGCGCGCCGTCAGGCGCTGCTGGATGACAGCCCACGGGCGCATCTGCAGGTGATCATCGAAGGCAACTTCGACGCCAGCCAGGTCAATGGCCCGGCAATGAAAACCTGGCTGGCCTTCTGGGCCACCAGCATGCACCACCCGTCATTGCACAGGTTGCAGCGGATCAACGATCACCGCCTGTATTCCAACCTGTGCTGCCAGTTCCGCCGCGTATTGCCGCTCGATGACGCGCGCAGTGCAGCCCGGGGCCTGGCAGCCCTCATTGACGGTTTGTGGTTGCGCGGCGCGCTGTCGGGAGATGCTTTCGACACTGAGCAAGCGCACCAGATCGCTTACGAATACATGGATTTTCAACTGGCAAAGCAGGTGAGTTAGAGCACACATAACCGCTCAACCCCTGAACCGCCACTGATCAGCGTTGCCCAAAGCTATAAGGCACGCCCAGTGGTCAACGCCAACCACTTATGCACTTGCGAGGACTTTATGGCCCGTTTCGAACTGCAAAAACTCTACATCGATGGCGGCTACTCCGACGCCAGCAGCGACGCCACTTTCGAAGCCATCAACCCGGCTAACGGTGAAGTCCTCGCAAAAGTACAACGTGCGACCAAAGAAGACGTTGAGCGCGCCGTTGTCAGTGCCGAAAAAGGCCAGAAAATCTGGGCCGCGATGACTGCCATGGAGCGTTCGCGCATCCTGCGTCGTGCCGTGGACATCCTGCGCGAGCGCAACGATGAACTGGCCGCTTTGGAAACCCTGGACACCGGCAAGTCGTTCTCCGAAACCAAGTATGTCGACATCGTTACCGGTGCTGACGTGCTGGAATACTACGCAGGCCTGGTGCCCGCCATCGAAGGCGAGCAAATCCCGCTGCGCACTACTTCGTTCGTTTACACCCGTCGCGAACCGCTGGGCGTCGTGGCCGGTATCGGCGCATGGAACTACCCGATCCAGATCGCCCTGTGGAAATCCGCCCCTGCCCTGGCAGCCGGTAACGCGATGATCTTCAAGCCAAGCGAAGTCACTTCCCTGACCACGCTGAAACTGGCCGAGATCTACACTGAAGCAGGCCTGCCTGCCGGCGTGTTCAACGTCCTGACCGGCAGCGGCCGTGAAGTCGGCACCTGGCTGACCGAGCACCCGCGCATCGAGAAAATCTCCTTCACCGGCGGCACGGACACCGGCAAGAAGGTCATGGCCAGCGCTTCCGCTTCGTCGCTGAAAGACGTGACCATGGAACTGGGCGGCAAATCACCGCTGATCATTTTCGACGACGCCGACCTCGATCGCGCCGCCGACACCGCGATGATGGCCAACTTCTACAGCTCTGGTCAGGTCTGCACCAACGGCACTCGCGTGTTCGTACCGACTCACCTGAAAGCGGCTTTCGAAGCCAAGATCGCTGAGCGCGTTGCACGCATCCGCATCGGCAACCCGGAAGACGAGAACACCAACTTCGGCCCACTGGTCAGCTTCGCCCACATGGAAAGCGTGCTGGGTTACATCGCCAAAGGTAAGGAAGAAGGCGCTCGCGTACTGTGCGGCGGCAGCCGTCTGACCGAAGGCGAATTTGCCAAAGGCGCATTCGTGGCACCGACCGTGTTCACTGACTGCACCGACGAGATGACCATCGTTCGCGAAGAAATCTTCGGCCCGGTGATGGCGATCCTGACTTTCGACACCGAAGAAGAAGTGATCCGTCGTGCCAACGACACCGACTTCGGCCTGGCCGCCGGTATCGTCACCAAGGACCTGAACCGCGCTCACCGCGTGATTCATCAGCTGGAAGCCGGTATCTGCTGGATCAACGCCTGGGGCGAATCCGACGCCAAGATGCCGGTCGGCGGCTACAAGCAGTCGGGCGTGGGTCGTGAGAACGGCATCAGCTCGCTGAACAACTTCACACGCATCAAATCGGTACAGGTCGAACTGGGCGATTACGCCTCGGTGTTCTAAGGAACGCCCGCACAACCTGTAGCAGCTGTCGAGGCACGAGGCTGCGTTGCGCGTCCGCAGGACCGCCCTTGGGGGGTCGCTGCGCAACCCAACGCAGCCTCGTGCCTCGGCAGCTGCTACAGGCGACCTGAACCAACTTCAAAGAGGGTGCATTCAATGTCCCAAGAATTCGATTACATCATCATCGGTGCCGGCTCGGCCGGTAACACCCTGGCGACCCGTCTGACTGAAGACGAAGGCGTCACCGTCCTGCTGCTCGAAGCAGGCGGTCCGGACTACCGTCTGGACTTCCGCACGCAAATGCCGGCCGCCCTGGCGTTCCCGCTGCAAGGTCGTCGCTACAACTGGGCCTACGAAACCGATCCAGAGCCACACATGGACGGTCGCCGGATGGAATGCGGTCGCGGCAAGGGCCTGGGCGGTTCTTCGCTGATCAACGGCATGTGCTACATCCGCGGCAACGCCATGGACTACGACAACTGGGCCAAACTGCCAGGTCTTGAAGACTGGGATTACCTGAACTGCCTGCCGTATTTCCGCAAGGCCGAAACCCGCGACATCGGCGCGAACGACTACCACGGTGGTGACGGTCCGGTCAGCGTGACCACCCCGAAAGCGGGCAACAACCCGCTGTTCCACGCGATGGTTGAAGCAGGCGTGCAAGCCGGTTACCCGCGCACCGAAGACTTGAACGGTTACCAGCAAGAAGGCTTCGGCCCGATGGACCGTACCGTGACGCCGAACGGCCGTCGCGCCAGCACCGCTCGCGGCTACCTGGACACGGCCAAGAAGCGTTCGACCCTGACCATCGTCACTCACGCCCTGACCGACAAGATCCTGTTCGAAGGCAAGCGTGCAGTCGGTGTGCGTTACTTGATTGGCGCGGCCGAAGAGCGTGTTGAAGCCCGCGCCCGCAAAGAAGTGCTGCTGTGCTCCGGCGCCATCGCGTCGCCGCAGATTCTGCAACGCTCCGGTGTCGGCCCGGCCGAACTGCTGAACAAACTCGACATCCCGGTGGTCCATGACCTGCCAGGCGTCGGCGAAAACCTGCAGGATCACCTCGAGTTGTACCTGCAATACGCCTGCACGCAACCGGTCTCGTTGTACCCGTCGCTGCTCTGGTACAACCAGCCAGCCATCGGTGCCGAGTGGCTGTTCAACGGCACCGGCATCGGCGCCAGCAACCAGTTCGAAGCCGGCGGTTTTATCCGTACCCGCGAAGAATTCGATTGGCCGAACATCCAGTACCACTTCCTGCCGGTCGCAATTAACTACAACGGCAGCAACGGCGTGAAAGAGCACGGCTTCCAGGCGCACATGGGTTCCATGCGTTCGCCGAGCCGTGGTCGCATCCAGGCCAAGTCCAAGGATCCGCGCGAGTACCCGAGCATCCTGTTCAACTACATGGCCACCGAGCAGGACTGGCAGGAGTTCCGCGACGGCATCCGCCTGACCCGTGAAATCATGCAACAGCCGGCTCTGGACCAGTACCGTGGCCGCGAAATCAGCCCGGGCATCGACGTGCAAACCGATGAGCAGCTGGACAAGTTCATCCGCGAACACGCCGAAACCGCGTTCCACCCGTCTTGCTCGTGCAAGATGGGCACCGACGAAATGGCCGTGGTCGATGGCGAAGGTCGTGTGCATGGCATGCAGAGTCTGCGTGTGGTCGATGCCTCGATCATGCCGATCATCACCACCGGCAACCTGAACGCGCCAACGATCATGATCGCCGAGAAAATCGCCGACAAGATCCGTGGTCGGCAGCCGTTGCCGCGTAGCACGGCTGATTACTTCGTGGCCGGCGATGCGCCGGTGCGTGGCAAGCCGATGCGGGATGTGAGCCTCACCGCTCAGTAAGTCGTAACACCGAGGCGCGCCCTTCGCGGGCAAGCCTCGCTCCTACAGGAGAACGCAATTCCTTGTAGGAGCGAGGCTTGCCCGCGAAGACACCCGACCAAGCACCACACCTCCCGAAGTAATCCTTTCCTACACCGATCCAAGCTTGATCCTACCCCCCGCCCAGGCCTAATCTAGCGCCACGCAAACGTTTCACCCCCCTTCGCAACACCGCTACACCGCCACTCCATACCAAGGAGGTTCCCGAATGTTCGATTTCCACCCCCAGCTCAAGCAGCGCTTCGCTGCCTTGAGCACGGGCGCTGAATTCTTTTCGCTGCGTTATGTGCGCGAGTCCGGCCAGTACCTGTCGGTGCGCAAGAATGTCGCCGAACCTCCCAGCCTGAGCCGTGACGAAGGCGCGATGCTGACCGTGCGCGTCAACGGCGTCGAAGCCTACGCCGCGACCAACGACCTGTCGCAACAAGGCCTGCAAGCGGCCCTTGAGCGCGCCGAGCAACAAGCTCGCCGACTCAAGCCCCACGCATTGCTCGATCTGAGCGAGCAAGCCGTCTCCAGCGACCGCGCCGATTACTTCTCGCCGAACTTCGACCAGCCCTTCCCGTCCCTGAGCGATTGCTATCAACTGCTCGGCGCCGAATCCGCGTCCGTGCCCAAGGACGAGCGCCTGGTGAACTGGCAGGTGAGCATCGGCATCACTAACGTCGAGCAGATCTACCTCAACAGTGCCGGCGCGGAACTGCGCCAGGCCCAGCGTTTTGTCTACCCAAGTCTGGAAGTCACCGCCTATGACGGCAGCGACAGCCAGACCCGCACCCTCGGCCGCGAGAACTTCGGCCAGCAGGGTGGCTTTGATGTGATCAGTCGCTGCGGCCTGGTGGGTGCCGGCCCGAAAATCGCCGATCAAGCGCTGCAATTGCTGTTGGCACCCAACACCCCACAAGGTCCGCGCGACCTGCTGCTGATGCCCGACCAGATGATGCTGCAGATCCACGAATCCATCGGTCACCCGCTGGAACTGGACCGCATCCTCGGTGATGAACGCAATTACGCCGGCACCAGTTTCGTCAAGGCAGAAGACTTCGGCAGCCTGCAATACGGCTCGAAACTGCTGAACGTGACCTTCGATCCCGATATTCCCGAGCAGCTCGCCAGCTACGGCCATGACGACGACGGCAGCGCCGCAAGCAAGCAATTTCTGATTAAAGAAGGCCTGCTGCTGCGTCCATTGGGCGGCGCGCTGTCGCAATTCCGAGCCGGCATGGACGGCGTCGCCAACAGCCGCGCCTGTGGCTGGAATCGTCCGCCGATCGACCGCATGGCCAACTTGAACATCGAGCCGGGCGATCAGCCGCTGGAACAACTGATCGGCGACATCGAAAACGGCATCCTGATGAGCACCAACCGCTCGTGGTCCATCGACGATGCCCGCAACAAATTCCAGTTCGGTTGCGAATGGGCGCAGTTGATCGAAAACGGCGAGCTCAAAGGTGTGGTGAAAAACCCGAACTACCGGGCGATTTCCGCGCATTTCTGGAAGAGCCTCAGCGCCGTCGGCGACGCCAGCACCTCCAAGGTCCTGGGCACGCCGAACTGCGGCAAGGGCGAACCGAATCAGGTGATCCGCGTCGGCCACGCCTCGCCGGCCTGCGTGTTCAGCAACGTGGATGTATTTGGGGGAGACGCCTGATGAGTACTTCAAACAATCAGGCCGAGTCGTTCAAGGCTTTGGTCAACTGGCTGCGCGATGCGATTCGCGAGCCGGAACAGTTCACCCTCAGCTACGCCGCTGAGTCCTCGGCTTTCGTGCGTTTCAACCACGCCAAGGTGCGACAGGCCGGTCAGGTGCAGCAAGCGAGCGTCGGTTTCAAACTGATCAACGACGGTCGGCATGCCGACCTGAACATTACCCTTTCCGGTGATGCGCAAGTCGACGTTCAGCGGCTGGCCGAAGGTCTGCAACAGCTGCGCGAAACCTTGCCGCTGCTACCGCAGGATCCGTACCTGCTGCTCAACCACAATGGCTGGCAGAGCAAGAACGTGCAGGATCATCCGCTGCCGGACACCGAGCAGGTGGTGGCCGAAATCACCCAGGCGGCCGAAGGGCTGGATCTGGTGGGTTTCTATGCCGCCGGGCCGATCAGCCGTGGTTTCGCCAGTTCCTCGGGCGCGTTCGGCTGGCATCAGGCTAACAGCTTCAATTTCGATTTCAGCCTGTTCCACGACAATGGCCAAGCGGTGAAGGCCAGCTACGCCGGGCACGACTGGAACAGCGAAGGATTTGCCAAACGCTTTGCGCAGGCGCGTGAACAGTTAGCATTCCTGGGCAGACCGCAACGCACCCTGGCGCCGGGTCAGTACCGCGCCTACCTCGCGCCGGCAGCCCTGGGAGAAATCATGGACATGCTCGGCTGGGGCGGTTTCTCGGCGCAGTCGATTGCCAGCAAAAACAGTCCGCTGCAGAAGCTGTATGCGGGCGACAGTTCGTTCAGCTCGCTGGTGTCGGTCGATGAAAAAGTCAGCGGCTCGTTGAGCCCGGCGTTTTCCGGCGAAGGTTATCCGCGCAGCGATCTTGGCTTGATCGTCGAAGGCAAGGCGGGCGCGCAGATGGTCAGCTCACGCAGTGCCGCCGAGTACGGCCTGACCGCCAACGGCGCCAGCGGCGGTGAAATGCCGAGTGCAGTGAACATGGCAGCCGGTACGTTGCCTGACGCAGAGATTCTCAAGCAACTGGGCACCGGTTTGTACATCAGCAACTTGTGGTACCTGAACTACTCGGACCAACCGGCGGCGCGCCTGACCGGCATGACCCGGTTCGCGACCTTCTGGGTCGAGAACGGCGAGATTCAGGCGCCGGTGAGTACCATGCGGTTTGATGACAGTGCCTACAGCTTGCTGGGTTCGCAGCTGGAAGCGTTGACCGAGGAGCGCGAGCTGATGTTGTCGGCCAGCACGTACAGCCAGCGGGCCACAGCGTCGGCGTTGTTGCCGGGGGCGCTGGTCAGCCGACTCACTTTAACGCTGTAAACACCCTGTAGCAGCTGCCGAGGCACGAGGCTGCGTTGCGTGTCCGCAGGACCGCCCTCGGGGGCTACTTCGTAGCCCAACGCAGCCTCGTGCCTCGGCAGCTGCTACAGGGTTTCATCGTTCTGCAGTTCGTGTCACTTCACACTGCCAAGAGGTCCCATGCCCAACCGCCTGCCTCTCGACGCTGTCACCGCCCGCTGGGTGCCGTGGGTCGTCGCCATCGCTTTCTTCATGCAATCCCTCGACGGGACCATCCTCAACACCGCCCTGCCCGCCATGGCCCGTGACCTCGCCGAAGATCCGCTGCGCATGCAGGGCGTGATCATCGCCTACATGCTCACCGTCGCCTTGCTGATCCCCGCCTCCGGCTGGATCGCCGACCGTTTCGGCACCAAGAAAATCTTCTTCGGCGCGATCCTGCTGTTCAGCCTCGGCTCGTTGCTCTGCGCCTTGTCGAGCACCCTGAGCATGTTGATCGGTGCTCGGGTGATCCAAGGCCTGGGCGGCGCGCTGATGTTGCCGGTCGGGCGATTGGTGGTGCTGCGCGCCTACCCGCGCTCGGAACTGGTGCGGATCATGGGGTTCATCACCATTCCCGGCCTGCTCGGCCCGTTGATCGGCCCGACCATGGGCGGCTGGATGGTCGAATACCTGACCTGGCACTGGATCTTCCTGATCAACCTGCCGGTGGGCGCTATCGGTTGTTACGCGGTGTGGAAGTTCATCCCCGACCTGCGTGGCAGCGAACGCACGCGTTTCGACAGCCTCGGCTTTTTGCTGTTTGGCGCGGCGATGGTGCTGATCACCATCGCCATGGAAGGCCTCGGCGAATTGCACCTGCCGCACTTGCGCGTGATGTTGCTGCTGTTCGGTGGCATGGCGTGTCTGGCGGCGTATTGGTTGCGGGCCGGGCACATCGATAATCCGCTGTTCGCGCCTTCGCTGTTCAAGACCCGAACGTTTGCCGTGGGCATCCTAGGCAACCTGTTCGCCCGTTTGGGCAGCGGCGCCTTGCCGTTCCTCGTGCCGTTGCTGCTGCAAGTGGCGCTGGGTTACTCGCCGTCCCAGGCCGGGATGAGCATGTTGCCGCTGGCGGCTGCGGCGATGGTCGCCAAGTCGGTGGCGCGGCCGCTAATCGAGCGCCTGGGCTATCGCATCGTGCTTACCGGTAACACCTTGGCGCTGGGACTCATGCTGGCGAGCATGGGCCTGGTCAGCGAACAGACGCCGTACTGGCTGCTGCTGGGTATGCTGGCGATTCTCGGCGCGATCAACTCCTTGCAGTTCACCGCAATGAACACCGTGACCCTGATCGACCTTGACGACGCCAGCGCCAGCAGCGGCAACAGCCTGCTGTCGGTGGTCGCGCAATTGTCCCTGAGCCTCGGCGTTGCCTGCGCCGGCGCCTTGCTCGGCGGCTTTACCGCAGAGATCGGCAACGACGGTGTGGACACGGTTCTAGGCGCGTTCCAGCTGACGTTTGTGACGGTCGGAATCATGGCGATGCTGGCCGCAACGATCTTCTCGCAGCTTTCACCGAAGGATGGCCGACGGACGGTCAGCCGCGAGCACGATATAGAGCACTGACTTGTAGCAGCTGCCGAGGTACGAGGCTGCGTTGCGTGTCCGCAGGACCGCCCGGGGTCCTCGGGGGCCGCTTCGCAGCCCGACGCAGCCTCGTGCCTCGGCAGCTGCTACAGGGTTACTCGTCCAGAAGTTGCAGGTGGGGAGCGCGGGACTGATACACTGCGCGACATTTTGTTTTGCAGGCCAGTCCCGTGACCACCATCGCCACCGCTTTTAATACTTTGCCGCTGTCCGCCGCCATGCTGGCTAACCTCGACTCCCTCGGTTATGCCCAGATGACGCCGATCCAGGCGCAAAGCTTGCCGGTGATCCTCAAGGGGATGGACCTGATCGCCCAGGCCAAGACCGGCAGCGGCAAGACCGCCGCCTTCGGTATCGGCCTGTTGAACCCGATCAATCCGCGCTTCTTCGGTTGCCAGGCGCTGGTCATTTGCCCGACTCGCGAGTTGGCTGACCAGGTCGCCAAGGAACTCCGTCGCCTGGCTCGCGCCGAAGACAACATCAAGATCCTGACCCTGTGCGGCGGCGTGTCCTTCGGCCCACAGATCGGCTCGCTGGAACACGGCGCGCACATCATCGTCGGCACCCCGGGCCGCCTGCAGCAACATTTGCGCAAAGGTTCGCTGGTGCTCCATGGCCTGAACACGCTGATCCTCGACGAAGCCGACCGCATGCTCGACATGGGTTTCTACGATTCCATCGAAGAAATCATCGCCCAGTGCCCGGAGCGTCGCCAGACCCTGCTGTTCTCCGCCACGTACCCGACGGGCATCAAGCAGTTGGCCGCGAAGTTCATGCGCAACCCTCAGATTGTGAAGGCCGAGGCGTTCCATGACGACACGCAGATCGAGCAGCGTTTCTACGAAATTTCCCCGGAAGAACGCATGAGCGCCGTGACCAAGGTCCTCGGCCACTTCCGCCCGGCGTCCACCGTCGCCTTCTGCTTCACCAAGCAGCAGGTCCAGGAAACCGTTGATCACCTGACCTCCAAAGGCATCTCCGCCGTCGGCCTGCACGGCGATCTGGAACAGCGTGACCGCGACCAGGTGTTGGCGATGTTCTCCAACCGCAGTACTTCGGTACTGGTCGCCACCGACGTCGCCGCTCGCGGTCTCGATATCGATGCGCTAGACATGGTGATCAACGTCGAACTGGCCCGTGACTCGGAAATCCACATCCACCGTGTTGGCCGAACTGGCCGCGCCGGCGAGAAAGGCATCGCGATCAGCCTCGTCGCCCCGTCCGAAGCGCACCGCGCCCAGGCCATCGAGAAGCTGCAGCAGTCGCCGTTGAGCTGGGATCAAATCGACAACCTCACCTCCCAGGGCGGCGCACCGCTGCTGCCGGTGATGAGCACGCTGGTCATCGGCGCAGGCCGTAAAGACAAGGTGCGTCCGGGTGACATTCTCGGCGCACTGACAGGCGATGCCGGTATTCCGGGCGCTCAGGTCGGCAAGATTGCGATCTTCGACTTCCAGGCGTATGTGGCTGTTGAACGCGGAATCGCCAAGCAAGCCTTGCAGCGCCTGAACGACGGCAAGATCAAGGGCCGTTCGCTGCGCGTTCGTATCCTGTAAGAACACCACCACCCCCTGTGGGAGCTGGCCTGCCAGCGATGGCATCGACTCGGTCTGACTGGTAAACCGAGTCGATGCCATCGCCGGCAGGCCAGCTCCCACATTTGATTGCATTCCAGATCAGCTCTTGTGTGAGGACACCGTTTTGCGCTCTACCGAAGTCGTGATCATTGGCGCTGGCGCCGCAGGGTTGATGTGTGCGCTGACCGCCGCCGGGCGTGGGCGCAAGGTGATGTTGCTCGACCATGCGAACAAGGCTGGCAAGAAAATCCTGATGTCGGGCGGTGGCCGCTGCAATTTCACCAACATGTACACCGAACCGGGCAATTTTCTCTCGCAGAACGAGCACTTTTGCAAATCCGCACTGGCGCGCTACACCCAGTGGGATTTCATCGGCATGGTCGCCAAACACGGCGTGCCGTACCACGAGAAGAAACTCGGCCAGTTGTTCTGCGATAACAAGTCCAGCGACATCCTGGAGATGCTGCTCAATGAGTGCGATCAGGTCGGCGTGAGCTTGCACCTGGACACGTCGATCCAGACCATCGAGAAGCTCGAAAGCGGTTATCTGCTGGACACTACGCTGGGCCAGGTCACCTGCGAATCGCTGGTGATCGCCACGGGCGGTCTGTCTATCCCGACCTTGGGCGCCACCGGTTTCGGTTATCAAGTGGCCAAGCAGTTCGGCCACGACTTGCTGCCGACCCGCGCCGGCCTGGTGCCGTTCACCATCACCGATCAGCTCAAGGAGCTTTGCACCGAGCTGTCCGGTACGTCGGTGGATTGCTTGGTCAGCTGCAACGACCAGAGTTTCCGCGAGAACATCCTGTTCACCCATCGCGGCCTCAGCGGGCCGGCGATTTTGCAGATTTCCTCGTTCTGGGAATCCGGCGACACGGTTGAGATCAACCTGATGCCGGACCACGATGTGCCGACCTGGCTGCAACAGCAGCAAGCCGAACGCCCGAACAGCGAGTTGAAAACCCTGCTGGGGGAAATCTTCACAAAGAAGATGGCCAACCTGTTGGCGGACAACTGGTTCGTCTCCAAACCGATGAAGCAATACACCCACGCGGAAATCGCCGACATCGCCGAAAAACTGGCGAGCTGGAAAGTGGTTCCTGCCGGCACCGAAGGTTATCGCACGGCCGAAGTAACTTTGGGCGGTGTGGATACCAACGAGGTGTCGTCCAAAACCATGGAATCCCTGAAAAGCCCTGGCTTGTATTTCATCGGCGAAGTGCTCGACGTGACCGGACACTTGGGCGGCTTCAACTTCCAATGGGCCTGGGCCTCCGGCTACGCCGCCGCGCAATTCGTCTGATATACCTCGTCATCGTTCTTCGCGGGCAAGCCTCGCTCCTACAGGTTTTGCACCATTTGAAAACTGGCACATCACCTGTAGGAGCGAGCGGTGCGGCGATCCGACTTGCCCGCGAAGGCGTCCGAACAGACAACACTGAACAATCAAGGAACAGATTTTGCTGTCAGATGTGATCGGCGCCATTGCGTCGGCGTCATTACTGGCTCAATTTAGCGGCATTGCCTCGGAAGGCCTTCGCACTTCATGTCATCGACCTCATTTCGTCAGTCTCTGCGCCGTCTCTGGGCGCTGGATAAATTCAGCTACAGCGTGCGGGTGTTCATCGCCCTGACCGGCAGCATGGCCGTCTGTTGGTATCAGGATGAAATGGGGCTGTTGATCCCGTTGTTCCTGGGCATCATTGCCAGCGCCCTGGCCGAGACCGACGACAGTTGGCAGGGCCGCCTCAACGCGCTGGCCGTGACGCTGGTGTGTTTTCTGGTCGCCGCGCTATCGGTCGAGCTGCTGTTCCCTTATCCCGTCTTTTTCATCATCGCCTTCGCCCTCGCCGCCTTCTGCCTGACCATGCTCGGCGCATTGGGTGAACGCTATGGCGCGATTGCCTCGGCGACGCTGATTCTGTCGGTCTACACCATGATCGGCGTGGACCAGCGTGGCGGCGCGGTCACCGACTTCTGGCACGAACCGGTGCTGCTGGTGGCCGGCGCAGCCTGGTACGGCTTGCTGTCGGTGCTGTGGCAGGCGATGTTTTCTAACCAGCCGGTGCAGCAGAGCCTGGCGCGGTTGTTTCGTGAATTGGGTTATTACCTGAAACTCAAAGCGTCGCTGTTCGAACCGATCCGGCAGATGGACGTGGAAGCGCGCCGGCTGGAATTGGCCCAACAAAACGGTCGAGTGGTGGCGGCGCTCAACGCGGCCAAGGAAATCATCCTGCACCGGGTCGGCAACGGTCGGCCGGGCTCGAAAGTCAGTCGTTACCTCAAGCTGTACTTCCTCGCTCAAGACATCCACGAGCGCGCCAGCTCTTCGCACTACCCTTACAACGCGCTGGCCGAGGCGTTCTTCCACAGCGACGTGCTGTTCCGCTGTCAGCGCCTGCTGCGTCAACAAGGCAAGGCTTGCCGGGCGCTGGCCGAGTCGATCCAGATGCGTCAGCCGTTCATCTATGACGCCAGCTTCGCCGAAGCGTTGAGCGACCTGCACGCCTCCATCGAACACCTGCGCACCCAAAGCAACCCGGCCTGGCGTGGCTTGCTGCGTTCCTTGCGCGCACTGGCGGCCAACCTCGGCACCCTCGACCGCTTGCTCAGCGATGCCAGCAACCCCGACGCTCTGGCCGACGCCACCGACAGCAGCCTGCTCGACCGCTCCCCGCGCAGCCTCAAGGATGTTTGGATTCGCCTGCGCACGCAGCTGACGCCGACGTCGCTGCTGTTCCGTCATGCACTGCGTCTGCCCCTGGCGCTGAGCATCGGCTACGGCATGGTGCATTTGATTCACCCGTCGCAGGGTTACTGGATCATCCTCACCACGCTGTTTGTCTGCCAGCCGAACTACGGCGCCACTCGGCGAAAACTCGGGCAGCGGATCATCGGAACCGCGATTGGCCTGACGGTGGCCTGGGCGCTGTTCGACCTGTTCCCCAATCCGCTGGTCCAGTCGTGCTTCGCGATCGCTGCCGGGGTGGTGTTCTTTATCAACCGCACCACCCGTTACACACTGGCTACCGCCGCGATCACCCTGATGGTGCTGTTTTGCTTCAATCAAGTCGGGGATGGTTATGGGCTGTTCCTCCCGCGGCTGTTCGATACCTTGCTCGGCAGCCTGATCGCCGGCCTCGCGGTGTTCCTGTTCCTGCCGGACTGGCAGGGCCGACGCCTGAACAAAGTGCTGGCGAACACCCTGACCTGCAACAGCATTTACCTGCGCCAGATCATGCAGCAATACGCCGCCGGCAAAAGCGATGACCTGGCTTATCGCCTGGCCCGACGCAACGCGCACAACGCTGACGCGGCACTGTCGACGACGCTGGCCAACATGCTCATGGAGCCGGGGCATTTCCGTAAGGAAGCGGACGTCGGGTTTCGCTTCCTGGTGCTGTCGCACACCTTGCTCAGCTACCTCTCGGGATTGGGTGCGCACCGTGAAACCCAACTACCGCCAGATGTTCGCGAGTACTTGATCGACGGCGCGGGCGTGAGCCTGGCGGCCAGCATTGATGAAATAGCCCAAGGCCTGGCGAGCAAACAGCCGATTGCGATTCAGAGCGATGCGGAAGAGGCGCTGGCCAATGAACTGGAGCAGATGCCGGATGAAATCGATGAAGGGCAGCGGTTGGTGCAAACGCAGTTGGCGTTGATCTGCCGGCAGTTGGGGGCGTTGCGGACGTTGGCGGCGCATCTCATCAAGGACACCCGCGAGGCCTGAGATCTGTGGTGGCTGGGCGGGCCTCTTCGCGGGCAAGCCTCGCTCCTACAGGACTTACGCGATCTCTGTAGGAGCGAGGCTTGCCCGCGAAGGGGCCATCAGCCTCACCACAAAAACCAATCCTCACATCCCATGCTGCTTCATCAACCGCTCATAACTCCCATCAGCCTTCATCTCGGCAATCTCGCGATCGAAACTGGCGACGATTTGCTTGTGTTGCGGATTCTTCAGGCTAACCAAGATATGCAGGCTGTTCTCGCTCAACGCCTTGGGCAGGAACTCCACGGCATTGCGCACCTTGGAGGATTCGCGCGCCAGGTAATAACGGGCGACGTATTCGTCTTCCAGCGTCAACTTCACCCGGTCCGCCGCGACCATGCGCACGGCCATGGCGAAGTTATGCACAGGGACTTTCTGCAGCGACACGTCTTCGTCAAATTCCGATGAATAGGCATAACCGCGCACCACCGCAATCGGATAGGTGTGCAGTTGCTGCAGATTGTTGAACTCGATCGGCGCGTCCTTGCGCTTGAGAAAGCGCACGCGGTTGAGCAGATATTCGCCGGAGAACTGGCCCAGCTTGGTGCGTTCATCGGTGTACCAGGCGTTGACCAGCACGTCGTAACGGCCTTCGCCGACACCGAGCAACGCTCGCGCCCAAGGCACCTGTTCGAAATCACTGGCATAACCGGCCCGGGCCAGCGCGGTGCTGACAATGTCGGTGGCCAAACCACCGTTGACCAGCGTGGCGTCGGTAAAGGGTGGCCAGGCGTCGGCGACCAGACGCAGCCTTTCCGCTGCCGCGCTCTGGGCCAGCAACAGCAATCCAATCAAAGCAAACGCTCGATGCAATCGCGGCATGCTAGAAAATCCTTAGCGGGCGGGCTGCCCGGCGTATTTTTCTGCCATAACTCCAAGACTCATGTACCGGCACTCAGGTACTCAACATTAGCTCATTGGAGCCACTGCACAGCGCTTCATCGCAGATTACACAAAGAAGACAGCGCCGCGCGAAATGAATGATGGCATTTTGGCCTTTGTCACAGATTTCTCCGCCATACAGACATATTTCGTCGGGGCGCTTAGTATCGGAACGACGTTGCTCAAGGAAAGTGAAGATGACAATCGATTGGGTCTGCAAACACCACAGCGATCTGGGGAAAGAGCAGCTGTACGCCATTCTGCAGTTGCGTGCGGAGGTGTTCGTCGTCGAACAGAAATGCGCTTACCAGGATGTCGATGGCCAGGATCTGGAAGGTGACACCTGCCATTTGATGGCGTGGGACGAGGATCGGCTGGTGGCTTATCTGCGCTTGCTCGACCCTGAGCTACAGGGCGGCGACGTAGTGATTGGACGAGTGATTATTGCACCCGGCGCGCGTGGCGCCGGGCTTGGGCATGAGTTGATGGCGCAGGCGTTGAAGCAGGCAGGGAAACGCTGGCCTGAGGTGCCGATCTATCTCTCGGCGCAATCCCATTTACAGGGGTATTACGGGCGTTACGGGTTTGTTGTGACGGGTGAGGAATACCTTGAGGATGACATTCCGCATATCGGGATGCGTCGTCCTTGAGGCCCTCTTCGCGGGCAAGCCTCGCTCCTACAGGTACGGTGAAATCCCTGTAGGAGCGAGGCTTGCCCGCGAAGACGTCAGCCGCAACAGCGAAAATCTTACGGATATTCCAGCACCGCTTTTATCTGCCGTAAATTCCGCTCGATCCACCCCCGATCAATCGCCCCCCACTCGCGAATCCGATAGCGCCCCGCATGGTTGCGCGCGCCCTCTTCCTGCTCGAACTCGCAAATAATGTCCAGATCCGCTAACGCCGCAATCGTGTCCTGAGCCGTGCGCCGGGGCATGCCGGTCACTTCGGTCAGGGCCGGGACGCTAATCGCCAACCCGCTGTCGATCAGGTACGCCACGTATAAGCGGCGATAGAAACTGGTCTTGGTCTTGCTCACATCCACCTGTGCGCTCCTTGTTCTTTTTATTGCATATCCCGCCACGTCAGGTACACCCGCAGATCAAACTCCACCTGGTGATACCCCGGCAACATGTGTTCGCAAAACTTGTAGAACGCCTTGTTGTGATCCGACTCTTTAAAGTGTGCCAGTTCATGCACCACGATCATTTTCAGAAACTCGGAGGGCGCCTCCTTGAACAACGAGGCCACGCGGATTTCCTTCTTGGACTTGAGCTTGCCGCCCTGAACCCGCGAGATCGTCGTGTGCAGGCCTAGGGCGCGATGGGTCAGGTCCAGGCGGTTGTCGAATAAAACCTTGTCGATGGCCGGAGCGTTGCGCAGGTATTCCTGCTTGAGGTCCAGCGCAAAGGTGTACAGCGCCTTGTCGCTCTGCACGGCGTGCTTTTCCGGGTAGCGCTTGCTCAGGTAGTCGCCCAGCCTACCGTCGGCGATCAACTGGCGAACCTGGTCCTGCAACGCAGCGGGATAGGCCTGGAGGTATTTCAACGCGGTCATTGGAGGCGGCAACACGAATCACGAAAAAGGTCGCCAGTGTAGCGAATTCAGCGGGTCAGCGCGCTCCAGTCAAACGGCGCCACAAAGTCGCCGGCGTCCTCGGCCATCAGCGGCCGCCCCACCAGAAAACCTTGCACGTACTGGCAACCATTGGCTTGCAGCCATTCATATTGCGCAACGGTTTCCACCCCTTCGGCAATCACCAGCATCCCGTATTGCTTGCACAGGTCGATCACATTGCGCACGAGCGCCGCATCCCGTTCGGACTCTGGCAATCGGGCGATCAGATGCCGATCGAGCTTGAGCGTGTCCAGTTCCAGGTCACGCAGATGCGCCAGCGAGCACGGTCCGGAGCCGAAGTCATCCAGCGCCACCCGCACCCCGAGATTGCGCAGCAAGCGCAGCGTCTTGCGGGTTTCTTCAGGGTTTTGCATCAACGCTTCTTCCGTCACTTCGACTTCCAGATAACGCGGTTGCAAGCTGTGACGTTCCAGCACCTGGCGCAATTCGGTGACCAGGTTGGGCATGCCGAACTGAGTGCTGCTCAAACTGACGCCCAGCACCAGATCCTCGGCAAACAAGGTTTCCCAGGCTTTACGCTGGCCGGCGCCGCGATGGTAAATCCAGCTACCCAGACGACTGATCAGCCGCGCCTCTTCCAGCAACGGCAAAAACAGCCCCGGCGGTACGTCACCGACGCTTGGGTGCTGCCAGCGCAGCAGCGCTTCAAAACCACGAATCTGCCCGCTGCTGATAGCCACCTGCGGCTGATACACGAGGTTGAAGTCACGGTTTTCAATGGCCGTGCGCACGCTCTCTTCGAGCATCAGCCGCGAGCGCGCCCGCCCATTCATGTCGTGATCGTAGAAACGGTACTGCTGCCGGCCGGCACGTTTGGCTTCGTACATCGCAATGTCCGACGCACGCAGCAAACCATCGAGATTCGAACCACAATCCGGATAAGTGGCGATGCCAATGCTGGCGCCCAACGCGATGTCCAGACCATCAATCTGCTGACAGATCGACACCCGCTCAATGAGCTTCTCGGCAATCTTCGCCGCCTGCTCAGGGAATTCCAGATCCAGCAGCGCCGTGAATTCGTCGCCGCCCATGCGCGCCAGAATGTCGAAGGGCCGCAGACAGGCTTTCAATTGCTCCGACACCCAGCGCAGCACCCGGTCGCCGGCATCGTGACCGAGGGAATCGTTGACGCGTTTGAAGCCGTCGAGGTCCAGGTACAGCAACACCCAGGCGCCATCGGAGCGTTCGCCGCGCAGCAGCAGATTTTCAACCGTCTGGTAAAAGCCGCGGCGGTTGAGCAGCCCGGTCAGCGGATCGGTCACCGCCTGGAATTCCAGTTGCTGATGCAGATGGCGCACCACCGACATGTCCAGCACCGTCACCACCATCGCATGTTGTTCACTGGGCAACGGCGCGCAGGACAGCGCCACCGGCACTTGTTGGCCGGGCGCCGTTCGCAGCAGCGCGTCGTGCAGGCGCAGGGTTTCGCCGCGTTTGTAACCGGTATAAAAATCGGAGTCCGCCCAAACCGGGATATGCGGCTTTTGCAGAAAATCCAGAAACTCCCTGCCTTGAAGGTCTTTCACCGTGGCATTGAGCAGCCGCGACATCGCCGGGTTAGCAAAACGGATCAGACCGTCCTCACCCACCACCAGGATACCTTCGGCGGCGTTGTCCAGCACCGAGGCATTGAACGCGCGAGCGACCTCCAGATCGTGGCTCAGGCGCTGCAACGCACGGCGATTGCGTTGATGCTCGAGCAAGGCTTGAACTTTGGGCTTGAGAATTTGCGGGTCGAACGGCTTGAACAGGTAATCCACGGCACCACTGGCGTAGCCCTTGATCACGGCGTCCTGGGACTGTTCGTTGGCGGTGAGGAAAATAATCGGTGTAAGGCGGGTTCGCTGACTGCCGCGCATCAGGCGGGCCACTTCAAAACCGTCCATGCCCGGCATCTGCACGTCCAGCAGCACCAGGTCGACATCGTGTTCGAGTAACAGACTGAGGGCTTCAAAACCGGAAGCCGCGGTAATGACCTGCCAATCCTGGCGCTGGAGCAACGCGCGCATGCTGATCAGGTTTTCAGGGTAATCATCGACGATTAAAAGGATCGAGCTGCCTTCAGCTGGCGTGGGTTGCGCGCATTCCATGCTGCTTCTCTTATTCGGGGCGTCAGGCCGGTTTCTCGTGAAAACCGGACAAATACTGAGACTTCACTCTAGACCGGGATCCGCAAAAGCAGAAGCTATCAGTGAGCCATCATTTAACCATCACGTACATTTGCCGACTAACGGTCGCTTCTACAGCCCCCTGAAACCGGGAAAGATGGCCTTTTAACAGGATTTTGACGCCATCCGTTTGTCATTTACGCATTAACAAATTGAACTTCTGCGCTTATAAGGATTGCCCCCAAGGCGCGTGCCAGAGCTTCTGGCACGCGCGTGCAGTAAAAAATTCGTGGAAGCTTTTGTCTATGATCGATCTCGCAACCTGGAACCTGAGCGTTCCTGTCGGCAATCC
The DNA here is from genome assembly GCF_054897715.1 of Pseudomonas sp. RT6P73. Classification (NCBI taxonomy): domain Bacteria; kingdom Pseudomonadati; phylum Pseudomonadota; class Gammaproteobacteria; order Pseudomonadales; family Pseudomonadaceae; genus Pseudomonas; species Pseudomonas sp. RT6P73. The sequence goes on along the minus strand of NZ_JBUBUV010000002.1, from coordinate 6,411,113 downwards.
GCCGTACACCGTTGACACCCCAAAACTGGTGAACGGCTTCAAGGATCAATACTTCCACTCCGACACCGGCACCCTGTTTTTCTGGGCACCGGTCACCGGCTCCAAAACTCAAAACGCAAAATACCCCCGCACCGAACTGCGCGAAACTTACAGCAACGGCACCCTGAAAAACTGGCTCTACCCGGACGCCGACAATTCCCTGCGCGCGACCCTCGCGGTCAACCAGGTTCCGAGTTCAGGCAAAATCGTCATCGGTCAGATCCACGCCTATGAAAGCCAGAAACCCATGGTGAAACTCGAGTATCAGTACAAGACCAGTACGCAGTCGGGCAACATCGTCGCCAAGGTACGCATGCATCCGGATGACGGCGAAGGTCGGGTCATCACCATCGCCACCGGGGTGAAACTCGACCGAGAGTTTTCCTACCTCATCCACCTGAGCCCGGGCGGCGCGCTGGGCATCAGCGCGGCGGGATATCAGTGGGACACCGACATCAGCGCGACCTGGCGCGACAAGCCGCTGTACTTCAAGGCCGGGGTGTATGTGCAAGACCACACCGGGTACACCAGCGAAGGCGGAAAAGTGACGTTCAGCAAGCTGGATATTGATCACGATAAGTAAGCCCCACCCCGATCGTTCCCACGCTCCCGCGTGGTAACGCATCCCGGGACGCTCCGCGCCCCAACCCTCTCTAGAACACCAAATCCCCTGTAGCAGCTGCCGAGCAACGCGAGGCTGCGTCCGAGGACGAAGTCCTCGCAAGCCCGATGAACCCGGTCTACCTGAATAAATGCGTTGTCTGATTTACGACTGCTCCGCAGCCGAACGCCGCCTCGCGCTGCTCGACAGCTGCTACGAACTACCAGGCCCACATAATTTGTAGGACGCCTCCCATTGTGGCGAGGGGGTTTACCCCCGTTGGGATGCGAAGCATCCCCAAAGCCTGCCACCTCATTCCTACAGACACACCCAAGCGCCCAATTCACGACGGCTACGCCCGCCGAACGGGAGCAAGCTCCCTAGCCACAATGACCGCGCTACGATCCTACACCCCGGTTGCAGCCATCAAAGTCGCCGCTTATAGTTCGCCCCGTCGCTGACAGCAGTCAGCGATAGGGTTTCGCAGCCCTTACGGCACAAATAGTAACCAAGCATCCATAATAACGAGGGTCGCATCAGCGACCGTAGTCCGTTTTATGGTGGCTGTGTGTGGGAGACCTTCGGGTCTGCCGGGTTCCTTGTGCCTCGGTCTGCGAACCCGCACACAGCTACCACCCAATTCGTTTCGCAGCGAACGGTAGTAGCTCTTCTTTTTATGCACAGGAAGATTTACTTATGAATATGGAAAAACCGCCCCGCCGCTTCACCCCCATGTCCCAATTCGCCACCGACTACCCCGTCCTGCTCATCGACAGCGACGCCCCGCTACGCGAACTACACAACTGCGTCAGCGAACGCCTCAATGCAGTCCTCAAATATTTGAATCTGATGGCCTGCACGAGCCTGCCGGATTACGCCGAGAACGACATCAACACCGTCACCAACATCGCCCGGATCATGGTGCAAGACATCGCCGATGTTTTTGGGGTGATTGAGCAACGTGGGTTTGATACACACAAATAACAAACAATTTAAGTAATAAAAAGCCCGCTTTCATGCGGGTTTTTCATTCGTAAAATTCCTCTTTATTATTAACACAAGTCACATCACTTATAGCAAAACGATATTAAAAACTGTCAGATATCACAGGTGACGGCATTCGCCGATCACACTAACCTAGTCCACGGAGTATAAAACAAACAGCATATAAAGGCTCACTGCCTTATAAACTTATCTTCCAGAGAAAAGGACTCCCACAATGAAGATTTCAGTAGTTTATCTAATGCCTTTGGCAATGATGACTTTTTCTACGGTTGCCCAGGCTGAAACAATCTTAAAAGACCCAATAGAACGCTGTAAATCCAATATTGCTTCTTCCAAAACTACCGGCAACGAAATTGTTGTTCCAAAGAGTGAATTTGAGAAATTTGATGCATGCATATTTGACAAAGCAAAAAGGGGACAGATTTATTTAATCGATTGCTGCTGCTATGCTTCGCCCATCACTACAAGGACGTAGGAGGCTATATGCCCAGAATGGGACGAGTTGTTTTACCCAATTATCCGCATCATGTCGTGCAACGAGGCCACAACAAACAGGTGGTGTTCGCCGAGCCTGGCGACTACCAGCGCTATCTCGAAGATCTGCGTGAGCTCAAAACGCTATACGACGTCAAAGTCTATGCCTTCTGCTTGATGACTAATCATGTCCATCTACTACTCGCACCAGGAAACTCCGTTGCGAGTCTCGGACAATTGATGAAAGGCTTGGCAGGCCGCATGACGCGCTATCGCAACAAGCTGGAAGGACGCTCCGGTACCTTGTGGGAGAGCCGATACAAATCCAGCGTGGTTCAAACCGACACCTACTTGCTGGCTTGTAGTCGATACATCGAGCTAAATCCGGTGCGAGCGCAAATGGTTCAGCATGCACAGGATTACCCTTGGTCGAGCTTGCACCTTCGCCTCAACGAAACAGCTGAAAATCATTGGCTGGATGAAGATCTTTGTTTCACCGAACTCGGTAAAACTCACAACGAACGCCTTGCTCGCTATACCTCATTCATGGAACAGACGATCACATCTACAGAGTTACAGCTGATCAGAGGTGCCCTTCAACGTGGACAATTGACGGGTAACCCTCGGTTCACCGATGAGATTGAAAAAATCACTGGATTGCGAATATCACATCGAGCGCGAGGCAGGCCTGCGAAACAACTTCAATAGAAGCACTAGGGGACGATTAAATAAATCTGTCCCCTTTTTTGCCACCTTTTTTGCCCTTTTTTGCCTAGACCAAGACCAGCCCTTCTTTATTTTTTGCTTTCAGCAAAGGTGGTTAGCTGCTAAGTAAGTGCCATTCGAGACGGATTTATTTGTGTATGTCCCATATCTCATCGAGCGCGAGCGAGGCCTGCGAAACAACTCGAATAGAAGCACTAGGGAACGATTAAATAAATGCTCCCCCTTTTAGTTTCTTTAGCTCCAAAAAAACCTGCTTCTATATAGCGAAAAGATATAAAAAACTGTCATTTATTACAGGTGTCCACGCCCTCTCACAGGACTAGCCTTATCTACGAAACACAGAAAAGAAGGAACGGGTCACGAAATAAATCCGTCCCCTTTTCTAGTACTTTTCTAGAAAACCTAGGGAAACGGACAATTAACCCCGTCCACTTTTCTATTTACTTTGTCGCTTCCCATCTTCTTACATACAGGAGCATAAAAATGGGTCAAGTAACCCCGAATGGAATCTATGAGAGTAAGACCGGCGAAGTTCGCCTGACAATTGAACGTTCAAATTCAGACAACGGAGAGCATTTTGGAAACCTTGAACAAAACGGACGGAAATACGATGTCAGAGGGAACTATTTCTATATGAAAACTCCAGAGGACAAAAGCTCCGTTACATTTGAAGTAAGGGCCACCTCTGACATTGATGACAAGCGACCTGACTATATTAAATTTGATTTATTCTCAACTAGCCGAGAGTATAACGTTTTGAAAGGCGAATACCGGATGATCGGTGGTGATCGAACGCCAATTAAAATCGAGCTCTATAAGAAAAAATAATATGGCCACATCAACTAATAGGAATAAAATATAACACCTACAAAAAACCCGCCTCTCGGCGGGTTTTTTATGCAACTCAAACGCAGAAGGCTTAGTTAACCTTGGCGTTCAACTCACCTTTCAGGTAACGCTGATACATCGCTTCCAATGAGATCGGCTTGATCTTCGAAGCATTACCGGCAGTACCGAAAGCCTCATAACGAGCGATACACACATCACGCATCGCAGTCACAGTCGCGCCGAAGAACTTACGCGGATCAAACTCACTCGGATTGGTAGCCATCAGGCGACGCATTGCGCCGGTGGAGGCCAAACGCAGGTCAGTATCAATGTTGACCTTACGCACGCCATACTTGATGCCTTCCACAATCTCTTCAACCGGCACGCCGTAGGTTTCTTTGATGTCGCCGCCGTACTGGTTGATGATCGCCAGCCACTCTTGCGGAACCGAAGACGAACCGTGCATTACCAAGTGAGTGTTCGGAATGCGTTTGTGGATTTCCTTGATGCGGTCGATGGCCAGCACGTCGCCGGTAGGTGGCTTGGTGAACTTGTAAGCGCCGTGGCTGGTGCCGATGGCGATGGCCAGGGCGTCGACTTGGGTGCGTTTGACGAAGTCAGCGGCTTCTTCCGGGTCGGTCAGCATTTGGCTGTGGTCCAGAACGCCTTCGGCGCCGATGCCGTCTTCTTCACCGGCCATGCCGGTTTCCAGCGAACCCAGGCAGCCCAGCTCGCCTTCTACCGATACGCCGCAGGCGTGAGCCAGGGCGACGGTTTGTTGGGTGACGCGGACGTTGTAGTCGTAGTCGGTCGGGGTCTTGCCGTCTTCGCCCAGGGAACCGTCCATCATTACCGAGCTGAAGCCCAGCTGGATGGAGCGCTGGCAGACGTCAGGGCTGGTACCGTGGTCCTGGTGCATGCACACCGGGATGTGCGGGAATTCTTCGATGGCGGCCAGGATCAGGTGACGCAGGAACGGTGCGCCGGCGTATTTGCGAGCACCGGCCGAAGCCTGGACGATCACCGGGGAGTCAGTCTTGTCAGCGGCTTCCATGATGGCGCGCATCTGCTCAAGGTTGTTGACGTTGAAGGCTGGAACGCCGTAGCCGAACTCGGCTGCGTGGTCCAGCATCTGGCGCATGCTGATAAGTGCCATTGTGTGTGTCTCTCCCGGTTTGGGTCGTTAATCGTGCCAGCCTGCCGTAGCGGCGGCGGCTATTCAAGTTATTGCAGATCGGGGGTTGGCCCGGGCTGCGAATTCGGGTGTTGCCTGAATCTCTGTAGGAGCGAAGCTTGCTCGCGAAAGCGGTTTAACAGGCAACACATGTGTTGAATGTGATGACGTCTTCGCGAGCAAGCTTCGCTCCTACAGGTTTCGCAAAAGCCTTTCAATTACTGCGCTTTACAACCGCGGCCAATCAAATCATTGGTGGCGACCCAGTAAACCAGGCCTTCCTCACCTTTTACGTGAAACGCCAGCATGTCATTGCTGTACAGCGAACCTTCGGCGCCGGGCTCAAGCTTCAAGCGGTAGACCTGATCGGCCCCGCCGAGGCGCACGTCGACTTCCTTGCGGCTGTCATCGGTGTAGCGCCAGAGCACTTTGGCCTGGCTGTCGCAGGTCCAGGTGGTCCAGTTGTCCGTCGATTCGGCAGGCGTGAACAGGTTGAAATTCGAGCAACCGGCCAGCAATGCCAACGCCATAACGGCGATAAAACCTTTCATCCATGTTCCTCGACTGACGGCGCACGCCGCCAGCCCTGAGTAATGTGTCAGACCCGTCAAGGGCAACCATGTTCCTTGGCCGGGGTCTGTGACTCGTATTTCTCCAGGCCATCAGGTCCGGAACGCTTGTTGATCACCGGGTTGGTTTCCGCTTGCCAGTCGGCCTGGTAACAGCCTTTTTCCACCGACTGCGGCGCAGGTTCTGGCTTGGCTTTCGGGTTACTCCCGCAAGCCACCAGCATACCCGCAGCGATCAACAGCGCTAACGGCTTGACCATGAGAACACTCCTTTGCGTGGCCAAATGGACGACCTCAGGCCTTGGCCCGGCTTTCCAGGACTTCAACGGCTGGCAAAACCTTGCCTTCCACGAACTCGAGGAACGCGCCGCCACCGGTAGAAATGTAGGAGATCTGATCGGCAACGCCATATTTATCGATGGCCGCCAGGGTGTCACCGCCGCCGGCGATGGAGAACGCCGAGCTGTCCGCGATGGCCTGGGCCAGGACTTTGGTGCCGTTACCGAACTGGTCGAATTCGAACACGCCAACCGGGCCGTTCCACAGGATGGTCTTGGACGACTTCAGCAGCTCGGCAAAATTCGCCGCGGTCTGTGGGCCGATGTCCAGGATCATATCGTCAGCGGCTACGTCAGCGATCAGCTTGACGGTAGCGGTCGCGCTTTCAGCGAATTCCTTGGCAACCACGACGTCGACCGGCAGTGGCACGCTGACTTTGGCCGCGATTTCGCGAGCGGTGTCCAGCAGGTCCGGTTCGTACAGGGACTTGCCGACCGGGTGACCGGCAGCGGCCAGGAAGGTGTTGGCAATGCCGCCGCCGACGATCAGCTGGTTGCAGATCTGGCTCAGGCTGTTCAGCACGTCGAGTTTGGTCGACACCTTGGAGCCGGCAACGATGGCAGCCATCGGCTGGGCCGGGGCGCCGAGGGCTTTGCCCAATGCGTCGAGTTCAGCAGCCAGCAGCGGACCAGCGGCAGCGACTTTGGCAAACTTGGCCACGCCGTGGGTCGAACCCTCGGCACGGTGAGCGGTGCCGAAGGCGTCCATCACGAACACGTCGCACAGGGCGGCGTATTGTTGGGCCAGTTCGTCAGCGTTCTTTTTCTCGCCTTTGTTGAAGCGCACGTTCTCGAACAGAACGATGTCGCCGGCTTTCACATCGATACCGCCCAGGTAATCGGCGACCAGCGGCACTTCGCGGCCCAGGGCCTTGCTCAGGTAGTCAGCGACGGGCTTGAGGCTGTTCTCGGCCGAGAACTCGCCTTCGGTCGGACGGCCAAGGTGCGAGCAGACCATCACGGCCGCGCCTTTTTCCAGGGCCAGCTTGATGGTCGGCAGCGAAGCCAGGATTCGCGCATCGCTGGTGACAACACCGTCCTTGACTGGGACGTTGAGGTCTTCGCGGATCAGTACGCGCTTACCTTGCAGATCGAGGTCGGTCATCTTCAACACGGTCATGGGTCGCATTTCCTACTGTTTTGGAGAGGCAGCTGCTTGCAGATAGTGTTCTGCAACGTCCAGCATTCGGTTGGCAAAGCCCCATTCGTTGTCGAACCAGGCCAGGATGTTCACCAGCCGTGGGCCGGAAACTCGGGTCTGACTGGCATCGACGATGGCCGAATGTGGGTCATGGTTGAAATCACAGCTTGCATGGGGTAGCTCGGTGTAGGCCAAAAGGCCTTTGAGCGGGCCGCTGGTGGCGGCCTCGCGCAGAATCCGGTTGACCTCGGTGGCGTCGGTGTCGCTGACGGTCTGCATCGTAATGTCGAGGCAAGACACGTTAACCGTTGGCACCCGCACGGCTTTGGCCTGAATTCGCCCGGCAAGTTCCGGTAGCAGGCGTTCGATGCCGCGCGCCAGACCAGTGGACACCGGAATCACCGACTGGAACGCCGAACGTGTACGGCGCAGGTCTTCGTGATGATAGGCGTCGATGACCGGCTGATCGTTCATTGCCGAGTGGATGGTGGTGATCGACACGTATTCCAGACCAATGGCCTGGTCCAGCAGGCGCAACAGCGGCACACCGCAGTTGGTGGTGCAGGACGCGTTGGACACCAGCAGCTCGTCGCCGGTCAGGCAATCCTGGTTCACGCCGTAGACGATGGTGGCGTCGACATCCGCCTCGCTGGCCATCGGCTGGGAAAACAGCACCCGTGGCGCGCCGGCGTCGAGGAACCGCTGGCCATCGGCACGCGTGTGGTAAGCGCCGGAGCACTCCAGCACCAGATCGACGCCCAGGGACGCCCAATCGATGCCTTCGGGGGTGGCACTGCGCAGGACCTTCACGCAGTCGCCATTAATATGCAGACAATCGCCATCGACCTTCACTTCACCGGGAAAACGCCCGTGCGTGGAGTCGAAGCGTGTCAGGTATTCGATGCTGGCCATGTCAGCCAGATCGTTGATCGCGACAATTTCAAACCCGGCCTTTTCGCCTCGCTCAAACAACGCACGCAAGACGCAACGACCAATCCGGCCGTAGCCGTTGAGTGCAACTTTGTAAGGACGCGGTTGAGGCATGGGATTCTCGATTACCGTGGTGAATCCGTCAAGTTCTGCGTTGAATGTTCAATTGCCTTCGCGGGCAAGCCTCGCTCCTACAGGTCGAGTTGATCTGTAGGAGCGAGGCTTGCCCGCGAAGACGTCAGCACAGACAACGCAGCTTTCGGACTTAGTCTTCCAGCAGCTCTTCAGCCTGACCCAGGATGTTTTCCAGGGTGAAGCCGAACTCTTCGAACAAGGCTGGCGCAGGCGCCGACTCGCCGAAGGTGGTCATGCCGATCACGCGACCTTCCAGGCCCACGTATTTGTACCAAAAGTCTGCATGAGCGGCTTCGATGGCGATACGGGCGCTGACCTGCAACGGCAGGACCGCTTGCTTGTAGCCGGCGTCCTGAGCGTCGAACACGCTGGTGCAAGGCATCGAAACAACGCGCACTTTGCGACCTTGCTCGGTCAGCTTGTCGTAAGCCTGAACCGCCAGACCCACTTCCGAACCGGTAGAGATCAGGATCAGCTCAGGCTCGCCTTCGCAGTCCTTCAACACGTAACCACCACGGGCGATGTCGGCGATCTGCAGCGCGCTGCGTTCCTGATGCTGCAGGTTCTGACGCGAGAAGATCAGCGCCGAAGGGCCGTCCTTGCGCTCGATCGCCTCTTTCCAGCAAACGGCCGATTCAACGGCATCGGCTGGACGCCAGGTGTCGAGGTTCGGTGTGCTGCGCAGGCTGGTCAGTTGCTCGATCGGCTGGTGAGTCGGGCCGTCTTCGCCCAGACCGATGGAGTCGTGGGTGTAGACGAACACCACGCGTTTCTTCATCAGCGAGGCCATGCGCACTGCGTTGCGCGCGTATTCCATGAACATCAGGAAGGTCGCGCCGTAAGGCACCAGACCGCCGTGCAACGCCACGCCGTTCATGATCGCGCTCATGCCGAATTCGCGAACGCCGTAGTACATGTAGTTGCCGCTGGCGTCTTCAGCCGAAACACCTTTGCAACCTTTCCACAGGGTCAGGTTGGAACCGGCCAGGTCAGCGGAGCCGCCCAGCAGTTCAGGCAACAGCGGGCCGTAGGCATTCAGTGCGTTCTGGCTGGCTTTACGGCTGGCGATGGTTTCGCCCTTGGCCGCGACTTCAGCAATATAAGCCGAGGCTTTTTCAGCGAAGTCTTCCGGCAGATCGCCGCCCAGGCGACGAACCAGTTCGTTGGCCAGCTCAGGGAAAGCGGCGGAGTAGGCAGCGAAACGCTGATCCCACTCGGCTTCGGCCGCTCGGCCGGCTTCCTTGGCATCCCACTCGGCATAGATGTCAGCCGGGATTTCGAACGGACCGTGGTTCCATTTCAGTGCAGCACGGGTCAGAGCGATTTCCGCGTCACCCAATGGGGCGCCGTGGCAGTCTTCTTTACCTTGCTTGTTCGGCGAACCGAAACCGATGGTGGTCTTGCAGCAGATCAGGGTTGGCTGATCGCTTTTGCGCGCGGTTTCGATCGCAGTCTTGATCTCTTCCGGATCGTGACCGTCGACGTTGCGGATCACCTGCCAGTTATAGGCTTCGAAACGCTTCGGGGTGTCATCGGTGAACCAGCCTTCGACTTCGCCGTCGATGGAGATGCCGTTGTCATCGTAGAAGGCGATCAGTTTGCCCAGGCCCAAAGTACCAGCCAGGGAGCCGACTTCGTGGGAAATGCCTTCCATCATGCAGCCATCACCCAGGAACACGTAGGTGTGGTGGTCGACAACGTTGTGGCCAGGACGGTTGAACTGCGCCGCCAGGACTTTTTCAGCCAGGGCGAAACCTACGGCGTTGGCCAGGCCTTGGCCCAATGGACCGGTGGTGGTTTCAACGCCTGGGGTGTAGCCGAATTCCGGGTGACCCGGGGTACGGCTGTGCAGTTGGCGGAAGCTTTTCAGGTCATCGATCGACAGGTCATAGCCGGTCAGGTGCAGCAGCGAGTAGATCAACATCGAGCCATGACCGTTGGACAGCACGAAGCGGTCACGGTCGGCGAACGATGGATTGCTCGGATTGTGCTTCAGGTAGTCACGCCAAAGTACTTCGGCGATATCCGCCATACCCATAGGGGCACCGGGATGGCCGCTGTTGGCTTTTTGCACGGCATCCATGCTGAGGGCACGAATGGCGTTGGCACGCTCACGACGGCTGGGCATCGCTGATCTCCTGGGGGCTGAATAAAACGAAACGGAAAAAAGGCGAGCATTTTCCCTCACCGGGCCGCCTCGGGGCAATGACAGATAGTCATCTGAAGGCGTTTTTCCAATTGTTAACAGCGGTTTCGACTGATGAAACCTTTTTGCAGTTCGTTTGTTGACTGAACCTAACGCCTGGAAGTGCCATCTATCGAGCAATATCAAAACTTTTTGATATTGCTCTTGCGGTGATTTCGGACCGTCACTAGACTGCTGGCCCTATGAATTTACGCGTGCCTTCCATTCAACATGACGATTGCGATGAGCTGGCGGCCCTGTGCAAGGCCGGCGGCGATCCTCTGCGGCTGAATGTATTGCGCGCGCTGGCCAACGATTCGTTTGGCGTACTGGAACTGGCGCAGATCTTCGGTATTGGTCAGTCGGGCATGAGTCACCACCTCAAGGTCTTGGCCCAGGCCGACCTGGTGGCGACTCGCCGTGAAGGTAACGCGATTTTCTACCGTCGCGCCCTGCCCCACACCGACCTGCTGGGCGGCAAGTTGCACGCTGCCTTGCTTGAAGAAGTGGACAACCTGACCCTGCCGGCCGATGTTCAGTCGCGGATCGCTCAGGTCCACGGGCAACGAGCCGCTGCCAGCCAGGACTTTTTCTCACGGGTCGCGGAAAAATTTCGTGCCCAGCAGGACTTGATCGCCGGCCTGCCGCAATACCGCGAAAGCGTGGTGGCATTGCTCGACAAGCTGAGTTTCAGTGAAGGCGCGACGGCCATCGAAGTCGGCCCCGGCGACGGTGAATTTCTGCCGGAACTGGCGCGCCGCTTCACCCAAGTCACGGCGCTGGACAACAGCCCGGCGATGCTCGAACTGGCGCGCCAGGTCTGCGAACGTGAAACGCTGGCTAACGTCAGCCTGCAATTGGCCGATGCATTGAATGGCGTCAGCCTTCAGGCCGATTGCGTTGTACTGAACATGGTGCTGCACCATTTCGCCGCGCCGGCCGAAGCGCTCAAGCACATGGCCGACTTGCTGCAACCGGGCGGTAGCCTGCTCGTGACAGAGTTATGTAGCCACAACCAGAGTTGGGCCAGGGAGGCCTGCGGTGATCTGTGGTTGGGGTTTGAACAGGACGATTTGGCCCGTTGGGCCACCGCTGCGGGACTCGTTCCCGGGGAAAGCCTCTATGTAGGCTTACGTAATGGTTTCCAGATCCAGGTCCGCCATTTTCAGCGACCGGCTGGCGACACTCACCATCGGTAAATTCAGGAAAAAATCGAGATGAGCGAATACTCCCTCTTCACCTCCGAGTCCGTGTCCGAAGGGCATCCGGACAAAATCGCCGACCAGATTTCCGATGCGGTGCTGGACGCCATCATTGCTGAAGACAAGTTCGCCCGCGTGGCGTGCGAGACTCTGGTCAAGACCGGCGTGGCAATCATTGCAGGTGAAGTCACCACGTCGGCCTGGGTCGATCTGGAAGAAATCGTGCGTAACGTCATTCTGGACATCGGCTACAACAGCTCCGATGTCGGCTTCGACGGTGCCACTTGCGGCGTGATGAACATCATCGGCAAGCAGTCCCCTGACATCAACCAGGGTGTTGACCGCGCCAAGCCTGAAGATCAGGGTGCCGGCGACCAGGGCCTGATGTTCGGCTACGCCAGCAACGAAACCGACGTGCTGATGCCAGCACCGATCACCTTCTCGCACCAGCTGGTGCAGCGCCAAGCCGAAGCCCGTAAATCCGGCCTGCTGCCTTGGCTGCGCCCGGACGCCAAGTCGCAAGTGACTTGCCGTTACGAAGGCGGCAAGGTTGTCGGTATCGACGCCGTTGTTCTGTCGACCCAGCACAACCCTGAAGTATCGTACAAAGACCTGCGCGAAGGCGTGATGGAGCTGATCGTCAAGCACGTGCTGCCTGCCGAACTGCTGACCAAAGACACCCAGTTCCACATCAACCCGACTGGCCAGTTCATCATCGGTGGCCCGGTGGGCGACTGCGGCCTGACCGGTCGCAAGATCATCGTCGACAGCTACGGCGGCATGGCCCGTCACGGCGGCGGCGCGTTCTCCGGTAAAGATCCATCGAAGGTTGACCGTTCGGCGGCCTACGCCGGTCGTTACGTGGCCAAGAACATCGTCGCTGCCGGCCTGGCCGAGCGCTGCGAGATCCAGGTTTCCTACGCGATCGGTGTTGCCCAGCCTACGTCGATCTCGTTGAACACCTTCGGCACTGGCAAAATCAGCGACGACAAAATCGTCAAACTGGTTCGCGAAATTTTCGACCTGCGTCCATACGCGATCACCACCATGCTCGACCTGCTGCACCCGATGTACCAGGAAACCGCAGCGTACGGCCACTTCGGTCGCACCCCGGCGACCAAGACTGTGGGCGAAGATACTTTCACCACCTTCACCTGGGAAAAAACCGACCGCGCCGACGACCTGCGTACTGCAGCCGGCCTGTAAGACTTTCCTGGCGGTACCAAAAGCCCCGCACGGTTCGCCGTGCGGGGCTTTTTATTGCGCGAAAATCGAAAGTACGCAGCCTCGTTTCACTCGACAGCTGCTACAAAAATATCTGTAGCAGCTGTCGAGTGAAACGAGGCTGCGTACTTTTGTCTCGAAACACACCGAAAAACATCCCTGCTGCCACCACCCGAAAGCTGACTAACCTTGAAAGCATTCCCCTTGAGCAAGGATGCTCACGATGCTTCTGCGCCTGTTTTCCACTTTGTTCCTGACCTTGTTCTGCCTGCACTCAACGGCCAACGACTGCCCCGACTGGTCACCCGCCCGCGCCCTGGACGAAATCACGGCCCTGCAAAAACAAATCGACTTCTGGGACGACAACTACCACCGCAATGGACGCTCACTGGTCGCCGACGAAATCTATGATCAATCCCGCGCGCGATTGAGCGAATGGCGTGAGTGTTTTGACTTGAGTCTTGCGCCCGACCCCTTGCGCACGGCGGGGGGCAAGATTACCCACCCCATCGCCCACACGGGCCTGGAAAAACTGCGTGACGGTCGTGCGGTCGAGCATTGGCTGCGCGAGCGCAATGATATCTGGATACAACCCAAGGTCGACGGCGTGGCCGTGACACTGATCTATCGCAACGGCGTGCTGCATCAGGCGATCAGTCGAGGTGATGGGGTAAACGGCCAGGACTGGACTGCTTCGGCCCGACTGATCGAGGCTATCCCCCGACAACTGGCACAACCATTGGATTTACTGGTGCAAGGCGAACTCTATTGGCGCCTCACCGATCACGTGCAAGCCAAGGCAGGCAGCCTAAACGCCCGCTCCACGGTGGCCGGGTTGATGGCCCGCAAAGAGCTGAACGCCGAACAGGCCGGTGGCATCGGGTTGTTTGTCTGGGATTGGCCGCAAGGTCCGGCCAGCCTGCCGGCACGCGTGGCGGCTCTCGATGGAATGGGTTTTCCTAGCACTGCGCCTTACAGTCAACCAATCAACGTATTCGCCGACGCTGAACAATGGCGCGATCACTGGTATCGCACACCCTTGCCCTTCGCCAGCGATGGCGTTGTTTTGCGTCAGAGCCAGCGTCCACCGGCCGAGCGCTGGCAGGCGCGACCGTCCTTCTGGAGTGTTGCCTGGAAGTATCCGTTTGCCCAGGCACTGGCCGAAGTGCGCAATGTCCACTTCAAAATCGGGCGGACGGGCCGGATTACACCGGTGCTGGATCTGTTGCCAGTGAAGCTCGATGACCGACAGATCAAGCGTGTGAGCGTCAGCTCATTGCGACGCTGGGAAGAGTTGGATATCCGCCCCGGGGATCAGGTGTCCATCAGCCTGGCGGGCCTGACCATTCCAAGGCTCGATGGCGTCGTGCTGCGCAGTACCGAACGCGCCGAATTGAATGTGCCATCGTCAGCAGACTTTCATCATCTGAGCTGCTGGCAACCGACGTCAGGATGCGAGAGCCAATTCCTCGCGCGCCTGACTTGGCTCAGCAGTAAGCAGGGACTGGCTTTGCCCCATCTCGGCCCTGGCACTTGGGAGAAACTTTTCGAAACAGGCCGCCTCAACAGCCTGCTGGATTGGTTGACCCTCGATGCTCAAGAGCTTGCTAACATTGATGGCTTCGGCGAACGCAGCGCGGCTCATCTTTTAAACAGCTTCAATAGCGCCCGGAAACGTCCGTTCGCTCGCTGGCTCAAAGCCTTGGGGTTGCCGCCCACCGGTCAGGCAAAGCTTGCCGATTCATGGCAGGAACTGGCGAATCGAAACACCGAACAATGGCAGGCAGAAGCCGGTATCGGCCCGGGACGCGCGACGCAGTTGAGTGCCTTTTTCCGCGACCCGCACGTGCTGGCACTGAGCCAAACATTACGTATGGCAGGGATCGACGGCTTTTAAACACCGCCGACACCCGGCAGCCCGGGAACCCAAAGGTGCCGACGGGCTCAAACGCCCATCGCCACATCGACCCGATTGTCTTTGCACATGGAGCTTTTATGAAATTTCTTTCACCGCTCGCCTTGTTGACCCTTTGCAGCGTGATGGCCGCTCCCCTAATGGCCGCTGAAGAAGCCCCTGAGCTGACCGGCTGCGCCGCGAAGAAACAGGGGATCATCAATCAGATCGAACTGGCCAAATCCCACGGCAACGCCGATCAACAGGCCGGCCTCGAAACGGCCCTGAGCGAAGTCACCGCCCATTGCACCGATGCCTCGCTGAAGAAGGAGCGGGAAAACAAGGTGCTCGACGCCAAGCATGAAGTCAGCAAGCGTCAGGCCGACCTGGACAAAGCCATGAAAAAAGGCGATCCGGAGAAGATCGACAAGCGCAAAAACAAACTCGCCGAGTCCCGCAAGGAATTGCAGGACGCACTCGACGAGCTGGATAAGTAAGCCCCGGAATTAAGCGAGGGAGCTTTTGTGGCGAGGGGGTTTACCCCCGTTGGGCTGCGAAGCGGCCCCAAATGCGGTTAGTCAAACAGACCGCAACTGCCGGTTTTACGACGGCTGCGCCGCCGAACGGGGCGATGCGGCGTTCCGACAAGCCCCCCTCGCCACAGGGCATGAGCAACATCAGATCAATGATCCCGAAACTCTTTATGGCAAGCACTACACGCATCTTCAACTTTCTGCACCGCCGGCCCCAGATTACTGGCCTTGTAAGGCTGAACCTTGCTGGCAATCACCAATTCACCGGTGGCGGTTTCAAGGGTGCGGACCATTTCCTGGAAACGTGCCTGCTGCTGCCACACATTATCCTTTGCGCTGGTGTGATCTTCTTCGCGCACCTGCGGGAAATGTTTCCACGGCTCGCGGGACAAGGCGTCAAGTTTCACAGCGCCTTCCTCGAATTTTGGACCGTCGAACGGGATACGACCACGCAACATACCGCCCAGGTCTTCGCCGGTCTTGAGCATCTGTTTGAAGATCGCCTTGCGTTGGCCCAGCGGCGAATTCGGGTCGACTCCACCGCAGGCAGACAAGGTCAGGCAGGCCAGCAATACAACGGAAAGTCTTTTAAGAGTCATGGTGGCTTCAGGTCACGGGAAACGGCGGCCAGTATCTCGCGTCATCGGCAAAGACCAATAGCCCTATTATCAATACGGGTTGTTTGAGCGCATGGAGCACTCGGGCAACCGGCAAAGGAATTACTCCATGAACAGCCGTTTCAAGGCATGGCATCACCACCTCGTGTGGACTTTTCCAATGGTGGCCGTGCTCGCTGGCTGCACCGGCGGCGATAAAAACACCCCTAAAACCCACGCGCTGGCGACCTACTCCAGTGCCACTTGGGAAGCCCTACCGGCAGTGTCCGACAACGACCTGGTCGCCGGCTTCGGCTCGTGGCGCAGCGCCTGCACCCGACTCAAGGCCGATCCGGTCTGGGGTTCGACCTGTGCGGCTTCCGCTAACGTGCCGCAAACCGCCAACGACATCCGCGGCTTCCTCAAGCAGAACCTCGACGTCTACGGCCTGCGCGCCGCCAATGACAATCCCAACGGTTTGATCACCGGCTATTACGAGCCGGTCTACCCCGGCAGCCTGACCCAGACCGAAGTGGCGAACATTCCGGTATACGGCGTACCCGAGGACATGATCATTGTCTCTCTGGACAGCATCTATCCGGAACTCAAGGGCAAACGCCTGCGCGGACGACTCGAAGGTCGCGTGCTCAAGCCTTACGACGACGCGGCAACGATTGAGACCAAAGGGGTCAAGGCGCCAGTGGTTGCCTGGCTGACCGACCCGATGAACCTGCAATTCCTGCAAATCCAGGGTTCGGGTCGCATCCAGCTCGACGACGGCCGCCAACTGCGCATTGCGTATGCCGACCAGAATGGCCATCCGTATCGGCCGATCGGGCGCTGGCTGGTGGAACAAGGCGAGCTGAAGAAAGAAGACGTGACCATGGGCGCCATCAGCACCTGGGCCAAGGCCAACCCGTCGCGCATTCCGGAGCTGCTGGGCAGCAACCCGAGTTACGTGTTCTTCACCCGCAACCCGGACAGCAACGAAGGCCCACGCGGCTCGCTCAACGTTCCGCTGACGGCCGGTTATAGCGCGGCAGTGGATCGCAAAGTGATTCCGCTGGGCAGTCTGTTGTGGTTATCCACCACTAAACCGGACGGCACCGCGCTGGTGCGGCCGGTGGCGGCGCAAGATACCGGCGGCGCGATTGCCGGCGAAGTGCGTGCGGATCTGTTCTGGGGCACTGGCGAGGCAGCCGGGCAATTGGCCGGGGACATGAAACAGCAGGGGCAGATCTGGATGCTGTGGCCTAAAGGCGCGGCGTTGCCGCAAGTGCCTCAAGTTGCCAATGCGGAAAAAGCCAAGCCCTGAAATCTGCACTGGCAGCCAGATAGCTTTCGCGGGCAAGCCTCGCTCCTACAGGGATGACCGTCGAACACACATTGTGTGTTCGCCGCAGATCCCCGTAGGAGCGAGGCTTGCCCGCGAAGAGGCCAGAGTAAACACCGCAAATCCGTCAGACTGAAACCACAAAGAAACTGACAATCAACCCCATCCCCACAAACCACACCAACGACCGCAAAATATGCCAGTCCGCCAGGTAGCAAATGATGTAGAGCAACCGGCTGGTGATAAACAAAACCGACAGCACATTGATCGTCACCAGCTCGGCATTGCCGGCCAGATGCGCAACGATCACCGCCGCCGCGAACGCCGGGGTCACTTCAAAACTGTTCAATTGCGCTGCGTGTGCGCGCCTACCCAAACCATTCAGCGAATCGAGAAAGTCCCGGGGGTCATGGTTGTCTCTCAGCCTGTAGCCGCCAACGACCTTTGCGATTCCCGTGCAGAGATAGGGCAGGAAGATCGCGATCAAAATGCACCATAGAGCAACCGTCATAAAGCAGTCCTTTCTTCAGTTTTAGAATGTTGAATAGCCGTCAGAACTTCATCACCAAAATACCAACCAGCACCAGCCCACAGGCTAAGAGCCTTGGCCTGCCGAAAGGTTCTTTCAGGTAGCGCATGCCGAACAGCACCACCAGGATCACGCTGATCTCGCGCAACGCCGCCGCTTCCGCAATCGACCCCAGCTGCATTGCCCACAGCACCAAAGCGTAGCTGAACAACACGCAGAACCCGACCGCCAGCCCCAGTCGCCACTGTTCACGCCAGAACAGCATGAACGCCGGGCGCTTGCGCACCAACGCCAGCAACGGGAACGGCCAGGCGCTGAGCAACGTGACCCAGACCAGGTAGTCCAGAGGGTGCGACCAGCGCCGCAACGCCTGGCCATCGATGAAGGTGTAGCAGCCGATGCACAGGCCGATCAGCGCCACCACCGGCAACATCGACCACGGCAGACGTGCACCGCCGCCGCCCTGCCAGAGCAGGCACAGCATGCCAAACGGGATTAACAGAATTCCGAAGATCTGCTGATTCGTCAGCACTTCGCCGGCGAAGATCAGCGTCAGTGCCAGCACCACCAGCGGCGACAGGCCACGCATCAGCGGATAGACCAACCCGAGGTCGCCGACCCGATAAGCCTGGATCAGCAGGTAGCGATAGAGCAATTCGAACGCCGCCGACGCCAGAATCCACGACCAGATTTCAATCGGCGGCAACACCACGAACGGCAGCATCAGGGCGACAAACAGCATCGCGACGCTGTCCATGCAGGCCACCACCAGCAACCGTTCGGCGCTGAACTTGATCAGGGTATTCCACGCCGCGTGCAACAGCGCCGCCACCAACACCAGAGCCGTTGCAAGCAAGGCACACTCCTTTTTTGTTGATCCCCTGCCCTGTAGGAGCCGGCTTGCTGGCGATGAACGATGACGCGGTCCGTTTGTTGGACCGCAGTGCCTGCATCGCCAGCAAGCCGGCTCCTACAAGGGACGAGGGATAATTGATTCGCCATATGTCGGCAGCTGTTTATACTGCAAGCGACCACGCCGCACTCAGTTGCGCACAGACTAATTCCAATAATTTTTGCCCCTGCCCGCGCTCATCGAGAACGGTCATCGGCATGCGTATGCCTGATCAGCGTCAAGACTACCGACAGAGACCTTGCGCATGCCACTCGCCTTGCTTGCCCTCGCTGTTGCCGCGTTCGGCATCGGCACCACTGAATTCGTCATCATGGGCTTGCTGCCCGACGTCGCCCGCGACCTCGCCGTGAGCATTCCCCACGCAGGTCTGCTGATCACCGGCTACGCCCTGGGCGTGGTGTTCGGCGCGCCGATCCTCGCGATCGGCACCGCCAACATGCCGCGCAAAGCCACGCTGCTGGGCATGACGTTGATGTTCATTCTCGGCAACGTGCTCTGCGCATTGGCGCCGAACTACGCCACGTTGATGGCCGCGCGGGTGGTCACCGCGTTGTGCCACGGTGCGTTCTTCGGCATCGGCTCGGTGGTCGCGGCCGGCCTGGTCGCACCGAACAAAAGGGCGCAGGCCATTGCCATGATGTTCACCGGCCTGACGCTGGCCAACGTGCTCGGCGTGCCACTGGGCACCGCGCTCGGACAGTACGCCGGCTGGCGCTCGACGTTCTGGGCGGTTTCGGTGATCGGTGTCATCGCAGCTATTGCGCAGTGGGTCTGGCTGCCGAAGGACATCGCGATGGACAAAGCCAACCTCGCCAGCGAGTTCAAAGTGCTGGGCAAGGTTAACGTGCTGTTGGCGTTGGGCATGAGCGTGCTTGCGTCGACCAGTCTGTTCAGCGTGTTCACCTACATCGCGCCAATCCTGCAAGACATCACCGGTGTCAGCCCCCATGGCGTAACGATCATGCTGCTGTTGTTTGGCGTGGGATTGACAGCGGGCAGCATGCTTGGCGGTCGCCTGGCGGACAGTCGATTGCTGCCTTCATTGGTCGGCATGGCGCTGGCCGTAGTGGTGGTGTTGGCTGCCTTCAGCCAGACCAGTCATTCGGTAATTCCGGCGGCGATCACTTTGGTGCTGTGGGGGATTTTCGCGTTTGCCCTGTGCCCGATCCTGCAACTGCTGATCATCGATCAGGCGCATGAAGCCCCAAACCTCGGTTCAACGCTGAACCAGAGCGCCTTCAACCTCGGTAATGCGGCGGGGGCGTGGATCGGCGGGTTGGTGGTTGCCAGCGGTGCCGATCTGGCGGACCTGCCATGGACCGGGGCGCTGGTCAGTGGCCTAACGGTGCTGACCGCGCTTTTCTACATCTACCTGCAACGTCGCGGTGCGGCTGCGGTCAATGTGTCCGGCTGAATAGCAGCGCCGCCCATGACATTGCTTTCGCGGGCAAGCCCGCTCCCACAGTGGATCTCAGTCGATTACAAACTTTGCATCCACTGAAGATTAATTGTGGGAGCGGCGGTGCGGCGATCCGACTTGCTCGCGAAGAAGTTGACGCGCTGCAACTGCCTGAACCCCCTATTTCTTACCTGCTGATATTTTCGGCACAGGCTGAGCATCACTGATTATTTTTTGCTCTTCCGCGGGTCGGATTCGGGCTCCGAGCCCTGATCCGCAGTCTTCTTCGGCGGTCCGCTCTCGCTGCGGATTTGCGCGTGGCTGATCAGCGCAAAGATGAAGCTGCCACCGATGATGTTCCCCGCCAGCGTCGGCCCGGCGAACACCATCCAGAAATCCTTCCACGGCAACTCGCCGGCAAACACCAGGTACGAGACCTCGGCCGAACCGACCACGATGTGGGTGAAATCCCCCAGCGCCATGAGGTAGGTGATGAGGATGATGATCCACATCTTGGCGCTCTCCATGGATGGAATCATCCAGACCATGGTCGCAATCATCCAGCCCGAAACGATGCCTTTGGCGAACATCTGGCTGGCGTCGTTCTCCATGATCTTGCGCCCGATATCGAGGAATGCCAGATCGGTCTTGCTGTCAAAAATCGGCAGATTCAGCATCACGTAGGCCACCAGCAACGTGCCGCAAAGGTTGCCCACCAGCACCACCGACCACAGGCGCAGCAAGCGGCCGAAATTATTCAGTGTGGGTTTGGTCATGATCGGCAGCACAGCCGTCAGGGTGTTCTCGGTGAACAACTGCTGACGGGCGAGGATCACCGCGAGAAAGCCTGCGCAGTAGCCAAAACTGGCGATGACCTTGAAGCCTTCACCGTCCGGCAGTCGGGAATTGAGCAGCCCCATGGCCATCAGCGACAGGCCCATGGTCAGGCCGGCGGCCAGCGCCGACCACCACAAGGCAGCGACACTGCGCTCGAGTTCCTGATCGCCCTGGGTTCGGATGATTTCGTGCAGCACCGCGGCGCGCGGTGGCTGGTTCTTGTCGACCTCGTGCCGTTCTTCCGGCGACAGGTTTGGGGTCTTGCCTTCTTTCTTGGCGTCCATAAAGCTCCGGAACCGGTGGTGTGTCATGTAGGTACGACACGCGCGGTTCGGAGCTGTTCACTGACCCGATGAATCAACGTTTATAGGGCGACCGCCATCGCGAGCAGGCTCGCTCCCACATTGGATCTTCAGCGAACACTATTTCTGTGAACGACAAAGATTAAATGTGGGAGCGAGCCTGCTCGCGATGGGCGCGCCGCCGATATCACTCGCTGGCGACGTCATCCTTGAACTGGTCTTTGACGTACTTGATCTCAGTCTGGCCATGCGGCGCGGGCAAGCCGTCTTCACCCAGATTGACAAAGACAATCTTGTCTACCGTGAGGATGCTTTTGCGGGTGATCTTGTTGCGCACTTCGCACTTCAGGGTGATGGAGGTGCGACCGAACTCGGTGGCGGTGATGCCCAGCTCGATGATGTCGCCCTGGCGCGAGGCGCTGACAAAGTTGATTTCGGAAATGTACTTGGTGACCACACGCTGATTGCCCAACTGGACGATGGCGTAGATCGCCGCTTCTTCGTCAAGCCAGCGCAACAGACTGCCGCCGAACAGCGTGCCGTTGGGGTTGAGGTCTTCGGGTTTTACCCATTTGCGGGTGTGGAAATTCATGGGGGGCTCCGGGCTTGAGGTGCTTGGGCGATACCTTATCGCCCCCCCAGCTTCAAGTTTTAAGCGACAAGCTGCAAGTTAAAAGCAGATTCGCTTTTACTTGCCGCTTGGAGCTTGTCACTTGCCACTAGCCGGATAAAGAAAGCTATAATCGCCACCGATTCAGAACGGCTACTACCGTTTTCCCGCCACCTGTCCGAGGGGCGCTGCAGCAGGTTCGACCTGTCAGGCTCGGATGGGGCGTTGACTGGCCATGATCGGCCGGACACTAAACGCACAACGGCGCCCATTCGCATACATTACGAATGGAGGCTCATCATGAGCGCTGTTATCACGCCTGCAGATTTTACCGATTACAAAGTGGCCGACATGTCCCTGGCTGCCTGGGGCCGCCGCGAAACCATCATCGCAGAATCCGAAATGCCTGCCCTGATGGGTCTGCGCCGCAAATACGCCGGTGAGCAACCGCTCAAAGGCGCGAAGATCCTCGGCTGCATCCACATGACCATTCAGACTGCCGTGCTGATCGAAACCCTGGTTGCCCTGGGTGCCGAAGTGCGTTGGTCATCCTGCAACATTTTCTCGACTCAAGACCAGGCCGCTGCTGCTATCGCTGCTGCCGGCATCGCGGTTTACGCCTGGAAAGGCGAAACCGAGGAAGAGTACGAGTGGTGCCTGGAGCAAACCATCCTGAAAGATGGCGCGCCTTGGGATGCCAACATGATCCTCGACGACGGCGGCGACCTGACCGAGCTGCTGCACAAGAAATACCCGGCGATCCTGGACCGCGTCCACGGCGTCACCGAAGAAACCACCACTGGCGTTCACCGCCTGCTGGACATGCTGGCCAAGGGCGAGCTGAAAATCCCGGCCATCAACGTCAACGACTCGGTGACCAAGAGCAAGAACGACAACAAGTACGGCTGCCGTCACAGCCTGAACGATGCGATCAAGCGCGGTACCGACCACCTGCTGTCCGGCAAGCAAGCGCTGGTCATCGGTTACGGTGACGTGGGCAAGGGCTCCGCTCAGTCCCTGCGTCAGGAAGGCATGATCGTTAAAGTCTCCGAAGTCGACCCGATCTGCGCCATGCAAGCCTGCATGGACGGCTACGAGCTGGTTTCGCCGTTCATCGACGGCATCAACGACGGCACCGAAGCCAGCATCGACAAAGCGCTGCTGGGCAAGATCGACCTGATCGTGACCACCACCGGCAACGTCAATGTTTGCGACGCGAACATGCTCAAAGCCCTGAAGAAGCGCGCTGTTGTCTGCAACATCGGCCACTTCGACAACGAAATCGACACCGCTTTCATGCGCAAGAACTGGGCATGGGAAGAAGTGAAGCCACAGGTTCACAAAATTCACCGTACCGGCGCTGGCGCATTCGACGCCCAGAACGACGACTACCTGATCCTGCTGGCCGAAGGCCGTCTGGTTAACCTGGGTAACGCCACCGGTCACCCAAGCCGCATCATGGACGGTTCGTTCGCCAACCAGGTGCTGGCGCAGATCTTCCTGTTCGGCCAGAAGTACGCCGACCTGTCGCCAGCCCAGAAAGCCGAGCGCCTGACGGTTGAAGTACTGCCGAAGAAACTCGACGAAGAAGTGGCCCTGGAAATGGTCCGCGGTTTCGGCGGCGTTGTGACTCAACTGACCAAGACCCAGGCCGACTACATCGGCGTGACCGTCGAAGGCCCGTTCAAGCCGCACGCTTACCGGTACTAACAGCAGCTGCGAGCTTCAAGCTTCAAGCAGCAAGTAAGAGCGATTCGTTTACTTGCGATTTGAGGCTTGCGGCCTGCTTCTTCATCGCTATTACGCAGCAGCGAGCTGTGAGCTTCAAAAGCAAGAATCGGCGCGAAGCCCTCTTGTACCTTGTAGCTTGCAGCTTGCAGCTGGAGGTCTCCTCCATGTCCCAAGACCGTCGCTACAGCTTCGAGTTCTTCCCTACGAAGACCGACGCTGGGCATGAAAAGCTAATCGCCACTGCTCGTCAGCTGGCTACGTACAACCCCGATTTCTTCTCCTGCACCTACGGCGCAGGCGGTTCGACCCGTGATCGCACGCTCAACACCGTGTTGCAGCTCGAAAGCGAAGTCAAAGTCCCGGCCGCACCGCATCTTTCCTGCGTTGGCGACAGCAAGGACGATCTGCGCGGCCTGCTGACTCAATACAAGGCAGCCGGCATCAAGCGTATCGTTGCCCTGCGCGGTGACCTGCCTTCGGGTATGGGCATGGCCAGCGGCGAATTGCGCCACGCCAACGACCTGGTTCAATTCATTCGTGAAGAAACAGGCGATCATTTCCACATCGAAGTCGCCGCTTACCCGGAGATGCACCCGCAAGCGCGCAATTTCGAAGACGACCTGAACAACTTCGTGCGCAAGGCCAACGCTGGCGCCGACAGTGCGATCACCCAGTATTTCTTCAACGCCGACAGCTACTTCTACTTCGTCGAGCGTGTACGGGCGATGGGTGTGAACATCCCGATCGTGCCGGGAATCATGCCGATCACCAACTACAGCAAGCTCGCGCGTTTCTCCGACGCTTGCGGTGCGGAAATCCCGCGCTGGATCCGCAAGCAGCTGGAAGCCTACGGCGACGACACCCAGAGCATTCAAGGCTTTGGTGAGCAAGTCATCACCGATATGTGCGAACGCCTGCTGCAAGGTGGCGCACCGGGGCTGCACTTCTACACACTGAACCAGGCTGAAGCGAGCCTGGCGGTGTGGAACAACCTGAAGCTGCCGCGCTAAGAGCAAGATCAAGAGATCGCAGCCTCGTTTCACTCGACAGCTGCTACAGAGTACTCATTTCCCTGTAGCAGCTGTCGAGTGAAACGAGGCTGCGATCTTTTGCATTCAGCGCACTTTTATTGTGCAGCAACACACGGAGATAGAGCTTGTGGATCCCGTTTCTGGCTCTTTATGATTTCTCGTCGTAATCTCAAGCCATGCCTTTGATCGCCCAGTTACTGACCGTGTTTCTTTTCACTTGCCTGAGCTTCGCCGCCCGGGGCGAGAAGCTGCGCATTGTCACCGAGCCGTGGGCGCCTTATGTCTATGAGCAAGACGGCAAATCCCTGGGCCTGGATTACGAAACCACGGACATCGTCTTCAAACGCCTGGGGATCGAAGTGGACTGGCAGTTCCTGCCGTGGAAACGCTGCCTGTCGATGCTTGAAACGGGCCAGGCGGATGGCGCGCTGGACATTTTTCACAGCGATGAACGCGACGCCACCTTGCTCTACCCCAGCGAACCGCTGTCGGAAGTCGAGTTCGTGATGTTCTATGCCAACGAGCGACCCCATCCGTTTCGCACCCTGGGCGACCTGAAAGGCCTGACCATCGGCACCTCGCCGGGTTATCTCTATAGCAAGGATTTCAGCGAATCGAACCTGTTCACCCGGGAGCCGGCGCCGACCCATGAAGCCAACTTCGGCAAACTGGTGCGCGGGCGGATCGACCTGCTGATCACCGATCGCCGGGTCGGGCAGCACTTGCTCGACG
This sequence comes from Pseudomonas sp. RT6P73, assembly GCF_054897715.1. Lineage (NCBI taxonomy): Bacteria > Pseudomonadati > Pseudomonadota > Gammaproteobacteria > Pseudomonadales > Pseudomonadaceae > Pseudomonas > Pseudomonas sp. RT6P73. Next base: position 6,386,102 of record NZ_JBUBUV010000002.1, on the reverse strand, counting down.
AATTGGGCATCCGCGACAAGATCACCGAAAACCCGACTGTCATCAGCCACCAGAGTCAGTTTTTGGCGGTACGGCGCAACGCCGGCATGGATTTGCTGGTGCAGCGTTTCGGTGCCGAGCTCAAGCGTTTCAAGCGCGAGCCCGCCTACGCTGAGCTGAGCGCCCGTTATGGCGCGGGGCCAGGCACCGGGGGGCAAGCCACCACCGCCACCACGGCCACGGTAAAAACCGTTGAGCAGCAGGAAAGCGGCGCGCAGTGATTGCTCTGTTATACTCCGGCGTTCCCGCCAGGCTCACGCCCGGACGCTCGGACTTGTTCAAGGCATCTCGATCCGCTACAGCGCAGCTTTTCAGCCCGCGCGAGCGCTCCAGACGAGCTTTCAAAGCCCAGCAGGACCGGACGGGATTGCGTTCTTCTTAAACGCCATTCGCGCCAGGCAAGACTCCCATTGGGCCAAGCCCTAACTAAAACAGGATTACTCATGTCCTTTGCTTCCCTCGGTCTCTCCGAGGCTTTAGTCCGCGCCATCGAGGCAGCGGGCTATACCGAGCCTACTCCGGTGCAACAGCGGGCTATTCCCGCCGTGTTGCAAGGTCGCGACCTGATGGTTGCGGCTCAGACAGGTACTGGTAAAACCGGCGGCTTCGCCCTTCCGATTCTGGAGCGGTTGTTTCCGGGCGGTCACCCGGACAAATCCCAGCGTCACGGCCCGCGCCAACCGCGCGTACTAGTCCTGACCCCTACTCGCGAACTCGCGGCTCAGGTACACGAGAGCTTCAAGGTCTATGCCCGTGACCTGAAGTTCGTCAGCGCCTGCATCTTCGGCGGCGTCGGCATGAACCCGCAGGTTCAGGCCATGTCCCGCGGTGTTGACGTGCTGGTGGCCTGCCCAGGCCGCCTGCTCGACCTCGCCGGTCAAGGCAGCGTCGATTTGTCCCACGTGGAAATCCTCGTGCTGGACGAAGCCGACCGCATGCTCGACATGGGCTTTGTCCATGACGTGAAGAAGGTCCTGGCTCGTCTGCCGAGCAAACGCCAGAACCTGCTGTTCTCGGCGACGTTCTCCAAAGACATCACCGACCTCGCCGGCAAGCTGCTGCACAACCCGGAACGCATCGAAGTCACGCCACCGAACACCACGGTCGAGCGCATCGAGCAACGTGTCTTCCGTCTGCCAGCCAACCACAAGCGTTCGCTGCTGGCGCACCTGATCACCGCTGGCGCCTGGGAACAGGTCCTTGTGTTCACCCGCACCAAGCACGGCGCCAACCGTCTGGCCGAGTACCTGGACAAACACGGCCTCGCTGCCGTCGCGATCCACGGTAACAAGAGCCAGAACGCCCGCACCAAAGCCCTGGCCGACTTCAAGGCCGGTGAAGTGCGCATCCTGGTCGCCACCGACATCGCCGCTCGCGGCCTCGACATCGACCAGTTGCCGCACGTGGTCAACTTCGAGCTGCCGAACGTCGACGAAGATTACGTTCACCGTATCGGCCGTACTGGCCGGGCCGGTCGTTCGGGCGAGGCGATCTCGCTGGTCGCTCCGGACGAAGAAAAGCTGCTGAAAAGCATCGAGCGCATGACCAAGCAGAAGATTGCCGACGGCAACCTGATGGGCTTCGACTCCAGCGCTGTAGAAGCCGAGAAGCCAGAAGTCCGCGAGCGTCCGGATGTGCGTAACCCGCGCAACCCACGTGGTCCGCGCGGCGACGGTCCGAACGGCACTGGCGGTGGCGGCGGTCGTAAAGACAAGGGCAAGGACAAGGGCGGCAAGGAAAAACCTGCAGCCACTGCCCGCGGTGATCGACCGGCGCGTGAACACAAGCCACGCGAAGGCACTCCGGCTCGCGAACAACAGCGTCCGGCGCCACGCGCTGCTGCTGATCGTGCTCCGGACGAGTTCCTGGACGACGACGTGGATAACTTCGGTAACCGCGTTGACTACGTTCCCCAGGCCAAACCGGCCCAGGGCCGTGGTCGTCGTCCGGGTGCACCGGCACAAGGCGCGGCAGCCGGCGCAGGCGCTGGTGCTCCGCGCACCGGCGGCAAGCCTCAGGGTCGCCAAAGCGGTCCGCGCAGCAGCGACGGCGCCACCACCGGCACGCCGCCGGCCAAGCGCAGCGGTCCACGCAACGGCGCTCCACGTGACGGCCAGGCCCGTCGCGAAGAGTCGCGCAACCGTCGCCCGGCCCGCACCGACGACCAGCCGCGCTCGGAACCCGCCGTGCAAAACCCGCGCGGCCCGGCACCGAAGATCATCCATAAAGAGTCGAAGACCGATCGGTTCCCGACTCCTGAGCAACTGGATCAATTGCCGGGCCGTCCTCGTGGTGAGAAGCCAGCGTTGCTGACACGCAATCGCTGATTAGCGCTGCAATGAAAAATGCCCCTGATCTCACGATCCGGGGCATTTTTTTATGCTTCATCATAACCCTGTAGGAGCGAGGCTTGCCCGCGAAGGGGTCAACCGGATTTCTGTGGTGAGGCCGCTGGCGCTTTCGCGGGCAAGCCTCGCTCCTACAGGATTTGTGGTGCGACGCAGATTATGTTCGGCAACAAAAAACGCCCCCGATCGTGAGATCGGGGGCGTTTTTGTTCAGGCGCGAAAATTATTTCGCTTTCACACCTTCAAACGTCACGTACAACTCGACCGCATCGGACGCTGGGCCCAGGTCTTTCTGCTTGCCGAAATCGGAACGCTTGATGCTGGTGGTGCCTTCGAAGCCGGCACGGTAGCCGCCCCATGGATCCTTGCCTTCGCCCAGGAAAGTCGCCTTGACCACAACTGGCTTGGTCACGCCCAGGATAGTCAGGTCGCCGGTCACGTCGGCAGTGTCTTTGCCAGCGGCGTTTTTGCCGGTGGATTTGACGCTGGTGGAGACGAACTTGGCGTCGGCGAATTTGCCCACGTTCAGGAAGTCACCGCTGGCGATATGCTTGTCACGTTCGGCGTGGTTAGTGAACACGCTGGCGGTGCGCACATTGAACTCGATCTTGCTGGCTTCAGGCTTGGCAGCGTCAAAGCTGAACTTGCCGTCGATGTCCTTGAAGGTACCGGTGATGTAGCTGTAGCCCAGGTGGCTGATCTTGAAGTCAACGAAGGCGTGCTGGCCTTCCTTGTCGACGACGTAGTCAGCCGCCATCACGTTAACGGACAGCAGAGCCGAACCGATTGCCAGAGCAGCGAGTGTTTTTTTCAACATGCTTTCTATTCCTTTGGAGTCGAGGTTGAACTTCAGGCTTTGCGGCCCAGCATTCGAGTGAGGGTCGCATCACGATCGATAAAGTGGTGCTTCAATGCTGCCAACGCATGGAGACCGGAAAAAATTACCAGCACCCACGCCAGGTACAAATGGATCACACCGGCGGTGTCTGCCTGGTCCGGTAGTCCGGAAACCAGCGCAGGAACTTCAAACAGGCCAAACACCGAAATCCCGACACCGTCTGCGGTGGAAATCAGGTATCCGGCAATCATCACAGCAAACAGACTGAGGTAAAGAAACGAATGACCGAATTTGGCGCCAAGACGCGTCATACGGCTATACGTTTCCAGTGTCGGCGGTGGTGGGCTGACAACGCGCCACAACACCCGCAGGAGCATGACCGCCAACAACACCAAGCCAATGCTCTTGTGCAATTCCGGCGCGTCTTTGCGCCAGGTGCTGTAGTAGTCGAGACCGACCATCCACAAGCCCAGCGCAAACAAACCAACGACCACCAGCGCCACGCCCCAGTGCATGAAGATGCTGACCCAGCCGTAGCGGGAAGAAGAGTTACGTAGCTGCATTGCCCAAATCCTGTGAGAACTGCGACCAAGACTATCGAGTTACCTATCGAATTAAAGCGGAAAATTTCGCTTTGAAATATCGAGAAATACGATCAAGAGTCTGAAATCGGTGAGTTAAGGAAAGATTAAAGACCAATGTGTAAAAAAAATGACGTCCAAATCAATAAAACCTGCCCCATGAGGTTTATTCGGTTCTTTTCTTCAGGCATAAAAAAACGCGGCATTTGCGCCGCGTTTCTTTAATCCCAAAGCTTACTGCGCTTTGGTATCTGTTGCCGGAGTCGCAGCGGGTTTGTCCGCTGGCTTCTTCGCCGGTTCAGCTTTCTTCGCAGGAGCTTTCGCCGGAGCCTTTTTGGCTTCGGTTTTAGCCGCTGGTTTCTTCGCCGCAGGCTTGGCGGCTGCCTTCTTGGCAGGCTCGGCTTTTACCGGCACAGCAGGCTTCGCTGCTTCAACTGGCGCAGCGGCCGGAGTTGGCGCTGGAGCAGGAGCCGGTGCTGGCGGAGCGACAGGCTCTGGTGCCTTGACCGGTTCCGGCTTCTTGCCGTCATCGGACGAACCGCCGAACAGGTTGGTGAAGAAGTTGCCTTTCTTCGCCGCCACCGCGCCGGCCGCCACAGCGGTCGCTGCCGGAACAACCTTGGCCGGTTCAAACGACTTGCCCGCCGCCAGGTCTTCAACCTGACTGGCAGCGCGCTGACCGGTGCGCAATGCGCCTTCCAGCGTGCCCGGGTACAAGGTGTCGGTGTGTTCGCCAGCGAACGCTACACGTTGCAGCGGACGTTCCCACAAGCGCCAGTACTTGCTGATCTGGCCCGGGCCGAAAGCCAGGTAAGCGCCACCCATCGACGGGTCGGTGCTGTAGCGGCGGATTTCATAACCGGTGAACGAACCGCGTGCCTGTGGATAAAACGCGTGCAGGCGAATCAGCACCTGGTCGACCATCTGCTTGTCGCCGAACGCCTGCATCACGCGCGCGTTGTCGCCAGACAGGTTGATCACCACGTTGGCGCCGCCCTTCAGCGCCGGCTCGACCCACAACATGCCCAGACCAGTGTTGCTGTAGATCTCGCCGGACATGCGCGCCTTGCTTTCCCACACTGGCGTCTTGAACTTCAGCATGATCTGGTCGCGCCAGCCGTAGTTGGTGCCTTTGATGGCGCCCAGGTGCTGGGCATCCAGCGCCGGGGTCATCTGAATCTTGTTCAGGGCGCGCAACGGCACCGCTACCACAACGTAGTCCGCCTGATAGCCAACGCTGCCGACTTTGACGGTCACGCCGTCCTTGTCCTGGCTGATGGACGACACCGGGGAGCTGGTTTTGATGGTTTTCAGTTGTTTGACGAAGGCCTGGGCCAGCACCGGGCTACCGCCGAGCAGGCGTGAGGCGCGCAGGTCGCGGTCGGAGACGCCACGGTAAACACGGCTCTGCTGTGCGAAATACAGCAGCGACAGGCGCGAAGGTTCGTCGTAACGGGTACGAATCTGCTGGTTCACCAACTGACGTGCAGTGGCTGGCAAGCTCAGGCGGTCAAGCCAGTTGGAGACGTTGATCTGATCCAGAGCGTGCAGCGTATTGTTGGCCGCCGGGTTCTGAGGATCTTCGATCGAGCGCGCCAGATCATCCACGGTTTTTTCATAGCGCTTGAGCGCTTCGGCAGTGGCGGGTTCCTTGGTGGCCAGGTCGGCAGCGGTGTAATACACGCCATCGATCAGGTAGCTCGGGGTCCGCACGAATTCAGGGGCTGGCGTGGTGCTCAGGTTGAAGGTCGATACGTATTTGTTCAGCACCGGCTGGGTCTTGTCGTTGCCGATCCACTCACTGGTGGCCATGCCGGAGCGACCGCCCAGGTTCGGCTTGGCTTCCAGCAGGGTCACCTGCCAGCCTTTGTTCTGCAGTTCGTAAGCTGCCGTCAGACCCGAGAGCCCGCCGCCGATCACGATCGCCGTTTTATCCTTGGCCAGCGCAGACACGCTGAACAGCCCCAACATCACCAGCGCACAGGCGCGCAGCCAACCAGCAGACATTCAGCGAACTCCGGAAATACACGAGGAAATAGCGGTTTTAGGAGTCAGACGACTCAAAGAACCGCGAAGAATACGTCAGCTATCAAAACGCCGCCAGCAACGTCTATCGACCTATACAAAGTAGCTCAATTGACACAATGGGTTGTCCCCGTGCAACGCATTGCATAGGCTTGCGCGATTGTTTGCCCGCGAAACCAGCGAGCCGCCTCGAGGAGACTGAACATGGGCCTGAATAATCAGTGGATGCAACGCGATCTCGCGGTGTTGTGGCATCCCTGCACCCAGATGAAAGACCACGAACAGCTGCCGCTGATCCCGATCAAGCGCGGTGAAGGCGTGTGGCTGGAAGACTTCGAAGGCAAACGCTACCTCGACGCCGTCAGCTCCTGGTGGGTCAACGTGTTTGGCCACGCCAACCCGCGCATCAACCAGCGCATCAAGGATCAGGTCGATCAGCTGGAGCACGTGATCCTCGCCGGTTTCAGCCATCAGCCGGTGATCGAGTTGTCCGAGCGCCTGGTGAAAATGACGCCGGAAGGCCTGACCCGGTGTTTCTACGCCGATAACGGTTCGTCCTGCATCGAAGTCGCGCTGAAAATGAGCTTTCACTACTGGCTCAACCGCGGCCAGCCGAACAAGAAGCGCTTCGTCACCCTGACCAACAGCTACCACGGCGAAACCATGGCGGCGATGTCGGTGGGTGACGTGCCGCTGTTCACCGAAACCTACAAGGCGTTGCTGCTGAACACCATCAAGGTGCCGAGCCCCGATTGCTACCTGCGCCCCGAAGGCATGAGCTGGGAAGAACACTCGCGCAACATGTTCGCCGCCATGGAACAGACCCTGGCCGAGAACCACGACACCGTCGCCGCAGTGATTGTCGAGCCGCTGATCCAGGGCGCCGGTGGCATGCGCATGTATCACCCGGTGTATCTCAAATTGCTGCGTGAAGCCTGCGACCGTTATGGCGTACATCTTATTCACGACGAAATCGCCGTGGGCTTCGGCCGCACCGGGACGATGTTCGCCTGTGAACAGGCCGGCATCCGCCCGGACTTCCTCTGCTTGTCCAAGGCCCTGACCGGCGGCTACCTGCCGCTGGCAGCCTGCGTGACGACTGAAGACGTCTACAGCGCGTTCTACGACGACTACCCGACCCTGCGCGCCTTCCTGCATTCGCACAGCTACACCGGCAATCCACTGGCGTGCGCGGCGGCATTGGCGACGCTGGATATCTTCGAAGAAGACAACGTCATCGAGAACAACAAGGCCCTGGCTCAGCGCATGGCCAGCGCCACTGCGCACCTGGTCGATCACCCGAACGTTTCGGAAGTGCGCCAGACCGGCATGGTGCTGGCTATCGAGATGGTCAAGGACAAGGCGACGAAAGAAGCGTACCCGTGGCAGGAACGTCGCGGCTTGAAGGTGTTCCAGCATGCGTTGGAACGCGGTGCTTTACTTCGACCGTTGGGCAGCGTGGTGTACTTCCTGCCGCCGTACGTGATTACGCCGGAGCAGATCGATTTTCTGGCCGAAGTGGCCAGTGAAGGCATCGACATCGCTACTCGCGATAGCGTCAGTGTTTCGGTACCGAAAGACTTTCACCCGGGCTTCCGAGATCCGGGCTAACAGTCACCGAGAAACCCTGTGGCGAGGGGATTTATCCCCGTTGGGCTGCGAAGCGGCCCCAAAGATGGGACTGCTGCGCAGTCCAACGGGGATAAATCCCCTCGCCACAAAAGCAAGCTCGCCCCCAATTACAATGCCGCACATCAGATTCAGTAGAGACCCAGCATGAGACTGTCCCGCTTCTTCATCGACGCCCCCCTGAGCATCGGCCAACACGAGTTGCCCGAGGCCCAGGCCCATTACATCAGCCGCGTGCTGCGCATGGCCGAGGGTGATGCGCTGCAACTGTTCGACGGCTCGGGCCATGAGTTTCGCGCCACGCTGGTGGAGGTCGGCAAGAAGCGCGTCGTCGTGCAGATCGATGAAAGCTTCGCCGGGCAGGTCGAATCGACGCTTGCGATCCATCTCGGCCAAGGCTTGTCCCGTGGCGAGCGCATGGATTGGGCGATTCAGAAAGCCACTGAATTGGGCGTCACTGAAATCACCCCGATTTTCAGCGACCGCTGTGAAGTCCGTCTGAAGGACGAACGCGCCGACAAACGCTTGATGCACTGGCGCCAGGTGGCGATCAGCGCGTGCGAGCAATGCGGGCGTTCACGGGTGCCGGTGATTCATCCGCCGCTGTTATTGGCGGACTGGTTGAAGCAGACCGAAGCTGAATTGAAACTGGTGCTGCACCCGGTGGCTGAGCCGTTGGTGAGTCATGAGAAGCCTGGGACGTTAGCGTTTCTGATCGGGCCTGAGGGTGGGCTGTCGGATGCTGAAGTCGATCAGGCAAAGAGCGCCGGGTTCCATGCCGCTCGCCTCGGGCCTCGGGTGTTGCGGACAGAGACCGCGCCGGTGGTTGCACTGGCGGTGGCCCAGCAGCTTTGGGGAGATTTCTAGGCCGCCATCGCTAGCAGGCTAGCTCCCACATTGAATTTTGGGTGTTCACCGGAGATCTCCTGTGGGAGCTAGCCTGCTAGCGATTGGCCGCGACGCGGTTTAAAGGACATAAAACATAATCGCGACAAAGTGCAGCACACTCCCCGCAATCACGAACAAATGCCAGATCCCGTGCGCATGCCGCAAACGGCTGTCCAGCGCAAAAAAGACAATCCCCACGGTGTACAACACCCCGCCCGACGCCAGCCAGGCAAACCCTGTACTGCCCAGCGCCGCGAGCAACGGCTTGACCGCCACAAGCACGATCCAGCCCATCACCGCATAAATCACGATCGAGAGAACCCGCGCTTCCGAACGCGGCTTGATCTCTTGCAGAATGCCGATCAGCGCCAGCCCCCAGACAATCCCGAACAGCGTCCAGCCCCACGGCCCGCGCAAGGTCACCAGGCAGAACGGCGTGTAACTGCCGGCAATCAGCAGGTAGATCGAAAAGTGATCGACCTTCTGCATGATCGCTTTCTTGCGCCCGCGCACGCTGTGGTACACGGTCGATGCGCTGTAAAGCACCATCAAGGTAAACCCGTAAATCGCCACGCTGACGATCTTCCACGGGCTGCCGTCCATGCTGGCAATCACCAGCATCCACACCACCCCGACCGTCGCCGCCACCGCCCCGACCAGATGCGTCCAGGCGTTCAATCTTTCCCCGTGATACATGTGTCGCTCACCTCAAAATTCGTTACAACATCGCGCAAGGCTCAGGCCTTGAGATTAAAAGCGCAATGTTTCAGATCACAAATCCCCTCATGCGTGCACAATCGAGCCATTCGAATAAGAGTCCACGCCATGTTGATCGACGAAGAGTTGACCCTGAAAAAACTCGAGGTGTTCCTCGCCTTCATGCGCACTGGCAACCTGGCCCGGGCCGCCGCCGAGTTGCAGACCAGCAACGTCAGCGTGCACCGCGCCATTCACTCCCTGGAAAGCGCTTTGCGCTGCCCACTGTTCAAACACGAAGGCCGCAACCTGACACCGCTGGAAAGCGCTTATGTGCTGGAAGAGCGGGCGCAGAAACTGATTCAGGACGTGGTCGAAACCGTGCGCCTGACCCGCGAAGCGGCCGGGTTCTCGGCTGAACGCTTCAAGCTCGGCTCGTTGTATTCGCTGACGGTGAAGACCGTACCGCAGCTGATCATGGGCCTGAAAATCCGCCGCAGCGAACTCAACATCGACCTGATCCTCGGCTCGAATTTCGACTTGCTATACAAGCTCAAGAACATGGAAGTCGACGCGATCCTGGTGTCGCTGGACGAGAGCGTCAACGACCCGGACTGCGAGCAGATTCCGCTGTTTTCCGATGACATCTTCCTGGCCACGCCGGCGGATTCGAAGTTTGCCCAACGGGCCGAAGTGGACCTGGCCGAAGTGCGCGACGAAACGTTCATCACCCTGACCCAGGGGTTTGCCACGCATCAGGACGGCAACCGGGTGTTCAAGCAGGCGGGGTTCGAGCCGAAGGTGGCGATGCAGGTTAACGACATCTTTACCCTGCTGAGCATGGTCAGCTCGGGGGTGGGTTATGCGCTGCTGCCGGGGCGGATTGCGGCGGTGTATGAGAACCGGGTAAAGCTGATTCCGTTGCAGGAAAAGTACCGGTTGCAGCAGCACATAGGCGTGGTGTTTTTGAAGGCCAAGGAGCGAGATCCGAATTTGTTGGCGTTGTTGGCGGAGTGTCGGATGTATGCCAATCGCAATGCTGTGGTGTGACTGAAAACCACCCCTCACCCCAGCCCTCTCCCCAATGGGGAGAGGGGGAAAGGGGGCCGATCTCCATGGTTTTCAAACCTGAGCTCGACTCGATATTTCAGGTCGCAGAATTTCTGAAGAAATCCCGGATCAGTCCCCTCGCCCCTTTGGGGAGAGGGTTAGGGTGAGGGGTGGTTTTGGAGTACTAGCCAACGATTCCGCGAACAATGAAGTACAGCAGCGATGGCCCCAGCAAGCACCCAAGCCCGGTATGGAACGTCGCCGTCAACGCGCCATAAGGCACCAACCGCCGATCCGTCGCCGCCAACCCGGCCGTCACACCGCTGACAGTGCCGGCCAGCCCGCCAAACACCATCGCCGAACGCGGGTTATCCAGCCCCATCCAGCGCGCGGCCATCGGCGTGCCGACCATCACCAGAATCGCCTTGATCAACCCGGTGGCAATCGACAACGCAACCACATCCGAACTCGCGCCAATCGCCGCACCGGTCACCGGCCCGACGATGTATGTCACCGCGCCCGCGCCAATGGTGGTCATGCTGATCGCATCGCGATAACCGAACGCCCAGGCCATGCTCGCGCCGACAATGAACGGCAGGATCGTGCCCAGCAGCAGCGCAATCACGCCAATCAACCCGGCCTTTTTCGCTTCGGTGGCCTGCACTTCGAACGCCGTAGCGACGATGGCAAAATCACGCAACATCGCGCCGCCCATCAAACCGATACCCGAGAACAGTGTCAGGTCCGCCAGGCCTTTTTGCCCACCGGTCATGGTGCCGCCGACCCAGGCCAGCACCAGCCCGATGACAATGGCAATCGCCGAGCCGTGAATCCGTCCGAACGTCAGCCGTTTGGACAACACCACCGACACCCACATGATCACGCCAACGAATGCGAACGCTGTGACCAGTCCGTTATTTGCCAGGCCTTTCTCAATGATTTCCAACATATCAACGGCCTCCTGCTGGCGTGCCAACCGGAGTTAATTCCACCGGTTCATCAGGCAACGGTTCGCCTTTGTGAGTGCGGCTGATCAGCGCAATCGTGCAGCCACAAATCACCACCGAACCGATTGCTGCCAACACCGCCACCGGGCCGCCGTGCAGGGCAGTCACGACGTTCTGTTGCGCAGCCATCGCGACCACCACCGGAATGTACATCGCGCCCCAGAAGCCGACGCCCATCTCGCAGTCCTTAGTCATGCCACCGCGTTTCTGCATCCACAGCCGTGCGCAGATCAACAGAATCATTGCGATCCCGACCCCGCCGACGTTTGATTTCACCCCCAGCAATACGCCAAGCATGTCACCCAGGATCACCCCTGCCAGCGTACAGATCGCCAACAGCGCCACACCGTAAATAATCATTGTTGTTGTCCTCAAAGTGCATCGTCGAATGTTGTTTTTGTTGTTCGAAGGCCTGAGTCGGTGGTCTAGGGTTGGCGGCTTCCCTCCTCACGCAACAGCGCCTGCAAGGTATCGAGGCGAGCACCGTCGAAAGCGATCACGGTGCCTTGCTCGAACACCCGGCGCGCCAGCCCGGTCAGCACCGCACCGGGCGGCAGTTCGATCTGTAGACGTACGCCACGCTCGTAAGCGCTTTGCACGGTGCCGCGCCAGTCGACGACGCGGCACATGTTGAAAGCCAGGTCATCGCGCAGGGCTTCGGTGTTGATGATGGGCCGGGCGCGACTGCCACTCAGGTAGCCCAATGTTGGTGTTTTCAGTTGCACTTTGGCGAAGGCTTCTGCCAGGGTTTTCGCCGGAGTTTCCAGCAGCGGGCAATGGGACGGCACGCTGACCGCAAGACGTTTGGCCAAGCCTGCACCGCGAACTCGCGCCAGCTCTGCGACGGCTTTCATCGCTGCATCACTACCGGCAATGACCACCTGGTTATCGGCATTGATATTGGCCAGATAAACCGGGGTGTCGACGCTGTGAACCTGCGCCAGCAATCCTTCCACTGTGGACAAATCAAGACCGATGATCGCGGTCATGCCGTAGCCTTGTGGATAAGCCCGCTGCATCAATTCACCGCGCAGGCTGACCAGATGCAGCGCATCGCTGAAGCTCAAGGCGCCAGCCACCACCGCTGCCGGGTAGGCGCCGATGGACAATCCCGCCACGTAATCCGGCGCCATTGATAACTGGCGCGAAGCCGCGACACCGGCAATCAACAAACAAAGCTGAACGGCCCGTGTCGACTTCAATGCCTCGGCAGAATCCAGCAGCAACGCGTCTTCGCCAAGCGTTTCACTCGCCTCGATCACCGTTTCGCGAGGCAAACGATGGAGCATGCCCGACTGCTGCGCGCCCTGGCCGGGGAACACCAGCAAACTGCTCATGCTGCTTGCTCCCACGGATCAATGACAAGGCAGGCTTCACGGGCGTTTTTCAACAAAACCTGGCGGGCAGGGCCGGCCCATTCGCGCAGGGCGACGGCACCGAAAGGTGTCTGCAACTGCATGTCCACCTGGCACAAAGCAGTATCCAGAATCTTCACCAGTTCCTGCGCCCTCAATCGGTCCAGCAGATGCGGCGTGCGCAGGATCAAGTCGAGATCACTGCCCTCGTGCAACGCCTGAAAACCGCTGGCCAATTCAAACCCGGCACTGCCGCTGACGCCCCACGCCCAACCACAATCGTCCAGCAGTGGCCGCAGCTGATTGAGGGCGTGTATTGCTGGTAGATCCCGCTCAATCAAGACATGACAAAGGTCTTCCGGTTGGACGCGACGAGAAATCGCATCGATCGCCATCGAGGTCGCATAACGCTGCTCACGCAAGCGCCCACGCACCCCGACCGCAACCTGACCCGACGCACTCAACGCACGCCGAACCACCACCGGTTGACCCGCACTGATCGACTCGATCACCCACGCAGGCGCGTCCACCGGCAACTGCTCCGGAGTCATGCCCCAAAGCAGGTCGTGGGCCAGGAACGTATTCACCACTGTTGTCTCAGCAGTTGGCGAACCTTGCTCGATGCTGCGCGGTTGGTCGCGCCCAAGCGGCTGCTCAGATCACGACCGTTGGCGGGAACATCGCCAATCGCCTGAATCAAACATTCAGTCACGCGCGCCAGGTCGGCTACGGTTGGCTGTTCAATCTGCTCGACCGACAAGGTTTCCCAAAGCAATCCCAGACTCGCATAGCTGTCGATGTCATACGCCATCGGCGGCACGCTGGCAGCCAGCGCTTCAAGCTCCTCGACACTGCGCAAGGTCACCCGCGCCGCCGAAGCCTTGCCCATCGCATGCACCATCACGCCGGGATCACGCAGCGCAATCAAGCGATTGGCCTGATACCCATGAGCCAGGAACGCCCCGGACATCGCCTTGCCCACCAGCAAACCAATCACCGCGTGGCCGGCCAACCGGGCGCGAGCATAGCTGTCCGCCGCACCGGCCAGGGCCTGATGAATCCCCAGCGCTTCTTCGCGACGACCGTAAGCCTGACTCGGCACATCGACGATGGCGATCAGGGCGCGCTTGTGCGGTGTATCCAGATCGGCGGTGATAACTTCATCCACAGCCTTGGCCAGACCCCAGCCTTCCAGCAGACCGACCTCGCCATTGCGGGCGCGGACGAAACGGTTGTCGGGGTCAGCCACCACGGCGATAAACCGTACAGCCTGATCACCCAACACACCGTCGGCCACCTTCAATGAATCGGGCAAACCATCGACCGGTTTCGCGCCTGCACTCAAGGCGTTGAACCAGTTCAAGCCCCTCAGGGAATACGTGCTCATGAGCGCTCTCCTTGATACAGATCGCGAACCGTCGCCGGCTCGATTTGCGGCATAGCGTCCAGACGGGCCAGCCGCTGCAAGAACAGGTCGGCCTGACGGCTGCGTTGTTGTTCTGGCAGACCTTGCTTGAGCAATTCACTGATCTGCTGCTGAATCTGCGCCACATCATCGGCGACATAACGGTCCACCAAACCACTGGCAAACCGTTGCTCGCCGCCGGTCAGGCTCCAGATGAAAGGACGGTCGCGAGAGTCATATTCCTCAAGCCCCGCTTCCTGTTCGATCACTTGCGGACCGTTGAGGCCAAGTCGCGCTTCCTGAGTCACCAGCAAATAGCTGCATAACCCGGCGGCAATCGACATCCCGCCGAAGCAACCCACGCTGCCGGCGACGACACCAACGACTGGCTGGTATTGGCGCAGATCGACAATCGCCGCATGAATATCGGCAATCGCCGCCAGCCCGAGGTTGGCTTCCTGCAAACGCACACCGCCGGTTTCCAGCAGCAACACGGCGCGGGTTGGAATGCCGTTGCGGTTATCTTCGGCGGCCAATTCCAGCGCGCCGGCCATTTTCGCCCCGCCGACTTCGCCGAGACTGCCGCCCTGAAACGCGCCTTCAATGGCGGCAATCACCACCGGTAAACCACCGATGCTGCCTTTGGCAATCACCACGCCGTCGTCGGCTTGCGGCACCACGCCCTGGCGCGACAGCCACGGCGACATGACACGTTGAAACGGGTCGAGTAATTCTCGGAAGGTGCCGGCGTCGAGCAAGGCTTTCGCACGTTGCCGTGCACCGAGTTCGACGAAGCTGTGCTTCTGGAGGAGATCAGTCATGGCCGATCTCCTCAAAACCTTGTTCCAGACGCAAGCGCACAACGCCCGGTGTCGCGCCGAAATCGTGGATATCGATGGCCATCGCCGGCGGTGTCTGGCCGTCGAACATCCGGGCAAACAGATGCTGCCAGCGTTGTTCCGCGCCATTGACCGAGGTCTGCACCTTGATCGTCAGTTTGCCGGCCTGACCCGGTTCGATCAGCACTTCCAGATCGCCCGAACCGACGCAGCCCACCAGCGTGCGACCGCGTGGCGGCTGCCCGGCGGGGAATTCAAAGGATAAGGTTTCCATCAGCAAGCTCCGGACTCGATGCGGTCGATAAACAGGCAGGCGGCGAGCAAATCCGCTGCACCACCGGGCGACGCATTCAATGCGATTAATTGTTCGTCCAGCTCATGCAAACGGCGGCGACCGGCGAGGCTGGCACTGCCGCCCGCATCGAGTACGGCCTGGGCACCGAGTTGCATGGCGTTAAGACCGTGTTCGCCCGCGCGGTAGAGCACGCAGGTGTCGACAAGATTGGTCATGATCGCCAGCAAGGCATCAAGCCGGGCGTTCTGCTCGCCATGGCCCAAGGCGCGGCTGCGTTTGAGTTGCGGCAAGGCGCGTTGCAGCACTGCCGGGAAACCGAGCTGAGCTTCTTCACGGGCACCGCGCGCGCCGTAACGTTGAGCGACTTGGGCGCCATGGCTGAATGGACGCGGTGCGTAACGGTCTTCGAGTAAAGCAAGGCGTGCGGCGCGCAAAGCAATCGAACCTGCGGCACTGGATTCAGGCTCAAGCGCGGCGGCGGTGACCAAAAGCCCCAAGGCCCAGATCGCCCCGCGATGAGTGTTCACGCCGCCAGTGGTGGCGAGCATCGCTTGCTCCCCTTCCCGACCCATACGCCCGACGGCTTCGCGCAGCGGCAAGCAGACTTCGCCGTACTCGCCGGCTGCTTCCGCCATTTCCTTGAATGCAGGCCACAGGGACAACGCCGAAGCGTGCATCAGCCCGAGGTGCAAATCGGTATGGGCGCCGTTGCCACGACGGTCGACCAGCGCCGGTTTCGGCGACAGGTCCGCTTCGTCGATCAACGCGTCCACGGCCATGTCCGCCAGCTGTTCAGCCAGGGAAAGCGTTTTCGGTTGCAGGTTGAATGCGTGCATTACCAGCTCCTGAACTTGGCGGGCGGGTTGTAGAGGCCCCCGGACCACTCGACGAGATCGGCCACACTTTTAGCAGCGAGCAATTCGCGGGTGGCGTCGGTGCGGCGGATGCCGAGGTCTTCGGGCAAGGCGATCAGGCCTTCGCGGCGCATGCGCGCGGTGTCTTTCGGGTTGTGGCGCAGGCCGATGGCGGTCACCCCGGCCACGGCGGCGATCATGGCCTGGCGTTCTTCGAGCGAGCGGGCCTTGTACAAATAGGCGATGCCTTCTTCGGTCAGCAGGTGGGTAACGTCGTCGCCGTAGACCATGATCGGCGCGAGTGGCATGCCGCTTTTTTTCGCCACCTCGATCGCATCGAGGGTTTCGACGAAGGTCGGTTTGCCGCCCTCCTGGAAGGTCTCGACCATTTGCACCACGAGTTTTTTGCCGCGTTCGAGCAAGGCTTCGGGCGCATCGTCGTGGCGCATGTCGAGCCAGGCCGGTGTGCTATGACGACGACCGCGCGGGTCGTGGCCCATGTTTGGAGCACCGCCGAAACCAGCCAAACGTCCACGCGTCACGGTGGAGGAATGCCCGTCGCCATCGACTTGTAATGTCGCGCCGATGAACAGGTCCACCGCGTATTGCCCGGCGAGTTGGCAGAACATCCGGTTGGAACGCAGGGAGCCGTCGCGCCCGGTGAAGAACACGTCCGGCCGCGCGGCGATGTAGTTTTCCATCCCCAGTTCGGTGCCGAAGCAATGCACGCTTTCGACCCAGCCGCTTTCGATGGCGGGGATCAAGGTCGGGTGCGGATTGAGCGTCCAGTTGCGGCAGATCTTGCCTTTGAGTCCGAGGGATTCGCCGTAGGTCGGCAGGATCAATTCGATGGCGGCGGTGTTGAAACCGATGCCGTGGTTCAGGGACTGGACGTTATGTTTTTCGTAGATCCCGCGGATCGCCATCATCGCCATCAGCACGTGTACTGGCTTGATGTGCCGTGGGTCGCGGGTGAACAGCGGTTCGATGTAGAACGGCTTGTCGGCCACCACCACGAAATCGACCCAGGACGCGGGGATATCGACTCGCGGCAGGTCGCTGACATCGTCCACCAATTGATTGACCTGGACGATGACGATGCCGTCGCTGAACGCGGCCGGTTCGATCAATGCGGGGGTGTCTTCGGTGCTCGGGCCGGTGTAGATGTTGCCGGCGCGGTCGGCCATGAAACCGGCCGAGAGCACGACGTTGGGAATCAGGTCGACCACCAGCCGCGCATAGAGCTCGATGTAGGTGTGGATCGCGCCGATTTCCAGCAGGCCGTCTTCCAGCAACTGGCTGATGCGCAGGCTCTGTGTGCCGGCGAAGGAGAAGTCGAGTTTGCGGGCGATGCCGCGTTCAAACAGGTCCAGATGCTCGGAGCGGCCGACGCTGGGCATGATCATGTGCAGGTCATGCAGCTTGGCGGGATCGGCCTTGGCCAGGGAGCGGGAGAGGAAATCCGCCTGCTTCTGGTTATTGCCCTCCAGCACCACGCGGTCGCCGGGCAGGATCAGGGCTTCCAGCGCTGCAACGATGTTGTCGGTGGGCAGCACCACACCGTCGGCCAGACCTCGCACAAGCTCGAGACGCCGCTGCTTTTCGCTGCGCCGCCGCGTCCATCGCGAGTCGGGGGATATTGTTGTAGTCATGACCACTCCACGGGTTCGCTGTCGTGGGAGTCACCTTAGGAGTGTTGGGTGGGGGGCATCAATCAAGCAGAGAGACGGATCGTTACGGTCAGGGTAATGGTTTGAAATGTTGGGTGGCTGTTAGATCCACCCCTCACCCTAACCCTCTCCCCAGAGGGGCGAGCGGACTGACCGAGGTGTTCTTGGAGCTACATCGACCTGAAATATCGAGTCGAACTCAAGTTTTGAAAAGCTTGAAGATCGGCTCCCTTTCCCCTCTCCCCTCTGGGGAGAGGGCTGGGGTGAGGGGTGGATTTCGAACACACCTAGTTTTCGTGTTGAAACCTCTGTCCTCAGAAAGCTCCACAGCGATCAGCGACAAGTCCCAAAAAAGGACCGATCAGTCCCTTTTTGGGAATCTTCAACCTGTCGCGAGCTGAATGGGGATTTGTGTTTAAAAGTTGCGCGGCAGGAAGGGTGAGCGACTACGCAGTCTGGCGTTGCTACCTACAGCAATGCGGGAACCCGCTGACTGGTGGGGTTTTACGTTGATCTTTATCGTTTATGGGTCGCTGCCAATTCAGCGACCGGGTCTGGACCCCCGAGGTGTAGAAGGCGCAATAGCGCCCCCTCATGACGTATGCTTGCGCACCTTTAATGTGTGTACTCCGTTATGGCGGCTGTGCGCGGGAGACTTTCGGGTCTACCGGGTTTTCTCCACCTCGGGTTCCAGCCCGCGTACAGCTGCCACCCCTTCGGCTGGAACCGATGGAGCAGCTGAAACTCATTACTGGAGATTTCACTATGTTCAAAGCCACTCCCAACCCCCCAGAAACCGACACCGATCCAGAGGCAGCCCTCGAAGCCGAAAAACTCAAAGAAGCCGCCGACCGCGCCTTCGCTCATTACTTCCCGCCCGCCCACGAAAAACCGGGCAAGCGCCGCAAGCATCCCCTCTTCACCGTCTCCCCCGATATCGATACCGAAGCCCTGCTGGCCAACGCCTCTGAAGACTTGCTGTCCATCAGCGCCATTGCGGCCGATCTGGCGGACGATGTGGAAGATCACGCCGCTCAGTAGCCTTGGCACTCAGCCGGATGGCCGATGGTGTGCAGTTGTTGGTGGAGCGGGCGCTGGATCATAACGAGTCGTTGCAGATGCAGCTGCGGGCTCAGGCCAAGGTTTAGCCGTTAGTTTTGCGGTGAATTGAAGGCCGCCTTCGCGGGCAAGTCGGATCGCCGCCCGCTCGCTCCTACAAGGACCACGCGAATCCTGTAGGAGCGAGGCTTGCCCGCGAAGGGGCCCGTTAGACTAGCCCGGCATTCACAAGCAAATCCTCAAGCGCCAGCAAATCCGGGACTTTGGCCACTTGCTCCCCCACCTGCACCGCCGCCTGTTCCAGCGAGCACAACGGCACATCGACATAACTCAACTGACTGTCGAGCTTGTACGACCGTGGAATCCCCTGCACCAGCAGCGCAATGAACTTCAGCTCCGGGCGTCCGCCCAAGGCATTCAGAATCACAATCCGCGCCCGCTCGCCGATGACGACTTTATTGCCGCACGCAGACTCAAAACTCAGCAACGGAATCTGCCGATCCCGCCACTTCACCAACCCCAGATACCACGGCGGTGTGTCCAGATCGAAGGCCCCCGGTTGATAGGCAATCAACTCCGCCACCGCCACGTTGGGCAGAATCAGATTGCGGTCAGCCAACGGCAACAGCAGGCCGGTGAGATTGCTGGTGCGATGTTCAAGCATGGGTTTTGCTCCACAGGGCGATGCTTTCGAGCAGCACCGATTCCTGGTACGGCTTGCCGAGGTAGTCGTTGACGCCGATGGCCATGGCGCGGTCGCGGTGTTTCTGGCCGGTGCGGGAGGTGATCATGATGATCGGCAAGTGCTGCAAACGTTCGTCGCTTCGCACTTGGGTCGCCACTTCGAAACCGTCCATGCGCGGCATTTCGATGTCCAGCAGCATCAGGTCGGGCATGTGCTCTTCGAGCAGCAGCATGGCGTCGACCCCGTCCTTGGCGGTCAGCACGTTCATGCCGTGGCGTTCCAGCAGACGGCTGGTGACCTTGCGTACGGTGACCGAATCGTCGACCACCAACACCAGCAGCGGTTTATGCGGCTCGACCTCCGCGTCCTGGGTCTGCGTGCGCTGCGGCATCTGCGCCTGCATGGCGCGGATCGGCGCCAGCAAGTCGAGGATCAGCACCACCCGGCCATCGCCCAGAATCGTCGCCCCGGACAGCCCCTGCACCGACGCAAACTGCGGCCCGAGGCTTTTGACCACGATCTCCCGAGTGCCGGCCATGGAGTCAACCTGCACGGCGATATGCCGCTCGTTGCATTGCACCAGCAAAACCGGCAGCGGCAGGCTCTGGCCCAGCAGTTTCGGGCGGGTGCTGGTTTTCAGCAGCTCACCGAGGTAGCACAGTTCGTAACGTTGTCCGGCGTATTCGTAGGTCGGCGGATCGAGTCGGTAATGCCCTTCGAGTTCGTTGGGCAACACACGAACGATGCCGTCGATGGTGTTCAACGGGATCGCGTACTGATCCTCCAGACACTGCACCATCAGCGCTCGGTTGACCGACACGGTGAACGGCAGGCGAATGCGGAAGTGCACGCCCTGCCCCGGTGTCGAGTCGATGACCATGGTGCCGCCGAGTTGGCGGACCTCTTCGTGAACCACGTCCATGCCCACACCACGCCCGGAGATCTGGGTGATTTTCTCGGCGGTGGAGAACCCCGGTTGCAGGATGAATTGCAGCACGTCGCGGTCGCTGATATCGGCGTCCGGCGCCAGCAAGCCACGCTTGATCGCCTTGCGCCGCACCGCCTCCAGCGGCACGCCCGCGCCGTCGTCGCGGATGTCGAAAATGATGTCGCCGCCCTCGCGGGACAGGTCGAGCGTAATCCGACCCTGAGCCGGTTTGCCCGCCGCGATACGCACCTCGGCCGATTCCAGACCGTGGTCCACGGCGTTGCGCAGCATGTGCTCCAGCGGCGCGGCCATGCGCTCGAGCACGTTGCGATCCATCTCGCCTTCGGCGTTACCGACCACAAACTCGACGTCTTTGCCCAGCTCACTGGAGACTTGGCGGACGATGCGTTTCAACCGCGGCAGCATGCGTTCGAACGGCACCATGCGCGTGCGCATCAGGCCTTCCTGCAATTCGGTGTTGATGCGGCCCTGCTGTTGCAGCAGGTTTTCCGCGTCCTGATTGCGGCGGTCGAGGGTTTCCTTGAGGTCGAGCAGGTCGGAGGCGGATTCGAACAGCGCCCGCGACAACTGCTGCAACTGCGAGTGACGGTCCATTTCCAGCGGATCGAATTCTTCGTAGCCCAGGCGTTCTGCTTCGACTTGCTGGCGGCTGAGAATCCGTCCCTGGGTTTCGGTATCGAGCCGCCGCAACTGATCGCGCATGCGCTCGATGGTGGTTTCCATCTCGCTCAGGGCCACCTGCGCATCGTTGACCTGTTGCTCGATACGGCCACGGAAGATCGACGTTTCGCCGGCCAGGTTGACCAGGTCATCGAGCAGCTCTGCCGAGACCTTGACCATGTCGGCACCCGCTTCGGCTTGCGGTGCGGGCGTGTCCGGTTTCGGCGCGGCGGGCAGCACCACTGGCGTATCGAGAACGGCTGGATGACTGAAGTTTTTGATCGCGTCGATCAACAGTTCGGCCGACGGCAACGGCTGACCGGCGCGAGCAGCATCGAGCATTTGCGCCAGTCGGTCGTGACTGCTTTGCAGCAGCGCGAATAGCGCCGGGGTCGGTTGCAGCACGCCAGCGGACAAGCCTTCGTAGAGAAATTCCAGCTCATGGGCGAGGTCGCCGACGGGGGCAATTTCCACCATCCGCGCACCGCCCTTGAGCGTGTGCAGGTCGCGCAACAGGGTTTCCACTTCCTGGCGGTTCGACGGCTCGGCTTGCCAGCGCACGAGGGCCGCGCCGGAGTTTTCGATGATGTCGAAACCTTCCTCAAGGAAGATGTCCAGCAATTCGGGGTCATGCCCCGGCGAGTCATTGGCCGGCGCCGGCTCTGCCACTTCCGCAGTGTTGGCGTTGCCCTGTCGGAACTCGCGAATCGCCTCGATCAGCTCGTTCGGAGCACCCAGGACGTGCTGGTTTTGCAGCTGTTCAAGCAGCACCGCGAGGCGGTCATGGCTCTGTTGCAGCAGCTGCGCCAAGGTTTCACTGTGGCTGTAACGGCGATCGACCAGACCTTCGTAAAGACTTTCCAATTCATGGGCCAGGTCGCCGACCGGCTCGACCTCGGCCATCCGCGCGCCACCCTTGAGGGTGTGCAAATCGCGCTGCAAGGACGACAGCGGCGCGGCGTTTTCCGGGTCGTTCAGCCAGCGCTGCAAGGCCTGACCGGCGCTCTCGAGAATATCCACCGCTTCTTCGAGGAAGATCGAAACGATCTCGTCATCGAGCTCGACCTGGGTCGCGGTCTGTTCCAGTTCCGCGGTGGCGCTGCCCAATTCCCGGATGCTCAGGGTGCGGCTGCCGTCGCTGCGGATCAGGCCCATGGACGACGGATCAAGGCTTTCATCCAGCAAACCGCGCAAGGCCCGGATGCGTTCCGGTTGCGGGCTGACTTCCTGGCCGGCGGCCAGTTCGTCGAGCATGTTGATCAGCGCTTCGTGGGCACTTTGCGCCTCGTGGAAAAACCGGTCGCTGACCGCCAGGCTACTTTCTTCCACCGCGCCATACAGGTCGAGCAACGCTTCGCACAGTTCATCCACCGGGTGCAGATCGGCGAGATGCGCGCCTTCGCCCAAGGTGGTCAATTCATCCAGCAACGCGGTGAGTTCCTGACGCTCGCCGGGGTGCTGCTGCCAGCGCTGCAACAGGCTTTCGGCGTCCAGCAGGATGTCCATGCCTTGAGCCAGGAAGTTGTTGATCAGTTGTGGATCACGCTTGGTCCGTAGCGCGGTGTTTGGCGCTTTCAACAGTGCGTCCAGACGCTCGGCGAGCAGCGCCTTGGTGCGTTCGATCAACGAATGAGCGCCCGGAACCTCGGCCAGCGGATCACCCTTGAGTTGCCGCAGTCCGAGACGGAACAAGCCTTCGGCTTCCAGCAGCAATTCGACTTCGTCGAGGTCGAGGGCGATCAGGTGCGCCTTGTACTCACGGGCGAGTTGATCCAGCGGCGTCGCCAGTTCGGCGATCGGCAATACGCCGGCCATTGAGGCGCTGCCTTTCAAGGTGTGCAACGCCCGTTGCAACTCGTCGCTGGCCTGCAGCGGTACATGCTCGGCGGCTTGATCGAGGAAGCGGTTGAGGCTGGCGAGATGGGTTTCGGCTTCCTTGCGGAAGATCTCCAGCAACAGCGGATCGAGGGCCGCGACGTCTTGAGTGTCTTCATCGCTGGCAGGCGTATCGCCCTTGGCGAGGGCATGGGCGCGAGCGGCCAATTGGTCGACCTGATTGCATTGGCGCTGGGCATTGGCGGCAAATTCAGCCACTAGCTCCGGCAGCAGGTCCAGTGCATCGCCGAGCAATTGTTGCACCGCCGCTCCGGGCGCAACGCTGTGTTCCAGCACGCGGTTAAGGAGGTTTTCCACCGCCCACGCCAGCTCGCCCAGCACCAGCGCACGGACCATCCGGCCACTGCCTTTCAAGGTGTGGAACGCCCGGCGCAGTTCACTCAACGCGGCTTTATCGTCCGGATTGGCCGTCCAGCGCGGCAAGTATTCCCGGAGGATATCCAGGACTTCATCGGTTTCTTCGAGGAAGACTTCCCGCAGCTCATCGTCCACCGGTTCTTCGCCGGCGGGCGGTGGCAGCAGGCTGCCCGGGGTGGTCAGGGCTGGTGGATTGACCGAAGACACAGGGCTGGCCAACATATCGGCCAACGACTGGACGGTATCGGGATCATCGAGCTCTTGCAGGTCCTGCATGACCTGGGCTTCACTCGGACTGAGCACATCCTCAAGCATCGGCACCTGCTGTTCGCTGGGGAAAAACCCGAGTGACGCCAGGCTTTTTTCCGCCACGTCGAGCAATTGTTCACCCGGTGCCTCGGGGTCGTCGCTGAGACGTTCCAGGTAGTACTCGATGCTGGTGATGACGTCGGCCAGGCTGTCCAGCTCCTGCCAGCCGGGCTGGCCCGGATCGAGCAGCAGATGCTCGCGAATGAAGTGGTTGCAGGTTTCGATCAGGCTTGCCGCACGGCTCAACGGAATCATCGACAGCGCGCCACGCACCTGAGTCAGCAACGCCGGCAAGGCCTGCAAATGCTGGCGGTCCCAATCGGCGTCGATGTAGTCGACGATCATGTCCTTGGCCTGTTGCAGGCAGATGCGCGCTTCCTTGATCACGATCTGGTGGATCTGCGTCAGGTCGGTGGTCGGCAGGTGACTTTCTTCCTGGCTCTCCGGCTCCACGGTGCCGACCATGCCGGCCAGCGTCGCTTCGACGTAGAGCAAGGCCCCGGCGACGTCCATGAGAATGGCGTCGTTGGGTTCGCGCTGGCCCTGAACAAGGCTCAGCACCACCGCCAGTTGATCGATGATGACTTTGCGCGGCTGGCCGAAACCCAGCACCGCCAGGGTGTCGGCGATTTGCCGCAGCGGTGCCAACAGGGTTTCGAGATCCGAAGTGTGCTGGCGGTCACTGCGCACGAACAGATCGAGGCGCTCCTTGACCCGCACCAGTTCCTCACAGAGTGCGGCGAGCACCGAGCGCATGGCGTCACGGTCGGGACCGGCCAGGCGTGCGCGTTCTTCGTCGACCATTGCGCTGTCAGGCAGCGCGTCGTCCAGTGAGTAACGATCTTTCATGGTCAGCATCTGCCCGGTAGGATGTTCGGCCTTGGCAATGTAGAACAGCAAACTCTTGAGCAACTCCGGCGGTGCCGGTTGATTGATGCCGCGTATGCCCTGTTCGAGCAGGCGCTTGAGTTCTTTGTCGGCGTCCTTGAACAGGCTGCGCAGCGCCGGGCTGTTGGCAATCGAGCCACCGCGCATGCCTTCGACCAGCGCCGAGGCGACTTGCCACAACGGGCTCAAGGGCGCATTGCCGCACAGACCTTCAAGGCGTGAAAAAACCTTGGTCAGATAACCGAGGTTAGTGTCGTCATCCTGTTCACGCAGCAATCCGACCAGTGCCATTTGCAGCATCTGCCGCAACTTGCGCAGCACATTGGGTAACTCCGCCGGTTCAAGCAGGGCCAGCGACTCTTCGTCCAGCGCCGGCAGGTCGAGCAATTGCGGGCTGAACAGACTGGTTTCCGACAACAGGCTTTCGCCCCGGGCACTGCGCAAGTCGTTGATCAACGGCAGCACCACCAAGGGCAGGTCACGGCGCGCGCCTTGAACCCGGTCAAGGTAGATCGGCAGTTGCCCGAGGGCTTGCAACAGCAGATGAAGCGCCTCGTCGCGATGGCTGACGCGGTTCTGTTGCAGGGCGGTGGCCAGTTGTTCCATTTCTTCGGCGAGCAGGGCCGCGCCGTAGAATTCGACCATCTGCAAACTGCCGTGAACCTGATGGATGCACGCCAGGCAATCGCTCAGGGCGTGCGTCGCCTGAGGGTCATCAAGCAGGGTTTCGATTGCTTGATGAGCCACTTTCAGCGTTTCGGCAATCTCGCCTTTGACCCACTCGAGGGCCACATAGTCGTGCCGATCACCCATAACCACTCCAAATCACTGCTCTACTCAAAAAAGCATTCGCCTGCCGGGGATTCACACTTTATCCGCAGCCTGCGCCTTGGCCGCCGGCAAGGTGAAACCGGACACCGAACGCCGCAGCTGGCTGGCCATTTTCGCCAGGTTGCCGATGCTCTCGGCGGTGGCGGTGGAGCCCGATGAAGTCTGCGTGGTGATCTGCTGGATCACGTTCATCGTCAGGGAAATCTGACCGGCCGAAGACGTTTGTTGCTGCGCAGCGTTGGAAATACTCTGGATCAGCGCCGCCAGGGTCTTCGATACACCTTCGATTTCTTCCAGGGCCACTCCGGCATCCTGCGCCAGACGCGCGCCGCGCACCACTTCGGTGGTGGTTTGCTCCATGGAAATCACGGCTTCGTTGGTGTCGGTCTGAATCGCCCGCACCAGGGTTTCGATCTGCCGGGTGGCGGCGGACGAACGCTCGGCCAGCCGCTGCACTTCGTCGGCCACCACCGCAAAACCGCGCCCGGCATCTCCGGCCATCGAGGCCTGGATGGCCGCGTTGAGCGCGAGGATGTTGGTCTGGTCGGCAATGTCATCGATCAGGCTGACAATGTCGCCGATTTCCTGAGAGGACTCGCCCAGACGTTTGATGCGCTTGGCGGTGTCCTGAATCTGCTCGCGAATGTTGTCCATGCCGTGGATGGTGTTGTGCACCACCTCGTTGCCCTTGTTGGCGATTTCCACCGAACGTTCGGCTACCGCCGAAGACTCCGCAGCGTTGGCCGAGACCTGATCGATGGACTGGGCCATGTCGTTGATCGCGGTCGAGGCTTCGCTGATCTGTTGGGCCTGATGCTCCGAGGCCTGAGCCAGGTGCATGGCGGTGGCCTGGGTTTCCTGCACGGCGGCGGCGACCTGGCCGGCGGTGAGGTTGATGGTTGCCACCAGGTCGCGCAGTTGATCGACGGAATAGTTGATCGAGTCGGCGATGGTCCCGGTGAAGTCTTCGGTCACCGAGGCGGTCACGGTCAGGTCGCCGTCGGCCAGGTCTTCGATCTCGTCGAGCAGGCGCATGATCGCGTTCTGGTTGCGCTCGTTCTTCTCGGCAGTTTCGCGCAACTGGCGATTGGTTTCGCGCACCATCACCAGGCCGATGAGGATGATCGACATCAGCGCCAACAGGCCCAGCACGTAGCCGCCGATGGTGTCGGTGTCGCGCCCACCGGCGAGGTTCTCGAAACCGGTGGCCAGGTGCGAGGCTTCGTCGAGCAGGGTTTGCGACAAGGTGAAAATGTTGGTCGCCGATTCGCGAACCTTGAACAGCTCCGGCGAGGTTTCAAGGATTTCATCGACAGAACCGGAGACGAATTCGAACAGTTCGGAAATCTCGGTCAACCGGGCGCGAGCATCGCGGTCTTCGACCTGGCTGACCCGCAGCGCCGCATTGCCCTGAAGCATGCCGTTGAGCACCTGACCGAATCGCGCGGCGTCACGACCGAAAGCGTCGGCGGCTTGCTGCGAGCTCTCATCGCCGGACAGCACAGTATTCACCGCGCCCAGAATGCGTTCGGCCAACAGCGACTGACGCTGGGCCATGGCCACCTGACCGGCCGGAGCACCGCGCTGCAAGAGAATTTCGACGACTTTTTCGTACTCGACCTGCAACTGCGGCACGGTTTCGGCCAGGGTTGCGGCGACTTGATGCAACGACAGTACGGTCTGCTCGCTGGAGAGAATCGCGTCGGTGTTTTTCAGCAGGCGCTCCCAATCGAGCTGCACGGCGCGCATTTCCGGGCGCACGGTGGACGGTGCCGGCGGCAGGCCGGTGACCGGGTCGCCCTTCTTCAGGTAACCCCAGCGTTGGGCGAAGTCGTTGCGTGCATCGCTCAGCAACTTGAAGGCAGCAGCCTTGCCGGCGGCGGCTTCGGTAGCGTTCTTGGCGATGCGTTGGGACAGCACGCGCAACTCGCCGGCGTGGCCGATGTACTGTTTGTCGTACGTGGCTTGAGTGTTGAGGTAAGCGAAGTTGGCGAACAGCAGCATGATGAAGATGATCAGCGCGATGAACAGCACGATGATCTGCGAGCGGCTGCGCGATCCTTCTGGCTTGCCTGTCTTTGTTTTTATCATCGGTCCTCGCCTGTACTGCCCAATTCAACGACGCCCTTGTAGGAGCGAGGCTTGCCCGCGAAGCAGGCGCTGCGGTCTTACAGGAACACCGCGTTTTCGTTCTTCGCGGGCAAGCCTCGCTCCTACAAAGTTGCATGTCGCCTTGATTACAGCGCTACATGCATAAAGCTTTGCGACTGCGCCAACGTAAACGGACTGAATATTTGCCACGTCTGCTCACGCTGAAACCGGCCTTGGACGAACGCTGCAATCGGCCCGTGCACATCAGTCATCGACACCGGTTCCAGACTGTCCCGGGCAAAGTGCTGCAAGCCGAAGACTTCGTCGACCATCAACCCGGCAAACACTTCGCCGTGTTCCACCACCAACACCCGCCGCTGTTTGCGCAGGGTCGACTGTTCATGACCGAAGAAGCCGCACAAATCCATGATCGGCAGCAATCGTCCGCGCAGGTTGGCCACGCCCTTGACCCAGGGTTTG
Organism: Pseudomonas sp. RT6P73; assembly: GCF_054897715.1. Taxonomy (NCBI): domain Bacteria; kingdom Pseudomonadati; phylum Pseudomonadota; class Gammaproteobacteria; order Pseudomonadales; family Pseudomonadaceae; genus Pseudomonas; species Pseudomonas sp. RT6P73. Next base: position 6,358,378 of record NZ_JBUBUV010000002.1, on the reverse strand, counting down.
ACGCCCGGCAATTGGGTGAACCGCGGTTCGTGCAAGACTTCGCTGACTTCACCCATGGGCGCGACGTACCAGTGCTCGCCCAGGCGAAAACCGATGCCGCTCCAGCGGTCCTGCCGGGTCGGCTGGGACGGCAGATCCGCCGCCAGCAGACGACAGCGCTGGTCGATCTGCAGCAGCAGTTCGAAAGCCGTCAGCGACTCGGTCATGGCCGCACGATCAACCGGCCAGCACGTTGTTCAGGGTTTTGATCAGCGTCTCTTCGTCGACCGGTTTGGTCAGGTAATCCTTCGCGCCCTGGCGCGTGCCCCAGACCTTGTCGGTTTCCTGATCCTTGGTGGTGATGATGATTACCGGGATGTGCCCGGTGTCCGGGTCTTTGGTCAGCTGGCGGGTCGCCTGGAAACCGTTGAGGCCGGGCATGACGATGTCCATCAGCACGGCGTCTGGTTTTTCCTGGCGGGCCAGGGCCACGCCGTCGGCGCCGTTTTCGGCTTTCAACACTTCATGACCGTGCTTTTCCAGCATGCCGGTCAGTTTGTACATTTCGGTCGGCGAATCATCGACGATCAGAATACGTGCCATGGTCTTCCCCATTCTTGTCGACGCCGGGCCCGCTGGCCGGGCGTCACTGTGCGTGTCCTACTGCGGCAAAACGGCGGCGAAGCCCGGTACATGGGCCTGGATCGCGTTCAGCAGTTCTTCCTTGCTGAAAGGCTTGGTCAAAAACTGGTCGGAGCCGACGATGCGCCCCTTGGCCTTGTCGAACAGCCCGTCCTTGGACGACAGCATAATCACTGGCGTGGACTTGAACGCACTGTGGTTCTTGATCAGCGCGCAGGTCTGATAGCCATCCAGGCGCGGCATCATGATGTCGACAAAGATGATGCCGGGGTGATTGTCGGCAATCTTCGCCAGGGCATCGAAACCATCGATGGCCGTGATGACTTCACAACCCACGTTCTTCAACAGCGTTTCGGCGGTGCGACGAATCGTCTTCGAATCGTCGATCACCATGACCTTCAAGGCGCTGGAATGCTGGTCCATAAATGCTCTGCCGTCGCCTTTGCGAATCAAATTGTCCATTTCCGATAACCGGAGCCTCGAAACCCTTGATGTTTAAGGGCCGGAACGATATGGCAGCCTTTTTAGCACAGTCTCTAAATGCAATCTATCGGGGGACTGGCGCGGTGGTTTTTCCTTGACCGGAAACACACTGGGCGCCAATCTGACGCCACTTTTTCGTGTCCATTCGGACCACCCAAATTCGAGGAAAAACCCATGAGCGTTCGCGTCGGGATTGTCATGGATCCTATTGCCAGCATTTCCTATAAAAAGGATAGCTCGCTGGCCATGCTGCTGGCCGCACAGAAGCGCGGCTGGGAACTGTTCTATATGGAACAGCGCGATTTGTATCAGGGCGAAGGCGAAGCCCGTGCGCGGATGCGTCCGCTGAAAGTCTTCGCCAACCCGGAAAAATGGTTTGAACTGGAAGCCGAGACCGACGCGCTGCTGAGCGATCTGGACGTGATCCTGATGCGCAAGGATCCGCCGTTCGACATGGAGTTCGTCTACTCCACGTACCTGCTGGAGCAAGCCGAGCGCGCTGGCGTGCTGGTGGTCAACAAGCCGCAAAGCCTGCGCGACTGCAACGAAAAACTGTTCGCCACGCTGTTCCCGCAGTGCACGCCGCCGACCGTGGTCAGCCGCCGCGCCGACGTGCTGCGTGAATTCGCCGCCAAGCACGGCGACGTGATCCTCAAGCCGCTGGACGGCATGGGCGGCACCTCGATCTTCCGTCATCGCGCGGGCGATCCGAACCTCTCGGTGATTCTGGAAACCCTGACCGCGCTGGGCACCCAGCAGATCATGGGCCAGGCCTACCTGCCGGCGATCAAGGACGGCGACAAACGCATCCTGATGATCGACGGCGAGCCGGTGGATTACTGCCTGGCGCGGATTCCTGCCGCAGGCGAAACCCGTGGCAACCTCGCCGCCGGTGGCCGTGGCGAAGCCCGTCCGCTGAGCGACAAGGATCGCTGGATCGCCGCTCAGGTTGGTCCGACCCTGCGTGAGAAAGGCCTGTTGTTCGTTGGCCTGGACGTGATCGGCGAGCACCTGACCGAAATCAACGTCACCAGCCCGACCTGCATTCGCGAGATTGATAATGCGTTCGGCACCGACATCGGCGGGATGCTGATGGATGCCATTGAGAAGAAGTTGCAAGTTGCAAGCCACAAGCCGCAAGTTTGAAACACCCGGCATACAGCTTGTCGCTTGAAGCTTGTACCTTGAAGCTAAAAACCAACATTGCGCTATCATGCCGAGCCCATAAAATCGCGATGTTGGTTTTTCCCTCATGACTCTCCCGTCCGATCTGCCCGCTGAACTCGCCCATCGTGGTGTGCGCCCGGCCGATCGCCTCGGATTTACCCTGTTTCTCGCGGCGTTGATTCACCTGGCCTTGCTGTTGGGCGTCGGCTTTACGATGGTCGAACCCAAGCAGATCAGCAAAACCCTGGAAATCACCCTCGCCACCTTCAAAAGCGAAAAAAAGCCTGCGAAAGCGGATTTCCTCGCCCAGGAAAATCAGGAAGGCAGCGGCACCCTGGATAAAAAGGCGATCCCCAAGACCACCGAGGTCGCGCCCTTCCAGGACAACAAGGTGCAGAAAGTCACGCCACCGCCGGCCGCCAAGCCGCCAGTGCCGGAAGCCGCGCCCAAGGCTGCCGTGACCACCGTTGCGCCGAAGCCGAAAAAAGCCCCGGCCAAGAACGAAGAGGTCAAGCCACTCACCAAACCCGCCGTGGCAGCGCCGACGTTCGACACCGAACAGCTGTCCAGCGACATCGCCAGCCTGGAAGCGGAACTGGCCAACGAACAACAGCTGTACGCCAAGCGCCCGCGCATCCACCGCCTGAGCGCTGCCTCGACCATGAAAGACAAGGGCGCCTGGTATAAGGACGAGTGGCGCAAGAAGGTCGAGCGCATCGGTAACCTGAATTACCCCGACGAAGCGCGACGCAAGCAGATCTACGGCAATTTGCGCCTGATGGTCTCGATCAACCGCGACGGCTCGCTGTATGAAGTGCTGGTGCTGGAATCCTCCGGGCAACCGCTGCTGGATCAGGCGGCGCAGCGGATTGTGCGGCTGGCGGCACCGTTTTCACCGTTTACCGGGGATTTGTCGGATATCGATCGCCTGGAAATTATTCGGACCTGGAAATTCGCTCGTGGGGATCGTCTCTCCAGCAACTGACCACCTCCAATTCCCCTGTGGGAGCGAGCCTGCTCGCGATAGCGGCATCACATTCAACATCAAAGCGCCTGAAAGACCGCAATCGCTAGCAGGCTAGCTCCCACAGTTAATCTGTGTTGTTGCTGGCATTTGCGGCAATTCCTGTGCATCCCCAGCTTGTCAGTTCGCCCCTCCAACGCCACACTAGCGCTCATGAAGAACGTCAGCCCCAGCTACCTCAAGCATCACTTCCTGATCGCCATGCCTCACATGGCCGACCCGAACTTTGCGCACACTTTGACCTACATCGTCGAGCACACGGCCAATGGTGCCATGGGGCTGGTGGTCAACCGGCCGCAAGACCTGAATCTGGCCGATATCCTCGAGCAATTGCGCCCCGACATCGAACCGCCCGTGCTCTGCCAGCATGTGCCGATCTTTATCGGCGGCCCGGTCCAGACTGATCGCGGATTTGTTCTGCACCCCTCGGGCAAGACCTTTCAGGCGACCGTTGATCTGGAAGGCGACCTTTCCTTGTCCACCTCCCAGGATGTGCTGTTCGCCATCGCTGACGGTGTCGGTCCGGCCAAAAGCGTGATTGCCCTTGGCTACGCTGGCTGGGAAGCCGGGCAGCTCGAAGCCGAACTGGCGCAGAACGCCTGGCTGACCTGTCCGTTCGACGCCGACATTCTGTTCAATACCAGCAGCGAGCTGCGCCTGGACGCGGCGGCCAAGCACCTCGGGGTCAATCTCAGCCTGCTGACCAGCCAGGCGGGCCACGCCTGATGGCCCTGCGACTTATTCTGGGTTTCGACTACGGCACCAAACAGATCGGCGTTGCGGTGGGCCAGGTGATTACCGGCCAGGCCCGCGAGCTGTGTACCTTGAAAGCGCAAAACGGTGTTCCCGACTGGAACCAGGTCGAAGCCCTCATTAAAGAGTGGAAGCCCGACGCTGTAGTCGTCGGACTGCCGCTGAACATGGACGGCACGCCGAGCGACATGTGCCTGCGCGCGGAGAAATTCGCCCGCCGCCTCAATGGCCGCTACAACCTGCCCTTCTATACCCACGATGAACGCCTGACCACCTTCGAAGCCAAGGGTGAACGGCGTGATCGTGGCGGACAAAAGGGCAGCTACCGCGACAACCCGGTCGACGCCATTGCCGCCGCCCTGCTGCTGCAAGGCTGGCTCGACGAAAACACTGCGCTGTTCGAATCCTGAAGAGCCGTCACGGCGTCTCTCTTAGCTACAACCCGAGCCAAACCTCGCACGCACCGGCTCGGGCCCAAGAAGGAGCAACCATGAGCCTGCCCAATCCCGCCGAACTGATCAGCCAGATGGCGATCCGTCTCAAGGCACATCTGGAACACCGTGGCATCAGCGAACCACGCTACATCGGCATTCGTACCGGCGGCGTCTGGGTCGCCCAGGCGTTGCTCGAAGAATTGGGCAGCGACTCGCCGCTCGGCACCCTGGACGTGTCCTTCTACCGCGACGATTTCAGCCAGAACGGCCTGCACCCGCAAGTGCGCCCGTCCGCCCTGCCGTTCGAAATCGAAGGCCAGCACCTGGTGCTGATCGACGACGTGCTGATGAGCGGTCGGACCATTCGCGCCGCCATGAATGAACTGTTCGACTACGGCCGCCCGGCCAGTGTGACGCTGGTGTGCCTGCTGGACCTGGACGCCGGCGAGCTGCCGATCCGCCCGAACGTGGTCGGCGCGACGCTGGAACTGGCTGCCCACGAGCGAGTGAAGCTGTCCGGCCCGGAACTCAAGCTCGAACTGCAAGACCTCGCCCTTTAATTCGCCCTATTGAGAGTCCCCCTCGCGATGACGCCTCTAGAAACCAAGCGCCCGCTGCAGCTCAATGATCAGGGCCAGCTGCGACACTTCCTCTCGCTCGACGGTCTGCGCCGCGAGCTGCTGACGGAAATCCTCGACACCGCCGACTCGTTCCTCGAAGTTGGCGCCCGAGCAGTGAAGAAAGTCCCGTTGCTGCGCGGCAAAACCGTGTGCAACGTGTTCTTCGAGAACTCCACCCGCACCCGCACCACCTTCGAACTGGCAGCCCAGCGCCTGTCGGCCGACGTGATCACGCTGAACGTGTCGACATCGTCGGCGAGCAAGGGCGAAACCCTGCTCGACACCCTGCGCAACCTTGAAGCCATGGCTGCCGACATGTTCGTCGTGCGTCACGGTGATTCCGGCGCGGCGCACTTCATTGCCGAACATGTCTGCCCGCAAGTGGCGATCATCAACGGCGGCGATGGCCGTCACGCGCACCCGACCCAGGGCATGCTCGACATGCTGACGATTCGTCGACACAAGGGCGGCTTTGAAAACCTCTCGGTGGCCATCGTCGGCGACATCCTGCATTCGCGGGTGGCGCGCTCGAACATGCTGGCGCTGAAAACCCTCGGTTGCCCGGACATCCGCGTGATCGCACCGAAAACCCTGCTGCCGATCGGCATCGAGCAATACGGCGTGAAGGTTTACACCGACATGACCGAAGGCCTGAAAGACGTCGACGTGGTGATCATGCTGCGCCTGCAACGTGAACGCATGACCGGTGGCCTGCTGCCGAGCGAAGGCGAGTTCTACCGCCTGTTCGGCCTGACCACCGCGCGCCTGGCCGGGGCAAAACCGGATTGCATCGTCATGCACCCGGGGCCGATCAACCGTGGGGTGGAAATTGAGTCGGCGGTGGCCGACGGCCCGCACTCGGTGATCCTCAATCAGGTCACCTACGGCATCGCAATTCGTATGGCCGTGTTGTCCATGGCCATGAGCGGGCAGACAGCCCAGCGCCAATTCGAGCAGGAGAACGCCCAGTGAAGCTCAGCATTCTCGGCGCCCGAGTCATTGATCCAGCCACTGGCCTGGATAAAGTGACCGACATTCATATTGAAGCCTGCAAGGTCGTCGCCCTTGGCGCCGCACCCGCCGGTTTTGTGCCCGTCGACACCCTTGACGCCAAAGGCCTGGTGGCCGCCCCTGGGCTGGTTGACCTGAACGTCGCCCTGCGCGAGCCGGGTTACAGCCGCAAAGGCTCGATCGCCAGTGAAACCCGCGCCGCCGCGGCCGGTGGCGTGACCAGCCTGTGCTGCCCACCGAAAACCAAACCGGTGCTGGACACCTCGGCCGTGGCCGAACTGATCCTCGACCGTGCCCGCGAGGCAGGCAACACCAAAGTCTTCCCGATCGGCGCCCTGAGCAAAGGCCTGGAAGGCGAACAACTCGCCGAACTGGTCGCCTTGCGCGATGCCGGCTGCGTGGCTTTCGGTAACGGCCTGGACAGTTTCCGCAACACCCGCACGCTGTGCCGGGCGCTGGAATACGCGGCGACGTTCGACCTGACGGTGATTTTCAACTCTCAGGACCACGACCTGGCCGAAGGTGGCCTTGCCCACGAAGGCCCGACCGCGAGCTTCCTTGGCTTGCCGGGCATTCCGGAAACCGCCGAAACCGTGGCCCTGGCCCGTGACCTGCTGCTGGTCGAGCAAAGTGGCGTACGTGCGCACTTCAGCCAGCTCACCAGCGCTCGCGGTGTGGCCCTGATCGCTCAGGCCCAGGCCCGCGGCTTGCCGGTGACCGCCGATGTGGCGCTCTATCAACTGATTCTGACCGACGAAGCGCTGATCGACTTCAGCAGCCTATATCACGTCCAGCCGCCGCTGCGCACCCGCGCCGACCGCGATGGCTTGCGTGCAGCGGTGAAGTCGGGCGTGATTTCGGCGATTTCCAGCCATCACCAGCCGCACGAACGGGACGCCAAACTGGCGCCGTTTGGCGCGACCGAGCCGGGTATCAGCAGTGTTGAATTGTTGCTGCCGCTGGCAATGACGTTGGTGGAGGATGGTTTGCTGGATCTGCCGACGTTGTTGGCGCGACTCAGCACTGGACCTGCAGAGGCGTTGCGTTTGCCAGCGGGCACGTTGGCGGTAGGTGGGCCGGCGGACATCGTGCTGTTTGATCCGGCGGCTTCGACTGTTGCGGGTGAAAACTGGCTGTCCAAGGGCGAGAACTGCCCGTTCATTGGGCATAGTTTGCCGGGTGTGGTGCGCTACACGTTGGTGGATGGGCGCATCAGCCACCAGGCTTGAGACTGAGTTGTCCCAATCGCTAGCAGGGCTAGCTCCCACAGGGGATTTGTGTTGTTCACAGATCCTGTGTGGGAGCTAGCCGGCTACGGGCGGCGTTCCGACGATGGCTTACTGGAAGGTGCCTCTGTTCTGCGCGTTACGCACGGACACCTGATCATTCAGCGTCCAGAAGTCATACAAAACCCCCAGAAAGAACAACCCGCCTGTCACCAGGTACAGCAATCCGCTGATCCACTTCCCCTGATACATCCGGTGTACGCCGAATACCCCAAGAAACGTCAGCAGAATCCACGCAACGTTGTACTCGATGGGCCCGGCGGTGAAACGCAGGTCCGCTTCACGGTCCATGGCCGGAATCAGGAACAGGTCGATCAGCCAGCCAATGCCGAGCAAACCGAAGGTGAAAAACCAGATCGTCCCGGTCACTGGCTTGCCGTAATAGAAGCGGTGAGCCCCGGTAAAACCAAAAATCCACAGCAGATAGCCGATCATTTTGCTGTGCGTGTCTTGCTGCGGGCCGGCCTGTTGATAGGTGTTCATGAAGGACCTCGATTCACACGATAGATAAATATTCTTGAATTCTTTGTGACTTTTTTACAGGTTGCCGACGTATGGCACATGTTAACGTCGTTTCCGTCAAAGCCTTATACCACCTGACTTCTGTCCGACAATTGCGTCCATTTGCCGCTTATTTGGTTCCGTTGACCACAACTTGAATCGACCAACGGCCTCGGAACGTCAAAAAAAGCTGTTATAAAGTTGCGCGCTAACTTATATGAGCCTTGCCTAATGCGTCCATTTTTCAAGACATGGCTAACCATTTGCCTTTTGATGCCACTGGCCGCCCACGCCACCAATCGTGAGCAACGTCTTCCAAACGTTAATGGTTACACCCAAAAATCCCATGTTTCTGCTCCTTCGAGCAAAAACAAGAAATCCGAAAAACGTGCTCCACAGCTGGTCAGCAAAAGCAGCCTTGTTCCGCCGATGGCGACCAAGGAAAGCAGCAACGTGCTGAGTCGCGCCGTCAACGTCCTCGGTACACCTTACCGTTGGGGCGGCAGCAGCCCAAGTAAAGGGTTCGATTGCAGCGGCCTGGTGAAATACGCGTTCAACGACGCCACGTTCGACCTGCCACGCACGTCCAATGCCATGGCCAGCGGTCATGGCGAGAAAGTCGATCGCAAGGATCTGAAGCCGGGCGACTTGATTTTCTTCAACATCAAGAGCCGTCGAGTCAATCACGTTGCCATCTATCTGGGCAACGACCGCTTTATCCACGCACCGCGTCGTGGCAAGTCGGTGACCATCGACACCTTGAAGAAACCGTATTGGGAAAGCCACTACGTGGTTGCCAAGCGGGTTCTGCCGAAAGAGAAGAACACCCTTCAGGTTGTTCAGCGCTGATTTGAAATCCCCGGCCTGACCCGGGATTTGCTTTGATCGTGAGACCCTCTTCGCGGGCAAGCCTCGCTCCTACAGGTTTCCAGTCAATCGCGATATTGGCGAACGACAAATAACCTGTAGGAGCGAGGCTTGCCCGCGAAGGCGTTTCCGGACCGGTCAAAAATTGTCCGGTGACCGCGCCTTCTCCCGCGCATGCTCCCGGCTGATCAAGCCCTTGGTCACCAACTCCTTCAAGCACATATCCAGCGTCTGCATCCCCAAATTGCCCCCGGTCTGAATCGACGAGTACATCTGCGCCACCTTGTCTTCGCGGATCAGGTTTCGGATCGCCGAGGTGCCGAGCATGATTTCGTGTGCCGCAATGCGTCCGCCGCCGATCTTCTTGATCAGTGTCTGCGACACCACCGCCAGTAGCGACTCGGACAGCATCGAACGCACCATCGACTTTTCGTCCCCCGGAAACACGTCCACCACACGGTCGATGGTCTTCGCCGCTGACGTGGTGTGCAGCGTGCCGAACACCAGGTGACCGGTCTCGGCGGCGGTCAACGCCAGGCGGATGGTCTCCAGATCACGCATCTCCCCCACCAGAATCACGTCCGGGTCTTCCCGCAGCGCCGAGCGCAGGGCCGTGGCGAAGCTGCGGGTATCGCGATGGACTTCGCGCTGGTTGATCAGGCATTTGCGCGATTCGTGGACGAACTCGATCGGGTCTTCGATGGTGAGGATGTGGTGATGGCGATGGTTGTTGAGGTAATCGATCATCGCCGCCAGGGTGGTGGACTTGCCGGAACCGGTGGGGCCCGTCACCAGCACCAGGCCGCGCGGGGCCTCGGTGATCTTGCGAAACACCTCGCCCATGCCGAGGTCGTCCATGCTCAGGACCTTCGACGGAATGGTCCGGAACACCGCGCCCGCACCGCGATTCTGGTTGAAGGCGTTGACCCGGAAACGCGCCACGCCGGGCACTTCGAAGGAAAAATCAGTTTCCAGGTGTTTCTCGAAGTCCACCCGCTGGGTGTCGTTCATGATGTCGTAGATCAGTTCATGCACCTGTTTGTGGTCCAGGGCCGGCAGGTTGATGCGCCGCACATCGCCGTCAACGCGAATCATCGGTGGCAGGCCGGCAGACAGGTGCAGGTCGGACGCGCCCTGTTTAGCGCTGAAGGCCAGCAGCTCAGTGATATCCATAGCGCTCCTCAATTCCAGTAGAATGCCGCCAACCTTCAGACAGCCGGCGCCTCTTGATGTCCACGATAGCAGACAACATTCTCCAGGTTAGTTCGCGTATCCAGGCAGCGACCCAGGCTGCTCACCGCGACGAGCACAGTGTTCAACTGCTCGCCGTGAGCAAGACCAAGCCCGCCGAGGCCCTGCGCGAAGCCTATGCCGCCGGCCTGCATGACTTTGGCGAAAACTATCTGCAAGAAGCCCTGGGCAAACAGCTCGAATTGGCCGACCTGCCCTTGATCTGGCACTTCATCGGCCCCATTCAATCGAACAAGACTCGCGCTATCGCCGAGCACTTCGCCTGGGTGCATTCCGTGGATCGCTTGAAAATTGCACAACGCCTGTCCGAACAACGCCCTGCCGATCTGCCTCCCTTGAACATCTGCATCCAGGTCAACGTCAGCGGTGAAGCCAGCAAGTCCGGCTGCACCCCGGCCGACCTGCCGGCCCTGGCCAAGGCCATCAGCGAATTGCCGCGCATCCAGCTGCGCGGGTTGATGGCGATCCCTGAGCCGACTGAAGATCGCGCCGCCCAGGACGCTGCTTTTGCTGCCGTGCAAAGCCTGCAAGCCAGCCTGAACCTGCCGCTCGACACACTTTCCATGGGCATGAGCCACGACCTCGAGTCGGCCATCGCCATGGGCGCCACCTGGGTCCGTATCGGAACAGCCCTGTTTGGCGCCCGCGACTACAGTCAGCCATGAACCATGGCTGACGCACCTCTCTATAAGGACCTGACATGAGCAAGACTTGTATTGCCTTTATCGGTGCCGGAAACATGGCCGCCAGCCTGATCGGCGGCCTGCGTGCCAAAGGCCTGGACGCCGCACAGATCCGCGCCAGCGATCCGGGCGCCGAAACCCGCGCCAAAGTGCAGGCCGAACACGGCATTGAAGTTTTCGCCGACAACGCCGATGCCATTCAAGACGCAGACGTGGTCGTGCTGGCGGTCAAACCCCAGGCGATGAAAGCCGTGTGCGAAGCGATTCGCCCAAGCTTGAAGCCGAATCAACTGGTGGTCTCGATTGCGGCCGGCATCACCTGCGCCAGCATGAACAACTGGCTCGGCGCCCAGCCGATCGTGCGCTGCATGCCCAACACCCCGGCGCTGTTGCGTCAGGGCGTAAGCGGGTTGTTCGCCACGGCAGAAGTGAATGCTGAACAACGCCAGCAAGCTGAAGAACTTTTGTCGGCCGTCGGCATTGCCCTGTGGCTGAACGAAGAGCAGCAACTGGACGCGGTTACCGCCGTTTCCGGCAGCGGCCCTGCGTACTTCTTTTTGCTGATTGAAGCGATGACCGCCGCCGGCGTGAAGCTCGGCCTGCCAGCGGACATCGCCGCCCAATTGACGGTGCAAACCGCGTTGGGCGCCGCGCACATGGCCGTGGCCAGCGATGTCGACGCCGCAGAATTGCGTCGTCGCGTGACCTCGCCTGCGGGCACCACGGAAGCTGCAATCAAATCGTTCCAGGCCGGCGGCTTCGAAGCGCTGGTCGAAAAAGCACTCGGCGCCGCTGCGCACCGCTCGGCCGAGATGGCTGAGCAACTTGGCCGCTAATCAGCTCTTACAAAGGAATCAATGATGCTTGGACTCAATGACGCTGCCATTTTCATAATTAAAACCCTGGGCAGCCTGTACCTGCTGATCGTACTGATGCGCTTCATCCTGCAACTGGTTCGGGCGAACTTTTACAACCCGCTCTGCCAGTTCATCGTGAAAGCCACTCAACCGCTGCTCAAGCCGCTGCGCCGGGTCATCCCGAGCATGTTCGGACTGGACATGTCGTCACTGGTATTGGCGCTGATCCTGCAGATGCTCCTGATCGCGGTGATCCTGCTGCTCAAAGGCTTCATGGTCGACTGGCTGTTCCTGTTGCCATGGGCGCTGATCGCGCTCTTGTCGCTGTTTTTGAATATTATTTTCTGGGCGATGATCATCAGCGTGATTCTGTCCTGGGTCGCACCGGGCAGCCACAATCCGGGCGCAGAACTGGTCGCGCAGATCACTGAACCGGTACTCGCCCCGTTCCGTCGGATCATTCCGAACCTGGGCGGCCTCGACATCTCGCCGATCTTCGCGTTTATCGTGATCCAGTTGCTGCAAAGCTGGCTGATCCCGCGCCTTGCGTACTACGCCCTGATGCCGCAGGGGCTGCTCGGCCTGATCTGATGAACTACTTTCGCTGGGACGGTGACGATGTGATTCTGGAATGTCACCTGCAACCGGCAGCCCGCAGCGATGATTTCTGCGGGCTGCACGGTGATCGACTGAAGATCCGCCTGACGGCACCGCCGGTTGAAGGCAAGGCCAATGCGTATCTGATGGCGTTTCTGGCGAAGGCGTTTGGGGTTTCAAAGAGTCAGGTGAGTTTGATCAGCGGCGAGCTGAACCGGCAAAAACGTGTGCGGATCTGTTCGCCGAAAAAGCTGCCGGATTTGCCGGATCTGCTGCGTCCAGCAGGATAACCGCGTCATCGTTCTTCGCGGGCAAGCCTCGCTCCTACAGGATTGCGTAACCTTGTAGGAGCGAGGCTTGCCCGCGAATGCCACACCTCGGTCTAACTGAATGAAATCAGGCCCGCCCTTTGCTTGCCGCTAACCCCACCGGTCTTTAGACTTACGCCTCATTTCAACGAGAGCAGGGTCGATGCCAACTGCCTTTCCCGCCGATTCTGTTGGTCTGGTGACGCCGCAAGTGGCGCACTTCAGTGAACCCCTGGCCCTGGCCTGCGGCCGTTCGCTCCCAGCTTATGACCTCATTTACGAAACCTACGGCACGCTGAACGCCACGGCGAGCAACGCCGTGCTGATCTGCCACGCCCTGTCGGGTCACCATCACGCTGCCGGCTTCCACAGCCCCGACGACCGCAAGCCCGGTTGGTGGGACAGCTGCATCGGCCCCGGCAAGCCGATCGACACCCACAAATTCTTCGTGGTCAGCCTGAACAACCTCGGCGGCTGCAACGGCTCGACCGGCCCGAGCAGCGTCAACCCGGAGACCGGCAAGCCCTTCGGCGCCGACTTCCCGGTATTGACCGTGGAAGACTGGGTTCACAGTCAGGCGCACCTGGCTGACCGGATCGGCATCAGCCAATGGGCCGCCGTGATCGGCGGCAGTCTCGGCGGCATGCAGGCGATGCAGTGGAGCATCACTTACCCCGATCGCATTCGGCACTGCCTGGCCATTGCCTCGGCCCCCAAGCTGTCGGCGCAGAACATCGCCTTCAACGAAGTGGCGCGCCAGGCGATCCTCACCGACCCCGAATTCCACGGCGGTTCGTTCCAGGAGGCGGGCGTGATCCCCAAGCGCGGCTTGATGCTGGCGCGGATGGTCGGGCACATCACTTACCTGTCCGATGACTCGATGGGCGAAAAATTCGGCCGTGGCCTCAAGAGTGAAAAGCTCAACTACGACTTCCACAGCGTCGAGTTCCAGGTTGAAAGCTACCTGCGTTATCAGGGCGAAGAGTTCTCCGGGCGTTTCGACGCCAACACGTACCTGCTGATGACCAAGGCGCTGGACTACTTCGACCCGGCGGCCAACTTCGACGATGACCTGGCGAAAACTTTCGCCAATGCCCAGGCCAAGTTCTGCGTGATGTCTTTCACCACCGACTGGCGCTTCTCCCCTGCCCGTTCGCGGGAACTGGTGGACGCGCTGATGGCGGCCAGGAAAGACGTCTGCTACCTCGAGATCGACGCTCCGCAAGGCCACGACGCCTTCCTGATTCCGATCCCGCGCTACTTGCAGGCCTTCAGCAATTACATGAACCGCATTACGTTGTGAGAAAGCCATGAGAGCTGATCTGGAAATCATCCAGGAATGGATCCCCGCCGGCAGCCGCGTGCTCGACCTCGGTTGCGGTGACGGCGAGCTGCTGACCTGGCTGCGCGATAACAAGCAAGTCACCGGTTACGGCCTGGAAAACGACCCGGACAATATCGCCGAGTGCGTGGCCAAAGGCATCAACGTCATCGAGCAGGATTTGGACAAGGGCCTGGGCAACTTCGCCAGCAACAGCTTCGACGTTGTGGTCATGACCCAGGCGCTGCAAGCGGTGCACTACCCGGACAAGATCCTCGACGAAATGCTGCGGGTCGGCCGCCAGTGCATCATCACCTTCCCCAACTTCGGTCACTGGCGCTGCCGCTGGTACCTGGCGAGCAAGGGCCGGATGCCCGTATCCGATTTTCTCCCGTACACCTGGTACAACACGCCGAACATCCACTTCTGCACCTTCGAAGACTTTGAAGCGTTGTGCCGCGAACGTGAAGCGAAGGTCATTGATCGCCTTGCCGTGGATCAACAGCATCGGCACGGGTGGGCCAGTAAGCTATGGCCTAATCTATTAGGTGAAATCGGTATTTACCGCGTCAGCAGCCCAGGGTTGCAGGATCACAAAATCGCGGTCTGAACCACGACATTCCAAGGAGAACGATCATGGGTCGTCTAGCGCTGTTTGTACTCACTGCCTGCCTGAGCATCACTGCGATGGCCGCCGACGTCATCAAAGGTGATCGTCAGGAAAAATTTGGCGATGTGACGGTGCATTACAACACCTTCAACTCCACCTTCCTGACACCCGATATCGCCAAAGCCGCGGAGCTCACCCGCAGCAAGAACCAAGGCGTGATCAACGTTTCGGTGATCAAGGAAGGCAAACCGCTGATGGCTCAAGTCAGTGGAACGGTCAAAGACCTGACCAGCCAAAGTGTGCCGCTGAAATTCAAACAGATCACCGAACAAGGCGCGATCTACTACATCGCCCAGTTCCCGGTCGATCAGCAGGAAGTCCGCACCTTCGAGATCAAGGTGCAGAACGGCGATAAAACCAACACCATCAATTTCAACCAAGAGCTTTTCCCCGGCGAATGATGAACTTCACGCAACTCGTACTGGCCAGCCACAACGCCGGCAAACTCAAGGAACTCCAGGCCATGCTCGGCGAATCGGTGCAATTGCGCTCGATCGGCGAGTTCAGCAGCGTCGAGCCTGAAGAAACCGGCCTGTCGTTTGTCGAGAACGCCATCCTCAAGGCCCGCAATGCCGCGCGCATCTCCGGCCTGCCTGCGTTGGCCGACGATTCCGGGCTGGCGGTGGATTTCCTGGGTGGTGCGCCGGGGATCTACTCGGCTCGTTACGCTGACGGTCTGGGCGATGCGGCGAACAACGCCAAACTGCTCGACGCTATGAAGGACGTGCCGGAAGCCGAGCGCGGCGCGCAGTTCGTTTGTGTGCTGGCGCTGGTGCGTCATGCTGACGATCCGTTGCCGATCCTCTGCGAAGGCCTGTGGCACGGGCGTATCCTGCCGGCGGCTAGCGGCGAACACGGTTTTGGCTACGATCCGCTGTTTTGGGTGCCGTCGCGCGATTGCTCCAGCGCCGAGCTGAGCCCGAGCGACAAGAACCTCATCAGTCACCGCGCCCGTGCAATGGATCTGCTGCGCCAGCGTCTAGGCTTGATATGACCCTTGAATCATCCGCGTCACCGCTGATCTTCGGCGGTGCCGCACCAGCGCCCCGGGCCGCGCTCCCATTGCTGCCGCCCCTGGCGTTGTACATCCACATCCCGTGGTGTGTGCGCAAATGCCCTTATTGCGACTTCAACTCCCACACCGCCAGCCCTGTGCTGCCCGAAGAAGAGTATGTCGACGCGTTGCTGGCCGACCTCGATCAGGATTTGCACGCGGTCTACGGTCGAGAATTGAGTTCGATCTTCTTCGGAGGCGGCACGCCGAGCCTGTTCAGTGCCGAAGCCCTGGGCCGCTTGCTCAAAGGCGTCGAGCAGCGCATTCCGTTTGCCAGTGACATCGAAATCACCCTGGAAGCCAATCCGGGAACGTTTGAACAAGAGAAGTTCGTCGCCTACCGCGCGCTGGGGATCAATCGCCTGTCGATCGGCATTCAGAGTTTTCAGGAAGAAAAACTTAAGGCGCTCGGACGGATTCACAACGGTGACGAAGCCGTGCGTGCTGCCGGCATGGCCCGTCAGGCCGGGTTCGATAACTTCAACCTGGACTTGATGCACGGCTTGCCGGATCAGTCACTGGACGATGCGTTGAGCGACCTGCGCCAGGCCATCGCCCTGAAGCCGACGCATCTGTCCTGGTATCAGCTGACCCTTGAGCCGAACACGGTGTTCTGGAACCAGCCGCCTGTGCTTCCGGAAGACGACACGCTGTGGGACATTCAGGAAGCCGGACAGGCGCTGCTCGCCGAACACGGTTACGCGCAATACGAAGTCTCGGCCTATGCACAACCTGGTCGTCCAGCTCGGCACAACCTCAACTACTGGAGTTTCGGCGACTTCATCGGCATCGGTGCCGGCGCCCACGGCAAGCTCAGCCATCCGGACGGGCGCATCGTGCGCACCTGGAAAACTCGCCTGCCGAAGGATTACCTGAATCCGGCCAAAAGCTTCAAGGCCGGCGAGAAAGCGCTGACCAACGAAGAGCTGCCGTTCGATTTCCTGATGAATGCCTTGCGCCTGACCGAGGGCGTCGAGTCGCGGCTGTACCCGGAACGCACCGGACTGAGCCTGGAAAGCCTCGCTGAAGGCCGCCGGGAAGCCGAACAAAGCGGCCTGTTGCAGGTCGAACCGTCACGTCTGGCGGCGACCGATCGCGGACAGCTGTTTCTCAATGACTTGCTGCAAACATTTCTGAGCTGATTTCAGCCTTAGGGGAAAACGAATGGATTTGATACTCGACCTGCTCGCCACCGTGTCCCGCTGGAGCCGCAGCAACCTGTCGGAGATTTCTCTGGCATTGGTGGGCTGCCTGCTGGTGCTGTTCGGCGCCGACATCAAAGGCTGGGTCGACCAACGCCTGGGCAGCATCGCCGGTGCCTTGCGCGTGCCGTTGCTCGCGCTGGTGTGCATGATCGGGAGCGGCGTGGCGTTGATCTACGCCACGCCATGGATCATCAAAGGCCTGAGCCAGTTCAACAACTACAGCCTGGCGCCGGTGTTGTTGGTGGTGCTGGTGTTGATCGGCGTAGTCGCTGACCGCCGCTGACTCCAACTACAACCGAAAACAACGGTGGGAGCGAGCTTGCTCGCGATTAGGGCCTGACATTCAACATCTTCGTTGAGGGTCAGACCGCTATCGTCGGAACGCCGCCCGGACCAAGCTCGCTCCCCCAGTTTTTGTATTGCGATGCCTTTATTGCTTGTCGGCGACCTTGACTGCATTGCGCATCAGGGCGCTTAGCCCGTGAAAATCATTGCAGCCCAACGCTTCAGCTTCATCCAGGTAGGCAATATTCTCACTGTCAGGCCGGTCATCCTTGTCTACACGCGTCAGCGCCAGAATGTAATTGGCCTCGGCTCGATATTGATCTTCGGTCAGGACCAGCGCGACGGCGCGAGCCTGCATGGCCGCCAGCACACCCTGCTCCGGCGAGGGCACCGCCTCGTCCACGAAACACAGGGAATGCTTGGCCGGTAACGGATAGGCGTCACCATGGGCATCGGGCTTTTGCAGCAACTGTTCCAGCGACTGCAAATACTTCAGGTGATCCGCGTTGTGCAGATCAAACCTCTCGTATGCCTTATCACACAAGTGGTAATAGCCAACCGCTGCCGCCAGCAAGCCTTGGTCCATGGCTTTTTGGTAAAGGCCACACGTCTCCTTGCGCGTGCGCTCAGAGAACATCGGATTGTCCTGCAGGTTGGCCAGAAAGTACGTTGCACCCGTGTGTCCGCCATCCGACGCTCGTTTCAGATTGTCTGCGAGCGCTTCCAAATCACCTTCTGCATTGCGCAGCTGCTCTGGACTGAACGTGATAGCAGATTCCCCGGCGGCCTCCAGCCTTAACCTTTCATCGGCCTCACGCTTGAATTTGTCGGCCACTCTCTGGGCGCGTGCAAAGTATTCATCGGGCGTTACAACGCGTTCACAAGCTGCAGAAAACAGCAGACTTAAAAATAGCGTGCAGACAAAAATGACTTTCAAGACCTGTCTTCCTTTACAAGTGGGGACCTAGAGCTTTCGGCGGCCAGGCATCATTCTTGAACCCGGCACAAAACAAATGTGGGAGCGAGCTTGCTCGCGATGAGGGCCTGACATTCAACATCTTCGTTGATAGTCAGACCGCTATCGCGAGCAAGCTCGCCCCCACAGTTTTTATTGCGTTACGGCTCAGGACTGTTTTTCGAACTTCAGGTCCCACACGCCATGCCCAAGACGTTCGCCGCGGCGTTCGAACTTGGTGATCGGGCGCTCGGTCGGGCGCGGGACGCACTTGCCGTCTTCGGCCAGGTTGCGATAACCCGGCGCGACGTTCATCACTTCCAGCATGTACTCGGCATACGGTTCCCAGTCGGTGGCCATGTGCAGAATGCCGCCGACTTTCAACTTGCTGCGCACCAGTTCAGCGAAGGACGCCTGAACGATACGGCGCTTGTGGTGACGGCTCTTGTGCCATGGGTCCGGGAAAAACAGCATCAGGCGATCGAGGCTGTTGTCGGCCACGCAACGGTTGAGTACTTCGATCGCATCGCAATCGTAGACCCGCAGGTTGGTCAGGCCCTGGGTCAGCACGCCATTGAGCAGCGCGCCGACACCTGGACGGTGAACTTCCACGCCAATGAAATCCTGCTCCGCCGAGGCTGCGGCCATTTCCAGTAGCGAATGGCCCATGCCGAAACCGATTTCCAGCGAGCGCGGCGCCGAGCGGCCGAACACCTGGTCGAAGTCCACCGGCGCGTCAGCCAGCGGCAGGACGAACAGCGGAGTGCCCTGCTCCAGGCCTTTTTGCTGGCCTTCGGTCATGCGCCCGGCGCGCATCACAAAACTCTTGATGCGGCGGTGTTGGCGCTCTTCGCCTTCTTCCGTCTGGATTGGCGTGTCGTTTGATTCAGTCATCAATGGCTCTTACTTGATCAGACCATCCAGCGGCGAGGAGGCGCTGGCATAGAGTTTTTTCGGCATGCGACCGGCGAGGTAGGCCAGGCGGCCCGCGACGATGGCGTGTTTCATGGCTTCAGCCATCATGATCGGCTGCTGGGCGTGGGCGATGGCCGAGTTCATCAGCACCGCTTCGCAGCCCAGCTCCATGGCGATGGTGGCGTCGGAAGCGGTGCCGACACCGGCATCCACCAGCACCGGAATCTTGGCTTCTTCGAGGATGATCTGCAGGTTGTACGGATTGCAGATCCCCAGGCCCGTGCCGATCAGGCCAGCCAGTGGCATGACCGCGATAACACCAATTTCCGCCAGTTGACGGGCAATGATCGGGTCATCGCTGGTGTAGACCATCACGTCGAAGCCTTCCTTGACCAGCACTTCGGCGGCCTTGAGGGTTTCGATCACGTTAGGGAACAGGGTTTTCTGGTCTGCCAGCACTTCGAGCTTCACCAGGTTGTGGCCGCCGAGCAGCTCACGGGCCAAGCGACAGGTGCGCACAGCCTCGGTAGCGTCGAAGCAACCGGCGGTGTTAGGCAGGAAGGTGTAGCGATCCGGCGACAGGACTTCGAGCAGGTTCGGTTCGCCCGGGTTCTGGCCGAGGTTGGTGCGGCGCACGGCGAAAGTGACGATCTCGGCACCCGAGGCTTCGATGGCCAGGCGGGTTTCTTCCATGTCGCGGTACTTGCCGGTGCCTACCAGCAAACGCGACTGGTAAGTACGACCGGCCAGGACGAAGGGCTTGTCGCTACGAACGATGCTCATGGGAAATCCTCTGTAGGGGTGAGGTTCTTGCAGAATTCTGTACCCTTGCGGGCCGGGCGACTAGCCGCCGCCGATGGCGTGTACCACTTCGACATTGTCGCCGTCGTTCAGCGTGGTGTCTGCGTGCTGGCTGCGCGGGACGATATCCAGATTGAGTTCGACCGCCACACGGCGTCCGGTCAGTTCCAGACGGGTCAGCAGGGCCGCCACGGTTTCACCGTCGGGCAGTTCAAGGGATTCGCCGTTCAACTGAATGCGCATGCCGAATGCCGCCATCATTTTTAGGGGCTGGCATTCTAGCCCGATCAGTCTTGGCGACCCAAGCCCTTAAGTCAGCCCAAGCGCCAAGCGGCAAGCCCCAAGCAAATCCAGCCCGCGAGAAACGCGAGACCACCGAAAGGCGTGACGATGCCAAGCTTGCTCACGCCAGTGATTGTCAGCAGATACAAGCTGCCGGAAAACAGCAGTATGCCGATGGCAAACGATGCACCCGCCCACGTGATCAGGCGACCGGGAATCTGCGTGGCCAGCAGTGCCACGCCCAGCAAGGCCAGGGTGTGCACCAGTTGATACGTGACGCCGGTGTGAAAAATCGCCAGGTATTCAGACGTCAGACGGTTTTTCAGGCCGTGGGCGGCGAACGCGCCAAGCGCAACGCCAGTGAAGCCGAAGAAAGCGGCCAGCATCAGAAAGCCACGCAGCATGAAGAACTCCAGTCAGACTCGATCAACAGGGTCTGTATAATGGCCCGCTCAACGGGTTCGGCCAAGCCATCTCTATGCTGCGTATATTTTTGCGACGATTCACAAAGGCCCTGCTCTGGTTCGCGGGCGGCAGCATTTTGCTGGTTCTGATTTTTCGCGTGGTACCGCCACCGGGAACGGCGTTGATGATCGAGCGCAAGGTCGAATCCTGGTTCGACGGCGAACCGATTGACCTGCAACGCACCTGGAAGCCCTGGGATGAAATCTCCGATGACCTGAAAGTCGCCGTGATTGCGGGCGAGGATCAGAAATTCCCGGAGCATTGGGGTTTTGACTTTGGCGCGATCCAGAAAGCACTGGCCCATAACGAGCTCGGCGGTTCGATTCGCGGTGCCAGCACCTTGAGCCAGCAAGTCTCGAAGAATCTGTTTTTGTGGTCTGGGCGCAGCTGGCTGCGCAAAGGCCTGGAAGCCTGGTTTACCGGGCTGATTGAAGTGCTCTGGCCCAAGCAGCGGATTCTTGAGGTGTACTTGAACAGCGTTGAGTGGGATGACGGGGTGTTTGGCGCGGAAGCGGCGGCGCGGCATCACTTTGGTGTTGGTGCCAGGTCGTTGTCCCGGCAGCAGGCAAGTTTGCTGGCTGCCGTGCTGCCGAACCCGCGAGTGTGGAGCGCGAGCCATCCGACCAACTATGTTGCGCGACGGGCCGGGTGGATCCGGCAGCAGATGAGTCAGCTCGGAGGCGACAGCTACCTTGTAGGGCTCAACGATTCGCGGCGCGCGCCTTGGACCCGGTAACTACTTCCGCGACGATGCAATCCCCTGTAGGAGCGAGGCTTGCCCGCGAAAGCGGTATATCAGCCAACCTCTTCTTCGACTGATACACCGCTTTCGCGGGCAAGCCTCGCTCCTACAGGGGGCGGTGTGTCATCAGTAGGCACAAACAAAAACGCCCCGATCAATGATCGGGGCGTTTTTTATTGCCGGGCGCGCAGGTTAAGCGGCGATCGACAACTTGAGCTTGTTCATCGCGCTCTTTTCAAGCTGACGAATCCGCTCTGCCGACACGTTGTACTTCTGCGCCAGGTCGTGCAGCGTGGCCTTCTCTTCAGCCAACCAGCGCTGATAAAGGATGTCACGGCTGCGGTCGTCCAGCACTTCCAGCGCTTCGTGCAGGTTGTGGTTGGAGTTGTCGCTCCAGTCGGCATCTTCCAGTTGACGGGCCGGGTCGTACCGGTGGTCTTCCAGATAGTTGGCCGGCGACTGGAAAGCACTGTCGTCGTCCGCTTCTGCGGCCGGGTCGAAGGCCATGTCATGGCCGGTCAGGCGACTTTCCATCTCGCGCACTTCCCGCGGCTCTACGCCGAGGCTTTCCGCCACACGGTGGACTTCCTCGTTGTTCAGCCACGCCAGGCGTTTCTTCTGGCTGCGCAGGTTAAAGAACAGCTTGCGCTGGGCCTTGGTGGTCGCGACTTTCACAATGCGCCAGTTGCGCAGGATGAACTCGTGAATTTCCGCCTTGATCCAGTGCACCGCGAACGAAACCAGGCGCACACCCATTTCCGGGTTGAAGCGCTTCACCGCCTTCATCAGGCCGACGTTGCCTTCCTGAATCAGGTCAGCCTGAGCTAGGCCGTAGCCGGAATAGCTACGGGCGATATGTACAACAAAACGCAGGTGGGCGAGCACCATCTGCCGAGCCGCCCCCAAATCCTGCTCATAATAGAGACTCTCGGCCAGTTCACGCTCCTGCTCCGGAGTCAGCAATGGAATGCTGTTCACGGTGTGCACATAGGCCTCCAGGTTCGCACCCGGGACCAGAGCATATGCAGGTTGCAAAGAATTGGTCATACGAAAAAACCTCCCACTTACAAACTCGTGCAGTTCAGCACTGCGAAAATTGACCGGAAACCGAAAGACAAGTTCCCATAAACGCTGAAAGGTCAATACGAGCAAAATGATACTACTTAGGCGCAAGCTCCCTCAGGTGGCGTGCGACTGCAATCCATGCACCGATATACCCCAACAGCACCGCGCCAAGCAAGAGAGACAGACCGTCGGCAACTGGCACTCCGGCCAGTGCGAAATCACTGCCGTACAAACCGGCCAGCCCAACCACTGCGTCGTTCAGCCAGTTCAGGCCGAACGCCAATACACCCCAGGAAAGCATCCCCGCACCGAAGCCATACAACGCGCCCATATACAGAAAGGGCCTGCGCACATAGCTGTCCGTGCCGCCGACGAGTTTAATCACTTCTATCTCTGTGCGGCGGTTTTCAATATGAAGACGAATGGTATTGCCTATCACCAAAAGTAATGCAGAAACCAGAAGCACGGTCAGACCGAAGACAAAACGGTCACCCAGCTTGAGGATCGCTGCCAGACGCTCGACCCAGACTAGATCAAGTTGCGCCTGTTGTACCTTCGGCAGCTCGGAAAGTTTTTGTCGTAATGCTTCAAGCGCGGGCTTGTCGACTTCGTTCGGGGTCACCAGCACCACGCCTGGCAGCGGGTTTTCCGGCAGCTCCTTGAGCGCCTCGCCCAGACCGGACTGTTGCTGAAACTCTTCCAGCGCCTGATCACGACCGACATATTCCGCATCCGCAACACCGGGCATGCCTTTGATCTGCTCGCGCAACGACTCGCCTTCAGCAGGGCTGGCCTCGAGTTGCAGATACAAGGAAATTTGCGCCGCTCGCTGCCAGGAACCGCCCAGACGCTCGACGTTACTCAGCAAAAGTGACAGGCCCATCGGCAAGCTCAAGGCAACCGCCATTACCATGCAGGTGAAAAAGCTGCCGATCGGCTGTTTGCCCAACCGACGCAAGCTGTCCAGCAGGCTGGCGCGATGGCTTTCTATCCAGGCGCGAAATAGCGTGGCGAAATCCGGGCCGTCGTCATCGTCGCGTTTTTTCTTCTGCGGTTGCGGATCGGCGGCTTTCGGCGCCACACGTTCGGAAACCTTGGGGCTGCGTGTCGCACTCATTCGCCCGCCTCCCCGTCGCCGATCAGTCGGCCGCGTTGCAGGGTCAGCATGCGATGGCGCATGCGGGCGATCAGCGCGAGGTCGTGACTGGCGATCAGCACGCTGGTGCCCAGACGGTTGATGTCTTCGAACACGCCCATGATCTCGGCCGCCAGACGCGGGTCGAGGTTACCGGTCGGTTCGTCCGCCAGCAGCAAGGCGGGACGGTGGACGATGGCGCGGGCGATGCCGACGCGCTGTTGCTGACCGGTGGACAGGTCGCCGGGGTACAGATCGGTTTTATCCGACAGCGCCACGCGCTCAAGCGCCGAATCCACGCGCTTGACGATCTCGGCCTTCGACAGGCCAAGAATCTGCAAGGGCAGCGCGATGTTGTTGAACACCGTGCGATCAAACAGCAACTGGTGATTCTGGAACACCACACCGATCTGCCGGCGCAGATACGGAATCTGTGCGTTGCTGATGGTGGCGAGGTCCTGGCCGGCCAGCAGCAATTTGCCGGTGGTTGGACGTTCCATCGCCAGCAGCAGCCGCAGCAAGGTGCTTTTACCGGCGCCGGAATGGCCGGTCACAAACAAAAACTCGCCCCGACGGACTCGAAAGCTCAGCTCATGCAAGCCGACGTGACCGTTCGGGTAGCGCTTACCGACCTGTTCGAAACGAATCATGAACGCTCCCGCTCGGCAAACAGTGCCTGGACAAAGGGTTCTGCCTCAAAAGTACGCAAGTCATCGATGCCTTCACCGACGCCGATGTAGCGAATCGGCAAACCGAATTGCTTGGCCAGGGCGAAAATCACCCCACCCTTGGCGGTGCCGTCGAGCTTGGTCAGCGCCAGGCCGGTCAGTTCGACGGTCTGGTTGAATTGCTTGGCCTGGTTGATGGCGTTCTGACCGGTGCCAGCGTCGAGTACCAGCAGCACTTCGTGCGGCGCATCGGCGTCGAGCTTGCTGATGACCCGGCGAACCTTTTTCAGCTCTTCCATCAAGTTGTCTTTGGTGTGCAGGCGACCGGCGGTGTCAGCGATCAACACGTCAATGCCACGGGCCTTGGCGGCTTGCACGGCATCGAAGATAACCGAAGCCGAGTCGGCGCCGGTGTGTTGGGCGATGACCGGGATCTTGTTGCGCTCGCCCCACACCTGCAATTGCTCGACAGCAGCGGCACGAAAAGTGTCGCCAGCCGCGAGCATGACTTTCTTGCCTTCGAGCTGCAGCTTCTTCGCCAGCTTGCCAATGGTGGTGGTCTTGCCGGCGCCGTTGACGCCGACCACCAGAATCACGAAGGGCTTGTTCTGCGAGGTGATTTTCAGCGGCTGCTCGACAGGCTTGAGCATTGCCGCGAGTTCAGCTTGCAGGGATTTGTACAGTGCGTCGGCATCGGCCAGCTCTTTGCGCGCGACTTTTTGGGTCAGGCGCTGAATGATCACCGAAGTCGCTTCGACGCCAACGTCGGCGGTCAGCAGACGGGTTTCGATGTCTTCGAGCAGCTCGTCATCGATGATTTTCTTGCCCAGAAACAGGCTGGCCATGCCTTCGCCGATGCTGGCGCTGGTCTTGGAAAGGCCTTGTTTGAGGCGGGCGAAGAAACCGGCTTTGGTTTCTTCGGTACGTGGCGTTTCGACCGGGACTTCAACGGGAACGTCGGGCGTGGCGACTACCGGAGCAACAACGGGTGCAGGCGCTGGCGCTTCAACCACTGGCGCGACGAACGCAGGGATCACCGGTTCCGGAGCTACCGGCTCAGGCTCGGCCACGACAACCGGCGCAACTACAGGCTCAATAACCGGCGCTTGCACGGGCTCGGGAGCAAAGGCAGTCGGCGCAGGAATAGGCGGCGTCACATGCGGCGCCAGCTCATCTTCAACCAAGGCCACCGGTTCTTCCGCCACCGGCAACGTCAGCCACGGCTCGGCAGCGGATGTCAGCGGCTGCTCGGCAATCACTTCGGGATCCGCTTCAGCCACCGGTTGCAGTACCGGCTCAGCGATCGGCAGGACAACCGGCGCCAGCTCTTCTTCTATTACCGGCGCAGGTGTTGGCTCAGGAAGTGGTTGTGGCTGTTCGACGACGGGCTCCTGCGGCTTTTTGCGCAGCCATCCGAACAGGCTTTTCTTCTCGCCAGCCGCAGCTGGGGCTTTCTTGTCGTCGTTGGAACCAAACATGGAGGACGGCTATCTCACGGTAGCGACGCGCCTAAGGGCGCCCCGGCAAATAAATATTCGATGCAGAACAGACTGCGATTGACCCAGCTTGTTCACGCGCAACATTTTGTCGAGGTGCAAACAGCACCTCAAAGGTTGACTAATACGAAGGACTGGAACGGCATCGTCGGCGAAAACGCAGAGTTTAGCTGACAAACTCAAAGCTTCCGCAGGTAACCCATGCAACCTTCCGGCCGATCAAAGGCCTGATAGGCGTGGCCGCCAGTAAAACGGACCAGTATCCTAGCACCCTCTCGCCCGCCGACGCTAAGAACAAGCGGACAGCCCCAAAGGTTTAAAAACGAATGAATGCTTTAGCCCGCCGCGCTGCAGGCCTGCTGCTCAGCACAGTTTGTCTGCCCCTCTCGGCCCTGGCTGCCGATCCACAACCCACTCACGAATTCACCCTCGATAACGGCCTGAAGGTCGTCGTGCGCGAAGACCATCGTGCGCCGGTGGTGGTTTCCCAGGTTTGGTACAAGGTCGGCTCCAGCTACGAGACGCCAGGCCAGACCGGTTTATCCCACGCTCTGGAACACATGATGTTCAAGGGCAGCGAGAAAGTCGGCCCCGGCGAAGCGTCGCTGATCCTGCGCGACCTCGGCGCCGAAGAAAACGCTTTCACCAGCGATGACTTCACGGCGTATTACCAGGTGCTGGCCCGCGATCGCCTCAGCGTGGCCTTCGAACTGGAAGCCGACCGCATGGCCAGCCTGCGCCTGCCGGCCGTCGAGTTCGCTCGGGAAATCGAAGTCATTAAAGAAGAACGGCGTCTGCGCACCGACGACAAGCCGATGTCCAAGGCCTACGAACGCTTCAAGGCCATGGCCTTCCCGGCCAGCGGTTACCACACGCCGACCATTGGCTGGATGGCGGACCTGGACCGCATGAAAGTCGAAGAGCTGCGCCACTGGTACCAATCCTGGTACGTGCCGAACAACGCCACGCTGGTGGTGGTCGGCGACGTGACCCCGGACGAGGTCAAAAGCCTGGCCCAGCGTTATTTCGGCCCGATCGCCAAACGTGATGTGCCGCCGGCGAAAATCCCGCTGGAACTGGCCGAACCCGGCGAGCGCCAGATCACCCTGCACGTGCAGACCCAACTGCCGAGCCTGATGCTGGGCTTCAACGTGCCGAGCATCGCCACCGCCGAAGACAAACGCTCGGTGAACGCCTTGCGCCTGATTTCGGCCCTGCTCGACGGCGGCTACAGCGGACGCATCCCGACGCAGCTGGAGCGCGGCGAAGAGCTGGTGTCCGGTGGTTCGTCGAGTTACGACGCCTACACCCGAGGCGACAGCCTGTTCACCTTGTCGGCCACGCCGAACACCCAGAAAAAGAAAACCATGGCCCAGACCGAAGCTGGCCTGTGGAAGCTGCTCGATCAGCTGAAAACCACCGCGCCGTCCACCGAAGAACTGGAACGCGTCCGCGCACAGGTCATCGCCGGCCTGGTCTATGAGCGTGATTCAATCACCAGCCAGGCGACCTCCATCGGCCAGCTGGAAACCGTCGGCCTGTCCTGGAAACTCATGGACACCGAACTCGCCGACCTCGAAAGCGTGACCCCGGAAGATATCCAGAAAGCCGCCAAGCTGTATTTCACCCGCGAACGTCTCAGCGTCGCCCATGTACTGCCACTGGAGACGACTCATGAGTGAGCGTAAGAAACCCCGTCTGGCCCTGATCGGCCTGATCGCAGCCGTGCTGATCGGCTCCGCTGCGTTTTATCTGTCGAAAAGCGATGACACCAAGGCCAGCGAAGCCCTCGACAAGGCCAAGGCCAGCCAGAAGCTGCAATCGCTGACCGAACTCGACGGCAAGGCGCCGAGCCACCGCTCACTCGACGTACAGACCTGGAACACCGCCGAAGGCGCCAAGGTGATGTTCGTCGAAGCCCGTGAGCTGCCGATGTTCGACCTGCGCCTGATCTTCGCCGCCGGCAGCAGCCAGGACGGCAACGCGCCGGGTCTCGCACTGCTGACCAACGCAATGCTCAACGAAGGTGTGGCTGGAAAAGATGTCGGCGCCATCGCCCAAGGCTTCGAAGGCCTGGGCGCAGACTTTGGCAACGGCGCATTTAAAGACATGGCACTGGCTTCCCTGCGCAGCCTCAGCGCCGCCGACAAGCGTGAACCTGCGCTGAAGCTGTTCTCTGAAGTCGTCGGCAAGCCGACCTTCCCTGCCGACTCCTTTGCGCGCATCAAGAACCAGATGCTCGCCGGTTTCGAATACCAGAAGCAGAACCCGGGCAAACTGGCGAGCCTGGAGTTGATGAACCGTTTGTACGGCGATCACCCTTACGCGCATTCCAGTGACGGCACGGCGAAAACCGTCCCGGCGATTACCGTGGCGCAACTCAAGGCGTTCCACGAGAAAGCCTACGCAGCCGGCAACGTGGTGATTGCACTGGTGGGCGACTTGTCCCGCGCCGAAGCCGAGGCGATTGCCGCGCAAATCTCCAGCGCGCTGCCAAAAGGCCCGGCCTTGCCGAAAATCCCGCAACCGGTTGAACCGAAAGCGAGCATCGGGCACATCGAGTTCCCGTCCAAGCAAACCAACCTGATGCTCTCGCAACTGGGCATCGACCGTGACGATCCGGACTACGCTGCGCTCTCCCTGGGCAACCAGATCCTCGGCGGCGGTGGTTTCGGCACCCGCTTGATGAGCGAAGTGCGCGAGAAGCGTGGTCTGGCGTACGGTGTCTATTCGGGCTTCACCCCGATGCAGGCGCGCGGCCCGTTCATGATCAACCTGCAAACCCGCGCGGAAATGAGCGAAGGCACGCTCAAACTGGTGCAGGATGTTCTCGCCGACTACCTTAAAACCGGCCCGACCGAGAAAGAACTCGAAGACGCCAAGCGTGAACTGGCCGGCAGCTTCCCGCTATCCACGGCCAGCAACGCCGATATCGTCGGTCAGCTCGGCGCCATGGGTTTCTACAATCTGCCGCTGAGTTATCTGAACGACTTCATGCGTGAGTCCCAGAGCCTGACCGTCGAGCAGGTCAAAGCCGCACTGAACAAACACTTGAGCACGGACAAAATGGTCATCGTCAGCGCTGGCCCGACCGTGCCGCAAAAGCCGTTACCGGCCCCAACTGATAAACCTGCCGAGCAGCCGCTCGGGGTTCCGGAGCATTAATGGCCACTCGTCCTAAAAAACCCGTTCACAACGTACACAACGGCGTGAACCAACTGCGCATCATCGGTGGCGAATGGGGCAGCCGGAAGCTGAGCTTCCCGGACGCCCCGGGCCTGCGCCCGACCCCGGACCGGGTGCGTGAGACCCTGTTCAACTGGCTCGCGCCGTACGTTGCCGGGGCCAAAGTGTTTGATCCGTTCGCCGGCAGCGGCGCGTTGTTCCTCGAGGCTCTGTCCCGTGGCGCGGCGATGGGCCAGGCGCTGGACGCCAGCAACATCGCGGTCGCCAGCATCAAGGAGCATCTGGGTACGCTGCGCTGCACCACCGGCCAGATTCAGACCGCCGATGCCCTGCGCTACCTGGAAACCCAGACCGCGACCGCCTACGACCTGGTGTTCCTCGACCCGCCGTTCAACCAGGACCTGTTGCCGACCGTCTGCACCCTGCTTGAAGAGCGTCAGTGGCTGGCCAATGAGGCCTGGATCTACACTGAAAGCGAAAACGCGCCGTCGAGCCTCGGCTTGCCAGGCAACTGGCGCCTGCACCGGGAGCAGAAATCCGGGCGGGTGTATTACGCGTTGTGGCAACGTATGGCAGAGATCGCCGGTTAACCGACCGGCCTGAAAAGGTGCGCACCGGTTGCGCACCGCTGCATCGAGAGCAATCGTGTCCTTTCCGTCAGAACGCTTCACCCCCGCCTTCGGCCTCGGCAACCCGCACCTGCAAACCTTGTGGGGACCGCTTTGGCGCAAGACCACGCACATCGAACGCGAGCGCGAACGCTTGTGGCTTGAGGATGGCGACTTTCTCGACATGGACTGGCACGGCCCGCACACCGCTGATGCGCCGCTGGTGCTGGTGTTGCACGGGCTGACCGGTTCTTCGAATTCGCCTTATGTGGCCGGGGTGCAGAAAGCATTCGGTGCCCAGGGTTGGGCCAGTGTCGCGTTGAACTGGCGCGGCTGCTCTGGCGAGCCGAATCTGTTGGCGCGCAGCTACCATTCCGGCGCCAGCGAAGACTTGGCCGAAGCCATCAGACACCTGCGGGCCAAGCGCCCTCTCGCTCCGCTGTATGCGGTCGGCTATTCCCTGGGCGGCAATGTCTTGCTCAAGCATCTGGGCGAAACTGGCAGTGACAGCGGCGTGTCAGGCGCGGTGGCGGTATCGGTACCGTTTCGTCTCGATCAGTGCGCCGATCGTATCGGCCAAGGTTTTTCGAAGGTCTATCAGGCGCACTTCATGCGCGAGATGGTCGCCTACATCAAGAACAAGCAGCGCCAGTTCCAGCATGACGGACGCGAGGATGGACTGGCGGCATTGGCGGCGTTGGGCTCGCTGGAGAACATGCGCACCTTCTGGGATTTCGATGGCCGGATCACAGCGCCGCTCAATGGTTTTGTCGATGCCGAGGATTACTATCGCCGCGCCTCCAGTCGCTATTTCCTTGGCCGGATCCGCACGCCAACCCTGATCATCCAGGCGGCCGACGATCCCTTCGTATTCCCCCATAGCCTGCCGCACGCGTCGGAATTGTCCGCCTCCACTCAATTCGAGCTGCAAGCCAGGGGCGGGCATGTCGGTTTTGTCGATGGCTCGTTCCGGCAACCGGGTTATTACCTGGAACGACGCATTCCGCAGTGGCTGAGCGCCGTGGGTCGCGGGTAAGCCATGGACGCCGATCAGGGCGAGTCGATCCGCTTCTGGCAAACGGCGCCTTTGGCTGGCGTCGAGTTATTGTCCGCGCGCTACATCGAACACCGCTTTGCACCCCACGTGCATGACGGTTATGTGATCGGCATGATCATGGCCGGCGCCCAGCGTTATCGCTATCGCGGCGCCGAACACCTGGCCGGCAGCGGCACACTGGTGCTGATCAACCCTGATGAACTGCACACCGGCCACAAGGGCACGGAGGACGGTTGGTTGTACCGGGCGTTTTACCCGGACAGCGGGCAGATTCTCTCGCTGCTGGACGAACTGGAGCTGCCGACCACCAACCTGCCGGGGTTTGGCGCGACGTTGTATCGCGATCCGGATCTGGTGAAGGGTTTCTGCCAACTGCATCGCTTGCTGGAAAGTCCGTCCACGGCCCTGCAACAGCAAACGGTCTGGCGCGAGATGATGCTGTTGCTGCTGCAACGACATGCGGCCGTGCCGATCGCCGGCAAACCCGGCAAGGAGCACCGGGCGGTGACGCTGGCCAAGGACGTGCTGCATGCACAATTGGCAGCGCCGCCCTCGCTGGAAGAACTGGCGGCAGCGGTCAACCTGTCACCGTTTCACTTCGCCCGGGTCTTTCGCCGCGCCACGGGCATGCCACCGCACACCTGGTTGATGCAGCAACGCATCGCGCAGGCACGGGCGCTGTTACAGAACGGTTGTTTGCCGCTGGAGGTTGCGATGCAGCTGGGATTTGCCGACCAGAGCCATCTGAGTCGGCAGTTCAAGCAGGTTTACGGGGTTGGACCGGGGGCGTATCGCAGTGCGCGGCTATTCTGAAATATCAAAACAACCCGAATCCCCCTGTGGGAGCGAGCCTGCTCGCGATAGCGGTTTAACATTCGACATCTCTGCCGACTGATCCACCGCTATCGCGAGCAGGCTCGCTCCTACAGGGGATCAGTGTTATTCGCCGGTGGCGATGCCGTGTGCTGGATCGTTGATCCACTCGCTCCACGACCCGGCATACAACGAGCCCAACGGATACCCCGCGAGGCACAGCGCGAACAGGTTATGGCAAGCCGTCACGCCAGATCCGCAATAGGCCACCAGATCGGCCGGCGCACGATCGCCGAGTTTCGCGGCAAAACGCTGCTTGAGCTGCTCAGCCGGCAGGAAGCGCCCGTCACTGCCCAGGTTCTCGGTGAAGGCCGCACATTGCGCACCGGGGATGTGCCCGGCAATCGGATCGATCGGCTCGACTTCGCCCTTGAAGCGCGGTAAGGCGCGGGCATCGAGCAAGGTCAGCGCAGGCTGGCCGAGGCGCTGCTGGAGCTGTTCAGCGCTCAACAGCAGCGCATTGTCTGGCGTCCCGGTAAAGGTGCCGCGCTTGATGTCGCACCTGTCCAGACTCAGCGGCAACCCGGCCGCGTGCCAGGCCTTGAGCCCGCCGTCGAGAATGAACACGCCATCGCGCTTGCCCAGCCAGGCCAGCAACCACCAGGCCCGCGCCGCGTAGGCGCCGGGGCCATCGTCGTACAAAACCACTTCGCTGTCGGCGTTGATGCCCCACGCTTGCAGACGCTCGATCAAGTCTTCAGGTTCCGGCAACGGATGGCGCCCAGTCACGCCCTTGACCACTGCCCCGCTCAAATCACGCTCAAGATCGGCAAAGCTCGACCCGGCGATATGCCCTTCGGCATAGCTGCGCTGGCCGTAGTCAGGGTCTTCGAGGGCAAAACGACAATCCAGAATCACCAGCCCAGGCGCATCCTTTTTCAGGTCCAACGCTTGCGGGCTGATCAGTTGCGCAATGGGCATAACGGGCTCCTGTGATTAAGTCGGTCTTGAATCCTACTGCACTTCTTCAAGGGCCTGGGCCAGCGGCACGTAAAACTCTTCATACAGCGCGTTCACCGCGTCGCGAGACTGGTCCGTGACGAAACCGGCCTCAAGCACCAGTACCTGATACACCCCACGTTTAATCGCCTGCTCACTCAGGTGATTGGAATTTTCCCGCGTGGTGCACAGAAAACGCACCCAGGACGTCAGGATAATCCACGCATTGAGCGTCAGGGATTCGATCTGCACCTTGTCCATTTGCAGGATGCCGGCGTCGACGAAGGCGGCGTAGATGTGGGTGCCATGGATCAGGCAGCGCTGGGAGAAACGCCGATAACGGGCGGCCAGTTCGGGATCGCTGTCGAGCAAATGCTCAAGGTCACGATGCAAAAACCGGTAGCGCCACATCGCCGCCAGCAGTTCCTGAAGGTAGAAGCGCTTGTCCTCCACCGTGGACGCGCGGCCCTGAGGTGGGCGCAGGAAGCTGTCCACCAGGCTTTCGTACTCACTGAACAACACAGCGATGATCGCCTGCTTGTTGGGGAAGTGGTAGTACAGGTTGCCCGGAGAAATCTCCATGTGGGCAGCAATGTGGTTGGTGCTGATGCTGCGCTCGCCCTGTTGATTGAACAGCTCCAGGCTGTTCTGCACGATGCGCTCGCTGGTTTTGATCCGAGGGGCCATGGCTTGAGCTTTAATTCAGAGTGCGTTGGCGGGCATCTTACGACCTATCGGCGAGTGGATAAAACAATGCTGTACTCAGGATGCCATTTGACTTTATAGAGCATAGACTCTAAAAAGTGCCTCATTACAACAAAAACCGGAGCCGATCATGACCGCCGACATCGCTTACCTGCAGAACCTGCAACAGCCTCTGGACGAGCTCCAGGCCCTGTTTGATGCGCAGCGTGCGGCGTATGCGGCCAACCCGATGCCACCGGCCGCCCAGCGCCAGCAATGGCTCAAGGCCCTGCGAGATCTGCTGAGCAATGAGCGCCACGCCTTGATCGATGCCATCAGCCAGGACTTCAGTCACCGCAGCGCCGATGAAACCCTGCTCGCCGAGTTGATGCCCAGCCTGCACGGCATTCATTACGCCAGTCAGCACCTCAAAGGCTGGATGAAAGCGTCGCGGCGCAAGGTCGGCATCGCGTTTCAGCCGGCTTCGGCCAAGGTTGTTTACCAACCACTGGGCGTGGTCGGCGTGATCGTGCCCTGGAACTACCCGTTGTACTTGGCCATCGGGCCGTTGGTGGGTGCGTTGTCGGCGGGCAATCGGGTGATGCTCAAACTCAGCGAATCGACCCCCTCCACCGGTTTGCTGCTCAAGGAGTTGCTGGGCCGGATCTTCCCGCAAGACCTGGTCTGCGTGGTACTGGGCGAAGCCGATATCGGTGTCGCGTTCTCCCGGCTGCGTTTCGATCACCTGCTGTTTACCGGCGCCACCAGCATCGGCAAGCACGTGATGCGCGCGGCGGCCGAGAACCTGACGCCAGTGACCCTTGAGCTGGGTGGCAAATCCCCGGCCATCGTTTCCCTAGATGTGCCGCTCAAGGACGCCGCCGAACGCATCGCTTTCGGCAAGACCCTGAATGCCGGACAAACCTGCGTGGCCCCGGACTACGTGCTGGTGCCGGAAGCTCGTGTTGGCGCTTTCGTCGAAGCCTATCGCCAAGCGGTTCGAGGGTTTTATCCGACACTGGCCGACAACCCGGACTACACCGCGATCATCAATGACCGACAACTGGCACGGCTCAACGGCTACGTCAGTGACGCCACCAGCAAGGGTGCGCTGCTGATTCCGCTGTTCGATCAGGGCCAGGGCCGGCGCATGAGTCATAGCGTGCTGCTCAACGTCAGTGACGACATGACCGTGATGCAGGACGAAATTTTCGGCCCGCTGCTGCCAATCGTTCCGTACAAGGATCTTGATGAGGCGTTTGCCTACATCAATCAACGACCTCGTCCGCTGGCGCTGTACTACTTCGGCTACGACAAGCGCGAACAAAATCGCGTACTGCACGAAACCCATTCCGGCGGCGTTTGCCTCAACGACACTTTGCTGCACGTGGCTCAAGACGATATGCCGTTCGGTGGCATCGGCGCTTCGGGCATGGGCCATTACCACGGCCACGAAGGCTTCCTGACCTTCAGCAAGGCCAAAGGCGTGCTGATCAAACAACGCTTCAACGCGGCGAAACTTATTTACCCGCCGTACGGCAAAGCCATTCAGAAACTGATCCAGAAGCTGTTCATCCGCTAACGATCACACTCTTCGGGTAATAACAATAATGAGCCCAAGCCTGTCCGATACACCCGCGCTGTCACGGCGCGGCCTGCTTAAATTCAGCCTCGGCGCGAGTGCCTTTCTGGCCACGGCCGGATTGGGCGCGAGCCTCAGCGGCTGCTCGTCGAGCACCCCGGCAAGCGGTTTCGCGATCCTGCGTAGCGGCGACCTGCTGTTTCTGCGGGCATTGGTGCCGGTGATGCTCGAGGGCGCCGTGGCCATCGAGAAAATGCCGGCGGCCGTCGATGGCACCCTCAAAACCCTGGATAACGACCTGAATCATTTGTCGCCGGAGATGCTCAAGCTGACCCGGCAATTGTTCGACGTGCTGGGAATGGCGGTGACTCGCGGGCCGCTGACCGGGATCTGGGGCAGCTGGGAAAACGCCAGTGCCGATGAGATCCGGCATTTTCTCGATCGCTGGGAAAACAGCTCGTTGAGCCTGTTGCGCATGGGGCATAGCTCGTTGCTGCAACTGGTGATGATGGCCTGGTACAGCCGGGCGGAATCGTGGGTGCATTGCGGGTATCCCGGGCCGCCTGCCGTTTGAGACCGTGTCGCCCCCATCGCGGGCAAGCCACGCTCCCACAGGATTTGAGGTGAGCCATCCTTTTGTGAACGACTCAAACCCTGTGGGAGCGGGCTTGCCCGCGAAGACGTCAGCAGCCTCACCACTGCATCCAAACCATAACAACAAGAGAACCCGAAGATGCCCGTACCCGACCCGTTCCGCGAAGGCATGGCCCGTGGCTGGAAAACCTACAACGGCTCGCAACTGACCCAGGACCTGACCCTCGAAGCGGACGTGGCGATCATCGGCAGCGGCGCGGGCGGCGGGACCACCGCCGAAATCCTCAGCGCCGCCGGCTACAAGGTGTTGCTGATCGAAGAAGGGCCGCTCAAAACCAGCAGCGACTTCAAGATGCTTGAAGACCAGGCCTACACCAGCCTCTATCAGGAAGGTATCGGTCGCATGAGCAAGGACGGCGCGATCACCATTCTCCAGGGCCGCGCGGTGGGCGGCACCACGCTGATTAACTGGACATCAAGCTTTCGCACCCCCGACCCGACGCTCGAACATTGGGCCAAAGAACACGATGTCAAAGGCCATAGCCCGGCCGAGATGGCACCGTGGTTCGAGAAAATGGAACAACGCCTGGGTGTCGCCCCGTGGATGGTGCCGCCTAACGCCAACAACGACGTGATCCGCAAAGGCTGCGAAAAACTCGGATATTCCTGGCATGTGATTCCACGCAATGTGCGCGGTTGCTGGAACCTTGGCTATTGCGGCATGGGCTGCCCGACCAACGCCAAGCAATCGATGATGGTCACGACCATTCCCGCAACCCTGGAAAAAGGTGGCGAGCTGCTTTATCTGGCCCGCGCCGAAAAGCTCTCGATCAAGGACGGCAAGGTCACCGGCCTGCAATGTATGGCGATGGACGACCGTTGCGTCGCGCCAACCGGACGCACGATTACGGTCAAGGCGCGGCATTACGTGCTGGCGGGCGGCGGGATCAACAGCCCGGCGCTGCTCCTGCGCTCGGAGGCGCCCGATCCGCACACGCGCCTGGGCAAGCGCACGTTCCTGCACTTGGTGAACATGTCCGCCGGGCTGTTCGACGAGGTGATCAACCCGTTCTACGGCGCACCGCAGTCGATCTACACCGACCATTTCCAGTGGCAGGACGGCACCACCGGCAAGATGTCCTACAAACTGGAGGTGCCGCCGCTGCACCCGGCACTGGCCTCCACCCTGCTCGGCGGTTTCGGCAAGGAAAACGCCGGACACATGGAAAATCTGCCCCACACCCACGCAATGCTCGCGTTGTTGCGCGACGGTTTTCACCCGGACAGCCCCGGCGGCAGTGTCGAATTGCGCGGCGACAGCACGCCGGTGCTCGACTATCAGGTTTCACCCTATGCCTGGGATGGCTTGCGCCGGGCCTTCCACAGCATGGCCGAGATCCAGTTCGCCGGTGGCGCCAACGCGGTCATGCCGATGCACGCCGACGCGCGCTATGTGAAAACCCTGGCCGAAGCGCGCACGTTGATCGACGGTTTGAGCCTTGAGCTGTATCGCACCCGCCTGGGCAGCGCTCATGTGATGGGCGGTTGCGCCATGGGTGAAGACCCGAAAAACGCCGTGACCGACAGCCTCGGCCGGCATCACCAGATCAGCAATCTGTCGATCCACGATGGCTCGCTGTTCCCCACCAGCATTGGCGCAAACCCGCAATTGTCGGTCTACGGGCTGACGGCGCAACTGGCGACCTCCCTCGCCGAACGTTTGAAAAACCCATGAAAACGGAGAATATTCCAATCGTCTATAGTGCTTTCTTACCCAACAGGCGACTTGGCCGACCGGGAAGGCTGCGATACCATCCGACTCCCCAACGGACTCCCGCCAGGACGACGCGATGAACCGAGTGTTGTACCCAGGTACCTTCGACCCTATTACCAAGGGCCATGGCGACTTGGTCGAACGCGCCGCGCGCTTGTTCGATCATGTGATCATCGCCGTCGCTGCCAGCCCGAAGAAAAACCCGTTGTTTCCCCTGGAACAGCGTGTGGCGTTGGCCCGCGAGGTCACTAAACATCTGCCGAACGTTGAAGTCGTCGGCTTCTCGACGCTGTTGGCGCACTTTGCCAAAGAGAAGAACGCCAACGTGTTCCTGCGTGGTTTGCGCGCGGTGTCGGACTTCGAATACGAATTCCAGCTGGCCAACATGAACCGCCAACTGGCGCCGGATGTGGAAAGTCTGTTTCTTACACCGTCCGAGCGTTATTCGTTCATTTCCTCGACGCTGGTTCGTGAAATCGCAGCGTTGGGTGGCGATATCACCAAGTTCGTCCACCCTGTGGTGGCGGACGCCCTTACCGAGCGCTTCAAGAAGTAACGACCGCTCAAGCGGCGCCCGCGTGCACTGCGGGCGCCAATGCGGCACAATTGCGCGCATTGGTTTATTGCGCCCGGGCCTTGCGCCCTGGCTGGAGTTAGCATGTCCCTGATCATCACCGACGATTGCATCAATTGCGACGTCTGCGAACCCGAGTGCCCGAACGCCGCCATTTCCCAAGGCGAAGAGATCTACGTGATCGACCCGAACCTGTGCACGCAGTGTGTCGGCCACTACGACGAACCTCAGTGCCAGCAGGTTTGCCCGGTGGATTGCATTCCGCTGGATGAAGCGCATCCGGAGACTGAAGAGCAGTTGATGGCGAAGTATCGGATTATTACCGGGAAGGCTTGAGTCAGTTAGTTTTGTAGCGCCTGTGCCGGCCTCATCGCGAGCAGGCTCGCTCCCACACTGGATTTGCGTCGTTTACAAAACCCCTGTGGGAGCGAGCCTGCTCGCGATGAGGCCATCAGCAACACCGAAGATGTGACCTGATTTCACTCCCGCTGCTCAAACCCCTCCCCGATACACCCCAGACACCGCACAAACGCCGCTTTCGCCGGATCAACCACCAGCGCCTGCCCCGCATCGCCAATGCCGCCACCCAGTGCGGTAAACGGCAACGACACCACAAACGCCCCGGCACCGATCACCGTCGCTACGACCAACAAGGGTCGGGCGATCAGCAAGTCGCCGAGCATGGCGTAGGCCGGGGGGTTCTGGATGGTGTAACGCGGGTCACCGCTGCCGCTGTTTGCCGCCAGCGCTGGCGCACTGACGCTCAGCAGCAGCGCAACAACAAGGGTTCGAAACGAATTCATGGCACGGTCCTTCGGCTAGGCAGTAAGAACACTGACTATAGACCGTAGGACGTATCAGCTCTGACAGCGCGGGCAAAAGACGCTGGCGCGCTGCCCGAGTTTCACGTCCCGCAGCTCCGTGCCACAGACTTTGCACGGTTGATTGCCACGTCCGTAGACGAACAATTCCTGCTGGAAATAACCCGGCTGACCGTCACCGCCAATAAAGTCCCGCAACGTCGTACCGCCACGCTCGATGGCGGCGGCCAGAATGCGTTTGATCTCGATCGCCAGCTTCAAATAGCGCGCCCGGGAAATGCTCTTGGCCTCGCGACGCGGGTCGATACCGGCAGCGAACAGGGCTTCGGTCGCGTAGATATTGCCAACGCCGACCACCACCGCGTTATCCATGATGAACGGCTTGACCGCCATGGATCGTCCCCGAGACTGCTGGAACAAACGATCGCCATCAAACAGGTCGGTCAGCGGCTCCGGCCCCAGGCGAATCAGCAGTTCGTGGTTGAGCGGGTCGAGGCTCCAGAGCATCGCGCCAAACCGGCGGGGGTCGGTGTAGCGCAGGGCCAGGCCGGACTCCAGTTCGATATCCACATGCTCATGCTTGGCCGCCGGCATACCGACTTCCACCAGCCGCAGATTGCCAGACATGCCCAAATGACTGATCAGCGTGCCGACTTCGGCATTGATCAACAGGTATTTGGCGCGCCGTTCCACCAGCACAATACGCTGGCCGGACAATCGCACATCGAGGTCTTCAGGAATCGGCCAGCGCAAGCGCCGGTCACGCACGATCACCCGGCTGACGCGCTGGCCTTCCAGGTGCGGCGCAATCCCGCGGCGAGTGGTTTCGACTTCTGGCAATTCAGGCATGGTGTACTCGAATCAGGGCTCTCGAATAAATGAAGCAGCCGGTGCTCAGCGGTGAGCGCCGAGGTCGCGAATCGTTTGCTTGAGGGTCTCGAAGTCGTAATCCGAGAGGCCGACATAATCGAGCACCAGATGGCCGATGCTGTTCCATTCGTGGTCTTCGGTCTGATTACCCAACACCCGGTACGACGCACAAACATGCTCCGCCATTTTCAGGATCGCCAGCAGGTTCTTCAGCTGAGCGTTGCGCGAAGATTCGTCGCTGAAAATAGCCAGGGCATTGTGGTGATTGGCGATCGCGGCGGTCACATGCTCCGGCAGCCGCCAGGACTTGGCCGTGTAATAACCGACCACCGCATGGTTGGTGTTGAACACCCGGTTCTCGGTGTCGACTACCCGGCATTCGGCACTGGCGTTGGCGTAGGCCTCTTCCAGGACGGTCATGTAATTGGGGAAGCGCTGCAACATCAGCGGCACGCCGCAGTCGTGGAACAGCCCCAGCGCGTACGCTTCATCACCCGCCTGGGCGCCGATGCGCTTGGCCAGCGTCAGGCAGGTCATCGCCACGTCCTGAGCCGTATCCCAGAAACGGTTCAGGGTGACGATGGTGTCGTCGTTCATCTCGCCCTTGATCGACTGCGCATTGATCAGGTTGACGATCGAACGACTGCCCAGCAGGTTCACCGCACGCTGGATCGAGGCGATCTTGTTACTCAAGCCGTAATACGGCGAGTTGACGATCTTCAGCAAGGCGCCAGAGAGCCCCGGGTCCTGGGAGATCAGCTTCGCGATCACTTCCAGATCCGGGTCGGGCATGTACTGCTCCATCTGCAAATCCACCATGATTTGCGGCTGAGCAGGCACGCTGATGCCTTGCAGGGACTGTTGAATCTGTTCGGAAGTCAGCTCTTGGGACATAAGTACACACTCTGGGCCAGGGGCGATTCTAACCTTTATAAAGTTGGATCCGACAGCTTGGCCGCTACATCGGCCAAAGTTTCATCAAATGCCCAATCCAACTCCAAAAATACAGCGCACCCTCCTGTGGCGAGGGGGCTTGCCCCCGTTCGGCTGCGAAGCAGTCGTCGATCGGCATATGCGATGCATCTGATATATCAGGGCCGCTTCGCGCCCCAACGGGGGCAAGCCCCCTCGCCACAGGTCTATCTGCCAAGCCGGGGTCTTGCGCAACACGCTATACTCCCGCTCTTTTTTCCGGAGCGACGTCATGTCCCTGCCTAGCCTGCGCCTCAAAGCCAACGCCGACCGTCGCCTGCGAAACGGCCACTTGTGGGTCTACAGCAACGAAATCGATGTAGCGGCGACCCCGTTGCATGGCTTCAAGGCCGGTGACCAGGCGATCCTCGAAGCCGCCGGCGGCAAGACACTGGGCATCGTGGCCATGAGCCCGAACAACCTGATCTGCGCCCGTCTGCTGTCGCGCGACATCAAGGTGCCGCTGGACAAGTCGCTGCTGGTCCATCGCCTGAACGTTGCGCTGTCCCTGCGCGATCGCCTGTTCGACAAGCCGTTCTATCGCCTGGTCTACGGTGACTCCGACCTGCTGCCAGGCCTGGTAGTCGACCGCTTCGGCGACATCCTGGTGGTGCAGATCGCTTCGGCGACCATGGAAGCCCATAAAGAAGACGTGATCGCGGCGTTGACCCAAGTGCTCAAGCCAAGCGGCATCCTGTTCAAGAATGACTCCGCTGCCCGTGATGCCGAAGGCCTCAACCGCTACGTCGAAACCGTGTTCGGCCTGGTGCCGGAGTGGGTCGCGCTGGAAGAGAACGGCGTGAAATTCGAAGCACCGGTCATCCAGGGCCAGAAAACCGGCTGGTTCTACGACCACCGCATGAACCGCGCGCGCCTGGCCCCTTATGCCAAAGGCAAACGCGTGCTGGACCTGTACAGCTACATCGGCGGCTGGGGCGTGCAAGCGGCCGCATTCGGCGCCAGTGAAGTGTTCTGCGTCGACGCTTCGGCCTTCGCCCTCGACGGCGTCGAGCGCAACGCCGCGCTGAACGGTTTCGCCGAGAAAATGACCTGCATCGAAGGCGACGTGTTCGAAGCCCTCAAAGAGCTGAAAGCCAGCGAAGAACGCTTCGACGTGATCGTTGCCGATCCGCCCGCCTTCATCAAACGCAAGAAAGACATGAAGAACGGTGAAGGCGCCTACCGTCGCCTGAACGAGCAAGCCATGCGTCTGCTCAGCAAGGACGGCATCCTGGTCAGCGCATCGTGCTCGATGCACCTGCCCGAAGACGATCTGCAAAATATCCTGCTGACCAGCGCCCGTCACCTGGACCGCAACATCCAGATGCTCGAACGCGGCGGCCAGGGCCCGGATCACCCGGTACACCCGGCCATCGCCGAAACCCGCTACATCAAGAGCATCACCTGCCGGTTGCTGCCAAACAGCTGATTACGCCGGTTTGACGGGGAGCCGGCCGGCTCCCCGTTCCATTGTCTGTTATTGAACCCCCTCAAACTTCCTACACTTGCAGTCCTACAAACTTGCAGGACGTTTCCCTATATCTTTAATTAAAGAGAATACACCTGACAAAACTTGTTCATGCCCATGATCGTTCCGACAAAATTTCTGGAAGATTCCTACCTAATATTGCCTTGATAAGCGCTCATTACACTCTATGATTGAAAGTGTCACAACGAAGTGACACTCACTTTCAATTACAAGGAGTTCCAAATGAAAGCAATTACTCTGGAAGCTAACAGCATTGCCAACCTGGCTTTTCTGGTTGCCCCTAAAGCCCGCTAAGTAAATGAGACGCTGGGGAGTGCCGGCTACCCAGCGTTTTCTATGGCATTGCCCAGAGCGAACCGCCCATCATGCAGATCAGCCCTCACTTATTCATACTTCCGCGTACGCCCGGTCAAATAGTCTGGGATTACAAGAACCACAAGCAATTTGAACTTAACCTCAAGTATTCGACTCGACTGGCCGAACTGATCGACAACCCTGAAAAGTTTAATTACCGCAACACCATTGACACTCAACTACTCAACGCTGGAATACTGACAACATCAACAGCAGACATTATTGAATGGGGCTGGGATGAACTATCGAAGATATATCATATCGGCACCAAGAACATTCCTTGCGAACACATTCCGCAAGACATTAATGAATGGTCAAAACAATACCTTGATCATTGCACCGACGTGTTGGCCACACCTTCGCCGAAAGCCAGGCGCTCGGAACACATGGGAGGCGAGCTGATTGCCCTGCCTAAACCTTCCTCCCTGCCGGAAGGTTCCCTGGCAAACGCCTTGGTCAATCGGAAAACCTGCCGCACCTTCACGGGCGAAGCCGTTTCCCTCGAAGCGGTGAGCACATTGCTGTACCTGTCCCTTGGCTATCTGCATGAGCGCGAAAACGACGTCGACGAAAGCATTGTCGAAGGCCTCGGCGCCCGGCGAAGCAGCCCGTCCGGCGGCGGACTGAATGCCTGCGAAGGCTTTCTGCTGGTGCAGAACGTCAGCGGCCTGCAACCCGGGCTCTACGCCTATCACCCCATCGGGCACGCACTGAGTCTCGTTAATCCGCCGCCTCCTCAGCCTTTGGGGCAACTGATGTGTGGGCAACATTTCATCAACAACCTGCCCGCAGGCCTGTTCATCACCAGTCGATTCGACAAGCTGTGGTGGAAATATGAACACTCGCGGGCCTACCGAATGGCCTACGTGGAGGCCGGCCATATTTCTCAGACCTTTCAACTGGCGGCCACTTCGCTGGGATTGAACACCTGGCTGACCGGTGCCTTGACGGATGATCAGGTCGAAGCACTGTTGGGCCTTGAGGACAGCGCAGAACAACCGTTGTTTTTTGTCGGCTGCGGCCAGAGCGACGGGCAAGTGATGTGCAAGGAGTTAAAAGAGCTCCTTGGCAATCGGGGGCAGGAACAATGACCGAGCCCCTCATCGAACCTGCGTACTTCCCAGCCTCTTGGCCCAATCGCTTCACCCTTGGAGACTGGAATACCCGAGCCTCGGTGCGCATCAGCGAACACGCCTATCAATTGCCCTCGGACCTGAAACAGCAACTGGAAACCCGCCACTGGTTTCCACCAGCCTTCCTGCTCTACCTGAATCATCCGGCGATCAAAGCAGCAGGCAGAGGAATCATTCACCGTCTGTCCGCCAACCATCTGGTGCATTTCCTCGACTACACCACCCTGCTCGAACACCGCATCGTCAACCGATCCGTGGAAACCATCGTCCACAACGAACTGGGTGTTTCCATCCCCCAACGGATGAAAACGGCCGCGCTGCAGCTCTACACCGATGAGGCTTATCACGCGCTGTTCTCCAATAGCCTCGCCGAGCAGATTGCTGACATTTACGGCATGACTGATCGCCCGGTCATGCCCCAGCGGATAACCCGGCTGAACGCCCTGCTCGACCGCACACCTGACAAGCACAAAGCACTGGCGTGGTTTCTCGTCGGCTTCGTCTCGGAAACAATCATCGCCAAGGAACTGCTCGACGTTTGCCGCGACACGCTGGTCAGCAGCGTTCAGGAAATGCTCAGGGACCACCTCGCCGACGAGGCGCGACACAGTCGTTACTTTTGCGAAGTGTTCCACTACCTGTGGCTGCAGCTGAACTGCGGCCAACGCACGTTCACCGCCAGGATGCTCCTGGAAATCCTGCTGATTTTCTTTGAAATCGATGAACGCTGGCTTGGCGAAAGTCTGCGCAGCGCCGGCCTGGGTGAAACGCCTGTGGCGCAAATCCTTTGTGATTTGAGCGGCCCGCAAGCACAACGCCTGCGCGCCCGGTCGGGTGCTGGAGCCACGCTCAACGCAATGAAAAAGGCAGGATTCTTCGATCTGCCTGCCAATCGGCAACTCTTCTCCAGAGCAGGGCTTCTCGATGAATGACGGAAAGCATGTACCCCGTGTCGAAAAACATCGTGCGATGGTCATTCTGTTGATGACCATGACGTTGCTTGGCGTCTTTCCCCTGGATGTGGTGCTCCCGTCCTTTCCCGATCTTTCTGACTATTTTCGGACCTCACCGTCCGACATCGCCCTTTCCGTCAGCCTGTTCGCCATTGGCCTGGCGTTGTCCGTGGTGCTGGTCGGACCGCTGTCAGACGTGTGGGGGCGCAAGAAGCTGCTGCTGGCAGGTATCGCGATTGCGGTGGTCGGTGCCACGGGATGCGTGGTTTCCAGCGAATACAGCTGGTTTTTGTTCTTTCGCGTGATCCAGGCCGTTGGCTGCGGGTCCTTCGTCCTGTCGCAAGCACTGGTTCAGGATTTGTTCGTCGGCAAGGAACAGGAGCGAATCAGAATCTGGATGGTGACCGGCGGCGGGGTGTTCATTTCGATTTCGCCCCTCCTGGGGACGTGGCTGCAATTGCAGCTAGGCTGGCAGGGCAGCTTTTATGTGTTTATCACCCTCGCTGTCATTGTCTGGTTTAAAGCCTTTTTTCTGCTCAGGGAAAACCCGCACCTGCATACCTCGACCCATGAACGGTTTTTCAGCGCCTATTGGCGGCTGTGTGCGGATCTACGCTTCATGGGTTACTGGTTGATTTCAGCCTTGGCATTCGCCTGCCATTTCTCGTTCATCGTCACTTCACCGATCATTTTCATGGATCGGTTGGCGCTTTCGCCTTACGAATTTGCCTGGGCGTTGTTGCTGTATGGCGTGGCCTATGTGTTTGGCGGGATTGTCGCCAGCGCACTGCATCGGCATCTGCGTGCCAACACGCAGATAGTCATTGGTCTGGGGCTGATCGCTTTGTCAGGGCTGGTCATGCTGTGGCTGGCGGATCAGTTCGGGCTCTCTGCTGCGGCGGTTTTGATACCCAT
Organism: Pseudomonas sp. RT6P73; assembly: GCF_054897715.1. Taxonomy (NCBI): domain Bacteria; kingdom Pseudomonadati; phylum Pseudomonadota; class Gammaproteobacteria; order Pseudomonadales; family Pseudomonadaceae; genus Pseudomonas; species Pseudomonas sp. RT6P73. Next base: position 6,313,478 of record NZ_JBUBUV010000002.1, on the reverse strand, counting down.
GCTGATTTGTACCGCAGGCACCACCATTGCCAGGCCCATCGCCAACTCCCAAGCCATGAGTCTCTACCCACAAAATGCCGGAACCTCTACCTCGGTGGGCGGCGTGCTGATTTTCATGTGCGGCGGCGTGATCAGTGTGGTGATCAATCTCGCGTCCGAGGACCTGACCACAGCACTTGCCCTGTGTTTTCTGACCTTGAGTGCCACGGGGCTTGGCTTGAATGTACTGATTACACGAAGGCACCTGGCGCTGAAGGTGGGCTGAAACCTGCCAGTCGTCATCCCGCACGTTGTGTCAGCGCTGGATCAACGCTTCCCGGCATTCCCTCCTGACGCCAGCCGTGTAGAATCGCGACATTCATCGCCAGTCATCCCCCGGCGGGTTTATGAGCTCAAGCTGAAGCGCGCGGCGATCCCGCAAAGTTATCGGCAACTTCCGGACACACGGCCATTTCTGAGTGTTCCAGACGTCAATAGAAGCTCACTTCCCTTTTGATACCTGATTAGCCGCCCGGAGTGCTTCATGCCTGATTACCGCTCGAAAACGTCCACCCATGGCCGCAACATGGCCGGCGCCCGCGCACTGTGGCGCGCCACGGGGATGAAAGATGACGACTTCAAAAAGCCGATCATCGCCATTGCCAACTCGTTCACCCAATTCGTACCGGGCCACGTCCACCTCAAGGACCTGGGCCAACTGGTCGCCCGCGAAATCGAACGCGCCGGCGGTGTAGCGAAAGAATTCAACACCATTGCCGTGGATGACGGCATCGCCATGGGCCACGACGGCATGCTGTATTCGCTGCCGAGCCGCGAGATCATCGCCGACTCCGTCGAGTACATGGTCAACGCCCACTGCGCCGACGCCATCGTCTGCATCTCCAACTGCGACAAGATCACCCCAGGCATGCTGATGGCTGCCCTGCGCCTGAACATCCCGGTGATCTTCGTCTCCGGCGGCCCGATGGAAGCCGGCAAGACCAAACTGGCCAGCCACGGTCTCGACCTCGTCGACGCCATGGTGATCGCCGCCGACTCCAGCGCTTCTGACGAGAAAGTCGCTGAGTACGAGCGCAGCGCCTGCCCGACCTGCGGCTCGTGCTCCGGCATGTTTACCGCCAACTCGATGAACTGCCTGGTTGAAGCACTGGGCCTGGCATTGCCCGGCAACGGTTCGACCCTGGCCACCCACAGCGACCGCGAGCAGCTGTTCCTGCAGGCCGGCCGCACCATCGTCGAGTTGTGCAAGCGTTACTACGGCGAGAACGACGAATCGGTATTGCCGCGCAACATCGCCAACTTCAAGGCGTTCGAAAACGCCATGACGCTGGACATCGCCATGGGCGGTTCCACCAACACCATCCTGCACTTGCTGGCCGCCGCCCAGGAAGCCGAGATCGATTTCGACCTGCGCGACATCGACCGTCTCTCCCGCCACGTGCCACAACTGTGCAAAGTCGCGCCGAACATCCAGAAGTACCACATGGAAGACGTGCACCGTGCCGGCGGGATCTTCAGCATCCTCGGTTCGCTGGCTCGTGGCGGTCTGCTGCACACCGACCTGCCGACCGTGCACAGCAAGACCCTAGCCGAAGGCATCGCCAAGTGGGACATCACCCAGACCGACGACGAAGCCGTGCATCACTTCTTCAAGGCCGGTCCTGCGGGCATCCCGACGCAAACCGCGTTCAGCCAGTCGACCCGCTATGAAACCCTGGACGACGATCGTGAAAACGGCTGCATCCGCAGTGTCGAGCACGCTTACTCGAAAGAAGGCGGCCTGGCCGTTCTGTACGGCAACATCGCGCTGGACGGCTGTGTGGTGAAAACCGCGGGCGTCGACGAGTCGATCCACGTCTTCGAAGGCAACGCGAAGATCTTCGAAAGCCAGGACAGCGCCGTACGCGGCATCCTCGCTGACGAAGTGAAGGCCGGCGACATCGTGATCATCCGTTACGAAGGCCCGAAAGGCGGCCCGGGCATGCAGGAAATGCTCTACCCGACGTCGTACCTGAAATCCAAAGGCCTGGGCAAAGCCTGCGCCCTGCTCACCGACGGTCGTTTCTCCGGCGGCACTTCGGGCCTGTCCATCGGCCACGCCTCGCCAGAAGCGGCTGCGGGCGGCGCGATTGGTCTGGTGCAGGACGGCGACAAAGTGCTGATCGACATTCCGAACCGTTCGATCAACCTGTTGATCAGCGACGAAGAAATGGCTGGGCGCCGTGCCGAGCAGGATCAGAAAGGCTGGAAACCGGTTGAGAAACGTCCACGCAAGGTGACTACCGCACTGAAGGCTTACGCTCTGTTGGCAACCAGCGCCGACAAAGGTGCTGTGCGTAACAAGGCGATGCTCGACGGGCTGTAAGCGTCAATCGCAGAAACAAAAATGCCCCGCCAAGTGCGGGGCATTTTTTTGTCTGACCGAAACCCGCCAAACGATGGAGATCATGTGGGAGCTGGCTTGCCTGCGAAGAGGCCGGCCCATCCAGCATTGACGTTGATTGACACACCGCATTCGCGGGCAAGCCCGCTCCCACAGGGATCTTTGGTGCTCACACAATCTGTGATTCACCCTAAACCTTGTGGGAGCGGGCTTGCCCGCGATTGAAGCGACTCGGTCTTACTGTATTTCTTCAGGCTTGACGATCACCCAGTTCTTGTCCGCCGTCACCGGCAACCCTTCCTTGGCCTGTGCTGCGGCGTGCTTGGCCATCATGCCGTTAATCTGGGTCATGTATTTGTCCTTGCGGTTGACCCACAAGTGGATGCCACCCTTGGCCACGTCGACGCTGTGGAACAGCATGAAACCGTCGCTGCTCGGAGTGTCGCCGCCCACCAGCACCGGTTTTTTCCACTCATCGATGTAGGTCAGGATCGCCGCTTGCTTACCCGCCATCCAGGTTGCCGGGGTCCACAGGTACGGGGTCAGTTCGAGGCCGAGGTTGGCCTTCTCGTCATACTTGCCCGCGGTGATTTGCTTGCGTGCTGTGGTCAACTCGCCGGACTTGGGGTCCTTGAGCAGCAGGCTCACGCCGATGACGTTTTGCGGTTTGACGTTGTAGCCGTACTTCGGATCGGAAGCGACCATGCGCACCAGCTCTTCGGAGGCCGCGGTCATCACGTAGACCTCGATGCCGTTCTCCATCAGCTTGTTGTACAGCTCGGTTTGACCGGTGAAGACTTTCGGCGGGTTGACGTCGAGTTTCTTGACCACATCGCCTTCGTAATAAGTGGCCGGCACCGGTTTGCCGGACGCCATCAACTCATCGACATAACCCTTGAGCTCTGCGAGCGTGAAGCCGGAGAACACCTGCGCGACCCATGGATAGCAAACCATGTCGTCGAGTTCGCAGAGGCGATAGTAGTAACTGAACAGGCTTTCCTTATGGTCGGCGGTGTCTTTGAACGGAATCAGTTTCAGGGAGGGGTCGAGTTTCTCGCGGGTGATCAGGCCTTTGTTTTCCATGTACGGCAGCAACGACTCTTCGAGGTCGTAGCGGTAACTGGTGTTGTCCATGTCGAACACTGCGTAGTTACCTTTGTTGGCGTTGGCCGCAATCATTGCGTCCAGCGCCTTGGCCTGATCGGCTGGCCAGTGTTTCAAATCCGTGGCAAAGGCTTGGCCGGCAAGGCCCAGACACAGTGCGGCAGCCAGAATTTTCGGTGCGAGTTTCATCGGCATGCTTTCCTTATTAAAAGACCCTGATGTAAAGACATCGACGCTAACAAATTTGTGTGACCGTCCCCGTCTGCCTGCGACCGTTAACGCACCTATTGCGCCAGCTGCATCCTTGACAGCGACATCGGCTTATTCCAAAAACGACAGTCAACAGAGTTTTTTGATATTAATTCATTGGAAATCAAGCTGTTAGGCTTGCCGGTTCGCAGCCACCCTGGAAGGTGGCTGGCACAAGTCTTATTGGAGTCCTTATGAATCTGCCGCTGATTCTCAATCTGCTGGTGTTCCTCGCCCTGCTGTTTGGCCTGGCGCAAACCCGTCACACCACCTGGAGCCTGGCGAAAAAAGTCCTGCTCGCACTGGTGCTCGGCGTGGCATTCGGTGTTGCCTTGCACACCATTTACGGTGCCGGCAACCCGGTGCTGAAAGCCTCGATCGGCTGGTTCGATCTGGTGGGCAACGGTTACGTGCAGCTGCTGCAAATGATCGTGATCCCGCTGGTGTTCGCCTCGATCCTCAGCGCCGTGGCGCGCCTGCATAACGCGTCGTCGCTGGGCAAGATCAGCTTCCTGACCATCGGCACGCTGCTGTTCACTACCGCCATCGCGGCGCTGATCGGTATCGGTTTGACCAACCTGTTCGGCCTGACCGCCGAAGGCCTGGTGGCCGGCACCCAGGAAATGGCCCGCCTGCAAACCATTCAGACCGACTACGCGGGCAAGGTCGCCGACCTGAATGTGCCGCAGCTGCTGTTGTCGTTCATTCCGCAAAACCCGTTCGCCGACCTGGCTCGCGCCAAGCCGACCTCAATCATCAGCGTGGTGATCTTTGCTGCGTTCCTTGGGGTCGCAGCGCTGCAACTGCTGAAAGATGACGTCGAAAAAGGTCAGAAAGTGATCAACGCCATCGACACCCTGCAAGCCTGGGTGATGCGCTTGGTGCGTCTGGTGATGAAGCTGACCCCGTACGGTGTGTTGGCGCTGATGACTAAAGTGGTCGCCGGTTCCAACCTGCAAGACATCATCAAGCTCGGCAGTTTTGTGGTGGTGTCCTACCTCGGCCTGGGTCTGATGTTTGTGGTCCATGGCCTGCTCGTGTCGGCGGCCGGGATCAACCCGCTGCGGTTTTTCCGCAAGATCTGGCCGGTGCTGACGTTTGCGTTCACCAGCCGCTCCAGCGCCGCGACGATTCCGCTGAGCATTGAAGCGCAAACCAGCCGCTTGGGCATCCCGCAATCCATCGCCAGTTTCGCCGCTTCGTTCGGCGCGACCATTGGCCAGAACGGCTGCGCCGGTCTATACCCGGCGATGTTGGCGGTGATGGTTGCGCCGACCGTAGGCATCAACCCGCTGGACCCGCTGTGGATCGCGACGCTGGTGGCGATTGTGACCTTGAGCTCGGCCGGTGTGGCGGGCGTGGGTGGCGGGGCGACGTTTGCCGCGCTGATCGTGTTGCCGGCGATGGGCTTGCCGGTGTCATTGGTGGCGTTGCTGATTTCGGTTGAGCCGCTGATCGATATGGGCCGCACGGCGTTGAACGTAAGCGGTTCGATCACGGCGGGGGCGATTACCAGCCAGATGATGCAGCAGACGGATAAAGAATTGCTGGATGCGGATGAGCATGCGGAGTTGGCTCACGCTTAAATTCTTTAGCGTCTGATCTGGCCTCATCACCAGCAGGCTGGCTCCCACAGGGATTTGGGGTGCTCACACAATCTGTGTTTCACCTCAGACCCACTGTGGGATTTAGCGTCTGATCTGGCCTCATCGCCAGCAGGCTGGCTCCCACAGGGATTTGGGGTGCTCACACAATCTGTGTTTCACCTCAGACCCACTGTGGGAGCCAGCCTGCTGGCGATGCTTTTAGGCTTTTTCCCAGACTTCGAAGTTGTACGCCGGTTTGTCATCCGAAGCCGGATTCTCGATGTTCGATACCAGCTTCCACTGCCCCAAATCAAACTCCGGAAACCACGCATCCCCCTCCGGGCTCAACGCCACGCGCGTCAGGTACAACCGATCCGCCTGCGCCATCCCCTGCGCATATAACTGCGCCCCGCCAATCAACATCACCTCGTCGACGCCCTGCTCCTTCGCCCATTCCTGCGCGCGAACCACGGCAGCCTCCAGCGACGGATAAACCTCCGCGCCTTCCAGCACCAGATCCGCCTGACGGCTGACCACGATGTTCAACCGGCCCGGCAGCGGACGACCGAGGGAATCCCAGGTCTTGCGACCCATGATGATCGGCTTGCCCAAGGTGGTGGCCTTGAAGTATTTGAAGTCCCCCGGCAAGTGCCAGGGCATGCTGTTGTCGACGCCGATCACACGGTTTTCACCGAGGGCTGCGATCAGGCTGAGGGGGAGTGATTTAGTCATGCCGGCGAGGATACCAGAGCCTCCCGTACCCCGATAAGCGCCACAGCGGTTATGCTCACAGCTCAATTGAGCGACGGGATGCTGCGTGACTGAACTGACTCCACTGCAAAACCTCTGGCTGACCGAGACGGTGCGCCTGCGTGAAGAACACGCCGGCCCCCTGGATGATCTGGAAGCCAACCGACTGGCCCGCAGCGCCGGCGGCGACCTGCCGACGCGCATTCAGCGCCGGGCCGTGTGGCTGGCCGAGCGCGACGGCTTGGCCGACGCCCTAAACCATTGGCTGCAAGGCGCGCGACTGGCGCTGATCGTCATGGCGGTGCTGGCCATCGTCAGCGGCGCTGGCCTGGCGTTCGCCGCGCTGGGTGACGGCCAGACCCCGGTGAATGTGTTCTGGGCCTTGGGCAGTCTGCTTGGGCTCAATCTGATTCTGCTGTTGAGCTGGGCGTTGGGGCTGGTGTTTGCCGGTGAACACGGCGCCAGCCTTGGACGCTTGTGGCTGTGGCTCAGCGAAAAACTCGCTCGCGATGCCAAAGCCGCGCAACTGGCGCCGGCCCTGCTGCTGTTATTGCAACGACAGAAACTCAATCGCTGGGCGATCGGCGTAATGGTCAACGGCTTGTGGTTGCTGGCGATGCTCAGCGCCCTGGCGATTTTGCTGACGCTCATGGCGACCCGGCGCTACGGCTTCGTCTGGGAAACCACTATTCTGCGCGGCGACACCTTCGTCGCCATGACCCAGGCCCTCGGCGCCCTGCCGGCCTTGCTCGGTTTCAGCGTGCCCACTGTGGAGATGATCCGCGCCAGTGGCGATGCCGCGCTGAACATCGAAAGCGCTCGCCAGGCCTGGGCCGGGTGGCTCGTCGGCGTGTTGCTGGTCTACGGCGTGTTGCCGCGTCTGTTGCTGATGGTGTTTTGCCGGTGGCGCTGGAAATCCGGCCAAGCGGCTTTGCGCCTGGATTTGAACCTGCCCGGTTATGCCCAATTGCGCGAACGCCTGATGCCCACCAGCGAGCGCCTCGGCATCAGCGATGCCGCGCCTGCGCAACTGCATCGTGTGGAAAGCGGTGTCAGTGAACAGCAAAGCGATGGCGCGCTGCTGGTGGCCATCGAGCTGGACGATCAACGCCCGTGGCCGCCGCAGCTGCCGAAAACCGTGAACAACGCCGGCATTCTCGACAGCCGCGAGTCGCGCAACAAACTGCTCGAACAGCTGAGTCGCTTTCCCCCGGCACGCCTGGTGATTGCCTGCGATCCGCGACGCTCACCAGACCGTGGCAGCCTGGCACTGATCGCCGAACTGGCGCGCAATGCCGCCGCCACCCGCGTCTGGTTGCTGCAAGCGCCGCCCGGCGAAGCACTGGACGCCGAACGCCTCGGCGACTGGCATGTGGCGCTGCAACAGCTGGACCTGCCGTTCGCCGATTGCGTGCCCGTGAATTGGCTGGAGACCGGTCATGACTAACGCCTGGAAAGCGCCCTTGAAGCTGGCCGTGGTCGGTCACACCAACGTCGGCAAAACCTCGTTGCTGCGCACGCTGACCCGGGATGTCGGTTTCGGCGAAGTGTCCCACCGCCCGAGCACCACCCGCCACGTCGAAGGCGCACGGTTGTCGGTGGACGGCGAGCCGCTGCTCGATCTCTACGACACGCCGGGCCTTGAAGATGCCATCGCCCTGCTCGACTACCTCGAACGCCTGGAACGTCCCGGCGAACGCCTCGACGGCCCGGCACGACTGGCACGGTTCCTGGAGGGCAGCGAAGCCCGGCAGCGCTTTGAACAGGAAGCCAAAGTGCTGCGCCAATTGCTCGCCTCGGACGCCGGCCTCTATGTGATCGACGCCCGGGAGCCGGTGCTGGCCAAGTACCGCGACGAACTGGAAGTGCTGGCCAGTTGCGGCAAACCGCTGCTGCCGGTGCTGAATTTCGTCAGCAGCGCCAACCATCGCGAACCGGATTGGCGTGAAGCCCTGGCGCGCTTGGGCTTGCATGCCCTGGTGCGTTTCGACAGCGTCGCGCCGTCCGAGGATGGCGAACGCCGACTCTATGAAAGTCTCGCCTTGCTGCTGGAAAACTCTCGCGAACAATTGGAGCGCCTGATCGCCGATCAACAGGCCCAGCGCCTGGCCCGCCAGCAAAGTGCGGCGCGGCTGATTGCCGAATTGCTGATCGATTGCGCCGCGTGCCGGCGCAGCGTGGTCAGCGATGCTGAGCAGGAACAACAAGCGATCAGCGAACTGCGCAAAGACGTTCGGCAACGGGAACAGCGCTGCGTGGAAGGCTTGCTCAAGCTTTACGCCTTCCGTCCACAGGACGCGGCGGCCAGTGATCTGCCGCTGCTCGATGGTCGTTGGGGCGATGATTTGTTCAACCCGGAAACCCTCAAGCAACTCGGCGTGAGAGTCGGCGGTGGCATCGCGGCCGGCGCGGCCGCCGGTGCCGGGGTCGACTTGCTGGTGGGCGGCCTGACCCTCGGCGCCGCGGCGCTGGCCGGCGCGATTGCCGGCGGTGCGCTGCAAACCGCTCGCAGTTATGGCAGCCGGTTAATGGGTAAGATCAGAGGCCAGCGAGAGTTGACGGTCGACGACAGCGTGCTGCGGCTATTGGCATTACGTCAGCGGCAACTGCTGCAAGCGCTGAATGCACGCGGACACGCGGCAATGGACAGCATTCAAGTGGCCAAGCCGCAGGACAAGACCTGGCGCGAAGGCAAACTGCCCGAAGCCCTGAACAAGGCTCGGGCGCATCCGCAGTGGTCGTCGTTGAATCCTCATCCCAAGTTGAGTCAGGCGGAAAGGCAGGAGCAAATCGAGATGTTGGCACAGCAACTTTAAAGCTGAGGTGTTTGGGCCGGCCCCATCGCGGGCAAGCCCGCTCCCACAGGATTTGCGTTAGACACTGGTTCTGTAGTCACTACGGAACCTGTGGGAGCGGGCTTGCCCGCGATGGCAGCGACTCGGTTCTCGAGCTATTACGCAGCCAACAGCCGCAACGCCTTGTCCTTCAAAACACCCAGATCAATCACCGGCACCCACATCTCCTTGGCCAACTCATCCCACTGCCGCATGCGCAAACTGACTTCGCACAATGGGTCCTGTTCGAAGGCTTCAGCCTCGGCAGGTGTCATCACCCCGCCCTGATATTCCAGGGTCCGGCGGCTGGCTTCGCTCAATCGCTCGTAGTACCCGGGCTCTTTGAGTGTCAGATAACGCTTGGCCTGAACGTGGTACTCCACCAGCCGCGCCATGCGCTCGCTGAAACCTGCGCGACGCAAGTAATCGGCGCCCAGACGCTCGTGGCTGACCACGCCGAAACCGCCCATGTTCTGCGCGCTGTCGGTGCAGATATGCCCGATGTCATGGAAGAACGCGGCCAGCACCACTTCATCATCGAAGCCTTCCGCCATGGCCAATTCCGCAGCCTGGGACATGTGCTCGATCTGCGACACCGGCTCGCCGATGTAATCGCTGTCGCCAAAGCGCTCGTATAAACCGAACACCTCGGCAATCACTTGTTCATGACGCGCCATCAATCTTCCCCCAACACGTGAGCGACATTACGTTCAGCCATCGCCGGCCCGACACTCATGCCGACCCCTGTGTGCATCAGCGCCACGCTCACACCTGGCATCGGCCGCAAGAACGAGAACGGCCCCGGTCCCCGTGACCCATAGACACCCTGCCAGCGCTCAACCACTTGCACCTTGCAACCCAGGGTTTGTTCAGCGAGTGCGATCATCCAGTTGTCCACTTGCTCGGCATTGAACGGTGACGGATCGCTGCCGTAATGGTGGGAGTCGCCGATGATCAGTTCGCCGTAAGGCGTCGGGCTGATCAGCAGGTGGATACCGTTTTCATGCAGGTGCGGTTCCTCGCGCAGGATCTGCGCCTGTACCGCCGCCGCTTCCGGCAGATCGGCGAAGGCGCCGTAGTGCACGCAACTCAAACCGGTGAGCAACGCGTGTTGCAGATTGAGGTTGATCTGCGGTCGGGCGCGGAGCATTTGCAGGCGGCAGATTTGCGGGTTAAGCGTGGCAATCGGCTCGGCCAGCAACGTCTGATAATCGTGGCCGGAACAGACGATGATCTGCTCGGCGCTGAAAGTGCCGGCGGTGCTGTGCAGCCGACCCGGTTCGATGTCGCGCACCAACGTGGAAAAGTGAAACCCGACGCCGAGTTCGCGGCGCAGGTAGTCGATCAGCGCCGGAATCGCTTCGCGGGAATACAGTTGCTGATCGTCCATGCCGTGCAACGCGGCGCGGTGATGGCGGAACTGGCCGCCGTACAAATCCCGTAACGCAGCGCCGCGCAGCAGGTCGACGCGATAACCGTGCTCTACGGCGCGGCCGGCGCAGAAGGCTTCCAGCAGGTGTTCTTCGGCTTCGGTGCGGGCGAACAGGTACGAGCCGTTGCGTTTGAGTTGCAGGCCGGCCAGTTGCGCCCATTGGCCCCAGATCTCACGGCTGGCTTTGGCCAGTTCGAGCATCGGGCCCGGTGGTTGGCCGGTGACGAGGGCCTGACCGAAGTTGCGGACCGAGGCGCCCAGGGGAGTTTCGCTGCGTTCGAAAACCGTGACTTTGAGGCCGCGTCTGGCGGCGGCGTAGGCGTGGGACAGGCCGAGGATGCCGGCGCCTACGATCAGCATGTCGTTGTGGTGTGTCATGAAGTTGTCCTGAATTCGAAGCTGCCTTCGCGGGCAAGCCTCGCTCCTACAGGAATACGCGATCATCTGTAGGAGCGAGGCTTGCCCGCGAAGGGGCCCTGTCAGCCGATGAAGATCTTACTTGGCAGCCACTTTCTCGGACTTGCCGTCATAACGCTTGCGCCACTCGGTCAGGATCTCGTCGCGATTCTTCGAGGCCCAGGCAAAGTCGTTCTTGATCAAACGCTGCTCATAATCCGCCGGCAATTCAGTCTGAGGCTTGGCAATACCCGGCTGAGCGAGCACAGCGAAGTTTTCTTTATAAAGCTCCATGGCCGCAGGACTTGCCGAGAAGTCAGCCAGTTTCTTCGCCGCCTCTTCATGCGGCGTGCCCTTGATCACAGCGGTCGCTTCGATCTCCCAGCCCAGGCCTTCCTTCGGCAGGATGATGTCCAGCGGTGCGCCCTGGCGCTTCAACTGAACCGCCGGGTATTCGAAGGAAATACCGATCGGAAACTCACCCGCCGCAGCCAGTTTGCAAGGCTTGGAACCGGAATGAACGTACTGGCCGATGTTCTGGTGCAGGTCGTCCATGTACTGCCAGCCCTGCTTCTCGCCGAAGGTTTGCAGCCAAGCGCTGACGTCGAGGAAACCGGTGCCGGACGAGGCCGGGTTCGGCATCACGATCTTGCCTTTGTACTCAGGCTTGGTCAGGTCTTGCCAGCTCACAGGTTTGGTCAAACCCTGCTTCTCGGCTTCGACGGTGTTGAAGCAAATGGTCGCAGCCCAGACGTCCATGCCGACCCACGCTGGCGGGTTGGCGGCATCGCGGTAGTTGCCGCCGATCTTGCCCAGGTCCTTTGGCGCGTAGCTTTGCAGCATGCCTTGCTGATCGAGGATCGCCAGGCTCGACGCGGCCAGGCCCCAGACGGCATCAGCCTGTGGGCGGGCTTTTTCGGCCAGCAGTTTGGCGGTGATGATGCCGGTGGAATCGCGCACCCACTTGATCTCGATGTCCGGGTTGGCTTTTTCGAAGGCTTCTTTATAGGTCTTCAGTTGTTCGGCTTCGAGGGCGGTGTACACCGTCAACTCGGTTTGCGCCGCAAAGGCGTTCAGGCTGAAAGCGGTGAGGACAGCAGCGGCCAGGGCCAGGGGCTTGAACATGATCTTTTCCTGTTTTGAGTTGAGGGTGTAAGTCAGTTGCCAGGCGCTGTCTGCCGCCACGCCTGTGCTTTTATGGGGACAGATTTATTTACCAGGCGCGGTCTGCCGCCAGGCCTGGGAGCGGCGCAGCAAACCGCGCGAGGCCCAGGCCAGCAGCAGGGACACGCCCGCCGAAGTGAACAGAATCAAAGTCGACATCGCCGCCGCGCCGCCGACATTGCCGGCGTCATCCATGTTCAGCACCGCCACCGCCGCGAGGATGGTGTCGGGGCTGTAGAGGAAGATCGCCGCCGAAACGGTGGTCATCGCCGAGACGAACAGGTAGCGCACGATGTCCAGCAGCGCCGGCAGGCAAATCGGCACGGTGACCCGCAGGTAGTGCCGATACAGCGGCGCCTTGAGCGACAACGCGGCGGCTTCGAACTCGGCATCGAGTTGGCGCAGCGCCGTGGTCGCAGTCATTTGCGCGGTGGTCAAATAGTGAGCAATGGTGCAGACCACCAGCAGGGTCATGGTCCCGTAGAGCACATGCAGCGGGTTGCCGCTGAGGTTGAAGAAGAAGACATAACCCAGGCCCAACACCAGACCCGGCACAGCCATCGGCACGAAACTGAGCATGCGCAGGGTCAGGTTCAGTCCGCGCTGGCCCTTGGTTTTTTCCATCAAGTAGGCGCCGGTGAAGATCAGCACGCTGCCGATCAACGCCGTGCACAAGGCCATCTTCACGCTGTTGCCATAGGCCAGCCAGCCGCCGCCCGCCGTGTCGTTGAACTGGTAGTGGTTGAGCGACAGCGACAGGTTGTACGGCCAGAATTTCACCAGCGAGGAGAACACCGCCATGCCGAACACCAGCAGCAACACCGCGCAGATCAGCAACACGATCGCCAGGTAGCAACCGTCCCGCAGTTTCGACGGTGCCGGTTGAAACACCTGGGCCCGGCCACTCATGGAATCGCCGTGACGCCGACGTAACCAGGCATCGACCCCGAAACTGAACAATGCCGGCAGCAACAGGACCATGCCGATCAACGCGCCGCGGCCGAATTGTTGCTGGCCGACCACAGCCTTGTAGGCTTCCAGCGCCAGCACCTGATAATCGCCACCGACCACCACAGGCACGCCGAAGTCGGTGATGGTCAGGGTGAACACCAGGCAGAACGCCGCGAACACCGCCTGACGGGTCGCCGGCCAGGTGATGCTGCGAAAGGCTTTCGCCGGACTGGCGCCCATGCTGGAGGCGGCATCGAACAGTCGCGCATCCGCCAGGGAAAGCGCCGACAGAAGAATCATCAGTGCGTGTGGGAAGGTGTAGATGACCTCACCCAGAACAATGCCCCAGAAACCGTAGATATTGTCCGAGAGCAAACCACGCAACATGCCCTGATTGCCGAACAGATACACCAGCGCAATGCCCGGCAGCATCGACGGCGCCATCAGCGGCAACAACGACATCCCGCGCCAGATCCCTTTGCCGGGGATCAGCGTGCGTTGCAGTGCGTAGGCAAACAGGTAAGCCAGCGGTACGACAATCGCCGCGACGCTGAGGGAAACTTTCAGGCTATTGCCGAGCAGCCAATGAAAGTTCGCACTGGTCACCAGCTCACGAGCGGCGACCAGACCACCGCCCTGCCCCGCTTCAGAACTGAAGCCGCGCCAGAAGATCGCCAGCAACGGCATCAACACCGCGATGCCGAGCAGCACCAGCAAAAGGACTTTGCCGCCGACCACGAACACCCGGTCGCCGATCTCGGCACGGGAGGTCTGCCGAACCTGCTTGTGCGGGATCGGCAGCGCGATGTTCGCGCTCATCAGGCAAACACCTGCAGGCTGCGCGGTGGCAAGGCGACCATGATTTGCTGCGCGCCAAGACGCGGCATCGCTTCCGGCGCGAGTTCGGCCAGCAGTGCATGACCCGGCAGTTGATCGAGTTCGAAGCTCATGCGGCAGCGGTTGCCGAGGAAGGTGATCTCGCGAACCTTGGCCGGGAACAGGTTTTCTTCATGCACCAGCGGGTTGACGTTGATCGCTTCCGGGCGGCAGAACAGACGGCCCGACGTGGTTTTAGCGCTGCCATCCGCCAGGCGCATGCTCATCCCGCCGACTTGGGCGTGGCTGTCGCTGCTGCGGTTGAACGGCAACCAATTGCCCTGGCCGACAAACTCCGCCACAAACGGTGTCGCCGGACGGTCGTAGATTTCCTGCGGCGTGGCGTACTGCTCGACCTTACCGTTGTTCATCACGGCGATGCGGTCGGCCATCAGCATAGCCTCGTCCTGATTGTGCGTGACCATCAGGGTGGTAACGCCGAGGTTGCGTTGCAGTTGACGCAGCTCGGTGCACAGATGCTCGCGAACCCGGGCGTCGAGGGCCGACATCGGTTCGTCGAGCAGCAACAACGAGGGCGCCGGCGCCAACGCCCGGGCCAGTGCGACACGCTGCTGTTGGCCGCCAGACAATTGGCCGGGATACTTTTTCTCGCTGCCGATCAGGCCGACCAGTTCCAGCATCTGACCCACGCGCTTGCGCACTTCATCGCGACCACTGCCGGCGAGGCCGTAGGCAATGTTCGCTTCGACGGTGAGATTGGGGAACAGCGCGTAGGACTGGAAGAGAATGCCGTAGTCCCGCGCCTGGGGTGCCAGGTGGGAAACGTCGCGATCGCCGAGGTACAACTCGCCGCTGTCTTGTTTCTCCAGACCGGCAATGCAGCGCAGCAAGGTGGTTTTGCCACAGCCCGACGGGCCCAGCAGGCACACCAGTTCACCGGCGGCGACGTCGAGGGAAACATTGTCCAGCGCAGTGAAGGCGCCAAAGCGCTTCTGCACGCCGCGCACTTTCATCGGGGCGCCGGGGTGGGTCAGGGCAGTTGCGATCGAGTGGTTCATGGACAGACCTCATCAAGCAGATGAGAGCCATCCTAGGTATGTAATGCGTCGGTCATATGGCAGTGAGGCAAAAACGGCTGATAGTGGTATTCAGGGATTTGGGTTGGGGGTTCAAGTCATGCGTTGGCTGATCTGACGCCTTCGCGGGCAAGCCTCGCTCCTACAGGTCGATCGCATTCCCCTGTAGGAGCGAGGCTTGCCCGCGAAGAGGCCAGACCAGTCACCACAACTTTTAGGCCGGAGCCATTTCCTGCGCCAACCCGAGAAACGCCGCCGGCAGCCGAGCGTTCTTTCTCTCTTTCAGGCAGTACAAATACTCGGGAATCTGCGGCGCATTCTCAATTGTCAGCACGCGCAGTTGCGGGTCATGCGGCACTTCCTGCCGGGCGATGATGCTGATGCCGATGTTGCGCAGCACCGCCTCACGAATCGATTCACGGCTGCCAATCTCCAGCAGCGGCCCGAAACTCACCCCGGCGCTGGCGAGCAACTCTTCGGTCAATCGCCGAGTGGTCGAGCCGGACTCACGCATCAACAACGTATGCCCGGCCAACGCACTCAGCGGCACATGATCATGCACCGCCAGCGGATGATTGCGATGCACCGCCAGCACCAGCGGATCGCTGCCGAGCACCCGACGAATCAATCGCGCATCGTCGAGCAACTGCGAGGACGCCGCGACGTCGACCCGGTAATCCTCCAGCGCCTCCAGCACCTGCTGGGAGTTGCCGATCTCCACCGACACTTCCACCTGCGGCAGGCGCTCGCGGAAGGTCTTCACCAGGTCCAGGATGTAATACGGCGCCGTGGCGGCGATGCGTAACGTGCCCTGGACCTGGCCGCTGTTGCGCAGGAAAAACTCGATGTCGGCTTCCTGCTGCAGCAGCGCCTTGACCATCGGCAGCAACCGCGCGCCTTCCTCACTGACACTGAGGCGGCGGCCGCCACGGTAGAACAGTTCAACCGAGTACTGGCTTTCCAGATGGCGGATCTGCGTGGTCACCGTGGGTTGACTCAGGCCGAGTTTTTTCGCCGCCAGGGTAATGCTGCCCAGGCGGGCAACCATGTAAAACGCCTTCAGCTCAGCACTCAGCACACCCGCCCCTCTCGATTATTTGCGCAGCAGGCGCAAACCGTTGAACACCACCAACAGGCTCACGCCCATGTCAGCGAACACCGCCATCCACATGGTGGCGATCCCGGCGAACGTTACCCCAAGAAAGAGCGCCTTGGTGACTAAAGCGAGGGCGATGTTCTGTTTGAGGATGCTCGACGTCTGCCGCGACAGGCGGATGAACGCGGGAATCTTGCGCAGATCGTCGTCCATCAGGGCGACATCGGCGGTCTCGATGGCAGTATCGGTGCCGGCCGCAGCCATCGCGAAACCGATCTCGGCCCGGGCCAGTGCTGGCGCATCGTTGATGCCGTCGCCGACCATGCCCACGTTACGCCCCTGTGCATAAAGGGCTTCGATGGCTTGCAACTTGTCGGTCGGCAGCAGATCGCCTCTGGCCTCGTCGATGCCGACTTGCGCGGCAATCGCTTGGGCGGTGTGGACGTTGTCGCCGGTCAGCATCAGGGTTTTGATGCCCAGATTGTGCAGTTGCTGGATCGCTTCGCGACTGGATTCCTTGACCGTATCCGCCACGGCGAACAGCGCCAGTGGGCCGGACTTGTCGAGCAACAGCACGACGGACTTGCCCTGTTTTTCCAGTGCAAACAGCTTTTCTTCCAGCGCAGGCGAACACAGGCCCAGATCTTCCACCAGACGGTGGTTGCCCAAGTGGTAGGTCTGACCGTTGATGTCACCGCGAACGCCACGCCCGGCCAGGGCTTCGAAGTTATCCACAGCAAGTGGCGCCAATTGTTTATCCACAGCCGCATTGGCGATGGCCAGCGACACCGGGTGATCCGAGCGACCGGCCAACGCCGCCGCAATCGCTGGGGCGGATGCGTCAGCGGTAGGATCAAGCGACAAATAATCGGTCTGCACCGGTTTGCCGTGGGTGATCGTGCCGGTCTTGTCCAAGGCCAGGTAATCAAGCTTGTAACCGCCCTCAAGGTAAACACCGCCCTTCACCAGGATGCCTTTGCGCGCCGCCGCTGCGAGGCCGCTGACGATGGTCACCGGGGTGGAAATCACCAAGGCGCACGGGCAAGCGACCACCAGCAAGACCAACGCCCGGTAGATCCAGTCGAACCAGACGGCGCCCATGAACAGCGGCGGGATCACCGCCACCGCCAAGGCGAGGACGAACACCGCCGGGGTATAGATTTTCGAGAACTGATCGACGAAGCGCTGGGTCGGTGCCCGCGCGCCCTGGGCCTGTTCCACGGCGTGGATGATCCGAGCCAGGGTCGAATTATTGGCCGCAGCGGTCACGGTGTATTCCAGCGAGCCTGCCTGGTTGATGGTACCGGCGAAGACTTTATCGCCCACAGTTTTCTCGATCGGCAGGCTTTCGCCGGTGATCGGCGCCTGATCGATGGTCGAACTGCCCGATACCACTTCGCCGTCCAGGCCAATCCGCTCGCCGGGACGTACCCGCACTCGTGCACCGAGTTCGATGGTTTTGACGTCTTGCTCGACCCAACTGCCGTCGGCTTGCTGCACCGTGGCCTGTTCCGGGGTCATCTGCATCAAACCGCCAATGGCATTGCGCGCCCGGTCCAGCGACTTCGCTTCGATCAACTCGGCCACGGTGAACAGGAACATCACCATCGCCGCTTCCGGCCATTGGCCGATCAGGACCGCGCCGGTCACCGCGATGCTCATCAACGCGTTGATGTTCAGGTTGAGGTTTTTGAGCGCGATCCAGCCTTTCTTGTAAGTGGTGAGGCCGCCACTGAGGATCGAAATCAGCGCGATGATTGCCACCACCCACGTCGGCGCGGCGTTGGTGAAGTGGATAACTTCTGCAGCCAGCGCACCCACACCGGACAGCGCCAAGGGCCACCAGTGCTTTTTCTCAGGGATCGGCGCGGGCGCTTCGGCACCCTGCTCCATCGGTTCGGCCACCATACCCAGCGACTTGATCGCCTCAATGATCGGCACAGTGCTCGGCAGGTCATGGGTCACGCCCAGTACCCGATTGATCAGGTTGAATTCCAGTTGCTGCACACCCGCAAGCTTGCCCAGTTTGTTCTGGATCAGCGTCTGCTCGGTCGGGCAGTCCATGGCGTCGATGCGGAAACTGCTCAGCCGTGCGCCGTCGGTCGGCTTGTCGTTCAACTTGATCAGCGAAGGCGCTGGCGCTTTCGAAGAACAGCAGGAATCCCCATGGCCGCCATGCTCGTGTTTCTGCACAGGCTGCAGCTTGTGGCTGTGATCGTGATCGTGATCGTGATCGTGATCGTGATCAGCCTCGGGTTTGTGGGTGTGAAGGGAATCGCTCATTGGTTGCGTCCATGAAGGTGCCTGTTGCCAAGTAAAGACCCTGTAGCCACTATAGGGTCAAGCACCTATTTGGAGATTGCGTTCATGAAGATCGGAGAACTGGCGAAACTCACCGATTGCGCCGTGGAAACCATCCGCTACTACGAGCGCGAAAACCTGCTGCCGGAGCCGGCCCGCAGCGACGGCAACTATCGCGTCTACACCCAGGTACAGGCCGAACGCCTGACTTTCATTCGCAACTGCCGCACCCTCGACATGACGCTGGAAGAAATCCGCAGCCTGCTGGCCCTGCGCGACAGTCCCCAGGATCAATGTGAAAGCGTGAACGCGTTGATCGACGAGCACATTCATCACGTGAAGGCGCGGATCGATGGGCTGATGGCATTGCAGATGCAACTGCTCGACCTGCGCCAACGCTGCAGCGAAGGACCGGATATTGATCAATGCGGGATTTTGCAGCGACTGGAAGTGAGTGGCGGGGTTGTGGCAACGGAAGTTGAGCATTCACATGTTGGCCGCAGTCACGGCCACTAAGGCCACCGAAAATCAAATGTGGGAGTGAGCCTGCTCGCGATGAGGCCATCACATTCAACATAGATGTTGACTGTAAGACCGCCATCGCGAGCAGGCTCGCTCCCACAGGGGTTTGTTGCTCAGGCTTGAACCGCCATCGGCGCGTAGTGCTATTAACCTTCCAACATCGTCACATCAAGCGACTAGACCAGTTTGAACTCCAGGGTGCCTCTGGGACCCATGCCGTAACTGATCCCCGGGACCATGCCCGAGCCCAGGAAAAGGCTACTGAACAGATGAACCGACTCCCCCCGATGCCCCTGATAGACAGAAGGCTCAATCCGAAACTCGATGGGTGAATCGGGACTGACCGCCAACTTGCGCTGATAGTCCTTCCAGGCTCCGCCCTGCCCGCCATTCGCACTACTTTTCCAGGACATTTCAATGGCGTTGTTTGTTCGCAGGTTCTCAATCGTTGGAATGGTTAGAACAACGCCATCGGGATGTCGATCAATCTCCAGAACTCCCTCCGAGACACCCTCAATAGAAATGGGGGCGGTTTGAGTCAGTGCCGGGGCGAACGTCATGAACAACGAAGCGGAAGTTAGCGTGATCTCCCCCCTTTCGATCACAAAAATCACCTCGACGCAGTCCCCTTCAAACTGCCTGGCCGTTTCGTCGGTAACAGTGAAGTGCAGCGAGGTGAAGCTCACTGCGGGCTGGGAGGGTGACCGGTAACTGTTCCCGGTCCCGCCAAACGCCTGCCACTGCACGCGAACTTGATCGCCGATTTGAAATTCTGTTTCGTTGACGGCCACCACCACACGTAGCGAATCAACAAAAATAGGTCCGCCGGTGAAAATCTCCATGGGCACCACGCATCCCCATGGACCGAGGCTCGGAATGAAGTGGAAGAGCCCCGACTGGCTTTCACAGCCAATGAGCGGCACTCCTGTCAATCCGGTAATTAGGTGCTTGGTGCCAAAATGCTTCTCCGAAAAGCCGACAATCCCACCGGCCGCAGTGTTTCTCATGACAAGGCTCCAAGAACAAAAAAGGGTGTTGCTGACCACGGCCTGATGGCCTCGGTGATCAGTCAAACACCCTCTCATTTCTTCGCCTACTGTCAGAAATGACAGTCAGATAGATCTTTTTCTAATAACAACGCCCTACCCGCCAAACGATCAGACCGCCATCGGCGCGGTCATCGGCGCGTGGTGTTGATAACCCTCAAGCGAGAAATCGCCCGGCTCGATCAACTCCAGCCACTCCGGCTGATAAACACCGGTCTTGGCAAACTCCGGCACACGGTCGCTGATCACCAGTTTCGGCATCGGGAACGGCTCGCGAGTGAGCTGTTCGTTCAGCATGTCCAAATGGTTTTCGTAAACGTGGGCATCACCGATGAAATAGGTGAACCAGCGCGGCGTGTAGCCGGTCAGGCGCCCGATCAGGCTCAGCAGAGCCGCACCTTCGGTGAGGTTGAACGGCGTGCCCAGGCCCAGGTCGTTGGAGCGGATGTAGAGGGTCAGGGAGATTTCCTTGGTCTCGACATTCGGGTGGAACTGGTAAAGCAGATGGCACGGCGGCAAGGCCATTTCATCGAGCTGGGCGACGTTCCAGCCGTGGAACAGGATGCGGCGGCTGCCCGGGTCCTTGATGATGGTGTCGACGCACTGGCGGATCTGGTCGATCGCCTTGTACAGAACGACGTAGGCCTGACCGTCTTCTTCGCCTTCGGCGATTTGTCGGTAGCCCTGACTCAGAGTCTGTTCAATGGCAGCTTGGTTGCTGACCGGGATCTGCTTGTACGCTGGCCATTTGCGCCATTGCACACCGTAGATTTCGCCGAGGTCGTCTTCACCCTGACGAAACGGGTTGGCCAGCCACTGCGCGTTTTCGTTGGCGTTCTGGTCCCAGACCTTGCAGCCCAGGGCGCGGAACTCGGCGGCGTTGTTCACGCCACGCAGGAAACCGCACATCTCGCCGATGGCCGACTTGAAGGCCATCTTGCGCGTGGTGATCGCCGGGAAACCTTCTTTCAGGTCATAACGCAGCATCGCGCCCGGAAAGCTGATGGTGTTCACGCCGGTGCGGTTGGCTTGCTTGGTGCCGTTCTTGATGACGTGGGCGACCAGTTCGAGATATTGCTTCATGAGTTACCTGTGTCCTTGAACCCGGGGTCGTCACCCCGGGATTCGAATTTATACGGCGGCCGCTGGAGTTGCCGGCGCGCGGTGATACGCCAGCCAGATCAGGAACAGCCCGCCGACGATCATTGGTACGCAAAGTACCTGGCCCATGGTCAGCCAGTTCCAGGCCAGATAGCCCAGTTGCGCGTCCGGTACGCGGACGAATTCCACAATGAAACGGAAGATGCCGTAGAACAGCGCGAACATCCCGGACACGGCCATGGTCGGCCGCGGCTTGCGCGAGAACAACCAGAGAATGGCGAACAGCGCCACGCCTTCCAGGGCGAACTGATACAACTGCGACGGGTGACGCGGCAGCTGCGCCGGGTCGCTGAACGGCGGGAAAATCATTGCCCACGGCACGTCGGTCGCCTTGCCCCACAACTCGGCGTTGATGAAGTTGCCGATGCGCCCGGCGCCCAGGCCGATTGGCACCATTGGCGCGACGAAGTCCATCAGCTGGAAGAACGACTTGTTGTTCTTCTTGCCGAACCACAATGCCGCCAGCATCACGCCGATAAAGCCACCGTGGAACGACATGCCACCCTTCCACACCTCGAAAATCAGTGTCGGGTTGGCCAGGTAAGCGTGCAGATCGTAGAACAGCACATAGCCCAGGCGTCCGCCGACGATAACGCCCATCGACATCCAGAAGACCATGTCGGAGAGTTTCTCCTTGGTCCAGGTCGGGTCGAAGCGGTTGAGCCGGCGCGATGCCAACAGCCAGGCGCCGCCGATGCCGATCAGGTACATCAGACCGTACCAGTGGATTTTCAGCGGACCGATGGCCAGGGCCACCGGGTCGATCTGCGGGTAAGGCAGCATTGCGACTCCTTGTTAAATTGAAACCAGAATTCCCGGGCGACGCTGCCACCTCAGGATTAAGCCAGCATTGCGAGCTAGAGCAGAAAGCTCAGGCCTACGCAGAACAGCAAAGCGGCGAACAGCCTTTTCAGCAACTTCGGCGACAGCCTGTGGGCCAATCGAGCGCCGATGCGAGCGAAGAACATGCTGGTCAGGGCGATCCCCAGCAGCGCCGGCAAATAAATAAAACCAAGACTATGGGCCGGCAGCAAGGGATCGTGCCAGCCCAGAATCATGAAACTTAATGCACTGGCCAAGGCGATGGGCAGACCGCATGCGGATGACGTCGCCACGGCTTGCTGCATCGGCACGCTGCGCCAGGTCAGGAACGGCACGGTCAACGAGCCGCCGCCAATGCCGAAAATCGCCGAGGCCCAGCCAATCACGCTGCCGGCCACGGTGAGACCGAGTTTACCGGGCACGGTTCGGCTGGCCTTGGGTTTGACGTCCAGCGCCAGTTGCACGGCGATGATCAATGCAAACACACCGATGATTTTCTGCAGGTTCGGGCCGGAGATCGCTTCGGCCGTCAGCGCACCGAAACCGGCGCCCATCAGAATGCCAACGGTCATCCACACGAATATCGGCCAACGCACTGCGCCGCGACGTTGATGCTCACGGACGGCATTGACCGAGGTAAAGATGATCGTCGCCAGGGAGGTGCCGACCGCCAGGTGGGTCAGGATCGAGGCATCGAAGCCCTGCAGGGTGAAACTGAACACCAGCACCGGGACGATGATGATCCCGCCACCAACCCCGAACAGCCCGGCCAGCACGCCTGCGCAGGCGCCCAGCGCCAGATAGAGCAGAAATTCCATGGACGATCCCAATGCTTAGCCAAAACCGGAGCGGCATGGTAACGGATGCGTGGCCTCGGGCTCCACTGCGGATGGCAATGGATCGACAAGCGACGACTGCGTAGAGTGAGCAAAAAAACACACAAGGACCACCTTATGTGCCTGATTGTTTTCGCCTGGCGACCGGGCCACGCCCAGCCGCTGATCGTGGCGGCCAACCGCGACGAATTTTATGCCCGCCCCAGCCTACCCTTGGCGCAATGGCCCGAAGCGCCTCAGGTCCATGCCGGTCGCGACCTGGAAGCCGGCGGCACCTGGCTCGGTATCGGGGCCAACGGGCGCTTCGCTGCGTTGACCAATATCCGTGATCCGCATCAGCCGCCGTCGCGAAAATCGCGAGGTGAACTGGTGGCGGGTTTTCTTCTAGGCAATATGCCGATTGATGATTACTTGAACGACGTTGTCAGACGTTCGCTGGAATATGCCGGGTTCAACCTGCTGATCGGTAATACCAACGAACTGTGGCACTTCAATGCGCGGGCGTCTGAGGCGGTGATGCTGCCACCTGGGGTTTACGGGTTGTCGAACGCCGGTCTGGACACGCCGTGGCCGAAACTGCTCAAGGCGCGGGCGGCGCTGGAGGAAGTGCTGGAGGATCCGCAGCCAGAGGCGTTATTGGCTTTGCTGAACGATCCGCAGACAGCGCCGTTTGCCGAGTTGCCGGATACCGGGGTGGGGTTGGCGACCGAGACGTTGTTGTCGAGTGTATTTATTGCCAGTCCCACGTATGGGACGCGGGCGAGTACGGCGTTGATTGTTCAGGCGGATGGGACGCGGCATATGGTCGAAAGGAGTTTTGGACCGTATGGCGGGCATTTGGGGGAAGTGGAGATCAGACTTTAGATTTGCGGCGTATTTGAGGACGCCTTCGCGGGCAAGCCTCGCTCCTACAGGTGACAGCGTGATCCTGTAGGAGCGAGGCTTGCCCGCGAAGGGGCCATCAGCCTTTTAAAGGGCTTTGACCGCAGCCGGATTGACCATCTTCGCCAACCCAAGGTTCTTCAGCGCCAGTTGCAGCGAGCTGTGGATAACTTGCGGGTTGTCGATGGTCATCAGTTCTGCCAGCAGTTCCTTTGCCATGCTGAGGTTGACCTGACGCAGCATCCACTTCACTTTCGGCAGGTTAGTGGCGTTCATCGACAGGCTGTCGAAGCCCATCGCCATCAACAACACCGCCGCCGCCGGGTCACCGGCCATCTCGCCGCAGATACTCACAGGCTTGCCTTCGGCGTGGGCATCACGCACCACGTTCTGCAAAGCTTGCAGCACCGCCGGGTGCAGGTAGTCGTAGAGGTCGGCCACCCGCGGGTTGTTACGGTCCACCGCCAGCAGGTACTGGGTCAGGTCGTTGGAGCCGACGGACAGGAAGTCCACTTGCCGCGCCAGCTCCTTGGTCTGATAAACAGCCGCCGGAATCTCGATCATCACGCCAATCGGCGGCATCGGCACGTCGGTGCCTTCGTCGCGGACTTCGCCCCAGGCCCGGTGAATCAGGTGCAGGGCTTCTTCGAGTTCGTGGGTGCCGGAGATCATCGGCAGCAGAATCCGCAGGTTGTTCAGGCCTTCGCTGGCCTTGAGCATCGCGCGGGTCTGCACCAGGAAGATTTCCGGGTGGTCGAGAGTGACGCGAATGCCGCGCCAGCCGAGAAACGGGTTGTCTTCCTTGATCGGGAAGTACGACAGCGACTTGTCGCCGCCGATGTCCAGGCTGCGCATGGTCACCGGTTGCGGGTGGAACGCGGCGAGTTGCTCGCGGTAGATCGCCAACTGCTCCTTTTCGCTCGGGAACCTCTGATTGATCATGAACGGCACTTCTGTGCGGTACAAGCCGACGCCTTCGGCGCCACGCTTCTGCGCACGCGCAACGTCCGCCAGCAGGCCGGTGTTGACCCACAGCGGCATGCGGTGGCCATCGAGGGTCACGCACGGCAGGTCGCGCAGGGTATCAAGACCGAGCGCCAGTTGTTTCTCCTCTTCCACCACCTCGGCGAACTGCTTGCGCAGCACGTCGCTGGGGTTGGTGTAGACCTCGCCGCGATTGCCATCGACGATCAATTCGATGCCGTCGACCTTGGCATAGGGCAGGTCGACCAGGCCCATCACCGTCGGAATGCCCATCGCCCGAGCGAGGATCGCGACGTGAGAGTTACCTGAGCCGAGGACCGAGACCAGACCGACCAGCGTGCCTTCCGGCACCTCGCCGAGCATCGCCGGCGTCAGTTCTTCGCTGACCAGAATGGTTTTTTCCGGGTAGACCAGATTCTGCTGGCGCTCTTCCTGCAGATACGCCAGCAAACGCCGGCCAAGGTCCTTGACGTCCGAGGCACGCTCACGCAGGTAGGCGTCGTCCATCAATTCAAAACGGTTGACGTGTTCAGTGACCACCTGGCGCAACGCGCCCTGGGCCCACTGACCGGTCTTGATCACCGTGGTCACTTCGTTGCCCAGCGCCTCGTCGGCGAGCATCATCAGGTAGACGTCGAACAAGGCCCGCTCTTCGGGGCGCAGCTGCGAGGCCAATTTGGCGGACAAGGCGCGCATGTCGGCGCGCACGCCTTCGATGGCGGTCTTGAACAGGCCGAGCTCGGCTTCGATGTCGGTGATGGTCTTGTCGGGCACCACGTCCAGATCGGCCGGCGGCAGCATGACCACCGCGGTACCGACCGCAGCACCCGGCGAGCCCGGTACGCCGACGAACTTGGCTTCCTGGATGCCTTTGCCCTGACGGCCCAGGCCACGGATCGAACCGGTGGCTTCGGCGTGGGCGATGACACCGGCGAGCTGTGCGCTCATGGTCACGAGGAAGGCTTCTTCACCTTCATCGAACTGGCGGCGTTCTTTTTGCTGAATGACCAACACGCCGACGACGCGACGGTGGTGAATGATCGGCGCCCCGAGGAAGGAGGCGTAGCGTTCTTCACCGGTCTCGGCGAAGTAACGGTAGCGCGGGTGATCCGCGGCGTTTTCGAGGTTCAGGGGTTCTTCACGCGTGCCGACCAGGCCGACCAGACCTTCGTTGGGTGCCATGCTGACTTTGCCGATCGAGCGCTTGTTCAAGCCCTCGGTGGCCATCAGCACGAAGCGGTTGGTCTCAGGATCAAGCAGGTAGACCGAGCAGACCTGGCTGCCCATGGCCTCTTTGACGCGCAACACAATAATCCCCAACGCCGCCTTGAGATCCTTGGCGGAGTTAACTTCCTGGACGATCTTGCGCAGCGTATTGAGCATGGCTCGGGGTCGAACTCCGTCGTCAGTCGCGCGTTAAAAGGCGCGGGGCAAGCTCTTTGAGAGCGCGTCGATACACCTCGCGCTTGAATGTCACCACCTGGCCCAACGGATACCAATAACTGACCCAGCGCCAGCCATCGAACTCCGGTTTACCGGTCAAATCCATCCGCACCCGCTGCTCGTTGGAGATCAGGCGCAGGAGAAACCATTTCTGTTTCTGGCCGATGCACAGCGGTTGGCTGTGCGTCCTGACCAGACGTTGCGGCAAACGATAGCGCAACCAGCCCCGGGTGCAGGCGAGAATTTCAACATCTTCGCGCTCAAGACCCACTTCTTCGTTCAACTCGCGATACAAGGCGTCTTCCGGCGTCTCCTGGGGGTTGATCCCGCCCTGTGGAAACTGCCAGGCATCTTGATTGATACGGCGAGCCCATAGCACCTGTCCGGCATCATTCGTGAGAATGATCCCGACATTGGGGCGGAAACCATCGGGGTCGATCACGGCAACAACCTCGCAAACGCATGTCGCCGCATTGTTCCACAAAGGTTGTGAAGGCAGCAACGAGCCGACCTACCTTATGTGCACTCTTGTGAAAAGTCCGTATTCTGGACGCCTTTCTACAGACTTTTCAGTGAGTAACTGCAATGCGGCTGGCTTTATTCGACTTGGACAACACGCTTTTGGGCGGCGACAGTGACCACGCCTGGGGCGATTACCTGTGCGAACGCGGCTTCCTCGACGCCGTCGCCTACAAGGCACGCAACGACGAGTTTTATCAGGACTACCTGGCCGGCAAGCTGGATAACGATGCCTACCTGAACTTCTGCCTGGAGGTCCTCGGCCGCACCGAGATGGCCACGCTGGATCAATGGCACCTGGATTACATGCGCGATTGCATCGAACCGATTGTGTTGCCCAAGGCTATTGAATTGCTGGCCAAGCATCGTGAGGCTGGCGACAAACTGGTGATCATCACCGCGACCAACCGTTTTGTGACCGGGCCGATTGCCGAGCGTTTGGGCGTTGAAACATTGATCGCCACCGAGTGCGAGATGGTCGATGGCCGATATACCGGACGCAGCACCGATGTTCCGTGCTTCCGTGAAGGCAAGGTCTCGCGGTTGAATCGTTGGCTGGAAGAGACTGGGTATTCGCTGGAAGACAGTTACTTCTATAGCGACTCGATGAATGATTTGCCGCTGCTTGAGCAGGTGGCGAATCCGGTGGCGGTCGATCCTGATCCGAATCTGCGCGCTGAAGCCGAGAAGCGTGGTTGGCCGGTAATGTCGTTGCGCGACTGATATCGCCTGTAATTGGATGGACTCGCCCAAGCCGAGGCGTCAATGCGCCACGGTGGCAGTCTAAACAGCCAACGACAGCGAGGGCGAGTCCATGAAAAAGCATACTTCGGTTGATCAATCCCTGTCTTCTTCCGATTTGTCGGCCTGCACAACCGTAGCGGTCGATCTGGCCAAGCAGGTCTTTCAGGTCGCCGGGGAGGATGTCCTCGGCCAGGTGCACTACGAGCAGCGGATCAAGTCGCGCGAGGCGTTTTATGCGTTTCTCCGCCAGTTGCCGCCTCATGTCGTGGTTCTGATGGAGACCGGTCCGGGTGCTCAAGCCTGGGCCCGGCAGCTGCAAGACCAAGGCAATCTGGCGCGGATTCTTCCAGCCCGTTTGGTGGCCACACATCGCAGCGGGCCTAAAAATGATCGCAACGATGCGCTGGCGATTCTGCGGGCTGGTCGCGATGAAAAGATCTACGCAGTGCCGGTCAAAAGCGTTGCGGCGCTGGCAATGCAGGCGTTGCATCGCGCCCGCCAGGGCTATGTGCGTCGACGCACGGCGGTGAGCAATCAGATGCGCGGCCTGCTGCTCGAGCATGGCGTGGCCTTGGCGCAGGGCGATGTTGCGATCAGCCAGAAAATTCCGCGGGTACTGGAAGATGCCACCCAGCCGGTGCCGGGCGTGCTGCGTGAACTGATCGACGAACTGTTGGCCGAGTGGCGCCATTTGGGCGAACGCATCAGCGTGCTGACGGGGCGCCTGGAAGTGGCCGCCAACGCCGACATGACGGCGAAGCGACTGATGACTGTGCGCGGCATCGGCCCAGTCACTGCCACGGCACTGGTGGCCAAGGAAACCAAGCCTGAGCGATTTCCCAATGCCCGCAAGTTTGCCGCGTACTTTGGCATGGTGCCTGACCAGCACAGCAGCGGGCAGACGGTCCGGCTGGGGGACATGACCAAGCGAGGCGATGTTTATTTACGCAGCCTGATGATCCAGGGAGCCCATGCCGTGCTGCAACAACTACGACCTGATTCCCAGCAACCCGATGACCGCCGCTTGTTGCGCTGGATGAGCCGACTGGGCCGTAAGGAGGCTGCGGTCAGGTTGGCCAACCGCAACCTGCGAATCGTCTGGGTGCTTCTACAGAATGACCAGACTTATCGTCGCCAGGCGGGTGATGGCCAGCAAGCGACGATGAGCCACTGAGCGACAGAGTTCTGCCACCGAGGTACTAACTGTCCGGCCCTTTGCTGAAAAAAAATTGACCCCAGGTAAGACCGGCGTGGATTGATGCCTAAGCTGCTACTGGCCTTCGAGGCCTGACTGTAATCGGCATACCACGAGCTCTTCCAATTTTGGCCAGAAGCCGAAGACGGCTTCCTCGAATAGGCCTAATACATAGATGCAACGGGGCGGCGGTTTTTCAAAAGCGGGTAGACAGTGGGGGCGAGTCCATACATAGCAGCTGCCGAGGTACGAGGCTGCGTTGCGGTCCGCAGGACCGCCCATGGGGCCGCTTCGCAGCCCATCGCAGCCTCGTACCTCGGCAGCTGCTACAGATTCTGCGTTAAACAGGCTTGGCGCCCATCAATCCCGCAATCGCGACAAAACAAACAAAGCTGAACAGTGCGAGGGCAAAGGTGAACTTACCGCTGCCTCCCGGCGCCTTGCGCAACTTGTTAAGCCGCACCAACAACCAAAACCACCCCAACGCCGCCACGGTGTAAAGCACACTCGACGCCAGCAACCAGGTCTGCCCCAGCGGCCAGCCCACCAGATGCACCATCCACCAGCCGGTAAACGGCATGCTCAGCAATGCCAGGCCCATCAACAGCCAGACAAACACCCGTGGCCGCTGCAGCGTGCGTACCGCAGCAGTCGCATCGCCACTACGCCGCGTTTGCCAAACCCATATCCCCAAGCCCAGCGCACAGCCCAACAATATGGCCGTCGCCGCAGTGTGCGCCATTTTCAGGGCGGTTAACGTTTCCATGGTTCGATTTCCTTATGACTTGCCCATCAGCGTAGCCGCTCAGCCAAGAAACAACTGATAGGCCGGGTTGTCGCTTTCATCCCAATACGGGTAGCCGATTTCCTCAAGCGCCGCAGGAACCAGATGACGTTCGTCGTGAGGTACTTGCAGCCCCGCGACCACGCGACCATCCGCCGCGCCATGATTGCGGTAGTGGAACATCGAGATGTTCCAGCGCCCGCCGAGCTTGTTGAGGAAGTTGAACAGCGCGCCCGGACGCTCTGGAAATTCGAAGCGCAGAATCACTTCATCGACCACGTGGGCCGCACGACCGCCCACCATGTGGCGAATGTGCAACTTGGCCAGTTCGTTATCGGTCAGGTCCAGCACCGGGAAGCCCTGCTCGCCGAGGCTGGCAATCAGCGCACTGCGCGGGTCGGTTTCCGGATGCGTCTGCACGCCGACGAAGATGTGCGCTTCGCTGCCGGTGTTGTAGCGGTAGTTGAATTCGGTGATCTGGCGCTTGCCGATGGCTTCGCAGAACGCCTTGAAGCTGCCCGGCTTCTCGGGGATGGTCACGGCGATGATCGCCTCGCGACCTTCGCCCAGTTCGGCGCGCTCGGCGACATGGCGCAGGCGATCGAAGTTGACGTTGGCGCCGGAGTCGATGGCCACGAAGGTGTGGCCGGTGACGCCGTTCTGTTCGACGTACTTCTTGATCCCGGCCACGCCCAGGGCGCCGGCAGGTTCAGTGATCGAGCGGGTATCGTCGTAGATGTCCTTGATCGCCGCGCAGATTTCGTCGGTGCTGACGGTGATGACGTCATCGACGTAGTCTTTGCAGATGTCAAAGGTGTGCTGACCGATCTGTGCCACCGCCACGCCGTCGGCGAAGAGGCCCACGGTCGGCAGCACCACGCGCTCGCCGGCCGCCATCGCCACTTGCAGGCAGTTGGAATCGTCCGGCTCGACGCCGATGATTTTGATTTCAGGCCGCAAATACTTAACGTACGCCGCGATCCCGGCGATCAGCCCGCCACCGCCGACCGGGACGAAGATCGCATCCAGACGCCCAGGGTGCTGGCGCAGAATCTCCATCGCCACGGTGCCCTGCCCGGCAATGGTGTGGGGATCATCATAAGGGTGAATGTAGACGTAGCCTTTTTCGTCGACCAGTTTCAGCGAGTAGGCCAGGGCTTCCGGGAACGAATCACCGTGCAGCACCACTTTGCCACCGCGCGAACGCACGCCTTCGACTTTGATTTCCGGGGTGGTCTTGGGCATCACGATGGTGGCCTTCACACCCAACACCTTGGCCGCCAGGGCCAGGCCCTGCGCGTGGTTGCCCGCCGACGCGGTGACGACGCCGCGAGCGCGTTCTTCATCGCTCAGCTGAGTGAGCTTGTTGTAGGCGCCACGAATCTTGAACGAGAACACCGGCTGCAAGTCTTCGCGCTTGAGCCAAATACTGTTGCCCAGCCGCTCGGAGAGCTGGCGGGCCGTCTGCAATGGGGTTTCTACGGCAACGTCATAAACGCGCGAGGTGAGGATCTTTTTGACGTACTGTTCGAGCATCGGAAAGCATCACTGAGCGGGTTGGGCAGGGCCAAGGAGTCTAACCCGGCTTTCGGGCGGACGACCACACTAAACAGGTGGTTTTAAGGTTACCCACGATCCCTGTGGCGAGGGGGCTTGCCCCCGTTCGGCTGCGCAGCAGTCGTATAACCAGTGCATGCGGTGTAACTGAAGGAATGCTGGGGAGTGCTTCGCACTCCAACGGGGGCAAGCCCCCTCGCCACAGGCAAGCCCCCTCGCCACAAAAGCAACCTGCCAATCGGGCAATGACCTTCCCTGCCCCGAGGCCTATAATGCCGGCCTTTCGTTCCCTCCTTCGGCACCTCGGAGCCCGCATGACCCAGGATCAACTCAAACA
Organism: Pseudomonas sp. RT6P73; assembly: GCF_054897715.1. Lineage (NCBI taxonomy): Bacteria > Pseudomonadati > Pseudomonadota > Gammaproteobacteria > Pseudomonadales > Pseudomonadaceae > Pseudomonas > Pseudomonas sp. RT6P73. The sequence continues at coordinate 6,282,487 of NZ_JBUBUV010000002.1, read as the reverse complement.
GGCAGTGGCTCAGGCCGCCGTCGACTTCATCCTCCCGAAGCTCGACGACAAGAGCATCGTCGGGGTCGGCACCGGCTCCACCGCCAACTGCTTTATCGATGCCCTGGCCAAGCACAAAGGCGCGTTCGATGGTGCAGTCGCCAGCTCTGAAGCCACCGCCGCCCGCCTCAAGGGCCACGGTATTCCGGTGTATGAGCTGAACACCGTCAGCGATCTGGAGTTCTACGTCGACGGCGCCGATGAAAGCGACGAGCACCTGAACCTGATCAAGGGCGGCGGCGCAGCCCTGACCCGCGAGAAGATTGTCGCGGCCGTGGCCAAGACCTTCATCTGCATCGCCGATGGCAGCAAACTGGTGCCGGTGCTCGGTGCGTTCCCGCTGCCGGTCGAAGTGATCCCGATGGCCCGCAGCCACGTGGCTCGCGCGCTGGTGAAACTGGGCGGCGACCCGGTTTACCGTGAAGGCGTGCTGACTGACAACGGCAACATCATCCTCGACGTGTTCAACATGCAGATCACCAACCCGGTGGAGCTGGAGACGCAGATCAACGCGATTGTTGGCGTGGTCACCAATGGCTTGTTCGCGGCGCGTCCGGCGGATTTGCTGTTGTTGGGTACCAGCGAAGGCGTGAAAACCCTGCGGGCTCAGTAAGAAATACGCCACTCCTTGTAGGAGCCGGCTTGCTGGCGATGAGGACATAACAGTCAACATCCATGTTGGCTGTTAAACCGCTATCGCCAGCAAGCCGGCTCCTACAGGAGGTTGGGGTGTTGGTCAGGGTTGTGCTGGTTTTTTGAAGACGTAGAACAGGTTCGGCTCGCTCACCAGGTACATCGTGCCGTCGTCATCCATGGCGATGCCTTCTGCTTGCGGGACGGTCTTTTGCAACCCCTGACGCCCTTTACTCAGTGACATGGTGCTCAGTGGTCGCCCGTCCACATCCAGTTCCAGAATCAACCGCGACTCGTCGGACAGCGCCAGCAAATGGCCGCTGCGCTCGTCGTATTGCAGGCTCGACAGGTCACGCACGAACATCCCGGCATCGCGCTTGGGGTTGTTGACCACGTGCACCGCGTAGGATTTCTCCGGGTTGTAATGCGGGAAACCCTGCACTTCGTAGATCAGCATCGGGTCGCGCTCCTTGGCGACAAACAGGCGCTTGCCCACCGAATCGTAGGCCAGGCCTTCGAAACCCTTGTTGCCGCTCATGTGCACACCGAGGGTCATCTGCTCGGCATCCGCCGCGTCGAGGAACGTGGTGTCCTTCTCCAGATGAATCTTGATCAGTCGTTGCTCGCGTTCGTCGGTGATCACGTAAGTGTCGGCGCTGATGAACTCCACCGCCTCAGGGTCACCGAAGCCAACCAGCGAAATGCGTCGAATGATCCGCCCGTCCAGCGACATCTCGATCAGCTCGGCGTTTTTGTTGGTGACGGTGAACAGGCTTTTGCGCACCGGATCGAAGGTCAGCGCCGACACATCGTCGTTCAGCCCGTCGATGACCCGGGCTTCGATCTCAACCCGGTATTGATCCAGGCCGATGGACTCGCTGCTTAACGGTTGCCAGAGGGTGTGCAGGTTGAACCAGGCGCGCTCGAACAGACGCATGTATTGGCCGACCGCAACCAGTGCGGTCAGTGCAATCACTGCCAGGATCAGAATGAGGGGTTTGGGACGGGCAAGTCGGCGCATTCAGGCGAGCTCGGAAACAGAAACAGGCGGATGAAATATCACGCCTGTATGAATTCAAGCTTAATGGCCAGTAGCCTTTGACCACAACTCTTGGATTCGGGCGGCTATTTCTGCTTTTCGAAACGGTAGAACAGGTTCGGCTCACTCACCATGTACAAGTTGCCCGCGTCGTCCATGGTCACGCCTTCGGCACGCGGAATGGTCTTCTTCAGGCCGTTGAAGCCGCCCAGCAAGGTCATGAAGCTGACCTGCTCGCCCTTCTCGTCCAGTTCCAGAAGCAAGTGGGAATCGGCGGACAGCACGAGGGTGTGGCCGGTGCGCGGGTCGATGGCCAGCCCCGACAGGTTGCGGATGTCCAGTTCGTCATTGGCGAGTTTCTGCTTGTCGCCCTTGAGGATCTGGCTGCCGTCGCTTTTCCAGCTGAACAGCGCCGGCGGACGCTCCTCACCCAGCAGAATTTGTTGATTGCGCGGGTCATAGACGATGGCTTCGAAGGCCTTGTTCTGGTCTTTCGAAGGGCCGAGGTCATATTTAGGGAAGTTATCGCGGTTTAGTTCGCGAGTGTCGGCATCGACCTTGACGATGGAGAGCATGTGCTCACGCTCATCGACGATGGCCAGCAGACCGTTGCCCATCACGGTCACGCCTTCCGGGTTGCTCCAGCCCACCAGCGGCATCTTGCGCAGGACGTCGCCCTGCAAGGTCAGCTCAACGAGGAACGGGTTTTTGCCCATGACCGAAAACAGGGTTTTGGTTTGCGGGTCGTAAGCCAGGTCCGACGCTTCATCCTTCTCCATGCCCGGTAGCAGCTTGGCGTCGATCACCGCGCGGTAATCCGGCAGCCAGATACTTTCCTGACGCTCGGCCGGGCTTTCAAAACGCTCATGCAGCCAGAGCACACCGCGATCATCCCAATGCATCGCAAAGGCGAGGCCATATGCGGCGGCAGCCACCAGCAAAAGCCAGGAATACCAACGCATGACAAAGCGCGGGCGGCGGGCGGTTTTGACAGTGGGCAGCGGTCGGGTGGCCATTCAGGATGCGTTCCAGAAATTCAGGCTACGGGTAATAGCACAATTGGGACCGGCTCAGACGCCAGAATCCGCGGAATTATCCAGACAAGATGTGAAAAAAACGGGAAATGGCGGGATTGCCCTGCATGAGTGGCGCTTTGCATGAGACAGATACACAACTCCCTGTAGGAGCCGGCTTGCTGGCGATGGCGGTGTCACATTCAACATCTATATCGAATGTTGTACCGCCATCGCCAGCAAGCCGGCTCCTAAAAGGTTTGCGTTGCGTTAGCGGACGCTGCTGGTGAAGCTGCTGGCGCCCGGCAATTCGATCACCAGTTCATCACCGACATTCAGCGGGCCAACGCCCACCGGCGTGCCGGTCAGGATCACGTCACCGGCCTGCAGCGAGAAGCAGCCGGCCATGTGCTGGATCATCGGCACGATCGGGTTGAGCATCGCGCTGCTGTTGCCATCCTGGCGCACTTCGCCATTGATGGTCAGCCGGATGCCAATGTCAGTCAGATCGGCAAAGGTGCTGCCGGCCACGAACGGCGCAATCACCGCCGCGCCATCGAAAGACTTGGCGATTTCCCACGGCAAGCCCTTGGATTTCAACTCGGCCTGTTTGTCACGCAACGTCAGGTCCAGGGCCGGGGCGAAGCCGGAGATGGCATCCAGCACTTCTTCACGGCTCGGTTTGGTCGACAAAGGCTTGCCGATCAACACCGCGATTTCCGCTTCGTAATGCACCGAGCCACGCTCGGTCGGAATGCTGAAACTTCCTTCCAGCGGCACCACGCAACTGCCCGGCTTGATGAACAGCAGCGGCTCGGTAGGCACCGGGTTGTCCAGTTCCTTGGCGTGTTCGGCGTAGTTGCGGCCGATGCACACCACCTTCCCGAGCGGGAAGTGAATACGCGTACCGTCGACATACTGGTGCTGATAGCTCATTTCCGACTCCTGTTTCGTAGCGCTTAAGTTCGAAAGTCAAACAGCGAAGATTTTGCCCGGGTTCATGATGCCGTTCGGATCGAACACCGCTTTAACCGCTTTCATGTACTCGATCTCAACCGGCGAGCGGCTGTAGGTCAAGTAATCGCGCTTGGTCATGCCCACGCCGTGTTCAGCGGAAATCGAGCCGTTGTACTTCTCGACGGTTTCGAACACCCACTTGTTGACGGTCGCGCACTTGGCGAAGAACTCGTCCTTGCTCAGATTTTCTGGCTTGAGGATGTTCAAGTGCAGGTTGCCGTCACCGATGTGGCCGAACCAGACGATTTCGAAGTCCGGGTAGTGTTCGCCGACGATCGCGTCGATTTCCTTCAGGAAAGCCGGGACTTTCGACACAGTGACCGAAATGTCGTTCTTGTACGGCGTCCAGTGGGAAATGGTTTCGGAGATGTACTCGCGCAGCTTCCACAGGTTTTGCAGTTGGGTTTCGCTCTGGCTCATCACGCCGTCCAGCACCCAGCCCTGCTCGACGCAGTGCTCGAAGGTTTCCAGGGCGTGGTTGGCCACTTCTTCAGTCGTCGCTTCGAATTCCAGCAGCGCGTAGAACGGGCAATCGGTTTCAAACGCCGCCGGCACGTCGCCGCGGGCCATGACCTTGGCCAGGGCTTTATCGGAGAAGAATTCGAAGGCGGTCAGGTCGAGTTTGCTCTGGAACGCGTGCAGTACCGGCATGATCGAGTCGAAATCGGCGGTGCCGAGGACCATCGCGGTGAGGTTTTTCGGCGCACGGTCCAGACGCATGGTTGCCTCGACCACAAATCCGAGGGTGCCTTCGGCGCCGATGAACAGTTGGCGCAGGTCGTAACCGGTGGCGTTCTTGATCAGGTCGCGGTTCAGCTCCAGCAAATCGCCTTTGCCGGTGACGACTTTCATGCCAGCGACCCAATTGCGGGTCATGCCGTAGCGAATCACCTTGATCCCGCCGGCATTGGTGCCGATATTGCCGCCAATCTGACTCGAACCTGCCGAAGCGAAGTCCACCGGGTAGTACAGGCCTTTTTCTTCGGCGACGTTCTGCAAATGCTCGGTGACCACGCCCGGCTGGCACACAGCCGTGCGGTCAGTCATGTTCACGTCGAGAATCTGGTTCATGTAGTCGAACGACACGACCACTTCACCATTCGCGGCCACGGCAGCGGCGGACAGGCCGGTGCGACCGCCAGAAGGCACCAGCGCCACCTTGTGCTCGTTGGCCCAACGCACAATGGCCTGGACCTGCTTGGTGGTCTTGGGAAACACGATGGCCGTCGGGGCCGGGGCGAAATGCTTGGTCCAATCCTTGCCGTAAGCATTCAGGGAGTCGGCGTCGGTCAGCACCTTGCCAGGCTCAACCAGGGTCTTCAGCTCATCAATCAGGGCAGGATTGGTCATCGACAGAACTCTCGAACAATTCATGGTCATCCTGAGAACGCTTCACGTCGCAGGAATGAGTGTTTAGCGGGGTGCGTATGCTAGCATACCGACCCCGCAGCATAGAGCCCAACGGCTATTCTGCGGCGACGGCTTTCTTGCCGTCGGGGTCAGCATCTGTTGACCATTTCCTGCCATTTTTCTCCGGGATACAGGTTTACGCAGATGAGCAAGACTTCTCTCGATAAGAGCAAGATCAAGTTCCTTCTTCTCGAAGGCGTCCACCAATCGGCTGTCGACGTTCTCAAGTCGGCGGGCTACACCAGCATCGAGTACCTCACCGGTTCTCTGCCGGAAGCCCAGCTGAAGGAAAAGATCGCTGATGCGCACTTCATCGGCATTCGCTCCCGCACTCAACTGACCGAAGAGATCTTCGATCAGGCGAAGAAACTGGTGGCTGTCGGCTGTTTCTGCATCGGCACCAACCAGGTCGACCTGAACGCGGCTCGCGAACGCGGCATCGCGGTGTTCAACGCACCGTACTCCAACACTCGCTCCGTTGCCGAGCTGGTGCTGGCAGAAGCGATCCTGTTGCTGCGCGGCATTCCTGAGAAAAACGCTTCCTGCCACCGTGGCGGCTGGATCAAGAGCGCAGCCAACTCCTTCGAGATCCGCGGCAAGAAGCTGGGCATCGTCGGTTACGGCTCGATCGGTACTCAACTGTCGGTCCTGGCTGAAGGCTTAGGGATGCAGGTGTACTTCTACGACACCGTGACCAAGCTGCCACTGGGCAACGCAACCCAGGTCGGCAACCTGCACGATCTGCTGGGCATGTCCGACATCGTCACCCTGCACGTTCCGGAAACCGCTGCGACCCAGTGGATGATCGGCGAGAAGGAAATCCGCGCCATCAAGAAGGGCGGCATCCTGATAAACGCGGCTCGCGGCACGGTCGTTGAACTGCAAGCCCTGGCGGACGCAATCAAGGACAAGCACCTGATCGGCGCGGCCATCGACGTATTCCCGGTGGAGCCTCGCTCCAACGACGAAGAGTTCGAAAGCCCGCTGCGTGGCCTGGACAACGTGATCCTGACCCCGCACATCGGTGGTTCCACCGCTGAAGCGCAGGCCAACATCGGTCTGGAAGTGGCAGAGAAACTGGTCAAGTACAGCGATAACGGTACCTCGGTATCGTCCGTGAACTTCCCGGAAGTGGCCCTGCCGGCTCACCCTGGCAAGCACCGCCTGCTGCACATCCACGAGAACATTCCGGGTGTGATGAGCGAGATCAACAAGGTCTTCGCCGAAAACGGCATCAACATCTCCGGTCAGTTCCTGCAGACCAACGAGAAAGTCGGCTACGTGGTGATCGACGTCGACGCCGATTACTCGGAAATTGCCCAAGAGAAGCTGCAGCACATCAACGGCACCATTCGTTGCCGCGTGTTGTTCTGATAGCGACTTGAGCGACAAAAAAAGGAGCCCTTCGGGGCTCCTTTTTCATGGGTACTACACTGTCATTTAACGTTGACGGTGATTTTCTCTGACACGATCGGTGGATCGAAGGCCATATGGTTCATGTCGCCCAACTCCAACTGCAAGGTGTGCTTGCCTGGTGTCAGCGTCAGCTCGGTTTCTGTCTGCGCCTTGCCGAAATGAACGTGATTGGCATCTGCCGGGATGACTGCCCCTGCTGCCACTACCTCCTTGGCATCGACCAGCAAATGGTGGTGGCCAGTGTTCTTGGTGGTATCGCCCGCTGGCGCCAACGCAACGTTCTCAACAGCGAATTTGATTTTGAAAGTTTGCGGGACAGTTCCACCATCTTCAGGAGAAACGATGGACACTTCGGCGCCTTTGGGGGCCGGTGTTGCAGCACTGGCCAGCACCGAAACGCCCATCAATAGGCCAGCCAATGCTGCTCGTGACATAAACGTTTTCATTCTCTTCTCCAGTTTTTCCGTAAAATCCGCGTGGCCGAGACAACTTCACGGCCATTCGTTGTCGAAGGATCTCGACAACCATAGCAAAGCGAGCCTGAACCAGCGCATCGCAATAATGAATTCAAAGGAGTGACCATGCGCTTTTTGCCTGGCCTGATCTGCCTGCTACCCCTTTTGAGCCCTTTGGCTCATGCCGAACTGATTGACGATGTCTTCGATCGTGGCGAACTGCGCATTGCTATCGAGGCTAATACACCGCCCTTCAATTTCAAGGACGACGGCAAACTCACTGGCTTCGAAGTCGAGTTGGGGCAAATGCTGGCCAACGAACTGGATGTGCGCGCCGACTTTGTCGTCACTGATTCCACCGATCTGTTGCCCGGTGTTGAAACCGGCAAATACGATATCGCCATCAACCACATAGCAATGACCCCGGAACTGAAGGATCGTTTCGACTTCACCGAGCCTTACATTCACACCAATGCGCAATTGATCGCGCAGAAAGAAGAAGAGCCGCGTTCAATCCTGCTGGTGCAGTCGCTGACAGAAGAAAAGCCGAAAGCCGCCCCGGCTGTGGACCTGGCGATTCCGTTTCAGAAGGGTAATCCGGCGTTTCACGCCAGCCTGGAGAGTGCGTTGGCACGGATCAAGGCGGATGGACGACTGGAGGCGCTGGAGCAGAAGTGGTTTGGGGCGGATACGAGTGTGGCGCCCAAGCCTTAGAAGTTGTCGGCCTCTGGATCCACCCCTCACCCTAACCCTCTCCCCAGGGGGGCGAGGGGACTGACTGTGGAAATTTGAAGAAAATTTGCGACCTGAGAGTTTTGTATTGAATCCATAATCGACTCGATCTTTCAGGTCGATGGATAGCGTCTGACACCTCGGTCAGTCCCCTCGCCCCTTGGGAGAGGGTTAGGGTGAGGGGATGAATTCTGGATCAACCCAAAGCCCCCAAAGCCACCGCTGCCTCAACCAACTCCAGCTCACTGAAGACCTGAACCCCATTGCGCTTGAGCAACGCCGCCGTCACCCCTTCACCACTGACCTTCACACCGCTGAAGCTTCCGTCATACGTCAGCACATTCCCGCAGGAAGGGCTGTTGGCCTTGAGCACCGCAATCCGGATACCGTGCTGTCGCACCAACTCCAACGCCTGATAAGCCCCCGACAGAAACTGCGCACTGACATCCTCGCCCTCGGTTGTCATGACCGAAGCCTGGCCATCCAGCACTTCACCACCCTGCCCGCCCGGTATCTCCGCCGCGGCCCTGGGCGTCGGCAAACCACCGGCCACTTCCGGACACAGCGGCACCACCCGGCCTTCATCAAGCCATTGTTGAAGCTGATCGAACGGCCCGCTCGCCCCGCCGTCGTAACGCACGCGGTGGCCGAGCAGGCAGCGGCTTACCAGAATTTTTTGCATGATCAGAACGGCTCGTTACCACGACGCCGGAACCAGCCCGTCAACGACAGGCGATCCCGGGTCGCGGGCAGGACTTCGTGGGGCACCTCGCCCGACAAAAACACCACCAGGCATCCGCCGGTGGGCACCACGTCGTGTTCGATGCCTTCATTCAGGTACATGCGCAACTGGCCACCGTGCTCGGGCAGCCAGGCGTCATTGAGGTAGATCACCGCCGAGACCATGCGCCGGTCGTCGTCACGAAAACGATCGACATGCTTGAGGTAAAAAGCACCGGGCGGGTACAGCGCGAAATGGCTTTCGAAATCTTCCAGGCCCAGATACAAGCCGCGATTCATTGCCTCACGCAGGCTGTCCATCAAACCCAGGTAACTGTCGCACGCCAACGCCTGGCCGGGTTCGATCCACTGGATGTGGTCGCCGCGAATCCCCTCGCGAATCTCCGATGTCGGCCCCCGCCCCACGGCCGCCGGGGCCAATTCGCCCTCGGCTGCACGTTTACGGCACTCAGCCGCCAGTTCCCGGGTCAGACCCAGAGGCAGGAAAATATTCTGCTGCGACCAGCCGCGCTCGGCCAGGTCGTCGACGATACGTAACAGCAGCGGGTGATCAGAGGATATTTGCATGGCGCGCATAGTATGCCTGTGCCTGCAAATCCGACAGAGCCGCGCAGCGGAGGATTTGTCGGATTACTGATACGAATTCTCGACAAGTACGGAAGCCGCACGGAGAATAGTCGCCTGCTGACAGGAGTCCCTATGCGCCGTTTGCTTTTTTCACTGCTGATGCTCTGTGTTTTGCCCGCTTGGGCAGACGGCCACGACCAGTTGTACAAGGTCGCCGGTTGGCCAGATCAGCGCGCGCATTTTAACGACGCCCTTTCAGCCGCCCAGCAGCGCTACCAGAACAGCCTGCCGCCGGCAGTGTTTCAGGCCCTGGTGAACAACAGCAATCAACGTTTTGCCCCCCAGGCCGTGGACCAACGCGCCGAAGCGCAATTGCGCAAAAGCCTCTCCGACCCAAAACCCGCACTGGCCTTCTTTCAATCGCCCCTGGGCAAGAAAATCGTCGCCGCCGAATTGCTGGCGACCCGTCGCGATCAGCTGGCGAAAAACGCCAAGGGTCTGCCGAAGATTCAAGCCAGCGACAGCCGCATGCTGATCATCGGTCATCTGGCCCAGGCCCTGCCCGCTCGCGAGGCTGGCGCGGAAGTCAGCCTGGCGATTGCCGGTGTTGCGGCTGACAGCCTGAGTTCGATGATCCCCGGTTTGCTCGGTGGTGGACAGGCGCAGGGCATGTTGAACGGACAGCGCCAGCGCTTGATGGACCAGATCGGGGCTGATCTGAACAACACGTTGCTGTACGTCTATCGCGACTTGTCGGATGAAGAGCTGGAAGAGTTCGCCACGTTTGCCGAGTCCACCGAGGGCAAGGCGTATTACCAGGCAGCGCTGGCGGCGATTCGGGCGGGGTTGGCAGTGGGGCAAAGCACCTCGAACCTCAGCCAGTAATCTTCGGCGTCTGATACACCGCCATCGCGGGCAAGCCCGCTCCCACATGAAATGCGTCGATCACAAAACCTGTGGGAGCGGGCTTGCCCGCGATGGGGCCCTAACGGTCGCTAAAGATTCCGGCCTTTGATCCGCTTACTCAAAAACCCGAAATACTCCCGCCGCATCTCCACCGTCTCATTCGCCAAATGATGCCGCGCCTCCGGCAACATCAGCACCTGCGGCCGATCGAACTTGGCCTTCAACACCTCAAGGTTATGCTCCCAATCCACCGTCATGTCCGCCTGCCCCTGCACAATCAGCGGTTGCCGTGGACTGTTCGGCGCCGCCTCGATTCGCTTGATCCACCGCGCCAATGCGCCAACCCAGGCCGTCGGTAATCGCAGCGGTTGCAATGGATCGGCTTGCAGGAACGGCAAGAAGTCAGGGTCGTTGGAGTTCTCGCTGAAGCGCCGGGCGATGCCTTTCACGAAGGGCTTGAGCAGGTAATAACTGAGCTGCGACCAGCCCCAGGCGCGCGGCCGCACCAGCGGTGACAACAGAATCACCTGGCCTTGCGCCGGACTGTTCGCGCCTTGATTGAGCACGTGATCGATCACGATTGCTCCGCCGGTACTCTGCCCGCACAGATGCCACGGCTGCGGAAGGTCCAGCGACTGCGCCTCGGCAAGCAACCCTTCCAGCGTGTGCTGATACTCGGCGAAATCCTTGATGCTCGCCCGTTCACCGCTGGACAGACCATGCCCGGGCAAGTCGCAGGCAATCACCGCAAAGCCCTGATCCAGCGCCCACTCGATCACATGCCGGTAGAGCCCGGTGTGGTCGTAGAAGCCGTGGAAAAGAAACAGCGTCGCCTTCGCCTGCTCAGGCCACCAGACCTGACTGACCACTTCATAGCCATCGACCTCGAAACGCCCCAACCCGCTGCGCTGGGTTCGCCCCGGAAAATCCAGCCCGTAAAATCGCTGATAGGCCAGCGCCTCCACCGAAAGCGGCTGCCACTCGGCCAGTGGCCGCAGGCTGGCACGCAAATGATCGGGGTCGAAAGTGGCAGACATGGGCTAATCCAGAGCGCTAAACAGACTTTATGGGCCTGCGATATTCATCTGTCGCGGCAAGCATGGCAAGCTAGCCGACCTTCGAGGATTGAAATCCATGCGTCCGGCCTACCGCACCACACTGCTTGCCAGCCTGCTCGCCCTCGTGTGCGCCGGCGTCTTGTGGGCGGCTTATGACTGGTTTCAGGGGCGCTACCTGCGCGCCTTCAGTTCACACACCGCGGTATTTTCCGGCGATCCGCTGCGCCTGCCCGACGACCTCGCCGGCCCCGGCGCCATTCGCCTGGTGCACTTCTGGGATCCCGCCTGCCCGTGCAATGTCGGCAACCAACAACACCTGACCGAACTGGTTGAGCACTACGTGCCGCAAGGCGTGGAGTTTTACGCGGTACAAAAACCCGGCAGCCACGGTCAGTTGCCCAGCACTTTGAGCAGCCTGAAAACCATCACCGTGCTCCCGGGTTCCGAACAGATCCCCGCCAGCCCGGCTGTGGCGATCTGGGACCGCAGCGGCAAACTGGCGTATTTCGGTCCGTACAGCGAAGGCCTGACCTGCAATTCGAACAACAGCTTTATCGAACCCATCCTGCAAGCACTCAGCGAAGGTCGGGCGGTGGGCGCCACCCATACGCTGGCGGTCGGTTGCTACTGCCCTTGGCCGGAGGAAGTGAAGTAAGGCAATCCTGACTTTTCCAGGACCGCGATGCCCGGCACAGGAGGTCTGTGCTACATGTTTGCAGCCCGCACGGGCGGCAATCCCGAAGAACAAGGAGTCACCATGAAACGCGTCCTGACCGTACTGGTATTGCTGATCGTCACGCTCGTCATCGGGGTCGGCGGGTACGTGTACATCAAGCAGCCGACGCGCCAGGGCCAAGTGGAGTTGCAGCACCTTCAGGGTTCGGTGACCGTGCGCTACGACGAGCGCGGCGTGCCGCATATCCGCGCCGAAAACGAGATCGACCTCTACCGGACCCTCGGCTACGTGCAGGCCCAGGACCGCTTGTTCCAGATGGAAGCCATGCGCCGCCTCGCCCGGGGCGAGCTGGCAGAAATCCTCGGCCCGAAACTGGTCGACACCGACAAACTGTTCCGCAGCCTGCGCATACGCGAACGCGCCGAGAGCTACGTGGCCGCGCTGGATCGTCAGTCACCGGCGTGGAAAGCGCTGGAAGCCTATCTGGATGGCATCAATCAATATCAAGACACTCACGCGGCGCCCATGGAGTTCGACGTGCTGGGCATCCACAAGCGCCCTTTCACCGCCGAAGACAGCATCAGCGTCGCCGGTTACATGGCCTACAGTTTTGCCGCCGCGTTTCGCACCGAACCGTTACTGACGTTTGTGCGCGACCAGTTGGGCGCCGAGTATCTGAACATTTTCGACCTCGACTGGCAGCCCAACGGTGTATTGGCCAAATCCCGTTCAACACCCGGCCCCACCCTCGCCGCCGATGACTGGAAAGACCTGAACGCCCTCGCCCGCCTGAGCGAACAAGCGTTGGCCGACAACGGCCTGCCGCAATTCGAAGGCAGCAACGCCTGGGTGATTTCCGGCAACCGCAGCAAAAGCACCAAACCGTTGCTGGCTGGTGACCCGCACATTCGCTTCTCGGTGCCGTCGGTGTGGTACGAGGCGCAATTGTCGGCGCCGGGCTTCGACCTGTACGGCCATCATCAAGCACTGGTGCCGTTTGCCTTTCTCGGCCACAACCTGGATTTCGGCTGGAGCCTGACGATGTTCCAGAACGACGACCTCGACCTGATCGCCGAGAAGGTCAACCCGGACAACCCGAACCAGGTCTGGTATCGCGGCAATTGGGTCGACATGGTCAACACCGAGCAACAGATCGCGGTGAAGGGCCAGGCGCCGGTCTCCCTGACGCTGCGCCAGTCGCCCCACGGCCCGATCATCAACGATGCACTCGGCACCGCCGCCGGCAAGACGCCGGTGGCCATGTGGTGGGCGTTCCTTGAAACGCCGAACCCGATCCTCGAGGGTTTCTACCAACTCAATCGCGCCGACACTCTGGCCAAGGCTCGCGCCGCAGCGGCCAAGGTTCAGGCACCGGGGTTGAACATCGTTTACGCCAACGCCAAAGGTGACATCGGCTGGTGGGCCTCGGCGCTGCTACCGAAACGCCCCGCCGGAGTGAAACCCGGATTCATCCTCGACGGCAGCACCCATCAGGCGGACAAGGAAGGTTTCTACCCGTTCAGCGCCAACCCGCAGGAAGAGAACCCGGCGCGCGGCTACATCGTCTCGGCCAACTTCCAGCCCGTGTCGCCGACCGGCATGGAGATTCCCGGCTACTACAACCTCGCCGATCGTGGCCAGCAACTCAATCGCCAGCTCAGCGACAAGAACGTGAAGTGGGACAACGAGGCGAACCAGAAGCTGCAACTGGGCACCACCACCGCCTACGGCCCGCGTCTATTGGCGCCGCTACTGCCGGTGCTGCGTGAAGTGGTCAGCGATCCCGCCGAGCTGAAACTGGTGGAGCAACTGGCGCAATGGAAAGGCGACTACCCGCTGGATTCCACCAGCGCCACGCTGTTCAACCAGTTCCTGTTCAACCTGGCCGACGCGACAATGCACGATGAGCTGGGCAATGACTTTTTCGAAATCCTGCTCTCGACCCGCGTGATCGACGCTGCGCTGCCACGCCTGGCCGCGACTGCCGACTCGCCGTGGTGGGACAACCGCAACACCCTCGGCAAGGAAACCCGGGCCGACACGGTGAAGGTGGCCTGGCAAGCGAGCATCGCCCATCTCAAGACCACCCTTGGCGCTGACTTCGCGCAATGGCAGTGGGGCAAGGCGCACACCCTGACCCATGGTCATCCATTGGGCATGCAGAAGCCGCTGGACCGGATCTTCAACGTCGGCCCGTTCGCGGCGCCCGGCACTCACGAGGTGCCGAACAACCTCTCGGCCAAAATCGGCCCGGCACCGTGGCCCGTGACTTATGGTCCGTCGACGCGGCGGCTGATCGACTTCGCCGACCCGGCCCACAGCCTGACTATCAACCCGGTCGGCCAGAGCGGCGTGCCGTTTAACAACCACTACGACGATCAGGCTGAGGCGTATGTCGAAGGGATTTACTACGAGGCGCATTTCAATGACGAAGAAGTCACGGCCAATACGCGCAGTACATTGAAGTTTTTGCCGGCGCGGGCTGCGCCGTAGATTTTGGTTGCCTGGGCTGACGCCTTCGCGGGCAAGCCTCGCTCCTACAGATGACCGCATACCCCTGTAGGAGCGAGGCTTGCCCGCGAAGAGGCCCTCAAGGACAACACAAATTCCTGCTCAAACCATCGCCGCAAAATTCAGCCTGAACTGCTGCGGTGTCACTCCCAACCTGCGATTGAACACCGTGCGCATATGCTGGGCATCGCGAAATCCGCACTGATACGCCACCGTCTTGAGCGGCGAATGGGTGCTTTCAAGCAGCACCCGCGCCGCATCCACCCTCGCCCGCTCGACGAATTCCGCCGGGGTGATTTTCGCTTCCTTGGCGAACACCCGGGAAAAGTTGCGCGCGCTCATGTTGGCCGCGTTCGCCAGATCGGCAATGGCCAAGTCACCGGAGAGGTTGGCCAGGACGTAAAGCTGCACCAGCGCCACCGCCGACGTCGGTTCGGCGTGCGGCGTGAGAAACGGACTGAACTGCGATTGCCCGCCCGAGCGCTGGGTGAACACCACCAGCCGCTTGGCCACGCTCAACGCCACTTCCGGTCCGTGGTCCTGCGCCAGCAAGTACAGCGACAAATCGATCCCTGCCGTCACCCCGGCCGAGGTGAAGAGCTCGTCGTCCTGAACGTAGAGGCGATCGGCTTCAACCTGAGTCGAGGGGCACAACGCGGCCAGCGCCGCTGCATCGCCCCAGTGGGTGGTGACTGTCCGCCCCTCGAGCAATCCGGCGCGGGCCAGCATGAATGCGCCGTTGCAGATCGAGCCAAACCGTTGCGCCAACGCGCTGGCATCACGCAACCAGGCATCGAATGCCGCGCCAAAATCCAGGAACGGCAACTGCGGCCCGCCGGCCACCAGCAGCAAATCATAAGCGTCCAGCGCTTCGCTGAAATGCCGATGGGCATTGAGTGACAAACCGTTGGAGCACGGCATCACCCCGCGCTCGACACCGATCACCTCCAAGCGGTAATGGTCTTGCGGTTCGAGAAAACGGTTGGCTTCGGAAAACACATCCATGGGACCGGTGACGTCCAGCGACTGGACGCCTGCGAACACCACGATGGCAACGGTTTTACTCATGGCAGGAATCGCCTCAAATGTGAGCCATCACACGATCCGTAGCAGCTGCCGAGCCTGCGAGGCTGCGAGGCTGCGTTCGGCTGCGGAGCAGTCGTAAACCCTGTGCATGCGGTTTGTCTGGAATACCGAGGCGTCTGATTTTACGACTGCTCCGCAGCCGAACGCAGCCTCGCAGGCTCGGCAGCTGCTACAGGGCATGCGTACAACCCGGGTTATCTGCGTCAACCCTAGCCAATCCGGGCGCAACAAGCGAGGTTGGCGCGATATGCCTGCTCATTGGCCGGGATCGCAGCCATGGATCGATTGTCCGGTTGGGGAGGCGGGAACAGACTTGCTCCATCAGCGCCGCCACGGCGTTCCCCAAGAGGAAAGCACTATGAGCAGCAACATTGCCGGTATCAAAATCCCCGACAGCGCGTTGGCCAGGGCCACCACTGAATACATTCGCGACGCCGAGTCAGACCTGCTTTTCCACCACTCGCGTCGGGTGTTTCTGTTCGGCGCCCTGAGCGGTGAGCGCAAGCAGTTGGCCTACGATCCGGAAATGCTCTACGTCGGCGCCATGTTCCATGACCTGGGCCTGGTGGAAGGTCATCGCACGGACGCCGAGCGCTTCGAAGTCGATAGCGCCAACGCCGCCAAAGCGTTCCTCAAGCCTTATGGTTTGTCGGATGGCGATATCGAGCAGGTGTGGCTGTCGATTGCCCTGCACACCACGCCGGGCGTGCCGCAACACTTGCGGCCTAACGTTGCGCTGGTCACGGCCGGTGTGGAAATGGATGTGCTGGGCATCGACTACGCCGCGTTTTCCACGGTGCAGCGGGAAGCGGTGGTGCATGCGCATCCACGGGGCGAAGGGTTCAAGGAATGCATTCTGTGTGCGTTCGCCAATGGCTTCAAACACAAGCCGGACACCACGTTCGGCACGGTGAACGCGGATGTGCTGGTGGACAGCGAGCCGGGGTTCAAGCCGATGAACTTTGTCGAGATCATCCGCAAATCTCCCTGGGTTTCCTAAAAACCTGTGGGAGCGAGCCTGCTCGCGATGAGGCCATTACAGCCACCAGTGATGGTGACTGTAATACCGCTATCGCGAGCAGGCTCACTCCCACATTGGTACCGGGTTGATCACGAATCTGTGGCCAACCTTTAAGCCGCTTCCGGCGCCTGCGCGCGACGCACGTCCGGTTGTTTCCAGGAGTCGGCAGCGCTTTCTTCGATCGCTTGCTGGATCGCACGCTTGCGCGCTTCTTCGGCACGGCGGCTGAAGAACCAGACCAGGAAGGTCATCAGCGATACCGCCAGCAGAATCAGGCTGGCCACGGCGTTGATCTCGGGTTTAACCCCCAGACGCACCGCCGAGAACACTTCCATCGGCAGGGTCGTGGAACCCGGGCCCGACACGAAGCTCGCCAACACCAGGTCATCCAGGGACAGGGCGAACGACATCATGCCGCCGGCCCCCAGGGAAGGCGCGATCATCGGGATGGTGATCAGGAAGAACACCTTCCACGGCCGCGCACCGAGGTCCATGGCTGCCTCTTCGATGGACAGGTCCAGCTCACGCAACCGCGCCGACACCACCACCGCCACATACGCCGCACAGAACGTTGTGTGGGCGATCCAGATGGTGACGATGCCGCGCTCCTGTGGCCAACCGATCATCTGCGCCATGGCCACGAACAGCAGCAACAGCGACAGACCGGTAATCACTTCGGGCATTACCAGCGGCGCGGTGACCAGGCCACCGAACAGCGTGCGACCCTTGAAGTGGGTGATACGGGTCAGGACGAAGGCCGCCAATGTACCCAGTGCCACCGCCGCCACCGCCGTGTAGCAGGCGATTTCCAGCGAGCGCACCACCGAGCCCATCAGTTGGGTGTTGTCCATCAACCCGACGTACCACTTGATCGACCAACCGCCCCACACCGTCACCAGTTTCGAGGCGTTGAATGAGTAGATCACCAGGATCAGCATCGGCGCGTAGATGAACAGCAAACCGGCTACCAGCATGAAACTCGAGAAACGGAAGCGCTTCATTCCTTGCCCTCCATTTCTTTGGCCTGACTACGGTTGAACAGGATGATTGGCACAATCAGGATCAGCAACATCACCACTGCCAGGGCAGACGCCACCGGCCAGTCGCGGTTGTTGAAGAACTCTTGCCACAGCACTTTACCGATCATCAGGGTTTCCGGACCGCCGAGCAGTTCCGGGATCACGAACTCACCCACGACCGGAATGAACACCAGCATGCAGCCGGCGACGATACCGTTCTTGGACAGCGGAATGGTGATCTTCCAGAAGCTGTTGAAGGTGCTCGAACCCAGGTCCGATGCGGCTTCCAGCAGACTGTTGTCGTGCTTCACCAGGTTGGCGTAGAGCGGCAGGATCATGAACGGCAGGTACGAATAAACCACGCCGATATACACCGCCAGGTTGGTGTTGAGGATCTGCAACGGCTCGTCGATCCAGCCCATGGTCATCAGGAAACCATTGAGCAGACCGTTGTTGCTGAGGATGCCCATCCACGCATACACGCGGATCAGGATCGCGGTCCAGGTCGGCATCATGATCAGCAGCACCAGCACCGTTTGCATCTCTTTACGGGCACTGGCAATGGCGTAGGCCATCGGGTAGCCGATCAGCAGACAGAGGACGGTGCTGATCAGCGCCATCTTCAGCGAGCCGAGGTAGGCGGCGATGTACAGCTCATCACCGGCCAGCATCGCGTAGTTGCCCAGGTTAAGCAGCACCTGGAGCTTCTGGTCGATGAAGCTGTAGATCTCGGTGTACGGCGGAATGGCCACGTCGGCTTCGGCGAAGCTGATCTTCAGAACGATGAAGAACGGCAACATGAAGAACAGGAACAGCCAGATGAACGGAACCCCGATGACCAGTTGGCGGCCACCGGGAATTATTCGATTGAGGCGGCGTTTGAATTTGCGCATGTTCATGAGCGAAGTACCACGCCGCTGTCGTCTTCCCAGTACACGTAAACCTGGTCACCCCAGGTTGGGCGCTGGCCACGACGTTCGGCGTTGGCGACGAAAGACTGGACGATCTTGCCGCTCGGCAGTTCGACGTAGAACACCGAGTGCCCGCCCAGATAGGCGATGTCGTGCACCTTGCCGCTGGACCAGTTGTATTCGCAGGTCGGCATGGTCGGCGTCACCAGCAGTTTTTCCGGACGGATCGCGTAGGTCACGGATTTGTCCTGCACCGAGGTGCTGATGCCGTGACCGACGTAGATCTGGCGATCCAGGTCCTTGCAGGTAATGGTCGCGTAGCCTTCGGCGTCGTCGATCACTTCACCGTCGAAGATGTTGACGTTGCCGATGAACTCGCAGACCAGCCGGCTGGTCGGGGTTTCGTAGATGTCGATCGGGCTGCCGATCTGGGCGATCCAGCCCAGGTGCATGATCGCGATGCGCTCGGCCATGGTCATGGCTTCTTCCTGGTCGTGGGTCACCATGACGCAGGTAACGCCAACGCGTTCGATGATCTCGACCAGCTCCAGCTGCATTTGCGAGCGCAGTTTCTTGTCCAGCGCACCCATCGGTTCGTCGAGCAGCAACAGCTTCGGCCGCTTGGCCAGGGAACGCGCCAGGGCCACACGCTGACGCTGGCCACCGGACAACTGATGCGGCTTGCGCTTGGCGTACTGGGTCATCTGCACCAGCTTGAGCATGTCGGCCACACGCGCATCGACTTCAGCGGCGGGGATTTTGTCCTGCTTGAGGCCGAAGGCGATGTTCTGCGCCACGGTCATGTGCGGGAACAAGGCGTAGGACTGGAACATCATGTTGATCGGCCGCTCATACGGCGGCATGTCAGTGATGTCTACGCCATCGAGGAAAATGCGCCCCTCCGTGGGCCGTTCGAAGCCTGCGAGCATGCGCAGCAACGTGGATTTGCCCGATCCCGAACCGCCGAGCAGGGCGAAAATCTCGCCTTTCTTGATTTCCAGGGACACATCGTCCACGGCAATCGTCTCGTCGAACTTCTTCGTGACCCGGTCGATTTTGACCAACACCTGTTTAGGTGTCTGGTCGCCCTCGAGGGCTTTCTTATAGGCGCCGGAGGCAACTGCCATTTACGAAACTCCCAGAAAAAAAAGAGTGCAGTTCGCTCAAGGTGAGCGAACTTTGGATAGTTTGAGCCTTGTCGCTATTTACCCGTCTTGACCTTGGTCCAGCTGCGGGTCATCAAACGTTGAATGTTTGGTGGTAACTCAACGGACACGTAAGTCTTGTCGAGGACGGCTTGCGGTGGATAAACCGACTCGTCGGTGCGGATGGACTGTTCCATCAATTTGTCCGAGCCAGGGTTGGGGTTCGCATAGCCAACGGAATCACTGACCTGTGCGATCACCTCGGGCTTCAACAAATAGTTGATGAAGGCGTGGGCCTCTTTGACGTTGGCCGCATCCTTGGGGATCGCCAGCATGTCGAACCAGAGCGCGCCGCCCTCTTTCGGAATCAAGTAGGCGATGTTCATGCCCTTGCCGGCTTCTTCCGCGCGGGCCTTGGCCTGGAACATGTCGCCGGAGAAACCGATGGCGATGCAGATGTCGCCGTTGGCGAGGTCCGCGATGTATTTGGAGGAGTGGAAGTACGTCACGTAAGGGCGCACCGCCAGCAACTTGGCTTCGGCCTTTTTGTAATCTTCGGGGTTGGTGCTGTTGGCGTTGAGGCCCATGTAGTTGAGGACGGTCGGCATCATTTCATCGGCGGAATCGAGAAACGCCACGCCGCAAGCGTGCAGCTTCTTGATGTTCTCCGGTTCGAATACCACAGCCCAGGAATCGATCTTGTCGACGCCCAGTACAGCCTTGATCTTGTCGACGTTGTAACCGATGCCGTTGGTGCCCCACAGATACGGCACGGCGTACAGGTTACCCGGATCGTTTTGCTCAAGACGCTTGAGCAATACCGGGTCGAGGTTGGCATAGTCCGGCAGCTTCGACTTGTCGAGCTTCTGGAAAGCGCCCGCCTTGATCTGCTTGCCGAGGAAGTGGTTGGACGGCACGACCACGTCATATCCGGTACGCCCGGCCAGCAACTTGCCTTCCAGGGTTTCGTTGGAGTCGAAGACGTCATAAACCGGTTTGATGCCGGTCTCTTTCTGGAAGTCGGCCAGGGTGGTCGCACCGATGTAGTCCGACCAGTTATAAATATGCACAGTGCCGGCCGCCTGGACACTGACAGCGAGTGTCAGCCCGGCGCCGACCAGCATGGCATTGCGCAACAAAGAAAAAATAGGCAAGTGGAGGTCCTCAAAAATTAGTTGGGCCCAAGTTGCCCCGCGTTACATGACAGGCATGGCTGCCCAGCAACAAAACCGGCGCGCAACTTACCCTCGAAAAACCGTTCCAGCAAACTTTATGAAGATCTGTAGCAGCTGCCGCAGGCTGCGTTCAACTGCGGAGCAGTTGTGCTGTTGAAAAAGCGGAGGTCCTTCGGACCTCAACGCAGCCTTCGGCAGCTGCTACAGGGTTTTACTTATTTACCCGATTTGATCTTGGTCCAGCTGCGGGTCATGATCCGCTGGGTCGCGGCCGGCAAGTCTGCAATCGCGTACAGCTTGGCCAGCACGTCTGCCGGCGGGTAGATGCCCGGGTCGGCAGTGATTTCTTTATCAACCAATGCAGTGGCGGCCGCGTTACCGTTCGGGAAGCGTACGGCGTTGGTGATTTCGGCCATGATTTCCGGCTTCTGCAGGAAGGTCATGAACTTGTAGGCGCCTTCGACGTTTTCGGCATCTTTAGGGATGGCGACCATGTCGTAGAAGCTGCCGGCACCTTCTTTCGGAATGTTGTAGCTGACTTTTACCTTGTCACCGGCTTCAGCCGCACGGGACTTGGCCTGGTAGATATCACCCGAGTAACCCACGGCCACGCAGATGTTGCCGTTGGCCAGGTCGGAGATGTACTTGGACGAGTGGAAGTAGCCCACCGAAGGACGAATCTTCAGGAACAGTGCTTCAGCTTCGGCCAGTTGTTTTTTGTCCTGGCTGTCGGTTGGATAGCCCAGGTAGTGCAACGCCACCGGAATCATCTCGGTTGGCGAATCGAGGAAACTGATACCGCACGACTTCAACTTGGCGGCGTTTTCAGGTTTGAACAGCAGGTCCCAGGAGTTGGTCGGCGCATCGGCACCCAGTGCAGCCTTGACCTTCTCGGCGTTGAAGCCGATACCGATCGAACCCCACATGTACGGGAAAGCATGCTCGTTGCCCGGGTCGCTCACCGACACCGCTTTGAGCAGGTCAGTGTTCAGGTTCTTCCAGTTAGGCAGCTTGGACTTGTCCAGCTTCTGGTAAACGCCAGCCTTGATCTGCTTGGCCAGGAAGTTGTTCGACGGTACGACGATGTCGTAGCCGGACTTGCCTGCCAGCAACTTGGCTTCCAGGGTTTCATTACTGTCGAATACGTCGTAGACGACTTTGATGCCAGACTCGGTTTCGAACTTCTTGATGGTGTCCGGAGCGATGTAGTCGGACCAGTTATAGACGTGCAACACCTTGTCGTCCGCCTGTACCGCACCCGCCATCATGCCCATCAGGGACATGGCGAGGAGAGTCTTGCCAGCAAGCTTTTTTCCTAATGCCTTCATGCGTAATGCTCCAAATTTTTCTTTTTAGAACCACTTTGTTCAGTGGCCGAACCCGGACAACTGGAACCGCGGCTAGTCTGGCAAGATCCGAGGCGGTCTTTCAAGGAAAGGCCTCCCTTTAGAACTGCTCTGAGCGAAAGTTTCATGACTCCCGCCCAGAGCCTAGCACTTAGCCCTGCAGCGCACTCAGGGTCAGGTCCAGGCACTTGCGTGCCTTGGTCACCAGCTCATCGATTTCAGCCTTGGTAATCACCAGCGGCGGAGCAATGATCATGGTGTCGCCCACGGCGCGCATGATCAGGCCGTTGTCGAAGCAGAACGTGCGGCAGATCATGCCAACGCCCTTGCCTTCGTAACGCTTGCGAGTGGCCTTGTCCTGAACCAGTTCGATGGCCCCCAACAGACCGACACCACGCACTTCCCCCACCAACGGATGATCGTTCAGTTCCCGTAGACGCTTTTGCAAATAGGGTGCCGTTTCTGCATGAACGCGCTCGATAATTTTTTCTTCGCGCAGGATGCGGATGTTTTCCAGTGCCACCGCAGCGGCTACCGGGTGCCCGGAATAAGTGAAACCGTGGTTGAAATCGCCGCCTTCGTTGAGCACCGCGACCACTTCGTCACGCACGATCAGGCCACCCATCGGGATGTAGCCGGAGGTCAGGCCTTTGGCGATGGTCATCATGTCGGGTTTGAGGCCGTAGAAATCGGTACCGAACCACTCACCGGTGCGGCCGAAACCACAGATCACTTCGTCCGCCACGAACAGGATGTCGTACTTGGCGAGGATTTCCTTGATGCGCGGCCAGTAGGTGTCTGGCGGAATGATCACGCCGCCGGCGCCCTGGATCGGCTCGGCAATAAAGGCACCGACGTTGTCCACGCCGATTTCCAGAATCTTTTCTTCCAACTGATTGGCCGCCCACACACCGAACTCTTCCGGTGTCATGTCGCCGCCTTCAGCAAACCAATACGGCTGGGCGATGTGGACGATGCCCGGGATCGGCAAGTCGCCTTGTTCGTGCATGTAGGTCATGCCACCCAGGCTCGCGCCGGCCACGGTGGAACCGTGATAGCCGTTCTTGCGGCTGATGATGACTTTCTTCTTCGGCTGGCCCTTGATCGCCCAATAGTGGCGGACCATCCGCAGCATGGTGTCGTTGCCTTCGGAACCGGAACCGGTGAAGAACACGTGGTTCATGCCTTCAGGCGCGATGTCGGCGATGGCCTTGGCCAGTTCCAGTACCGGCGGGTGAGCGGTCTGGAAGAACAGGTTGTAGTAAGGCAGTTCGCGCATCTGTTTGCTGGCGGCATCGGCCAGTTCATCGCGACCGTAGCCGATCGCTACGCACCACAGGCCGGCCATGCCGTCGAGGATCTTGTTGCCTTCGCTGTCCCAGAGGTAAACGCCCTTGGCGTTGGTGATGATCCGCGGGCCTTTCTCTTTCAGCTGCTTGAAGTCGCTGAACGGGGCCAGGTGGTGATCGTTGCTCAGGGTTTGCCATTCACGGGTTTGCGGGTTGTTGCTGGTCATGCGAATTCTCCTAAAGTTCCAGTGAGGGCGCCGCCAAGAGCAGCAGCGCCCGGCGCATCAGACGGCGAAGAGCAGGAATTCCCGCTCCCACGAACTGATCACGCGCTTGAAGTTTTCATGCTCGGCCCGCTTGACCGCGACGTAGCCAGTGATGAATTTTTTGCCCAGGTATTTCTCGACGGTCGCGCTGTTTTCCATGCGTTCCAGCGCGTCTTCGATGGTCAGCGGCAGGCGCAGGTTGCGGCGTTCATAGCCACGGCCCACCACCGGCGCACTCGGGTTCAGGCCTTCGACCATGCCGATGTAACCGCAGAGCAGGCTCGCGGCGATCGCCAGGTACGGGTTGGCGTCAGCGCCCGGCAGGCGGTTTTCCACCCGACGGTTTTGCGGCCCGGCATCCGGAACCCGCAGGCCCACGGTGCGGTTCTCTTCGCCCCACTCCACGTTCACCGGCGCCGAGGTGTCCGGCAGGAAGCGGCGGAACGAATTGACGTTGGGCGCAAACAGCGGCAACAACTCGGGGATCAGCTTCTGCAAGCCACCGATGTGGTTCAAGAACAACTGACTCATAGTCCCGTCTTCATTGGAGAAGACGTTCTTGCCGGTTTCCATGCAGATGATGCTTTGGTGCAAGTGCATTGCGCTGCCGGGTTCGCCGGTCATGGGCTTGGCCATGAAGGTCGCCGCCACGTTGTGCTTGAGTGCGGCTTCACGCATGGTGCGCTTGAAGATCAGGATCTGGTCGGCCAGGGACAGGGCATCGCCGTGACGGAAGTTGATTTCCATCTGCGCCGTGCCGTCCTCGTGGATCAGCGTGTCGAGGTCCAGCTCCTGCAATTCACACCAGTCGTAAACGTCCTCGAACAGCGGATCGAATTCGTTCGCCGCTTCAATGGAGAACGACTGACGACCAGTTTCCGGGCGCCCGGAACGGCCGATCGGCGGTTGCAGCGGGTAGTCCGGGTCGTCACTGCGCTTGGTCAGGTAAAACTCCATTTCCGGCGCCACGATCGGCTGCCAGCCCCTGTCGGCATAGAGCTTCAGGACCTTTTTGAGCACGTTGCGCGGCGACAGCTCGATCGGGTTGCCTTGCTTGTCGTAGGTGTCGTGGATCACCTGGGCGGTCGGCTCGATGGACCACGGCACCACGTAAACCGCGTTCTGGTCGGGGCGGCAGATCATGTCGATGTCGGCCGGGTCGAGCAGTTCGTAATAGATGTCGTCTTCGACATAGTCGCCGGTCACGGTCTGCAACAGAACGCTCTCGGGTAGACGCATGCCTTTTTCGGCAATGAACTTGTTGGTCGGCGAAATCTTGCCCCGGGTGATCCCGGTCAAGTCGGCGATCATGCATTCGACTTCTGTGATCTTGTGGTCTTTCAACCAATCGGTGAGCTGGTCGAGGTTGTGACTCATAAATGCCTCTTAGGCTGAGTTTCCTGACTCTTATAAGTCAGGCGTTGTTTGACGCATGGGCGTCGCGTGATACAGATTGCCACTGCAATGGCCGCGCGCAAGTACCCACATGGGTAATGGCGTGGGTCAGCGAGAGCGTTGAGGAACGTGCAGAATCACGAGCAGAAGCCGACGCATTGGTCGGGCTGCCAGTGTGAAACGGTTCTATATTGAAGAGAGAGCCAGTAAAGAGAATGTCGCGCAGACCGTCCAGAATATCGGACGGTGACAGCAGATTCGCCGGGGAAGGAAGCGTCGACGCCACGCCTTTGGCAACGCTTGCCTTGGCGTGAACGCAACGATCGCCACTGATGTGATAAGCATGCAGACCGATCTGCCTTGAGCAGATGGCGACGCCGATTAACGGCAGGCGAGACATGAAGCACCCCGGTATTATTGCTGTTATGGGTTTGAATCGAGCTTAGCCTTGTTCATTTTTTTACACAACACCCCCGTAAAAAATACAACACGGCCCGCTCAAGCCCGCGGGCGCTAAAGCGCTCAAAGGCATAAAAACGCCCCAAACTGCCTCAAAAAAGCCCTACGAGCGCTTTTTTAGGGCAAAAAAGGCCTCGCTTGACTTCGGCAGGCCGTTCGGGTTGACTGAAACCCGAAGAGATCAATGATTGATATTTTTAACAACAAAGGTGTTGCATCATGTCGGTACCCCCGCGTGCCGTTCAGCTTAACGAAGCGAACGCGTTCCTTAAGGAACATCCTGAGGTTCTGTACGTTGACCTTCTGATTGCGGATATGAATGGTGTGGTGCGCGGCAAGCGCATTGAACGCACCAGCCTCCACAAGGTTTACGAGAAAGGCATCAACCTGCCGGCCTCTCTATTTGCTCTGGATATCAATGGCTCGACGGTGGAAAGCACCGGCCTGGGCCTGGACATCGGCGATGCTGACCGAATCTGCTATCCAATCCCTGACACCCTGTGCAATGAGCCCTGGCAGAAGCGCCCTACCGCGCAACTGTTGATGACCATGCACGAACTTGAAGGCCAGCCGTTCTTTGCCGACCCGCGAGAAGTGCTGGCTAATGTAGTGCGCAAGTTCGACGACATGGGCCTGACCATCTGCGCCGCGTTCGAACTGGAGTTCTACCTGATTGACCAGGAGAACGTGAACGGCCGTCCGCAACCGCCACGCTCGCCAGTGTCCGGCAAACGCCCGCACTCGACACAGGTCTACCTGATCGACGACCTCGACGAATACGTCGACTGCCTCCAGGACATTCTGGAAGGTGCGAAAGAGCAAGGCATCCCTGCCGACGCGATCGTCAAGGAAAGTGCCCCGGCGCAGTTCGAAGTGAACCTGCACCACGTGGCCGACCCGATCAAGGCCTGCGACTACGCGGTCCTGCTCAAGCGTCTGATCAAGAACATCGCCTACGACCATGAGATGGACACCACCTTCATGGCCAAGCCTTATCCAGGCCAGGCGGGCAACGGTCTGCACGTACACATTTCGATTCTTGATAAAGAAGGCAAAAATATTTTTGCCAGCGAGGATCCCGAGCAGAACGCCGCACTGCGTCACGCGATCGGCGGTGTGCTCGAGACCCTACCGGCGCAGATGGCTTTCCTCTGCCCGAACGTCAACTCCTACCGTCGTTTCGGCGCACAGTTCTACGTGCCGAACTCGCCGTGCTGGGGCCTGGACAACCGTACCGTGGCGATCCGCGTACCGACCGGTTCCTCCGATGCCGTGCGCATCGAACACCGTGTGGCCGGCGCCGACGCCAACCCGTATCTGTTGATGGCTTCGGTTCTGGCAGGCGTGCACCACGGCCTGACCAACAAGATCGAGCCAGGCGCCCCCGTGGAAGGCAACTCCTACGAGCAGAACGAGCAAAGCCTGCCGAACAACCTGCGCGATGCATTGCGCGAGCTGGACGACAGTGAAGTCATGGCCAAGTACATCGATCCAAAATACATCGATATCTTTGTCGCGTGCAAAGAGAGTGAGCTGGAGGAGTTTGAACACTCCATCTCTGACCTTGAGTACAACTGGTACCTGCATACTGTGTAAGTGGTTGCAGTAAAGAAACGCCGCCGGCTTCACAGCCAGCGGCGTTTTTTTATGCCCGCCTGCGGCGGATCGCTAGCAGGCTAGCTCCCACAGTTGATCTCCAGTGAATATAAATTCTGTGTACACCGGAAATCCCTGTGGGAGCTAGCCTGCTAGCGATGGCGTCCTGGCAGACAACACAGATGCCTGCTCGTACAATGCCCCCTGCCCCGCAGGAGGACTCCAATGACGCGCACCGCCACTATTCGCAAACCCCGCGCCCGCAGCCAGGCCCGGATCGATTCGATACTCGATGCCGCCCGCACGCTGCTGGCCGCCGAGGGTGTGGCCAGTCTGTCTATCTACAGCGTCGCCGAACGCGCGGAGATCCCGCCCTCCTCCGTCTACCATTTTTTCGCCAGCGTCCCGGCGCTGCTCGAAGCCCTGACGGCCGACGTCCACGCGGCGTTCCGCGCCTGCCTGCAAGCACCCATCGACCACAAAGCCCTCGGCGGCTGGCGCGACCTGTCGCGGCTGGTTGAACAACGCATGCTCGACATCTACGACGAAGACGCCGCCGCCCGGCAACTGATCCTCGCCCAGCACGGCCTGACCGAAGTCACCCAGGCCGACCGCCAACACGACATCGAACTCGGCGACCTGATGCACAAGCTGTTCGATCATCACTTCGAACTGCCGAAGTTGCCGAGTGATGTCGATGTGTTTGCGCTGGCGATGGAGCTGGGGGATCGGGTGTATGCGCGTTCGGTGCAGCAGCATGGACAGATTACGCCGCGCATGGCTGAAGAAGGGATGCGGGTGTTTGATGCGTATCTGGGGCTGTATTTGCCGCCGTATTTGCCCAAGCGCAGTATCCCTGTCTGAGATCTTTGTTGACCTTACTGGCCTATTCGCGGGCAAGCCCGCTCCCACAGGTTTATTTGTCGCTCAAAAAATCTGCGTTCCCTGGAGATCCTTGTGGGAGCGGGCTTGCCCGCGATGGCCACACCGCAAAATTCACTGATCCACACCCATAAAAAAAAACCCGAAGGGTTCGCACCCTCCGGGGTTGTGCGCAGTGCACGCCCTTACAACTTGGCGATCGACACCTCGGTGGATTTCACAAACGCGATCACTTCGCTGCCGACCACCAGTTCCAGCTCTTTCACTGAGCGGGTGGTGATCACCGAAGTCACGATGCCGGAAGCGGTCTGCACGTCAATTTCCGAGAGCACGTCACCCAATACGATTTCCTTGATCGAGCCTTTGAACTGGTTACGAACGTTGATGGCTTTGATAGTCATACGATTTCTCCTAGGGTCGAAATGAGCTGCAAGCGGCAAGCCTCAAGCTGCAAGTAAAAGCGCTCTGCCTCTTCTTGCCGCTTGCAGCTTGCAACTTGCCGCTGCGTCTATTGCGCCCAACGCAATTGCGTAGGCAAGGGTGAAACAGGTTCCGGTGCCGGCGGTTCGCCGGGCAGTGACAGCACACGATTGAGCACTTCGGTTTCCAGCGCCGCCAGCCGATGGGAGCCACGGACCCGAGGGCGCGGCAGCTCAACGTGCAGGTCGAGGCCGACTTCGCCCTCTTCGATCAGGATCACCCGATCGGCAATCGCCACCGCTTCACTGACGTCGTGGGTGACCAGCAACACAGTGAAGCCGTGCTTCTGCCAGAGCCGTTCGATCAGTTGCTGCATTTCAATTCGGGTCAGGGCGTCCAGCGCACCCAGGGGTTCGTCCAGCAGTAGCAAGCGCGGTTGGTGGATCAGCGCGCGGGCCAGGGCCACCCGTTGCTTCTGGCCACCGGACAGCGCCGCTGGCCACTCATTGGCGCGATCTGCCAGGCCCACCGACTCCAACGCTTCCAGCGCTTGCGGCCGCCAGTTGCCCTTGAGCCCGAGACCGACGTTGTCGATGACCTTTTTCCACGGCAGCAAGCGTGCTTCCTGGAACATCAATCGGGTGTCTTCCCGCGCATCGCTCAGCGGCGCGGAGCCGGCCAGCAATTCACCATCGGTGGGTTTGTCGAGGCCGGCGAGCAACCGCAGCAAGGTACTTTTGCCACAACCACTGCGACCGACCACGGCAACAAACTGACCGGCCGGAATGTGCAGGTCGATCTCACGCAACACCTGTCGCGAACCAAAGGTCTTCTGCAGCTTGCGCACCACCAGCGGAATCCCGCGCAGCAGGCGTGGAGGTTGTTGAGCGGTCATGCGGCACCTCCTTTGGCAACCTGATACGCCGGATGCCAGCGCAGCCAAACACGCTCAAGTCCACGGGCCGCGAGGTCGGCAAGTTTGCCGAGCACGGCGTACATCAGGATCGCCAGCACCACCACGTCCGTCTGCAAAAACTCCCGGGCATTCATCGCCAGGTAGCCTATGCCGGAGCTCGCGGAAATGGTTTCCGCGACGATCAGCGTCAGCCACATGAAGCCAAGGGCGAAGCGCACGCCAACCAGAATCGAAGGTAATGCACCCGGCAGAATCACCTGACGAAACAGGCTGAAACCGGACAAGCCATAACTGCGCGACATTTCCACCAACGCCGGGTCGACGTTGCGAATGCCGTGATAGGTGTTCAGGTAGATCGGGAACAACGTGCCCAACGCCACCAGGAAAATCTTCGCCGACTCATCGATGCCGAACCACAGGATCACCAGTGGAATCAGCGCCAGGTGCGGTACGTTGCGGATCATCTGCACCGAACTGTCGAGCAGGCGTTCGCCCCATTTCGACAGGCCGGTGATGAAGCCCAGAACCAGACCGATGCTGCCGCCAATGGTGAAGCCGAGCGCGGCACGCCAGCCGCTGATTGCCAGGTGCGTCCAGATTTCACCGCTGCGCACCAGGTTCACGCCGGCCTCGATGACGGCGATCGGCGCGGGCAGAATGCGTGTCGACAACCAGCCCGCTGACACCGACAACTGCCATACCGCCAGCAGCAACACCGGCAACGCCCAGGGCGCGAGGCTGTGGATAATTTTCTTCATGGCGCGCCTCAGCTCTGGGACGCGGCTTTGGGAAGAATGTCGTTGGCGACCATTTCACCGAACGGGCTGACGAAGTTCGCGCCTTGAGGTTGCTCCGGACGCTGCACGTCAATGTGCGGGAACAGCAACTCGGCGACGCGATACGCCTCTTCCAAGTGTGGATAACCGGAGAAAATGAAAGTGTCGATGCCCAGGTCCGCGTACTCCTTCACGCGGGCAGCCACGGTTGGACCATCGCCCACCAGCGCCGTACCGGCACCACCACGCACCAGGCCGACGCCGGCCCACAGGTTGGGGCTGACTTCCAGGTTGTCGCGGCTGCCGCCATGCAGCGCGGCCATGCGTTGCTGGCCCACCGAATCGAAACGCGCCAGAGAAGCCTGGGCACGCGCGATGGTTTCGTCATCCACATGAGAGATCAGGCGATCCGCCGCTTGCCAGGCTTCGGCGTTGGTTTCGCGGACGATCACATGCAAGCGAATGCCGAAGCGCACGGTGCGACCCAGCTTCGCGGCTTTGGCGCGCACTTGTTCAATCTTCTCGGCAACGGCTGCCGGCGGTTCGCCCCAGGTCAGGACCATTTCCACCTGCTCGGCCGCGAGGTCTTGCGCCGCTTCCGACGAGCCGCCGAAGTACAGCGGCGGACGCGGTTGCTGGATCGGCGGATAGAGCAATTTGGCGCCCTTCACGCTGATGTGCTGACCGTCGTAATCAACGGTTTCGCCTTCCAGCACGCGGCGCCAGATGCGGGTGAATTCCACCGAGGCTTGATAGCGTTCTTCGTGAGTCAGGAACAAACCGTCGCCGGCCAATTCTTCCGGATCACCACCAGTAACCAGGTTGAACAGCGCACGGCCGCCGGACAGGCGATCCAGTGTCGCCGCCTGACGCGCGGCCACCGTCGGGGAAATGATCCCGGGGCGCAGCGCGACAAGGAATTTCAACCGCTGGGTCACCGGGATCAGCGACGCCGCCACCAGCCACGAGTCTTCGCATGAGCGGCCGGTAGGAATCAACACCCCGCCGAAGCCCAAGCGGTCCGCCGCTTGGGCGATTTGTTGCAGGTAACCGTGGTCGACGGCGCGAGCGCCCTCGGCGGTGCCAAGGTAATGGCCGTCGCCGTGGGTAGGCAGGAACCAGAAAATATTGAGGCTCATGGAGTGGTCTCCTTGGGGAATCGAATTACTGCGCGCTGGCAACGGCTGCCGGTGGCGTCCAGATCACGTCTTTGATGCTCAACTGTTTCGGGATCAGCTTGAGTTGGTAAAAGCTGTCGGCGATTTTCTGTTGGGCGGCGACGACTTCCGGGGTCAGGAACAGCGCACCGTAGCCTTGGCGTTTCATCGAGGTCAGGGTGATGTCCGCCGGCAAGCCGATCAGTGGCGAAACCTGTTGAGTCACGTCTTCAGGGTTGGCTTTGGCCCATTCGCCGACCGCGCGCACTTCTTCCACGAGGGTCTTGATCACCTCAGGATTTTTCTGTGCGTAGGGCTTGGTTGCCAGGTAGAACTGGTGGTTGTCGACGATGCCCTGGCCATCGCGCAGGGTGCGCGCATGCAGTTGCTGTTCAGCGGCGGCCTGGTACGGGTCCCAGATCACCCAGGCATCGACGCTGCCACGTTCGAACGCGGCGCGGGCATCGGCCGGCGGCAGGAAAACGGTCTGGATGTCGGTGTATTTGAGGCCGGCGTCATCCAAAGCACGGACCAGCAAGTAGTGAACGTTGGAGCCTTTGTTCAAGACGACTTTCTTGCCCTTGAGGTCCTGCACCGATTTGATCGGCGAGTCCTTCGGCACCAGGATCGCTTCGCCTTGGGGCGCTGGCGGTTCGTAGGCAACGTAGAGCAGGTCGGCGCCGGCAGCCTGTGCGAAAACCGGGGGCGTTTCGCCGGTGACACCGAAATCGATGGAGCCGACGTTCAGGCCTTCAAGCAGTTGCGGGCCTCCGGGGAATTCAGTCCATTTCACATCAACGCCTTGAGCGGCGAGGCGTTTTTCGAGGGTGCCTTTGGCTTTTAGCAGCACCAAAGTACCGTATTTCTGATAGCCGATTCGTAGAGTCTCGGCTTGAGCTTGAGTAATGGCGCCGAAGGTGACAGCCGCTGCAAACAGAGCGACCAGACCACGACGCAAAATGACAGTGCGCATGGCGCTCTCCTTTTTGCAGTTGGGTTTTGGCTGCACCTGCTTGCCCGTTAGCGGGCGAGTAAGGCCAGTACATCAATTTCGGGTAGGCTCAAATGCTCCAGCGAGCACTCAACAAACGTTCGTTCAACAGGTTCGGATCGATCGGCTTGGGCCGTCGAGCCATGGCGCTGAAAAACAACTCCAGCGACTCGTTCAATCGTTGTTCCAGCTCCGGCGCCAACTGCGCCTGGGCGCTGCCTTCGCCGTAAGCGATCTGGCTGTCTACCGCGAAAATCCCATGCAACATCTCTTGGGCTTTCAACGCGGACAGCACGGGCTTGAGCGCGTAATCCACCGCCAGCATGTGGGCGATGCTGCCGCCAGTGGCCATGGGCAAAACCACTTTGTGGTCCAACGCACGCTCGGGCAGCAGGTCCAGCACGGTTTTCAGCGCGCCGGAAAACGACGCCTTGTAAACCGGGGTGGCGATCAGCAGGCCGTCGGCATTTTCAATCTGTTGCAGCAGGTCGATCACCTTTGGGCTGTCGAAGCGTGCATGCAGCAAGTCTTCGGCCGGGAAGTCCCGTACCTGGTAACTCACCACCTCCACACCTTGCGCTTGCAACCAGCGTTGAGAGCGCTCCAGCAGCACCCCGGAACGGGAGCGTTGGCTGGGACTGCCACCGAGTGAGACGACCAGCATTCAGGCGATTCCTTGAACGGTGTTGGCGATTCGCGGCTTGCGATCTCGCTTTGATGGGAGTGACCTTAACAGGTGATTGTTATATCCATAAATCATATTTATTCATTTGGTTATGCGTTGTAGGTCTATACAAACGGCATTGTCTAGGCAAAAAAATGGGCCGTAAAAACGGCCCGAAATCCCCTGCTTTTTGGAATGCGCATAGCTGTCCTGTAGGAGCGAGGCTTGCCCGCGAAGGCGCTGTCACAGCCACTATCAGTGTTGGATATGATGGCCTCTTCGCGGGCAAGCCTCGCTCCTACAGGGAACAGGTTTCACTCAACGGTTGGGCTGCGGCGTCAGGCGCAGGTACGGCTTCACCGCGCGATAACCCTTGGGAAAGCGTTTCTTGATTTCGTCTTCATCCTTGAGCGACGGCACGATCACCACTTCATCACCGTCCTGCCAGTTGGCCGGGGTGGCCACCTTGTAGTTGTCGGTGAGTTGCAGCGAGTCGATCACCCGCAGGATCTCGTGGAAATTGCGACCGGTACTCGCCGGGTAGGTGATGGTCAGCCGAACCTTTTTGTTGGGGTCGATCACAAACAGCGAGCGCACGGTCAGTGTGTCATTGGCGTTCGGGTGAATCAGGTCGTAGAGGTCCGAGACCTTGCGATCGGCATCCGCCAGAATCGGGAAGTTGACGACTGCGTTCTGGGTTTCATTGATGTCCTCGATCCACTTGTGGTGCGAGTCCACCGGGTCCACGGACAGGGCGATGGCTTTCACACCGCGATTGGCAAACTCTTCCTTGAGCCTGGCGGTAAAGCCCAGTTCGGTGGTGCACACCGGCGTGAAGTCCGCCGGATGGGAAAACAGCACGCCCCAGCTATCGCCCAGCCATTCGTGAAAACGGAGGGTGCCGGCGCTGGAATCCTGTTCGAAGTCGGGGGCGATATCGCCCAGTCTGAGGCTCATGGTGCTGCTCCTGGTGAGTGCTTGTTGAGCTCAACTGTGCCTGCGTTCCTTATGGATTAAAAAGAATAAATATCGATTTATTTAGATCATAAGTGAATATTAAAAATCTGTTCACTGGACCTGCGGTCGCATCCCGTCCAACATCGCCGACAAGGTTCGAGAAGGCCTTGAGTTGCTGCAAAGAGGGAAATATTCAAGGCGGGATTACGGGGGTGACTCCGCCTTGAAAACGCAAAAGCCCCGCCCGGCGAGATGCCGGGCGGGGCTTTTTTTCTTCGGTTACGCGAGCGTTATTACAACAGCGGGATCGAGTAGCTGACGATCAAGCGGTTTTCGTCCTGGTCGCGCTGACCTGGAACGTCGTTGCGCCACATGGCGTTTTTCCACATGAAGCCGAGGTTTTTCAGCGGGCCTTCCTGAACTACGTAAGCCAGGGTCAGGTCACGTTCCCACTCGGAACGGCCGGAGCCGGCCACTGCGGTGCTGGTGCTGCTGATGGTGTCGATGTTGTCACCACGCAGGTAAACGATGCCGGCAGTAGCGCCTGGCAGGCCAACCTTGGCGAAGTCATACGAGTAGCGAGCTTGCCAGGTACGTTCACCGGCGCGGGCGAACTTGGCGATCTGCATGTCGGTAGTGATGTAAGCCGACGAGCCGTCACCCTGGTTCAGCCAAGGGAAGTCGCTGCTGCCGTTGCTGACCTGGTAACCACCACCAAAGGTGTGACCGGCAACGGTGTACAGGAACAGGCCGCTGTACAGGTTGTTGTCGACCTTGCCTTTACCAGCGCGGAAGCCCTGGTAGTTGCCGCTGCTGAAGTAAGACGAGTCGTGACCGTTGGCACCGTCATCGGAGCTGTTGAAGTAACGGAAATCAGACTTCAATACGCCCGGGCCGATTGCCCAGTTGTGTACCAGACCCAGGAAGTGCTGCTTGTAGAAGTCTTCCAGGTTGCCGTAGTAGTACTGGGCAGTCAGGTCTTTGGTGATTTTGTAGTCACCGCCACCGTAGATGAACTTGTTGCTGTCACGGCCAGCAGCCGTGTGAGCGTTCGAACCAGCAATCGACAACTCTTCGTTGTTGCTGGAGTTACGACCCTTGGCGTGCTCGATCTGACCACCGACCAGTGTCAGGTCCTTGACCTCGTTCGAGGTGATCTGGCCACCCTGGAAGGTTTGCGGCAGCAGACGGCCATCGTTGGTCACGATAACCGGCAGTTTTGGCTGCAGGGTGCCCAACTTCAGTTCAGTCTGGGAGATCTTGGCTTTGGCAGTCAGGCCCAGGCTGGAGAAGTTATCAACCGCTTCGCCGTTGGACTTGCTTGGGAAAACAGTGCCGCCGTAAGAAGTCGACGTGGCGCCGTTAGTGCCGCCGCCCGAATCCAGACGCACGCCCAGCAGGCCGATGGCATCGATACCGAAGCCAACAGTGCCTTGGGTGTAGCCGGAGGTGAAGCGCAGATCGAAGCCTTGGCCCCATTCTTCGTTCTTGTTTTGAGCGCCGGCAGCTTTGGTGCCCGAATCACGGTTATCGTTGTTGATGTAGAAGTTGCGCAGCCCCAATGTTGCCTTGCTGTCTTCGATGAAACCGGCGGCGCTTGCCTGCTGCGCCAAAACCCCTACGGCCACAGCCAGGGCCAAGGTGGACTTGTTCATTTGTTTCGCTCCTATCGTTTCTAATTTCTTCGGTCCTGAGTCGAATGCTCTGGATCCTGAATGTGCGGATACCGCCAACCGCAATCCGCGCGCCACTCAACTGATGCATCTAAGTCAAGGGTCTGAGCGCGGCGAATGGGCCGGCATGGTAAACGTAAATACATTTATTTCATTCTTTTTCATGCCGTAAAGGAATAAAAAACGGCATTTTAATCGCTGCAGGACACTAGGTATCGGCCCCGGCGGAATGCACTTTAGGGGTTTATTTTAAAAACAAAAAAGAATAATAAATTCCTAAGTAATGCCTAATTAGAATATGAAAAAAAATGCAAAAAAAACCTCGCCAAACGGCGAGGCTCTTTTGCGAAGCTTGTTACAGGAAGCTGTAGGTGTAGTTGAAGATCAGACGGGTCTGATCCTGATCAAGGGTGCTGGTGTTGCCGCGATACATACCGTGACGCAGCGTCGTGCCAAACCCTTTAAGCGGACCCGTTTGAATCACGTAATCCACACGCAGGTCGGTTTCCCGCTCGTTCAGGTCCTTACCCACACCGTTGGTGGCCTTGATGTCCTGGCCATATAAGTAAGCAGCCGAAGCTTTCAAGCCTGGCACACCCAACGAAGCGAAGTCATAGGAATACTGGCCATACGAGGTATTTTCACCGGCACGGATAAAGCTGCCGACCGTGGCGTCGGTGAACGAGTAGAAGCTGGCGCCGCCAGCACCTTCGTTTCGCCCTCTACCGTCAACCACGTTGCCCTGGTTCAGGAAAACGAAGCCGCCGTCATCGCTGACACGCTGATGCCCGAGCAGAAACGCGCTGCCACCCAGGGTATAGGTGAATGTGGCGCTCCAGGTCTTGTTATCGACCACGCCCCTTTCCTTGGCGTAGCCGCTGTTGTTGTTGAACTGGTAGCCGGCGTCGCCGTTCTTGCCGTCGGAGCTGCTGTCGAAGAAACGAAGATCGGTCTTGAACGACTGGTTTGGGGCGATCGGGTAGACGTGCACCAGGCCGAGGAAGTTCTGCTTGTAGTAGTTTTCCAGGTTCGCGTAGTAGTACTGCAGCGTCAGCTCTTTGGTGACCGCCCAGTCTGCACCGGCGTAGCGGAACTGGTTACTGTCCTCTGTGCCACCCGCCACGGCCAGGCCAGTGCTGTTGGAGGATGCCCGACCTGTCGCGTGCTCCAACTGACCTACGTTAAAGGTGAAGTTGTCAATTTCCTTCGAGGTGATGGTGCCACCTTCAAAGGTCTGTGGCAGCACGCGGCTGTCGTTCGCAATCAGGATCGGCATGTTTGGTTGCAGAGCGCCACCGTAGTGGGCCTCTGTCTTCGAGAATCGTGCCTTGACGTTGCCCGCCACACGGCTCCATGAACTCTCTGCCGAACCATCGGAATCGCTAGGGCTGAAGGAGTTATTGTCCGGGTGATGGCCCTTGCCACCGTCCAGATGGATACCGACCATTGCCTGGGCGTCGAAACCGAAACCTACGACACCTTGAGTGAAGCCCGACCGGTAATCGAACTTCAGACCCTCAGCAGTCTCTCGCTGCCGGTTAGCAGGAATCTTGGCACCTTCACGGTTGTCGGCGTCGAAATAATAGGTACGCGAACTAACGGAAGCCTTGCTGTCTTCGATGAAACCGGCGGCGCCTGCCTGCTGCGCCAAAACCCCTACAGCCACGGCCAAGGCCAAGGTCGACTTGTTCATTGCTTCACTCCTCTCGATTCTAATTCTTGTATTCCTGGCCCGGAGTCAATGCCCCAGATCCTAAGATGCGCGATTAGCGCCAGACCGTGACCCACAAGTCAATCGTAACTATGTGTGTCTACGACCAAGGTCTAATCCCCGTTTTTTGGTCCTTGCGGGGTCATGCGTTCGTCATAAACCCAAAAAGAATTGGTCAGTTCTTTTTTCATACCCTTTAGGAATACGCTCACTGTCCCGCGCCAGAGCGGTCGGCTCATAAGCTAATTCCTAAAAGGTATTTGTTAGCCTTTTTTTAGATCGATTAGCGTTGACGCAATTCGGAAACATTCCCCTACCGAAAGGCGACGCCATGACGACCAAACGCGCACTATCCAGACCATTTATTACAGTTTGTGTATCGCTTGTACTTTCTGTTTCCGCTCACGCGGCGAACCTCACCGTCGGCTATCAAACCGGCATCGACCCCAGCAAAGTCCCCCAGGCCGACGGGGTCTACGAAAAGACCATCGGCGAGAAAATCGACTGGCGTCGTTTCAACAGTGGCCCGGAAGTAGTGACAGCCATTGCGTCCGGCGACGTGCAGATCGGCAACCTCGGCTCAAGCCCGCTGGCGGCGGCCGCTTCGCGCAATCTGCCGATTGTTGCGTTCATAGTTTCTGCACAGATCAACGCTGCCGAAGCGTTGGTGGTGCGTAATGGCAGCGGCATCGATAAACCGGAAGATCTGATCGGCAAGACGATCGCCACCCCGTTCGTTTCAACCTCCCATTACAGTCTGCTCGGCGCGCTGAAGCACTGGGGCCTGGACGCCTCGAAGGTCAAAGTGGTGAACCTGCAACCGGCGGAAATTGCTGCCGCGTGGAAGCGTGGCGACATCGACGGCGCGTTTGTCTGGTCGCCGGCGCTTGGGGAAATTCGCAAGACAGGCAAGACCTTGACCGACGCGGCACAGGTGGGTCAGTGGGGCGCGCCGACGTTCGAGGTGTGGGTTGCGCGTAAGGATTACGCCGAGAGGCATCCGGACGTTGTGGCCAAATTCGCCAAGGTCACCCTGGATTCGTTCGCCGATTATGCCGCGCATAAAGACAGCTGGACCGCGGACTCGGTACCAGTGCAGAAAATCGCCAAATTGACCGGTGCCAATGCGGCTGATGTGCCGGAGTTGCTGGCCGGTTCAGCGTTCCCGGATGCGAAGGCCCAACAGACCACCGCGCTGCTGGACGGCGGCACGGCCAAGGCGATTGGCGAGACGGCGAAGTTCTTGAAGGAGCAAGGGAAGGTAGAGACAGTGCTGCCGGATTATTCGGCGTATGTCAGCGCGAAATTTGTCGCTGAATAACACCGCGCCTTTGTAGGAGCGAGGCTTGCCCGCGAAGGCGTCATCAAGGACAACCGTTAATTCGAGTCGTCTGCTTCGCGGGCAAGCCTCGCTCCTACAGGAGATCTGGGTTACAGGGTTTTTTCGAAGATCTTCGAATTACGCTGATAGTTGTACAGCGACGCCCGCGCCGATGGCAGGCGCTCAACGCTGCTCGGCACAAACCCACGCTCACGGAACCAGTGAGCGGTCCGGGTCGTCAGCACGAACAAGGTGTTCAAGCCCTGGGCCCGGGCGCGGGTTTCGATGCGCTCCAGCAGCTCGTCACCGCGACCGCCATGGCGGTACTCCGGGTTCACCGCCAGACAGGCCAGCTCCCCGGCATCCGAATCGGCAATCTGATACAACGCCGCACAGGCGATGATCATGCCTTCACGCTCGACCACGCTGAACTGCTCGATCTCGCGCTCCAGCACCTCGCGGGAACGACGCACCAGAATCCCCTGCTCTTCCAGCGGGCTGATCAGGTCCAGCAAACCACCGACATCTTCAATGGCCGCTTCGCGCACAATCTCGAATTGTTCCTGGGCCACCAGCGTTCCGCCACCGTCGCGGGTGAACAGTTCGGTCAGTAGCGCGCCGTCTTCGGCGTAGCTGACGATATGGCTGCGTGCGACGCCACCGCGGCAAGCTTCGGCCGCCGCATCCAGCAGCTCCGCCTGATAGTTGCTGCCCAAGCGTTGCAAATGCGCCGGGACTTGTTGCGGACGCAGTTCGCGAACCAGTCGACCGTTTTCATCGATCAAGCCCAGGTCAGCGCCAAACAGAAGAAGCTTATCCGCACCCAGGTCGATGGCCGCGCGCGTGGCGACGTCTTCGCAGGCGAGGTTGAAGATCTCACCGGTCGGCGAGTAGCCCAACGGCGACAACAACACGATGGAGCGCTCATCCAGCAAACGGTTGATGCCCTTGCGGTCGACCCGGCGAACTTCGCCGGTGTGGTGATAGTCGACGCCTTCGAGCACGCCGATCGGCCGTGCCGTCACCAGGTTGCCGCCGGCCACCCGCAGACGCGAGCCCTGCATCGGCGATGAGGCCATGTCCATGGACAGCCGCGCTTCGATGGCGATGCGCAGCTGGCCGACGGCATCGATCACACACTCGAGGGTCGCGGCATCAGTGATGCGCATCCCGTGGTGGTAATGCGGGGTCAGACCACGCGCGGCGAGGCGGGTCTCGATTTGCGGACGGGAACCGTGAACCAGCACCAGTCGCACGCCGAGACTGTGCAGCAGCACCAGGTCGTGGACGATGTTGCCGAAGTTCGGGTGCTCAACGCCGTCGCCGGGCAGCATGACGACAAAGGTGCAATCGCGGTGGGCGTTGATGTACGGCGAAGCGTGACGAAGCCAATTAACGTATTCGGGCATGAACCTGGGCCTGTAATAAATAGCAGCCAAAAAATGGGCGAAACTGAAAACGCACAGCGGGCTGATGGTTATCGTCGGAACAGGCTTGGCGACACGCGCGCTCTCCTCATGAATACGGGTTGGGACACTGGCAATTTAGAGCTGTAGGAGCCGGCTTGCTGCGGGCGGCGTTCCGACGATGAACGATAACGCGGTTCATCTGATGAACCGCAGCGTCCGCATCGCCAGCAAGCCGGCTCCTACACAGGTCACATTTTGGCCGGCGTCAGGCAGTAATGTTCAATCAGTTGTCGTAATAGATGCACCGTAGGCTGCAAACGTGACATTTCGAGGTATTCCCCCGGTTGGTGCGCACAGGCGATATCGCCCGGGCCCAGCACCAGTGTTTCGCAGCCAAGTCGCTGAAGATAAGGCGCTTCGGTGCCGAACGCTACTGCTTCGGCGCGATGGCCAGTCAGCTTTTCGGCGACCCGGACCAATTCGGCGTCCTCGGCCTGCTCGAACGGCGGTACTTCAGGGAACAGCGGCGCGTAATCGATCTTAACCTGATGGCGTTCGGCAACCGGCTTGAGCCTCTGCAGAATCTCCGCTCGCAGGGCTTTGGGGTCCATGCCCGGCAACGGCCGCAAGTCGAATTCCAGCGAGCACTGGCCGCAGATACGGTTGGGGTTGTCGCCGCCATGGATGCAGCCGAAGTTCAGGGTCGGTGTCGGCACACCGAACTGCGGATTACGGAATTCACGCTGCCACAACAGGCGCAAGCCACGCAGTTCACCGATGGCATCGTGCATGGCTTCGAGGGCACTGTGGCCCAGACGCGGGTCCGAGGAATGGCCGCTCTGCCCGAGGATGTCGATGCGCTCCATCATGATGCCTTTGTGCATGCGGATCGGCTTCAGACCGGTCGGTTCGCCAATCACTGCCGCACGCCCCAACGGACGGCCGGCTTCGGCCAGGGCACGCGCACCGGACATGGAGCTTTCTTCATCGCAGGTGGCGAGGATCAGCAGCGGCTGTTTGAACGGCTGATCGAGCAGCGGAATCACCGCTTCGATGGCCAGGGCGAAAAAACCTTTCATGTCGCAACTGCCCAAGCCCACCCAGCGGCCATCGACTTCAGTCAGTTTCAGCGGGTCGGTCTGCCACAACGCGCCATCGAACGGCACCGTATCGCTATGACCGGCCAGCACCAGGCCGCCGGGGCCGGAACCGAAACTGGCCAGCAGGTTGAACTTGCCGGGGCTGACCTGCTGGATGTCGCAGGCGAAACCCAAGTCACCGAGCCACGTCGCCAGCAGGTCGATAACCGGACGATTGGATTGATCAAGGCTGGGCTGGGTACAGCTGACCGACGGCGCGGCAATCAGCGCAGCGAACTGATCTTTCATGGACGGCAAAGGCATCGCAGACTCCAACTCGCGAATTGAAGTCCATCATAGAACCATCTGGCGACAGGAATAAACCGCCGCGGCGCGTAGGATGGACGAGTCCTGTACACTGCACGACCTTGGCAGCCACACATTCCCCCGGCTGCGCTCCCGATCCTGGATTTTCCGGCCATGCAGAAAGAAACCGAAATCAAACTCCGCGTCAGCCGCGAAACCCTCGCTGCTCTGCGCGAGCACCCGCTTCTGAAAAAACGCAACAAAAGTGGCTGGGAACGCCGTGAGTTGATGAACCAGTACTTCGACACGCCTGAGCGCGACTTGGCCCGCGCCAAGGTTGCCCTGCGCCTGCGCAAGGATGGCGAAGAAGTGATTCAAACGCTCAAGACCCGTGGCCAGAGCGTCGCCGGTCTGTCCGAGCGTAACGAATACGACTGGAACCTGCCCAAAGCCAAGCTCGATGTGAAAAAACTCGACGGCGAATGCTGGCCTGAAGAGTTGGCCGAGCTGGACAAGAAAACCCTGAAACCGATCTTCACCACCGATTTCGTTCGCGAACGCGCTGAAATCGCTTGGGGACGTGGCAAGACCAAAGTGGTCATCGAAGCCGCGCTGGACCTGGGCCACGTGGTGGTCGGCAAGCAGAAAGAAGAAATCTGCGAGCTGGAACTGGAACTGCGCGAAGGCGAACCGGCCGCGCTGCTGGAACTGGCCGCCGAACTGGCCGCGACCCTGGCCCTGATGCCGTGTGACATCAGCAAGGCCGAGCGCGGTTATCGTTTGTACGACGCCAACAGCTATTCGCTGAGCCTGCCGGCGCCGCAAATCACGGCTGAAATGCCGCTGGATGATGCGTTCGCCGCGCTGAGCTGGCATTTGCTGAGCAGCAGCCAGCGTCTGGCCGAGCAGTACCGTTTCAACGGTCACTGGCGCCTGTTGCTGGACTGGGTAGAGAACCTCGCTGAATTGCGCGCGTTGCTCAGCAGCCTGGGTCAAGCCGCACCGCGTCAGTCGACGCACGACCTGCGCGTCGCACTGGATACCTTGCTCGAAGACTGGCGTCCACTGGTGCAAGCCGGAATCGACGACGAAGACGTGCGCAAAGCCGCGCCGGAGCAGTTCCTCGAAGAACTGGAAGACCCGCGTTGGGGCCTGTTCTCGCTGAACACTTCGCGTTGGTTGCTGGCTCGCACGTGGGCTGCCGATCGCAACGTCCGTGGCAATCGCCAGGGCGCTGCGCAATTGGGCAGCTGGTTGCCGCGTTTGCTGGGTGAAGAAGCGACGTCCTTGCAATTGCAGCGTTATCAGCAACAGCCGGAAGATTTGGCCGAGCAACTGCCGCGCATAGAACGCATCCAGGCCTGGCTGCACCATGCCCGTGGTGTGCTGGACATCCCGGAAATGGATCGCCTTTACGGTGAGCTGAAACAGCTTGCTCAATTGGCGAATGAGCCGATCACCGATGAATCGCTGGACGCGCGCAAGCAGCAGGCGATTGCGGTTTATCAGAACCGTGCCTGGAAAATGCTGCTGCGTATGTAAGATCGCCTTCGCGGGCAAGCCTCGCTCCTACAGGATTTACGCAACCCCCTGTAGGAGCGAGGCTTGCCCGCGAAGAGGCCCAAACATTCACCACAAAAATTCAAACAGGCAAACTCGTCGTGGATTTGATTTCTGACAACGCCACTATTGAGTTCACTTCCTGAATCCCCGGCACCATCGACAGCTTTTCAAAGAAAAACCGCTCATACGCCTCGATGTCCGCCGTGACAATCCGCAGCAAGAAATCCACCGACCCCATCAACACATAACATTCCAGCACTTCGGGAAAACCGCGAATCGCCTCGGTGAACTCGGTGAAGTTCGAACGCCCATGCGCGTTGAGTTTGATCTCGGCAAAGATCTGCGTGTTAAGCCCGATCTTCTTCCGGTCCAGCAACGTCACCTGCCCCCGAATGATCCCCTCCTCCTTCATCCGCTGAATCCGCCGCCAGCATGGCGACTGTGAAAGCCCTACCTGTTCGGCGATCTGCGCGCTGGAGAGCGAAGCGTCTTCTTGCAGCAACGCGAGAATCTTGCGGTCGTAGCCATCCAGCTCGTTTTGCATAAATAAACCCGTGATTGATAGTCTGCCGAATCAAACAATTCGAAAAATAGGCAATAAGCCCAATCATAGATAAGAAATGCCCCGCACCGAATGTAAAAATTTCTCCATTGATTTGGAGACCGACCATGCCGCACCTGGAAGCTGTAAACACCTCGCCCACCCGCGCCGATGTCTGGAACGCCGGCAACGCTCACTGCCGTGTCCATTACCAACTGCTGGCCGAAGCCGAGCCGGACCTGCTGTGTCGGGCGCTCAACTTTTTCGCTTTACAGTTTCTGACGCCGCAGCAGGTCAATGCGCAGCGAATGGACGATCTGATGTCGA
Organism: Pseudomonas sp. RT6P73; assembly: GCF_054897715.1. Lineage (NCBI taxonomy): Bacteria > Pseudomonadati > Pseudomonadota > Gammaproteobacteria > Pseudomonadales > Pseudomonadaceae > Pseudomonas > Pseudomonas sp. RT6P73. Next base: position 6,238,873 of record NZ_JBUBUV010000002.1, on the reverse strand, counting down.
TCGACATCGTCATGGACGGACTGAGCTGGCATCGCGCCGAAGTGATTGCGGAAAAATTACGTAACCTGATCAGCGTGTGTTCGGTCGACCTGCAAGCGGCTGATTCCATGCGGGATGCACCGGCTCAGGCGGCGGGCTGACAAACCTCGACACGGCTTCGTCGGGTAGTGGCCCAACGGTCGGCGGGTCCGCGACTATCCTTTGCGGACTGTTGTTCATGAGGAGCCCGCATGTCCGTTCAACTTGCCATTCAGGACCGCTGGCTGGATCTCAATGATTTGCTGCGTGAACTGGTCGCCCAGGGCTTTATCAGCCAGGACTCGGCCGAACACGCGCTCAATGCCCGTCGCCGCCACGCCGCCAATGGCCAGATGCATCCACTGGAATTCATCGCCAGCCAACACCTGGACGACCTCAGCCGTCCGGGTAAACACCTCGACCTGGAAAGCCTGACCCTGTGGCTGTCACAACAGGCCGGTCAGCCTTACTTGCGCATCGATCCACTGAAGATCAATGTGGCGGCCATCACCCCGCTGATGTCTTACGCTTTCGCCCAGCGCCACAAGATTCTGGCGGTGTCCGTCGACCGCGATGCGGTGACCGTGGCCAGCGCCCAGCCCTATGTCACCGGCTGGGAAGCCGACCTGACCCACGTGCTGAAACTGCCGATCAAGCGTGTGGTGGCCAACCCCGTCGACATCCAGCGCTTCAGCGTCGAGTTTTTCCGCCTGGCCAAATCGGTCAGCGGCGCGACCAATGCCGATCAGCAAACCAATACCCTGGGCAACTTCGAACAACTGCTTAACCTCGGTGCCAGCGATCAGGAACCGGACGCCAACGACGCGCACATCGTCAACATCGTCGACTGGCTGTTCCAGTACGCCTTCCAGCAGCGCGCCAGTGATATCCACATCGAACCCCGGCGCGAGCAAGGCACCGTCCGTTTTCGCATCGACGGCGTGCTGCACAACGTCTATCAATTCCCGCCGCAAGTGACCATGGCCATCGTCAGCCGCCTGAAAAGCCTCGGGCGGATGAACGTCGCGGAAAAGCGCAAACCCCAGGACGGCCGGGTGAAAACCAAGACCCCGGACGGCGGCGAAGTCGAGCTGCGGCTGTCGACTTTGCCGACGGCGTTTGGCGAAAAAATGGTCATGCGGATCTTCGACCCGGAAGTGTTGCTCAAGAATTTCGATCAGCTGGGTTTCTCCGCCGAAGACCTGCGCCGCTGGCAGGACATGACGAGCCAGCCGAACGGCATCATTCTGGTCACCGGGCCCACTGGGTCGGGGAAAACCACCACGCTTTACACCACGCTCAAGAAACTGGCGACGCCGGAGGTCAACCTCTGCACCATCGAAGACCCGATTGAAATGGTCGAGCCGGCGTTCAACCAGATGCAGGTCCAGCACAACATCGACCTGACCTTTGCTGCCGGCGTGCGCGCGCTGATGCGGCAGGATCCGGACATCATCATGATCGGCGAGATCCGCGACCTCGAAACCGCGGAAATGGCGATCCAGGCTGCACTGACCGGTCACTTGGTGCTGTCGACGCTGCACACCAACGATGCGCCCAGCGCCATCAGCCGCCTGCTGGAACTCGGCGTGCCGCATTACCTGATCAAAGCCACGGTGCTCGGCGTCATGGCTCAACGACTGGTGCGCACCTTGTGTCCGCACTGCAAGGCACCGCTGACGTTGAGTGAAGAAGACTGGCAAACCCTGACCAAACCCTGGCAAGCGCCGCTGCCCACCAACGCCCAGCGCGCCATCGGCTGCCTGGAATGCCGCGACACCGGCTATCGCGGACGCGCCGGGGTGTACGAAATCATGCAGCTGACCGATGGGGTAAAAGCGCTGATCAATCCCGACACCGATTTGCTGGCGGTAAGGCGTCAGGCGTTCAAGGAAGGCATGCGCAGTTTGCGTTTGTCGGGGGCGCAAAAAGTGGCCGCCGGGTTGACGACGATTGAGGAAGTATTGCGAGTGACGCCGCAGAGCGAACAAAAGTAGGCGCGGACATCACGGAACTGGATTGGGGGAATGGCGATCCAACCCCGTAGTTAATCAGTGGAGTCACCCATCATGCGTCTCAAACTTGCTGTCGCTACCATCGCCTTGTTGTCCCTTCCAGTTGGTTCGGCGATGGCCGATAGCTTTTGGCGTAACGTCATCTCGTCCGGTGCAACCACCGGTTCGACCTACCTGACCTTCAAGGATCACAAGCTGATCGTTGCCGCGCAGGACGATGCCGGCAGCTTCGTCGCCAGCGACGGCGGCATCCGCGGCCCTTATCTGGAGGCCGCAATGCAGAAAGTCCGCGCCGACAACCCGGGCCTGCAGGCGACTGATATGGAACTGGCGAACGCGATCCTGGCGAAGAATGCCGTTGCATCGGAATAAGCTTCTCAGCTGAATGAAAATGCCGCTCACATGAGCGGCATTTTTTTGCCCCGACACAAACCCCTGTAGGAGCGAGCGGGCGGCGATCCGACTTGCCCGCGAAAGCGGTGTATCAGTCAACGTAAATGTTGAATAGTAAATCGCCTTCGCGGGCAAGCCTCGCTCCTACAGGGTACGGGGCTATTAGCGGTAATCGTCGACAGGGACGCACGCACAAAACAGATTACGGTCGCCATACACGTTATCCACCCGATTCACCACCGGCCAATACTTGTGCGCCTTGGTGTGCCCATCCGGCGTCACCGCTTGCTCAATGCTGTAAGGCCGCTCCCAAACCCCGGTGATATCAGCCAAGGTATGCGGCGCTCGCTTCAGCGGATTGTCCTCGGCTGGCCAGTTACCGTTCTGCACCTCGGTGATTTCCGCGCGAATGCTCAGCATCGCCCCGATAAACCGGTCCAGTTCTGCCTTTGACTCACTCTCGGTCGGCTCGACCATCAGCGTTCCCGGCACCGGAAACGACATGGTCGGTGCATGGAAACCGTAATCCATCAGGCGCTTGGCCACATCCTCTTCGCTGATCCCGGTCAGAGCCTTGAGTGGTCGCAAATCCAGGATGCATTCGTGCGCCACCCGCTCGTTGCGCCCGGTATAGAGCACGGGAAACGCGCCGGACAAATGCTGCGCCAGGTAATTCGCGGCGAGGATCGCCACCTCACTGGCATCCGCCAACTGCGGCCCCATCATCGCGATGTACATCCAGCTGATCGGCAGAATGCTTGCACTGCCCCAGGGCGCTGCACTGACCGCGCCGTTCTGGGGCAGCGGTCCTTCAATCGGCACCACCGGGTGATTGGCAACGAACGGCGCCAGGTGCGCGCGCACACCAATCGGCCCCATGCCCGGCCCGCCGCCGCCATGGGGAATGCAGAAGGTCTTGTGCAGGTTCATGTGGGACACGTCGGCGCCAATGTCCGCCGGCCGCGCCAAACCGACTTGCGCGTTAAGGTTGGCCCCATCCATGTACACCTGGCCGCCGTGGCTGTGGATAACTTCACAGATTTCGCTGATGCCTTCCTCGTACACGCCGTGAGTCGATGGATACGTCGCCATCAGGCAGGCGAGTTTGTCCCCCGCCTCCGCGGCCTTGCCCTTGAGGTCATCCAGATCGACGTTACCCGCCTCGTCGCATTCGACAATCACCACGCGCATCCCGGCCATCTGCGCCGACGCCGGGTTAGTGCCGTGGGCCGAGGACGGGATCAGGCAGATGTCTCGCGCCCCTTCATGACGGCTCTCGTTGTATTTGCGGATTGCCAGCAGCCCGGCGTACTCGCCCTGGGCGCCGGAGTTGGGTTGCATGCAGATCGCGTCGAAACCGGTGATCGCGCAGAGCCAGCGCTCCAGCTCCTCGATCATCAGCGAATAACCCACCGCCTGCTCTTTCGGCACAAACGGGTGCAGGTGCGCGAACTGCGGCCAAGTGATGGGGATCATCTCGCTGGTGGCATTGAGTTTCATGGTGCAGGAGCCCAGCGGGATCATCGACTGATTGAGCGCCAGGTCTTTGTTCTCCAGCTGCTTGAGGTAGCGCAGCATCTCGGTTTCGCTGTGATGGGCGCTGAACACCGGATGACGCAGATAAGGCGAGGTGCGCAGCAGGCCTGCGGGAATGCCGGAAGCAAGGACTTCAGCATCCAGTTCATCGACGTTCAGCCCATGATCGGCACCAAGGAATACATCAAACAGTTTCGCTACCGTAGATTCGTCAGAGGTTTCGTCGAGGCTCAGCCCCAACTGCCCGCGCCCGAGAATGCGCAAATTGATCTGTGCAGCCTGGGCGCTTTCGATGATTGCCGTCTGTGTGCCACCGACCTCCAGCGTCAGCGTGTCGAAAAAGTGTGTATTGAGGCGGTTGATGCCGTGGCGCTCCAGGCCAGTGGCGAGGATGCAGGTCAGCCGGTGGACGCGCTGGGCAATCTGCTTCAACCCTTCCGGACCGTGGTAGACCGCATAAAAACTGGCGATGTTGGCCAGCAGCACTTGGGCGGTGCAGATGTTCGAATTGGCCTTCTCCCGGCGAATATGCTGCTCGCGTGTTTGCAGGGCCATGCGCAACGCGACATTGCCGCGAGCATCTTTCGAGACGCCGATGATCCGCCCGGGAATCGCCCGTTTGTACTCATCGCGGCTGGCAAAAAACGCCGCGTGCGGTCCGCCGTAACCCATCGGCACGCCGAACCGCTGGGATGAGCCGAATACCACGTCGGCGCCCAATTCCCCCGGCGGGGTCAGCAACAGCAGGCTCAGCAGATCCGTCGCCACACAGGCCAGCGCCTGCTGAGCATGCAGATGATCGATCAACGGCCGCAGATCGCGGATCTCGCCATGGGTGTCGGGGTATTGCAGCAGCGCGCCAAACACCTGGTGCTGCTTCAAGTTATCCACAGCGTCGATGATCAGCTCGAAACCAAAGCCTTCGGCGCGGGTCTGCACCACGGAGATGGTTTGTGGATGGCAGTTTTCATCGACGAAGAACAGATTGCTTCTGGACTTGGCGACCCGCTTGGCCAGCGCCATGGCTTCCGCCGCCGCCGTGGCTTCATCGAGCAGCGAAGCGTTGGCCAGTTCGAGCCCCGTGAGGTCGATGGTCAATTGCTGGAAATTCAGCAGCGCTTCGAGCCGGCCTTGGGCGATCTCCGGTTGATAAGGCGTGTAGGCGGTGTACCAACCAGGATTTTCCAGCACGTTGCGCAGAATGACTGTCGGTGTAAGGGTGCCGTGGTAGCCCATGCCGATCAGGCTGGTCCAGACCTGGTTCTGCTCGGCGTACCCGCGCAGCTTGGCCAGCGCGGCTTCTTCGTCGAGGGCGGGCGGCAAATCGAGCGGCCGGTTCAGGCGGATTCCCGGCGGCACTGTCTGCTCGATCAGCTCGACCCGGCTGCCGAGGCCGAGGCTGTCGAGCATCGCCTGTTGCTCGGCGGCATCGGGCCCGAGGTGGCGGCGAAGGAAGGCATTGGGGTCGCGTAACTGGCTCAAGGACGGCAACTGGGACATGACGGGCTCTCTCTTGACTGGCGCTCAACGTCGATGCAACACGGTCAAACCAGCATAGCAGCCGATGTCGCTGTGCCCCTGACGATCAAAAGATCGCAGCCTCGTTTCACTCGACAGCTGCTACATCCGAATGCGATCCCCTGTAGCAGCTGTCGAGTGAAACGAGGCTGCGATCTTTTGATCTTGAGAATGAAAAAGCCCCGACAAGTCGGGGCTTTGGGGATGACGCTCAAGGCTTACTCGCCGATGGCGGCCTTGTAACCAGCTGCATCGTGCAGCTTGTCCAGTTCAGCCTTGTCGCTAGGCTTCAGTTTGAAGATCCATGCGCCGTACGGATCGGAGTTGAGCTTTTCAGGTTCACCGTTCAGGTCCTCGTTGATCGCAATCACTTCACCGGATACCGGGGAATAAATGTCAGATGCAGCTTTAACCGACTCAACCACACCGGATTGTTCACCGGCAGCAAAGACTTTTCCGACTTCCGTCAGCTCAACGAACACCACATCGCCCAAAGCTTCCTGAGCGTGATCGCTGATGCCCACGGTGACGGTGCCATCGGCTTCCAGTCGGGCCCATTCGTGACTTTCGGCAAAACGCAGGTCGGCAGGGATATCGCTCATGTTCTGTGTCCTCAAGAAATTGTCAGCGGTCGTTGCCCGCCAAAAAAGGTTAGATCAAGGTTTTGCCATGGCGTACGAAGGTCGGTTTGACCACTCGGACCGGGTACCACTTGCCACGGATTTCCACTTCTGCGCGGTCGGCAGTTGCCATCGGCACGCGCGCCAGTGCTATCGATTTGCTAAGCGTAGGAGAGAAACTACCACTGGTGATCTCTCCTTCGCCAACATTGGCGATACGGACCACTTGATGAGCGCGCAAAACCCCACGCTCCTCAAGGACCAGACCGACCAGTTTGTGCTGCACGCCACCCGCCCGCTCGGCTTCCAGGGCACTGCGACCGATGAACTGGCGAGTGGCCGGTTCCCAGGCAATGCTCCAGGCCATGTTCGAGGCCAGTGGTGAAACGTCTTGATGAATGTCCTGGCCGTACAAATTCATGCCGGCTTCGACACGCAAGGTATCCCGGGCGCCCAGACCGATAGGTGAAATGCCCGCGCCCACCAGGTCGTTGAAAAACCCTGGGGCCTGATTGGCCGGCAGTACGATCTCCAGGCCATCTTCACCGGTATAACCGGTGCGCGCGATAAACCAGTCGCCATCAGGCTGGCCTTCGAAAGGCTTGAGCATCTGGATCAGGTTGCCGCGGGACTGGGTGACCAGTTCGGAGATTTTGTGCCGGGCATGGGGGCCTTGAATCGCCAGCATCGCCAGTTCGCTGCGCTCATTGAGCTGCACATCGAAACCATCGATATGGGCCTGCATCCAGGCAAGATCCTGATTGCGAGTGGAGGCGTTGACCACCAAACGATAACCATCGTCGAGGCGATAGACGATCATGTCGTCGACGATGCCGCCGCGCTCGTTGAGCATGGTGCTGTACAAGGCACGGCCGGGGCTGTGCAGGCGTTCGACGTCATTGGCCAGCAAATGCTGGAGCCAGGCTTTGGCCTGAGGGCCGTCGACATCGATCACGGTCATGTGGGATACATCGAAAACCCCGCAATCGCGGCGCACCTGATGGTGTTCCTCGACCTGCGAGCCGTAATGCAGAGGCATATCCCAACCGCCAAAATCGACCATCTTCGCGCCGAGGGCGAGATGAAGGTCATACAGAGGCGTACGCTGTCCCATGGGTTTCTCCTTCCGGGCGTGGCGAAGGTGCGGGCAAGTGCTTCACGGGCGAAAGCCTTGAAATAGAAGGCTTTCAGCCGATTTCAGCTACCAGGTCCGTAGGACGGACCGCACCGAATGCCGCGCATTGTAGCCTCAAGGTGTAGGACTGACACCTAGGCGTTTCGATGCGCCGAACGTCGAATCAATCCGATGACCGGTAACAACCCGACCAAAACCAGGGTCAGGGCCGGCAACGATGCCCTCGCCCACTCGCCTTCGCTGGTCATTTCAAAGATCCGAACAGCTAACGTATCCCAGCCAAACGGGCGCATCAGAAGGGTCGCGGGCATTTCCTTGAGCACATCGACGAACACCAGCAACGCGGCGCTCAACGTGCCGGGCAGCAATAACGGCAGATACACTTTGAAAAACAGTCGTGGCCCACTCACGCCAAGGCTACGTGCCGCTTCGGGCAAAGATGGCCGTATTCGCGCCAGGCTGCTTTCCAGCGGCCCGTAAGCCACCGCGATGAAACGCACCAGATAGGCCAGCAATAACGCCGACAGACTGCCCAGCAGCAATGGCTTGCCGGCGCCGCCGAGCCACCCCGAAACCGGGATCACCAGCTCGCGATCCAGATAACTGAACGCCAGCATGATCGACACCGCCAGTACCGACCCCGGCAGGGCGTAGCCGAGATTGGCCAGGCTGACACCGGAGCGGATCGCCCGGGTCGGCGCCAGTCGCCGGGCAAAGGCCAGCACCAGAGCAACGCTGACGGTGATCAACGCCGCCATGCCGCCCAGGTACAAGGTGTGGACGATCAGGCCGGCGTAACGTTCATCCAGATCGAAGCGCCCACGCTGCCAGAACCACACCACCAGTTGCAGCATCGGAATGACGAAGGCACAGGCGAACACCAGGCCACACCAACTCATGGCCGCCAATGCCTTGAAACCACGCAGGTGGTACAGCGCCTTGACCCGGGGTCGCTCATTACTCGTGCGGTTGGCCCCGCGAGCACGACGTTCGCCGTACAACACGATCATCACCACCAGCAGTAACAGGCTGGCCAGTTGCGCGGCGGTGGAGAGGCTGAAGAATCCGTACCAGGTTTTGTAGATGGCCGTGGTGAACGTGTCGAAGTTGAACACCGACACCGCACCGAAGTCCGCCAGGGTTTCCATCAGCGCCAACGCCACGCCGGCACCAATGGCCGGCCGCGCCATGGGCAAGGCGACTCGCCAGAACGCCTGCCACGGGGATTGCCCCAGCACACGCGCTGCTTCCATCAAGCCTTTGCCCTGAGCCAGGAACGCGGTGCGCGCCAGCAGGTAAACGTAGGGATAGAAAACCAGTACCAGCACCAGAATGACGCCGCCGGTGGAACGCACTCGCGGCAACCGGAGGCCGGTGCCGAACCATTCGCGCAACAGGGTTTGCACGGGACCGGCGAAATCCAGCAGGCCGACGAAGACGAAGGCCAGTACATAAGCAGGGATCGCAAAAGGCAGCATCAGCGCCCAGTCCAGCCAACGGCGACCCGGGAATTCGCAGAGGCTGGTCAGCCAGGCGAGACTGACGCCCAAGAGCGTGACGCCGATACCGACGCCGAGCACCAACGTCAGCGTGTTGCCTAGCAGGCGCGGCATCTGGGTGTCCCAGAGGTGGGACCAGATTTGGTGATCGATGGTTTGCCAGGAGAAAAGCAGGACGCTCAGGGGCAGCAGGACCAGCGCGGCGATGGCGAAGACCAGGGGATACCAGCGGCGTTGGGCGGGGTGGGCCACGTTAAGGTCTCTGAAACGGTGAGATTTGTGTGTGGTTCAAGATCGACCCCTCACCCTAACCCTCTCCCCAAAGGGGCGAGGGGACTGACTGAGTTGTTGGTTGGAAATACTGCGACTTGAGATATCGAGTCGAACTCAGGATTTGAAAATCATAGAGATCGGCTCCCTTTCCCCCCTCTCTCCCCTGGGGAGAGGGCTGGGGTGAGGGGTGGATCTTGAATCCAACAACGTAATAACGACAGACTCAGTTCCAGCCAGCCCGATCCATCATGCGGATCGCTTCAGCCTGACGCTTGCCGGCAATTTCCACCGGCAGCGTATCTGCCACAAACTTGCCCCAGCTCGCTACTTCAGCAGACGGCTGAACGGCGGGGTTGGCCGGGAATTCCTGGTTCACGTCAGCGAAGATCTTCTGCGCTTCAGCGGTGGTCATCCATTCAACCAATGCCTTGGCCGCTTCCGGGTGCGGTGCATGCTTGGTCAGGCCGATGCCCGACAGGTTGACGTGTACGCCACGATCACTCTGGTTCGGCCAGAACAGCTTCACCGCCAAGTCAGGCTTTTGCTTGTGCAGACGGCCATAGTAGTAAGTGTTGACGATGCCGACGTCGCATTGCCCGGCATTGATCGCTTCCAGCACCGCAATGTCATCGGAGAACACATCGGTGGACAGGTTGTTGACCCAGCCCTTGAGGATCTTCTCGGTTTTGTCAGCGCCGTGCACTTCGATCATGGTGGCCGTCAGGGACTGGTTGTAGACCTTCTTCGCCGTGCGCAGGCACAGGCGACCTTCCCAGTTTTTGTCGGCCAGCCCTTCGTAAGTAGTCAGTTCACCCGGTTTCACCCGATCGGTGGAATAGGCGATGGTCCGCGCCCGCAGGCTCAAACCAGTCCAGGCGTGAGCGGAGGAGCGGTATTGCAGCGGGATGTTGGCGTCGATCACCTTGGAGGTGAACGGCTGCAGGATGCCCATTTGCTCGGCCTGCCAGAGGTTGCCGGCATCGACGGTCAGCAGCAGGTCGGCGGTAGCGTTCTCGCCCTCGGCCTTGATCCGCTGCATCAACGGCGCTTCCTTGTCGGTGATGAACTTCACCTGCACACCGGTTTTCGCGGTGTAGGCATCGAAGACCGGCTTGATCAGCTCGTCGATACGCGAGGAGTAAACCACCACCTCGTCAGCGGCCTGAGCAGCGGTGCTGCCGATCAGGGTCAGGGCGAGTGCGGTCAGTAGACGCTTCGATGCCAACATGGGAGCGATCTCTCGATTGGAAAAAGTGAGGCCAAATGATAAAGACTCACATTTACCATCTCAATCGATCAGTTGGCGGAGGCGTTACCAGATGTTGCACAGGCAAGGATTTATGGTGAACGTACCGACGCCTTCGCGGGCAAGCCTCGCTCCTACAGGATTCAGCGTGGACATGTAGGAGCGAGCGATGCGGCGACCCGACTTGCCCGCGAAGAGGCCATTAGCCTCACCGCAAAATTCAGGCCTTGGCAAGCGCCGGCAAATCCCCGATCAACCCCAGTGCTTCTCGCACGAACAACGCCTTGGCTTCCGGCATCTGGTCGACCATCTTCAACCCGGCATTGCGCAACCAGCGAACCGGCAACGGATCCGCCTGGAATAAACGCTCAAAGCCTTCCATCGCCGCCATCAACGCCAGGTTGTGCGGCATGCGCCGACGCTCATAACGACTGAGCACCTTCACGTCCGCCAACCGCTCACCGCGCTCCGCCGCTTGCAGCAACACTTCGGCCAGCACGGCGGCATCGAGGAACCCCAGGTTCACGCCCTGCCCGGCCAATGGGTGAATGGTGTGCGCCGCATCGCCGATCAGCGCCAGGCCTTCAGCCACGTAACGCTTGGCGTGGCGCTGACGCAGCGGTACGCACAGACGCGGGTCGGCACTGAGCACCGTGCCGAGTCGGCCTTCAAAGGCGCGTTCCAATTCGAGACAAAATTCTGCGTCACCCAGTGCCATCAGCCGTTCGGCTTCGCTCGGCGTGGTCGACCAGACAATCGAACACCAATCCTGCTGACCGTCTCGCTCCAGCGGCAGGAACGCCAGCGGACCGTTGTCGGTGAAGCGCTGCCAAGCGGTCATTTGATGGGGTTTTGCGCTGCGCACGCTGGTGACGATCGCGTGATGCAGGTAATCCCACTCCCGCGTTGCCACCCCGGTCAGACGCCGAACCGCCGAATTGGCGCCATCCGCGGCAATCACCAGCGGCGCACGCAAGGTGCGGCCATCGGCCAGGGTCAGCAGCCAGTCATCGCCGGAGCGGCGCATCTGCTCCAGGCGTGCATTGGCGAGCATCCCGAGGTCGCAGTCGTGCAGACGATCCAGCAAGGCATCCTGAACCACGCGGTTCTCGACGATATGCCCGAGTACTTCGGAGTGCACACTGGTCGCCGAAAAATGAATTTGCCCGGTGCCGCTGCCGTCCCAGACGTGCATGTCGGTATACGGGCTGCTGCGCCGGCTGGCGATGCCGTCCCAGACTCCGAGGCGTTCGAGAATCCGATGGCTGGCCGTCGACAAGGCGCTCACTCGCGGTTCGAACGGCGCTTGTTCGTCGAAAGGCTTGACGCTCATCGGGCTGCCGTCCAGCAGCAGGACTTCCAGCCCGCTGTCCTGCAACGCCAGCGCCAGGGCGCTACCGACCATTCCAGCCCCGACAATCAGCAGATCTGCGCGCATTTCCATGCTTTAAGCCTGTCTCGCTTGCGGCTTGAGCCGCACATAAAGGGTTTTCTGCACCCGCGCCACCAAGGCGCCGGCGCCGTCGTGAATATCGACCTGCAACTGCGGCAGGTATTTTTCGCCGCTCGCCGTCTGCCGGCGGATCTCGTCGAGCAAGGTCTCGTCGATGCTGAACCGGGCGAACACCGGGCCTTTGCCCGGCGCGATGAAATCGATGTCGGCGGCTTTGTCCCAGACGATGTACCGGTGACCGAGGTTTTCCAGCAGCATCAGCATGAAAAACGGATCGACCATCGAATACAGACTGCCGCCAAACTGGGTGCCGACGTAATTGCGGTTGTACCAGCTCAGGCCCATGGACACTTGAACGTCCCGGAAGTCATCGCTGATGTGCCGCACCCGAACCCCGGCGCCCAGGTACGGCGGGTAGAAGCTCATGAACCAACGCATCAATCGCGCTTTGCCGAACTTGCCAACCAGCCACTTAAGCATCGGGACGCGTACCCAGGCCCATGGCTTGCCGGGCGAACCAGCGCTTGGCCGGCGGCAGCAGATCGAGGCCGAGCAGCCCAATGTTACGGCCCAACGAAACCAATGGCTGGGTGCTGCCGAACAAGCGGGTCACCTGATCGGAGAAGCCCACGGTCAGGTTCTGATCCATGCGCTGACGCTCGCGATAGGCCTGCAAGGTCGCGAAATCGCCGGGCGAGGTCTCGCTCGCCAGCAGCGCATCGGCCAAAGCCTGTGCATCACGCAGCGACAGGTTGAAACCCTGGCCGGCAATCGGGTGCAGGCTGTGGGCAGCGTTGCCGAGGATCGCCAGATGCGGTCGCACCTGTTCTTCGGCTTCGATCAGCGTCAACGGGTAAAGATGCCGCGCGCCGACCTGCTTCAATGTGCCGAGGCGATAACCGAACACGCCCTGCAATTCGCTGAGGAAACTGCGTTCATCCAGCGCCGCCAGTCGTTGCGCGTCCATGCCCAATCGGGTCCAGACCAGGGCGCAGCGGTTTTCCGGCAGCGGCAACAACGCCATCGGGCCGTCATCGGTAAAGCGCTCGAAGGCCATGCCGTTGTGCGCTTCGCTCGGCGTGATGTTGGCGATCAGCGCGCTCTGGTTGTACGGACGCTTTTTGATGCCGACCCCCAGTTGCTCGCGCAGGCCCGAACGGCCGCCATCAGCAAGCACCGCAAGGTCGCATTCCAGCGTGATTTCATCGTTGAGGGTCAGGCGATAGCCATCGGTCAACGGCTCCATGCGCGTGACTTCCGCTGGGCAGCGCCAAGTGACCACGTCCTTGTCCAGGCCTTGCCAGAGGCATTGGCCGAGCCAGGCGTTTTCCACCACATAACCCAGCGCCGGAACGCCCTCTTCCATCGCCGACAGCCGTGCCGTGGAAAAACGCCCACGGTCGGAGACATGAATCTGTTTGATCGGCTCGGCGCGGCGGGAGATTTCCTGCCATACGCCCAACCGTTGATAAATCTGCTTGGCACCGTAGGACAACGCCGAAGAACGGGCGTCGTAGCTCGGTTGATAGGTGTGGCCCGGCGCGAATGGCTCGATCAATACGATCTTCCAGCCCCGGGCCTTGGCCCCGGCCTGCAACGCCAATGCGAGGCTGGCGCCAACCAGACCGCCACCGATGATTGCCAGATTGACTCGACTCATGCGGCTTGTGCCCGCGCGGCGGCCATCAAGGCCTCAATCTCGGCGACCGTTTTCGGCACGCCTTGGGTCAGGATTTCACAGCCGTTTTTGGTGACCACCACGTCGTCCTCGATGCGCACGCCAATGCCGCGCCATTTCTTCGCTACGTTCTGGTTGTCCGGGGCGATGTAGATGCCCGGTTCCACAGTCAGCGCCATGCCGACTTCCAGCACGCGCCACTCGCCGCCAACCTTGTATTCGCCGACGTCATGCACATCCATGCCCAGCCAATGGCCGGCGCGGTGCATGTAAAACGCCTTATAGGCTTCGTTGGCGATCAACTCGTCGACGTCGCCCTGCAACAGGCCCAATTTCACCAGCCCGGTGGTAATCACCCGGACCGTGGCTTCGTGCGCCTGATTCCAGTGTTTGTTCGGGGCGATTTCTGCAAATGCGGCTTCTTGCGACGCCAGCACCAACTCGTAGATCGCCTTCTGTTCCGCTGAATACTTTCCATTGACCGGCCAGGTGCGGGTGATGTCGCTGGCGTAGCAGTCGATCTCGCAACCGGCGTCGATCAGCACCAGGTCGCCATCCTTGAGCACCGCGTCATTCTGCTGGTAATGCAGGATGCAGCTGTTGCGTCCGGCGGCGACGATCGAGCCGTAAGCCGGCATCTTCGCCCCGCCCTTGCGGAACTCGTAATCGAGTTCGGCTTCGAGGCTGAACTCGTGCAGCCCGGCCCGGCTGGCCTGCATCGCCCGGATATGCGCCTGGGCGGAAATCCGTGCGGCTTCGCGCATCACCTTCACTTCTGCCGCCGATTTATACAGGCGCATGTCGTGCAGCAGATGATCCAGGGCAACGTATTCGTTCGGCGGCTGGGCGCCGAGGTGCGCTTTAGAGCGGATCACGTTGATCCACTCCATCAGGTGCCGGTCGAATTCCGGGTTACTGCCCATGGCCGAATACACCCGGTCGCGCCCTTCGATCAGGCCCGGCAGAATGTCGTCGATGTCGGTGATGGGAAACGCATCGTCGGCGCCGAAGTCGCGGATCGCGCCTTCCTGGCCGGCGCGCAGGCCGTCCCACAGTTCTCGTTCGGCGTTGCGTTCACGGCAGAACAGAATGTATTCGCCGTGTTCGCGACCGGGCATCAGGACGATGACGGCCTGAGGCTCGGGGAAGCCGCTGAGGTACTGGAAGTCGCTGTCCTGCCGGTAAACGTGCTCGACGTCACGGTTGCGAATGGCCACTGCGGCGGCGGGCAGGATGGCGATGCTGTTGGGTTCCATCTGCGCCATCAGGGCCTTACGGCGACGGCTGTATTCCGATTTCGGGATATGAATCATGGGCAGATGGCTTTTCCTGGCTCGCGATTAATGCAACGACGGCTTGGCCGCAGCCGGCGCATCTGCTTTTTTGGTTTCGGAGAACAGCAGCAGCGGCGCAACCCGCAGGTATTCCATGACTTCCATATAGTCGCTTTCGCCGTCTTCGGACTCTTCCAGGGCGTCTTGCACCTGAGAAATGGCGGCCAGATCCTGCAACACTTCGGTGGCTTCAGTGCTGAGCATGCTGCTGTCACGGCAGTTCAGGCCGAAACCGCTGAGGAAGCCCTGGCACCATTCGCCCAGTGCAGCGGCACGGTCAGCCAGCGGCTCGTCATCGGTCGGCAGCAGCAGAACGACGGTCACGTCGTCGCCGGTGAGTTCGCCTTTGACCATCTCCTGCAGGCCGATCAGGGCATTGCGGACATTGTCCTGTGGCTCGCTTTCGAGCAGCTCGGCGGCATCGATCAACCATTCTTCTGCAGTGAAGCCGGCACCGGCGCAACTGCGGCCGAGCAACAGGCCATGCAGTTCGGCAGGCGAGACGTTATGACCGCTGGAAGTCAGCAGCGTGGCGAAGGCTTGGTACGGGGAATTCTGAATGGGCATGGGCAGCTAGGCGCCAGACGGCGCTATGTCTAGAATGAAGGCCTTGTATCCTACATCGACAGACTCGCCAAGACTATTAAAGGCTGTCCGCCCGTTACCACCCATCAGACTATTCAGTGGACACAATGGAAGACACCGACCTGCAAGCGCTGATGGCCAGACTCGAACTGCTAATTAATCGGGTCGAGCAACTTAAGAGTCAAAACGGACTCCTATTAGCTCAGGAAAAAACCTGGCGCGAGGAACGCGCTCACCTCATTGAAAAGAACGAAATCGCCCGGCGTAAGGTCGAATCAATGATTTCGCGCCTCAAGGCCCTGGAGCAAGACTCATGAGTTCAAGCAATAGCGTTACCGTGCAGATTCTCGATAAAGAGTATTCGATCATTTGCCCCCAGGAAGAGCGCAGCAATCTGGTGAGCGCCGCCCGTTACCTGGACGGCAAGATGCGCGAAATCCGCAGCAGCGGCAAAGTCATCGGTGCCGATCGCATCGCCGTGATGGCCGCGCTGAACATCACCCACGATCTTCTGCACAAGGAAGAACGCCCGGATGTGCAGGCCAGCGGCTCGACTCGCGAGCAGGTTCGCGACCTGCTGGATCGCGTCGATCTGGTGCTCGCCACCGACCCGGACGTCACCAAGGGCTGAAACACGAAACCGCTTGGGGTATACTCGCAACACTCCCTGGGGTGCTTGCCAGTTGACCACGTCCCTGAGCCGATTCGCACTACCCTGGAGGCTGCACGTTGGGCTGGTGTGCATGTCCGCTAGACGGAAAGCCTTAAAGCCTACTGCATCTTCCACCTTGAACTTTCGGGTTCAAGGGCTAAGTCAGCAGCGGTTCATCCGGGGAGCCTGATTCCAGTCCGATGCCGGTTTAAATACCGGCATCGGCTTTTTTACGGGTACGCTTTATGTATCCGCCCTGTCGAAGCCTGAATCCATGACCGAACCTGCGTTGCTGCCCCGCCCGCAACTTCGACGCATGCTGCGCAAGGCCCGCCGCGCACTGACAGCCAGTCAGCAGCGCCAGGCTGCTCGCGGGCTGTACAAGCAATTGGCCCAGCACCCGCTGTTCCGCCGCGCAAAACACATCTCCCTGTATCTGCCCACTGACGGTGAAATCGATCCGCGTGTTTTGCTGCGTGCAGCTCAACGTCGGGGAAAAGCGACTTATCTACCGGTGCTCAGTGCCTGGCCG
The DNA here is from genome assembly GCF_054897715.1 of Pseudomonas sp. RT6P73. NCBI lineage: Bacteria > Pseudomonadati > Pseudomonadota > Gammaproteobacteria > Pseudomonadales > Pseudomonadaceae > Pseudomonas > Pseudomonas sp. RT6P73. The sequence goes on along the minus strand of NZ_JBUBUV010000002.1, from coordinate 6,222,386 downwards.
CGAACCAAGATGGTGTTCCAGCGGATTCGTCCGGGTGAAAAACTGAAACCCAACCGCTTTCGTATTCTCGAACCCCGGCACAATCTCGCCCGCCAACGCAAAGTCTGGGCGCTGGACTTGGTGCTGATGCCATTGGTGGGGTTTGATGACGTTGGCGGCCGCCTGGGAATGGGCGGTGGCTTCTACGATCGAAGCCTCGCTTACCTGGCGCGGCGAAAAAACTGGCGCAAGCCGACGCTGCTGGGGCTGGCCCATGAATGTCAGAAAGTAGAACGATTGGCTCAGGCGAGCTGGGATGTGCCGTTGCAAGGAACGGTTACAGACAAGGCGGGGTATTTCGCCGGCTAGACGCCACTGGAATCAGCGGCGTCCAGAAAACAGGCTCAGCGCTTGAAGGCCGACGGCTGTTGTTGCTGCGCGATTTCGATCGGTGCATCGGTCTTGTTGGCCCACAGGCTTTGGGCATAGCCGGTGGTCACGACGCCGAGGCCGAACAAAATAACCAAAATCCATAGTAAATCCGGTTTGCGTTTCATCGATTGCCCCCCAAAGGCACATCAACACGATGACAGCAGCGGTTTCCGTTGTAGGTGTAGGCCGTGCAGCAGCGTCAAGCTTAGAAGGCCGGCATTTTGCGACAACGTGAACTGACACGCAAACGCTGGCGTCAACCGACTGTCGGTTTGTCATCAAATTGCCCGACAACTTGCCCACTCACCTCGCAAGGAGCAAAAACCATGGCCTATTGGCTGATGAAATCCGAGCCCGATGAACTCTCGATCAAAGACCTCGCGAAGCTTGGCAAAGCGCGCTGGGATGGGGTTCGCAACTATCAGGCGCGTAACTTTTTGCGGGCGATGGCGGTGGGCGACGAGTTTTTCTTCTATCACTCCAGTTGCCCGGAGCCCGGAATTGCCGGCATCGGAAAGATAGTTGAAGCGGCGTATCCGGACCCGACGGCGCTGGAGCCGGAAAGTCATTACTACGATCCAAAGGCCACGGCAGAGAAAAACGCCTGGAGCGCGATTGATGTGGCGCATGTCGAGACGTTTGCGAAGGTGTTGAAGCTGGATTATTTGAAGCAGCAGACGGCGTTGGCCGAGATGCCTTTGGTGCAGAAGGGGTCGCGGCTTTCGGTGATGCCTGTTACCGCTGAGCAATGGGCGGCGGTGATGGCACTCAAACCGTAAAATTTCCAGCGCTACTCCGAATGTCATCGCGGGCAAGCCCGCTCCCACAGGGATCCGGGGTGGATGCAAAAGCTGCATTCACTGGAGATCATTGTGGGAGCGGGCTTGCTCCGGGCGGCGTTCCGACGATGGGGCCAGCCCAAGCAGCGAGAGACTTACTGGATGATGAGGTTGTTGAACAACAAATCCTCAACCACCGGCTTGCCGGTCTCATCGTTCATCACTTGCTGGGTCTGCTTCAAGGCTTCCTGACGCAGCTTTTCCTTGGCTTCAACATTGCTCATCGCTTCGGTTGTCTGCTGCGCAAACAACGCCACCAGCTGATTACGGATCAACGGCTCATTGGCCTTCACCGCTTTGGTCGCCTCGTCGCCGGTCACCCGCAATGCCACATCGGCCTTGTAGACTTTGAGCTTCGGCGTACCGTCCAGCCCATAGTTGCCCACGAACGGCGGGCTCAGGGTGATGTAATTGACCTTCGGAGCTTCACCTTCTTTGGCTTCTTCGGCCATCGCTGCAACGGGCAGAGAGAGGGCCAGCAACAACATGATCCACGCTTTCACAATTCGCTCCTTATCCGGTTTGCGGCCTAGCATAACGACCCGCCGCTCAAGCACAAGCTTATGGCTGGCTATCAGGGTCGGGCATGCTCGTTGACCCATCGACTCACACACCTACACTTATCGGCCATCACTCCCAAAGGAATAGCCCTGATGAAAGCCGTGCTGTGCAAAGCCTTCGGCCCTGCCGAATCGCTGGTGCTGGAAGACGTCGCCAGTCCTGTCGCGAAGAAGAACGAAATCCTGCTGGACGTGCATGCCGCCGGGGTGAATTTCCCGGACACGCTGATCATCGAGGGCAAATATCAGTTCAAGCCGCCCTTCCCGTTTTCCCCGGGTGGCGAAGCGGCTGGTGTAGTCAGCGAAGTAGGCGAAAAGGTCAGCCACCTCAAGGTCGGTGACCGGGTCATGGCCCTGACCGGCTGGGGCAGCTTCGCCGAACAGGTCGCCGTGCCGGGTTACAACGTGCTGCCGATCCCGCCATCGATGGACTTCAACACCGCCGCTGCTTTCAGCATGACCTACGGCACCTCGATGCACGCACTCAAGCAACGGGCCAACCTGCAACCGGGTGAAACCCTGCTGGTGCTCGGCGCTTCCGGCGGTGTTGGCCTGGCCGCCGTGGAAATCGGCAAAGCCATGGGCGCCCGCGTGATCGCCGCCGCCAGCAGCGCCGAAAAACTCGCGGTGGCCAAGGCTGCCGGTGCCGATGAGCTGATCAACTACAGCGAAACCAGCCTCAAGGACGAAATCAAACGCCTGACCGACGGCCAGGGCGCGGACGTGATCTACGACCCGGTCGGCGGTGACCTGTTCGACCAGGCCATCCGCGCTATCGCCTGGAATGGACGACTGCTGGTCGTCGGTTTCGCCAGCGGACGCATCCCGGAACTGCCGGTGAACCTAGCGCTGCTCAAGGGCGCGGCCGTGGTCGGCGTGTTCTGGGGTTCGTTTGCCCAACGTCAGCCGCAGGACAACGCGGCTAACTTCCAGCAATTGTTTGGCTGGTTTGCCGAGGGCAAATTGAAACCGTTGGTGTCGCAGGTGTATCCACTGAGTAATGCGGCGCAGGCGATCAATGATCTAGGCCAGCGCAAGGCGGTCGGGAAGGTGGTGGTTCAGGTTCGCTGAGCCTGAAAAAAGCGGTCTGGATAGTCCAGGCCGCTTTTTTATTGCGTTGGGCTAAAGCAACTTCTGAATATCCTCCGGCAGCAAGCTCATGTACTTGCGAACCGGACTCGCCCGACAATCCCTGACAATTTTCGGTACGCGCTTATTCAACTTGGCAATCAATGCCAGGCGCTCCTCGTTTTGTAACTGCGTCGTATAAATCACGTTCGACAAATAGGCACGCGTGTAATCAAACACGGCTGAATCAACCCACGCGTACTCCGGAAAATCGTTCAACGCTTCATTGATGTCACGGCACCTCAACTGCTTGAGCCGCTTGTTAGTGTGAATGGGCGTGTCCAGGTCCAGTCGGAAAACCATTGGCGCAGTCACTTCCTGCTCAGAAGGTATGTCGCCTTCGACCGTCCACGGCTTGAAGCGCCACTGCGCAATCGCCTTGCGGGCCGCTTCAGCGAGATCGGGATGGTCGCTTTGCAAAATGCTCAATTTGTTGACCGAGCCATCGGCATACACCGTGAACCTGACCCTGACTTCACCCGTAATCCCGGCTCTGAACAGCTCTCTCGGGTAAATCGGCTTCGGATTGTTTTCAGGAATCAGAAACACCTCCCCAGCCCAAACGCCCACCGACCCAATCAACAACAGCACAAACGCCAACCACCGCATAACCCCTCCCCTTCACCACTGAAATGCCAATCCCGGCACCAGCACAAAGGTTAAGACCCGGCGACCCGAAACAGAACGCCGCGACTTCCTGTTCGGTCGCAGGACATTTCCCAAAGCCCCGTCCTACCCAAGACCGAAATGCGTCATCAACGGCCACTCGGGACGTTTCCCACAACGCCCTTCACTTATACCTGTGCGACATGTTCATAAAGGAACACGCGATCTCCCACATTTCCGCTGTTTAGGCGATGCGAACCGGTGCTATTTTCGGTAACGAAACTGTAACATTCGCATCCGCAGTCAAAACAAGAAATCTGGAGCTCTTGAATGTTTGCTTTCTTTCGTCCTGCCGCACATCAGGCTCCATTGCCTGAAGAAAAAATCGATGACACGTACAAGCGCCTTCGCTGGCAGATCTTCGCCGGTATCTTCATTGGCTACGCGGGTTACTACCTGCTGCGCAAAAACTTTTCCCTGGCCATGCCCTACCTGATCGAAGAGGGCTATACCCGCGGCGAGCTGGGCCTGGCGTTGTCAGCGATTGCCATCGCCTACGGCTTGTCCAAGTTCCTGATGGGCATTGTTTCCGACCGCTCCAACCCGCGCTTCTTCCTGCCATTCGGGCTGCTGGTATCGGCCGGCGTGATGTTCATTTTCGGATTTGCGCCTTGGGCGACGTCCAGCGTGACCATCATGTTCATCCTGCTGTTTATCAACGGCTGGGCCCAGGGCATGGGTTGGCCGCCAAGTGGACGGACCATGGTCCACTGGTGGTCGCAAAAGGAACGCGGCGGCGTAGTGTCCCTGTGGAACGTCGCGCATAACGTTGGCGGTGGCCTGATCGGCCCGCTGTTCCTGCTGGGCATGGGCTTGTTCAATGACTGGCACGCGGCGTTCTATGTGCCGGCGGCCGTTGCCATGGCGGTGGCGGTATTTGCCTTCGTCACCATGCGCGACACACCGCAATCGGTTGGCCTGCCGCCAATCGAGAAGTACAAGAACGACTACCCGGAAGGCTACGACGCCAGTCACGAAGAAGAATTCAGCGCCAAGGAAATCTTCGTCAAATACGTGCTGCGCAACAAAATGCTCTGGTACATCGCAATGGCCAACGTCTTTGTCTACCTGCTGCGCTACGGCGTGCTGGACTGGGCACCGACCTACCTTAAGGAAGCCAAAGGCTTCAGCGTGGACAAAACGTCGTGGGCGTATTTCCTCTACGAGTGGGCAGGTATTCCCGGGACACTGTTGTGCGGTTGGATGTCGGACAAGATCTTCCGTGGCAACCGCGGCCTGACCGGCATGGTGTTCATGGCGTTGGTAACCGTGGCGACGCTGGTCTATTGGCTCAACCCGGCCGGCAACCCGACTGTCGACATGATCGCGCTGATCTCAATTGGTTTCCTGATCTACGGTCCGGTGATGCTGATCGGCCTGCAAGCGCTGGAACTGGCACCGAAAAAAGCCGCCGGTACGGCAGCGGGTTTCACGGGTCTGTTCGGGTATCTGGGTGGTTCGGTCGCGGCCAGTGCAGCGATGGGCTACACCGTGGACCACTTTGGCTGGGACGGCGGTTTTGTACTACTGATCGGCGCGTGCCTGCTGGCGATGGCCTTCCTTGCACCGACGCTGTGGCACAAGCAAGTCGCCAGTCAGAGCCGCGAAGCGATCGCCTGATCAGCTTTTGATTTGCAGCGCTTGAGTCGCGCCTCCAGATTCCGGTCTGGCATGGCGTGACTGCGCAGGGCGTTGGCGGTCTGCTCGACATAATCGCGAGTAGTGCCGTAACGCCCGCAAGCGTTTTCGAACACGTGGCTCAGCACATGATCCGGTAAGTTGCCGGCATAACTGGGCAGGTGTCGCTCCAAGACAAATCCCAATGCCTGAACCTGGCTTCCGTCTTCGAGACGGCAGTTGAGCCAGTGTGGGCGATAGGACGGGAACGGCATTTCGCGCTGCCAAAGCGCATAAAGGGATGCTTCCAGTTGTTCTTCGGGCAAACGATAAGCGAAGCCGCTGCACGAGCCGCCGCGATCCAGGCCAAACACTAGCCCTGGGACTTCCGGCGTGCCGCGGTGTTCGTGGGACCACAGGTACAAGCCGCGATGGTAGCCATGCACTCGACCGCGCACTCGCTCCACCGCCGCGCATTCAGGGCGCCAGATCAGCGAACCATAAGCGAACAACCAGACCGGCCCGCCCTTGTGACGTGCCATAGTCGACTGCATCGAGCTGAGCAATTGTTCGTGCGTAAGCTGCGGCCCCAGATCGAGCCGCGGAGGGTAAGCCAGATTCAAAAATGAAGATTCAATGGCGCTCATGGCGAATAGCGTTCAGCTCCCCGCGGATAATGAATTACTTAATAGAACGCACCGCTGTAACAATAAGGCACATATGTTTTAAGGCAATTTAAGTGCCATGGCACAGTTCTTAAATAATTGCCTTACTGAGATATAACCTACCGGCATTTATATAAAGTTATAAATACCGATCGGCTATATGGGAAGTTATAACGATCAGGATGCGGCTCAAGAGCGCGGCGCGTACGCAAACACATCCGCGCGCATCTGATGAGCATCCATTCCCGCGTCAACCAAAGCATCCAGCGTGCCGTACACCATGGCCGGTGAGCCGCTGGCATACACATGCAAGGATTTCAGATCAGGGAAATCCTCACACACCGCCTCATGCAGCATCCCGCAGCGCCCCTGCCAGCCGCATTGATCGCTGACGACTTTATGCAGGAACAAATTCGGCAGTTTCAGCCACTCATCCCAATGCTCGATCTCATAAAAGTCTTCAGGCCGACGCACGCCCCAATACAGATGCACCGGGTGCTTGAAGCCCGCAGCCCGGCAATGTTCGATCAGGCTGTGGATCTGGCCCATACCGGTGCCAGCGGCGATCAGCACCAGCGGACCGTCCGGCAGTTCCGCCAGATGGGTATCGCCGAACGGCATCTCGACCCGCACCAGCGGGTTGCGCTGCAGTTGTTCGATCAGGTTCTGCGCACTGCTTTCGCGCGCCAGCACATGGATTTCCAGGTCTCGCCCGGCATGGGGTGCCGAGGCAAGGGAAAAGGCGGATTTCTCGCCGTTCTCACGCTCGATCATCAAATACTGGCCGGCGTGATAACGCGGCGGTTTGCCGGCCGGCGCTCGCAGGTGCACGCGAAAGGTATCGCCGCCAACATCCCTGCACTCAATGACCTGACACGACAAGCTGCGCACCGGCAATTCTCCCAGCGCGAGCACGCCATCCCACAGCACGATGCAGTCTTCCAGCGGCTCTGCTATGCAAGTGTAGAACTCGCCGTGGTCGCGCACATGGCCTGCCTGTTCGACCCGACCTTCCACCAGCAACGCCGCGCACACGTGGCAATTACCGTTGCGGCAGCTTTGCGGGCAGTCAAAGCCCAGGCGCCGCGCGCCATCGAGAATCCGCTCGCCGGGCAGAATCTCTAGCACTGCTCCGGAGGGCTGCAAGGTTACACGCATCAATCTATTCCTAATTGATTCCAGATGGCATCGATCCGCTGGGTTACGGCGTCGTCCTTGACGATTACCCGGCCCCACTCGCGAGTGGTTTCGCCCGGCCATTTATGCGTGGCATCGAGCCCCATCTTCGAGCCTAAGCCTGAGACCGGCGAGGCGAAGTCGAGGTAGTCGATCGGCGTGTTGTCGATCATCACCGTGTCGCGCTTGGGGTCCATGCGCGTGGTGATGGCCCAGATCACGTCATTCCAGTCCCGCGCATTGATGTCGTCATCAGTGACGATAACGAACTTGGTGTACATGAACTGTCGTAAAAACGACCAGACACCGAGCATTACCCGCTTGGCGTGGCCCGGATACGACTTCTTCATGGTCACGATGGCCATGCGGTACGAGCAACCTTCCGGCGGCAGGTAGAAGTCGGTGATTTCCGGGAACTGCTTCTGCAGGATCGGCACGAACACTTCGTTCAGCGCCACGCCGAGAATCGCCGGCTCATCCGGCGGACGGCCGGTGTAAGTGCTGTGGTAGATCGGTTTGATCCGGTGGGTGATGCGTTCGACGGTAAACACCGGGAAGCTGTCGACTTCGTTGTAGTAACCGGTGTGGTCGCCGTACGGGCCTTCGTCGGCCATCTCGCCTGGATGGATCACGCCTTCAAGGATGATCTCGGCGGTGGCCGGCACTTGCAGGTCGTTGCCGCGGCATTTCACCAGTTCGGTGCGGTTGCCGCGCAGCAGTCCGGCGAAGGCGTATTCGGAGAGGCTGTCCGGTACCGGCGTTACGGCGCCGAGGATGGTCGCCGGGTCAGCGCCCAATGCCACGGAGACCGGGAACGGCTGGCCGGGATGCTTCTCGCACCACTCGCGGTAATCCAGCGCGCCGCCACGGTGGCTCAGCCAGCGCATGATGACTTTGTTGCGGCCAATGACTTGCTGGCGGTAGATGCCGAGGTTCTGGCGGTCCTTGTTCGGACCTTTGGTGACCGTCAGGCCCCAGGTGATCAGCGGGCCGACGTCGCCCGGCCAGCAGGTCTGCACCGGCAGCATCGCCAGGTCGACATCGTCGCCTTCGATGACCACTTCCTGGCACACCGCGTCCTTGACGACTTTCGGCGCCATCGCAATGATCTTGCGGAAGATCGGCAGCTTGGACCAGGCGTCCTTCAAGCCCTTTGGCGGTTCAGGCTCTTTGAGGAAGGCCAGCAGCTTGCCGATCTCGCGCAGTTCGCTGACCGCCTCGGCGCCCATGCCCATGGCGACCCGCTCGGGGGTGCCGAACAGGTTGCCGAGCACCGGAATGTCGTAGCCGGTCGGGTTTTCGAACAACAGCGCCGGGCCTTTTGCCCGCAGCGTACGATCACAGACTTCGGTCATCTCCAGCACTGGAGAGACGGGGATCTGGATGCGTTTCAACTCTCCGCGCTGCTCAAGCTGCTGCACGAAATCCCGAAGATCCTTGAATTTCATTGACGATGGCACCCCTAAAATAGGCGTACATCCTACCTGCTCTGCCGTCCGCTGGCAGCTTATCGCTGCTTACCTGGCCGCATTTGCGTTGCCATCGCCGGTGGTGTCTGGGTTTGCAACCGCTTGAACAGTGGCTCAAGCACCGGCGCGATGAAACATGCACCGACCTCCGACAGGTGATTGTCATCGGTATACAGCGAATGGCCGTCGAGCTCGACACGGCACAGGCCCGCCTGATCACACAGCAACGGTGCCGGATCCACCACGGTCACGTCCGAGTTGGCCGCCGCAATGCTCGCGAACAGCTGGCTGATGAAGGCTTGACGCTTGTAGTGCCTGGCCACTGCCAGCCCGACATCATCGGTCGGACGATGCAGCATGGCCAGGCGGCTGAGGCGGTAAGGCGGGCTGAATTGTTGCAGCGGCGCTTCCTTGATCAGCCACACGCGATGCCCGCCATTGCGCAATTGCCGGACGGTCGCCTGTAATCCATCGGCCAGTTGCTGCTCGGCATTGGCCCGGTCGTAACGACCACGGGAATTTTTCAGTGCATGCCCGAGATCGCCTTTCGCGTCGCCATAGAGATACAGGCTCCAGCGCGCGACCAGCACCACGTCGCTCACTGATTGCGGCTTCAAGGCCTGCTCGACCCGGCGATTGAAACGGGCACATCGCTGATCGTGCTCAAGCCCTTCAACCGGAATGCAGCCCGGGGAACTGGTGAGAATCACGCTGATGCCATGCTGTTGCGCCCCCTCATCGAACACCGGAATCAGCGCGGTCGCGTGACTGTCGCCCCAGACCAGCACCCGTGAGGACAGCGCTGACGCCCCGTAGTGACAGAAGAGCTTGTCGTCAGGGGTTTTGTCGTCGGCCAGGCACCGCATCAGTTCCGGTCGCCATTCCTTCGCTGTGGCGTACTGCAACGCTTGATCGGACAGGCGTGAGGGCAAGCCATCGGTCCAGCGCAACGTTTGACCGACCAGGCCCAGCACCACCACACCGACGCCCGCCGCCAGCAGAATCTGCCGACGCCCCGCCAACAACCGTCGCTCACGGAACGGCGTCTCGACGAAACGCCACGACAAGTAACCCAGCACCAGGCTGAGCAAAATCAATCCAGCGACATCAAACGGACCGGGCTCATCGACACTGGCGTAGCTGGAGAACACAAACACTGGCCAATGCCACAGGTACCAGGAATAGGAGATCAGCCCGAGGCCGACCAGCACCCGACTGGCCAGCAACCCACCCACCAAGGTCTGCCGATGGCCGTTGGCCCAGATCAACGCAACCACGCCCAATGTCGGCAACAACCCCGCTACACCAGGGAATGGCGTGGTTCTGTCGTAGCACGCTACCGCCAGCAGAATCAGCCCGAACCCGCCCAGGCTGACCACTTGAGCCCCGACGGTTGTCAGGCGCCATTGGCTTCTGGGGGCAACGGCCAGCATGGCGCCGGCCAATAACTCCCAGGCACGCATCGGCAACAGGAAAAACGCTTTTTCAGGGTGATGCGCAACGGCCCAGACACTGAGCCCGAAGGACACCAGCAACACGGAGAACAGCGCCAGACGCCAATGCTTGAGACGACTCGACAACAGCGTCAGCAACAGCGGGAAGACAATATAGAACTGCTCTTCAACCGCCAGCGACCACGTGTGCAGTAACGGTTTGAGATCGGAAGCAGCGTCAAAGTAGCCGTCCTGACGCATGAACAGGATGTTGGAAACGAACATCACCTGGTAGCGCACCGAGCGCCCCAGTTCTTCATAGTCCTTGGGGGCCAGCAGGAACCAGCCCACCGCCAGCACGGCAATGATCATCGCAAACAGCGCAGGGAGAATCCGTCGGGCGCGACGGGCCCAGAAATCGACGAAGCTGAAGCGCCCGGCCTGACGCTGGTTCCAGATGATCGAGGTGATCAGGTAGCCGGAAATCACAAAGAAGACGTCAACGCCGACGAATCCGCCGGTAAACCCTGGGACACCAAAATGGAAAAGCACCACAGCAATCACGGCGATTGCACGTAAGCCGTCGATATCCCTTCGGTAAGCAAGCGTACTCATAAACAGTAAGGCCAGTCAGTTGATTGTTTTTTTGTTTTCTAACTGACTGAAGTTAGTCACAAACCTCCCATTTTTCGAGCAAAAAAAATGGCGCCCCGAAGGACGCCATCTTTAGCGGATGTAAAACCGCCTTACTTACGCTTCATCGACAAGAAGAACTCGTCGTTGGTCTTGGTCGTTTTCAGCTTGTCGACCAGGAACTCGATGGCAGCGATTTCGTCCATCGGGTGCAGCAGCTTGCGCAGGATCCACATGCGCTGCAACTCGTCGTCGGCCGTCAGCAACTCTTCGCGGCGGGTACCGGAACGGTTGATGTTGATGGCCGGGAAGACGCGTTTTTCAGCGATACGACGGTCCAGAGGCAGTTCCATGTTGCCGGTGCCTTTGAATTCTTCGTAGATCACTTCGTCCATCTTCGAGCCGGTTTCAACCAGCGCGGTGGCGATGATGGTCAGCGAACCGCCTTCTTCGATGTTCCGCGCGGCGCCGAAGAAACGTTTCGGTTTCTCCAGGGCGTGGGCATCGACACCACCGGTGAGCACTTTGCCGGAGCTCGGGATCACGGTGTTGTAGGCGCGAGCCAGACGGGTGATGGAGTCGAGCAGGATCACCACGTCCTTCTTGTGTTCGACCAGGCGCTTGGCCTTCTCGATCACCATTTCGGCAACCTGAACGTGGCGGGTTGGCGGCTCGTCGAACGTCGAGGCAACCACTTCGCCGCGCACGGTGCGCTGCATTTCGGTTACTTCTTCCGGACGTTCGTCGATCAGCAATACGATCAGATGAACTTCAGGGTTGTTACGAGCGATGTTTGCCGCGATGTTCTGCAGCATGATCGTTTTACCGGCTTTCGGCGGTGCAACGATCAGACCGCGCTGGCCTTTGCCGATCGGGGCGCACAGGTCGATGACACGACCGGTCAAGTCTTCGGTGGAACCGTTGCCGGCTTCCATCTTCATGCGCACAGTCGGGAACAGCGGAGTCAGGTTCTCGAAGAGAATCTTGTTTTTCGCATTCTCGGGACGATCGTAGTTGATCGTGTCGACCTTGAGCAGCGCGAAATAACGCTCGCCTTCCTTGGGAGGGCGGATCTTGCCAACGATGGTGTCACCGGTGCGCAAGTTGAAGCGACGGATCTGGCTCGGCGAGACGTAAATGTCATCCGGGCCGGCGAGATAGGAAGCGTCAGCGGAGCGCAGGAAGCCGAAGCCGTCCTGGAGAATCTCCAGCACGCCATCACCGGAGATTTCCTCGCCGCTTTTAGCGTGCTTTTTGAGCAGGGAGAAAATCACGTCCTGCTTGCGCGAACGGGCCATATTTTCTATGCCCATCTGTTCGGCCAATTCGAGCAGTTCGGTAATCGGCTTTTGCTTGAGTTCAGTCAGATTCATATAGGAATGACGTAATCATTTATGGAGGGGGGGAAATTAAGCTTTTGGCTTAATGAGGCCGCGCCGCAGAGAAGGCGACAGGATCGCGTACTTATTCGAAAAGGAGTGCGTCGGCGACGGCTAGCAGGGGGCAATGGAGAAACCAGTGCGGGGCCGAATGTACCACCTGAGTTTCAGAGCGTCTAGCCCTCAATAACGAAAAGGCCCCGCAATATGCGGGGCCTTTTCCTGACGCTTTATAACAACGCTTAGATGTTGGCGTCGAGGAAGGCAGCCAGTTGCGACTTCGACAGTGCGCCGACCTTGGTCGCTTCAACGTTGCCGTTCTTGAACAGCATCAGCGTCGGGATACCACGCACGCCATGCTTGGCCGGGGTTTCCTGGTTCTCGTCGATGTTCAGCTTGGCAACGGTCAGTTTGCCTTTGTAGGTTTCAGCAATCTCGTCCAGAACAGGAGCGATCATTTTGCAAGGGCCGCACCATTCAGCCCAGTAGTCGACCAGTACAGCGCCTTCGGCCTTGAGGACGTCGACGTCGAAGCTAGCGTCGGTGACGTGTTTGATAAGATCGCTGCTCATGGAAGTCTCCAGGTTGTAAGCAAAAAAACGTGGCCCATCATAGCCGCCCTTCCCTCGTTCAGGAAGGTGCAGTTGATTGAGTCTCGCTATGGTGCCGCATGACTTTGGGTATAGCTCAAGTCACGGGGTGGCGGGAGCGACGAAGGCAATTCCGGTGCGCAGGCTGGCATTGCGCACATGTTCCTGCATGGCCTTCTGCGCCGCGCCGGACGAGCGCCGGGCCAGTGCGCGGAGGATTTTGCGGTGCTCCTGCCAGGTTTCCATGGCCCGTTCGGCCCGGATGAACGGTAGCTTCTGGCTCTCCAGAAAAATGTCGGCGCTGGCCGTAAGGATGCTCAGCATCGCCTGATTGCCGCTGGCCAGCAGAATGCGTCGGTGAAAATCGAAATCAAGTCGCGCCGCTGCTTCGAAGTCGCCGGCCTTCAATTCGTTGCGCATGGCGGCAACATTGTCTTCCAGCGTATCGAGCTCGTGCGTGCTCAGGGTCACCGCGGCCAAACCGGCGGCAAAGCCTTCCAGGGCATAGCGCAACTGGAAAATATCCAACGGCGATGCCTGGGCCGCGAATGGCCAGCTCAGCGCCGCATCACCGCGCGGCAAATCGACCGGCGACTGCACGAATACGCCCTTGCCCGGCTGGATGCTGATCACGCCCAACGCACTCAGCGACGATAACGCCTCACGCAGCGACGCCCGACTGACCCCCAACTGCACCGCCAGGTCCCGCTGCGAGGGCAAGGCATCACCCGGCGTGAAACCCTGTTCGGTAATCAGTTTCCGGATGGCTTGCAGCGCCACTTCAGGTACGGCTCGGGAAATCGAATTCATGGTTTTTCAGACGAACCAGGACAATGAGCGGCTAGTTGTAAAGCTATTCGCAGAGTCCGGCAAGTCGTGCCCCATGGGGGTTCGGCACGTTTCACGGATGCGCTATGAGGGTGCGAAACGCCGCCGCACTGTTCAGACCAGTAAGACCGAATGAATCCAGCAAAACCGTGGCCTGGGGCACCCAAAATCGCTTCTTGGCATGGCCCATGCTCTGTCGATCCGCAGAAATCACTTCTCGCCGATCCGGAGATTTGCCATGACCCTGCGTTACAGCGCCCTGCTCACCGCCCTGTTTGCCAGCCTGATGTTGAGCCAGGCGCCCGCTCACGCCGACGGTCTGGAGGATGTGGTCAAACGCGGCGTCCTCAAGGTGGCCGTGCCTCAGGACTTTCCACCGTTCGGCTCGGTCGGCCCGGACATGAAACCTCGCGGCCTCGATATCGACACCGCCAAACTGCTGGCCGACCAACTCAAGGTCAAACTCGAACTGACCCCGGTCAACAGCACCAACCGCATCCCGTTCCTGACCACCGGCAAGGTCGATCTGGTGATCTCCAGCCTGGGCAAGAACCCCGAGCGCGAGAAGGTCATCGATTTCTCCAGCGCCTATGCGCCGTTCTACCTCGCCGTATTCGGCCCGCCAGATGCCGACATCAAAAGCCTGGACGACCTCAAGGGCAAAACCATCAGCGTGACCCGTGGCGCCATCGAAGACATCGAACTGACCAAAGTCGCTCCCGAAGGCGTGACCATCAAACGCTTTGAAGACAACAACTCGACCATCGCCGCTTACCTCGCCGGGCAAGTCGACCTGATCGCCAGCGGCAACGTGGTGATGGTGGCGATCAGCGAGAAAAACCCGAAACGCGTACCAGCGCTGAAAGTGAAGCTCAAGGACTCGCCGGTCTATGTCGGCGTTAACAAGAACGAGCCGGCGCTGCTGGGCAAGGTCAATCAGATCCTCGCCACCGCCAAGACCGACGGCGCGCTGGAGAAGAACTCCCGGACCTGGCTGAAAGAGCCGTTGCCGGCCGATCTCTGATCGTCGCTCGGGAGATTTGATATGGCCTATCAGTTCGACTTTCTGCCGGTGGTGCAAAACACCGACCTGCTGCTGCGCGGTGCGCTGTTCACCCTTGAACTGACGGCCATTGGCGCAGTGCTTGGGGTGGGGCTGGGCATTGTCGGGGCGTTGGTGCGGGCGTGGAATATCCGCCCGTTCTCGACGATCTTCGGGGTCTACGTCGAGTTGATCCGCAACACGCCGTTTCTGGTGCAGCTGTTTTTCATCTTCTTCGGTTTGCCGTCGCTGGGCGTGCAGATTTCCGAATGGCAGGCAGCGGTGCTGGCGATGGTGATCAACCTCGGGGCCTACTCGACCGAGATCATCCGCGCCGGCATCCAGGCAATCCCCCGAGGACAGCTGGAAGCCGCTGCTGCCTTGGCGATGAGCCGATTCGAAGCGTTCCGCCACGTGATCCTGCAGCCAGCGCTGGGCAAAGTCTGGCCGGCCCTGAGCAGCCAGATCATCATCGTCATGCTCGGCTCGGCGGTTTGCTCGCAGATCGCCACCGAGGAGCTGAGCTTTGCCGCCAACTTCATTCAATCGCGCAATTTCCGCGCCTTTGAAACCTATGCCCTGACCACGCTGCTCTACCTGTGCATGGCGCTGTTGATCCGTCAGTTGCTGAACTGGATCGGCCGTCGTTACATATCGAGGAGCAGCCAATGAGCGATTTCACGTTCTGGGACGTCGTGCGCAACCTGCTCACCGGCCTGCAATGGACCTTGGCGCTGTCGCTGGTGGCATTTATCGGCGGCGGACTCATCGGATTGCTGATCATGGTCATGCGCATCTCGAAAAAACCCCTGCCGCGCAACGTTGCCCGCACCTACATCGAGCTGTTCCAGGGCACGCCGCTGTTGATGCAGCTGTTTTTGGTGTTTTTCGGCGTGTCGCTGGCTGGCGTGGAGATTTCGCCGTGGATGGCCGCGGCGCTGGCCCTGACGCTGTTCACCAGCGCGTATCTGGCAGAGATCTGGCGCGGTTGCGTCGAATCGATACCCAACGGTCAGTGGGAAGCTTCGTCGAGCCTGGCGCTCAATCCGCTGGAGCAACTGCGCTACGTGATTCTGCCGCAAGCGTTGCGGATTGCAGTGGCACCGACCGTGGGCTTCTCGGTGCAAGTGGTCAAAGGCACCGCCGTGACCTCGATCATCGGCTTCACCGAATTGACCAAGACCGGCGGCATGCTCGCCAACGCGACCTTCGAGCCCTTCATGGTCTACGGCCTCGTGGCCCTCGGTTACTTCCTGCTTTGCTACCCCTTGTCCCTCAGTGCGCGCTACCTGGAAAGGAGACTGCATGCCTCTGCTTAGAATTTCCGCCCTGCATAAATATTACGGCGACCACCATGTGCTCAAAGGCATCGACCTGAGCGTCGAGGAAGGCCAGGTGGTGGCGATCATCGGTCGCAGCGGCTCGGGCAAATCCACCTTGCTGCGCACCCTCAATGGCCTGGAATCGATCAACGACGGCGTGATCGAAGTCGACGGCGAATACCTCGACGCCGCCCGTGCCGATCTGCGCAGCCTGCGGCAGAAAGTCGGGATGGTGTTTCAGCAATTCAACCTGTTCCCGCACCTGACCGTGGGCGAGAACGTGATGCTCGCGCCGCAAGTGGTGCAGAAAGTGCCGAAGGCCAAGGCTGTCGAACTGGCGCGGGAAATGCTGGAACGGGTCGGGCTGGGGGAGAAATTCGATGCCTTCCCGGATCGGTTGTCTGGCGGGCAGCAACAGCGCGTGGCGATTGCCCGGGCGCTGGCGATGTCGCCAAAGGTGCTGCTGTGCGACGAGATCACCTCGGCGCTGGATCCGGAATTGGTTAATGAAGTGCTGAGCGTGGTCCGGCAACTGGCTAAAGAAGGGATGACGTTGATCATGGTCACCCACGAAATGCGTTTTGCCCGGGAGGTGGGGGATAAGTTGGTGTTCATGCATCAGGGTAAGGTGCATGAGGTGGGGGATCCGAGGGTGCTGTTTGCGAACCCGCAGACGGCGGAGTTGGCGAATTTCATTGGGACGGTTGAAGCGACAGCCTGAAAGAACCTCAGTGTCCTTAATGCCTTCATCGCTAGCAGGCTAGCTCCCACAGGGGGTACGCATTCCAATGTGGGAGCTAGCCTGCTAGCGATTGACCGCGCAGCGGTCACCTGCAGGACTGCGCTGGATCAAGGCTTTGAACGCTGCGCGTTGGCGTCAGCCTTTGATCGTGGCACGATGTCGAGGTTATCGACCGAGACCCCATGACCATGCCGCAATCCCAAGCCAAGAATCTGTCCCTGATCGCCGCAATCGACCTGGGCTCCAACAGCTTTCACATGGTCGTGGCCAAGGCCCAGAACGGCGAAATCCGTATTCTCGAACGTCTCGGGGAGAAGGTTCAGCTGGCCGCCGGCATCGACGAAGAGCGCCACCTCAACGAAGAATCCATGCAGCGCGGGCTCGATTGCCTGAAGCGTTTTGCCCAACTGATCAACGGTATGCCCCCTGGCGCCGTGCGGATCGTCGGCACCAACGCCCTGCGTGAAGCCCGCAACCGTGGCGAATTCATCCGCCGCGCCGAAGAAATCCTCGGGCATTCGGTGGAAGTCATCTCCGGTCGTGAAGAAGCGCGCCTGATTTACCTCGGCGTGTCCCACACCCTAGCTGACACCCCGGGTAAACGCCTGGTCGCCGACATCGGCGGCGGCAGTACCGAATTCATTATCGGCCAGCGCTTCGAACCGCTGCTGCGCGAAAGCCTGCAAATGGGCTGCGTCAGTTATACCCAGCGCTACTTCAAGGACGGCAAGATCACCCCGGCCCGCTACGCCCAGGCGTACACCGCAGCGCGGCTGGAGATCATGAGCATCGAACACGCCCTGCACCGCCTGACCTGGGATGAAGCCATCGGCTCCTCAGGCACCATCCGCGCTATCGGCCTGGCGCTGAAGGCCGGCGGTCATGGCACGGGCGAGGTCAATGCCGAAGGCCTGGCCTGGCTCAAGCGCAAACTGATCAAGCTGGGCGATGTCGAGAAAATCGATTTCGAAGGCATCAAGCCCGACCGCCGAGCGATCTTTCCTGCGGGTCTGGCGATTCTCGAAGCGATCTTCGACGCCCTCGAACTGCAACGCATGGACCACTGCGAAGGCGCCCTGCGCGAAGGCGTGCTCTATGACCTGCTGGGCCGTCATCACCACGAAGACGTCCGTGAGCGCACCCTCAGTTCGCTGATGGAGCGTTATCACGTCGATCTGGAACAAGCGGCGCGGGTCGAACGCAAAGCCCTGCATGCCTTCGATCAAGTGGCCAAGGATTGGGACCTGGACGACGGCGTCTGGCGCGAACTGCTCGGCTGGGCCGCCAAGGTCCATGAAGTGGGCCTGGACATCGCTCACTATCAGTACCACAAGCACGGCGCCTACCTGATCGAGCACTCGGACCTGGCCGGGTTCTCCCGCGAAGACCAACTGATGCTCGCGCTACTGGTGCGTGGCCACCGCCGCAATATTCCCCGGGACCGATTTGCCGATTTTGGCGATGACGGCATCAAGCTGATTCGCCTGTGCGTGCTGCTGCGCTTTGCGATCCTGTTTCATCACATCCGCGGCACCCAGGAAATGCCGCAGGTGGTATTGCACGCCAACCGCGACAGCCTCGATGTGTTGTTCCCGGAAAACTGGCTGGACGAAAACCAACTGACCCAGGCCGACTTCGCCCTGGAAGCGGAATGGCTGACCCGGGTCAGCTTTACCCTGAACGTGCGCTAAACCTGAAACTGGAAAAGGCCTTCTTCAAGAAGGCCTTTTTTGTGCCTGCAATTCAGCAGACCACACAATTCCCATGTGGGAGCGAGCCTTTGTGGCGAGGGGGCTTGCCCCCGTTCGGCTGCGAAGCAGTCGTAAAGAATGCTACTCGGTATGACTGAAGATCGCAGGGGGCCGCTTCGCGACCCAACGGGGGCAAGCCCCCTCGCCACAAGAGCCCGCTCCCACAGGTCTTGCGTGTTATCGGACGGTCAGGATCGGGCTACCCAAACGCTCCAGCAGCGTCGCCTGCGCACTGCGCGGGTTCTGGTTGCCGGTCGGCGTGTTGCGGATGTAGCGACCGTCCGCCTGCAGGCTCCAGCTGTGGGTGTTGTCGGTGAGATAAAGCTCCAGCTCTTTCTTGACCCGCATGATCAGCTTCTTGCCCTCGACCGGGAAGCAAGTCTCGACGCGCTTGTCGAGGTTGCGCTCCATCCAGTCGGCGCTCGACAGGAACATCTGCTCTTCGCCGCCATTGAGGAAGTAGAAGACCCGGGTGTGTTCCAGGAAACGGCCGATGATCGAGCGCACGTGGATGTTGTGCGAAACCCCGGCGATGCCCGGCCGCAGGCAGCACATGCCGCGCACCACTAGGTCGATACGCACACCGGACTGACTGGCCTTGTACAACGCGCGAATGATCTTCGGATCGGTCAGCGAGTTGAACTTTGCGATGATGTGCGCCGGTTTGCCGTCGAGGGCGAACTGGGTTTCGCGGGCAATCATGTCGAGCATGCCCTTCTTCAACGTGAACGGCGCGTGCAGAAGCTTCTTCATGCGCAGGGTTTTGCCCATGCCGATCAGCTGGCTGAACAGTTTGCCCACGTCTTCGCACAGAGCATCGTCGGAGGTCAGCAAGCTGTAGTCGGTATACAGACGGGCGTTGGCCGCGTGGTAGTTGCCCGTACCCAAATGCGCGTAACGCACGATCTCGCCGGCCTCGCGACGCAGAATCAGCATCATCTTGGCGTGGGTCTTGAAGCCGACCACGCCGTAAATCACTACCGCACCGGCCGCTTGCAGACGGCTGGCCAGTTGCAGGTTGGACTCTTCATCGAACCGCGCGCGCAATTCGATCACCGCCGTGACCTCTTTGCCGTTACGCGCCGCATCCACCAGCGCATCGACGATTTCCGAGTTGGCGCCGGAGCGATACAGGGTCTGACGGACCGCCAATACATGCGGGTCCTTGGCAGCCTGACGCAGCAGGTCGACCACCGGGGTAAACGACTCGAACGGGTGCAGCAACAGGATGTCCTGCTTGCTGATCACGCTGAAGATGTTCTCGCTGTTCTGCAGCAGTTTCGGGATCTGCGGGGTGAACGGCATGTATTGCAGCTCACGCTGACTGTCCAGACCGGTGATGCTGAACAGGCGGGTCAGGTTGACCGGACCGTTGACCTGATACAGCTCGGTCTCGTGCAGGTTGAACTGCTTGAGCAAGTAGTCGGACAACTGTTTCGGGCAGGTATCGGCCACTTCAAGACGCACCGCGTCGCCGTAGCGACGGGAGAACAACTCGCCGCGCAGGGCGCGGGCCAGGTCTTCTACATCTTCGGTGTCGACGGAAAGGTCGGCGTTCCGGGTCAGGCGGAACTGGTAGCAGCCCTTGACCTTCATGCCCTGGAACAGGTCATCGGCGTGCGCGTGGATCATCGACGACAGGAACACATAGTTGTCGCCCGCGCCGCCCACTTCTTCCGGCAACTTGATGACGCGCGGCAACAGGCGTGGCGCCGGGATGATCGCCAGACCGGAATCGCGACCGAAGGCGTCGATGCCTTCGAGCTCGACGATGAAGTTCAGGCTCTTGTTCACCAGCAACGGGAACGGGTGCGTCGGGTCGAGGCCGATCGGGGTAATGATCGGCGCGATCTCGTCGCGGAAATAGCGGCGCACCCAGGTTTTGATCTTGGTGGTCCAGTGGCGCCGACGGATGAAGCGGACCTGATGTTTTTCCAGTTCCGGCAACAGAATATCGTTGAGGATCGCGTACTGGCGGTCAACGTGACCGTGCACCAGCTCACTGATGCGGGCCAGGGCCTGGTGCGGTTGCAGGCCATCGGCGCCGGCCTGTTCACGGGCGAAGGTGATCTGCTTCTTCAGACCGGCCACGCGAATCTCGAAGAACTCGTCCAGGTTGCTGGAGAAGATCAGCAGAAACTTCAGCCGCTCCAGCAACGGGTAGGACTCATCCAGCGCCTGTTCCAGCACGCGGATGTTGAACTGCAGTTGCGAGAGCTCGCGATGGATATACAGGCTGCTGTCATCCAGACCGGGAATGGCAATCGCCGGTGCCGCTGTCGCGGTTTCGGTCACCGCCACGGGCGGAGCGGTCTCCAGCTCCGGCGGTGTCTCGGCGATTTGCTCGACCACGGGTTGAGCTTCTTTTACGGCAACTTCAGTGAGTCCTTCGGTATTCATGGAATGTTCCTGGGAGGGCTATTTCTGCTCTCGTAACAATTGAGCGGCACGCACGGCAAAGTAAGTCAGGATGCCATCAGCACCTGCACGTTTGAAAGCGGTCAGGGATTCGAGGATAACCCCTTCACTCAACCAGCCATTCTGGATTGCCGCCATGTGCATGGCGTATTCACCGCTGACCTGATAAACAAAGGTCGGCACTTTAAATTCTTCTTTGACCCGGTAAAGGATGTCCAGATACGGCATGCCTGGCTTGACCATGACCATGTCCGCGCCTTCTGACAAGTCGGCCGCCACTTCGTGCAGGGCTTCGTTGCTGTTGGCCGGGTCCATCTGATAAGAGGCCTTGTTGGCCTTGCCCAGGTTCAGCGCCGAACCCACCGCATCACGGAAAGGGCCGTAATAGGCGCTGGCGTATTTGGCAGAGTAGGCCATGATCCGCACGTTGACGTGATCGGCCAGTTCCAGCGCTTCTCGGATCGCCTGGATGCGACCGTCCATCATATCCGACGGGGCCACCACCTGAGCGCCAGCCTCGGCGTGGGACAGGGCCTGCTTGACCAGTGCGTCGACGGTAATGTCGTTCTGCACGTAGCCTTCTTCATCGAGGATGCCATCCTGACCGTGGGTGGTAAACGGGTCGAGCGCAACGTCGGTGATCACCCCCAGCTCCGGGAACTGCGCACGCAAGGCGCGAGTGGCGCGTTGTGCAATGCCGTTCGGATTCCAGGCTTCGGCGGCGTCCAGCGACTTGAGCTCCGGAGGCGTGACCGGGAACAGCGCCAGCGCCGGAATCCCCAGCTCGACCCACTTGGCCGCTTCTTCCAGCAACAGATCGATAGTCAGGCGCTCGACGCCCGGCATCGACGCCACCGCTTCGCGACGGTTTTCACCGTCCAGCACGAACACCGGCAGGATCAGGTCATCGACGGTCAGAACGTTTTCACGGACCAGTCGACGCGAGAAATCATCACGACGGTTGCGACGCAGGCGGGTTGCAGGGAACAAACGGTTGGCGGGGGTAAAGCTCACGGCAGACTCCTGAGCCCGCGCTGGGGGCGAGCGTGACAGTTATAAGCGGCCATTATGACCAACGTATGACAGTTATGTGCATCCCTGCGTCACGTAGCCGCATTCCATTGTCCTTGTAGGAAATGTTCACGTCGAGACACATTTGGACACTTTCATGAATGTGCACGAAGGGTTAGGCTGCGCGTTCATTTCGCCAGCATCCAGACAATGCTCCAACAATTTCTTCAGGAATTCGGCTACTTCGCCCTCTTTCTCGGCACGTTCTTCGAAGGCGAAACCATCCTGGTGCTCGCAGGCTTCCTCGCGTTCCGCGGATACATGGACATCAAGATCGTCACGATCGTGGCGTTCTGTGGCAGTTATGCCGGCGATCAGCTGTGGTACTTCCTCGGGCGCAAACACGGCCGCAAATTGCTCGCGCGCAAACCGCGCTGGCAAATGATGGGTGACCGGGCGCTGGAACACATCCGCAAACACCCGGACATCTGGGTGCTGAGCTTCCGCTTCGTCTATGGTCTGCGCACGGTGATGCCGGTGGCGATCGGCCTGTCGGGTTATCCGCCGGGACGTTATCTGCTGCTCAACGGGATTGGTGCTGCGATCTGGGCTGCCGCACTGGCCGCAGCGGCTTATCACTTCGGCGCGGTGCTCGAGGGCATGCTGGGCAGCGTCAAGAAGTACGAGCTATGGGTGCTTGGCGCTCTGCTGTTGCTGGGTCTGGGCCTGTGGCTGCGCCGGCGCTTCAAGAATGCCCGTCTGGCGAAGAAGATCTACGCCGACGAGCAAGCCGAGCTGGCCAAGGCCGCCGAGACTAAGACGCCAATCGAGTGAAGCGGTCTCTGCAGCAGTAGAGACCGATGCCACTGAGCAGGCTGTAGCTGAGCAGGCCGATCCAGCCCACCGCGCCGGCCGGCCACAGCCCGACCACCGGCGCCAGCCACACCAGCGGCACATTCGATGCCAGCCGCAACAGCTCCAGCTTCAATGCCTGCGGGCGATTCTCCAGGGCCATGCCCAACGTAAACAAGCCCAATGCCACCGCGCTCCAGCCCAACACCAGCGCTGCGGTCGGCAAACGCGGCTCCAGGTTCATCAAGTAGCTGCCCAGCGCAATGTAGACGCAGAACTGCAGCGCCACATACAGCTGCTGACGCCCGTCCAGCGGCACTTCGAATTTGCGGAACTGGCTCAGGTCCGGCTTGTTCATCGGGTATTTGGCCGCCACGTCCGCCGGCCGCCAACCGGTGCGCATGAACCAGATCCGCAGCTTGTCCCACTTGCTTTCAGCCCGCCGCGCGTCATCCCAGAGCTGCGCGTAAAACTGCACGTTCGCCCACAGCGGATTCCAGCTCGCCAACGGCGTGGTCACGCCGAAAATCACAGGCTCGTTGTCGTCCTCTTCCTGGAACGAGCCGAATAGACGGTCCCAAATAATGAACACCCCGCCGTAGTTGCGATCCATGTAGAGAGCGTTCTGTGCATGGTGTGCCCGATGATTGGACGGCGTGACAAAGAACCACTCGAACCAGCCGAGCTTGGGAATGTGTTTGGTATGCACCCAGAATTGATACAGCAGGTTCAGCGCGGCGACGCTGATGAACACCAGCAGCGGCACGCCGAACACCGCCATCGGCAGATAGAAAATCCAGCTCAGCAGGAAGCCGGTACTGGTCTGGCGCAGGGCCGTGGAGAGGTTGTAGTCCTCGCTCTGGTGATGCACCGAATGCGCGGCCCAGAGGATGTTGCGCTCATGGCCCATGCGATGCAGCCAGTAGTAGCAGAAGTCGTAAAGGACGAAGGCAAACACCCAGACCCAGACACTGTCGGCGGAGAGTTCGAACAGCGCCAGATGCTTGAGGGCAAACGCATAAGTCACCAGGCCGACGCCTTTGGTCAACAGGCCCGTGGTGGTCGACAACACCCCGGTGCTGATGCTGTTGATCGCATCCGCCAGCCGATAATTGCTTAACCCGCGCCAACGATCCGCCAGCAGCTCGACGGCAATCAGCACAAAGAAAAACGGCACCGCATACAGAATGAAGTCCATTGACGCGCCCTGATCGGAATCTTGAGGACAGATGCTAGGTGTAGCCGCGAATTAACCCTATGGCAACGAGTGACAAATTAGTGGACATTTAACGCCATGAATCTGGAGAAAAACCCATGAGCAAAAAAATTGCAGTGATCCTTTCCGGCTGTGGCGTGTACGACGGCGCCGAGATCCACGAAAGTGTGATTACCTTGCTGCGCCTGGACCAGCGTGGCGCTCAGGTGCAGTGCTTTGCCCCCAATATCTCGCAATTGCATGTGATCAATCACCTGACTGGCGACGAAATGCCCGAGTCGCGTAACGTGCTGGTGGAATCGGCGCGGATCGCCCGGGGCGACATCAAGGATATTCGTGAGGCCAGCGTCGAAGACTTCGACGCGCTGATCGTGCCCGGCGGTTTCGGCGCGGCCAAGAACCTGTCGAACTTCGCCATCGAAGGCGCCGGCTGCACGGTTCAACCGGACGTCCTGGCGTTGACCGAAGCGTTTGCCGAAGCGGGCAAACCGGTGGGGTTGATCTGCATTTCACCGGCGCTGGCGGCGAAAATCTATGGACCGGGCGTGACCTGCACCATCGGCAACGACGCCGAAACGGCCGCCGCCATGAACAAGATGGGCGCCACCCACCAGGAATGCGCGGTGAGCGACATCGTCGAAGACAAGGCCCGCAAACTGGTGTGCACCCCGGCGTACATGCTGGCGCAGAGCATCAGTGAAGCGGCATCGGGGATCAACAAACTGGTCGACCGCGTCCTCGAATTGACCCACGAAAACGACGCCTGAACCGATTCAAATGTGGGAGCGAGCCTGCTCGCGATGAGGCCATAAGATTCAACGCATATGTTGACTGTTAAACCGCCATCGCGAGCAGGCTCGCTCCCACAGGGTTCTTTGTAAGGCTCAGGTTTTGCGGGTCAGCCGCGTGAGTATCCGGTCCAGCGCATTGGCAAATGCCTGCTTCTCGCGCTCGCCAAACGGCGCCGGTCCGCCGTTCATCTGGCCCTGTTCACGCAGATCGGTGAACAGGTTACGCACCGCCAACCGATCGCCCATGTTCTGCGCATCGAACTCCTTGCCCCGCGGATCCAGCGCGGCAACGCCCTTTTTCACCAGCCGATCGGCCAGCGGCACGTCGCTGCAAATCACCAGCTCACCCGGCACCGCGTGTTCCACCAGATAGTCATCGGCGGCATCCGGGCCGCTTGGCACCACGATCAGCTTCACCAGGGTCAGCCCCGGTTTGATCTGCGGCTGCCCGGCCACCAGCACCACTTCGAACTGACGCTTGAGGGCAAACTTCACCACCAGATCCTTGGCCGCCCGAGGGCAGGCGTCGGCATCGATCCAGACACGCATAGACTTTTTCCTCTTCTAAAAGCTTCGCGGGCAAGTCGGGTCGCCGCATCGCTCGCCCCTACAGATATCACAATCCGTAGGAGCGAGGCTTGCCCACGAATATGAGCGAAGCGAATGCCTTTTAAGAAACCTGCACCCGCCGCTTCTCCGCCACCCAGCTACGGCCATACAGCACGATAATCGCAACGATCGCCACCGCCTGAGCACTCAGCGAATACGCATCCGCGTGAATCCCCAGCCAGTCGAAGTCAAAGAACGGCACCGGCCGCGTGCCGAAGATCCCGGCTTCCTGCAACGCCTTCACGCCATGCCCGGCAAACACCACCGACAACGCGCACAGCAGACCGGCGTTGATGCTGAAGAACAACGACAGCGGCAGTTTCTGCGAGCCGCGCAGGATCACCCACGCCAGCCCGACCAGCAACACCAGCGCCGTCGCACCACCGGCCAGCACCGCGTTATGCCCCGCAGGACCCGCCTGCAACCACAGGGTTTCGTAGAACAGAATCACTTCAAACAGCTCGCGATACACCGAGAAAAACGCCAGGGTCGCAAAGCCGAAGCGTCCACCGCCGCCCACCAGGCTGCTCTTGATGTAGTCCTGCCACGCCGCCGCGTGGCGACGGTCGTGCATCCACACGCCGAGCCAGAGCACCATCACGGCAGCGAACAACGCCGTCGTACCTTCCAGCAACTCGCGCTGCGAACCGCTGACATCGATCACGTACGCCGCCAGTGCCCAGGTAGCCAGACCAGCGACCAACGCCAGGCCCCAACCAACGTTGACGCTGCGCACCGCCGACTGCTGGCCGGTATTGCGCAGGAACGCCAGAATCGCTGCCAGCACCAGAATCGCTTCCAGGCCTTCGCGCAGCAGAATCAGCAAACCGGAGATGTAGCTCAGGGACCAGCTCAAGCCGTCGCTGCCCAGCAACCCGGCGGACTCCTTCAACTTGGCCTTGGCCGCGTCCAGACGCTGCTGGGCCTGAGCCACCGGCAAACCGTCCTGCAACGACTGACGGTAAGCCATCAGGGATTTTTCGGTGTCCTTGCGCACGTTGGCGTCGACGTTGTCCAGCGAGCTTTCGACCAACTCGAAGCCTTCCAGATAGGCCGCTACCGACAAGTCATAGGCTTGATCGTGATCGCCGGCACGGTAGGCCGCGATGCTTTTATCCAGGGTTGCCGCGGTGTAGTCGAGCAACTGCGCCGGGCCCCGCTTGACCTGCGGCGGCTGCGCTCGCTGCGCACGGAAAGTCGCGGCGGCTTGTGGACCATCGGCGGCTTGCACTTCGGCCGGCGTCTGACGTGACAGGTCGGCGATGTTGTAGGTCTTTTCGGATTTTGCTGCGGCCGGATCGGCGCTGAAACTGGCGATGTAGGTCGCCAGGTCCCAACGCTGGCGATCGTCCAGCTGATCGGCGAAGGCCGGCATGTCCGTGCCTTCGACGCCCAGGCCCAAGGTGCTGTAAATCGCGTAGAGGCTCAGGTGGTCCAGGCGCGCCGTGTCACGCAGATTAGCTGGCGGCGGCGTCAGGCCAACACCCGCCGGACCGTCGCCGGCACCCGTATCGCCGTGGCAGACCGAGCAATGCTGGGCGTACAGCGGCGCACCACGAGTCGGATCCGGGGTAATGATCGGCGCCTGGCTGACTTCATAGGTTACGGCCAGTTTCGCGCCGAGTTGCCGAGCCTGACGGGCCACGTCTGCGCCGTCCTGACGGGCAGCGATGGCGTTGCGCAGCGCACTGACGCCCTGCTCCAGCCCGGCTTTTTCGGGTTTGGCAGGCAACGCGGCGATCAAGCCTTGCAACACCTTGATGAATTCCAGCTGCTCGCGGTATTCGGACTCGTCGGTGACGTTGCCCCCTTGCACCGTCTGCGGGTAATCCGCGCCGATGTAATCAAGCAAATGCAGGGCTTGCGGCGCGCCTTCCACGGTGTCGGCCAGCAGATTGAAACTGCACAAGGCAAACAGCGGCAACACCAGCCAGGCCAGGAAACGGGACGGGGCAGTCATGAATGAATCTCAATTGGAAATACGAAGTAACACATTGTTCACTTCCAATGACTTTCACTCAAGCTTTGTTAGCAAGTGCCGGTGTTTCTCAGCGGATTCGGGGCATGAAAAAGGCGACCTCAAGAGTCGCCTTTTTCGTACCTGAGCGTTTTACACCGCAGCTTTGCGCAGCGTCGCCATAAACGCCGCAGCACCGATGAACAGCCCCGCAAAGGTCCGGTTCATGCGTTTTTGCTGCTTGGGCGTGCGCAACAGGCGCAGCACCTTCGATGCCAACCCGGTGTAACCGGCCATGACGATCAGGTCGACGCAGACCATGGTCACGCCGATGATCAGGTACTGGGCCAGCAGCGGCGCGTGGGGATCAATGAACTGCGGCAGCACCGCCAGCATGAACACCAGCGCCTTGGGGTTGCTGATGTTGACCAGGAAACCGCGGAACACCAGGGCCAGCGGCTTGCCGATCTGACGCACTGCGGCGTCGTCACTCATGTCGCTGGGCAGCGCGCGCCATTGCTTGATCGCAAGGTAAACCAGGTACGCCACGCCGAACCATTTGATCGCATAGAAAGCCGTGGCCGATGCCGTGAGAATCGCGCCAACCCCGGCGCCGACAATCGCGATCTGTACCGCCAGGCCAAGCTGCAAGCCCAAAGCATTCCAGTAACCGCGCCAGAAACCGTATTGCAGACCGCTGGACATCGACGCAATGGCGCCGGCACCGGGAGACAGACTGATCACCCAGCAGGCGGCAAAAAACGCCAGCCATGTTTGAAGCTCCATTGCACACCTCGACTCAGACTCGTGACAGACGTCTAAGCTAATGCGGCTTTGGGCGCATGACTACCGATTTTTTGTCGGACAGAGCGCCTGCCGACCAGCGTTTTCGGCTTTAGGGCCCCATCGCGAGCAGGCTCGCTCCCACAGATGACCGCGTACTTGTTTAGCTACGCGGTCTAATGTGGGAGCGAGCCTGCTCGCGATGGCGGTGTTTCATGCGAAAGAAGGTTTACTTTTCGATCCCGCTCAACGAAAACACATCCGTACCGCGCCAGCGTCGAACCGAACGCTGGAAGAACAAGCTGTTGGGCACTTGGACCATGGCGCTGCCGGTGCCAAGTTCTTCGGCTTCGATCAACGTGGTGTAAAGCAGATTGATCGCCACCACCCGACCTTTGACGCCGGGCTTGTCGGTGGTGTCCACCAACTCAACAACATCACCGATACGGAACGGGCCGACGGTGAAGATCAGGATCGCGCAGAGCAGGTTGGAGAGCACGCTCCACATGGCGAAGAACGCCACCGCCGCGACCGCTACAAACCCGGACAACGCGGTCCAGAGTACGGTGGCCGAGACCCCGAGGCGTTCCAGCACGAAAATCAGCGCACTGCCCATGATCAGCCAGCGCAAACCGCCGCGCAGCGGCATCAGCAACTGCGGCGGAAACGGATAGCGCTCGCTCAGGCGAGTCAGGCATTTGGCGATGAAGCGTTGGGCGAAGTAACCCGCCAACAGGATCAGCAGGATTTGCGCGGCGAACCAGATCGGCTCGCCCCACCCCGCCGGCAGCGGCAGCTTGAAGGCTTCCATCAGGACAGCGCCTCCAGCTCCGCCTGCATGCTTTCGAGCAGTTCCAGGGCTTCCATCCAGGCTTCTTCGAGTTCGGCTTCACGTACCTTAAGCTTGGCCTGTTCAGCCAGCAGATCGCGCAAATCGTTCTTGCGCATCGGTTCGTAAATGTCGCTGTCGCCGAGGCTGGTATCGATCTTCGCCAGTTTCTCGTGCAGCTTGCCCAACTCGGCTTCCAGCTTGTCAGCCTCACGCTTGTGCGGTGCCAGTTGCTGACGCAACGCAGCAGCGGCCTGGCGCTGGGCTTTCTTGTCGGTCTTGTCCGGATTGACCGGGGTGTTGCTGACCGGGGCATTGCGCTGACGGTAGTCGACCAGCCAACGGGCATAGTCTTCCAGGTCGCCGTCGAACTCCTCGACCTTGCCGTCAGCCACCAGATAGAAATTGTCGGTGGTGCTTTTGAGCAGATGACGATCGTGGGAAACCACCAGCACTGCGCCACTGAATTCCTGCAGGGCCATGGTCAGCGCCAGGCGCATTTCCAGGTCCAGGTGGTTGGTCGGTTCGTCGAGCAGCAACAGGTTCGGCCGATCCCAGGCGATCAATGCCAGGGCCAGACGGGCCTTTTCGCCACCGGAGAAATTCAGCACCGGCTCATCGATGCGCGCGCCACGGAAGTCGAAACCACCGAGGAAGTCGCGCAGAGTCTGTTCACGCTCGGTGGGCGCCAGACGCTGCAAGTGCAGCAACGGGCTGGCCTTGGCATCCAGCGAATCCAGCTGATGCTGGGCGAAGTAGCCCACGACGGTGTTCTCGCCACGGGTCAAGCGACCGGCCAACGGCGAGAGTTCACCGGCAAGGTTTTTGATCAGGGTCGATTTACCGGCGCCGTTCGGGCCGAGCAAACCGATCCGCGCGCCGGGGGTCAGTTGCAGCTTGACCTTCTCCAGCACGGCTTTGTCGCCATAACCCAGGCGAGCATCCGACAGATCGATCAGCGGGCTGGAGATTTTCTGTGATTCGCGGAAGACGAAGTCAAACGGCGAGTCGACGTGGGCGGCGGACAACTCTTCCATCCGCTCCAGCGCCTTGATCCGGCTTTGGGCCTGACGGGCCTTGGTGGCCTGGGCCTTGAAGCGGGCGATGTAGCTTTCCATGTGCGCACGTTGCACCTGCTGCTTCTCGTAGGCCTGCTGTTGCTGGGCCAGGCGTTCGGCACGGGCGCGTTCAAACGCGCTATAGCCACCGCGATACAGGGTGATCTTGCGCTGATCGACGTGGGCCACGTGATCGACCACGGCATCGAGGAAGTCCCGGTCGTGGGAAATCAGGAGCAAGGTGCCGGGATAGCTTTTGAGCCATTCTTCGAGCCAGATGATGGCGTCGAGGTCCAGGTGGTTGGTCGGTTCGTCGAGCAGCAGAAGGTCTGAGGGGCACATCAAAGCCTGCGCCAGGTTCAGACGCATCCGCCAACCACCAGAGAAATCTCCTACCGGGCGATCCATCTGCTCGTTAGTAAACCCAAGACCGGCCAGCAGCTTGCGGGCCCGGGCGTCGGCGGTGTACCCGTCGGCGCTGTCGAGTTCCGCGTGCAGGCGGGCCTGAGCCGCGCCGTCATGCGATGCTTCGGCCGCCGCGAGGTCACGTTGCACCTCACGCAGGCGCAGGTCGCCATCGAGCACGTAGTCGACCGCCAGGCGTTCGAGGGTCTCGATTTCCTGACGCATGTGGGCGATGCGCCAGTCGGCCGGCAGGAAGCAGTCACCCGAGTCCGGGTGCAGCTCACCCCGGATCAAGGCGAACAGGCTCGATTTGCCGGCGCCGTTGGCACCGATGAGGCCGGCTTTGTGGCCGGCGTGCAGGGTCAGCTCGGCGTCTTCTAGCAGACGTTGCGGGCCACGCTGTAAAGTCAGGTTCTGAAGTCGAATCATAATGGCGGCGGAGTCTACCAGCTTCGCTCGCAACTGGCGCGAGTAGCACTATGTCCTCTGACCTGTGGAGCTTTTCCCTTACCACTTATGCCCGTCCCGGCGTTGAAGACGCGTGCCTGCAATTGCAGTCGGCAGGCGTGAATGTGTGCCTGCTGCTCTGTGGGGTATGGCTGGGAGACCGAGGTGTCACCTGCAATGAGCAACGATTGCAGCAACTTCGCGACGTGACCGAGCCCTGGGACGCCGATGTCGTGCGGCCGCTGCGAGCATTGCGCCTGCAATGGAAAACCGTCGCGACTGAGGACGCCGAGCTGAATACCTTGCGCGAACAAGTGAAGACAATGGAACTGGAAGCCGAGCGACATCTGTTGTTGCGACTGGAGCGATCGGCCCAGAGTTGGCCGCAGTGTGAGGCGACCGATCTAACGGCCTGGCTGGAAGGTGTGACGGCGAGCGCCGCCCACCTGGACCGCGACGCGCTGCATCAGCTGCGCGTCGCGGTAACCGGCGCTTAGGAAGCGCTGGTTGGGGTGGTTGCTGCGATCGATGCGGCGGCCGGCGTTGGCGCTGGCGTAGCTGTCGAGGTGGCTGCTGCTAAAGCAGACGTCGCTGCCGGAGCCGGGTTGGCTGGCTTGGCAACTGGCGCGGCGGCCGGCTTGGCGGCAACAGGTTTTTTCACTGCTGGTGTTGCAGCTGGCTTCGCCGCCGCTGGCTTGGCAGCGGGTTTGGCGGTGGCCGGTTTGGCAGCAGCGGCAGGTTTAGCCGCAGCAGGTTTGGCTGCGGGTTTCGCTGCAGCAGGTTTTGCGGCAGCCGTTTTGGCAGCGGGTTTAGCCGCTGCTTTTACAGCGGGTTTCGCAGCCGGTTTTGCCGCAGCTTTTGCTGCAGGTTTCGCCGCTGGTTTTGCGGCTGGCTTGGCTGCAGCGGTTCTAGCCGCGACAGGTTTTGCGGCAGCCTTGGCAGCAGGTTTGGCAGCGGCAGTTTTGGCAGCCGGTTTTGCTGTCGATTTTGCAGCTGGTTTTGCAGCTGGTTTTGCAGCTGCGGTTCTTGCAGCAGGTTTAGCGGCTGCTGTTTTTGCAGCGACTGGCTTGGCGGCAGTTTTGGCAGCCGTCGTTTTAGCAGCCGGTTTTGCAGCACTGGCAGCGACTGGTTTTTTCGCCGCAGGTTTTGCGACAGGTTTGGCTGCGGCTTTCACCGGTGCCTTGGCAGCAGGTTTGGCCGGTGCTTTTGCAGCAGCCGGTTTGGCAGCGGCTTTCTTGGCAGGTGCCGCAGCAGGCTTGGCCGAACGCAGGGACAACGCCTTGCCGACAGCCTCTTGTACACGACCGACACCCTGGGCCAGTTTCAGGCTTTCTTGAGCATCGCGCTTGAGTTGCAGAATGTAGCTGCGAGTTTCGGATTGACGATCCTTGAGGGCATCGAGCAAGTCCTCAAGTTCTTTCACCGCACCCTTCGCCTTGGTTTGTGCCTTGGCTTTACCGGCTGCCGCAGCGTCCTGCAATTTGGTACGGGACTTGTGCAATTTTTCCTGCGCTTTTCCGCGCTGCTTTTCCAGTTTGGCGAGCAGTTTTTCAGCATCAGCCAAGGCTTGGGAACAAGCGTTTTCCAAATGCTCGAGCAGGCTGCCCGAGAGTTGTTGGAGTAAGTGCAACGGGGTATTTACAGGCTTCTTGGTGGCCGACATGGTTTACCTCCTGGCTGACGTGGGTGCGGCTCATACTAGACCTCTGATGACACCGCCGCTAGGGCATGTTGACAGTATCGAAAGCGCTGCGTTGCAACAGATTGAAATTCTTCTGCGCTGGTGCAAAACCAGTTCACCTTTGAGCGCATTCACACTGGCATAATCCACCGCATCTCAGATCGGAGTGTGCCCATGTCGCGCTACTTTTTTTTATCGTTGTGTGTGTGTTTTTCCGTGGCTCAGGCCGCCGAAAAAACCACCCCAAATGAGGCTCACGATCTTGCTTACAGCCTGGGTGCGAGCCTGGGCGAGCGCTTGCGCCAAGAGGTGCCGGATCTGCAACTCCAGGCATTGCTAGAAGGTCTGCAACAAGCCTATCAAGGCAAGCCGCTGGCATTGAAAGACGAGCAGATCGAACAGATTCTGGCCGAGCACGAAGCCCAGGTCGCCGAGCAACCCGCCCTCCCGCAAAGTGAAGTCGCACTCGAAAAAGAGCAACGTTTTCTCACCGAGGAAAAAGCCAAGCCAGGTGTTCGTGAATTGGCGGATGGAATTCTGCTGACCGAGTTGGCACCGGGTACGGGCGCCAAAGCTGGCCCTAACGGCAAGGTCGAAGTTTTATACATCGGACGCCTTCCCGACGGCACGGTGTTCGACCAGAACAGCAAGCCGCAGTGGTTCAGTCTCGATAGCGTAATCAGCGGCTGGCGCAGCGCATTGCAAAACATGCCGGTCGGTGCCAAATGGCGCCTGGTGATTCCTTCTTCGCAAGCCTATGGCGCGGACGGTGCCGGCGACCTGATCGCCCCATTCACGCCGCTGGTGTTCGAAGTTGAATTGCGCGGTGCCACAAGCTGAAAACCGGAAACGAAAAACGGCGCGCATAGCGCACCGTTTTTAGTTTCTCGCTGGAGACGAGGGTCTTGCAGGAAGAGGTTCAGGCCTGAACCGGGTCCTCTTCCTTGTGAGCCGTATGCAGCACTTCGATCAGGCAATCTTCCAGTTCGAAGCGTTCGTGCAACAGCCCGCCCAGCTCCTTGAATTTCTCCGCGACACACTTGCCTGCGTCACACAGGTCATTGAACGCCAGCAGCTTCTCGGTGATGACGTCGATGCGCGGGTAAATCGTCTCGGCCAACTCCAGCCCGCGAGTATCACCAAATGCCTTGGCTTCGCCGGTCAGTTGTTCGTAGATCTCGAAGTGCCCGGCAGATACGTAATCAACCAGCACGCCGCAGAATTCCTGCAACGGCTTACGGTTCTCGCCCAGAGACTCGGGCTTGGCACCGAGAGCATCGTAGGCCCGAACCAGTTCGTGACGCTCCTGCAACCAGCGATCGATCAGCAGATGCACTCCACCCCAACGTTCCTGAGCATTCTGACAACTTTCGAGCATGGTGATCTCTCTTCCCTTATGGGTCATGCTGCCCTACACCTGTCGCAGACTTGAAAATCAAGAATCGGCCAGGCAGAGCGTCATCGAGCAACATAATTCCAATGACACGTGCGGGCCAGATTATGCCCGCGCGACAATGGCTTCAAGGTACGCAGGAGATAAAGTTCATACAAGTGTTTAATCACCCGTCAATCCCCGGTGCGACGACATGCCGCTGAGCGGTCGTTCGCAGGCAAGCCAGACAACGCGCAGCAGCTGATAAACACCCAGAATCGACAACGCCACGAAGAGCAGCAAACTCCACTCCGGGATGCTCAGGTCGAACAGCGTCCAGGAAATTTCTGCGCAATCTTCGTCCCCTTTGAACATCCGCGTCACCTGACACAACCAGGGCAAGTTCTCGTAAAGGGCTTCTGGATGGGCTGAGCAAGTCGATAGCTGATGCGCCGGATCGCTTTGCAACAACACCTGCCGCGACGCCGTGACCATGCCCGCCAGACTGCATGACAGACCGAGCAGCCAATAAAGAAAAGTCCCGAAGCGGCCGGGGCCATGCACCGAAGCCACCAGACAGACACCGGTAAACAATGCCAGGCAGACTCGCTGCAACAGGCATAACCCGCAAGGCTTGAGGCCGATTGCATATTCCAGGTAATAGGAAACGCCCAGGGCCAGGGCACCTGCAATAAAAGCCATGAAAAACAAGGAGCGTGAGCAGGCCAAAAACATGGCTTATCCGTAACAGTAGAGACAGGCGGTTACGGTAGAGGAAAGCGCGCCAGCCTTTCAAGGCAGACCAGCACGGACACTTCACCAGAAGTGTAGGGAATTCCCGACAGTGTCGAGAGGACTTGATGTAGTCCTTTGTAGGACGATGCCGATCAGGGACCACAATGCTAAACATTCAAGCATCAAACAACGGCTCCCGCCCCTGTAGCAGCTGGCGCAGCCTGCGTCCGGCTGCGGAGCAGTCGTCATAAATTTACACGCGATTTGCCGATGCATCCGTGGCGCCTGTTTTACGACTGCTTCGCAGCCGGACGCAGGCTGCGCCAGCTGCTATGTATGGACTCGCCCCCACTGTCTACCCGCTTTTGAAAAACCGCCGCCCCGTTGCATCTATGTATAAGGCCTATTCGAGGAAGCCGTCTTCGGCTTCTGGCCAAAATTGGAAGAGCTCGTGGTATGCCGATTACAGTCAGGCCTCGAAGGCCAGTAGCAGCTTAGGCATCAATCCACGCCGGTCTTACCTGGGGTCAATTTTTTTTCAGCAAAGGGCCGGACAGTTAGTACCTCGGTGGCAGAACTCTGTCGCTCAGTGGCTCATCGTCGCTTGCTGGCCATCACCCGCCTGGCGACGATAAGTCTGGTCATTCTGTAGAAGCACCCAGACGATTCGCAGGTTGCGGTTGGCCAACCTGATCGCAGCCTCCTTACGGCCCAGTCGGCTCATCCAGCGCAACAAGCGGCGGTCATCGGGTTGCTGGGAATCAGGTCGTAGTTGTTGCAGTACGGCATGGGCTCCCTGGATCATCAGGCTGCGTAAATAAACATCGCCTCGCTTGGTCATGTCCCCCAGCCGGACCGTCTGCCCGCTGCTGTGCTGGTCAGGCACCATGCCAAAGTACGCGGCAAACTTGCGGGCATTGGGAAATCGCTCAGGCTTGGTTTCCTTGGCCACCAGTGCCGTGGCAGTGACTGGGCCGATGCCGCGCACAGTCATCAGTCGCTTCGCCGTCATGTCGGCGTTGGCGGCCACTTCCAGGCGCCCCGTCAGCACGCTGATGCGCTCGCCCAAATGGCGCCACTCGGCCAACAGTTCGTCGATCAGTTCACGCAGCACGCCCGGCACCGGCTGGGTGGCATCTTCCAGTACCCGCGGAATTTTCTGGCTGATCGCAACATCGCCCTGCGCCAAGGCCACGCCATGCTCGAGCAGCAGGCCGCGCATCTGATTGCTCACCGCCGTGCGTCGACGCACATAGCCCTGGCGGGCGCGATGCAACGCCTGCATTGCCAGCGCCGCAACGCTTTTGACCGGCACTGCGTAGATCTTTTCATCGCGACCAGCCCGCAGAATCGCCAGCGCATCGTTGCGATCATTTTTAGGCCCGCTGCGATGTGTGGCCACCAAACGGGCTGGAAGAATCCGCGCCAGATTGCCTTGGTCTTGCAGCTGCCGGGCCCAGGCTTGAGCACCCGGACCGGTCTCCATCAGAACCACGACATGAGGTGGCAACTGGCGGAGAAACGCATAAAACGCCTCGCGCGACTTGATCCGCTGCTCGTAGTGCACCTGGCCGAGGACATCTTCCCCGGCGACCTGAAAGACCTGCTTGGCCAGATCGACCGCCACGGTTGTGCAGGCCGACAAATCGGAAGAAGACAGGGATTGATCAACCGAAGTATGCTTTTTCATGGACTCGCCCTCGCTGTCGTTGGCTGTTTAGACTGCCACCGTGGCGCATTGACGCCTCGGCTTGGGCGAGTCCATCCAATTACAGGGGACCACAGTGTTTGTGACAATAAGGCAAACTGGCGGCCTCTGCAGCAGGAAGCTTCCCATGCTTAAAACCCTCGCGGTGGCCAATTACCGCTCGATCAACAAATTGGTGATTCCGCTGGGCCGGTTGAACCTGATCACCGGCCCCAACGGCAGCGGCAAATCCAACCTCTACCGCGCGTTGCGGCTGCTGGCGGAAACTGCTCAGGGCGGCGTCGTCAATGCCTTGGCCCGTGAGGGCGGGCTGGATTCGACGTTCTGGGCCGGGCCGGAAACCATCACCCGGCGCATGCGCAACGGTGAAGTCCCGATCGAGGCCACCGTGCGCCACGGCGTAAAACGGCTGCGCCTGGGGTTTGCCGGTGAGGATTTCAGCTATTCGATCGCGCTGGGCTTGCCGGAGCCGAGCCTGTCCGCGTTTTCCCTGGACCCGGAAATCAAAAAGGAATGCATCTGGAACGGCCCGGTTTACCGCCCGGCCAGTCTCATGGTGGAACGTAACGGCCCGATGATCCGCGTCCGGGTCGGTCGAGACTGGGATGTGCTGGCCCAGCACACACCGAATTTCGACAGCCTGTTCGATCAGGTCGGCAGCTTCCGCACCTCGCCGGAAGTCATGCAATTACGTGAGTTCATCCGCCGCTGGCGCTTTTACGATCACTTTCGCAGCGATGCCGATGCACCGGTGCGCCAACCGCAACTGGGTACTCGCACGCCGGTGTTGCACCACGACGGTCGCGACCTCGCCGCCGCATTGCAGACGATTCGTGAAATCGGCGACCCCGAGGCGTTGCAGTCGGCGATCAGTGACGCGTTCCCCGGTGCGCGACTGAATATCGCGCCGTTGCAGGGCGGGCGGTTTGCGATTGAGTTTTTCCAGGAAGGGCTGCTGCGACCGTTGTCCGCAGCCGAACTGTCAGACGGGACGTTGCGTTATTTGCTGCTGGTGGCGGCGCTGCTGACGCCTCGGCCGCCGACGCTGATGGTGCTGAACGAGCCGGAAACCAGTTTGCACCCGGACCTGTTGCCGGCGTTGGCGCGGTTGATTATCCGGGCGTCGGAGCAGTGCCAGGTATGGGTGGTTTCCCATGCGCGGCGGTTGATCTCGGCGTTGCAGGAAGATCCGGAATGCAATTGCATTGTGCTGGAGAAGAACCTCGGCCAGACCGGGATTGTGGGGCAGCGGTTGCTGGATGAGCCGGCGTGGCATTGGCCGGACTAGTCGGCGCCTGAGAAACCGAATCGCGGGCAAGCCCGCTCCCACAATGATCTTCAGTGGACATATATTCTGTGTCCAGACCCAAATCCTGTGGGAGCGGGCTTGCCCGCGATGAGGACCGAAAGATCGATGAAAAAGTTAGAGTCTCACCCCTGCCACTTCCCACCCTCAACAATCACACTCTCAGGCTTGGTGTCATCGCTCAGCTCTTTACGCACATATTGGTCATACAGCTTCAGCAAATACTTCTCCTCACCCAGTTTCGCCAACTCGGCATTCACCCAATCACGCAGTTCGATATTGCCCTTCTTCACCGCCGGTGCAATCGGTGCTTCTGCGCCCAGTGTCTGGGTCAGCACGCGGTAGCCAGGGTTTTGCTTGGCCCAGCTGAACAGCACCAGATTGTCCTGTGCATAAGCATCGCCGCGCCCATTGGCCAGCGCTTGCAGAGACTCGGAGTTTTTCTCGAACTTCAGCAGTTTCCAGTCCGGGTGATTCTTGGTCAGCCAGATATCGGCCGTGGTGCCCGTGGTCACGATGGTGGTGCGAGTCGCCAGGTCATCGAGGTTTTTCACCGTGCTGGCTTGCGGAACCAGTGCCTGCACCGCGACCTTGAGGTTCGGGTTGGTGAATTCCACCGCTTCCTTGCGCTCCGGGGTGACGGTCATGTTGGCCAGGATCAGGTCGACCTTGTCGCTTTGCAGGAACGGAATCCGGCTGGCAGGTTCCACTGCGACGAACTCGACTTTGTTCTCGTCGCCCAACAGGTCTTTGGCGAATTGACGGCCGATGTCGGTATCGAAACCCACATAGCGCCCGGCCTCATTGACGAAGCCGAAGGGCGGTTTGTCGGTGAAGACGCCGACGATCAGCTTATCCCGCGCCTTGATTTTTTCCAGGTAGCTGGCGGTGGCCGCAGGCTTGGCGGGTTCATCGGTTTTGTTGCAACCGGCCAGCAACGCGAGGCCGAGCAGCGGGAGTAGCAGCAGTGAAGTCTTGGCAGTTTTCATAGCGGTTCCAGTTCCTTTGTTTGAGTCGTTTTGGGTAGTGCGGCGACGTAGGAGAACTTCTCCAGGAACTGCTGCGCTCGTGCGGTTTGCGGGTTCGTAAAGAAAATCTCGGGTGGGTTTTGTTCGAGGATTCGCCCGGCATCCATGAACACAATTCGGTCCGCCACGGCGCGGGCAAAGGCCATTTCGTGGGTGACGATCAGCAGGGTCATGCCCTCGCGGGCCAGGCCTTGAATGACTTCCAGCACTTCCTTGACCATTTCGGGGTCAAGGGCGGCGGTGACTTCGTCGAAGAGCATGACTTTGGGGTTCATGCACAACGAACGGACGATGGCTATGCGTTGCTGCTGGCCACCGGAGAGCTGACGCGGGAAGGCGTCGCGCTTGTCCAGCAAGCCCACGCGCGCCAACAAGGCTTCGGCCTGATCCCGGGCTTCGCGGCGGTCGCGTTTCTGCACTTTGACCGGGCCGAGCAGCAAGTTGTCGAGCACGCTCATGTGCGGGAACAGGTGATAA
This sequence comes from Pseudomonas sp. RT6P73, assembly GCF_054897715.1. NCBI lineage: Bacteria > Pseudomonadati > Pseudomonadota > Gammaproteobacteria > Pseudomonadales > Pseudomonadaceae > Pseudomonas > Pseudomonas sp. RT6P73. The sequence continues at coordinate 6,183,452 of NZ_JBUBUV010000002.1, read as the reverse complement.
CTCTGGAACACCATGCCGATCTGCTGCCGCACTTCGCGCCAGTCGGTGCCCTTGTTCAGCAACTCGCGCCCGTTGAATTTCAAGCTGCCGCTGTGCGCCACTTCCAGGCCGTTGAGGCAGCGCAGCAAGGTGCTCTTGCCACAGCCGCTGGGGCCGAGGATGACGATCACTTCGCCTGACTTCACTTGCAGGTCGATACCGTCTAGCACTTGCTGCTCGCCGAAAAACTTGTTGAAACCCTTGAACTCGATCAATGCGCTCATGCTTGCGTCCAGCGCCGCTCCAGCACGCGCGAGGCGGCCGACAGCGGGTAGCAGATGAAAAAGAAAAACAGGAACAGCGCGCCGTAGATCAGCACGGACTCGTAGGTGCGCTCGATGATTTGCTGGCCGACCTTGATCACGTCCACCACGCCGATCAGCACCGCGAGGGAGCTGGTCTTGATGATTCGCGTGTAGACGTTGATGGTCGGCGGCGTCATGCGTTTCAACGCCTGGGGCAGCAGCACGTAGCCGTAGAGTTGCGGGCCATCCAAGCCAATCGACAACCCAGCCTCACGCTGCCCGCGCGGCAACGAATGCAACGCGCCACGCACCACTTCGCCGACTTCGCTGGCGCCCCACAGCGACAGCACCAGCACCGCGCACCAGAAGCTCGGAATGCTCAGGCCGAAAAAGATCGGCAGGCCAAAAAACAGCAGGTACAGCCACACCAGCACCGGAATCGCCCGGAACAATTCCAGGTAGACCCGCAGGATCGCGTTCAGCCATTTGATGCTCAGTGTGCGCAGCACACCATAAAGCACGCCGCCAACGGTGCTGATGGCGATGCTCAGAAAAGAGATCGACAGGGTTTGCGCCGCACCCTTGCCCAGTTGCGGCAACGACACCCAGAGCAATTCAAGACCCGAACTGGCCATGCTGGAGCCTCCTTTCCAGACGGCTGAGCAGCAGCGACAGCGGCAAGAACAACAGCACGCAAATCAGCGTCAGCACGGCGAGCATTTCGTAGGTTTTGTAATAGAGCGCGATGTAGCTTTTGGTGGTGTAGAGAATCTCCGGCACCGCCACCGCCGAGACCACGGTGGTCTCCTTGAGCAGGAAGATGAAATTGGCGAACAGCGACGGCAGGCTGAGGATCCCGGCTTGCGGCAGGATCACGTAGCGCAGCAATTGCCCGTGGGACAAGCCGATGGAGCGGCCGGATTCGAGTTGTGCCTGGGGCACCGCATCGACGCCGGCGCGCAGCACTTCGGTCAGGTAAGCGCCGCCGAGAAAGGTCATGGTGATGATCGCCGCGGCAAACCCCGAGACCTTGATACCCAGCGCCGGCAAGGCGAAGTACACGAAGAACAGCTGGATCAGCAGCGGCGTGTTGCGCGCCAGTTCGACATAGAGGCCGACCAGCCGCTGCAGGTAGGGCGTGCGAAACACCAGAATCGTTGCGTTGATCAGGGCCACCAGCAGCGAGGTGCCGATGGCGATAAAGCCGACCTGCAGCGTCACGCCCACGGCTTTGAGAAACGCCGGCAGGGTGCTGAGGATGAAAGCGTAATCGAAGTTCATTGACCATCCTGGACGTCGCGGGGGTAAGCGACGGTGGTGCAGTCCATGGGCAGTGGATAACCGCCCGGCAGGCATCGACTTTAAAGGTATAAAAAGAAGAATTTAAATACCGTTAAAGCATATTGATATCACGCAAGAAACTATCCACCGGATTTGCTCAGGCGAAGGAAGACGACTATTTTCCTTGCAGCTGTAGGAGGGATCTTTTTTTCAAAAAGCCCCTCCAAGGACGCACAGCTTTTGGCCAGACTCCCTGGCCGAACCATCACAAGGAAGAGAAAAATGGCTGACGAGAAAGTGCCACAGCGGCTGGATCCGCAAGAAATCGTGAAATTGTTGGTGGCGTTGCGCCGGGCGCTGGAGGCCAGGGTGGCCTAAAGCCCCGAGGCGCGCAGTTTCACCTGTGGCGAGGGAGCTTGCCCCCGTTGGGCTGCGAAGCAGCCCCAAAATCTGCCAACCTGGTTTGCCTGACACACCTCTTGGAATGGATTGGGGGCTGCTTCGCAGCCCAACGGGGGCAAGCCCCCTCGCCACAAAAGCTCCCTCGCCACAGGTTTCTCGAACGCAAAAAAACGCCGACGCTATTGCTAGCCGTCGGCGCTCGAAACCTTGAAGGGGTTTACCTCGCGCATCAGAACGCCGGCAGTACCGCGCCGCTGTACTTCTTCTCGATGAATGCTTTCACTTCCGGGCTGGTCAAGGCTTTGGCCAGTTTCTGGATGGCAACGCTGTCCTTGTTGTCCGGACGAGCCACCAGGAAGTTCACGTAAGGCGAATCTGCACCTTCGATCACCAGCGCGTCTTTAGCCGGGTTCAGACCCGCTTCCAGCGCGTAGTTGGTGTTGATCATGTCCAGGTCGACCTGGTCCAGAACACGCGGCAGCATCGCGGACTCAAGCTCCTTGAACTTGAAGTTGTGCGGGTTCTTGGCGATGTCTTTCGGGGTGGCCAGAGCGTTTTTCGGGTCTTTCAACTCGATCAGGCCAGCCTTCTGCAGCAGGATCAGGGCACGGCCGCTGTTGCTGCCTTCGTTAGGGATGGCAATGGTCGCGCCGTCTTTGAGCTCAGCCAGGGATTTGACTTTCTTCGAGTAGCCGCCGAACGGTTCGACGTGAACGCCGATCACGGTCACCAGGTTAGTGCCTTTGCCTTCGTTGAAGCTTTTCAGGTACGGCAGGGTCTGGAAGTAGTTGGCGTCCAGACGCTTCTGGTCAACCTGTACGTTTGGCTGAACGTAGTCGGTGAACACTTTGATTTCCAGGTCCACGCCTTCTTTGGCGAGGGTTGGCTTGATCAGTTCAAGAATCTCGGCGTGTGGAACAGGGGTCGCCGCAACCACCAGTTTCTCGCCAGCCTGTGCCAGGCCCGCAGTCAGGGCAGCCGCCAGTGCGGTGAACAACAGAACCTTTTTCATGCAGTGTCCTTATCGAAAATCACGGTCGTCATCGACGACGGCTTGTTTAGTACGAGTGCCAGTGAAGTGCTATCGCTGGCGTGACGCGGACAATACCGGGATTTTTTATTCCCGAACAATATCTTTTATTCACTTTCATATTCCATTTTGTTCATACAGCTCTAGCCCGCGTTCTTTACCTGTAGGAGCGAAGCTTGCTCGCGAAAGCGTCTTTCCTGACACACCGCATCGCCTGCTTCGCGAGCAAGCATCGCTCCTACAAAAGCCCGGTCTGTTTGAGCAGTTGTTTCAAGGCTTCTTTCTCGGCGGCGGAACCGCTTCCGATAATCCGTTGAAGTTGCTGCTCGATCTGCACCCACGACACAGGCACTTCCGGCAGATTCAGATGCTCCGGCAAAATTTCGTCCCCGGTGCTGACCAGCAGCGCGAAGTGAATGACGTTTTCCAGCTCCCGGGTGTTGCCCGGCCAACTGTGCCGCTCCAGCACCATCTGCGCTGCCTCGCTGATCAGCGGCACCGGCAGGTCGAGACGCTGGCTGTAGATACCGAGGAAATACTCGGACAGCGACAGAATATCGCCGACCCGCTCGCGCAACGCCGGCAGTTCGAGCTGGCCTTCGCTGAGGTAGTGATAAAGCCGTTCATGGAATTTTCCAGCCGCCACCGCTTGCGCCAGATCGATGCTGGTGGCGGCGACGAGGCGCACATCCACCGGGCTCGGCTGAGGCGCGCCAACGCGGGTGACTTCGTGATTTTCCAGGGCGGCGAGCAATTTGATCTGGATCGGCAGCGGCAAGTCGCCGATCTCATCCAGATAGAGCGTTCCACCGTTGGCCGAACCGAACCAGCCCGCGCGGCTGCTGGCCGCACCGCTGTAACTGCCGGCGGCATAACCGAAGAGTTCAGCGTCGGCATAGGTCGGGCTGATGGCACCGCAATTGACCGAGACGAACAACCCGCCGCGATCACTCGCACGATGGATGTGCCGCGCGAGCAATTCCTTGCCGCTGCCGGTCTCGCCACGGATTAACACCGAGATCGAACGCGGCGCCAGTTGCTCCAGCTCCTGGCGCAATTGACGGGAGCGTGGATCGACAAACACCAGCGCCTTGGCGCGAATGCTGAGGGGGCTTTTTTCTGCGTCGGGAAAGGTCAGCAGTGGCTGACCAAAGGCTTCAAAACTCATGGCAGACTCCCGCCCCAAACCGCCGGGAGACGGGGGCGTTGTTTTAAAAAACAAAAACAAAAAAGAAAAGGTTTAAGCACGTCGCAGGGCGTGGTGTTCCATTCGGTTTTGCAGGCGGTAGAGATAGGCAAAACCCTGCTCCCAGCGCTGGTGTCCGGACTTCACATTGATGTGTCCGGCACCCGCCAGAATCCCCGCCTCGGCGCCCCAGTTGCGGGCCAGCTCAAGGGCTCGCGGCGCACTCACGGCGCTATCGTTGTCGGAGCTGACAACCTGGCTTGGGAAGGGCAACAAGTGGCTCGGGATCGGTGCGAAGTTACGCAGCGCCGGCGAGCAGGCCGGGCGCTCGACGTCCGCGGGTGCGACCAGCAAGGCCCCGCGAACCTGACGCAAAAAATGCAGCGGTGCAGTGGCGGCCCAATGGGCGACCGTAATGCAGCCCAGGCTGTGCGCAATCAAGATCACTGGCGTGCTGTCGGCGGCAATCGCTTCAGCCAGCGCCGCGACCCAGTCTTCACGACGGGGCGTCAGCCAATCGGCCTGCTCCACCCGCGCGCTGTTCGGCAGGCTGTTCTGCCAGTGGCTTTGCCAATGATCTTCCGGCGATCCTTGCCAGCCCGGCACAATCAGGTAGCGAATTGATTCGTTGCGCATGGGGGAACTCTCCTGCTGCGTGTCTGTTCCCGATCGAGTATAGGGAGGAGAGTTATATTCGTTAAGGAATAAGAAGCTATTTATTAAGACTCAAAAAGAATATATGAGCCGTTTCAAGCAACAGAAGTTCAAGCTGATCATCCTCAGATTAATACGCCAGGAAAGGCCCCGAATCAGGAGGACGCAACACGCTTATCCAGTTGGCTCGTCTCTTTTGAACAGCACGCTCCGGGTTTTGGTTTTACCGTTCGCGAAGGTCTGTGTGCATTTCCCGACAAGCGAAATGCACCTGGTATCGAACATGAGTGACCACAACTCCCTGACCTGACGGGTACCATCCAACGTCACAAATTCAATGCTTCGCCCACACCGATAGCGGACCTTCCCGTCGCTGATGTCTCGATGAGACTGAGGACAATCAGGCGCTCCTTGCACATTCTCAAAATCTAAATACCCCGCTATCGAGTCCTCGTCTTCTATCACCAAATGAGTCCCTGACTTGTCCATCGTGTAATGGCCGGCGAAATAGTTCATACGATTTCTCCCTGAAAACGTTTCCTGGCCCACCAAGGTTGCCCGCAAGGACAACATCATCAGTTTAGAATCGCGCCTCAACCTGTCTACTGTCAGAAATAACAGGTCTCTAGAGAGATCAGCGATTAGTCCTATAACGCCAGGAAAAACAGAGGACAAAAAAAGGGACCGCACCCTGCCAAGGAGACGGCCCCGGAAACTCAAAATCTGTTAGCGCTGATCAACCTCGCTGGAATGTGATGATTGGCTGAAACGGTTATCTATTAAAGGAATATTTAATTACTTTATTAGGCCGAAATTGCATATGCCAATCACTCCTTGCTTCACAACGTAACGTCCCTTTGGGTCAAATTGATGACCAGCGTTTGAGTTTCCGAGTGCATCGATCAAGCCTGAGCGGCACGAACCTCCTGCGCCTCTGTTGTATCCTCACGCACAAACCGGTTCGCCCGCCCAAACGTCCCGAAATCATTAAACCGCACGCCCATCTCGCGCATCACTTCATGCGCCACCGGCACGGTCATCTGGCGAATGTAAAACGGTTCCTTCACCACAAAGTGATGAATCCCGTGACTGCTGCCGAAGTTGAAGCAGAACGCCTGCATCGGCCACATCCACCAAGGGTTCAGCACTTGGGTTTGCTGAATCACATTGCCCGGCTCCACATCTCCGTAGTAGTGCATGTTGGAGCTGACAAAGTGCAGGCAAAACGTACGCAACACGTTCGGGCCGATGATCACCACCGCCGCGATGTCGATCACCTGCATCACCGCCAATGTCGTTGCCGACCATTCGATCGGTGTACCCAGCAGATAGGCGACACCATTCGCCGCATGGAAACCGAGGAACACATACCACGCCCCCCAATGCACCAGCGCCAGCGGCGCGTAGACCTTCAGTGCGCGCTTGATGATGCTGATCTTATGAGTCCAGGTCTTGGCCCGCAGCATGCGAATGAACGCCGACATCACGTTATCGCCGACCATCAGCAGCCGCGCAAAACCCCAAGGCTCGCCATTGGTGATCGCGCGTTCTTCCATGTCGGCTTCCGTACCGGACACCTTGTGGTGATTGAGGTGCAGATGCCGGCGAATCCACGGATTGATCGTGCTCGGCCGCGCCAGCCACACCAGGCCCATCATCAGGTTGTGCGGCACGCGCTGCTTGCGAAAGTACATGCTATGAATCAGGTCGTGTTCCAGCTCGTGGGTCAACGAGGCGAAAAACGCATTGAGCAACAGGCACGCCCACCAGGCCATGTGCCCGGTCATGTAGAGCGCCGCCGAACCGATCATTCCAGCCAACGCGAAGGCCAGAATGCCCGCGCCCAAGGCGTCTTGATGGTTGAGAATCGGGTAGCGTTTGCGCAGTTCAACCCCTCTGGCCAGCACCACTTCGCGAATATGGGCTGATCGTTGCGCTGCATTCAGTCGCTGGGGACTTGCAGAAGTACCGTCCATGCTTCCATCCTCTGGTTATTGATGTTCGCATCCTGCCTTGTGAACCCTCACAACGCGGTAGCCGTGAACGCCAACCTGTTGACCGGAAGCGCCAATCAGCATGACTGAACCGACCTCCCTCGCCAGCTGGACCCGCGCCCTGCGCAAGCAACTCGATGCGCTGGGCCTCGACAGCACCGCCCTGTGCCAACAGGCGGGGCTCGACCCGCAATTGATGGACGACCCGAACGCCCGTTACCCGTTGTCGGGCACCACGCGCCTGTGGGAAATCGCGGTGCAGGTCAGCGGCGACCCGGCGATCGGCCTGCGGGTGTCGCGCTTTGTCAGCCCGACCACGTTTCATGCGCTCGGCTATGCGCTGGTGGCCAGCGGCAGTCTGCGCGAAGTGTTCGAGCGCATCGTGCGTTATCACCAGGTGGTCAGCGATGCGCTGGAACTGGAGCTGACCCGCGCCGAGGATCGCTACCGTTTCCGCCTCAAAATCCCCGCAGGCAACCCCGCGCCGGCGCTGGAGGCTATCGACGCGTTCGCAGCGATTTATGTGCGCACCTGCCGCAATCGCCTGGGCCGCGACTATGCACCACTGGCGGTGTACCTGCGCCGCCCCGAACCTGCGGACCCGCATCAATGGCACAAAGTCTTTCGTTCGCCGGTGTATTTCGCCGCCGACGAAGACCGACTGGAATTTGCGCTCGTGGACTTCGACAGTCACCTGGACGATGCCAACCCGGAACTGGCCGAACACAACGAAGCGGTGCTCAAACGCACCCTTGCCCAACTCAAACCGCTGACCTGGGAGCGCAAGGTCCGCGATGCCATTGAGGAGCAGTTGCCCGAAGGCGAACCCAGCGCCGAACACATCGCCAAGGCCTTGCACCTGAGCTTGCGCAGCCTGCAACGGCACCTGGCGGACGAAGGCTGTCGATTCGACACGCTGCTCAATGAAAGCCGCGAAAACCTGGCGCTGCTGCACCTGCGTGATCCGCAATGCTCGTTGAGCGAAATCAGCTATTTGTTGGGATTCGCCGATACGAGCAGCTTCAGCCGCGCGTTCAAACGCTGGACCGGGATGACGCCAGGGCAGTTTCGGGATGGGTTGCGGTGACAGGATCCTGAAGGTGTGCCGAATGTTCCGGCCTCATCGCGAGCAGGCTCGCTCCCACAATTGATCTCAGCTTTTGACCAGACTTCGTGCAACACCTGATGTCCACTGTTCTATCATCGCGTTGCCAACCTCGGCAAAACCGTTGTTGGCCCGAATGTAGTGAGCCATCTCACCCATCGCCACATCCATCCCATGAGCAACCTGTTGCAGCAGCTCATTGCAGCGCCCTTCCGTCAGGTTGCAGGCCGAACGACCAAATCGCATCAACATTTTGTACTTGGGCCAAGCCTTTGATCCACCTAACAGCAATGCCATGCTGTCGGACTTGATATAGACCGATGTCGTGACGATGTCGTAGGCCGGAGCAAGGCTGATCTGTGCATCGTTGGCGCAATGTTCGTACAGCACGCCGAAGTTCTTGAGGTGAGCGTCGCCATTCTTCACACCGGACGAGAGCGCGACGATCTTGAAAAAAGATTCAAGCGCCTGGTTGAGCATTGGCGGGGAAACGAATTCTTTGATTTGCTTCGCAGCACCTTCATACGAGCCATCGTATTTAGCCTTCGACGGCCAGGCATTGAGGACACAAAAATCCTCAAACCCCAAATACCCTTGATCATTGAGATCGAAACGTTCGACGACCAGAAATTTGCCGTGTTCACTGAGTTCAAATGTCGGCACTTCAAGTCCGCAATGCAACGCGGCACGCATGCAGAAATATTCGTTGGCCGCGAGTTCGGGGTATTCCTCTGGACGAAAGGATTTGACCAGGTGGGTTGCGCCTCGATGGGTCAGCCGGTCGACCGTTGTCGCACTGTCCCGGACAAGTACTTTCGGCTGCACACCCGAAACACCCGAATACTGGCCATAAGTGTGCAACAGATCATCGAACAAACCTTGCGCGCCGTCATGCACCAGAAGATCCGCGAGGCTGGTTTCAGGGGGACGGTCACTCGCCTCTTGCGCGTTCGCAATGCCCACTCGTCCAAGCTGGTACGGGCCGACTATCGCCAGCATCGCGAAATCATCAAACCCGCGGACCGCTTTGCTGAAACGACGAACCAATTCATCGCGCAGAGCACCCTCTGGCAGGTTCATTTCGAAAATGGGCGGTACACCTTGCTCCCACGTGTAACTCTCAAGACGAGTCGGCATGGTCAGCGAGACTGCGTTTTCCTCATGCGCGTTTTCGGCGTAGGTAAAAACCGAATCGCCGCGAGGCTGACCACGACCGAGAGTGCCGACTGCCACTCCGGAAACACTAATGTGCAGCCTGTCCTTTTCCTGCTGCTCACTCATGGAAGTTAACCTTCTTCAGAGAATCCAGGGTTGGACGCTTCGACTGACGGGGTACGGCGGTCAGCTCGTATCCGAAGCCGTTCAGGATCGCCTCAACCTTGCGCAGACCGATTTCCGAGATGGTGTTGTTCTCGATACCTGAAATTGTGGAACGGCTCATACCGTACTGTTTTGCCAGTGCATCCTGAGAAAGCTTTCGCTCTTTGCGTAAAGATCGGATGAGTTCGCCAAGGTTTTCCATTGCTTTACCTGCATCGTATACCGTGCAATTTTCCACAAACTGTGGATGTGCATTGTATTTAGTGCAGATTTAAGAAGATGTCCAGCTCATTTTTTAACCAGCTTAGAGAAACTACCGCCCCCGATCCCGCCGCAACAACTTGCGCACCCGCTTCACCAGATCACTCATGTCAAACGGCTTGAGCAAGTAATCATCCTCATGCAGCTCCAACCCGCGCAGGCGATCTTCGATGCCGTCCTTGGTGGTTAGCAACAGCACTGGCGTGTCCCCAAGCTTGCGAATCTGCTGCAGCAACTGCCAGCCGTTGAGCCCCGGCAGCATCACGTCGAGGATGATCAGTTCGTAATGGCCGGACTCGATAAAGCGCCGGCCGTCCATTCCATTAAGCGCCACGTCGACCGTATAACTCGCCTCGTTCAGGCCGTTGGCCAGGCGTTTGGCGATCTCCGGTTCGTCTTCTACTAACAGCACACGCATGGCACACCTCGATTGTCGTCGTCACAGGCTAGGCGCGTTCGCGGACAAAGCCCATCATTAACGCTGTGTTTTAAAGAATCGCCAGTGCCCGCAACCGCTCGGCATCGACAATCTCGATCTCGCCGTACTTCAAATTCAGAATGCCCTGCCCTTGCAAGTCCTTGAGGATCTGGTTGGTGGTCTGGCGCGACAGCGACAACATCGACGCCAATTGTTCCTGGGGCAGTTGCAGCACCCGGCGCGGCGGATCGAATTCGCCGTAACCCTTGGCAATCATCAGCAAGCGATGAGCCAACCGTGCCGGGGCGGGCATCAGGCTCAGCTGTTCGAGGCTGATGAAGGTCAGGCGCAGCTTGTGGCTCATCAGCAGCGCCAGTTGCCGCCAGTACACCGGTTGTTCATCGAGCAACGCCAGCAGCGCAGCCTGCGGGATGTGCAGCAGGGTGCACTGGCCCACGCCAAAGGCATCGTGGGTGCGTGGCTGGCCGTCGAACAGACATATTTCGCCGAACCAATGGGGCGATTCCACGAGGCTCAACAACGCTTCCTTGCCCTGCTCGCTGACCGCGCCGATGCGCACCGAGCCTTCGAGCACCGCGTACAACCCGCACGGCGGATCACCGCGTTTAAACAGCAGTTGCCCCGTCGACAACCGCCGCACCCGGGCCGCAGCCAGCAGACTATTCTGTAAGGGAACAGGTAAATGACTGAACCACTGCCCCGACTCCAGGCGCGCACGCCAAACCTGCATGTCCATGAAAACTCCTGGAGATTGTCGCCTGCCTGACAGAGCGAAAAGTGAACCCGAGGCATGATCAATCACCCTACAGGAGGAATAACAATGAAAAGCCTCGTTGACCATCTCAGTCAATACGCCGCTTACCACCGTGACCCGCGCAATATTGCCAGCCACTTTATCGGGATTCCGCTGATTGTGGTGGCGGTGGCGGTTCTGCTGTCGCGGCCGCAATGGGCCGGAGGCTTGGTTTCGCCGGCGGTGCTGGTCGCGCTGGCATCGGCGTGGTTTTACCTGCGCCTGGAGGTGCGGCTTGGGGTGTTGATGACGGTGTTGCTGGGGCTGTGTGTTTGGGCGGGCCAGGTTCTTGCGCAGCAAAGTACGCTGGTGTGGCTGGCGAGCGGGATCGGGATGTTTGTGGTGGGCTGGGCGATTCAGTTTGTCGGTCATCATTACGAAGGGCGCAAACCGGCGTTCGTCGATGATGTGACGGGGTTGATTGTCGGGCCGTTGTTTGTGGTGGTTGAACTAGCGTTTTGGCTGGGGATGCGGCGGGATCTTAAAGAGCAGATCGAGGCGCGGGTTGGAGGAGTGCGGATCAATCCGAATCGCGCTGCGGCATAAGACGCCTTCGCGGGCAAGCCTCGCTCCTACAGGGGTCGATGTACGCCATAGATTCCCTGTAGGAGCGAAGCTTGCTCGCGAAGCTTTTGCTCTTAGATGTTGGCGAGTTTCTGCCAGACCTTGGGTTTGAAGAACAACGTCTCGCCCTTCGCCAAACCGATCAGGCTGTCGTGATCCTTCACCACTTCAGCTTCGATCAACTCGCTCTGGCCTTCGACCTTCAACGTCACTCGAGTCGTCGCGCCCAATGGACGGATATCCCGCACTTCCGCCGCGTGATGGTCTTCCAGCTCATGCCGCGACAGCGACACTTCGTGCGGGCGGAACAGCACGTGGTTGTCTTCACCCAAATGCAGACGGTTCGAATCACCAAGGAAGTGATAAACGAAATCGCTGGCCGGGTTTTCGTAGACATCGCCCGGTGAGCCGATCTGTTCGATCACGCCTTTGTTCATCACCACGATACGGTCGGCGACTTCCATGGCCTCTTCCTGGTCGTGGGTCACGAATACCGAGGTCAGGTTGATGTCTTCGTGCAGCCGCGCCAACCAGCGACGCAGCTCCTTGCGGACCTTGGCGTCGAGTGCACCGAACGGTTCGTCGAGCAGCAGAACTTTCGGTTCAACCGCCAGGGCACGGGCCAACGCGATGCGCTGCCGCTGACCACCGGAAAGTTGCTCCGGGTAGCGATCCGACAGCCAGTCCAGCTGCACCATATTCAGCAGTTCATGAACCTTCACCGCGATCTGGCTTTCGCTAGGGCGCTGGTTTTTTGGCTTCATGCGTAGACCGAACGCGACGTTGTCGAACACGGTCATGTGGCGGAACAGCGCGTAGTGCTGGAACACGAAACCGACGTTGCGATCACGCACGTCATGTCCGGAAACGTCTTCACCGTGGAACACGATGTTGCCCTTATCCGGGGTTTCCAGGCCGGCGATGATCCGCAGCAGCGTGGTTTTGCCGCAACCCGACGGGCCGAGCAGCGCCACGAGCTCGCCGCTTTGAATGTCCAGGCTGATGTTGTCCAGCGCCTTGAACGCATTGAAATTCTTGCTGACGTTACGCACTTCGATCGACATGAATTATTCCTCCGCGGCGCTGGTGCGCAGGCGGTTAATACGGTTTTCGCTCCACTGCTTAAGCAGCAGGATGAAGAGCGCCATGATCAGCAACAGGCTCGCTACCGCGAACGCGGCCACGTGGTTGTATTCGTTGTAGAGGATCTCGACGTGCAGCGGCAAGGTGTTGGTCACCCCGCGAATGTGCCCGGAAACCACCGACACCGCACCGAATTCACCCATCGCCCGCGCAGTACACAACACCACGCCGTAGATCAGGCCCCATTTGATATTGGGAACGGTGACGTGCCAGAACATCTGCCAGCCATTAGCCCCGAGCAAGCGCGCGGCCTCTTCTTCCTGGGTGCCTTGTTCCTGCATCAGCGGGATCAGCTCACGCGCCACGAACGGTACGGTGACGAAGATCGTCGCCAATACGATGCCCGGCAAGGCGAAGACGATCTGGATGTCGTGATCCTGCAGCCACGGCCCGAAAAGACCTTGGGCGCCGAACATCAGCACGTAGACCAGACCGGCAATAACCGGCGAGACCGAGAACGGCAAGTCGATCAGAGTCACCAAAATGCTTTTACCGCGGAACGAGTACTTGCTCACGCACCACGCGGCGCTGACGCCGAACACGAGGTTCAGCGGGACCGAAATCAACACGGCGATGACCGTGAGTTTCAGCGCCGACAGCGCGTCGGGTTCAAGGATCGCGGTGAAGAACGAACCCAGACCATTCTTCAAACCCTGGGACACCACGATCACTAGCGGCAGCAACAGGAAAAGGGCAAACACCAGCCAGCCAAGACCGATCAGGATCCGCCGTGAATTGGCACTGCCACGGCGGGCAGCGTTCGAGGAAGCAGCAGCAATAGATGATTGGGACATTTCTGCGCCTCCTTATGGGGTTTCAATACGGCGTTGCAGCAAGTTGATCAGCAGCAACAGGACGAAGGAAACCACCAGCATCAGTACACCAATGGACGTAGCGCCGGTGTAATCGTACTGGTCAAGCTTGACCATGATCAGCAGCGGCAGAATTTCTGTTTTCATCGGCATGTTGCCGGCGATGAAAATCACCGAACCGTACTCGCCGACCCCGCGGGCAAAGGCCAACGCGAAACCGGTCAACCACGCTGGCAGAAGCGCAGGCACCAGAATATGGCGGAAAACCTGCAAGGGTTTGGCACCCAGACAAGCCGCCGCCTCTTCCACTTCACGGGGGATATCGGCCAGTACTGGCTGTACGGTACGTACTACGAATGGAAGCGTCACAAAAGTGAGGGCAAGCGTGATGCCGAGGGGGGTATACGCGATCTTGAAACCCAGGTCCGCAGCAAATTGACCCACCCAACCATTCGGCGCGTACAGCGCAGTCAGCGCGATACCGGCCACGGCAGTGGGCAATGCGAACGGTAGGTCGATCATCGCGTCGATGATCTTGCGACCCGGGAAGGAGTAGCGCACCAGCACCCAGGCCAGCAGCGTGCCGATGATGCCGTTGATGATCGCGGCATAGAGCGCGGTGCCGAAGCTCAGCTTCAACGCCGCCAGCACCCGTGGTGCCGAGATAATCGCCCAGAACTGATCCCAGGTGAGTTGAGCGGCATGCACGAACATCGCCGCCAGTGGAATGAGCACAATCAGGCTGAGGTACACCAAGGTGTAGCCCAGCGTCAGCCCGAAGCCGGGTATGACGGGGGAGATACGACGCGACATAAAAGTCCTTGGTTGAGAACGCGCAAAGCCCCGAATGTAAATCCGGGGCTCGTTGATGGCTATTTAAAACTATTGCGCCTGGTAGATCTGGTCGAACACGCCTCCATCGTTGAAGAATTTCGGCTGCGCGGATTTCCAGCCGCCGAAGTCCTTGTCGATGGTCACCAGGTCCAGTGTCGGGAACTGTTTGGCGTACTTGGCGGCCACATCCTTGTCACGTGGACGATAGAAGTTTTTCGCCGCAATTTCCTGGCCGGCCGGGCTGTACAGGTGCTTGAGGTACGCTTCGGCGATCTGCTCGTTGCCCTTTTTCTCGGCGTTCTTGTCGACCACAGCCACCGGTGGTTCTGCGAGAATCGACAGCGAAGGCACGACGATTTCGAACTTGTCAGCGCCGCCATCTTCTTTCAGCGCCAGGAAGGCTTCGTTTTCCCAGGCCAGCAACACGTCGCCCTGACCGTTGTTGACGAAGGTGATGGTCGAACCGCGAGCACCTGTATCCAGCACCGGAACGTGTTTGAACAGGGTCTGCACGTATTCCTTGGCCTTGGCTTCGTCACCGCCGTTGGCTTTCAGGCCATAAGCCCAGGCCGCGAGGAAGTTCCAGCGCGCACCGCCGGAGGTTTTCGGGTTCGGCGTGATCACCGACACGTCATTCTTGACCAGATCGCCCCAGTCCTTGATGCCTTTAGGGTTGCCCTTGCGCACCAGGAACACGATGGTCGAGGTGTAAGGCGTGCTCGCCTCGGGAAGACGCTTCTGCCAGTCGGCCGGCAGGGTCTTGCCGAGTTTGGCGATTTCGTCGATGTCACCGGCCAGGGCCAGGGTCACCACGTCGGCGCGCAGACCGTCGATCACCGCCCGGCCTTGCTTGCCCGAACCACCGTGGGATTGCTGGATTTTCACGTTGTCGCCAGCGTGGTCTTTCTTCCAGAAGTTGACGAACTCGGCGTTGTAGTCCTGGTACAGCTCGCGAGTCGGGTCATACGACACGTTAAGCAGCTCGTAATCCTTGGCAACCGCGGAACCAGCAAAAAGGGCACTGGCCAGGGCGGCCAAAGCGAAATGACGAATCGACGACATGGTGAAAGCTCCTGGAATTCTTGGTGTGTTGGCTTTTTTTTATGGTGTGCTGGAATCGGGTTGCCGGTTTTTAGCTCGGTTTGTTGCTCGGGTTCTGCAAACGGAATTTCTCTTTACGTTCGATCTGCACCACCTGGGCGTTATGCACGGTGATTTCCACGGCGCCAAAACGCAGATCGCGCAATGCGCTCTGGATCTCACGCAAGATGGTGGCTTCGTCTTGACCGTCAACACTACGTAGGGATGCGCTCATGGTGCTGCTCCTTCAACTGAGAGGTTGCCTGGCAGTGGCGGCACTGCTTGCGGCGTGAGAGCAATAGTAGAGACGCGCAGATATTCTTAAAAAGACTATTTAAGAATGTTTATATAACCAAAGGTGATTATTTGACGAAGCGTGGTTTGGCAGGGAGGTTAATGGCTTGTACATCAAAAGATTGCCTGAGCGCGGTCCAAATCTGGTGCCGCATCTGCTCAGGACTTCAGGGGGGCTGGTAATGCGCCAATAACGGCGTTAAACGTTCCTTTCGGTAGAACGCAAACGCTTTTCCAGTCGTTCCAACTCTACAATTTCTTCGGCATCACAGGCTTCAGATTCGGCTCTTTTACGCTCCTGATCGAATTGCCCATAGCGCTCATGAACTATCTGCGTCATTTGGCTTCGGCTGATTTTGCCGGATGACTCCAACAATGGCTGCTCATTGAATGCCATGAAACTGTCCACATATTGGCGCCACGCATCGAGTGTCAGATGCTTTTTTTGTTTGACCCTCAATTCAGCAAACTCGAAAAACATGCTGACTAGCCGATTCAGGTGATCCAGCTCTTCACCATTCAAATAGTTTTTGGCAATGACTACATCAGCTTTGCGGACCCTCCCCCCTTTAAAACTCAACAAATTCATGTTTGGTTGACCCGCATCCGAGCGACTGACAATCAGCTCGGCTGCGGTATGCCCCGTCACGGCAAAAAACAGTTTGTTCTGGACTTCGGCAAACAGCAGACCTGTTTCCTCGGCATTGGCCCGATAGTCTTCAGCCAATACAAAGAGCTCTCGAACCTTCTGGTAAAACCGCTTCTCCGAGGACCGGATGTCGCGGATGCGCTCCAGAAGCTCATCGAAGTAATCCCACCGAGGATCCTTCAATCGCACGTCATCCATCACAAACCCCTTGAGCATGAACTCACCCAGGGTTCGTGTTGCCCACTGCCGGAATTGTGTCCCTCGCGTCGAACGCACTCGATAACCCACTGCGATTATCATGGGGAGAGCGTAAAGCTGGGTCAGGTACTCCTTGCCGTCGGCGGCAGTTGTAAACTTCTGGTTTACAACTGCCACTTCAGCCAGCTCCCCGTCGGCGAGAACACCTTTAATATGCTTGCCGATATTTTGCTTCGAGCTCTGGTAAAGCTCAGCCATTTCAAGCTGTGTAAGCCATACCTGACCACCCAATTCGCGCAATACGAATTGCGAAAGACCGTCGTCAGTCAGGTACAGAATCAGGTCGTTATCAGTCATTTTCGGCAGCAAGCCTCAACAATCGTTTTATTTTCACCGTTGGCCAGCTTTGAAGCTGAGCTCAACATCACCATCCATTTGTGAGGCGCATTATGTTGCAAATCCGGGAGGCATAGCCGCCCCGACACATCACTGAACATTTCAGTTACCAATACATAAACGAAGGTCACTGTCGCTCAATCACCGGAGCGTGTACCCAATCCAGCAGCACGGCCGGAACTGGTCGACCAAACCAGTAGCCCTGCCCCAGATCGCAGTCCTGTTCGAGCAGGAAACGCGCCTGGTCGACCTGCTCGATCCCTTCGGCATGCACTTGCATCCCCATGCTTTGCGCCAGCGCGATAATCACTCGCACGATCGCCGCGTCATCCTCGTCCCACGGCAAGCCTGCGACAAAACCCTGATCGATCTTGAGCTTCTGCACCGGCAGACGCTTGAGCCGCAGCAACGACGAATAGCCTGTGCCGAAATCATCGATGGCCAGCCGCACACCCAACTCGCGCAGACGATGCATCTGCTCCAGCGCCACCTCAGGGTCTTCCATCACCGCGCTTTCAGTGACTTCCAGCTCCAGATACGCCGGATCCAGGCCGGTTTCGTGCAGCACCTGAGCCACCTGTTGATACAGCTCGCGACGGGCGAACAACCGCGATGAAACATTCACCGCGACGAATGACAACGCCACGCCGACGGCTTGCCACTGGCACATCTGCTGGCAGGCCTGGCGCATGACCCAGGCATCGATCTCGGCAATCAGCCCGGTGCGCTCGGCGATGGGGATGAACTCTGCCGGCGATACCAAACCGCGCTGCGGATGCTCCCAACGCACCAGCGCCTCAACGCCGATCAGTCGGCTGGTCTTGAGGTCATGCACAGGTTGGTAATGAACCCGCAATTCCTGCTTTTCCAGAGCGCGGCGCAGCTCGAATCCGATCTCTACCCGTTGCTGGGCATGCGCAGTCAATTCTTCGGTGTACAGGGCGTAGCCGTCGCGGCCGGCGCTCTTGGCCTTGAACAGTGCCGAATCGGCGTTGCGCAACAACTGCTCGGCGCTCAAGGCATCGCTGGGAAACAGGCTGATGCCGATACTGGCGTTAATAAAAAGCCGATGCCCCTCGATATGCAGGGGCTCGCGCAGGCCATCGATGATCCGCTGGGCCAGCGCCCCGGCGTGCACCAGTTGCGGACAGCTTTCAGCGAGCACCGCAAATTCGTCACCGCCCAGACGGGCCAACGTGATACCTGGGCCAAACATGGCTTTCAACCGTCCGGCCACGGCTTTGAGCAGTTGATCACCGATCGTGTGCCCGAGGCTGTCGTTGATCATCTTGAAGTGATCCAAATCGACCAGCAGCAACGCGCAGCCGCGTTTGTGGAGTTGCGCCGACGCCAGGGCCTGTTCGGCGCGGTCGGTGAATAGCAGACGGTTTGGCAGCGTGGTCAGCGGATCGTGGTGGGCCAGGTGCTTGAGTTCATTCTCCGAGTTCTTGATCGCGCTGATGTCGGAAAACACTGCAACGTATTGGCTGACCTGCCTCTGATCATCGTGAATGATCCGGATGGTCTGCCACTGCGGGTAGATCTCGCCACTTTTGCGCCGGTTCCAGATTTCCCCGCTCCACTCGCCGGTACTGTCCAGCGTGGCGAACATCGACTGATAGAACGCCGGGGGATGATGACCGGACTTGAACAGGCTCGGCCGCTGCCCGAGCACTTCCTCGCGCTGGTAGCCGGTAATTTCCATGAACGCACGGTTTACATGGACGATCAGCCCTTTATTGTCAGTGACCAGCACGCCTTCACGGGTGCAATCGAACACCGCGGCCGCCTGACGCAAGCGCTCCCGATCTTCACTGCGCTCGCGCAGCTTGGCGCCAATCCCCAGACACCGGAACAATCGTGCTCGGGCGATGAAGATCAACCCGGCACTAAACGTGACCCAGACGTAACCGTTGATCAGTTGCCATCGCAGTAACTCAGAGGAGTTATCGAAGAACCTGTTCAATAAGTAGCCGCTAAACTGCAGCCAGACTGCAGAAAGCAACAGGTAAAGCAGCGCTGCACGCAAGGCATCGCGATAGGTGGCAGACATTCGGCCGTCCATGTCCCTACAAAATGGTTGGGATTATAGGTTAAAGAAACATCCGGGCACTCTTATCTGAAAGGGCGACTGGTTTTATCTGTGGGCTTAGTGATAATGCAACGGCTGTTTTTTTCTTTTTCGAGGGCCCTATAGCCTATGTGGTACGAAGGTTTTCTCGGCTTGTCGCCCTGGTCACTGGTGGCAGTCACCCTGCTGATGACCCACGTCACGATTATCGGCGTCACGGTCTATCTGCATCGTTATTCAGCCCATCGCTCGCTTGAGCTCAATGCCGGCTTGAAACATTTCTTCCGCTTCTGGCTGTGGTTGACCACGGCGCAGAACACCCGCGAGTGGACCGCTATCCACCGCAAGCATCACGCCAAATGCGAAACCGTCGATGACCCGCACAGCCCGGTCATCAAGGGCCTGTCCACCGTTCTGCGCAAAGGTGCCGAGCTGTACCGCGCCGAAGCGGAAAACCCGGAGACCCTGCGCATCTACGGCAAGAACTGCCCCGAAGACTGGATCGAACGCAACCTCTACAGCCGCTACCCGCTGCTGGGTGTGGCGATCATGGCTGTCATCGACCTGCTGCTGTTCGGCACCATCGGCATCACCATCTGGGCCATCCAGATGATGTGGATCCCGGTGTGGGCCGCCGGCGTGGTCAATGGCCTGGGCCATGCCATCGGTTACCGCAACTTCGAATGCCGCGACGCGGCAACCAATCTGGTGCCTTGGGGCATCCTGATCGGCGGTGAAGAACTGCATAACAACCATCACACCTACCCGAACTCGGCAAAATTGTCGGTGAAGAAGTGGGAGTTCGACCTTGGTTGGGCCTGGATCCAGGTCTTCAGTTTCTTCCGTCTGGCCAAGGTCCAGCGGGTTGCGCCGATCGCCCACCGCGTCGAAGGCAAAGGCAGCCTGGACATGGACACTGCCATGGCGATCCTCAACAACCGTTTCCAGATCATGGCCCAGTACCGCAAATTGGTGATCGCGCCGCTGGTCCAGCAAGAGCTGGAAAAAGTCGATCACTCGGTCCGTCACCAGTTTCACCGGGCCAAGCGCCTGCTTTCCCGGGAAACCAGCCTGCTGGACGAAAAACACCACGTTCGCATCCAGACCATGCTCGAGCACAGCCAGGCGCTGAAGGTAATTTACGAGAAACGCCTGGCCTTGCAGCAGATCTGGGTCAAGACCAGCTCAAATGGTCACGACATGCTGGCCGCCATCAAGGATTGGGTTCACGAAGCAGAAGCCAGCGGAATTCAATCCCTGCGCGACTTCGCCGACCAGCTGAAAACCTACTCCTTGCGCCCTGCCGCTGTCTGACCCTGCTGATCAGCCTCCCTGTGGCAATGGGGCTTACCTGTGGCGAGGGGATTTATCCCCGTTCGGTTGCGAAGCAACCGCAAAACCGGCGACGCGTTTTAACTGACTGAACGCGTCGCCTATACCGCCCGGCGGGAGCCAGCTACCACGCCCCAAAGGCCGGGAACCAATCTCCAAATCCCCTATCTCAAAGACACTTCGCCACCCGGCGGGCTTTGCTGTAGCCGCTTTCGAAACTCAAGCGGCGCACGCCCTTTGAGATTTGTCCCAATGGTCCCCAAAACCCCTCAAGACTCAACCCTTCCTCAGTGGCCGGATGCCGCTCAAACCCTGATGGCACTCATGCATGCCCAGGGCGAAGTGGCACGCCTGAGCGAACGCGAGCAGCTGTTCAGCTCCCTGCTGGTGAGCGTCAACGCGGTGCTTTGGGCATTCAATTGGGAAACCCGTCAGGTGCTCTACGTCAGCCCGGCCTATGAACGGATTTTTGGCCGTTCCGCAGGCCTGTTGCTGTCCGACTACAACGAATGGCGCGACAGCATTTACCCAGACGACCTGGACTATGCCGAGCACAGCCTGGCCGAAGTCCTGGTCAAAGGCGCCGTTGAAGACCGCGAATACCGCATCATCGCCGCCGACGGCCAGGTGCGATGGCTCAGCGACAAATGCTTCATCAACCGTCAGGCCGAGCCGGGCCAACCGGTGATCATCGTCGGCATTGCCGAAGACATCACCGAAAAGAAACGGATGGAGGCCGAGCTGCAGCGCCTGGCGACCACCGACGTGCTGACGCAAAGCAGCAATCGCCGACACTTCTTCGAATGCGCCCAGCGCGAGTTTGCGCAAGCGCGCAAGCAAGGCGCACCGATGGCGTTCCTATTGCTGGACATCGATGACTTCAAAGTGGTCAACGACACCTACGGTCATCAAGCCGGCGACAACGTACTGCAACGAATCGCCGAGAGCGGTCGTGCCGCCTTACGCCGGGGGGATTTTTTCGGACGGATCGGTGGCGAGGAATTCGCAGCGGTGTTCCCGGGATGCGCACCCGACATGGCCATGCAAGTCGCCGAACGCCTGCAACGGCAGATTCAGCAATTGAGCTTCAGCCATGACGACCAGACGTTCGGCATAACCATCAGCCAAGGCTTGACCAGCCTGACCCCGGAGGACGATTCCCTCGACAGCGTGTTCGCCCGCGCGGATGCCGCGATGTATGAAGCCAAGCGCCAGGGCAAAAACCGCATTATCTCCGGCTGACCCAAAACCCGAATCGACACGTCACCCCTGTAGGAGCGAGCCTGCTCGCGATAGCGGTGTATCAGTCAACCTCTACGCTGGCTGACACGCCGCTATCGCCGGCAAGCCGGTCTCACTCCTACAGGGGGTTCGTGTGAAGTTCATTTTTTGCGCAAACGCATCAATTCCGGCAACCCAATCTTGAGCAACCGCGCGGTCCGGCACTTGGCCAATTCCTCAATGCCCTCATGCTCGGTCAGACGCGCCAGTTGCGCAGCAATGTTCATCACCAGCGCTTCGCGAGAGTAAACCCCGCCACCGAGCTGGTAGACCGCTGCAATCAGCTCTCGCAACTCCAGCGGCAGGCGCCAGCGGGTGCGCAGCGCCGAACCGTAAGCCGCGCCGAAGTCGGCCAAGGCCTCTCCCACCTCCTCCCATTCATCCAGCTCGCCGCCGGCCTGCTTCCATTCCTGCAAACACCTCAGCAAAGCGAGGTCGCCGAGGCAATGCAGCATGCCCGCGCAATAGCAGCGCTCCTGATCCAGGTCCAGCAAGCGCGCCAGTGTGCGGGCGTATTCGGCGGTGTGCAGCGACAACTCCCAGAAACGCTCGGCGTAGTCCGCCAGGTACGGATCGCTGAGCCGGGCGCTGCGCTTGAGCGCCAGCCCCAGAATCAGGTTCATGCTTTGCCCGGTGCCCAAGCGATGCAATGCCTGGGACAAGGTTTGTACGGCGTCACCCAGGTGATGAGCCGCGCTGTTGGCAGCGGCGATCAGCACGGCGGTGACCTGCGGATCGGTGCGGATTTCGTCTCCCAGCCGGGTCAGATCAAGGCCATTGGGATTAAGGCTGCGCTTGATCGCCACCTGCACATCGGTCATCAACGGCGCACCCTCTGCCAGTTCACGGCGACGCTCCAGGTACACCGACAAGGTCATGCCGGGTGCCAGCGTTGGCACCTCGCAGGCAACCTCCTCTCCGGCGTTCACCAGCAATTCCTGCAGGCGATGGGTCAGGCCTTCCATGTCCAGGGGTTTGGTCAGGTACGCCGTGGGCGCCAGAGGCAAGGCTTCGCGCACGCTGGCGCTGTCGTTGCGGCTGCTCATCAGAATGAACGGCAGCGGCGGATTGCGCTTGCGTTGACGCACGTTGCGCAAAACATTTAGGCCATCAACGCCTGGCAGTTCCCAGTCGACGATCACCAAGTCGTAGGGATTTTCCGCCAACAACTCCAGCGCCTGCTGGCCATCGGCACACACATCCAGCCGTGCGTCGCAACGCACATTCAACAACACATGCTTGAGCAGGTCGCGAGACCAGGGGTCGGCCTCGGCAATCAAGACTCTCGGTACAGCGGGTAAATCAACGGCAGTCATGCAACACGCTCCCTCGCAATGCTTGAACCTTAGCCAACGCTTGCCGTTCGATACAGCGCCAATGCCTCAATGTGTTTCAAGAGGCGAAAAAAAACCCGCCGAAGCGGGTTTTTGTCGATCAGATCACACATCGATCAGTGCCCGGACATCACAGTTCCGAGAAGCACTCTTCGATGATTGCCAGACCTTGGTCCAGTTGCTCATCCGGCGAAGTCAGCGGTACCAGGACGCGCAGAACGTTGCCGTAAGTGCCGCAAGACAGCAGGATCAGGCCCTTGTCGCGAGCCTTGGCCACAACCGATGCCACAGCGGCAGCGTTTGGCTTGTGGCTGTCGCCGTCGACGAACAGCTCGACCGCAATCATCGCGCCCAGGGCACGGACTTCGCCGATCACCGGGTATTTGGCCTGGATGGCTTTCAGGCCAGTGACCAGACGCTCGCCGACAGCCTTGCAGCGATCCAGCAGGTGCTCTTCTTCGAACACTTCCATCACGGCCAGGGCCGCGGCGCAAGCGATCGGGCTACCGGCGTAAGTGCCGCCCAGGCCGCCTGGAGCAATGGCGTCCATGTATTCGGCTTTACCGCACACACCGGCCAACGGGAAACCGCCAGCGATGGATTTGGCGAAAGTGGTCAGGTCGGCAGCAACGCCCATCTGTTCCATGGCGAAGAACGTGCCGGTACGGCCAGCGCCAGTCTGCACTTCATCAGCGATCAGCAGGATGCCGTGCTGGTCGCACAGGGCACGCAGACGCTTCATGAACTCTTTCGGCGCGACGTAGAAACCACCTTCGCCCTGAACCGGCTCGATGATGATGGCAGCGATGTCACGCGGCTCGGCGTCGTTCTTGAAGATGCGTTCGATGCTGGCGATCGAATCGTCGATGCTCACACCGTGCAGTTCGTTCGGGTACAGCGCGCGGAACACGCCGCCTGGCATCAGGCCCATGCCGGCCGAGTAAGGCACGACTTTACCGGTCAGGCCCAGGGTCATCATGGTGCGACCGTGGTAAGCGCCGGTGAAAGCGATCACACCGGCACGGCCAGTGGCGGCACGGGCGATTTTCACGGCGTTTTCTACGGCTTCGGAACCGGTGGTCACTAGCAGGGTTTTCTTGGCGAAATCACCTGGCACCTTGGCGTTGATTTTTTCGCACACTTCAACGTACGGCTCGTAAGCCAGTACCTGGAAGCAGGTGTGAGTCAGCTTGTTCAGTTGCTCGGTCACGGCGGCGATGATTTTCGGGTGCACATGGCCGGTGTTCAGCACGGCGATACCGCCGGCGAAGTCGATGAACTCGCGACCTTCAACGTCGGTCACGGTGGCGTTCTTCGCGGACTCGGCGAAGATCGGGTGAATCTGGCCAACACCGCGCGGTACAGCGGCTTCGCGGCGTTTCATCAGGGATGCGTTAGTCTTGCTCATAAAGTCCTCATTCACCGCTCATCGGGCGGCGTGGTTCAAGGAAAATGCGGCGGGGAGGCAACTACGGCAGCATGCGATGATCGACTGCCACAGCGTTCCCGGCCACAGAGAAAATTCCGTTTGAAGCGCAGAAAGGGACAGCGCTCTCGTGCCCTTTCCGCTTGTTGCATTTCCGTCTGCCAGGCTTAGATGCCCAGGCAGAGGTATTTGATTTCCAGGTAATCTTCGATGCCGTACTTGGAGCCTTCACGGCCCAGGCCCGACGCCTTGATGCCGCCGAACGGCGCGACTTCGTTGGAGATCAACCCGGTGTTGACGCCGACCATGCCGTATTCCAGGGCTTCCGCCACACGGAACACACGACCCAGGTCGCGGGCATAGAAGTACGAAGCCAGGCCGAACTCGGTGTCGTTGGACATCGCGATCACTTCGGCTTCGTCTTTGAAGCGGAACAGCGGCGCCAATGGACCGAAGGTTTCTTCCTTGGCCACGGCAGCGTTTTTCGGCACGTTGGTCAGAATGGTCGGCTCGAAGAAGTTACCTTCCATAACCTTGCCACCCGCCAGAACGGTCGCACCTTTGCTGATCGCATCAGCAATGTGTTCTTGAACCTTGGCCACGGCTTTTTCGTCGATCAGCGGACCCGTGGTGGTGCCTTCTTCCAGGCCGTTGCCGATCTTGAGTTTGGCCACGGCCACTTTCAGCTTCTCGGCGAACGCGTCATAGACCGAATCCTGAATGTACAGACGGTTGGCGCAGACGCAGGTCTGGCCGTTGTTGCGGTACTTGGAAATGATCGCGCCTTCTACGGCCTTATCCAGGTCCGCGTCGTCGAACACGATGAACGGCGCGTTGCCGCCCAATTCCAGGGACACTTTCTTGATGTCCTTGGCGCATTCAGCCATCAGCTGACGACCGATTTCGGTCGAGCCAGTGAAGGACAATTTACGCACGATCGGGTTGCTGGTCAGCTCGCTGCCGATGTCGCCGGCGCTGCCGGTCACAACGCTGAACACACCGGCAGGAATGCCGGCACGCTGGGCCAGTTCAGCCAAAGCGAATGCGGAGAATGGGGTTTGCGAAGCAGGCTTGAGCACCATGGTGCAACCAGCGGCGAGTGCCGGGCCGGCTTTACGGGTGATCATCGCGGCAGGGAAGTTCCACGGGGTGATGGCAGCGGTCACGCCGATCGGCTGCTTGATCACGATCAGGCGCTTGTCTGGCTGGTGGCCCGGAATCACGTCACCGTAGATGCGCTTGGCTTCTTCGGCGAACCACTCGATAAAGGAAGCCGCGTAAACGATTTCGCCCTTGGCTTCGGCCAATGGCTTGCCCTGTTCCAGGGTCATCAGGCGAGCCAGGTCATCCTGGTTTTCGATGATCAGTTCGAACCAGCGACGCAGCTTGTTCGCGCGGTCCTTGGCGGTCAGGGCACGCCAGGCCGGCAGCGCTTTGTCAGCGGCTTCGATTGCACGGCGGGTTTCGGCAGCGCCCATTTTCGGCACAGTGCCCAGAATTTCGCCCGTTGCCGGGTTGTTGACCTTGATCGTCAGACCATTGTCCGCATCAACCCAAGTGCCATCGATAAAGGCTTGCTGGCGGAACAACTGGGTGTCTTTAAGCTGCATGTCGGCTTTCCTTAACAGCACCGCGACCAGCGCGGAGCGAATTATGATTGTAGAAAGGCGCCTCGTAGGCTGCCGTCAGGGAAATCATTCACCGGGCTGAAGCACATAAATAGCGCACTGTTCGAAACTCGTGCGGTTCAGCACCCAGACAAGAGCGTTTGAAATCTCAAACGGATCGTAGGATCAAAGCGCCTAAAGGACAATACTCTGTTCGAAAAAAAGAACGAAAACGGCGCATTTGCCTAATTTTTCTGATCAACGTAGCAAACGGTTGTTACGGTTGCGAAAACCACAGTCGATTCAGCAGCATGGACGCCTGCAGTGCATATGAGTATCATGGCGCCCGCTTGCACCAGTAGCTCAGCTGGATAGAGTACTGCCCTCCGAAGGCAGGGGTCGTGGGTTCGAATCCCGCCTGGTGCACCATATTAGTAGAAACGAGAAAGCCTCAGATCTTAGGGTCTGGGGCTTTTTTGTGGGTCACCCACACTCCAATGCTACCAGCGCTGCTTGGAACCACTGGTAGCTAACGTACTCCTGCTCCAACCGCAAGCCATTCTGGATTCGGTTATCCCTCAGCTCATCGAAAAGAGCCCCTTCTTTTTCGGTGAGGTTCGGCAGGTCATGTAAAATCTGATCGGCCTCCTCTCCCCATAGATCTTTATGGGCCACCAGCGTGTTGTGGTCCATCAGAAAAGACTCAACATGATCAAAGCGGCGGCGCAGTTGGTCCAGAATAGCGAACCCATGCGTGTCGATGTCCCCCCAATAATGAATGGAGCAGCGCGAGAGCCAACGCGCTCGCCCCAGTGATTCCCAGCCATAACCCGCTCCAAAAATCACAATGGAGTTCGATATGGGAGGGAAAGCCAGAAAGTTGGTTTCGTTCTCAGTAATGAACACATGTTCCACGGATAAATCCAGCCTGGCAAAATTATCCGAGTCCAACGTAATGTCGGGCAATATTGAGCCGCGCATTAAAGCAACCCGATCATCCAGCACTCGAAAGCGTATTCGTACCGGCTTACCTAGAAAGCCATAGCGAGCGGAAAATTTCCCGATACCCGCTTGCTCAAGTGAGACGGCTTCCTCCGGCAACACCAAATCGAATAGCTCACAAAGCACTCCCCTGTACCTTTCGATGAATTTGCTATGAATACCCGGAATGTCCACCTGCCTCAGGTAAATTCCCGGACGTGGATGCTCGGTGATCCAGTTAACTACTTTCAGAAAATGAGGCCACTGCGCTGCAAGCTCGATAGCGAGCAACGGCCGCGCGCTCAGCCATTTGACCAATGAAGGTTGTTCTTGGCGTGTAAGAGCGAGCACCTCCGCAAAACGCCTCAAATCTTCGCTCTTTCCAATCAGCGCAGTTGCAGCTTCTAGCGTGTCCACCCAGATGGTGTTTGGCAGGCGTTGAGCACCTAAAACCCGGTGATTGACGTCACGCCATTCAATTCGGATATAGGGAATGGTGGTGATACTGGTAAGCCATAACCTTACCGAGTCGAATTGTCGGCTTAACTCCCCAGAGCTTGGTACTTTCAGCGTTAATCGTCGTGGTATCCATGCATCACCCATTACAAGGGAACGCAGCAAATCACCGCGCTCCCAATGACGTCGAAGTTGATCCTCAAAATCCTTTGCTTTTGACCAGCTCATGATGAGAAGTCTGCCTTGTTCAACCGATACTCTTCGATTGATAGGTTGCGCAGTTTGGATGCCCGACCACCGTCGTTCTGAACAAAACCCACACTGGAGACGAAAGGTTCGATGATGTGGATTTTCTGCAAGGGTGTGACGATGAGTAGTTGCAAGTTGAGTTGCTGAAAGAGCCTCAAACCGTACTGTGCAGACTCGTCAGAACCACGCCCAAAGGCTTCATCGATAACGACAAAGCGGAACGAGCGCGAACGCACGGCTCCCCACTCCAAACCGAACTGATACGCAAGGCTTGCCGCTAGGATGGTATAGGCAAGCTTTTCCTTTTGACCTCCGGACTTGCCGCCAGAATCGGAGTAGTGCTCATGCTCTCGGTGGTCCTCGCGCCAACGTTCGCTGGCGGCAAACAGAAACCAATTTCGCACGTCAGTGACTTTCGTCGTCCAGCGCCGATCCTGCTCAGAAAGACCCTCTCGACCACGAAATCGATCGATGATGGTTTTGACCTGCAGAAATTTAACCTCAGAGTACTGAGCGTCGTCGGAACCAGTTAGAGCTCCTTCGGTGCAAGCCCGCAGCTCAGTCTGGAAGTCTCGAATCTCGGCATCTGGACTGACCTGCGACTCAAGTACGATATAGCGTCCTGGGTTGTAGTCGATCTGCCCTAAAGACTCGTTGATTCTCGCAATGCGCTCTTTGATGGTTTCACGTTCGCGCGCGAGCTGACCATTGAAATTAGCGATTTCATTTATCGTATTGACGTTAAGCAATTCCTTGAAACGCAACTCGAAGCGCGGCAGATCGTCTCGGTTCAGTTGATCAAGAAGATCTCGATATTCAGGAGCAGCGCTCAAGTCTGCATCAAACTCACTCGTCTCAAGTTTGTAGGCCTCTTTGAAGGCCGCCATCGCCTTGATGATCTTATCTCTAAGCCGTTCCAGCACCTTTGCTTCGGCGTCTATCCTTTCCTGCAGTGCCTTGCGCATCTCGCTTTCACGATTGTCACAGGACTCAACAGATAGCTGGTGATCGCCCAGTACGTCCGTACGCAGCTCATCTAACCGAGAGCGGGTTTCGGTCAAGATGTCAGTCAGTAGATTGCTCGTTTCGAGGTGCAGTGCCGTAGCAGACTCATGTTTCGACTCGACGCTACCGAGCTCCTTGTCCAGATTCGACAAGTCGCTCTCGATGACACTCAACTCAGCTTGCACCTTTACGAGCTGGGCACTAAGTTGCAACAAGGTGTCACTGGCAGCTTCCAGCTGCGCCTTCTCATCCTGTAATCGCGCGACGACGGCAGCGCAGCTAGCCCAGTCGAGATCCCGGTAATCATTGAACTCGTTAAGCGCGGCCAATGCTTCCAGTTGCTGACGCCATTGCCCTCGACGCTTTTCGCCCTCAGCTATGTCTGAGCCGATTTTGCTCAACCGTAGTTCAAGCGTGCCTTTCGTAGTCTCCAGCGCGGCTATTTTGGCGGCGTTGCTCCAACCCAGGACGAAGCGACTACGGTCATCCAGTCGATGACGGTCATCTTTTTCATGACGTTCACCAGGCGTCTTGATCTGGCCAGACTTGGAGATAGCTCGAGTTTCTCGGCGAAATTGCTCTGATGTCTCACAGCAGGCATAGTTGAAGCGATAAGCGAGTTCACGCTCCAACCAGTGATAAAAAGTCGAAGCGGGTTTGACGCTTAATTTCCTGACCAATGATTCCGGGTGTAAATCTGGCGTATCAGCCTGACGTGGCGACCGAACCCTAAAGTACACCAGCCGACCCCCCAAATGAGTTCGGTCGACCCATTCTGCTACTTGGGCGTAGTACTCGTCCGGGACCAATAAGGCCAAACCGAAGTTATGCAGGACGCGCTCAATAGCACCCTCCCAGCCAAAATGCTCCTCTCGAACCTGAAGCAATTCACCGACGAAGGGCATAGATTCTTCATCGAATCCCAGCGTATTGCACATGGATGCGCGCATGTTGATCTGGGCCGACGGGATATTGCTGCGCCTTGCCTTGAGGCTGTTGATTTCGCGGAGCAACAGATCATGCTCACGCTTGCCCTCACGCAGTGATACACCCCATTCAGTGATCTGATTCTGTAGATCGGCTTCCTGCTGACCGATCTCTTCGCGGTGAACCGATGTACGCAGCCTCAGTCGGATGAATTCATTTTCATCATTGCCGGGAGACTCGCCCAATGCGGAAAGTAGTTGTGCATAACGCTTTGCACGTTGTTGTCGCCGACCACGTTCGCTTTCCTGCTCGTGTATTTCCGCAGCTAACTCCTCCAGCCGCGCACCGCCGTGATCTGCCACCGCACGCTTGAGAGACTCCACCTCTTTACGCCGCCCGTCTCGTTGTTCAGTGCCACGCTCTTTTTTCTTGGCCAACCGCACCAAATCCTCAGCCAACGATTGCAACCGCTTATCTAACAAACTGAGTTTGAGCTCCGAGAACCATGGCTTAAGGGCCTCGCGGCATTTACGTAAGCTTTCATGTTCCGCTGCTTGCATTCGGTGTCGGTCGCAATCAGTCACCAAAGGCACAAGCAACTCCACTTGATGCTTAGCTTTAAGCACGGCCTCATGGGCCCGGCTCAAGTCATCGAAGTGAGTGATCAAGGCACTGATACGTTGCGCCGCATCGAACGGTTCAAGCATATGACTACGCACGAAGTCGGTAAGATTGCCTACTGACTTCATCGACACCGTTTGATGGAAGAGCTCTAACGCCTGATCATTATCTATACCAAGGCGGCGCCGAAACCAGGCGCCATACTTGGGAAAACTGTCCTCGATATCGGCGCCCAGAGTTCGAAGTCTTTTACGTAGCAGCGCGAAATCCGAATCGAAATTGGCAAAGTCCTTGGCGATAGACAGATCTCTTTCGGCTCCAACAAAGAAGCGAGCTGGCTGGCCTTGGGCTTCCTTCATCCAAAATACTTGGGCTAAGGTGACCGTCTGGTCATACCCAGTGTTGTGGAATACGCCAAGAATCACCGAATAGTTATTGTGATTGCGCAAGGCAACAGGTTTGGCCGTACCCGTCACTTCATTGCGTTCTGACTTATAATGCCCAAGGACGTAAGAGCGCAGCGTTCGCTCCTTGTTATCGGCACCTGCAGCTTTGTTGTAGGCGATACGATGGGCAGGTACCAGCAATGTAGTGATCGCATCCACCAGGGTGGATTTTCCGGAACCTATATCACCTGTGAGCAAACTGTTTTTGCCATCGGGCGATAACGTCCAGACCCGGTTGTCGAAAGTGCCCCAGTTGAACACTTCCAGCCGCTGCAGACGAAAGCCTGACAACGTGTCATCGCCGACAAAGTCCAACCCTAACGGTTGCGGTTCATTCATTGTGTATCTCCTTAAGTATGTACAGCTATCCGCAGATGCACTTCCATGTCCTTCTGCACTCCCGCTTTTCTAATCCTTACCACCCTCCAACCCCACGAACTCACTCGCGAGGCGGGTTTGATACTGCGCCAACCGAGCGTCGAATTCCGCCAACCATTGAGCATCGACGAAAGCCTTGAGAATGCGTCGTACCTCATAGCTGGCCGATCCACTTGCCGTCTTAAGACGACGCAAAAAGCCCAGTTCAACAATCTTGGTGATGTGAGTGTCAATCTGGTCGATAAGCTTTGTCTCGTTACTGCTCTCAGGCAGGAATACTCGTATCAGCTCGACAATGTCGTCACGCGTCAGGACTAGCCGTGTATCACCGCCACTGGCATCGAACTCGGCAAGCTTCTTGCGCAGTAGGGCCAATAGCAGGCTGACAGGGAAAGACAAGGGGCGACGGGCGACCAGTCGGGGAATCTTCAGAGCAACGTCTTCTTCGCAGAGTTCGGGGCGGCTCTTGAGGAAAGCGTAGCCCTCAGCCTCATCGAGCATCAGGTCAAGTCCCAAAACAGCTACGTAATCACGAATACGAGCCTGCAATTCGAGAAGCCTCCCCCACAAACGCTCATCGCCTTCACGGTAAATAACTCCCTTTAGCAGCGAAACTACCAGTGTAGAAAGGTCCATCTGAGCAGGGTGTACAGGAGCGCCAAGAGCGGTTTGCTCTTCGTTCATTCTCACCTCACAAAAATAATGCGTGGCAGCAGAGCCTGCTTGCTCACTAATGCGCCATCGCGGGCCGTCGCATGCCAATCAATAGACTCAGGTGTAGTTTCGTCCACTACCGTTTTGAACGAATCAGTGCCTAACTGGAGATAAGCAATCAGCTCTGCCAACCCCTGCTGTAAGGGCTGTAACTCGGTCAGCTCACGCAGTGTGATTTGTGAACGATCCTGCAATGCGTGACGGATATGGCTTGCCAACCGTGCAGCATCAACCACCACTTGTGAATACAATGCATCCGCATCCAGATCCTCTTCTCCAGTTTGCAAAGCAATTTCAGCAAACACCGGTTTGAGGGATGGCGTATACAGGGGCCGCTCCATGGTCAGCTCAATATCGGCAGCCAATTCGGCGATGGTCATGAACTCGGCCAAGGGTGGGTCATCACGTGCATTCAAGGCTTTGGCTTCAATGCCACGCAGGATGTCCATAATCCGACGGTTTTCCAACCAAACCTGATCGTCCAGAAAACGCCGCAGTTGTTGTGAAAGTTGAGCGACCGTTCGTTGCGTGTGCTCGCCCGCCTCTAGCCAGTCGTAATGTACTCGTCGAGTGCGGATGTCTGGGTTTAGCTCGGCTACGGGCGCCAACGCAAGAACACGATCAAGCAGTTCAGTCAATTCCTCCTGACGACGGCTTGACATCAGAAAACCCCAAAAAGCTCTAAAGCTGCGTCCTTGATCAGAGTCCGAGATCGCGTCTCGCTCACCCATTATTTCTTCCAACAGGGCACCCTTGGCTCCATCCCACAGTGCTATCCGCTCGCGCACATGCCGATCAAGCAAACGGAAGTTATGCTCGACCTCTCGGAAATCGGAGAGTAACTCTCGTGCCAACTGAGTGAACTGCTGAAACCGATCCTTTAATGCAGTGTCATCCAGAAACGGGATGTTGCCTGCCAGGATTTGTGCAATTTCTACATCGAGGTCATCACGCCGCTTTTGCAATTCGGTGATGCGTTTGCCAGGATCGGCTTCGCTGCCTTCGCTCATTTGCTTCAGCAGCTCGAACAAGGTTAATAGTCGTGACTCAGTACCGACGAAGCCACGCTCAGTCAGGGTGTCCAACCACGAAATGGCTTTCTCGGTTGAGGGTGTCAGATCGAATTGCGGCTCGTCAGACCCCTGACGATAGAACTTGCGTAACCAACCCTTCTCCGGGCTAGCCCATTCATTCAGGTAGTACAGTGCCGGCTTGGGAAAGGCATCGTCGTCCAACCGTCGGCGCAATACGTACAGCTCATCCTCCAACGCTTCAGCCAAGTCGGTAGCGGATATGACACGTACATTAGTAGTTACAAACACTCTATGCAGAAAGCTGACCACCAGCGGCGCATGATCCGAACGCAATAACCGCCACGCTGGATGGTGCGCTCGCATGGCATCTAGGGTGGCGTAATCGATCACTGATTGATTCCTGAGCGGCAGTCGGCGACTCGACAATGTCCCCCCTCTGCTGAATTTGCCAGCGCTGAATTGTTTCACCATCCGTATAGACAATTACAGAATGGTGAACAGATTTATGTCGGTTATCTTTGAGCCTAGGCCATCCCAAACACCTTTCAACAAGCGCCAGTTGCGGATGATGGAATACTTCTGAAACATGTGTTTCAAGCAGACTGGCGTTCATTGTCCAGCCTTTGAGGCACCATGATCTGCTGAGCCGCGCCAGCAAATTGATGAATCTTATCGAGTCCATACACCCAAGGGTAAAGCTAAAACAAGGACGTTTTGCCACGCTCCAGTGTGCGTGGAATGACTTATTAATTGAGGCTCGGGGGAGCAGCGAAGCTGCCATTCTTCAGGAGGTGTTGCATTGGGTGGCACAAAAGCAAAAACGCAACATATGAAGCCCGGTGGCGAGCCGAATTGGCAGAACATGCGCTAGCACAGTTTCCTTACCCCTATTGGCTTCGGCAATCTGACCAGCGGAGGCCAATTGAAAATTCCACGTTTCAACCATCGATTTAACAAAAAACATAATGCGCCACTGGCGATAAGGATGATGACCACATGACGCACGGCTATCCCAAACCGTGGCAGAGCTATAAAGAGCAACTTGAATTGCTACTGGCTCGCGGGATGGTGGTGACGGATCAACCCAAAGCGCTGGAATATCTGGAGCGTATTGGTTACTACCGCCTCAGTGGCTATTGGTTTGCCTTTCGCGAGCGGACTGAACTCTGCTGTCCACTCGATCCGCAGGGCAGTAAAAAGCCATCCAAAACGAAGCCGACTCGCCTACCGCTCGATGATTTCAAGCCTGGGACTACCTTCCAGAATGCGGTCGACCTGTACGTGTTCGATAAGAAGCTGCGGCTATTGATACTGGATGCCCTGGAGCGCATCGAAATTGCATTACGAGTGGACATTTCCCACGGGCTTGGCAAACACGAAAAGTTTGCCTACCTGCGGCCTGAGTTGTTCCATGAAAGCTTTTCAACCCGCCTGGATAGCCAAACAGGCCTGACTAAACATCATGTCTGGCTCGGTAAACACGCCGCGTTGATCAATCGCTCGAACGAAGACTTTATTCGCCACAACAAGGAAAAGTACGGACTTCCGTTGGCGGTCTGGGTGGCGTGTGAGGTTTGGGATTTCGGTACGCTTTCGACCCTTTATGCCGGCATGACAGAGGCTGATCAAGACGCTATTTCGCAGGAATACGGCGTCAGCAACGGCAGGATCTTCGCCAGTTGGCTCCGAAGCCTGAACTATCTACGCAACGTGTGCGCCCATCACAGTCGCCTGTGGAATCGAAACATCGTAGATCAACCGAAACTGCCCCCAGCAGAGCAGGCCCCGGCATTATCTACCTTCCATGACGAAGTACATCGTCGAGCTCGTCCGTTCATGCTTTTGTGCATCACCCAGCACCTGATGAAGGTCATAAACCCATCATCGAGCTGGGGTAAACGCTTGAAAGCACTGCTAGAAGATGATTTCCCGGATTTGACTCATCTGGATCTCAGCCTGGACGGTATGGGGATCGATCAAGACTGGCAGCAACGCGACTGGTAAGGCGGAAAAATTCAGGCAAAAAAAACCCCTGAGCAGTCTCAGCGCCGAAGCGCATCAACCGACAGGGGCCGTGTTGTGGGCGATTATAAGGGTTGAAGAGGTCTCGTCAACTACAGATAAGCAGTGGTGCCCCTATGAACGCAGAGGCAACAATCAAGGAATACTTGACAGTTCAGTTCGACGTCTCGTGCCAAGTTCGCCCCATTTCTTGGGTAGTTCCAGGGTGGTTCTAGGGTAGTTTTCTTGGGTGGTTTCTTGGGTGGTTTCTTGGGTAGTGCGCAAGAATTGCTGCTGAAATCTTAAATTCGACCTCCCCCCTGCGCAATTTCGAATCGATGGAGATATCTACGTAACGTTTTGCTCAGCTTCGATGCCATCAATGAGCGCATAAAGCTCCGCAAACACTATTTCGGCAGCAAAATCTGGTCGCGGATCACTACGACAAGCTGCAATGGGCTCAGCTTGAGCCCGACCAAGCACCTGCTGCGAGTCCGTGTATGACGCGCGCTTAGCCTCCAAGCCGTCATGATCGGGAAGGTGCTTAATGCGGCTTTTCATTCAGTCGTCCAATCAAACTCGTCGTACTCATCATCCTCTTCGTCCTCAACCTCTTCCTCATCAAGAACGTCTTCCTCCAGCGCTTCCTCTGCCTGCTTCGCCAGAAGAAACTCCTTTCGACTCTCCGTCACTGCTCGCCGCAATTCCTCACCCTTCACAGGGCAGTTGAGCATTTGGGCGATGCGATCGATTTTTTTCGCCACGGCATCCTCCAACGCATCGGCTATGGCCCGATAGTGCGCGCTTTCGGGTGTTGATGCCAAATCGCTGACCGCTTTGCCTCTCAGTTTTTCTGCAGATTCTTGAGTCGGGCGGCGAGGTCTTCCTTGGGAAAGCGTTTGTGCAACGTCGCCATCAGGTCGTCGGCCGCTTTAGTTTGACCGGCATTTTGCAGGCGTATGACTTCCCGTAATTGATCGTCGAGAAACTTCGGTGGGGCCGCGAAGCGTTTGCTGACCTGCGCTTCTTCAGCCATATCAGCGCTGATCGATTCGTTCTGTGCGGGCGCGGCAAAATCGGCCATTGGCGCCACAGGCGCAGGCGCGGACATCGCGCCAGCCGGGGCAGCCATTGAACGGGCAACCGATTCCGGCGCTTCTGCGGCTTCTTTCTTGGCCGCAAAAGATGAGGTTTTGGGTGCAGGGCTGGAATCGTAGGTCGGCACTTGCTCTGGCGTACGTTGCACCAGCGCCAACATCAGCGCGACACCAACGAGGCTGGCGAACGCGACTTGCCAACGGGGTTTCTGGCAAGCCTGGACCCAGCGTTGCCAAAGGTTCAGTTTCGGCGCGGGCGCTTCACGGTGCGCGGCGGCCAGAATGAAAGCGTCGAGATGGGCCGGTGGTTCGCCAGCCGCGTGTTCACGAAAATGCTTCACCACATCGTCATCCGGTGTTTTGCGGGCGTCAGTCATGTCAGTACCTCCTCGGCCAGCAGCCGACGCAGTTTTTGCTGGGCGTAGCGCAAGCGACTCTTGACGGTTTCCAGGGGTGTTTCGGTGAGGGTGGCAATCTGCGGCAGGTCGAGATCGCCGTGGGCGCGCAGCAGGAAGACTTCGCGCTGGTCGGCGGGCAGGTTTTGCAGGGCGGCTTCGAGGCGCTGGCTGTCGCGGCTCAGGCTCAGCAGTTGCTCCGGATCGGTCGCCTCATCAATCACGGCGTGGGTCTGTTCGTCATAGCTGTCGTGCAAGGGATTGTGGATTCCATGTTTGCGCCAGTGGTCGATCAATCGATTGCGGGCAATTTGAAACAGCCACGTACGAAAATTCGCCCGGCCTTGTGGCTGACTGGTGCTGCGGATCAGGCTCAACCAGGTTTCCTGGTAGACCTCTTCGGCCAGTTCCGGTTTGCCGCTCAAACCGAAGAGGAATCGGTAGAGGCCCTGGCGATGACGGGCGTACAAGATCTCGAACGCTGGCCCGTCGCCTGCGCGATACCGGGCCAGCAGCGATTCGTCGCTCGGTTCAGGCGCTGACATGTCAGTTGTAATCTCCTTTATGCGGCTGACTGTTGGAGGCGGTGGTGGTGGTCCGCAGGCTCTGCGCCAACTCGACTAACTGCACGAACTCTGCCCGCAGACCGAATCGGTCGTCACCCCGTGCACCGCGTGCCAATGCCTCGGTGTCCTTCAGGCTGAAATCACCGGTATAGCGCCCATCCTTCAATTGCTGGGAAAACGCTGCCACGGCCGCCGCAAATCGCAGGTCATCACTGGCTTTGTCGACCGAACCACCCGCGATCGGCCGCTCGATCAAGCGACTGTTCCCACCTTCAGGCAACTGATAACGCACACGCAGCATCGCTAATTCCCCGCTTGTACCGGAAGCAGCCGACTCAGACTTGCCATACCGCAGCGGCTCCAACCAGCCCTTCTCGCCCTTGGGCACAATTTCATACAGTGCTGTCACCGTGTGTCCTGCACCGATTTCACCGGCATCGACTTTGTCATTGCTGAAATCCTCACGCTTCAACGCACGATTCTCATACCCCAGCAGCCGATATTCGCTGACCTGCGCCGGGTTGAACTCCACTTGCAGCTTCACGTTTTTCGCCACCACCGCGAGGGTCGAACCGAGTTGATCCACCAGCACCTTGCGCGCCTCGCGCAGGTTGTCGATGTAGGCGTAATTGCCATCGCCGGCATCGGCCAGTTGTTCCATCAGGTGTTCATTGTAGTTATCCACACCAAAACCCAGTGTGGTCAGGGAAACGCCGGTCTTGCGTTTATCCACAGCCATTTGCTTGAGGCTGTCGAAGTCGCTGATGCCAACGTTGAAGTCACCATCAGTGGCCAACAGGATGCGGTTGATGCCTTTAGCGATGAAGGCCTGCTGTGCCATCTGATAAGCCAGTTCAATGCCCGAGGCTCCCGCCGTCGAGCCACCGGCGGTTAATTGATCGATCGCTGTACGAATTTTCGCTTTTTCCCGTCCGGAAGTCGGCTCGAGTACCACACGCGAATCGCCGGCATAGACCACCAGCGACACCCGGTCCTGCTCGCGCAGTTGATCGACCAGCAGTTTCAGCGTGCTTTTGACCAACGGCAGACCTTCGCGACGGTCCATCGAGCCGGAGACGTCCACCAGAAACACCAGGTTCGCCGGGGCCAGATCCGCGGCCGCACGGTCCGAAGCCTTGATGCCGATGCGCAGCAAACGGGTATGCGGGTTCCACGGCGAGGGTGCGAGCTCGGTGGTCACGCCAAACGGCGAGCCATCGGTGGGCAACGCGTAGTCGTAGGGAAAATAATTGACCATTTCCTCCAGCCGCACCGCGCCTTCGGGCGGCAGGCGTCCCTGATTCAGCAAGCGACGGACATTGGCGTAAGCGCCGGTATCGACGTCGGCACTGAAGGTCGAGACCGGCGCCTCGGCCACGCTGTGAATCGGGTTATCCGCCAGCGCCTGATATTGCTCGCGCTGCTCATCCCGATAACCCGGCGCAGCCATTTCAGGTGCAAAACCCGCTATGGGTGCCGGACGCACACTACGCTTGGCCATCGAGGCATCCGCCGCAACGGACTCATTGCGCACCAGCGCCTCAGTCTTGATTGCACCTTGAGCCGGAGGCGACACCACAGCGGAATCAGGTTTAGAGGAAACACCGCAACCGGCAACGGCCAGCAGCAACCCGACTGTGAAACCCTGGGCGGCCGGGTGGAGGAAGTGCAGAGGGAGGGACATGGGGGCTGACCTCAGGAGGAAATTGATCCATTCATCCTCTGAGACGAGCCCCCCTTCAGGTTCGGGTTAAACCGGCCGGAAATTAATTTCAGCGGTGATAACGCCGCACCACGCTGCTGTTTTTCAGCACATGGCCTTTGATTTTTTCCAGCAATTGCGCGCGTGTCAGGCCGGCGGGCAAGACGTCCGGAGCGAGGTCCAGGGCGTAGAGCTGAATAATGTAGTGATGCGCACTGTCGCCAACCGGCGGGCAAGGACCGACGTAACCCGTGGAACCTTTGCTGTTGGTGCCACCAACGCCTTCAAGGGCAGATTTTGCGCCGACACCGGCCGCAATCTGGTGCGTCGTGGCTTTGATGCCGTAATGCACCCAGTGATCGACACCTTGACCTCTCTGGCCGTCCGGATCGTGCATGACGATGGCATAGCTCAAGGTGCCTGCCGGGCCAGTGTTCCAGTTCAGCGCCGGTGACGCGTTGTGCCCGCCGCAACCCGGGGCATCGCTGGCGGCGGCCGAGGTGAATAGCCGGTCATCCGTGACACCCGGGATATTCAGGGTGAAACGCTCCTGGGCCTGTGCCGGAAATTGCACGCAAAAGGCGACTGCAACGGCCGCCAGCCAAGGGTTCAGAGAGGTCAATCGGGTCATTCCGGAGCACCTTGTGCGGAGGGGGACTTTTTCGGCTTGCGAACTATAGCTGTACCGTTCGTGCGGTGGCAGTGGGAATTGGCTGAACCTCGGGTTACGCGCCAAACTCTTAAGTGAATCGCCTGCCTGGAGAGTGATCATGGCCCTGCACCGCGTCGCCCGTTTCGCCGATGTGCCCGAAAACCGAGGCCTGGAAGTGCGAATCGCGGACACCAAAATCGTTTTGCTGCGGGTCGGCGATCAATTGCGCGCCTATCAAGGCGAATGCCCCCACGCCGGGGCGCCGCTGGCCGAGGGTGCGCTGTGTCATGGACGCCTGATCTGCCCGTGGCACAAGGCCGCGTATCGGATCGAGGATGGCGGGTTGTGTGAACCGCCGGCACTGGACAGTCTCAAGCGCTATCCCCTGGAAATGCGCGATGACGAGGTCTGGGTCGACGATCAGCCGCTGTCCGACCCACACACCCCGCCGGCCGATGACGAGCGCACGTTTGTGATCGTCGGTGCCGGTGCCGCCGGCACGGCCGGTGCGGCGGCATTGCGCGAGAAAGGCTTCGGCGGCCGCGTCGTGTTGATCGACCGTGAAGCCGATGCCGGTTACGACCGGACGGTGCTGAGCAAATTCGTAATTGCCGGGGAAATGCCGCCAGAAGAAGTCCCGCCGCTACGAGAAGAAAGCTTTTACCGAGAGCAGCGGATCGAACGCATCAACGGTGAAGTGGCAAACCTGGATGCAGCCAACAAAACACTGCGCCTGGCCGACGGTCAGTCGCTGACGTATGACGCGGCATTGCTCGCAACCGGCGGCACACCCAACCCCCTCACGCTGCCCGGCGCCGACTTGCAGCAAGTCTTTTTGCTGCGCTCCAAGGATCAGGCGGCGCGGATTCTGAGCGCTGCGAAACCAGGCCAGCGGGTGGTGATCATCGGCGACAGCTTCATTGCCCTGGAGTCCGCATCGGCCCTGCGCCAATACGGTCTGGAGGTTACCGTTCTGGCCCGCCACGCGGTGCCGTTCGCCAAGCAGTTCGGCGAGGCGGTCGGCAAGGCGATTCGTGCCCTGCATGAAGCGAACGGCGTGGTGTTCCATACCGACAGCGAAGCCGCCCAGATCGAAGGCACGGACAAGGTCGAAGCGGTGAAACTGGAAAACGGTCAACGTTTGCCGGCAGACCTGGTGCTGGTCGGCATCGGCGTCAGCCCGGCAACGGAACCGTTTGCCGATTTGCCCAAAGAAAAAGATCGCTCACTGCAGGCAGACGGCGGCATGCGCGTGGCCGAAGGGCTCTGGGCGGCGGGTGATATCGCGACCTTCCCGCTTAACGGCCAGCCGCAACGGATCGAGCACTGGCGCCTGGCCCAGCAACAGGCGCGGATCGCCGCAGCGAACATGCTGAGCGGCGACGAACACTACCTCGACGTACCGTATTTCTGGACCTGGCACTTCGGAAAAAACTACGACTACCTCGGCCATGCCGAAACCTGGGACGAAGTCGAGTTCAAGGGCAACCCGGACCATCCTCCTTTTATTGGCCTGTTCAGCAGGAACGGCGTGGTCGCGGCGGCTGTCGCCTGCGACAAAGAGCGAGCGATGGCGATGCTCGCTGAACGGATGAAACAACCGTTGCCGGTGGATGAGGCGTGGCGGCTGATTCGGGACGAGGATTAGATTTTAGACGCCACACAGCAAAACGCCCGGCGTCTGCATAGCGCAGAGGCCGGGCGTTACGTTGAAGCGAGCGGTTTTACTGAATCGGTGCAACGCCGCCGAGCTTGCTCATCACGAAGCCGACAAATTGCTCAACGGTCATTTTCTGGCCATTGAATTCCACCTGATTGTTGGCGTAGTGCAATTGGGTGACGATGTCGTTGCCTTCCAGTTTGGCCAATTGCGTACCAACGGCCATGCTGCTGAACATGTCCGCGGTCGCCGTCGCCTGATCGGCAACGAGCTTGACGTCGGTCTGACCCTCGATCTGCGACTGCACGGTGAGCAGGTCAACGAGCATTGGCTTGGACACTTTCAGGTTGAAATCCAGCAGCGCAATCAACTGTTGGGTCAGCTGGTCTGGCGGCAGGTCCATGGACTGCGGCTTGGTCAGGTCGAGTACCAAATTGGCGCGGCTTTCACCGTTGGTGGATTTGAACGACAGATTTTCCAGAGCCACTTGCGGGCCTGCCGCGAGCAGTTTTTCCAAGCCGGTTTTGACCTGCGCCTCTTCGGCCGGGGTCAACACCAGTTCCGGGGCCGGTTCACCGGCGGCAGCGGCTTCAGCGGCGGCTTTCTCGTACGGCTGCAGTTTGGTCTGGTAGACCTGCATCAGCGACATAGTCGCCGGGATGTCGAGGTTTTTCAGGCTCATGGCCATTTGCGCAGAGCCGACAGTCTTGCCATTCAACGACACTTCGCCAACCTTGTAATCGGCACGCCCCGAAGCGTTGGTGCCCGATTCTTCGGTCTGGTTCTTCATTTCAAATTTCTTGAAACCCAATACCGATTGCTTGGCGCCGAAGGTGGTTTTGCTGTCGGTCAGCTCGACGGTGTTCTCGCCGGTGTAGTAGCCGTAGGTACTTTTTGTCAGGTTGCTGGCCAGGGTCAGGCCGTTCAGTTCTACCTTCACTGGCGTCTGGTCTTCGGCGACCGTGCTCAGGGTCAGGCTGTCCATGTAACCGTCGGCCTTGACCTTCTGCGCTTGAGCGCTGGCGGCGACATCGAGGTTCAACCCGGAGAATTTGAGGCTGGACTTGTCGTCCAGCGCCACGTCCAGCGGCAGCAATTGCAGGGTGCCGTTGGTGGCATTGTCGTAACCGATGTTGACCACGCCCGTGAGTGGGGACTTGTCCTTGGCAGCGGCGAACCATTTCTCGGTGGTCGGGGTTCTTTCCAGTTCGTAGTGACTGGTGGCCATGACCGGCAGCCATTTCAGCGACACCAGGCGCGAGAACGGCAGCGGACCGTGTTCGAGACGGTCGACAAACAGCAACTCGACCGGCGCTTCGCCGAACATTTCACCTTCGCCCTTGAGGCGGTAGTGCGCGGTGCTGCTGAAAATGTGACGCTCCAGCGACACCAGTTCCAGCGTCGCTGTGCCGTTGGAACCGACCAGCGCGGCTTTCAGCTCTTTGTTGGCGTCGGCGATCGAAGTGTTTAGCACGCCTTCGATTTTGGTGCCGGTATACCAGGCACCACCGGCGCTGATTGCACCGATGGCAACGACGATTCC
Organism: Pseudomonas sp. RT6P73; assembly: GCF_054897715.1. Lineage (NCBI taxonomy): Bacteria > Pseudomonadati > Pseudomonadota > Gammaproteobacteria > Pseudomonadales > Pseudomonadaceae > Pseudomonas > Pseudomonas sp. RT6P73. The sequence goes on along the minus strand of NZ_JBUBUV010000002.1, from coordinate 6,141,255 downwards.
AAGAAGCACGCCTGCTGATTTATTCATGAATTACCCGATCAATGTCCGTTGTTGAAAATGTGGTCGTCTTCCCTGAACCCATGACGGGTTGCGGTCGCGACTGCGCTGAAAGTGCGAGGCAGATTAGCATCAGGCGCACCGGGCGACCCAATGTTTAAAGGTTAAAGAGTGTCTATGGACCGCGTGCAAGGGTCGAGAGTTTCGGCGCTCATGAAATCGCCTTCGCGGGCAAGCCTCGCTCCTACAGGGTCAGCGCAATCCTTGTAGGAGCGAGGCTTGCCCGCGAAGGCGTCGGCCGAGGCAACATCAATTCAGGAATACTGCACTTCCATCTCATCCAGCTGATGATCAAAGCTCTTGAGCCGCGCCGTCCACGTATACACCAGCACTTCAAAATCGCGATTGATCACCGCCCCGCCCGTCACTTCCGCACGCGGATCGCAGAAGTCCAGCTGATAGCGTTCACGGGCCATGGCAGTGGCAACATCGGAGAGTTCACGGGCATTGTTGAGCCAGTGCCTATCGTCGTCGGAGACTTGTTTGTCCAGTTCAAGGCACTGTTTTTTCAGGGTCTCGAGGCTTTTTTCCAGCGGCGTGCCGGTAAGTTCGCCCATGACTTCCTGGAACGTGCGCCCCGGTTGCCAGTAACTGCCCCAGAAATACCGGTCAAACACCGTTTCGACCCGACGCAAAGCCACCTTGGTGTCCCAGATCCGCACCAGGGTCTTGCCTTGTTCGAGTTGTCTTTTTTTGATGCGCTGGCCCTGGACTGAAGCCCAGGCCACGACGACGATTGCCATCACGGCAATCAGCGCGGCAGCGCTGTCCAGGAACACCAGCGCCTTGTCGATCTGGTGGGCCAGCATGATGCCGTAGAAATAGGTGGCCGACAGCAGAACCAATGCTGCGATAGCGCACCAGAAGCCGGGAGCATAAGGGTTTTTCATTATTAGATCCCCATGACCAACGCGAGCCTTGATCGATGAAATCGACGCGCGACTTCATCAAATCAAAGCATAGCAACGGCCTCAGGGTTTGCCGGGCTGTGACGCTTGCGTTCGTCCGCTTTCCCAACCACCGCCCAAGGCGAGGAACAAATCGATCTGGCTCATGGCAACTTGGGTGTTGGCGGCAGCCAATTGGGCCCGCACATCGGTGTAAGTGCGGGTGGCTTGCAGGTCCGCCAGGAACGACGCGCGACCGGCCTGAAAGAAGCGGTGGGTCTGGTCGGCGGCCAGTTGCGCCGATTGTTCGGCGTCGGCCAACGCATCGCGGCGTTGCAGCAGCGCGGAGTACTGCGCCAGGCTGGTCTGGGTCTCGCGGATGGCGTTGAGCACCACGCCATCGAAATGCGCCAGCGTGCCTTGGGTCGTCGCTTCAGCCTCGCGGATTCGCGCCCGAGAGCCGTTGGACGGCACGGTCCAGGTCAGCAGCGGACCGAAGCCCCAGCGGTTGGTCGCCGGTTTGCCGAGGTTTTCCAGGATACCGACGGTGCCGACGGTCGCGCCGATGCTGATGTCCGGGTACAACTCGCCCGTGGCGATGCCGATGCCGGCGGTCGCGGCGGCCAGTCGGCGTTCGGCCTGGCGCACATCGGGTCGGCGCTTGAGCAAGGTGGCGCCGTCACCGACCGGCAACAATTGGGTGATTTTCGGCAATTCGGCGCAAGTGGCAGTCCCGACAGGCAACTGCTCGACCGGTTTGGCCAACAGCATCGACAAGCGGAACAACCCGGCCTGACGCGCGGCTTCATAACGCGGCATGTCGGCGCGCAAGGATTTGAATTGGGTTTGCGAGCGAGTGACCTGAGTTTCATCGCCGCGCCCGGCGTCGCGCAAACGCTGTATCAGCGTGGTGCCTTGGGCTTGCAGGTCGAGGGAATGCTGGGCGATTTCCTGCTCTTCATTGGCCGCGCAGACTTGGGTATAAGCCCGAACCACATCGGCCACCAGGGTGATGCGTGCGGTATCGGCGGCGGCCTGAGTCGCATCGGCATTGGCCTTGGCCGCTTCGATACCGCGCTGCAAGGTGCCGAACAAATCGAACTGATAGGACGTGGTAATGCCGATGTCGCCGACGTTGGCCACCGGCACTTTCTCTGGTAACAGGAAGGCTTCGCCGGACTCCTGCAAACGCTGGGCCCCCATCTTCACACCGCCGCTCCAGCCGCCTGCCGCCTGCGCTTCGTCAACCTGAGCACGGGCCCGGGAAAGACTCGCCGCCGCCACGCGCAAATCGGTGTTGCTGGCCATGGCCTGCTGCACCAATTGGTCCAGGCGCGGATCCTGATACAAGCGCCACCAATCGGCGGGCACCGGGGCTGAAACAACATTTTTACCGTTGACTGCCAGGTCGCCCTGCAAGTCTTCACGGTGGATGGCGGCCTCGTCCGGCAGGCGATAATCCGGCCCGACCACCTGACAGGCCGACAGCAACAGGCCTAATCCGGCGACGGCCAAACCCGAGGCCCTGCTCATTTCGCCGGCTCCTGCGGTTGGTCATCCATGATCGACACCGTCGCGGTCCGTCCGGCGATCATGCGAAAGTCCGCCGGCACGTCATCGAAGGCAATCCGCACCGGAATCCGCTGGGCCAGCCGCACCCAGCTGAACGCCGGATTGACGTTGGGCAGCAGGTTGCTGCCGCTGCTGCGGTCGCGGTCTTCGATGCCGGCGACGATGCTTTCCACATGGCCGCGCAAACGCGCGCGGTCGCCGACCACCCGGATGTCGACCGACTGGCCGACATGAATGCCGTCGAGCTTGGTTTCTTCGAAATAGCCGTCGATGTGGAACGAATTGCTATCCACCACCGACAGTACCGGGCGCCCGGCGGTGACGAATTCCTGTGCTCGCGGCGCACGGTCGTTGACGTAACCGTCCACGGGGCTGCGGATGGTCGAGCGGTCGAGGTTGAGCTGGGCGCTGTCCACCGCCACCTGAGCTTCCATCAAGGCCACTTCGGCGCGGGCCACCCGCGACTGGCTTTCTTCCAATTGCTCGCCCGGCACCAGATTGCCGAGGCCACGGTTACGCTTGGCTTCGCGTTGCGCCTGAGCCAGGGTTTCCTGACGGTCGGCGACCGCGGCCTTGGCCTGACGCAAGGCCAGTTTGAAACGGTCCTGGTCGATGCTGAACAGCACCTGGCCGCGTTTCACCAACTGGTTGTCGCGCACTTCCACTTGCTGGATCAGCCCGGACACGTCCGGGGCGATCTGCACGATGTCGGCACGGATGTGCCCGTCCCGGGTCCAGGGCGCGAACATGTAATACATCACCATGCGCCAGACCACGACGACGGCGAAGGTCACGATCAGCAGGGTCAGGACCACGCGACCGAGGGTCAAAAAAGGTTTTTTCATGTCATCAGGTATCGACTGAGTGAGTCCACGGCGCCGAGCAGCAAGGCGTAGAGAGCCACGTTAAACAATGCCCGGTGCCAGACCAGACGGTAAAAGTGCAGGCGCGTCAGCAACCCGTGCACCAACAGGAACAGCACGTACGTAATGCCCATCAGCACCAGCAGCGTGGGCAGGAATACCCCGCTGATATCCAGATCACCGATCATAAAGGCGCTCCATCGATGCCATGGGGAAGCGGTTCTTCGAGTTCACCCGAGGCGACGAATTCCACCCCTGGCAGCAGCGACAGACGCAGACCGCTCAAGGCATGCAACAAGTGCAGACGCGCGCCGTCATCGCACTCGGTGTTGAGGGCGCGACGGGTGCGGTCGAGGGTCATCAGCAGCGGGCTCGGTGCCGGCAATCGCTCGCCTGCCTTGAGGCAGGCTTTGAAATACTCACCGACTTCGGCCACCACTTGCTGCAGCAGCATTCGCGGTATGCCTTGTACTCGCGGCGTGTAAGCCAGCAGATCGAGCAAGTTCAGCGCTACACGCACTTCCCGCAGCGCGATGCCGGTGTCTTGCCCGGTCATGGCCAATCGCGGCAGATGCTGCATCAAGCGGTCGAGCATCTGCACGCCGAGGTGGCGGTGTTCGGCCAACGTGGCTGGCTCGGTCAGGCTGACAATGTCGCGCCAGCTGAAACGGGTCAGGCGCTTGGCCGCCAGTTCCGCACCGAACGGCCGGGCGATCAGCGTCCAGACAAAAGCGAACAGCAAGCCGACGGGGCCGGCCAGGTTGGAGTTGGCGAAGCTGAGGAAGTCCGCGTCGTAAGCGCCCTGAATACTGATGAACGACGAGGTGTTGACCAGGGTCAGCAGCATGCCCAGGTAAAACTGCGGCTTGACCGTCAGGGTGCCGATGCAAATGAACGGCACGGCAAACGCCAGCACCAGCATCGGGAAGTCATGCAGGTTGGGCAGGACCAAAAACAGATAAAGACTGGCGAACAGCACCGACATCGCGGTCCAGAAAAAGAACCGGAAAATCTGCGGCGCCGGGTCGTCCATCGAGGCGAAGAAGCTGCACGCCACTGCGGCCAGAATTACTGCGGCACCACCGTCGGTCCAGCCGAGCAGAATCCACAGCACTGACGCGACGATGATTGCGGTCACCGTGGACGCCGCCGAATAAAGCATGAGCCCACGGTCGAGAAACGGCGACAGGCGACCCAGACGCCAATGCCGGTACACCGCACGCCAGCTGTCCTGGCTTTCGCACTGAATGGCGAATTGCAGGCTGCGGCAGTCTTGCCACACATCGATCCACTCGCCGAGGCGATACAAGGCGTTGGAGAACAGCAGCTGTTTGCGGTCATCCAGCGCTTCGGCGGACGGTTGCAAAGCCTCAAGTTGATCTTTCAGCGCCTGCCAGCGACCGAGGTCGGCATCTTTGTGATCCAGCCATTCGGCGGTCGCGGTCAGCAGCGGCGCGAACTTATCCACAAGCTCGGGGGTTCTTCGCTCAAGGGCATAAAGCGCGTCGTCGAGCGCGTCGATCACCGGCAACAGGTGAATCATCCGCCCGCGCAGTTCCTTGGTGTTGCGCACCGTCTTCGGCCGCGCACCCTCGTGGGGCAACTGACCGATCATCAGTTCCAGACTGTTAAAGGTCGCCACCATCGCCGAGCGCAGGGCACTGACTTCATCAGGTTGCACGTTGCGGCTGAGGAAACGCAGGCTGTACGTCGAGGCATCGGCGAACCATTTATTCACCGAATCGTTGAACACCGGCGCCAGCCGCCGTGGCCAGAACATCGCACCGACCACCGCCGCAACGGCGATGCCGAGGAAGATTTCTTCGGTTCGCGCTTCCGCCACATCCCACACCGCCAGCGGGTTATCCACCACTGGCAAGGCGATCAGCGGCAAGGTGTAGCCGGCGAGCATCAGCGCGTAACTGTTGGCCGTGCGCAGATGCAGGGACAGAAACAGCAGCGTTCCGGTCCACAGCGCGATCACCACCACCAGCACATACGGGCTCTGGACAAACATCGGCACGAAAAAAACCGCTGCCGCCGCACCGAGAAAGGTGCCGACCGCGCGGTATAAAGCCTTGGAACTGGTAGGGCCGACAAACGGGCTGGAAACGATATACACCGTGGCCATCGCCCAATACGGACGCGGCATTTGCATGAGCATGGCGATGTACAGCGCAATCATCGACGCCGCGAACGTGCGCACCCCATAGAACCAGTCCCGCGCCGGAGGAACGCCGGTAAAAAATCCGCTCAAGGGTTAGCCACCGACGGCGCGTTGGCCGCTTCAAAGGCTCTCAGCACCCGCAACGTCGCTTCAAGATCACTGCGGTCGATGCCTTCGAGCACTTCATTGCGCAACCGCACCAATTCGACCTCGACAGCCTGCACCAACTCCCGACCGGTATCCGTCAGGCTCAGGCATTTGGCGCGCCGGTCATGGGCGTCTTCGGTGCGACGAACGTAGCCGGCATGACACAACTGATCGAGCAGCCGCACCAGCGACGGACTCTCCATCCCCGCCGCCTGGGCTACCGTCACCTGCCGCACACCCTCGCCCAGACGCCCGATCATCAACAACGGGACGGCGCAGGCTTCGGAGATTCCATAGTTGACCAGCGTGGTCTGGCAGATCTTCCGCCAATGCCTGGCGGCCACCACCATGGAGCTGCTGATGTTCATCTGGAGAGCGTCGAGGTTTTTCGGCACGAGGGGAAACACACACTGTTAGTTTGCTAACTATCAATATGGCATTGGAGGGGAAAGTTGGTCAAGTTTTGAAACAATTCTGTGACCGGAGGGATGCCTCCCCTTAGTCATCACCCAACAATCTTCTCGCTTCTCTCTCAATAAAATCCAAAACCTCCTCCGACACGCTGTACTGAAATTGCTTGCGTCGGTGTTTTGAAACCTTGCCGTCGTTGTCCAGGCACATCATCACCAGCTTCGACAGATCGCTACCCCGTACATCGAAACGCTGATTGACCGCTTTGACCACACGGTCGTAACGGTCCAGAAACTCGGTCTCCTCCCGCAGTTCGATTTCCAGCGCACGGCGTGCCATCTGCAACGTGAATTCGACGCAACGGGTGGCGTCCCAGAAGCGATAAATGGACGGGTGGCCGATGAATTCGAAGGCCATTTGATCGGCGTCCAGCCAGGTGACGTTCCAGAAGTCGCGAGCAGGTTTTGAGAATTCCTTCAGCGCTTCCAAGTAGTTCGCCTCCTCGTGTTTCATGGCTACGGAGACGGGTAACAGCAAACCATTTTCCAAGGCCCCGGAATGGCAAAGGGTTTGATGAATCAGGAAACGTGAAAGTCGACCATTACCATCCATGAACGGATGAAGGAAGACAAATCCGAACGCGGTCACGGCAGCCGCTACCAGTGGGTCGACTTGCCTTGATGACTGATTGGCGAAGGTCATCAACTCATCCATCAGTTCACGGCACAGGTCCGGGGCGGGTGGGACATAGCTGACGCCAGCAGCGCCCCGCAAACCGTTATGCAAGTGATTCTGTTCATGACGAAACAGGACGGCTTTGTCGAAAGGATTGGAAACGGTGCTGTTCTGCAACTCGACCAGATAGTCTTCACTCAACTCGCGCCCTTCATGGGCCTGGCGCAGCAGTTGAACAAAGCGACGTGATTTTTCTTCGCTGGGTTCTTCTTTCTCGATGGCGAAGGAATCGCGGGTTTCGTGCAGGTAAGCCCAGTTAATGGTTCGGTCCATCATTGCGGGCGGTAATGTCGCCATAAAGGCTTTAGCTCGGCCGAGAATGTCGAGACTGAGCAAGGCTTCGAGTTCAGGCGTTCGTTCTACGGTGGCGCAGTAACGCAGAGAGCCAAGCCCATTGAACTCAATACGCCAACGCGTGTTTCTAATAATCGGGCCAGTTACATAACGTGCGGGGTCGAAAAGCGGCGCAAACCTGCTGTTTATCGGGATTGCATAATCGAGTCGCCGATTCGTCAACTCTTCCCAGAGAAAGCAAGCCTTTCGAACAAAGACGCCATTCGGTGCTTTTGCCAGTTCTTGAAGCAATTGCCCGGCAGCAACAGCTTCAAGCGCGGCGGCCAGAATTCCGAGATTGATGCCTTCGTGTTTCAGCGCAAAAAAAATGTGTTCAAGAGTCGAATCGGTTGACGGTGCTACCGATTGAGGAACAGCCAGGCATTCCCCAATCATCGAGATGCGCGTGACAGGTTTGACCATAGCCACACGCGTCGGCGCGATAACTTTGAGTTTTAAAGCATCATGGAGGTGTGCGTATCCAACCAGGGGCATTGTGCGCGTCCACAGAAAAAGTTCACAAACGCGATTAAAGCCCAGATTTCTGCAACGCCTGTAAGTTTTTTGCACATTTCAGTCGTTTCGCTAAGATTTTTACACCCCGCCAGCGTTTTTTGGCACGCGTAAATGGTTCGATCTTAGAGATCATCCAGATTTACTGAAATCGGTTTTTCATGCCGGCGTGAACGAATAATTTCCAACAACTCACGGTCATCGAGGCGTTCCATCGCGCACTCGAAAACATCGGCCGGAACCAATGTCACAGGCTCGCCAGGTGAACATTTCAGTACCGCTGATGGATTTTTCTTCACTTCAGACATTATTTTTTAACCCCCGATGCTGACCGGTTCGGTGCCTGGGCCAAATTGGTTTTGAACAGAAAAGGCAGGCTGCGGGCACCGCGCGTCGCGTCGATTCCCCTCAGGCTATGGTTTGTACTGACGACGTATATACTTCGTCAGTACATCAGTCGAGGATGCAAACCATGTCAAAACAAGCCGTCTTTACAATGAAACTCGAACCGGAATTGCGCGAGCAGTTCATGGCCGAAGCCGAAGCGTCGCATCGCCCTGCTTCGCAGATTGTTCGTGACATGATGCGGCAATTCGTTCAAAAACAGCGCGAGTCGCGTGAGTACGAAGCGTTTTTACAACGCAAAGTAGACAGCGCGCGATTGTCCATGAATGCAGGTGAAGGCCTGCCGAATGATGAAGTTGAGGCAGAATTCGCCGCCAGGCGTGCGAGGGCTGCTAAAGGATGAGGATTATTTGGACGCCTGCTGCAGCACAGGATCGTGCAGAAATTTGGGATTATCTCCATGCCGTCAATCCAAAAGCAGCCATCGACATGGACACCCGTTTCACTCACTCAATATCTCAGCTGTCCCAATACCCTGAAAGCGGCCCCGCCGGAATCATTGCCGGCACACGAGAGCTGATTCCGCACCAGAGTTATCGCATCGTCTATGAAATGGGACAGGACGCGATCTGGATACTCGCGCTGGTTCACACTTCTCGACAGTGGCCGCTGGAGAGTTGAAGTACTCCTCAGATTTATACCCCACGCCCCTTCCTCATCAACACATCCAGTTGATCCACCACCTCTGCCCAATCTGCATCATCCAGAATTTCCTCCCGCAATAACTGCGCTTGGCCCTCGCTCCAGAAAAATGCATCGGCCAAATGCAATTCGGGCTTGAGCGGTGAATGGGTGGCGATGAATTTATCGATGCTTTCGGCGTCGTCCGGCAGGCCGAGTTGTTTGAACAGGGAAGGAAGGCTGTGGGTTGGGGATTCCATGTCGGGCTCCTTTTTATGGCAGACGATTGGGTGACTGCTTTGCAGTCAATCGCGGGCAAGCCACGCTCCTACAGGATTGCGAGAACCCAGTGGGAGCGTGGCTTGCCCGCGATGACGGTATCACTGACGGCGCAAAACTCACTGGCTCAACTCTCGCACCTCGGCATGCGGCACCATTTTCAGAAACTCCGGCATGTTCATGTGCAACAGATTGTTGTGGTTGCCGGCTTCGAGGTAGATGTCTTTCTGCCGGGTCAGCAGTGGGTCGATGACCATGTCCAGGCCATAGGATTCACCGAGCGCGGGCACGGCGCCCCGTTCGCAGTCCTCGAACAGATGCGCCAGGGTGCTTTCCCGGGTGATCTGCCATTCGCCGCTGGCGCGAACTTTACTCAGGTCAAGGTGACGGCTCGCTGGCAGCACAGCCATCAGGAAATGACCGTGGTGGTCGTCGAGGATCACCGATTTGGCCACCCGTTCGGCAGGAATGCCCGCGACCCGCGCCGTTTCAAGGCTGCTGGCCGAGTGTGGGTGGGTGACAACGTCATATTCGCAGTGCGCCTTGTCCAGGCTGCTCTGCAGGGTTCTTGCCATACGCATGATGCACCTCGGTGTCCGCAAACACTGTTTGGCGGACGATGGTTAACACTTTTCTTCGTACTGAAAGTCTAGGCCTGCTGGCGCGTTCCGGAGTGAAATCCGCCCGCCGGGCCAGCGTCAACAACTGGTCAAAATTCGTACAATCCACAGCTCAGCTAGACTGTATAAAGAACGATCAATGACTCTCCCGGAGGGTCACGTGAACACTCGTTGCTGGGTAATTGCGCTGTTGTTGGCCTTGAGCGGATCGGTCTTCGCGGCGGACACCGTCGTCCTGCTGGCTCCCAACCCCATGGGGATCTGGCTGATCACGTTCGGCATCGCCTTTCTGATCGCCGAGGCAGCGCTGCCCAATTACGGTGTGATCGGGCTGGGCGGCATTGTGATGTTCGTGATCGGTGCGGTGATCATGACTAACACCGAGGTGCCTGTGCCGTTGATGATCGGCCTGGGATTGATCAGTGCGCTGCTGCTGGTTTTCCTGCTGATCCACGCCCTGAAAACCCGACCGCGCGAAAACGTCAGTGGGGATGCAGGACTGGTGGGCAGCGTCACCCCGGTGATGTCGCTGGCCGGTAATGACTACAACGGCTGGGTACACCTGCAAGGAGAAAAGTGGCAAGTCCTCAGCACCACGCCGTTGCAACCCGGGCAAAGGGTCCGGGTGGTGGCGCGCAAGGGATTACTGCTGGAAGTGGCCGCGGCTGATGCGGCGTCGAAGGGAGAATAGACATGGGCCTGCAACTGGGTTTTGCCGCGCTGCTGTTACTGCTGATCGCACTGGCGGGGTCGACCTTCCGCATCCTGCGCGAATACGAGCGCGGGGTGGTGTTCCAGCTCGGGCGCTTCTGGCAGGTCAAGGGCCCTGGCCTGATCCTGCTGATTCCGGTGGTCCAGCAAATGGTCCGCGTCGACCTGCGGACCGTGGTCCTCGATGTACCGCCACAAGACGTGATCACCCGCGACAACGTCTCGGTCAAGGTCAACGCCGTGCTGTATTTCCGCGTGCTCGACCCTCAGAAAGCCATCATCCAGGTCGAAGACTTCCTCATGGCCACCAGCCAACTGGCCCAGACCACGCTGCGGGCGGTGCTCGGGAAACATGAACTCGATGAACTGCTGGCCGAACGGGAACGGCTGAACATCGACATCCAGCAAGTCCTCGACGCCCAGACCGATGCCTGGGGCATCAAGGTGGCGAACGTCGAGATCAAGCACGTGGACCTCAACGAATCGATGGTCCGCGCCATCGCCAAACAGGCCGAAGCCGAACGGGAACGCCGGGCTAAGGTGATTCACGCCGAAGGTGAATTGCAGGCCTCGGAAAAACTCATGCAAGCGGCCGAGATGTTGGGGCGTCAGCCGGGGGCGATGCAGTTGCGGTACATGCAGACGCTGAGTTCGATTGCCGGAGACAAGACATCGACGATTGTCTTTCCGCTGCCGATCGAGCTGCTCAAGGGGATGGCGGATTTGTCGTCCAGACCCTGACCTTCCGCGAAAACACCAACGTCTGGTAACTCCGTCGGAGATTTCCTTCAAGTTGTAGTGGTGTTGGTGAACTTGTTCCGGCCTGAACCCAGGTCTAGTCTGGGTTTGTCACTGAATAAACGGTGACACGGACGTGCAAGTCCGACGAAACTGTTTAGGTCGCAATTGCCATATCTCTCATTGAGCATTTAAGTGCTCACTGTTTTATGGCGGCTGCGCGCAGGAGATCCTCGGATCTGCTGGGTGTCCTAAACAGTCCCGGTCTTGCACACCTGCGCACGGCCGCCACCCCATTCGCGTGCAAGCGAACGGTGACGGCTCTCACATACTGTTTAGGATTTTTTATATATGCACAAAATTACGCCGAATCCGCCAGGTAACCCTGGCACCGATTCCGAAGATTCTCTCGAAACTGAAAAACTCAAAGAAGCCGCTGACCGCGCCTTTGCCCACTACTTTCCCCCGGCTGACGGAAAACCAGCCAGGCGCCGCAAAGGCGCGCTCTTCTCAGTTTCCCCCGACATCGACACCGAGGCTCTTCTGGCCAACGCCTCCGAAGACCTGCTGTCCATCAGCGCCATTGCGGCCGATCTGGCAGACGACGTGGACGGGACACGGCGCTCGGTAGCCCTGGCACTCAGCCGTATGGCCGATGGTGTGCAGTTACTCGTAGAGCGGGCGCTGGATCATTGGGAGGCGGTGCAGATCCAGCAGGCTCAGGCCAAGGTTTAGCCGGGTAGTTTTGTGGTGAGTTGAAGATCGTCATCGCGGGCAAGCCCGCTCCCACAGGGATCGCAGTCGTACAAAAATCTTGTGTTCACTGAAGATCACCTGTGGGAGCGGGCTTGCCCGCGATGGCGTCAGTACTGTCAATGCATGACTTGGCAACTAGCGCGTCATAAGGCACCCGCGCCCAACGCTCCACCCGCTCACACAAAAGCGTCGAAGCCTCACGACGCTTCTCATCACCGTCCCCGACAAACACCGCTGAAGGCTGTTTGGCATGCTGCCCCACCGCCGCAAACACTTGCTCACGCTGCACATCATCCAACCCGAAAAACCCAGCCAACCGCCCCGCCATTGCGCCCGGCAATTCACTGTAGTTCACCGCCACCCCGCCAAACGCCCGACATTGCGCCAACCCCAATTCCAGCAACCGCCCCAACCGCCGCGCTATGAAATCCTCGCGGCTGTCGAACGGCAATTCGTCATCCAATCCACTCACCCCGATCATCCCCGGCACCATGTGCATGCCCGGGCGGCGTAGGTGGGAAACGGCGATTTCCAGCGGATTGCGGTACACAAACAACCAAGGCGTGTCGGGAAAACAATCGCGCAACAGGGGCAATTCAGCGATGTTCCAGGCATCGAGCTTGATCACCAACCGTTGCTCCGAACCGAGCCGACGCTGCCCGTAGGCAGACAACAACCCTTTGATGGCGGCACGCCGTTCGACGACTGGCAAACCACTGCGCAACAAGGCATCCAGCGGCGGCGGTTCGCTGATGACGATGTGGTTATCAAGTTGCGCGAGCATCTGGCTGATGAGGGTCGAGCCGCAACGGGAAGCATGAAAAATAAATGCACTCGGCGCCAAACCGGGACTGCTGGTCTGCCAGTCGCCGAGAACAGCCAACGGCGTTTGCCGACGAAACGCCTGGTTGAAGGACAGTCGCAGCGCCTCTTCCACGGCATCGCGAAAAAACGGCTGATGCAGCGGCGTGTCGCCGAACCAGCACCAATCGACCTGCCACTCGCCGGCCTGCTGCCAGACCCGAATCGGCAGCCAACCTTCCAGGCTCAGGCGCTCCATTGTTCATTCCAGCGGCGACGGCCGTTGCGCATGGCCGCAAGCAGTTCTTCCCGGGAGAAAAACAGGCCTCGCTCAGCCGCCAGTTCCAGAGTACGGGTGATGAAAACCTCAGTGTCCGGCAAGCCCTGCAACATCTTCGACAGCTGCAAATCACTGGCCACCAGACGCTGAAACTGCAGCAAGGCGCCGTCACCCACGCCAGGCGACGGCGTGGTCGATACGCCGTCAACAATCGCCTGCTCCAGCCAGACACCCGGTCGGCAATCGAGCACCAGATGAACCCGCGCCTGAGTACCACGATTGTCCACACGATGCGGCCGCGACAGGTCGAGAAACCAGCACTCGCCCGCCGCCATTGGCATGCGCTGGCCGTCGAGCATGAAGTCCACTCGAGGCGGGCTGAGCAGCGGGATGTGCAGGCGCAGATCGGCGTCTGGCTCGCCAAGGTCGTAGTCACGATGTTCATGAATCTGCCCACCCGGACCGAGGCGCAGCAGGCGCGCACTGACGATCTCCAGCGGCAGTTCTCGCAAGCCTTGCTGCCATCGCAAATCCCGCAACCAAGGCCCGCGCAACAGCGGCTCGCCGCGCCCCGGTGACAGTTCCGTCAACGCATCCGCCGCCGACACCAGCGCCACACCACTCCAATCCCCGGCGTAGTAATCGCTGTTGAAATGCGCGTGCCAGGCATCCTCGTCGATGGCCGCGAGCGCCTGCAACAACAGCGGCAAATCCACCGTCACCGGCAAGCGAGAGAAGGCCGGTCGGCTCATCGTTTCGGCAGCACTGCACACTCGCCGAGCCAGGTCAGCAACCGGTCGAGGCAGGCCTCAACCGACTGCACACCGGTGTCGAGCACCAAGGACGCCGACGGCGGCGGTTCATAGGGCGCGGACACACCGGTAAACCCGGCCAGATCACCGCGACGGGCCCGTGCGTAATGACCTTTGGGATCACGTTGCTCGCACACCGCCAACGAAGCGCTGCACCAGACCTCACGGTAATCCTCACCCAAGCGCCGAGCGAACACCTCACGCAACTCCACCAGCGGCGCGATCATCGCGAGGATGACAATCTGCCCGTTCTCCACTAACAGCGCCGCGAGTTCGCTGGCGCGGCGGATGTTCTCCAGGCGATCGCTGTCGGAAAAACCGAGGTCGCGATTGAGCCCGACCCGAAGCCCATCGCCATCGAGCACCACACTTTGCACGCCGTGTTCGAACAGCTCGGCGTGCAGCGCCTGGGCCAGCGTCGATTTGCCCGCCGCCGGTAAACCGGTCAGCAGGATCGCCGCGCCGTGGTGACCGTTGCGGGCCTCCCGTTGTTCGCGATTGATGCTCGCGGTCGGCACCCGCAGATTATTGGACTGGGGCATGGGTCACCGGCACGGCGATGTTGCCCGACGCCCACGCCGCTTCGCGGTTGGCCAAGGCGGTGGCGATGGACTGGACTTCAGTGGATTGCACCTCATCCGGCATCGGGTCGAGGCCGGCGCTGGCGAAAATCTGACCGTAAGCGTTACGCAGATCGGCGTAGGACAGGTCGCGGCGCAAATCCGCCTGCAAGGTGTTCAGTTCACCTTGGATCAGGTCCAGCTCACCGAGGCCCGCGGCCTGATGTCGGTTACGCAACTGCCCGAGAATCTGCCCGTCGATGCTCGACAACTCCTGGTTGGTCTGGAACTGATGCAGTGCTTCCTGATAGTTGGCGTTGGCCACGTAGAGCTGGGCCAGCACCGCAATCGACATGGCCTGACGCCGTGCCTTGGCGACTTCTTCGCCAGCCTTGGCCACGTTGATCGCGGCCGGTGCGGAAATCACGTTGAACAGGTTCCAGGTCAATTTCACCCCGTAGTCGGCCCACTTGTCGTTGACCAGAAACGAGTTGCTGTCGTAATGCCCGCCCGCCGAAAACTCCAACCCCGGCAACAGTCGCAGCATGGCTTTACGGGTTTCGGCGGTGCTGATGCGGGTCTGGTAATCCTGCTCGCGCAGTTCCGGACGGCTGGCCAGGGCTTCATGCTCGAGGCTGGCCATGCCGACTTTCAACTGCGGAATCGAGTAGTCATCCGGGGTCGCCAGTTTCAGATCGGTGCCCATCGGCAGATTGATCAGGGTCGCCAGTTCGGTTTTGGCCAACGACAAGGCGCGGCGCTGCTCTTGCAACTGGCGGGTCGCCTCGATCAGTGAGCGCTGATAACCCAACGCCTGGATCGGATCGCCGATGCGTTGTGTGCTCATGCTTTGGCTGTTGCTGCGCGCCGTATCGACCCGCGCCATCAGGCTATCGATCTGCGTGAGCAAGCGTTCGGCAGCCACCGCTCGCCAATAGGCCGAGCGCACGTCCTGGACGATGGTGTTGATCACCTTGCGCCGACGCTCCTGAACGATCAATCGCTGGTCGCCCTGCTGCTTGGCACTGATGTAACTGACGCCGAAGTCGAGGACGTTCCACACCATGGTCAGGTCGGCAACCCGGCGGTCGCGGTCCTGGGAGGTCGACGGTTCCAGGGACTGGGTGTCGGTCAGCACGCTCTGGCTGCTGGAGGCGCTGACGTTGCTACGCCCGGCATAGCCTGCCGCCAGGGCCATGCGCGGCAGCATGTCGAAACTGGCGAGGTCGAGTTGGCGTTTGGCCAACGCCTCTTCCATGATCTTGAGCCGGCCTTCGAGGTTGTATTTCACCGCGCGGGCCATGGCCTGGTGCAAGGTCAGCGGACCACTGAGGGGCTCCTGACCGGTGTACATATTCTGCAGATCGCTCTTGGCGCGCTGTTCGCTGACGCTGCGCTCGATCGGTTCACTTTTGACGGCACATCCGCTTATCGCAAGCGCCAGCAGGCTGGCGCCGAACAACATGTGACTTCTATTCATCCTTGACTGCCCCTGGGTGCTGCACTGTTTTAAGGCTTTTTCAGGCCTGCATTTCGCTGATGCCGACCTGTTTCAACGCCGCGGCCAGGCT
This sequence comes from Pseudomonas sp. RT6P73, assembly GCF_054897715.1. Classification (NCBI taxonomy): domain Bacteria; kingdom Pseudomonadati; phylum Pseudomonadota; class Gammaproteobacteria; order Pseudomonadales; family Pseudomonadaceae; genus Pseudomonas; species Pseudomonas sp. RT6P73. The sequence goes on along the minus strand of NZ_JBUBUV010000002.1, from coordinate 6,125,416 downwards.
GTCGACCTGCCGTTGCTCGGTGTCTTTGATTTGTTGCAATTGCTGGTTGAGCGTTAGCGCGCCAAACACGCCGCGCAGTCCTTGGGAAACATCCCCGCCCCTGATCGAATGACTGCCGAAAGAGTTCTGCGACCCGCGTTCGCTGCCGGTGTCCTGATTGAACAGGCTCGACAGCGTACTGGTGCTGAACACCCCGCCATCGCCACCACCAAAGCCGAGGAAACCCTGGCCCGAGCCTTCGCCACCGCTGTCACTGCTGCCGAATACCTGGGCGATGAAGCTTGGCGCCAGCGCGCCGCGGTTGATGAAAATATCGCCCAGCGGCCGAATGCCGTCGCCGATCACCCGCTGTTCGAACAACGGCGCAAAAGTCAGCGGCGAGCCAAGCGTGCCCGTTGGCGGGGTGAAAATGATCGGCTGCAGCGGCACGTTCGGTTGATCAGGAACGATCACGGGTTGCGGGGCGCGGAACTCCGGATCCGCCGGCACCAGCACAATCGGCGACGATGGCACCGGCACGGTGTTGATCGCATAACTGTTCGACTGGCTAGAGCCGCTGCCGGCATTGCCCGAACCGTCACTGACGCCCGTAATGTTCAAGCTGATCGCGTTGTTGCCGTTGCTGGTATTGCTGGTGGGCGTCAGCGTCGCGGTCCAGGTGGTGCCGCCGTCGCTGCTGGACAGGTTGGACAACGTGCCGTTGGCCACACTGATGTCGGACAGGTCGAAACCGGTCACCGTCTCATTGAAGGTGAAGGTCACCAGCGAAGTCTGGCCGACGCCAATGTTCGGGTTGGCGACGACGATGGTGGCGGTCGGCGGTTCGCCGTCGATGGCGTAATTGTTGGAAACCGCCACACCATTGCCGGTATTGCCGGCAAGGTCCGAGACGTTGCTGGTGTCGAGGGCGATGAAGTTGCTCGGGTCGGACAGGTTCGCGGTCGGTGTGAAGGTCGCGGTCCAAGTCTTGCCGCCATCGCTGCTGGCCAGATTGGTCAACTCGCCGTTGGTCACGCTCAAATCCGACAGGTCGAAATCGCTCACCGCCTCACTGAAGGTGAAGGTCACGAGCGTCGTCTGGCCGATGCCCAAATGCGGATTGGCGACCACGATGGTGGCGGTCGGGCGCGTGGCATCGAGGGCATAGTTGTTGGAGATCGCAATCGCGGCACCGGCGTTGCCCGCAGCGTCGACCACGTTGCCGGTGTCGAGCAGGATCAGGTTGGTGGTGTCGTTGATGTTCGCCGTCGGCGTCAGGGTCGCCGTCCAGGTCACGCCACCGTTGCTGCTGACCAGGTTGGACAGCACACCGTTAGCCACGCTGAGGTCTGACAAGTCGAAACCGGACACTGCCTCGTTGAAGGTGATCGTAACGGTGGTGGTCTCGCCGATACCGAGGCGATTGTCCGCGACCACAATGGTCGCAGTCGGCCGCGCCGTGTCGATGGCGTAGTTGTTCGAATCGGTCACGCCAACGCCGCTGTTGCCCGAGGCGTTTTGCACACCGCCGTTGTCGAGGCGGATCAGGTTGGTGCTGTCCGTTACGTCGACCGTTGGCGTGAACGTCGCGGTCCAGGTGATGCCGCCGTCGCTGGACGACACATTGCTCAACGTGCCGTTGGCGATGGTCAGGTCGGCGTTGGTGAAACCGCTCACCGCTTCACTGAAGGTGATGATCACGCCTGAGGTTTCACCGGCCTTGAGGGCGTTGTCGGCGATCACAATGGTCGCGGTCGGCACCTGGGTTTCCACCACGTAGTTGGCGGAGTTGGTTGTGCCGGTACCGGCGTTACCGGCCAGGTCCGCGATACCGGAGTTGTTCAGGGTGATGAGGTTAGTCGCATCGGTTACACCGAGGGTCGGGGTGAAAGTCGCGGTCCAGGTGATCCCGCCGTCGCTGCTGCTGACCGCGCTCAACGTGCCGTTGGCAATGCTCAGATCGCTGTTGTCGAAACCGCTGACGGCCTCGCTGAAGGTGATAGTCACCAACGCGGTTTCGCCCGGTTTCAGGGTCGTATCGCTCAACACGATGGTGGCGGTCGGGCGTTGGCTGTCGATCACGTAGTTATTGGAATCGGTGGTGCCGCTGCCAGTGTTGCCGGCCAGATCCTGAACCCCGGCGTTGTCCAGCCGGACAATGTTGCTGGTGTCGGTCATGCCAGCCAACGGTGTCAATGTGGCCGTCCAGGTGATTCCGCCGTCGCTGCTGCTGACATTGCTCAGGGTGGCGTTGTCGATGGTCAGGTCGGCGTTGGTAAAACCACTGACCGCCTCGCTGAACGTGATGGTCACCAGCGTGGTCTGGCCAACGCCCAGCGCCGCGTCAGTCACCACAATCGTCGCGGTTGGACGCTGGGTGTCGATGGCGTAGTTGTTGGAATCGGTGCTGCCACTGCCGACGTTGCCCGAGGCGTTTTGCACACCAGTGTTGTCCAGGGTGATCAGGTTGGTCGTGTCGGTAATAGCGTTGGTCGGCGTAAAGGTCGCCGTCCAGGTGATACCGCCATCGCTACTGCTCACCGCGCTCAACGTACCGTTGGCAATCGTCAGGTCGGCGTTGCTGAAACCGGTCACCGCCTCGGAGAAGGTAATCGTCACCAGGGAGGTTTCACCGATTTTCAGGGCATTGTCGGCCACCACGATGGTGGCCGTCGGCAGCACCGTATCAATCGTGTAGTTCGCCGAACTGGTGGTGCCGCTGCCCGCGTTGCCGGCAATGTCCGCCACCCCGGTGTTGTTCAGAGTGATGACGTTGCTGGTGTCCCTGACGCCGACCGTTGGTGTGAACGTCGCGGTCCAGGTGATGCCGCCATCGCTGCTGCTGACCGCGCTCAACGTACCGTTAGGGATGCTCAGGTCACTGTTGTCGAACCCGCTGACCGCCTCGCTGAAGGTGATGGTCACCAACGAGGTTTCGCCCGCGCTGAGCGTGCTGTCGGCGACCACGATGGTGGCGGTCGGACGCAGGCTGTCGATCACGTAGTTGTTCGAATCGGTGGTGCCCGCACCCGCGTTGCCGGCCAGGTCAGCAATCCCGGTGTTGTCCAGCGTGATGAGGTTGGTCGCATCGTTGACGCTCACGGTCGGCGTGAACGTCGCCGTCCAGGTGATGCCGCCATCGCTGCTGCTCACCGCGCTCAGTGTGCCGTTGGCGATGGTCAAATCCGCGTTGGTGAAACCGCTGACCGCCTCGGAGAAGGTGATGGTCACCAGAGAGGTTTGGCCCAGCGCCAGCGTGGTGTCCGCCACGACGATAGTGGCCGTCGGGCGCACGGTGTCGATGGCGTAATTGTTGGAGTCGGTGGTGCCGCTGCCAACGTTGCCCGAGGCGTTTTGCACACCGGTGTTGTCCAGGGTGATCAGGTTGCTGGCGTCGGTGATGGTGTTGGTCGGCGTGAAGGTCGCGGTCCATGTCACGCCGCCGTCGCTGCTGCTCACCGCGCTGAGCGTGCCGTTGGCGATGGTCAGGTCGGCGTTGGTGAGACCGGTTACCGCCTCGGAGAAGGTAATGGTGACGAGGGACGTCTCGCCAACTCTCAGCGCGTTGTCGGCGACCACGATAGTCGCGGTAGGAATCACGGTATCGATCGTGTAATTGCCGGAATTGGTGGTGCCGCTGCCCGTATTGCCGGCAAGGTCGGCCACCCCGGTATTGGCCAGGGTGATGACGTTGGTCACGTCATTCACGCCCACCGTCGGCGTGAAGGTCGCGGTCCAGGTGATGCCGCCATCGCTGCTGCTGACGGCGCTCAACGTGCCATTGGCAATCGCCAGGTCAGCGTTGGTGAAACCGCTCACCGCTTCGGAGAAGGTAATGGTTACCAGCGACGTTTCGCCGGCACTCAGGGTCGGGTCGGCCAGGACGATGGTCGCGGTGGGGCGAAGCGTATCGATGGCATAGTTATTGGAATCGGTGGTGCCGCTGCCGGCGTTGCCCGACACGTCGCTGATGCCGGAGTTGTCCAGGGTGATCAGGTTGGTCGTGTCGTTGATGCTGGCGCTCGGGGTGAAGGTCGCGGTCCAGGTGATACCACCGTCGCTGCTGCTCACCGCGCTCAATGTGCCGTTGGCAATCGTCAGGTCCGCATTGGTGAAACCGCTGACCGCTTCACTGAAAGTGATCGTGACCAGCGAGGTCTCGCCGATTCTCAGTGCAGTGTCCGCCACCACGACTGTTGCCGTCGGGCGCACGGTGTCGATGGCGTAGTTGTTGGAATTGCTGGTGCCGCTGCCGACGTTGCCGCTGCTGGCTGCCTGCACGCCGCTGTTGTCGAGGATGATCAGGTTGGTCGCATCGGTAATGCTGGCGGTCGGTGTGAACGTGGCCGTCCAGGTGATGCCGCCGTCGCTGCTGCTCACCGCACTGAGTGTGCCGTTGGCAATCGTTAGATCGGCGTTGGTGAAACCGGTCACTGCTTCAGAGAACGTAATGGTCACAAGGGACGTTTCGCCAATTCTCAGCGCATTGTCGGCGACCACGATGGTGGCCGTCGGCGCCACAGTGTCGATCGTGTAGTTGCCGGAATTGGTGGTGCCGCTGCCCGTATTGCCGGACAAATCGGCCACCCCGGTGTTGGCCAGGGTGATGACGTTGGTCAGGTCATTCACGCCAACGGTTGGGGTGAAGGTTGCGGTCCAGGTAATGCCGCCATCGCTGCTGCTCACCGCGCTCAAGGTCCCATTGGCAATCGCCAGGTCGGCGTTGCTGAAACCGCTCACCGCCTCGGAGAACGTAATGGTCACCAGCGACGTTTCGCCCGCGGTCAGCGTGGGGTCGGCCAGCACAATCGTGGCGGTCGGACGCACCGTGTCGATGACGTAGTTGTTAGAGTCAGTGGTGCCGCTACCCGCGTTGCCCGACAGGTCACTGACTCCGGTGTTGTTCAGGGTGATCAGGTTGGTCGTGTCGTTGATGCTGGCGCTCGGGGTAAAGGTCGCGGTCCAGGTGATGCCGCCGTCGCTGCTGCTCACGGCCGTTAACGTGCCGTTGGCAATCGTCAGGTCGGCATTGGTGAAACCGCTGACCGCTTCGCTGAAGGTGATCGTGACCAGCGAGGTTTCACCGATTCTCAGTGCTGTGTCCGTCACGACGATGGATGCCGTTGGCCGCACCGTGTCGATGGCGTAGTTGTTTGAGTCGGTGGTGCCGCTGCCGGCGTTGCCCGACAGGTCACTGACTCCGGTGTTGTCGAGGGTGATCAGGTTGGTCGTGTCAGTAATGCTGGCGGTCGGCGTGAACGTCGCGGTCCAGGTGATGCCGCCGTCGCTGCTGCTCACGGCCGTCAAGGTGCCGTTGGCAATGGTCAGGTCCGCGTTGGTGAATCCGCTGACCGCTTCGCTGAGGGTGATCGTCACCAGCGAGGTTTCGCCGATTCTCAACGCAGTATCCGCCACCACGATGGTTGCCGTCGGCCGCACCGTGTCGATGGCGTAGTTGTTTGAATCGGTGGTGCCGCTGCCGGCGTTACCCGCCAAGTCAGCAACCCCGGTGTTGTTCAGGGTGATCAGGTTGGTCGTGTCATTGATGCTCGCGTTCGGGGTGAAGGTCGCCGTCCAGGTGATGCCGCCATCGCTGCTGCTCACGGCGGTTAACGTGCCGTTGGCAATCGTCAGGTCCGCGTTGGTGAAACCGCTGACGGCTTCACTGAAGGTGATGGTGACCAGCGAGGTTTCGCCGATTCTCAGCGCCGTGTCGGTCACGACAATGGTCGCGGTCGGGCGCACGGTGTCGATGGCGTAGTTGTTCGAGTTGGTGGTGCCGCTCCCGGCGTTGCCGGCCAGGTCGCTGAGCCCTGTGTTGTCCAGGGTGATCAGGTTGGTCGCGTCAGTAATGCTGGCGGTCGGCGTGAAGGTTGCCGTCCAGGTGATGCCGCCATCGCTGCTGCTCACCGCGCTCAACGTGCCGTTGGCGATCGTCAGGTCGGCGTTGGTGAAACCGCTCACGGCTTCGTTGAAGGTGAACGTCACCACCGAGGTTTCGCCAACCTTCAGCGCGGTGTCGGTGAACACGATGCCGACGGTCGGGCGTGCGGTGTCGACGACGTAGTTATTGGAGTTGGTGGTACCGACGCCGGCAGTGCCCAGGCCGTTGATCACCCCGGTGTTGTCCAGGGTGATGAGGTTGGTCGTATCGGAAATACTGGCGGTCGGCGTGAACGTTGCCGTCCAGGTGATGCCGCCGTCGCTGCTGCTGACGGCGCTCAGGGTGCCATTGGCGATGGTCAGGTCGGCATTGGTGAAACCGGTCACGGCCTCGGAAAAGGTGAACGTCACCAAGGACGTTTCGCCGATGCTCAGCGCGGTGTCAGCGACCACAATGGTCGCGGTCGGCGGTGGCGCATACGCGGTGTTGAGTACGCCGCCGTCGTTGTAGATGGTCGCGACCGCGGTGGGCGAGGTGCCGGTTGTCCCGCCACCCAACGCGGCACCACCTGAACCACTGCCCGCCGCATTGCCGGCCAGTGCCGCGAAATTGGCGGCCGTGATCAGCAGCGTGCCTTTGTTCCAGATCGCGCCGACGCCCCGGCCGCCGATACCGCCATTGGAGGCATTGCTGCCGTAACCACCACCACCGCCGCCACCACCGCCGGCGCCGATGTTGTTGGTGATGCTCGACGTGCCGATGATGGTCATCGTGCCGGTAGAGGCGTTGTAGATCCCGCCCGCCGCGTTGCCACCGGCGCCACCGACCTTGTCCCAGCCGGCGCCGCCGCCCCCGCCGCCAATGGAAATCGTGCCATTGGTGGCCGTCGAGCCGTTACCGCCGTTGCTGTAATAGGAAACGCCCAGACCGCCCGTGCCGCCGGTGCTGGTACCGCCGCGACCGCCCATGTGGGTCGCGTCATAACCGCCGCCGTAACCACCAGCATTCGCGCTGCCCGCCTGGCCGCCCAATGTGCCTGTGCCCGGTCCGGCCGAGCCACCATGCCCGCCGTTCTGGCCGCCCAGACCGCCGCCGCCACCACCGCCACCGCCGTAAAAAGCGCCCGTGACACCGCCACCACCGCCGCCGCCGGATGCGGCATTGGAGGTCACGCTGACGTTGTTCAGGGTCAGGATCCCTGCGTTGAAAATCCCCCCGGCCATCGCCCCCGTGGCGCCGTAGCCACCGTTACCGCCCGTTCCCGCCACCAGGCCACGGGTAATCACCAGGCCATCAAGGGTCACGGTTCTGCCCGCCGCAATTTCAATCACCCGCGTCCTGTACTGACCATCGAGAATCACGTCAGCCGCGCCGTCGTTGTTCAGGTCGCCATCAACGGTGATGTTCTTGTTGATCAGCAATTCGGACGTCAACTGCACCGTCATGCTGCTGTTGAAGGTGACGATATCGCCGTTCTGCGCCGAGGCGATGGCGGCACGCAACGAGCCGACACCGGTGTTGGCGTTGTTGGTGGCGGTCCAGGTCGCCAGGCCCCACTGATACTCGCTCATGGCCGTGGTCGACAGCACGTTGGCGCTTTCGATGTTGCCGGTGACAATTTCCAGATTCCAGTCGCCGCCGATCCCGGTGCGGTTGCTGGACGCGGCCACATCACGGTCGGTCATTTGCGCCAGCGAGTCGACGAAACTCAAGCCGCGCTGGCCTTCGGCGGTGTAACAGCCGTAGATCATGATGTCGCCGCCGACATTCATGTCCTTGCCGATTTCTGCCAGCACCGTGCTGCGGGCTGCGACGTTGTCGGCCGACAGATAGCTGTCGCCCAGCCACAGATCGCCCGCGTTGCCGTGGGCAATGATTTGTACCGAACTGGTGCCCTGATGGGTGTCCAGATAATCGGCAATCTGCTGCAAGCCATCCCGGCTCGCATCCAGCTGAACCACCTGAGTGCCGGGCGTCACACCTTTGAGCAGGCTGTCGGCATCCTTGACCCGGGAATCGACGAACACCACGCTCTGGCCCGGCACCGCAGCTGGAGTTGTCGCTGGCGTGGCATCGGCCTGGCCGTGGGTGTCTTTGCTGGCGACCGGCTGATCGGTCACGGGTGCTTTCGCGGCGTCGGCCGTGGGATGGCTCTCAGGCTGGGCGGCATCCGCCACCGTGGCGGCGACCGCGCCGTCGAACAGCATGCGCGGCTCCAAGGACATGATCATTGGCGAGGCCAGCGCCCGTGCGCCTTGGGTAACCCGTGACTTGCCTTTGCTCCACCACATGCTGCTCACCCGGACTCGAACTTTCGTGACGCGAAAATGAAAATGCCGCGATCAACTGATCGCGGCATCGGCTTTCATGCGAATGACATTGGCGGCGCTGGCTGAGCCATCGAGCCAAAAGGACAATTCCGAGTACTGCTTGAACAAGTCTGGCGGCAGGATTGTGCGCCGCGATTGCAGTTCGACCCTCGGCTTGACCTTGTGCAGGCCCGAGACCCCAAGAGCCTGGTCGAACTCCGGCGCGTCGTAGGCGAGGTTGTCAAAGTCATGCGCGAACCAGGGTTCGCCGATGAAATCGTAGACCAGCCGCATCACCCGGTCAGGCGCCTGGGTCAGCAGGTCGTAGTCGACGATCAGTAGCGAGTCGGCGTGCTCGCCGTAATAGGCTTCCTTGAGCGCCGCCCAGGCAAAACCCACCAGGCGATTACGCTGAGCGAGGGTTTCGCAACGGCTGTAAACCGTGTTGCGCTCGACCGCGTCGCCGAACAGCTTGGTGTTTTCAAAGGGGTTGGCGCGATACAAACGCTCGATGCTGTCCATGACCCAGGCGACATTGCGCACACAGGCAATGACCTTGGCTTGCGGGAACAGATCGCTGATGGCCGGCAGGCGCGAACTCCATAACCGATTGGTGTCGAACACCACCGGTTTGTCGGCCTTGTCGGCGTAGAAGGAATCGAACAGACCGCGCAGCAAACGGCGGCGCAGATCGGTATCGATCACCGCGCCAAACTCGCTGCCGGCGCTGCACTGTTCCAGAACTCCGGAAAACAGCGCGCCAACGGGGCTGGTCATGCCGGCATGAAAGCGCGGGTTCTGCAAAAGGATTGCAGAAAGCAGGGTCGAGCCTGAGCGCGGCAAGCCGGAGATAAAGTGGTACTGCTGCATCCCTTCACCTGGTCATAAGTCCTTTATGTATGACGGAGCGTAGACTATGAATGGCCGTACCAGTAGTAGTGTTTTGATATCAAATCGAAGCTAAATCATCTGAAAAGGATGATTTTTGTTACTGATTCAATGCATCACGAACAAGCGCGCATTGGCGCCGCCTGCCTGGGTTTCACCGACGCTCTGCCAGCCTGCGGGCAACGGCGCGAACTCGTCCGGCACACCGACGGTACCGACCAACCACACGCGTCCTGTGCCTTTGGGCAAGCTGCCAAGGCTGTCGAGGTAAATGTCCTGGGCCACCAACGTGCCGAAGCCATAGGCATTCGGCCGGCTCGAAGCACCACCGGGCAACGGTGGCGTGTACAGCAGCGGCTTGGCGTCGGTGCGGTTGTAGTAGACGTAGCTGAGGTACCAGAGCATGTCGCTGGTGAGGATCCGGTCACCGGCAACGAAGTGCTGGTTGACGTAGTTGACCATGACGTTGAACTGATCGTTGCTATCGACCGTGGCGTTGTTATTCAGGCCAACCAATTCGACACCGACAAACAACACCAGCACCGTCAGGGCCAACACCCGGAAGCCCGAGTACAGGCGATCAATAGCCAGTGCGGCAATCATCGGCAGTCCAAGAGCGTAGGCGGTGAAGTAACGTTCGATAAACACCGGCGAGATCAACGACACCGAAAACACCAGCAGCAACGGCAAAACGGTGTAGATCACCACCAGCGCACTGCCACGAATGACACTGCGATCACGCACCAGCGCCACCCACACCAAGGCCAGCAATGCCAAGGGCAACGCGATGAAAATCGTCTTCGGCAGGTTCTCACCATCGTCCTGGATCAGAAACGACCAGATCATCGATGGCAACGAGCCGAGCGTGACCGGCGCCTCCCACCCGACATCGCCATTGGCTTTGAGCTGATCCATGTGCTGGATCAGATCGATCAGGCTCGGCACCCAAGGCAAGTACAACAACACGATGGCCACGTTCGCCAGCCACCAGCCGGGGCGTTGAATATGCCGCAAGCGGTAGCCAGGCTGCAGGCGGATCACGCCCAGATACAGCCAGTGGCAAAGCACGCACAGGGCGGTGAAGTAATGGGTGTAGAACGCCGCACTCATGAGCAGCACATACGCCACCAGATAACGTGTGCGCCGGGGGTATTTGATCCAGTAGACCAGGGCAATCGTGGCGCCGATCAGCCACAGGCCCAGCAGCGAGTACATCCGCACTTCCTGGCTGTAACGCACCGCGGTGGGCAGCAGCGCCAGTAGCAAACCGGTCAGCAACGCGGCGCGCCGGGTGGCAATCAAGTCCATCAGCCAGACACCGAGCCACACCGTGGCAATCCCGGGCAACGCGCTGAGCGTGCGGATGGAAAATATACCGTCGCCGAACAGCTCGACCCAACCATGCAGCAGCATGAAATACAGCGGCGGGTGGACATCGTGGGCAGCGTGCACCCAGATCCTGCCGAGAGAATATTGGCTGAGCAGCAGGCTTGAGCCTTCGTCGCCCCAAATCGCCGCCGCCGTCAGGTCGTAGAAACGTACCAGCGCAGCCAAGGCCAGGATCGGCAACAGCCAATGCTCGTGTGCCCATCGAAGCAGACGCAAAACAGCCGCCCAGGCGCCGGGGGCTGCGTGCGGGCCTTGGGTGCCGTCAAGCGACAATTCTCTGTGCGCCTCCATTGCCTCCCCCTCAGGATTGCCGGAAAAAAACATGAAGCTCGCAATCAATGTAAGACAGCGGCAGCGCCGTCGTCGATGCTGGCTTTGCGACCAACGACATTCGGCAATCTTGCGGATCTACTACGCTCTGGCTTGGCGTGACCCAGCCACGGAGATGAATGGAGTCGGCTGTTCGCAACGATGTGCCCGGAGGTCCGGGCCACCTGCGTGGCGCGCCAGACAACTAACCTGAGGGATGAGGAACTATGGAAGTATTCATGGGCACTATTCAGCCTTTCGCCTTTAACTTCGCCCCCAACGGCTGGGCACTGTGCAACGGCCAGACGCTGGCGGTCCAACAATACAACGCGCTATTCGCCCTGCTGGGCGTCAACTTCGGAGGCAATGGCTCCACCAACTTCATGCTACCCAACCTGCAAGGCCGAATGCCGGTCTGCATGGGTAACGGCCTGAACCTGACTCCGCGCGTCATCGGCGAATTCTCCGGGACCGAGAACGTCACCGCGACCATCACCAACCTGCCTAATCACACCCACGCCTTGTCCGGGCTCACGGCCACCACCACCCTGCAACTGGCCAGCCCGGCGAGCAACCCGGTCACCACGCCAACCGCCACCAACTCGTACATCGGCGCTTCGGGCGGCGGCCCGGGTTCGGCGAGCATCTTCTCCGACGCACAAGGCGCTGCGGCCGTACCGCTCAAGGGCGTGGCGACCGCCGTGACGGGTGAAATCTCGTCTGCGGGTAACGGCTTGCCCATGGAAACGATGAACCCGTTTCTGGTGCTCAACTTCAGCATAGCCTTGAACGGGTTGTTCCCTTCGCGCAACTGAGGTCTGGCCGGGGGATGCCAATCCCCCGGCCACTTTTGAATTTTGGAGTGACGCCATGCTGCATCAGGTTCAAAGCCAACACTTTCAGGCTCTGCTGGGCAAGACGCGGGTGCTGCGGCTGCCGGATGGCAGTGAATTGCCGATCCACATCGACACGCTTGAAGAAACGCCCCGTTCGCGGATGCCGAACAGCGAGCGTGTGCCGTTCAGTGTCGAGTTCAATAGCCTGGAACCCACAGCGTTTGTTGATGGGTTGTGCGCGTTGGAGTTGCCCGAGCTGGGTCCGGTGGAAGACATTTTTGTCTCCCGAGTGCCGGCCATGGGACGTGACCCGGGCGTGGGGTATTTCTACATCGCCTTCAACTGAACACACCGAATCCTAATGTAGGAGTGAGCCTGCTCGCGATAGCGGAGTGTCAGTCACCATAAATGTGAATGAACCACCGCCATCGCGAGCAGGCTCGCTCCCACAGGGGTTGGTGGTGGTTTCAAACTTGTGGGTACCACACCAACCGCTCCGCCGCCGGGTTTTGCTCTTCAACCTGAAACCCCAGCGCCAGGTAATGCTGGCGTGCATGGGGATTGTTGGCCCAGACCACCGTGGCCACCGGGCAGCGAATCTGTTGCGCGGCTTTCTGCACGCCTTGCAGCACCGTGCGGCCATAACCCTGGCCGCGGGCCTGCGGAATGAACGCCAGGTACAACACACGAATTTCATTGGGGCCAAAATCAGTGGTCAGCGCACCGATGGCCGTGTCGAGCTTTTCAATCACGTAATGCATTGCGTTGGGAAAACGCTCGCCCAAACCCTGTTCCTGCACCTGAAACTGCAGGGCGACTACCTGCTCCACCACTTCCTGCTCACCGTCGATCCACTGCAGATCCGGCCGCGCTGCCTGGTAAAGACGCTGCAGAAAAGGTCCATCACTGGTCCGCGAGGGCCGAACCACCAAGCCATCGGCCGCCACTGAATCGGTATTCGCCATCGCTGCTCTCCTTAGAAACCACTTTCCCTGACACCCAGCGCAGCCATGCGTCGCCAGGCCACGCCCAACAACGACTCGCCACTGCCCTGCAACACCACCACGCCGCGCAAGGGCTGCCTCGGCGTCGGTGCGTCTTCGAGGGTGCTCAACCGCGCCCCGTATTGTCCCTGCACCGGCTCAGCCCGTTGATGCGCATCCCGGCGGACGGCAATCGGCCCGTGGTGATCGGACGTCAGCGCCTCCTGATCGACATAGGCCGCGCCATTGGTATCGATTTCGGTCAATTGCACGGCGATCGCCGGGTGCATCGGATCATCGGCGATGAACCGCCCGGTGGCCCCCGGCGCAACGCGCCACAGTTCAGCTTCGGCCAGATAGCCGCGCAACCGCGCCCCGTCTTCGACGACCCGCGCCAGGGGATCTTTGGTCGACAGCCAGCGACCGACCATCAATTGGGGCAACAGATCGCGCACGGTGCCGGCATGGGGCGCGCGTAGCAGCAGACGTTCACGCTGGGCGGCCAGCCCGCGATAGTCGGCCACCGCCTCAGCCAGGCGTTGCTCGACGATACCGGCGTCCGCCGCGGTTTCGGTACGACTGGCCTGACGGCGCATCTGCAACTGCTGGATCTGGATTTCGCGACGTACGATGGCCTGGCGCGAGTCCAGATCCGGTGACTCCAGCTCGATCAGCACCTCGCCCTGCGCAACCACCTGGCCGTCATGCACATTCACCGTTTTGACTCGCGCCGCGACCGGCGCGTGCAATGCACTGGCGCGTCCCGCTTCCAGCATCGTCGGCAGCTCCACCGCGCTGCGCCACGGCAATACCAGCAGTAACATCAGCCCGAGCAAGGCCAGACCACTGAGCAACACGCGGGAGGCATGCGCCTGCTCCCGTCGGCTCCACCATTGCCGCCACTCGCTGAAGATCGGCAGGAAGATGAACCACACCAGCTCCACCAGCATCAGGAAAATCCCCAACACCTTGAAGAACAGGTGATAGACCGCAAGGGCAATCCCGAAAAACAACGCCGCACGCCACAGCCACGCGCCATAGCCCCAGATCAGCAATCGGCGCTGCATCTTCGGCGACCACGGCTCCGGCGCGGCGACTCCATAACCAAACAAAAACTCACGCAGCCGCCAGCGACACAAGGCAAAGGCTCGCCCTTGAAGGTTGTCCACTTCCCAGAAGTCACTGAGCAAAAAATAGCCATCGAAACGCATGAACGGGTTGAGGTTGATCACCAGCGTGGTGATCCAGGTCGCACTGGCGAGCATGAACGCGGCGGTACGTCCGGGGCCGTCCGGCAGCAGTGACCAGATCAGCAGCGCGATGCTGGCCAGCAGCAATTCCGCCAACACCCCGCCGGCGCCGATCAGCAACCGCGCGCGGCGATCATTGACCCGCCAGGCGTCGCTGACGTCGGTGTAAAACATCGGCAGCAACACCATGAACGCCACGCCCATGCTCTGCACCCGACAACCCGCGCGCTTGGCCATGAAGGCGTGGCCGAACTCGTGACAGAGCTTGGCGAAAAACAGCGCCACACCGAACGCTAGCGCGCCGCCGAGGCTGAACAGATGCGGGAAGGTGGCGATAAACCGCTGCCAGTCCTGGGACACAAGAAACACTCCGAGCACCAACGTCGCCGGCAGCCCATAGCGCAGCGCTCGCGGGCCGAAGCGTTCCAGCCACGGCCAGGCACGATTGAGAAAAGCGTCGGGGCGCCACAGCGGAATGCGGAAAAACAGGTACTGGTGCAGCAGAATCTGCCACAACGTCTGACGCTGGGCCGCCGCCTTCAGGCTGTAACTGGCACGCTGTTGCGGATCGAGCGCGCTGATCAGATCGTGGCCACGCAAAAAGCCCAGCAACTGCTCAAGCTCCGCGCCATCCAGCGGCAACCCGGGCTCGCGGTTGGCGGCGCGCAGCACTTGCTCGGGATCACCCAACGACCAATGACGCAGCAAACGCATCGCGGCGGCGCCGAGTTTGAAATAACGCCCGCACACCGGGTCGGCCAGGGTCCAGCGGGGCGAACCATCGAGGGCCGGGGTCGCCACGGACAATTGCAAGTCGGCCCGCAGGCTCGGCAGGCTCATCTAAAGCCCCACACTCTGGCGTAACCCGGCCAGTGGTCGACGCAACAGGTACAACGCGAGCGGTGCACGGTCACCGAAAATCTTCGCGGTTCCGCGCAGGCCGATACGCGGCGGTGCGCCCTCGAAATTCGCATCCAGACGATAAGCCAATTGTCCGGCAGCGGTAGGTTGCGCCTCATAGGCCGAGCGTTCGAGTTTGGCCAGGTGCCGTTGCAAAGGATCACTGTCGAGAAACAATGCGACTTGTGCGCCCGGTTCAAGGGCAATCGCATCGCCCACCGCCAGCTCGATGCGCAACTCGGCTTGGGTCGGGTCAGCAATTTCCATCAGCCGCTCTCCGGTCTGCACCGGTTTACCGGTCCAGCGCTCGGCGTCGGCGAACACCGCGATACCGCCCCGCTCGGCGCGGACTTCACTGCGTTTGAGCAGTTCGCGGGCGTAATCCCGTTCGGCGCGTTTTTGCTCGACTCGCGCAGCCAACAGATCGATTTTCGAGCTGGATTCGGCGTCTGCGAACGAGCGTTGGGAATTGGCTTTCAACTCAGCTTCAGCCACACCCAAGGCGCGCTCGGCCACGTCGGCCTGGGCCTTGAGCGTCGTGCTTTCGAAGCGCAGCAACAGGTCGCCGGCTTTTACCGTCTGATTGGGTTTGACCAGGAACTCGGCAATCACTCCATCCAGTGGCGCAGCCACCACGCGGCCACCCAACGGAACAACTTCCGCCGGCGCCAGCACCGATTGGCGTACCGGGATCAGCAACGCGAGCAACAGCGCTGCGACCAGTGCTACCTGACGTTTGCGGGTCCAGCGCAGCCGCCACGGTTTGCGCGGTTGCAGCGCCAGCCAGGCGTGGCTGTAGGTGTCGCCCAGTTGCGACAGCAGCACTTGCTCGGAAGGATTCCACGGCAGATCCCGCGCCAGCCACAGACCGCCAAACATCTCGCCCTGGTGATCGATCAGCGGCAGCCAAAACACCTGAGCTGCGGAAAGACTTTGCCAATCGGCTTGAATAGCTTCGCTGAGCCCACTCGCTGGAATCACCCGTGCCTGCTTCAGCACACCGGACTTGAACAGTTGCGCCACGGCCTGCTCGACGAACGCCACGAACGGCGCATTCGGGTCCACCGCACTGACACCCGTCACCGCTTGCACTTTGCCGGCAATCAGAAGCGCCGCGTGACGAAAACCAAACAACGCCTGCCCGTCATTGACCAGGCTGTAGGCCAATTGTGCAGGCGTGCGAGCGGCGCGGGTCAGGTGTTCGAGATCAAGAAACCTGGCGAAGACTTGTTCAGCACCGCCCGTAACGGGCGCGTTCATTTAAGCTCCGCGAAACGCGCCGTGCCGCTCATGCCGGCCAGCAAACCGTTGGCATTGGGCAGCGTCGCGACCAGCAGCAAGGTCTGGCTGCCTTCGTCAATTCGAGCACCAAGGCGCTTGACCGTGGCATCCAGCGGCTGACCGGTTTCATCGGGGACAAAGCTGAAAGTCTCGCCAGGCTTGAGCCGGGCCATCCAGCGTGACGGCACCAGCAGATGAATTTCCAGGGTGCGGTTGTCGACCACGTCCAGCAACGGCGTACCGGCAGCCACGCTTTCATAGCGCTTGACCTTGCGCTCGACGACCTGGCCATCGAACGGCGCCAGCACGCTGCAGCGTTTGACCTGAACCTGATAAACCTGAGACTGCGCCTGGGTCTCGCTGACCTTGGCTTCGGCCCGCGCCACTTCAAAACGCCCAACCGAATTCAACGCCGCCAGCTGTTTGTTGTGGGACAACTCTTCACCCGCGCCACGGCTGGCCGCCTGCGCCGCATTGAGCTGGGCCTGATAAGCCGAGCAATCGAAACGCGCCAGCGTATCGCCCTTCTTGAACGACTCGCCCTCACTGAACGGCAACTCGACAAGACGCCCGGATAACTCGCTGGCAAGCACCGCCTGATCCCGGGCACGCAACACACCACGGGCTTCGCTGCTGGCCGTCGCATTGCTGCCAGTGGCGCTGTTGTCCAACAGCGGATCCTCTGACGCGGGCGTTTGCGCTTGAACGGCGCATGCAACCAAGGTCAATCCAATAACCCAAAAACGAACACGCCGCATAACCGTATCTCCCTGACGGATGAGCGGAGTCTATGACAGGGTGGGTGGGCGTCAAGTGGATAGATGGCATTGGATGGAAATGTGCTGTTTCAAAATAGCCAGATTTCTCAGCACAGATACTTGGGCTTTCCTTTAGTACCCCTCGGTAATAAATCCCACATCAAATTGGGAACATACATTCAGTCGTTACGGAGAGCAGCGGTCGACAATTCAAACTTATATCGAAATGCAGCACATCATCACTTTTCCTGTAGCAATCACTAACAACTCAGGCCAACAACGCCTTGACCATCGCCTAGGCCGGTGATCAAAACTGACTCGCCGGCGTTGGAGCGCATGCCGTCGTGTAGCGCCTGGTCAATCGGTGATTGACGTGCGTGGCGAGCACCACTTAGGATTGCTCCAACTCAACCCCGTACGCAGAGATTCAGTTCTCTGGCCGTTGGGGTGAAAAAACCGGCTTAGGCCGGTTTTTTCGTTTTTGAGGATTAAGTTTGTGCGCACCGCTTTTTTTGTTGATGGCTACAATCTGTTTTACGGGTTGCTCGCCGGCACTCCCTATAAGTGGCTAAACCTCAAAGGCCTGCTGGCCCATGTCGCACATATCGAAAACCCGCAAAGCTCAATCATCTCCGTTGATTACTTCACTTCCTCCGTCAAACCGATACTCGCCACTCGAGGCAGAATCTCGAAAGAGGCTCAAGACTCCTATGTGCGAGCACTGAAAGCGACCAAAGTAGTAGTGCACTATGGCCGGCACTCGCTCGAACCGGCGAAAGCTCCGCGCTTCATAGACAGGAAAACAGGTGCTTCCCGTCAAGACAAGGTCGACATTTGGAAGCTTGAAGAGAAAGAAACGGATGTTCACATCGCGATCAGTATGTACCGCACTGCTACCAAGCAAGCCGCTCTTGAAGTGCATGACCGTATTGAACAACTCGTACTGGTTTCCAGCGACACAGACATGACTCCAGCCCTTAAAGCTATTCGCGAAGATTTTCCTGACATAACTATCGGGGTCATTCTTCCGCATCGAGCTGAATTGAACTGTCCTTCACCAGGTTCGCTAAAGGAACATTCCCATTGGATGCGTCGAGTCATCTCTGCAGAAGAGTTGCAGTCACACCAGTTCCCGGGACGCGTGCCAACCCGTAAAACACCTGCCATCAAACCGGATTACTGGTAACGACGCCAGCCAACGGATACACCGACTCCCATCCCCCGCCCAACGCCTTATACAAACCCACCATCGCCAGCGAAACCCCGGTCGAGCTCTCCACAAACTGCTCCTGAGTCGCCAATAACGCGCCCTGAACGGTCAGCACGTTGACGAAATCCACCACCCCTTCCACATATTGCTGCTGCGCAGTGCGCAGGGCGATCTGGTTCTGGCGGACGGCTTCGGCGAGGCTGTCGCGGCGCAGTTGGCTGGCGTTGTAGGCGGTCAGTTGATCGTCGATTTCATGCCATGCGCGTAGTACGGTTTGCTGGTAGGCGATGGCGGCCTCCTGTTGCTGAGCTTCGCGCAGATTCAGGACCCCGCGCAAACGGCCGCCGTCGAACAGCGGCAGACTGAATTGCGGGCCAATGCCAAACGCGCGCGAGCCCCAGGAGCCGAAATCGCTCAGCTGCATGGCTTGTGAACCGATGTTGCCGGACAGGGTAATCCGCGGATAGAAGTCACCCTTGGCCACGCCAATGCTCGCGGTGGCGGCATGCAAGCGGGCTTCGGCCTGACGGATATCCGGGCGGCGCTCGGCCAGCTGCGACGGCAGCCCGATGGCGACCTGACGCGGGGTTGGCGGCACGGGAGTGTCTGTGGATAACTCGGCGTGCAGCGCTTGCGGCGGTTCGCCCATCAGCAAGCTCAGGGCGTTGATCAGTTGCGACTGACGCTGTTCCAACGCGGGCAGGCGCGATTCGATGGCGGCGACTTGGGCGGCCGCTTCGGCGACGTCCAGGTCAGTGGCGACGCCGTCGGCCAGACGCAGTTGCGAGAGTTTCAGGCTGTGGCGGGCGACGTCGAGGTTTTGTTCGGTGACAGCCCGGGTGCTTTGTACGCCGCGCAGTTGTATGTAGTCCTGAGCGGTTTCGGCGAGCACCGACAGCAGCACACCGCGGCGATCGTTTTCCGCGACTTCCAGGGTCGCATCGGCGGCTTCGGTTTCGCGGCGCACGCGGCCCCAAAAATCCAGTTCCCAGGACGCGGAGAAACCTGCGTCCCAGAGGTTGAACGCCGAGTCGCCGTTGTGGCCCGATGGGTCGTTCAGGCCTTCGCCACTGTTGCGTTTGCGCCCGTAACTGCCGGTGGCGGCGGTGTTCGGATAACGGTCGGCGGTGATCACCTGACGTGCGGCGCGACTTTGCTGCAAGCGGCTGCTGGCGAGTTTCAGGTCGAGGTTGTCGGTCAGGGCACGCTGGGTCAGGGCCGAGAGTTTCGGGTCGTTGAAGACTTCCCACCAGCGCTCGTTCATGTCGGTGGGTACGGCTTCACTGGCGGCGGTTTTGGACGGTTTTGACCACTCGGCGATTTGTTGGGGTTGAGGTTTCTGGAAGTCGGGGCCCACGGTGCAGGCTGTAAGGCTCATGACCAGCAAGGCGCACAAGGTGAGTTGAGGCCACCGGCCTCTTCGCGAGCAGGCTCGCTCCCACATTGGATCTGTGTAATGCAAAAAATCTCTGGTCAAAAGGAGATCTCCTGTGGGAGCGAGCCTGCTCGCGATGACGTCAGCCCAGTCAACAAAGACCTTCATCGCTTAGTCACCTCACGCGACACCACGCTCGCCGTATCAATCCTCGCCTCCACCGACATCCCCACCCGCAACCGCTCGGCCAATGCCTGACCCGGTTCCAGAACAATCTTCACCGGAATCCGCTGCACAACCTTGGTGAAGTTGCCTGTGGCGTTGTCCGGTTTGATCGAAGCAAAGGTCACCCCGGTGGCCGGCGCGATGCTCTCGACGCGCCCCGTCAAAACCTCTCCACCGAGGCTGTCGACATGCACCTGCACGTCCTGTCCCGGCTTCACGTCAGTCAATTGTGTTTCCTGGAAATTGGCCACCACGTAAGCCTGCGCCAGCGGCACCACCGCCAGAATCTTGCTGCCCGGCGTCACGTAGGCGCCGACCCGCACCGCCCGCTCGCCCACCATGCCGTCCTGAGGGGCAACGATGCGCGTGTAAGACAGCTCGTAGCTGGCCATTTCCAGCGCCGCTTGCGCCCGCTTCAATCCGCCGTCAGCCGCATCGCGCTGAGCCGTGAGGATCTCCACCTGCTTGCGCTCCGCTGCCAGCACCGCCGTGACGTTGGCCAACCGCGCGGCGGCCTGATCGATGCGCGTGCGCGCTTGCTGAGCATTCTGCACCGTGCCGGCACCGACCCCGGCGAGGTGGTTGTAGCGGTTCAATTCATGCTCGGCAAAGGCCATTTCAGCCTTGGCCGACACCACCGTGGCCTGGGCCTGGGCGATCACCGAAGCCTGGCGCTCAAGGGTCGCCCGAGCGTTTTGCAATTGCGCCCTGGCCACCAGTGTCTCGGCGTCGGCGGCTTGGGCGGCGGCGCGCAGGTCGCGGTCATCGATCAATGCCAGCAACTGCCCGGCTTTGACCTGCTGGTTGTCTTCCACCAGCACCTCCTTGATGAACCCGGCTACGCGAGGCACCACCAGGGTGAAGTCCGCCGAGACAAACGCATCGTTGGTGTTCTGCTGCGTGCGTTTGCCGAAAAGGCCTGGCGCCAGCAGATAAATCAGCACGCCGACCGCCACCACTGCGGCGACGCCGACAGTCACTTTTTGCTTTGTTTGAGTCGTCATAAAAACCTTCTGTTTCAGTGAAGCGTTCATGTCGGTGCGCGCGGTGGATAAATCCGCGTCGGCAGCCAGAAAATCAGCAGGATCAGCGCCAGCGCGACGCCGGTCATGCACAGATAAAGATCTGATGAAGTCAGCACCACCGCTTGCTCATGCAGACGATGGGCAAGGCCAGCGCTGTCGCTGTCGGCCAGAGGGGAGTTGCCGAGGTTGTCCACCAGCATGGTCGAATGGAAATGCAGTCTCGATGTGGTCAACGCCTCAATCACCCCGGTGGCCACCACCGCGGACAGGCCTTTCACGGTGTTGAACCAAGCCGAGGCGTACGGGCCTTCCATCGGTGTGATGCTGCCGGTGGAGAGCATCAACAGCGGCAGCACGGCCATGGGCTGACCGAAGATTTGCAGCCATTGCAGCGCGTAAAAATCATCACGAATCCACACCGACGTCAGCTGTGAACCACCGATGCACGACAGCGCCAACATGCTCAGACCAAGCCCCAGTACCCAACGGCAATCGACCCAGCGCAGGTTGCACAACGCCGCCACCAACGGCAGCGCAATCAACTGTGGCAGGGCTGCCAACAACATGATCGGCGCGGTCTGGACCGGGCGATAACCCTGGACCTGCGCCAGGTAGCTGGACGGAATAATGATCACCGCCAGCAACACCACCAACACCCCGGCCAATGTCAGCAAGGCGAACGCCAGGTTGCGGATGCCGAGCATCTGCATCTTGAAAAACGGGATCGGCTGCGACCATTCGTTGATCAGGAAAAGCACCAGCATCAACAGCCCGCCGCCGAGCAATGCGCAGATCAGGCTCGACTCGAACCAATCCAGCGGATTGCCTTGCAGAATGCCGATTACCAGCATGCAGATCGCCGGAAACCCCAGCAGCAAACCGCGCCAGTTGAACTGCTTGAAGCGCTCCAGACGCAGTGGGTCCTGCGGCAAGCCGTAGGCCACGGCCGCCATGGCAATCAGGCACGGAGCGATGATTTGCCAGAAGGTCCATTGCCAGCCGACGTACTCGGTCCACAAACCGGCCAGAGGGGTGCCGAGCCCTGGGCCGAAGGTGGCCGTCAGCGCATAGCCCGCCAGACCGTAAAGTTTCACGTTGGCCGGTAAAAAGCGCAGCGCGACAGTCATCAGCATCGGCGGAAGTGCGCCGCCGGCCAAGCCTTGCAAGGTACGTAAAAGCAGCAGGCTTTCGTAATTCGGGGCGAACGGGCACAACACGCCCAACAGGGTGAAGGCGCTGATGGCGCAGAGGGTGAAGCGCCGCAGCGAGAACGTCACCGAGCACCATGGCGCAAAGGCCATGGCCGCTACCGAGGTCGCCGTGTAGCTGGCGACCAGCCAGGTGCCTTCGTCATAGCCGATGGCCAATGCGCCGCGAATGTCCGCCAGCGCGACCTTGGTCACCATCTCGTTGAGGCCCGACACCAGCACTGCCAGCAACACGCCTACCAAACCGATGATGATCCGCGGGCCGAAGACGGGCGGCGTAACGGCGGCTGGACTGGCCGCGGCGAGAGGTGCCGTGACCGTGAGGGAAATCATTGACTGCAAGCTCCGGGGGTTGAATACCGGAGCATTTTAAGAAGCGCGGGACCTTACGAAAATTGACTTATTGGCAGGTTATAAGTGCGCCCGACGCAGCAATACAGAACCCTCTGTAGGAGCGAGCCTGCTCGCGATAGCGGTGGATCAGTCAACATCCATGTTGAATGTGATGGCCCTATCGCGAGCAGGCTCACTCCCACAGGGATTGGGGGTGAACTTCAAGATGGTTGTGCGGCCAGCCAGGTCTCGTCGCAGCAGGCTTTGAGCGTTTCACGCAGCCAGCGATGCGCCGGGTCCTTGTCGAAGCGCGGGTGCCAGGCCTGGGTCAGCATCAGGGTGGGCAGGGGAATCGGCAGGGTAAACGAGCGCAGCTTCAAACCCAGACGTCGCACACTCAACAACGCTTCCTTGGGCACCGGCAAAATCAGGTCGGAATCCGGCAACGCAAACATCGCTGCGTGGAAACTCGGCGCAATCACCGCCACCCGCCGCTCCAGCCCAAGGGCATTGAGTGCGGCATCGATCGGCCCGCGAGCAATGCCGCGACGGGACATGCTGATGTGGGAGAAACCAGCGAAGCGCTCGGCTGTAATCTCTTCGTCGAACAGCGGATGGTCCTCGCGAACCAGACCAACGAAATGAGTGGAGAACAGATTCTGAACCTTCACTTCCGGGGTCAGCGGCCGGGTATTGCTGATGCTCAGGTCGATCCGCCCTTCGCGCAGCGCTTCATCGTCGCCATCGCCTTCGGGGACGAAGCGCAACTCGCAATGCGGCGCCTGGCGGTCCAGGGTGTCAAACAGCTTGCCGCCGTAGACGCCGACGAAAAAGTCATTGGCCCGTATGCTGAACCGACGGCGCAACGAACCCAACTCCACCGCATCGGCCGAGCGGAACAGCAACGCGGCCTGCTCCACGACCTCGCGTACTTGCTCGCGAAGCTCCAGCGCCTTGGGCGTCGGGACTAAACCACGACCGGCGCGCACCAGAATCGGGTCACCGATGGCCTCTCGGATACGCGTGAGTGTCCGGCTCATGGCCGCCGGGCTGAGGTTCATCCGCCGCGCGGCGCCCACCACACTGCCCTCATCGAGCAAGGCGTCGAGGGCGACTAACAGGTTCATGTCCGGGAGTTGCATGCTGAGCACTCGTGTCTGGGCTGGGTTGATTCAGACGCAATGCTAGCAAACAACCCTCAAGTGATGTGTTGGTAGTACCGGCCCCATCGCGGGCAAGCCCGCTCCCACAGTGATCTCCGATGGATGCAGACTTTGGGTTCGACACAGAACCCTGTGGGAGCGGGCTTGCCCGCGATGGGGCCGGTTCAGACGCTGCGAAACTTAGCGCTGCATTCCCCAGCGCTTAACGGTCACTCGCTCCAGCGTGTCAAACACTAGGTTCTCCACCAGCAACCCAATCAAAATCACCACCGCCAACCCGGCAAACACCTTGTCGGTGTACAGCTCATTACGATTCTGAAAGATGTACCAGCCCAACCCACCCTTGCCGCTGGTAGCGCCAAACACCAGTTCAGCGGCAATCAGCGTACGCCACGCAAACGCCCAGCCGATTTTCAACCCGGCAAGGATCGACGGCAGCGCCGCCGGGATCAGGATGAACAGCACGAAGCGCATGCCCTTGAGGCCGTAGTTGCGCCCGGCCATGCGCAGGGTTTCCGAGACGCCGAGAAACCCGGCATAGGTATTCAGCGCCAGGGCCCAAAGTACTGAATGCACCAACACGAAAATCAGGCTGTTCTGCCCCAGCCCAAACCACAGCAGCGCCAACGGCAACAACGCAATCGCCGGCAGCGGATTGAACATCGAGGTCAACGTGCTCAGCAGATCGCGCCCGAACTGCGTCGACACCGCCAACGTGGTCAGGGCAAACGCCAGGACGATGCCGATCAAGTAACCCTTGAGCAACACCACCAGCGAAATCCAGACCTTGCCCAGCAACTCGCCGCTGAGCAAACCGTCATACAGCGCGCTGCCGGTTTGCAGAAAACTCGGCAGCAGCAGGTCGTTGTTCTGAACGCGGGCAACCACCTCCCACAGCACTGCGAGCAAAATCAGGATCAGGCTTTTGCGCAGCCAGGCCTGTTGCCAGAGGCGCTGGCCGAGGGGCAATTCCCGCTCCACCGGCACACTGGTCAATGGCTGCAAAACGGTTTCGAATTCTTCACGCACAGATGATAAATGGCTCATCGGGCAATCCTCTCAAAGGCTCAATAAGCGATGCGAATGTCGGAAAAATCCAGCTCACGCTCGGTTTCCGGCGACTGGCCTTCATCGAACAACAAGCGATGAATCCGTCGCGCCGATTCCTGAAACGCCACGCCGCCGAGACTGTGCAAATCGTATTGATGGCTGTGGACTTCCGCGCGCACCCGCCCCGGATGCGGCGACAGCAACAGAATGCGATTGCCCACCACCAGCGCTTCTTCGATGGAGTGCGTGACGAACAGCAGCGTGAAGCGCACCTCTTCCCAGAGCAGCAGCAATTCTTCCTGCATCTTGCGCCGGGTCAGCGCATCGAGGGCGGCGAAGGGTTCGTCCATCAGGAGGATTTTCGGCTGCATCGCCAACGCCCGGGCGATCGCCACGCGCGCCTTCATGCCGCCGGACAAGGTGTGCGGATAGGCATCGGCAAACGCCGCCAGACCGACCTTGTCCAGGTAGTGCAGCGCCCGTTCTTCGGCCTCTTTGCGCTTGAGGGTTTTCGAGGCCAGCAGCGGAAACATGACGTTCTGTTTGACGGTCTTCCAGGGCGGTAGTTGATCGAATTCCTGGAACACCACAATCCGGTCGGGCCCCGGCGCATGAACGGTTTGCCCTTGCAGCCGAATCTCGCCCTCGCACGGTTGAATGAATCCGGCGACCGCTTTGAGCAGTGTCGATTTACCGCAACCCGACGGCCCCAGCAACACAAAACGGTCCGCCGGATCGATTTCAAAACTCACTTGATGCGTCGCCCGAACCACACGTTGCGGCGTGCGGTATTCCAGGCTGACATGGTCGACGGACAGCAGCGCCTCGGCTGCTGCGATCGGGTTGCTGGCCGTGTAGCCTGGCAAAGGGGCGTTCATCTCGATCAGCTCCCTTGCAACGGTTTGGCGTCCTGGAAGAAGTAATCCTTCCACGAATCCGGTTTGGTTTTGATTGCGCCGACGCGGTACAGGAATTCGGCCAATGGGTAAGTATTTTTCGGCGTGACGCTGAATTCGAACTGCGGGTTATCGATGATTTTCAGCAACGCGGCACGGTCAATTTTTGCCTTGGTGACGCGGATGTAGGTGTCGGCTGCGGCGCCTTTATCGTTCTGGGCAAACTGCGCCGCTTCGGTCAGTGCTTCGACGAACGCCTTGTAGGTTTTCGGGTTCTCATCGCGGAATTTCTCGGTGGCGAAAAGCACCGTAGGCGAGTTCGGGCCGAGCAGGTCATAGGTGTTGAGCACAACATGAACGTTGGGGTTGGCCAGCGCCTGATCCTGGAATGGCGGATTGGAGAAGTGCCCGCTCAACTCGGTGCCGCCGGCGATGAGCGCGGCCGTGGCGTCTGGATGCGGTACGGCAATGGTGTACTTGTCGAGGCGATTGAACTCCTTGTCACCCCACTGCTTGGCGGCCGCGTATTGCAGGAAGCGCGACTGCACCGAAACGCCGACCGCCGGTACCGCGATGCGGTCCTTTTCGGTGAAGTCGGCGATGGTTTTAACCTTTGGATTGTTGCTCACCAGGTAGTACGGGAAGTTGCCGAGGGAGGCGACGGCTTTGACGTTTTGCTTGCCGTGAGTGCGATCCCAGATGGTCAACAGCGGACCGACGCCTGCACCAGCAATATCAATCGAGCCTGAGAGCAGCGCGTCGTTGACCGCCGCGCCACCGGACAACTGGGTCCAGTCGACTTTGATATCGATGCCTTCCTGCTTGCCGTACTTCTCGATCAGGTTCTGATCACGCACCACATTGAGCAACAAATAGACGATGCCGAACTGCTCGGCGATGCGGATTTCACCCTCGGCGTGGGCCACGGTCGGCGCCACCAGACTGCCAGCGATCAGGCTGAATCCCAAACCGATGGCAGCGGCCAGCGGCGCGAAAGGAAGACGTTTGGACATGGGAGTTCTCCGACAAATCAGAAAGGCGCGTCGCCCTGGATGGTGGTGCGATACAGCTTGCGGCGCAGATGGCTTGGGCATCCGGCGGCGAGGTGGATCAGCGAGCGGTTGTCCCAGAACACCAGGTCGTGGGCCTGCCATTGATGGCGGTAGATGTTTTGCGGCAGCACGCTGTGGGCATAGAGTTCTTCCAGCAGTTGCTTGCTCTCGTCTTCCGGCAAACCAACGATGCGGGTGGTGAAACCTTCGCTGACGAACAACGCCTTGCGGCCGTTTTCCGGATGCGTGCGGACGATCGGGTGGACCACTTCGGCCACTTGAGCCAGTTGCTCCGGCGTAAGGGTCGGGCGCCAGTTGCCTTCGAATTTGGTCTCGCTGTAGCGCGCCGTGTAGGAATGCGCCGCCGAACGACCTTCAACGGCTTTGCGCAGCGCGTCGGGCAGGTTGTCCCAGGCTTTGTGCATGTCGGCGAACAACGTGTCACCGCCTTCGGAGGGCAGTTCCTGGGCGTGCAGCATCGAACCCAGGCTCGGCAATTCTTTATAGGAAAGATCGGAGTGCCAGAACTTGCCGGCGTCACCGAGGCCAATGGATTGGCCGTTTTCGATGATGTTGGAAACGATGAGGATTTCCGGGTGGCCGGCCAGCAGGAACTGCTTGAGCACATGGATCTGCAATACGCCGAATCGACGGCTGAAAGCAATTTGCTGCTCGGGGGTTATGCGCTGGTCGCGGAACACCACGACATGATGATCAAGATGCGCGCGGTGGATACGGGCGAAATCCTGATCATTGATCTGGCGGGACAGGTCCAGACCGATGATTTCGGCACCGACAGCGCCGCTGAACGGGCGAATATCGAAGGTTTGTGGCGCGATTGCGGGTGACGCAGAGACGGCTGACATAAAAATCACTCCCACGCACGGCACGCTTCAAAGCGCGCACGTCGATCAAGAAACTCACGGAGGCCCCGTGTTGGTTCGTGTCGTGCGGCGCGCCGATTGGTCGGCAGGTACGCAGGAGAGTGACTTTATAGGTATAAGAATTGAAATTTAAATACCGTTAGCGAATAACGATATGGCAGAACAGGCAATGAATCACCTGTGGCGAGGGAGCTTGCTCCCGTTTGACTGCGAAGCAGTCCCTTTTTTGGGATCAAGAGGGGGCCGCTTCGCGTCCCAGCGGGAGCAAGCTCCCTCGCCACTGGTTTGTTTTCTTACCGCTCGTGCAGTGCTTCAGCCCGAGCCCGGATAATCGGCTTGAGCAGATAGCTCAGCACGGTCTTCTTGCCAGTAATGATATCCACCGAAGCCACCATCCCCGGGATGATCAGCAAAGGCTGTTCATCCGTCCCCAGGTGACTGCGATCCGTGCGCAGCTTGATGATGTAGTACGTGGTCTTCTTGTCTTCATCGGTGATGGTGTCAGCACCAATCTGTTCAAGCCTGGCCTTCAACCCACCATAAATGGTGTAGTCGTACGCCGTGAACTTCACCGTCGCTTCCTGGCCCGGATGCAGGAACGCGATGTCTTGCGGGCGAATTTTCGCTTCCACCAGCAAGGTGTCGTCCAGCGGTACGATTTCCACCAGGTCGCTGCCCGGTTGGATCACGCCGCCAATGGTATTCACCAAAAGCTTGTTGACGATGCCGCGCACTGGCGAAGTGACCAGCGTCCGGCTGACCCGGTCTTCCAGCGCTTTGCCGGTGGCCTGGGCCTTGTTCAGGTCGGTGCGGGCTTCGTTGAGTTGGGTCAGGGCTTCGCTGCGAAACTTGCCGCGCGTCTCGTCGATCTTGCGCTGCACTTCCTTGATCGCCGATTCGGCACGAGGGATCGCCAGTGTCGTGGCGTCCAGTTGCCCACGGGTTTCGACCTCGGCACGCTTGAGCCGCAACACCTCAACCGGCGACACCGCGCCCTGGGCCACCAGCGGCTCGGACATGGCGATTTCCTGACGCTGCAACGACAGCCCATTACGGTACTGCGATTGTTTGGAGGTGAATTCGCGCAGCTCTTGCTGACGCTGGATCAACTGTTCCTGCAAACCACCGATCTCATCGTGCAGTTGCTGACGACGGCTGATGTACAGCGACTCTTCACTGGCCGCTTGACCGGGAACTGCCTTCAGCACATCGGCGGGGAAGTTCAGCGGACGGTCATCGACCTCGGCGCTCAAGCGCTCCACGCGCAGCAGCATCGACAGCCGATCGGCTTCGGTCTCGCCAACGTTGGAGGCAAAGCGTGTGTCGTCTAGACGAATCAGCGGCGCGCCGGCGTCGACAATCTGCCCTTCGGTGACGTACAGCTCCGAAACGATACCGCCCTCAAGGTTCTGGATTTTCTGGATCTTCGACGACGGAATCGCCTTGCCGTCGCCCTTGGTGACTTCGTCGATCACCGCGTAATTGGCCCAGAGCATCAGGAACACGAAGAAACCGATGATCGCCCAGATCGTCAGCCGCACTACACGCGGAGCGTCTTCGATAAGGGCTTTATTGACCTCGGGAAGAGGCTGGCCATGCAGCGACTCGGAGCCTTTGAAATAACGGCGGATCGAATCCTTGAAACCCGACTTAAGCAACACTGATCTGCCCCTTTTTCAACGCTTCCATCACGGCGGCTTTCGGGCCATCGGCGAGAATTTGTCCACGGTCGATGACGATCAAGCGATCCACCAGCGACAGCAGCGATGCCCGGTGCGTCACCAGCACCACGGTCTTGTTTTCGATCACTGCGGCGAGGCGTTGCTTGAGACGTTCTTCGCCGGTGTTATCCATGGCGCTGGTCGGTTCATCGAGTAGCAGGATCGGTGGATTGAGCAGCAACGCACGGGCCAGGGCGACGTTCTGGCGTTGACCGCCGGACAGGTTCTGCCCGCGCTCACCGACTTGCAGTTCATAGCCTTGGGGGTGCAGACGGGCGAACTCGTGCACGCCGGCCAGTTCGGCGGCTTGCAGCACCATTTCATCCTCTACATAGCGCGCACCCGAGACCAGGTTGTCGCGCAGGGTGCCGGCCAGCAGCTGGATGTCCTGCGCCACGTAGCCGATGTTGTGGCGCAATTCGCTGACGTCGATCTGACGGATGTCGACGCCGTCCACCAGCAAGGCGCCATCGTCCGGTTGATAGAGACCCACCAGCAGTTTGGCCAGGGAGCTTTTGCCCGAGCCGCTGCGACCGATGATGCCGATTTTCTCGCCCGGCTTGATGCTCAGGTTGATGTTGTTCAGCGCCGCGTTCTGCTGGTTCGGGTAAGTGAAGTTCATCTGCCGGCATTCGATGGCGCCTTGCAGCACCTTGCGGCTCAACGGGCGCTCTTCGAAGTTGCGCTCTTGCGGCAGCTCCATCATTTGATCGACCGAGGTCATGGTCACCCGGGCTTGCTGGTAGCGGGTCAGCAGGCCGGACAACGAAGCCAGCGGGCTGAGCGCGCGACCACTGAGCATGTAGCAGGCAATCAGACCGCCCATGCTCAGGTTGCCGGCGATGATCTGGTACACGCCGAAGACAATCATGATCACCCCGGCCAGTTGCTGGATCAGCAAGGTGATGTTCATCGCCAACCCGGAGAGCATTTTCACCCGCAGCTCGAGGCGGCTGAGGGTGCCGATGGTCTGTTCCCACTGATACTGGCGTTCGCTTTCGGCGTTGTTGACCTTCACCGCATCGAGGCCGGCGAGGGTTTCGATCAGGCTCGACTGGCGCTCGGCGCCCAGGGCCATGGTTCGCTCCATGGTCGCCACCAACGGCTTCTGCAGCGCATAGCCGATCAGCAAGGCAATCGGGAACGCCAGCACCGGAATCCACACCAAGTGCCCGCCGAGAATGGCGATGACCATGAAGATCAGCAGCGTAAACGGCAGGTCGATCAGGCTGGTCAGGGTCAGCGAGGCGAGGAAGTCGCGCAGGCTCTGAAACTCATGGATGTTCTGGGCGAAGCTGCCGACCCGGGCCGGGCGGTACTTCATGGCCATGCCGACGATGCGTTCGAACAACGTCGCCGAGATGATCAGGTCGGTTTTCTTCCCGGCCAGGTCGAGGCACAAACTGCGCAGGCTCTTGAGGATCAGGTCGAACAGGTAAGCGCCAGTGATGCCGATGGCCAGCACCCACAGCGTCGATTCAGCCTGGTTCGGCACCACGCGGTCGTAGACGTTCATCACGAACAGCGGCGCGGCCATGGCGATGATGTTGATCAGGAAACTGGCGGCGATGGCGTCGGCATACAGCCAGCGCGAACGCTTGAGGGTATCGCGGAACCACGAGCGCGCGCGCGGGATCAGCGTGCCGTGATTGACGTCGAATTTGTGCTGGGGTTGAGCGAAGAACACCTTGCCGATGTAATCGTCGGCCAGCAGTTCGCGACTGACGAGGCTTTCGCCACCGTCGCTTTCGCTGATCAGCAGGCGGGCCTGGTCTTCACCGTGCCAGCCAAGCAGCACGGCACTGCGACCATCC
Organism: Pseudomonas sp. RT6P73; assembly: GCF_054897715.1. Lineage (NCBI taxonomy): Bacteria > Pseudomonadati > Pseudomonadota > Gammaproteobacteria > Pseudomonadales > Pseudomonadaceae > Pseudomonas > Pseudomonas sp. RT6P73. The sequence continues at coordinate 6,094,694 of NZ_JBUBUV010000002.1, read as the reverse complement.
TTGAGCAGCAACAGCGCCGGCATCGCTATCGCCGGAATCTGCTCCAGCTTGCGCACCAGCACGCGCCCTTGCAGGCCGGCGCGAGCGGCGGCGCGGGGCAGCAGTTCAACGCTCAGGCGCTGCTTGGGCAACGGCAGGCCGGTGGTCAACATCGCGGCGCTGGCCGGCTTTTGGTGCAGGGTGCAAAGGGCTAGCAGACCATCCAGTAGCGGATCGTCGTGCAGCGCGCGTGGATCATGAATGAGTTGAACTCGACTGACTTCTGATTCCACGCTCGGCACTCTTGGCTAACAGTAAAAAAGGGAAGACTCAATTCATCCCGGGTAGCTGGACCCTGGGCTTCACGTCGTTTTGCACAACGGATGCCAACGGTGCGACCACTCCCTGGCTCCTGAGCAACTCGCCCATGGTCGCCTTGATTCGGTACTGAGTAAATAACTGAATGTTTTTGATCTCCGCCAGGCGACGGGCAGCGGTAAACAGTTCGTTTTCACTGTCGAGCAGGTCGAGCAAAGTGCGCTCGCCAAGGCTGAACTGCTTCTGGTACGCAGTGCGCACGCTGGTGCTGTGATCGACATATTGCTGAGCGATCGGCACTTGAGCGTTGGCGTTGTTCAACGCGTTCCAGGCCAGGCCCAGCTCTTCGTTCAATACGCGCAGGGCGTTATTACGGATATCCAGCGCCTGGTTGGACAGGTAGGACTTGGATTCCAGATCAGCCTTGTTGCTGCCGCCGGCATACAGGTTGAAGCGCATGCGCAACATGGCCTGCCATTCGTTGCTGTGACCGTTCTGACCGTCGAGATCGTTGTCGGCGGAGCGACCCAGTTCAGCATCGAAGCGCGGATAGAAGGACGATTTGGCAGCGTCGTACTGTTTCTCCGCTGCGGCGATGTCGGACTCGGCAGAACGCAGGATCGGGCTGTTTTCCAGCATTTGCGCGCGGGCTTCATTCAAGTTGGCCGGCAACAGCGCGAGGAAATCCGCAGGACGCTCCAGTTGATCGGGCATCTGGCCCACGGCACTGAGGAAGTTGGTCTCGGCGTCCGCCAGGTTGGTCTGTTCGGTGATCAGGTTGTTGCGAGCCTGGGCCATACGCGCTTCGGCCTGATCGAGGTCGGCACCGCTGCCGACGCCGCGCTGGGTGCGCAATTTGATCTGGTCGAAAATGCGTTCGTGGCTTTTCAGGTTGTCTGTGGCCAGGCGCACGAATTCGCGACGGGTCAGTACATCCAGATAAACCTGAGCCACGGTCAGCGCGGTGCGTTCGGATGTGCCCAGCAGGGAATATGCGCGAGAATTAACGGTGGCTTGTTGACGCCCCACTTCACTGGACGTCGCAAAACCGTCAAAGACCATTTGCGACAGACGCAAACTTGACTCGCTACGGTTCAAGGTTTCCCAGTGATTGTCGTTACCGGCAGCGCGCGTGGTGACGCTGTCAGTGCCTTCGCGACCATAACCGCCCAGCAGATCGACCCGCGGAAGGTATCCACCTTTTGCTGCCTTTAACTGATAATCCGCGGCCAATCGACTATTAACACCTGCCTGGATTTCCGGATGGACATCCAACGCCTGCTGCATGGCCTCCGGAAGTGACTGCGCCTGAACAAAACTGGCGGCAAGGGCGAAGGGTAAAGCCTTGAACAGGTGCAAACGCATGGTTGGAATTTCCCGGAATTACTTGTCTTGAATCACTGCAGAACGTGCCGCTGCATCGGATGATGACCATCGGAATGACCGTGTGTCGGAAAGTTTGAATTTGTAGCTGAGTCACACTCTGTGGTGCAGGTAGTTACCTAAATATCAATGTGACATTACGGGGGCGAGTGTTTAGGATGACAACACTAAGGTCAATAGTTTGGCATATAGTTTATAGCGAAAAAATATAGCCAATTTGTTGACGATTAATCGCGTCAAGGTTGTGCCTCTTATATTTTGAAAGAACGTCCAGACTGATGTGGCGAACACGCCATCAGGTTCATGGAAGTCAACTGAACGTGACACCCGGAGAGTCTTCAATGAGCAGTGTTGTTGCCATCGTCAAAAGCATTGTTGGTCAAGTTTTCGCGGTGTCCCCAGAGGGCATTCGCCGCGTACTCGTTGAAGGCGACCGGTTGTTTGTCGGCGATCAGGTAGACACTGGCGCGGCGGGCGCCGTTACGCTCGAACTGGCTGACGGCCGGACCCTGGACCTGGGCCGCGACACTCAATGGAGTGCCAGCGACCCGGATTCCAGCACTGACTTGTCAGAAGCCACTGCACAAGCCGCGCCATCGGTTGAAGAGCTGCAGCAAGCCATCGCTGCGGGTGCCGACCCGACCACTGAACTCGAAGCCACCGCAGCCGGCCCGACAGCTGCGGGCTCGGGTGGCGCGGCAGGTGGCGGTCACAGCTTCGTGATGCTGGATGCAACTGCTGGCCGGGTCGACCCGACCATTGGTTTCCCGACTGCGGGCCTCAGCACTGCGGCACAGGCTGCACAGCTCACCACCGGTGGCCTGACGGCCGACACCAGCGCCAACGTTCAGCGTGATTCGACCCTGAGCCTGAGCGCCACGCCGACCATTACCGAAGCGGGCGGCGTACTGGTTTACACCGCGACCCTGACCCAGGCACCGCTGACCGACCTGACCATCACGCTGTCCAATGGCTCGGTGATCGTGATTCAGGCTGGCCAGTTGACCGGCACCGTCAACGTCCCGCTCGCGCCTAACGACACCGTCTATAACGACTCGACCCAGATCAACGTGACCGTCACCGGCACCACGGGCGGCAACGGCATCACCGTTACCCCGCCGACGACTCCGGCCGTGACCCAGGTTACCGACACCGTCGACACCACCACCGTCACCTTGACCGCTGGCGCGAACGTCACCGAAGGCGGCCAGATTACCTACACCGCCACATTGACCAACCCGACGCAGACACCGGTTACCATCACCCTGTCCAACGGTTCGACCATCACCATCGAAGCCGGCAAAACCACTGGCAGCGTTGACGTGTCGACACCGGCCAACGACGTCTATAACAACGGCAGCACGGTCACCACCACCATTACCGGCGCCAGCGGCGGCAATTTTGAGAACCTGGTGCCAAACCCGGCCCCGGCCGTGACCACCATTACCGACTCGCCGGACACCACCACCCTCACACTGACAGCGGGTTCGACGGTCACCGAAGGCGGGCAGATCACGTACACCGCCACTCTGAACAACCCGGCTCAAACGCCGGTCACTGTCACCCTGTCCAACGGCTCGACCATCACCATCGAAGCCGGCAAAACCACCGGCACCGTGAACGTCGACACCGCGGCGAATGACGTTTATCAGAACGGCAGCACCGTCAGCACCACGATCACTGGCGCTACCGGCGGCAACTTCGAGAACCTGGTCCCGAGCACCACGCCAGCAGTCACCACCATTACCGACTCGGTCGACAACACCGGCCTGAGCCTCACCGCCACTGGTACCGTCGTCGAAGGTGGCCAGATCACCTACACCGCGACACTGACCAACCCGGCCGGCACGCCGATGACCGTGACCTTGAGCAATGGCTCGGTCATCACCATCGAAGCGGGCAAGACCACCGGCAGTGTGATCGTCGATACCGCGGACAATGACGTCTACAACAACGGCAGCACCGTCAGCACCACCATCACCGGGACCACCGGTGGTAATTTCGAGCAGCTGACCCCGAGCACCACGCCAGCAGTCACCACCATTACCGACTCGGTCGACAACACCGGCCTGAGTCTCACCGCCACTGGCACCGTCGTCGAAGGCGGCCAGATCACTTACACCGCCACGTTGACGAACCCGGCCGGCACGCCGATGACCGTGACCTTGAGCAATGGCTCGGTCATTACCATCGAAGCGGGCAAGACCACCGGCAGCGTGACCGTCGATACCGCCGCCAATGATGTCTACAACAACGGCAGCACCGTCAGCACCACCATCACCGGGACCACCGGCGGAAATTTCGAGCAGCTGACCCCGAGCACCGAGCCGGCGCTGACCACCATTACCGACTCCAGGGACGACACCGGCCTGAGCCTGTCGGCGTCCACCGAAGTGGCCGAGGGCGGCCAGATTCTGTACACCGCGACCCTGACCAATCCGGCTGGCACGCCGGTCACCGTGACCCTTTCGAACGGCGCGGTGATCACCATCGCGGCTGGCGCGACCACTGGCAGCGTGAGCGTCCCGGCACCAGCCGATGACGTCTACAAAGATGCCGGCAAGGTTGAAGCAACCATCAAGGACGCGGCTGGTGGCAACTTCGAGAACCTGGTGCCGAGCACTGTTCCGGCAGTGACTGACATCTCCGACACCCTCGATACCTCGACCGTCAGCCTGACCGCGACTTCTTCCGTGGCTGAAGGCGGCACCGTGGTTTACACCGCGTCCGTCACTGCTCCGGTGACCGGTTCGCCGGTCGTCGTGACGCTGTCCAACGGCCAGACGATCACCATCCCGGTTGGATCGAGCTCCGGCAGCGTGAATTTCGTTGCACCGAACGACGCCTTGGCGGGCGGCGCTTCGCTGAGCGTCAAAATCGACGATGCGAAGGGCGGTAATTACGAGAAGCTGGACGTCGATGGTAAGTCGGCTGACACCTCGGTGACTGATTCTGCGGACACCACCACTCTTAGCCTGACAGCAACCGATTCGGTCGCTGAAGGCGGTTCCATCGTCTACACCGCCAACCTGACCAACGCTGCCGGCACGCCTGTAACCGTGACCCTGAGCAACGGCGCCGTAATCACCATTGCCGCCGGCGCCACCAGCGGTTCCGTAAGCGTCAAGGCACCCGCCGATGACGTTTACAAAGACGCCGGTAAGGTAGAAGCGACCATCAAGGACGCGACTGGCGGCAACTTCGAGAACCTGGTCAAAGACCCGGCGGCGGCGGTTACCGATGTGACCGACACCGTCGACACTTCGACGGTCAGCCTCACCGCGACTTCCTCTGTCGCCGAAGGCGGCACCGTGGTGTATACCGCGTCCGTTACTGCGCCTGTGACCGGCTCGCCAGTTGTGGTGACCCTGTCCAACGGCCAGACCATCACCATTCCAGTCGGTGCGAGCACCGGTAGCGTGAACTTCGTTGCACCGAACGACGCCTTGGCGGGCGGCGGTTCCCTGAGCGTCAAAATCGACGACGCCAAGGGCGGTAACTACGAGAAGCTGGACGTTGATGGCAAGCCGGCGGACACCTCGGTTACCGACTCGGCGGATACCACGACTATCAGCCTGACTGCTACAGACTCCGTAGCTGAAGGCGGTTCCATCGTCTACACCGCCAACCTGACCAACGCTGCCGGCACGCCTGTAACCGTGACCCTGAGCAACGGCGCCGTAATCACCATTGCCGCCGGCGCCACCAGCGGTTCCGTAAGCGTCAAGGCACCCGCCGATGACGTTTACAAAGACGCCGGTAAGGTCGAAGCGACCATCAAGGACGCGACTGGCGGCAACTTCGAAAACCTGGTCAAAGACCCGGCTGCGGCCGTGACTGATGTGACCGACACCGTCGATACTTCAACGGTCAGCCTGACCGCGACTTCTTCCGTGGCTGAAGGCGGCACCGTGGTTTACACCGCGTCCGTCACTGCTCCGGTGACCGGTTCGCCGGTCGTCGTGACGCTGTCCAACGGCCAGACGATCACCATCCCGATTGGCGCCAGCAGCGCCAGCGTTAACTTCGTTGCACCGAACGATGCCTTGGCTGGCGGCGCTTCGTTGAGCGTCAAAATCGACGATGCGAAGGGCGGTAATTACGAGAAGCTGGATGTCGACGGCAAGTCGGCGGATACCTCAGTGACTGACTCGGCGGACACCACCACTGTTAGCCTGACGGCAACCGATTCGGTCGCTGAAGGCGGTTCCATCGTCTACACCGCGAACCTGACCAACGCTGCCGGCACGCCTGTGACCGTGACCGTGAGCAACGGCGCCGTAATCACCATTGCCGCCGGCGCCACCAGCGGTTCCGTGACCGTCAAGGCACCCGCCGATGACGTCTACAAAGACGCCGGCAAAGTCGAAGCGACCATCAAGGACGCGACTGGCGGCAACTTCGAAAACCTGGTCAAAGACCCGGCAGCCGCCGTGACCAGCGTCACCGACACCCTCGACACGTCGACCGTCACCCTGACCGCCACAAGCACTGTGGCTGAAGGCGGCACCGTGGTTTACACCGCCTCGGTCGGTGCACCTGTCACCGGTTCGCCTGTGATCGTGACGCTGGCCAACGGTCAGACCATCACCATTGCGGTCGGCGCCAGCAGCGGCACCGTCAATGCCGTCGTCTCCAACGATGTGCTGAGCGGCCACGCACCGGTGAGTAATTCGATCACCAACGTCAGCGGCGGCAACTACGAAAACCTGGTCGCCGATAAAACCCCGGTCAGCACCAGCGTGACCGACACCGTCGACACCACCACCCTGTCGCTGACCGCCACTGGCAACGTCAACGAGGGTGGCTCGATCGTTTACACCGCGACCCTGACCAATCCGGCCGGCACCCCGGTCACCGTGACCCTGAGCAACGGCGCCGTGATCACCATCGCGGCCGGCAAAACTACCGGTACCGTGACCGTCGACGCACCGAAAGACGACGTCTACAAAGACGCTGGCAAACTGGAAGTCACCATCAAGGACGCCGCTGGCGGCAACTTTGAAAACCTGGTCACCAGCCCGAATCCGGCCGTGACCAACGTCGCCGACACCACTAACACCACACAACTGACCCTAAGCGCTGACAAGTCTGTGCTCGAAGGTTCGCACATCACCTATACCGCGACCCTGACCAACGCCGCGCAAACCCCGGTGACCGTCAAGCTGAGCAACGGCGAGACCATCACCATCGCGGCCGGCAAGACCAGCGGTTCGGTGACCATCGCGGCGCCAAGCGACGACGTCTATAAGGATGCCGGCAAGCTCACCGTCAAGATGACTGACGCCAGCGGCGGCAACTTCGAAAAACTCGACATCAGCAAGGCGTCCGTGAGCACCACCGTCAAAGACACGGTGGACACGACGTCCCTGTCTCTGTCGGCCAGCCATACCGTGAGCGAAGGTAGCCAGATCACCTACACCGCCACCCTGAGCAACCCGACGGACACGGCAATGACCGTGAAGTTGAGCAACGGCGCGGTGATCAACATCGCCGCCGGCGCCACCACCGGCTCGGTCAACTTCGCCGCACCGGCCAACACGCCGTACATCGACAGCGGCAAAGTCCAGGCAACGATTGCCAGCCACAACGGCGGCAACTTCGAAAAAGTCGTCACGAACCATTCGCCGGCGGTCACCACCGTTACCGATTCGGCCGACACCACCGGCCTGAGCCTGAGCGCCACCGGCTCGGTCGCCGAGGGCGGCTCGATTGTCTACACCGCGACCCTGACCAACGCCGCTGGCACTGCCATGACCGTGACGTTGAGCAACGGTGCGGTGATCAACATTGCCAAGGGCGCCACCACCGGCTCGGTGAACTTCGCCGCGCCAAAGGATGACGTCTACAAAGACGCGGGCAAAGTCGACGCCAGCATCACCAAGACAACCGGTGGCAACTTCGAAAACCTGGTGGCCGACAAGACCCCAGCGGTCACCGACGTGACCGACACCATCAACAACAGCACCGTGTCCCTGACTGCCACGGCCAGCACGGTCGAAGGCGGCACGGTGGTTTACACCGCTTCGGTCAATGCGCCAGTGACCGGCTCACCGGTTGTTGTGGTCCTGTCCAACGGCCAGTTCATCACCATCCCGGTCGGCGCAAGTTCGGCTAGCGTGAACTTCGTTGCACCCAACGATGCCCTGGCCGGCGGCAGTTCGCTGAGCGTGAAAATCGACGGCACCACCGGCGGCAACTACGAAAACCTGGTGGCGAATCAAACCCCGGCGGTCACTTCGGTAAGCGACGTCAAAGACACCACCACCCTGAGCCTGAGCGCAACGGATTCGGTCGCTGAAGGCGGTTCGATTGTCTACACCGCGACCCTGACCAACGCCGCCGGCACGCCGGTGACCGTGAACCTGTCGAACGGCGCCGTGATTACCATCGCGGCCGGCGCGACTGTCGGCTCTGTGACGGTCAAGGCGCCAGCAGACGACGTCTACAAAGATGCCGGCAAAGTCGAAGCGACCATCAAGGACGCGACTGGCGGCAATTTCGAGAACCTGGTGCCGAGCACTGTTCCGGCTGTCAGTGACGTTACCGACACCGTCGACACTTCGACGGTCAGCCTGACCGCGACTTCCTCTGTCGCTGAAGGCGGCACCGTGGTTTACACCGCATCCGTCACTGCTCCAGTGACCGGCTCGCCGGTGGTTGTGACCTTGTCCAACGGCCAGACCATCACCATTCCAGTTGGTGCCAGCAGCGCCAGCGTGAACTTCACCGCGCCGAACGATGCATTGGCCGGCGGCGGATCCCTGAGCGTCAAAATCGATGATGCGAAGGGCGGCAACTACGAGAAGCTGGACGTCGACGGCAAGTCGGCTGACACCTCGATTACTGATACAGCAGACACCACCACCGTTAGCCTTAGCGCTACTGACTCGGTCGCTGAAGGCGGTTCCATCGTCTACACCGCAACCCTGACTAACGCCGCCGGCACGCCGGTCACCGTGAACCTGTCGAACGGTGCGGTGATCACCATCGCGGCTGGCGCGACTGTCGGCTCCGTGACCATCAAGGCACCGGCCGATGACGTCTACAAAGACGCCGGCAAAGTCGAAGCGACCATCAAGGACGCGAGCGGCGGCAACTTCGAAAACCTCGTGACTAGCCCGGCAGCAGCCATCACTGAAGTGACTGACACGATCAATACATCGACGGTCAGTCTGACGGCAACGCCTGCCACGGCCGAAGGCGGCAACGTGGTGTACACCGCTTCCGTCACCGCGCCGGTCACTGGCAAGGACGTGGTTGTCACGTTGGCCAATGGTGAAAAAATCACCATCGCGGTCGGTGAAAGCAATGCTTCGATCACCGTTAAAGCACCGAACAACGCATTGGTCGGCCACGAGCCGCTGACCAATGCCATCAAGGATGTCGCCGGCGGCAACTACGAGAATCTGGTCGCCGACAAGACCCCGACCTCGACCGCCATCAGCGACACCCTGGACACCACCAAAGTGACCATGACCGCCAGCGACTACGTGGTCGAGGGTGGCACCATCACTTACACCGTCAAACTCAGCAATGCCGCCGGCACTGACATGACGGTCAAACTGAGCAACGGCGAGAGTGTCGTGATCAAGGCCGGCGACAAGTCGGGTTTCATCACCGTCCCGGCGCCGGCCGATGACGTCTACAAGGACGGCAGCAAGATCACCGTCGGCATCACCAGCACCGACGGCGGCAACTTCGAAAAACTCGACGTCAGCAAGACCACGCACACCACGACCGTCAACGACACCATCGACACCACCACGCTAAAACTCAGTGCCGATGTGAGTACCGTCGGCGAAGGTGGCCAGATCACCTACACCGCCACGCTGAGCCATCCGGCCGGCACGGCCATGACCGTGACCCTGAACAACGGCCTGGTGATCAACATCAAGGCCGGCGAGTCCAGCGGCTCGGCGCCGTACACCGTGCCGAATGACGTCTACACCGGTGCCTCGCCCGTCAGGGCAGCGATTGCAGACAGCTCTGGTGGCAACTTCGAAAAACTCGACACCGACCGCTCGGCCGTCGTCACCAAAGTGACCGACAGCGCGGACACCACGACGCTGAGCTTGAGCGCGACTGACTCCGTAGCTGAAGGCGGTTCGATCGTCTACACGGCGAACCTGACCCATGCGGCCGGCACGCCGGTGACCGTGACGTTGAGCAACGGTGCGGTGATCACCATCGCCGCGGGTGCGACTGCCGGCTCCGTGACCGTCAAGGCACCGGCCGATGACGTCTACAAAGACGCCGGCAAAGTCGAAGCGACCATCAAGGATGCTACTGGCGGCAACTTCGAGAACCTGGTGAAAGACCCGGCTGCAGCCGTGACCAGCGTCACCGACACCATCGACACCTCGACGGTCAGCCTGACCGCGACTTCGTCCGTGGCCGAAGGCGGCACCGTGGTTTACACCGCTTCCGTCACCGCGCCTGTGACCGGTTCGCCGGTTGTGGTGACACTGTCCAACGGCCAGACGATCACCATCCCGGTCGGTTCGAGCTCCGGTAGCGTGAATTTCGTTGCACCGAACGATGCCCTGGCTGGCGGCGCTTCATTGAGCGTCAAAATCGACGATGCGAAGGGTGGCAATTACGAGAAGCTGGAAGTCGACGGCAAATCGGCGGACACCTCGGTGACTGATACGGCTGACACTACAACCCTTAGCCTGACAGCAACCGATTCGGTCGCTGAAGGCGGCTCGATCGTCTACACCGCGAACCTGACCAACGCTGCCGGCACGCCTGTAACCGTGACCCTGAGCAACGGCGCCATAATCACCATCGCCGCCGGCGCCACCAGCGGTTCCGTGACCGTCAAGGCACCTGCCGATGACGTCTACAAAGACGCCGGCAAGGTCGAAGCGACCATCAAGGACGCGACTGGCGGCAACTTCGAAAACCTGGTCAAAGACCCGGCAGCGGCGGTGACTGATGTGACCGACACCGTCGACACATCGACCGTCAACCTGACGGCCACGTCCACCGTGGCTGAAGGCGGCACCGTGGTTTACACCGCGTCCGTCACCGCGCCAGTGACCGGTTCGCCGGTCGTTGTGACCTTGTCCAACGGCCAGACCATCACCATCCCGATTGGCGCCAGCAGCGCCAGCGTTAACTTCGTTGCACCGAACGATGCCTTGGCTGGCGGCGCTTCGTTGAGCGTCAAAATCGACGATGCGAAGGGTGGCAATTACGAGAAGTTGGATGTTGACGGCAAGTCGGCGGATACCTCGGTTACCGATAAAGCTGACACTACGACTCTTAGCCTGAGCGCGACTGATTCGGTGGCTGAAGGTGGCTCGATCGTTTACACCGCCAACCTGACAAATGCGGCCGGCACGCCAGTAACCGTGACCCTGAGCAACGGAGCGGTGATCACCATAGCCGCTGGTGCGACTGCCGGCTCCGTGACCGTCAAGGCGCCAGCCGATGACGTCTACAAAGACGCCGGTAAAGTCGAAGCGACCATCAAGGACGCGACTGGCGGCAACTTCGAAAACCTGGTCAAAGACCCGGCTGCGGCCGTGACTGATGTGACTGACACCGTCGATACGTCGACGGTCAGCCTGACCGCCACGTCCTCTGTCGCGGAAGGCGGCACCGTGGTGTACACCGCGTCCGTCACTGCGCCTGTGACCGGTTCGCCGGTCGTTGTGACCTTGTCCAACGGCCAGACCATCACCATCCCGATTGGCGCCAGCAGCGCCAGCGTTAACTTCGTTGCACCGAACGATGCCTTGGCTGGCGGCGCTTCGTTGAGCGTCAAAATCGACGATGCGAAGGGTGGCAATTACGAGAAGTTGGATGTTGACGGCAAGTCGGCGGATACCTCGGTTACCGATAAAGCTGACACTACGACTCTTAGCCTGAGCGCGACTGATTCGGTGGCTGAAGGTGGCTCGATCGTTTACACCGCCAACCTGACAAATGCGGCCGGCACGCCAGTAACCGTGACCCTGAGCAACGGAGCGGTGATCACCATAGCCGCTGGTGCGACTGCCGGCTCCGTGACCGTCAAGGCGCCAGCCGATGACGTCTACAAAGACGCCGGTAAAGTCGAAGCGACCATCAAGGACGCGACTGGCGGCAACTTCGAAAACCTGGTCAAAGACCCGGCTGCGGCCGTGACTGATGTGACTGACACCGTCGATACGTCGACGGTCAGCCTGACCGCCACGTCCTCTGTCGCGGAAGGCGGCACCGTGGTGTACACCGCGTCCGTCACTGCGCCTGTGACCGGTTCGCCAGTTGTCGTGACGCTGACCAACGGCCAGACCATCACCATTCCGGTTGGCGCCAGTTCTGCCAGCGTGAACTTCGTTGCACCGAACGACGCCTTGGCTGGCGGCGGTTCATTGAGCGTCAAAATTGATGATGCCAAGGGCGGTAACTACGAGAAGCTGGACGTAGACGGCAAGTCGGCGGACACCTCGGTTACCGACTCGGCGGATACCACGACTATCAGCCTGACTGCTACAGACTCCGTAGCCGAAGGCGGTTCGATTGTCTACACCGCGAACCTGACCAACGCTGCTGGTACGCCAGTGACCGTGACCCTGAGCAACGGCGCGGTGATCACCATCGCCGCCGGCGCCACCAGCGGTTCCGTGACCGTAAAAGCACCTGCCGATGACGTCTACAAAGATGCCGGTAAGGTAGAAGCGACCATCAAGGACGCGACTGGCGGCAACTTCGAAAACCTGGTCAAAGACCCGGCAGCGGCGGTTACCGATGTAACCGACACCATCAACACTTCGACCGTCAGCCTGACCGCGACTTCTTCCGCGGCTGAAGGCGGCACCGTCACCTACACCGCCACTGTCGGTGCGCCGGTAACCGTTTCGCCAGTGACCGTGTCGTTGGCCAACGGTCAAACGATCACCATCGACATCGGCAAAACCACCGGCTTCGTGACCACCCTCGCGCCAAACGATGTCTTGACCGGCCACACGCCACTGACCAACTCGATCACCAACGTCAGCGGCGGCAACTACGAAAATCTGGTCGCCGACAAAACCCCGGTCAGCACCACCGTGACCGACACCACCGACACGACCAATCTGTCGCTGAGCGCGACAAACTCGGTGGCTGAAGGCGGTTCGATCGTTTACACCGCCACCCTGACCAACGCGGCCGGCACACCTGTGACCGTGACGCTGAGCAATGGCGCGGTGATCACCATCGACGCCGGCAAAACCACCGGCACCGTGACCGTTGATGCGCCGAAAGACGACGTCTACATCGACGCCGGCAAGGTCAGCACTACGATCGCCACCGCGACCGGCGGTAACTTCGAAAGCCTGGTGCCGAGCACGGTTCCAGCAGTGACCAGCGTCACCGACACCATCGATACCTCGACGGTCAAACTCACCGCTACCGGCACTGCGGCTGAAGGCGGCACCGTCATCTACACCGCCACTGTCGGTGCGCCGGTAACCGTTTCGCCAGTGACCGTGTCGTTGGCCAACGGTCAAACGATCACCATCGACATCGGCAAAACCACCGGCTTCGTGACCACCCTCGCGCCAAACGATGTCTTGACCGGCCACACGCCACTGACCAACTCGATCACCAACGTCAGCGGCGGCAACTACGAAAATCTGGTCGCCGACAAAACCCCGGTCAGCACCACCGTGACCGACACCACCGACACGACCAATCTGTCGCTGAGCGCGACAAACTCGGTGGCTGAAGGCGGTTCGATCGTTTACACCGCCACCCTGACCAACGCGGCCGGCACACCTGTGACCGTGACGTTGAGCAATGGCGCGGTGATCACCATCGATGCCGGCAAAACCACCGGCACCGTGACCGTTGATGCGCCAAAAGACGACGTCTACATCGACGCTGGCAGGGTCCAGGCGAGCATCACTACCGCGACCGGTGGCAACTTCGAGAACCTGGTCCCGAACAAAACCGCGGTCGTTACCAGTGTCACCGACACCATCGACACTTCAACCGTGACCCTGAAAGCCACCGCCTCGGCAGCTGAAGGCGGCACCGTCACTTACACCGCCACGGTTGGCGCAGCAGTGACTGGCGTCCCGGTCACCGTGTCGTTGGCCAACGGCCAAACGATCACCATCGACATCGGCAAAACCACAGGCTTCGTGACCACGCTCGCACCAAACGATGCCTTGACCGGCCACACGCCACTGACCAACGCCATCACCAACGTCAGCGGCGGTAACTACGAAAACCTGGTTGCCGACAAAACCCCGGTCAGCACCACCGTGACCGACACCACTGACACGACCACTCTGTCGCTGAGTGCGAGTAACTCGGTGGCCGAAGGTGGCCAGATCATCTACACCGCCACCCTGACCAACGCCGCCGGCACACCGGTGACCGTGACGCTGAGCAACGGCGCAGTGATCACCATCGACGCTGGCAAAACCACCGGCACCGTGAGCTTTGATGCACCGAAAGACGACGTTTACAAAGACGCAGGCACGGTCCAGGCGACCATCAGCAACGCCACCGGTGGCAATTTCGAGAACCTGGTCAAAAGCCCGGCGGCAGCCGTCACCAACGTCACCGACACTCTCGACAGGACTGAAGTCAGCATCACCGGCAGCACTTCGGTGACCGAAGGCCAGACCGCCAGTTACACCGTCAGCCTGACGAACCCGGCGCAGACCGAAGTCACCCTGAAAATCACCTACAGCGGCACCGCCGCCGACGGTGCGGACTTCACCGGTGTGTACACCGTGAAAATTCCGGCGGGCGCCAGCACGGCGAGCTTCAACGTCGCGACACTGGACAACAGGATCACCGAAGGCACCGAAAACTTCGTGGTCAAGATCGACTCGGCTACCGGCGGCAACTTCGAGAACCTGGCGATCAGCGCGACCAACGGCAGCATCAGCACCTCGATCATCGACAACGATGCACCGCCCGTGCTCGACCTGGATGCCAACAACTCCAGCGGCGCCACGGGTGCCAACTACAACGTGACCTTCACCGAAGGCACCACGGGCCAAGGCGTATCGATCGGCGACACCGACCTGAAAATCACCGACCCGGACAGCACGATGCTGACCGGCGCGACCATCGTGCTGACCAACCGTCAGGACGGCGATGCGCTGAACCTGGGCAACAGCGTCAACGGCATCACCATCAATGCCAACAGCAAGGAGGGCACCGTCACGCTGACGTTGTCCGGCAACGCGACGCTGGCCGACTACATGCAACAGATCAAAAACATCAGTTTCACCAACAGCAGCGAAGACCCGAGCACCGTGCCGCGGATCATCACTGTGACGGTGACCGATGGCAGCAACTACTCCAACACCGCGACCACCACCGTCAACGTCGTGGCCGTGAACGATGTACCGACCGCCGCGCCGGTTAACGTCACCGGCACCGAGGACACCCCGCTGATCCTCGGCTGGTCGACCTTCGGCGTCACCGATGTCGACAGCCCTGCCGCCAGCCTCGGCGTGAAAATCACCGGCCTGCCGGGCGAAGGCAAGTTGCAGTACCTGAACGGCTCGACCTGGACCGACGTGACGACCAACCAGACCCTGTCCAAGGCTGACATCGACGCGGGCAAAGTGCGCTTCCTGCCGGATGCCAACGAGTCCGGCGCCAATGGCTACGGCGGCACCGGCACGGGCAACAATCTGGCGGACTACGCACAGATCAAGTTCCAGCCAACCGACGGTTCGCTGCTGGGCAACACTGGCACGATCAAAATCGACATCACGCCGGTTGCCGATGCGCCGTCCCTGAGCGTTGCCGACAACGGCGTCAGATCTACCGGGCTGATCAAGGAAGTCTGGACCGGCCTGTCGGGCCTCGGCACCGATGGCAGCGGCGCGGCGTCGAACACGCTGAAGTCGGTGATTGATGCCGCGGGTAAACCGAACAGCAGCACCACCGTGACCAACGTACAGTCCGACGGCGTGACCGCGGGCACCGCATCAAAAACGTCCGGCCTGATCTACCTCGAAGCCGGCAAGACTTACAGCTTCAGCGGCACCGGCGATGACAGCTTGCTCGTGACCATCGGCGGTAAAACCGTGGCCAGCGCGCTCTGGGGCGCGGGCGGCAGTCTGAGCGGTTCGTTCACCCCGACCGCCAGCGGCTACTACACCCTGGATATCTACCACCACAACCAGAGCGGCCCGGGCAGCTATGACGTCAACCTGTCGGTCAACGGCGCTGCAGCGGTCGACCTGAGCAGCGCTGGCGTGCCGCTGTACACCGGCATTGCAGATCTGGCCGCTTCCGGCGTGACGGTTTCCGATTTGCACGGCACCAACGGCGAAGGCTACTACGACGGCTACAAGCTCAACGAAGCGGCCGAAGGCACCAGCGTTCACCTGTCTGCGATCAAGACTGCGCTCACGGACACCGACGGTTCCGAAAGCCTGGTCGTGAAGATCAGCGGCATCCCGGCGGGCTCGGTGCTCACCGATGGCGCCGGCCACACCTTCACCGCCAGCACCACGTCGGGTGAAGCCAACGTCACCGGCTGGAACCTCGGCACCCTGACCGTGACCCCGCCGCCGTACTACAACGGCCAGTTCAACCTGACCGTGACCTCGACTTCCACCGAGGTTCTCGGCGGCTCGGCGGCAAGCACCGCGACGATTCCGGTCACCGTTTACCCGGCGGTCTACAACGCCGTCACCGCCACGGCGGCCGATGACACCATCACCGGCACCGACGGCAACGACATCATGGTCGCCGACATCGGCGGGCTGACCGTGGTGCCAGGTACCAACTACAACATTGCGTTCATGGTCGACAGTTCGGGCAGCATGAGCGCGTCGTCGATCAACGCCGCCAAGGACTCGCTGACCGCGGTGTTCAACACCCTCAAGCAAAGCATGGGTGGCAACTCCGGCACCGTGAACATCTTCCTCGCGGACTTCGATAACCAGGTCAACAAGTCTGCCTCGGTGAACCTGAACGATCCGAATGCGCTGATCCTGCTCAAAGCCGTGCTCGATTCCATGGCTTCCGGCGGCGGCACCAACTACGAAGACGTGTTCAAAACCACGGCGAACTGGTTCCAGAGTGCCGACGCCATCGCGAACACTGGGGCGAAGAACCTCACGTACTTCATCACCGACGGCAAGCCGACCTATTACCAGAGCGGTGAGCAGACCAACCCGACCCTGTTCGGCAACGTGAAGCTCGATGACGTCATCACCACCACCAATTACAAGTTGGGGCAGACCTACTCCGGTTACCTGGACAGTACTCACTACCTGACCATCGATAACTCCGGCACCGTCACGCTGCAGACGTACAAAAACTCGTGGGGCGGTTACTGGAGCAGCTCAGAACTGGGCACTATTCGCGCCGAGGGTAACGGCACGTACGAGCTGTCTTATCGCGACGGTAACGGCAGCACCACCGGCTCCAGCGCCATCGACAACTCCACCAGCGGTTTCGCGCTGCTGGACAAGGTGTCGACGGTCGAAGCCATCGGCCTGAACAAAGACGTGACCCTCAGCGACCTGAAACCGTACGACTCGGACAAGACGCCGCAAACCAACATCGATCCGAAAGACTTGGCCAACTCGATCATCGGTCACACCGAAGCGACGATGCCGGGTGCCGACACGGTCAGCGGCGGCAATGGTAACGACCTCCTGTTCGGCGACCTGGTGAGCTTCAACGGCATCGCCGGCGAGGGCTATCAGGCGATGCAGGCGTTCGTCGCCAAAGAAACCGGCGTGGACGTCAGCAAAGTCACCACCAGCAACGTGCACCAGTTCATTACCGAGCACTACAGCGCATTCGACGTGTCGGGTGCCCATGACGGCAACGACACGCTGTTGGGCGGTGCGGGCAATGACATTCTCTTCGGCCAGGGAGGCAATGACCTGCTCGACGGCGGCAAGGGCAATGACATTCTGCTCGGCGGCAAGGGTAACGACTCGCTGATGGGCGGTCAGGGCAACGACATCCTGATTGGCGGCTCGGGTGCCGACACCTTCGTCTGGAAGGCTGGCGACACCGGCAGCGACGTGATCAAGGACTTCAAGGCCAGCGAAGGTGATCGCATCGACTTGCGCGATCTGCTGCAAGGCGAAACCGGCAGCACCATCGACAACTTCCTGAAGATCAGCACTGTGGACGGCGTGTCATCGTTGCAAGTCAGTTCCGGCGGCAAGTTCAACTCGGGCGATGCGGCCGCCGCAACGCCGGATGTGACGATCAAACTGGAAGGCAACAACTGGTCCAGCGCCAACATTCACACGTTGATTGCTGGCAGCGACCCGACCATCAAAGTCGATCACAACAACAGCTGACCCAACGAAAAACGGCCGCCCTGATGGGGCGGCCGTTGCGTTTGTGCCCATCCCCCGGTGACGATTTCGTCGCCGCACCGCATACTCGCGTCCAGTTGGCCTATGCTGCTGACAGCATGACGCTGGTCCATTTCTGAGGGATGCTCAATGTTCTACGTGCAACGCGATGCGCAAGGTCAGTTAGTGCGCGTGGAAGCCGCGGCCTACGCCGAGGCCACGGAAACGCTGCCGGCTGATAATCACGAGATTCAGGCCTGGTACGCCAACGAAGTGATGGAAACCAGCCTCAAACAGCTTAAGCAGAGCGACCTGGAAATGATCCGGGTACTCGACGACTTGATTCAGGTGCTGACCAGCAAAGGTGTGATCCGCGTCACCGACCTGCCGGCCGCCGCCCAAGCCAAACTGATGGACCGGACCCAGGCCCGTGAGGCGTTGGGTGGGTTGAGTCATTTGATTGATGATGATGAGACGGGGTTGATTTAAGGTCCCGTCATTGTTGTTGTCTGTACTGGCGCTATCGCGAGCAGGCTCGCTCCCACAGGGTTTTGGGTCTGCCCGGATTTAGTGGTCGACAAAGATCCACTGTGGGAGCGAGCCTGCTCGCGATAGCGGCATCAGCCTCACTGCCAAGGCTTCGGCTCACCAAACAACTGCCCCTGAACCCCATACAACCCCATCTCCCGAATCACCAGCAACTCCCCTTCAGTCTCGACCCGCTCGGCAATCAGCGGCAAATCAATGCTATGTGCCGCCCGCTGGATCGCCTCGATAAACAAGCGTTTGTCGCTTTCCTGATCAATTGCCCGGATGTAACTGCCGTCGATCTTCAGATACGCCAACCCCAGCCGCGCCAGGTTGCCGATCATGCTGAAGCGCCCGCCAAACCGTTGCAGGCTCAAGGAGAACCCAAGCTCACGCAGACGCCGCGTCAGCTCTTCCAGCATCGATTGCTCCGGCAGTTGCTCCTCGCCGATTTCCAGCGTCAGCCTCGGTCCGAGATCGGAATGAACACGCAAAATCTCGAAGATTTTACTCAGCGCCTGCGGATCGGCCAATGTCGCCGAAGACAGGTTCAGCGCCAGCGACTCTTCATGCTCGGCCATCTGCTCAAGCACCAGCTCCAACATCAGCCGGTCGAGGCGCGCGGTCCAGCCAAAGCGCTCGAGCCACGGCAGGAAGCGTCCGGCGGGAATGGTCTGGCCGTCGTCGTCGATCAACCGCGACAGCACCTTGTAATGCAGCACCAGTTGCGTGTCCTGGCTGGCCACCACCGGTTGGAAATACAACTGGAAACGCTGCTGATTCAACGCCTGATCCAGCAAGTTGTTCCAGGCGTGATGGTCATCCCCGACGCTGGCCGAGGCGCTGTGATCCAGGCATGCCCAACTCTGCTCACCCTGGCCTTCAGCCTGAGCCAACGCTTGATCGCCCAACCCGAGCACCGCTTGCGGTGAGTCGCCATGAATGAACGGTGCGAGCCCGATCGACGCCACCGAAGCCACATCAGTGGCGCCGGTCGCATGCAGGCTTGCCAAGGCACTGTCGAGGTTCTGCGCCAGTTGCAGCGCCTCTTCGCGCACCAGCCCCGGCGCCAGCACGGCGAACTCACCCCCACGTATCCGCGTGACGAGGTTCTGGGTTTCCGGGTATTTGGCGCACTCGCGGGACAGTTGCTCGCCCACCGCTTGCAGCAATTGGTCGGTGCGTTGACCGCCCAGCCGCTGGTTCAAACCGGCCAGGTCCTTGACCCGCAACAACAGCAGATAACCAGAGCTCGCCTGCTCCGGATTGCTCACCCGGGCGTTCAACTGCATCTCGAAATAGCGACGGTTAGCCAGGCCCGTGAGGTTGTCCTGATAGGACTCGACCCGCAATTTTTCACTGCGCTCGGCCTGTTCCTGAAACAGCGCCTTGAGCTTCTCGACCATCTGATTCATCGCCTGCACCACACGGCGCAGTTCCGGTGTGCGCGGCAGTTCAGGCAGGCTGAGGAATTCGCGGCGAGCAATGGCGTGGGATTGCTTGACCATGTAGTCCAGCGGTTTCAGTTGTCGGCGCAGCAACAGTGCGCCCAACACCGCGCTAACGGCGCCGCAGATCAGCAACCAGCCGAGGCTGCCCAGTGCGCTCTGCCACAGTTTGGCCAACGCGAACATTGGATGGCTGACCACCTCGACCCGCGCAGCCTGTTCCCAGCCACGGCTGACCAGCGCATCGCCGCCGGCCGGCTCCAGGCCAATCATTTTGACGAACCAGTCCGGCACGTTGTTCACCGCTGGAATGCCGCTACGCTCGACGATGGTCTGGTCAGTCTTGAGGTCGACCACACGGATACTCGCGTAATAGCCGCTGTCGAAGATCGAACTGACCAGCAACTCGACCATCGCCGGATCGTCGATATTCGGCGTCAGGGACAGCGCCAATGCCGTCGCGGCATCCTGGGCGTGGGAGCGCAACTGGTTGACGTACTGGGTGCGCGAGCTTTCCAGACTGACCATGAAGCTGCCGGTGAAGGCGACCACCAGGAACAGACAGATAGCGATCAACAGCTGTTTGAACAAAGACATCTGAGCGCGTGCTCCTAGTTAGTCGTCTCGACCGGGAAACCTTCGGCCTGCATTTTCTTCAACACGTCCTGCCAGCGAGACAGGCGTTTGGTATCACCGACTTTCTTGTTGCCCTTGGCGCCCGGCAACCACAACCCTTCGGCATTGAAAGAGTAGACCGGCAACAGGTCGGTTCGTTGGCTGGCCGGTTTAATCGCATCGATCAGGCTGTCGAGTACCAGCGGCATGGCCTCGGGGCTCGAGTAGTAAGTCAGCACCATGTGCGCCCGGTTCTGGCGCAAAGCCTTAACGTAGGTGATGCGCAGCTTGTCACTGGAAACGCCGAGATGGCGCAGGCTGAAGTATTTGGCGATCGCGTAGTCTTCGCAGTCGCCGGCGCCCTTCCACAGGGCTTCGATGGGTGTTTCCCAATAATCGACCTCGTGCCACAGGTCGATGTCCTCGACGTAACGCACCTGTTTGTTGAAAAACTGATTGACCACGTTGAGCTGTTCCAGCTCGTTGACCTGCTTTTGCGTGGCCAGCAACTGCTGCCAGGCATCGATGCGCGGCTTCCCGTCACCCAACGGCCCGTACAAGGCCTGCGCCTTGCGGCTGATCAGCGAAAAATCCCAATCGGCATGCAGCCCGCCCAGCATGACGCCGGCCAGCAGCAACGCGCAGCACAGCCAGCGCAAAGTCCGAGGGATCGCGAAACGTACCGCCAATGCGAGGCATCCAGGTCAGGCAGGTGGAATTCGGTTGATGGTGCAGGTTAGCCCGGTAAAAGACAATGGCACGGTGCAATCACTGGCGACGGGCTAGACTTTGAATGGTGGATGACATGAAAAGTCGCGGACTGCGATCTTTTGTCCGTTTGACAAGCTGCATGCCAGTCACTAGTGTCCATTTGGATCCAAATATTTCAGCCAGACAGGGTGCGTAGTAGTGACACAGAAGCCCAACCCCCTCAGCAGTATCAAGGTCAACGGGCCGATTCCCGCTCACCTGGCACGTTCGGTAATCGAAGAAACCCTGCGTTCGGCCATTCTTGACGGCCGCATTCCCTGCGGCACCGCGTTGCGCCAGCAAGATCTGGCCGACCTGTTCGGCGTCAGCCGCATGCCGGTGCGCGAAGCCTTGCGCCAGCTAGAAGCCCAGGCCCTGCTCAACGTTATCGCCCACAAAGGCGCAGTGGTTGCACCGCTGGTTCAAGGCGATGCCGTCGAAACCTATGCGTTACGGATCCTGCTGGAATCCGAGGCACTGCGCCTGTCGATTCCCTTGTTGGAGAAGGACGACTTCGAAAGGGCAGCCAAGCATGTCGACGACATGGAAACGGAGCACGATTACAGCGAGATCGGCCGCCTCAATCGCCTCTTCCACATGGCGCTTTATTGCAAGGCGCCTAACGGCCGGCTGTTGCGGCTGGTCGAAGAAGGGTTGAACGAAGAGGAGCGCTTCCTGCGCTTCAACCTGGAAGCCATGGGCCTGGGCAAGTTATCCCAGGAAGACCACCGAGCGCTGTTGCTGGCGGTCGAAGACCGCGACATCGAGCGCTCGGTGAAGCTGCTCGAAAACCACCTCAATCGCGGTGTCGAGGTCATCACGCGTTACCTCAACAGTCCTGAAGCGCTGAACAAGAAAACCTCCAGGTAAAACCCCTGCGCCAAGCCGGGCGCGCAGTTCGAACTGCGCGCCGCGTTTACCGTGAATAATCTCCTTACACATCCCCTCTGCTCACACCAAGTCACTCTGCGACCCCTCTTCCATTCCCCAAAGCCTTGCCATCGATCGACCTCCCTCAGTTCCATCAATACGCCAGCAAAGATGACGTCCGGGTGATAGCGGCGGCCGTGATTTACGCTCACTCTTGGGCTGCCAACGAATAATGAACGGGTGACGCACCGCATTGGCGGCGCAGTCCCCGCACCAAGAACCTACGGAAGGAGTCTTGTCACGGGAAAGGAAGCACCGGCGTCAATCCCAGCCAACTTCCACCCCTTGAAGCATTCAACGGAACAACTTTGAAAGTTGCTTTGAGTGAGGCATTCACTCTTTATTTGAATTTTGACGATACTTCGTCGAAAGGAGCAACTACGCCAAAATAAAACTGACACTTAAAGTTTTATCGGAACTTGTCGTGCGCGAGAAAACACAACTTGCAAATAATATAAAAATAACTTGCCCGACACTTTATTCGTGTATTAGTTTTTCTCCGCCGCCAATAAACACGGCACCGAAACACATTTATCACACTTGATTAGATCAATTTAATTGAGGCATCCGCTCGCCAATAAAAAACGTTAAACGACCGTCACTTATTGATCACAACACCCTTATCGGCATTTCAGATCACTTATAGGCTCGCTCATGAAAACGAATAAAGACCGCCTCATCCAGAAGAAAGCAGAACTTAGTGCGCACCCGATCTTCTCTGAAATACATTCGCTGTCGGTACTTCAACGTTTCATGGAAACCCATGTCTTTGCGGTGTGGGATTTCATGTCGCTGACCAAACGCCTGCAACAGGAACTGACCTGCGTTCAATTGCCCTGGCTGCCGCCGCGAGATCCGCAGGCCGCGCGCCTGATCAACGAGATCGTGCTGGGTGAAGAGTCCGATGATCGTCCGGCCCAGGGTCATTACAGTCATTTTGAGTTGTACCTGGATGCGATGCGCGAAGTCGGTGCCAGCACAGTCGCCGTTGAACGCTTCGTGGCGCTGCAACAAGAAGGTGTGAGTTACGACGTGGCACTGCAAAGCGTTGACGTCGATCCGGCGGCCGCGCAGTTCGTGCGGCACACCTTGCACACCGCGCTGCATGCACCGGGACACAGCGTTGCCGCTGCGTTTTTGCATGGTCGTGAGAGTGTTATTCCGCAGATGTTCCAGCGGATTCTCGACGACTGGGGCATCGGCATCGAACAAGCGCCGACCTTCCGGTATTACCTGGAGCGGCACATAGAAGTCGACTCCGAGGACCATGGCCCGGCAGCAGAAAAACTTCTCGCACGACTGGTCGATGGCGATTCACAACGCGAAGAGGACGTCTACGCCAGCGCCATTGCCGCTGTGGAAAGCCGCATCGCCCTGTGGGACGGCTTGCGCCTGAGCATGAGCGAACCTATGCCTGAGGTGAACGCATGAACGCCGCCGACTACCAATCCTTCGCCGACGCCTGGGAGAGCCGCGCCACCATCCGCACGCGGCCCCGGCGGGTGCTGGAGAACGATGACAAGCTGATCTATCCGTTAAGCCGCCAGCCACTGGTACTGAGTGAAACCTTCCTGCGTGAATGCCCGGAACAACGGGACTTCGCGCTGGTGCAGACGCTCTACAAATTCATCAACGACGTGGTGATTTTCGAAACCGAGATCGTCGACAAGACCGCCCGCAGCATCGCCAAGAATCGCTTCGCCGTGGCGTTTCCGTTTGCCTGTCGCTATGACGCCATGACCGTGGTGGTGGACGAGGATTACCACGCGTTGGTGGCGATGGATTTCATGCAGCAGACCGTTGCCATGACCGGCATCACGCCGATCCTGCTGCCGGATGAAATCGAGCTGAGCCGGGCGATTCCGGCCGCCGTGGCCCTCGCACCGGAACACCTGCGCAGCGCCGTTGAACTGATCTGCGTGGCCATCGCCGAGAACACCGTGACCGGCGATGTGGCGGCGTTTGCCAAGGACGACACGGTCAAGCAATCGATCAAGGGCCTGATGGCCGATCACTTGCTCG
Organism: Pseudomonas sp. RT6P73; assembly: GCF_054897715.1. Taxonomy (NCBI): domain Bacteria; kingdom Pseudomonadati; phylum Pseudomonadota; class Gammaproteobacteria; order Pseudomonadales; family Pseudomonadaceae; genus Pseudomonas; species Pseudomonas sp. RT6P73. Next base: position 6,070,444 of record NZ_JBUBUV010000002.1, on the reverse strand, counting down.
ATGAGGGCCGCCACTCAGGGTTCTGGTCGCGGATGGTGCGCATCTATTGGCACACCGCGAGCGAAGACGACCGCCAACAGATCGCACAGATTTTGCCGGTGTTCATCGGCCATTACCTGACCAACGAAATCCAGAAGTCATTCGACTTCCGCTTGATCGAATCCTTGCAGATCAGCGACGCGGCACGGAAGGCACTCAAGAACGAAATCTCGGGGATGGCCTTCCCGATCAATCGTCATCACCCGCTGGTCGCCAACATCGTGCGGTTTTTTCGCAGCAGTTCGCTGCTCGATTCGCCGTGCGTGCAAGACGCCCTCAGCGACTACCTGGTTTAACGAGGAGAACATCATGAGACGTCTCGACATTCTACTCATTGGGCAAAGCCAGGCCTTGACCGACCTGGCGCTGGAACTTGAACAACAGGGTCATTCGCTGGTGCGGCTCGAGGCGTTCGAGGAGGCGCCGTCGTTCGATCTGCTGATTGACGACGCCAGCCTGGCGTTTTCAGTCCCAGGCGATGCGCCGCATCTGACGCTGCAACTGGGTGTCGGCGTGCCAGGCGCAACCGGGCTGCCACCGATGGACCTGCTGTGCATGCAGGGATCGAAATTGATCACACGCGTGCCGATTGCCGACGAACCCTCTGGAAATGGCCAGGCGTTGCGCCTGCGAGCAGTGGCCGAACTGGTGGACCATGTCTCGCTGCTGGTCAGCCGATTCTCCCGGGATGCCGAGTACTTTTTTCAGGTCGAACCGGCAGCGGCAGTCCATTGTGACCACTTGGAAAATCTGCTGTTTTTAGAACGCCTGGCGTTCGTCCATCAACTCAACAACACGGCTCAACCGTGGCTGCAGCAACTCGCCCGGATCCCGATGATCGAGCGCCTCGAACAACGCTTCATCGAGTCCGCCGAACGACCCGCGCTTAACATCGACGGTACCTCGGTCAGCTATCGGCAATTGCACGCCCAAAGCCGCGCTATCCAGCAGCGCTTGTTGCCATTGCTCGCTCAGCATCAAGGGCCGCTGGTGGTCGGGATTTGCCTGCCGAAATGCGGTGCGTTGTATGCGGGGATTCTGGCGATTCTGGGCAGCGGCGCGGTGTACTTGCCGCTGGAGCCGAGCCATCCGCTGCAACGTCAGCAGTACATTCTTTCGAATGCCGGGGCTGTGTTGCTGCTGCATGACGGCCAGCATCCCCTCGCCGACGAAATGCCGGGGCTGAACATCAGCCGCATCAACTGCGCAAACGTTGACCTCAGCCAACCCTTGATGCGCCAGCGACCCGACCTCGATGCGCCCTGCATGGCGCTCTACACCTCGGGCACCACCGGGCATCCCAAAGGTGTACTGCTCAGCCAAGCCAACCTCGCGCACTTCACCGCGTGGTACGCCGACTATGTGCAGTTGACCGAGCACAGTCGGGCCTTGCAGTTTTCGTCGTTGAGTTTCGATTCGTCGCTGATCGATATTTTCCCGACCCTGCTTCAGGGTGCCGAGCTGATCGTGCCGAGCGACGACCAGCGCCGCGATCCCTTGCAACTGGTCGAGCTGATCCGCCATCAACGCCTCAGCCATGCATTTTTACCGCCGGCACTGTTGAGCATTCTGCCGCTGGATCAGTTGCAGGTTCTGGATCATGTGATGACCGGCGGCGATGTCTGCGAGCCCTATGTCATCGAGCAGCTCACCCGTCAGGGCAACCTCTACAACCTCTATGGCCCGACCGAAGCCACGGTGCTGATCACCGCGCGTCAGCTGCGCGCCGGCGACAGCAACCGCACCCTCGGGGCGCCAATTGCCAACAGCCAGGTGCTGATTCTCGACGAAGCGTTTCAACCGGTGGTCGAACAGACCGTCGGTGAGTTGTACATCGTCGGGCCGGGAGTGTGTCTGGGTTATCTGAACAACCCGCAGCAGACCGCCGAGCGTTACCTTGACTTGAATCTGCCGGACGGCCAGAGCCTGCGCGCCTACCGGACGGGAGACATGGCGAAATGGACCCGCGACGGTATCGAGCTGTGCGGGCGGCGGGACAATCAGGTGAAGATTCGCGGCTTTCGGGTGGAGCCGGAAGAGATCGAACGCTGCCTGCGCGACAGTCAGTTGTACCGTCAGGTGGCGGTGGTCATCGACAGTCAGCGGCGGATTCTGGCCTTCCTCGCGCAATCTCAAGAGAAACAACCGGGCATAGCCCGCGAGGCCTTGAAGGCTCATGCGATGCAGTTCTTGCCGGACTACATGCAACCCATCGCCTGGACCGAGCTGCCGAGTATGCCGTTCGCCAGCAACGGCAAAGTCGACCGCAAAGCCCTGCTGGCAATGCCGGTGAATGTTGCCGAAAACACGACGCGGCGCTTGCCCGCCAGTGCCGACGAAGCGCTGTTGCTGGAGATCTGGGCCGAGCTGCTGGAGCTGCCGGCCAGCGATATTTCGACCGACGAAAGCTTCTTCAATCTGGGCGGCCATTCAATTTTGTTGTCACGGATGCTGCTGCGATTGCGTGAGGAATTCGGCCGCAGCATCTCGATCAACCGCTTCATTGAATTGCCGACCATTGCGAAGCTGGCGACCCTGGTGCGCGGCTCCGGCACCGAGGAAGTCCTGAGCGCGCAGGCGCTGGCGGATGCCTTCCGCGAGCTGGATATTAAGCCGCTGCCCATCAGCCGCATGGGCGATGTGCACAAGGTGATCGTCACCGGCGCCAACAGTTTTGTCGGTGTGCACATCGTCGAGGCGTTGCTGGCGTGGGGCGTCAGTGAAGTCGCCTGTCTGGTGCGCGATGGCGGCGGGCAATCGGCGGCGGAGCGCTTCGCTCACGCGTTGCGGGAAAACCGTTTGGAGCATCTGGACCTGAGCCGGGTGCAGGTTTACGCGGCAGACATTACGCGCCCGGCATTGGGTCTCGATGCGGACGTTTACGAGCGTCTCGACCGGGAGTTCGGCGCGTTGGTGCACAACGCCGCTAACGTCAATCATGTGCTCGATTATGAGTCGCTGGCGCGGGACAACGTCGAGCCGATTTTCGAATGCCTTCGACTGTGCGAGGGGCGCAGCAAGAAGATCTTCAATTTCGTCTCCACGTTGTCGGCGTCCAGCACGATTGCCGACGATGGCCGGGTGCTGGAGTTGCCCGCCGCGCAGACCCCACCGATCTACATCAAGAACGGCTACAACCTGTCCAAGTGGGTCGGCGAACGGATCCTCGAACGGGCGCGCGAGCTTGGGGTCCGGGTCAATCTTTATCGCCCCGGCAACATCAGTTTCAACAGCCTGACCGGCGTCTGTCAGCCGCATAAAAATCGCTTGATGCTGATGCTCAAGGGCTCGATTCAGCTCGGCCAGGTGCCGGAGTTCGCGCTGAACTTTGATTTGATGCCGGTGGACTTTCTCGCCCGCTTTATCGCCTTCCACGCCAGCCGTTATTCGCCTGAAAAAGCGGTGTTCAACCTGCACAACCCCGAACCTTTGAGCTGGGACGATTACGTCGCGTCATTCCGCGAGGCTGGCCGGGAGTTTTCCATGGTCAGCGTCGCTGACTGGCAGCAGCAACTGGGCCGGGTCGACAGCGACAACGCGCTGTTCGGCGTGCTCGGTTTCTACCTCAACGGCTTCGAAGAAGACATCGGCGACATCTCGATGATCGGCCACGCCAACGCTCAGGCCGGCGTGCGGCAGATGGGCGCGCACTACCCGGAAAAATCCCCGGCGCTGCTGCGTCGCGGCTGCGACTACCTCAAAGAAATCAATTTCATCTGATTCACTCAAACCCAATGGAGCAACACCATGAGCACTCTGCAACCCGATACCCTGATCAAAAACCCTCAAGGCTGCCACGTCGTGTCTTCTGTGGAAGTGCCGGCTGACGCTGCGAAGGTCTGGGCGGTGGTCGGCAACTTTGCCGGCTTCGATCAATTCATTCCGGCGCTGTCGCACATCGAGATGACGGGCGAAGGCGTGTCGTCGCTGCGCAAGAAATTCTTCAAGGACGGCAACCTGGTGGTCGAGCAACTCAACTCCCGGGATGACCAGGCGATGAACATGACGTGGACCACGATTTACAACACGCTGGGCGTGGCCAATCTGTGGGCGGCGATGAGTGTTGAACCGTTTGGCGCGGGCCAGTCGCGGGCGACCTGGACCATCATTGCCGAACCGGCGCAGGGGGGTGATGAGGCATTGCCGGGGTTCAAGGATTTTGTGCAGGGGTTTGCGGATGATGCGATGAATAATGTGTTGAAGCTGTTTGCTTAAGGCTTTGGTTCAGCGGTGACTGGTCTACCGCTTTCGCGGGCAAGCCCGCTCCCACAGTATTCCGGTCGTACACAAATCTTGTGTTCGCCAAAAATCCTGTGGGAGCGGGCTTGCCCGCGATTGACCCATAACGCGATCAGATCTTGAAGCTATCCACCAACTGCTTCAACCGGTTCGCCTGCAACGACAACGCATCACAATCCTTCAACGTTTCATTGAGGTTGGCCACGCTCTGCTGGTTCAGCAGGTTGATCTGGTTGACGTCGACGTTGAGGGTTTCCACCACCGCTGTCTGCTCTTCCGTCGCCGCGGCCACCGACTGGTTCATGCCGTCGATTTCGCCGATGCGCTGGGTCACGCTGACCAGTCGCAGACCTGCCTGGTTTGCCACTTCGACAGTCTCTTCGCTGGAGACCTGACTGGCGTTCATGGTCGTCACTGCTTCGCGAGAACCGATCTGCAGCGAGGTGATCATCTTGTGGATCTCTTCCGCCGACTCCTGCGTGCGATGCGCCAGATTACGTACTTCGTCCGCCACCACCGCAAAACCGCGGCCGGCTTCACCGGCACGCGCCGCTTCGATGGCGGCGTTGAGCGCGAGCAAGTTGGTCTGCTGAGAGATGCCTTTGATCACATCCAGAATGTGCCCGATGTTGTCAGTGCTGGCGTTCAGGGTTTCGATCTGGGTGCAGGACAGGCTGATTTTCTGCGACAGCTCGGTCATGGCCAGAATGGTTTTCTCCACCACCTGACGACCGTCGTCCGCCTGTTCGCTCGCGCCGCTGGCGTGCTGCGAAGCATCGGCGGCATTGCGGGCGATTTCCTGAGTAGCGGCGCCCAGTTGGTTGATCGCCGCCGCCACGCTGTTGGTGCGCGCGCTTTGTTCGTCGGAACCGACGATCGAGGCGTTGGACGATGCCATCACACGCTGCGACAAATCGTGAACCTGACGGGTCGCCGAGGACACTTCGGAAATCGACGCGTGAATCCGCTCCACGAACTGGTTGAACGAACCGCCCAACTCGCCGAACTCGTCTTTGCTTTCCACGGCCAGGCGACGGGTCAGGTCTCCCTCGCCCTGGGCGATGTCCTGCATCGCGCGGCCCATGGTGGTCAGCGGGCGCATCAGCACGTTGATCAGCAGGCTCAGCAGCACTGCGATAACGCTCACGGCGATAAACATTGCGATCAGCGCCGAGGTACGGAATTGGCTCAGTGGCGCGTAGGCCTTGTCCTTGTCGATCGACAGACCGATGTACCACTCGGCATTCGGCAAACCGCTCACCGGGGTGAACGAGAGAATGCGGTCCTGCTTGTTCAGGGTGACGTCCTGATTGCCCTTCTCGATGCGCACGCCGGAGTTTGGATAAATGTCTTTCAGGTTTTTCATCACCTGGTCTTTGTCCGGGCTGACGATCACCTGACCGTCGTCGCTGACCAGGAACGCGTGGCCGATGCCACCGAAGTCCACCGAGTTGATGATCTTCACCAGGGTTTCCAGGCTCAGGTCACCGCCGACCACGCCCAGCAACTCACCGTTCTTTTTCACCGGCATCGCGATGGTCACCACCAAACCACCGACGGCGGCCATATACGGCGGCGTCAGCATGGTTTTGTCGGCAGCCACGGCTTGTTTGTACCAGGGACGCTGACGCGGATCGTAACCGTCTGGCATCTTCGCGTCGGGGCGTTGCGTGAACACGCCAGTGGCTTGGCCAACGTAGGTGAACTGGAAGTTCGAGGTGAAGGCCGGTTGATCAACCAGGCCTGGCAGGTCCGCGTTGGCGCCTTGATGAGCGACGTTCTGCGCGAGGTTTTCCAGCACCAGCACACGGCCGCTCATCCAGTTCTGCACGCTGCTGGCGGTCAGATCGCCGGCTTGCTGGACGGAGGATTCGAGGTTTTGCCGGATGGTGCTTCGCTGCAGATAGTCGTTGTACAAAGTGAACAACGCAAAAGCCAGCACCACGACGCCAGAGGCGGCCAGAAGGATTTTATGGCTGAATTTGAGATTCATTTCATGTGACTTCTTATGCAAAAAGTGGGGATGCGTTCCAGGTGCAACATTCCATGTAACAGCGCAGGCGGCATTCTTCGTCCGCTCTACTTTGGTGCACGCATGTCTCACCAGTCTGTCGGCACGAGTCGTAGAAATCTTAGGGGATTGTATGAAATGCCCGGCATTCCCGCCGAACGGCGTGCTAGAGCGGTTGAATAGCACTTTTGTGACGACGGTTGTTCGACCGGCAGTTGCAAATTCCGTGACCCTTGATGACAATGCGACTAATTATCATTTGTGATGTTCGGGCTGTCGCGTTCATGTACACACCTGGGTTTGCCGTTCAGACGCTTTACCGTAGCCATCACGGTTGGCTCAACGCGTGGCTGCGCGCTCGGCTGGGCAATGCCGCCGATGCGGCAGACCTGGCGCAGGACACCTTCGTGCGCCTGCTGCAAAGAACCGAACGCCTGGAACTCAAGGCACCCCGCGCCTTTTTGCGAACCATCGCCCGTGGCTTGGTCATCGACCATTGGCGCCGTGAGGAAATCGAGCGCGCCTACCTGGAAACCATCGCCCACTTGCCCGAAGCACACACCCCGAGTGCCGAAGCGAGGGCGCTGGTGCTCGAATTGCTGGAAAGCATCGCCCGCATGCTTGAAGGCCTGAAGCCGAAAGTGCGTCAGGCCTTTCTGTTGGCGCAGTGCGAAGGACTTACCCACAGGCAGATTGCCGAGCAGATGGGCTTGTCCCTGCGCTCGGTGGAGCGTTATGTCGCTGATGCGCTGTATCACTGCTATGCCTTGCGGTATGAAGCGTGATGCCTGTGGATAACTCGTCACTTCACCGGCGTGGCGAACCTCGTCAGAAGGTGGTCAAACAGGCCATCAATTGGCTGCTGCGGCTGCGCAACAACGCTGCCAATCCACGGTTGCGCCAGCAATGCGATGTCTGGCGCGCTGAGCATTTTGAACACGAATTGGCGTGGCAGCGGGTTCAGTCTCTGCAAGCCGAGTTGAGCAGGAATCTGCGCGCAGTGCCCGGCGCTCAAGTCGCGTTCAATACGCTGGAAAACAGCGCTCAGGGATTGGGACGACGACAAGCTCTGAAGTTGCTGTCGGGAGCATTGCTGATGGGTTCTGCGGGATGGCTGGGCAAGGATGCGGTGGGTTGGCAGCAGTGGACCGCCGACTTCGCCACCGCCACGGGCGAGCGACGTGGTTTCCAGTTGCCCGACGGCACACGCCTGGAGCTCAACACCGCCAGCGCGGCGGATCTCGATTACACCGCGCAGCAACGGCTGATCAAACTGACGCGTGGCGAGATCATTGTGACCCGCGGCGGGATCGACGAAGCGTCTTCATTTGATCGACCGTTGCGGGTGCACAGTCGTCACGGCGTGTATGAAGGTGTGGGGGCGCGGTTCATCCTGCGTCAGGAGGATGACTGCACACGACTCAGTGTCACCAGCGGCATGGTTGCGATTCATTCACCGCGGGCCGCCGACGGTGAGCCGATCCGGGTGCAGGCCGGGCAGAGTTATTTGATCGATCACCACCAGGCGAAGCTGGCTCCGTCGCTGGATATGGATGCCGGTTCGTGGGTCGACGGCCTGATTGTCACTCGCAACATGCGCCTGGGGGATTTTCTCAATGAAGTCGCACGTTACCGGCACGGTTATCTGACGTGCTCAGCGGACATTGCCGACTTGCGACTGTCCGGAGTCTTCCGTCTGGAGAACACCGATAAATTGCTGGCCATCCTCCCGCAGACTCTGCCCGTGCAGTTGCGGTATCGCACTCGTTGGTGGGTGACGCTGGAGCGGCAAGTCTGAATTATTTTTGGCGGGTTTTCCGTGCAAGACCGGCTTAGTCAGTAAGCACTTCAACTCTGACTTCAGCGACTTCCTACGGAAACCTACAATGACTGTGCGCGCCATCGGTAAGAACATTCCTTATTTCACTGCCGACACCTGCATCTTGCGACACGCCGTTCGCGCAGCGCTGTTCTCTAGCGCGCTGGGTGTCGGCTTGTTGCCAACACTTACCGTTGCGGCGCAGGGCAGTGAAGTCAGCAGCCATCGCTACACCATTGGCGCCGGTCCATTGAGCGATGTGCTCAATCAGTTTGCGCGTCAGGCCGGCATCACGCTGTCGACAACGCCGGCACAAACCAGCGGGCGTCAGTCTCCGGGTGTGCAGGGCGACTATTCGACCGATCAGGCGCTGAATCATTTGCTCAGCGGTTCGGGCCTGGAGGCCGCGAGCCAGGATGGCAGCAGTTATGTGCTGCGTCCTGCCGCTGAAACTGTAGCGCTGGCGCTGCCCACCACCGACATCAAAGGTTTTGCCCTCGGTAATGCATTGGGGAGCATGGACGGCTACAACGCGACTCACAGCCAGATTGCCACCAAGACCAGTACCGCGCTGCTGGAAACATCACAAAGCGTGTCGGTGGTCACCCGCGAGCAAATGGACGATCAGGGTTCGCAAACCGTCTCCCAGGCCATGCGCTACACCCCGGGCGTGCTGACCAACCCTTATGGCGCAACCCACCGTTATGACTACGTGGCGATGCGCGGCTTCAACGACGGCTCGGTGGATAACATCTACCTCGACGGCCTCAAATCCATGGGCGACAGCGGCACCTACAGCACCATGCAGGTGGACCCGTACTTCCTGGAGCGTGTGGATATTCTCAAAGGGCCTTCATCGGTACTTTACGGTCGCAGTTCGCCGGGTGGCCTGGTGGCGTTGACCAGCAAGAAACCGCTGTATGAGCCCTATCATCAGATCCAGACCACTGTGGGCAGCCAAGGTCAGCGCGGCATGGGTTTCGACTTCAGCGGCCCGGTGGATGACGACAAGCGCATGGCCTATCGTCTGACAGGGTTGGCGTATCAGTCCGACACACAGTTCGATCACAACAAGGAAAAGCGTTTCGCCTTGGCGCCTACGGTGAGCATCGACTTCACCGAAGATACCTCGCTGACCTTACAAGCCTATCTGCAACACGATCCCGACGGCGGTTATCACGGCGGCGTGCCGGCCGACGGCACAATTCATCAGCGCAACGGCAATCGCATCTCACCGCACTTCTTCGAGGGCGAGCCGGGCATTGATGGGTTTCAGCGTGATCAGCAATCCTTCGGTTATCAGTTTGAGCATCGTTTCAACGACGTCTTCACTGCACGGCAGAACTTCCGCTATCTCGATTCCAAGGTGAAGATCGATCAGGTCTACGCCTATGGCTGGACCACACCGAGCAGTAATGAGTTGAATCGTTATTACACCGGTGGCGACGAGAAACTTCATGCATTCATCGTCGATAACATGCTGCAAGCGGAGTTCTTCACCGGTGCAACCAAACACACGGTACTGATGGGCGCGGACTACCAGCGGCGCAAGACGGTCGTCGACTGGACCAGCGGCGCTCTTGCGCCGATTGATGCGTTCAACCCGGTGTATGGCAATTCGGACATCGACTTCTATGGCGCGACCAGCTATCTGCGTCGCCTGGAACAAACCGGCGTCTACTTGCAAGACCTGATCGAGATGCGCAAGTGGCGCTTCTCCCTCGGCCTGCGTCAGGACTGGGTCGAGACCTCCGATGAAAACCGACTGGCTGAAGCGCAGCGCCCCGTGGGCACCGAAATCAGCGACAAACGCACCAAGCTGACCGGTCGTGCTGGTGCGTTGTACCTGTTCGATAACGGCATTGCGCCTTATATCAGCTACTCAGAGTCCTTCAACCCGAATTCCTATTCGGACAGTGCCGGCAATCCTCTGGCACCGACCGACGGGAAGCAATGGGAAGTGGGCGTGAAGTATCAGCCACCGGGCACCGACAACTTGTTCACCGCGTCGCTGTTTCGCATCGATCAGGAAAACCTGGCGACCAAGCTGCCGCAAGAAAACTTCTACCGCGCTGTAGGTGCCGTCCGCTCCCAAGGCCTGGAACTGGAAGCGCACATGCAACTGACTGACCACTTGAAAGTACTCGGCAGCTACACCTTTACCGACATCGAATACTCGAAGTCCATGGTCAGCACCCTGAGCACGGCCACCGATGTCATCGAGAACAAGGGCAACTCGCCGACCCAGGCGCCGCGGCATATGGCTTCGGTATGGGCAGACTATAAATTCGACAGCGCAGCACTCGATGGCCTGCGACTGGGCGGTGGTGTGCGTTATGTCGGCTACAGCTGGGCCGATGCGGAGAACACCATGAAGGTGCCGTCGTACACGTTGTTTGATGCGTCAGTCGGCTATGACCTGGGCAGAATCGGGCTGAAGGGTATGGACGTACGCCTTAATGCGAACAATCTGACAAATGAGTCCTACGTTGCTTCCTGCGCCAGCCTGAACTTCTGCTACCTGGGCGAAGAGCGCAACGTCGCCGCCACGGTGAGTTACCGGTTCTAATCACTCGTTATTCCTGCAAAGCCAGCACCTGATTCCAGGGGCTGGCTTTGTCGTCTCTGGAGGAACACTTCATCGCTACATCGGTCTGGCCACGGCGTTATTTCTGCTGATGGCAGGGATCACAGGCTAGGACAGGAGATCGCGGGCAGGGCACCTGGGGAGAGCGTTTTTACAGGCTGCAATTGCCGGTACACGGCGGGCGAATCATTGGGTTCACTGGGCAAGTCATGATTGCCGTGTTGGGTGTTTTGATTGCAGTGCTGTCGGTGACCGGGATTTATATCTGGTGGCGCAAGCTACTGGGTCGCAGAAGCAGTAGGGAAGCTTTTAGAACTCCAGAACGACAAAACCCCTGTCTGCGTTAGCAGACAGGGGTTTCGGAATTCAATCTTGACGATGACCTACTCTCACATGGGGAAACCCCACACTACCATCGGCGATGCATCGTTTCACTGCTGAGTTCGGGATGGGATCAGGTGGTTCCAATGCTCTATGGTCGTCAAGAAATTCTGTGACCAGCCCGTTACAGCCGTAACGTGCCAGCAAAATTGGTGACTTCTACTAAAACAAAACCCCTACCTGCATACGCAGATAGGGGTTTCGGAATTTAATCTTGACGATGACCTACTCTCACATGGGGAAACCCCACACTACCATCGGCGATGCATCGTTTCACTGCTGAGTTCGGGATGGGATCAGGTGGTTCCAATGCTCTATGGTCGTCAAGAAATTCGGTAGCCAGGTCGTGGGCCTTTGCAGGTTCACGCTCCAGCGAATGGGTAGGTGATAGCTTTCGGTGTTTTGTGCTGCTTTTGTGAGTACAGTCGAACTTTCGGTTCGTTTCGTCTTCACACACCGCAATCTGGTGCCCTTTCGAGCTCACAAATTGCTTGGGTGTTATATGGTCAAGCCTCACGGGCAATTAGTATTGGTTAGCTCAACGCCTCACAGCGCTTACACACCCAACCTATCAACGTCGTAGTCTTCGACGGCCCTTCAGGGGACTCAAGGTCCCAGTGAGATCTCATCTTGAGGCTAGTTTCCCGCTTAGATGCTTTCAGCGGTTATCTATTCCGAACATAGCTACCCGGCAATGCCACTGGCGTGACAACCGGAACACCAGAGGTTCGTCCACTCCGGTCCTCTCGTACTAGGAGCAGCCCCTCTCAAATCTCAAACGTCCACGGCAGATAGGGACCGAACTGTCTCACGACGTTCTAAACCCAGCTCGCGTACCACTTTAAATGGCGAACAGCCATACCCTTGGGACCGGCTTCAGCCCCAGGATGTGATGAGCCGACATCGAGGTGCCAAACACCGCCGTCGATATGAACTCTTGGGCGGTATCAGCCTGTTATCCCCGGAGTACCTTTTATCCGTTGAGCGATGGCCCTTCCATACAGAACCACCGGATCACTAAGACCTACTTTCGTACCTGCTCGACGTGTCTGTCTCGCAGTCAAGCGCGCTTTTGCCTTTATACTCTACGACCGATTTCCGACCGGTCTGAGCGCACCTTCGTACTCCTCCGTTACTCTTTAGGAGGAGACCGCCCCAGTCAAACTACCCACCATACACTGTCCTCGATCCGGATAACGGACCTGAGTTAGAACCTCAAAGTTGCCAGGGTGGTATTTCAAGGTTGGCTCCACGCGAACTGGCGTCCACGCTTCAAAGCCTCCCACCTATCCTACACAAGCAAATTCAAAGTCCAGTGCAAAGCTATAGTAAAGGTTCACGGGGTCTTTCCGTCTAGCCGCGGATACACTGCATCTTCACAGCGATTTCAATTTCACTGAGTCTCGGGTGGAGACAGCGCCGCCATCGTTACGCCATTCGTGCAGGTCGGAACTTACCCGACAAGGAATTTCGCTACCTTAGGACCGTTATAGTTACGGCCGCCGTTTACCGGGGCTTCGATCAAGAGCTTCGCGTTAGCTAACCCCATCAATTAACCTTCCGGCACCGGGCAGGCGTCACACCCTATACGTCCACTTTCGTGTTTGCAGAGTGCTGTGTTTTTAATAAACAGTCGCAGCGGCCTGGTATCTTCGACCGGCATGGGCTTACGCAGTAAATGCTTCACCCTCACCGGCGCACCTTCTCCCGAAGTTACGGTGCCATTTTGCCTAGTTCCTTCACCCGAGTTCTCTCAAGCGCCTTGGTATTCTCTACCCAACCACCTGTGTCGGTTTGGGGTACGGTTCCTGGTTACCTGAAGCTTAGAAGCTTTTCTTGGAAGCATGGCATCAACCACTTCGTGTTCTAAAAGAACACTCGTCATCAGCTCTCGGCCTTAGAATCCCGGATTTACCTAAGATTCCAGCCTACCACCTTAAACTTGGACAACCAACGCCAAGCTGGCCTAGCCTTCTCCGTCCCTCCATCGCAATAACCAGAAGTACAGGAATATTAACCTGTTTTCCATCGACTACGCTTTTCAGCCTCGCCTTAGGGACCGACTAACCCTGCGTCGATTAACGTTGCGCAGGAAACCTTGGTCTTTCGGCGTGGGTGTTTTTCACACCCATTGTCGTTACTCATGTCAGCATTCGCACTTCTGATACCTCCAGCAAGCTTCTCAACTCACCTTCACAGGCTTACAGAACGCTCCTCTACCGCATCACCTAAGTGATACCCGTAGCTTCGGTGTATGGTTTGAGCCCCGTTACATCTTCCGCGCAGGCCGACTCGACTAGTGAGCTATTACGCTTTCTTTAAAGGGTGGCTGCTTCTAAGCCAACCTCCTAGCTGTCTAAGCCTTCCCACATCGTTTCCCACTTAACCATAACTTTGGGACCTTAGCTGACGGTCTGGGTTGTTTCCCTTTTCACGACGGACGTTAGCACCCGCCGTGTGTCTCCCATGCTCGGCACTTGTAGGTATTCGGAGTTTGCATCGGTTTGGTAAGTCGGGATGACCCCCTAGCCGAAACAGTGCTCTACCCCCTACAGTGATACATGAGGCGCTACCTAAATAGCTTTCGAGGAGAACCAGCTATCTCCGAGCTTGATTAGCCTTTCACTCCGATCCACAGGTCATCCGCTAACTTTTCAACGGTAGTCGGTTCGGTCCTCCAGTTAGTGTTACCCAACCTTCAACCTGCCCATGGATAGATCGCCCGGTTTCGGGTCTATTCCCAGCGACTAGACGCCCTATTAAGACTCGCTTTCGCTACGCCTCCCCTATTCGGTTAAGCTCGCCACTGAAAATAAGTCGCTGACCCATTATACAAAAGGTACGCAGTCACCCAACAAAGTGGGCTCCCACTGCTTGTACGCATACGGTTTCAGGATCTATTTCACTCCCCTCTCCGGGGTTCTTTTCGCCTTTCCCTCACGGTACTAGTTCACTATCGGTCAGTCAGTAGTATTTAGCCTTGGAGGATGGTCCCCCCATATTCAGACAAAGTTTCTCGTGCTCCGTCCTACTCGATTTCATGACTAAGAGATTTTCGCGTACAGGGCTATCACCCACTATGGCCGCACTTTCCAGAGCGTTCCGCTAATCTCAAAGCCACTTAAGGGCTAGTCCCCGTTCGCTCGCCACTACTAAGGGAATCTCGGTTGATTTCTTTTCCTCAGGGTACTTAGATGTTTCAGTTCCCCTGGTTCGCCTCTTAAGCCTATGTATTCAGCTTAAGATAACCATCTTATGATGGCTGGGTTCCCCCATTCAGACATCTCCGGATCAAAGTCTGTTTGCCGACTCCCCGAAGCTTTTCGCAGGCTACCACGTCTTTCATCGCCTCTGACTGCCAAGGCATCCACCGTATGCGCTTCTTCACTTGACCATATAACCCCAAGCAATCTGGTTATACTGTGAAGACGACATTCGCCGAAAATTCGATAATACTCAATTAAGAGCAACTCACAAATTTTACCTTAGCCTGATCCGTTACCAGTGAAAGTAACGTCCAGTCTATCTTTCTATCACATACCCAAATTTTTAAAGAACGATCTAGCCAAAGACTAGAAATCAACATTCACCATCATCACAATGGAATGCTCATTTCTAAGCTTTCAACAAACAGAAGCAGTAGTGGTGGAGCCAAACGGGATCGAACCGTTGACCTCCTGCGTGCAAGGCAGGCGCTCTCCCAGCTGAGCTATGGCCCCGTATTGCTACAGGTTCCCACACAAAAATTGGTGGGTCTGGGCAGATTCGAACTGCCGACCTCACCCTTATCAGGGGTGCGCTCTAACCAACTGAGCTACAGACCCAATTTCGGGCTGCTTCTTATCGTCTTCTTCAATGAATCAAGCAATTCGTGTGGGAACTTATGGAGCAGCTGATGTCGTCGATTAAGGAGGTGATCCAGCCGCAGGTTCCCCTACGGCTACCTTGTTACGACTTCACCCCAGTCATGAATCACACCGTGGTAACCGTCCTCCCGAAGGTTAGACTAGCTACTTCTGGTGCAACCCACTCCCATGGTGTGACGGGCGGTGTGTACAAGGCCCGGGAACGTATTCACCGCGACATTCTGATTCGCGATTACTAGCGATTCCGACTTCACGCAGTCGAGTTGCAGACTGCGATCCGGACTACGATCGGTTTTCTGGGATTAGCTCCACCTCGCGGCTTGGCAACCCTCTGTACCGACCATTGTAGCACGTGTGTAGCCCAGGCCGTAAGGGCCATGATGACTTGACGTCATCCCCACCTTCCTCCGGTTTGTCACCGGCAGTCTCCTTAGAGTGCCCACCATTACGTGCTGGTAACTAAGGACAAGGGTTGCGCTCGTTACGGGACTTAACCCAACATCTCACGACACGAGCTGACGACAGCCATGCAGCACCTGTCTCAATGTTCCCGAAGGCACCAATCCATCTCTGGAAAGTTCATTGGATGTCAAGGCCTGGTAAGGTTCTTCGCGTTGCTTCGAATTAAACCACATGCTCCACCGCTTGTGCGGGCCCCCGTCAATTCATTTGAGTTTTAACCTTGCGGCCGTACTCCCCAGGCGGTCAACTTAATGCGTTAGCTGCGCCACTAAGAGCTCAAGGCTCCCAACGGCTAGTTGACATCGTTTACGGCGTGGACTACCAGGGTATCTAATCCTGTTTGCTCCCCACGCTTTCGCACCTCAGTGTCAGTATCAGTCCAGGTGGTCGCCTTCGCCACTGGTGTTCCTTCCTATATCTACGCATTTCACCGCTACACAGGAAATTCCACCACCCTCTACCATACTCTAGCTTGTCAGTTTTGAATGCAGTTCCCAGGTTGAGCCCGGGGATTTCACATCCAACTTAACAAACCACCTACGCGCGCTTTACGCCCAGTAATTCCGATTAACGCTTGCACCCTCTGTATTACCGCGGCTGCTGGCACAGAGTTAGCCGGTGCTTATTCTGTCGGTAACGTCAAAACACTAACGTATTAGGTTAATGCCCTTCCTCCCAACTTAAAGTGCTTTACAATCCGAAGACCTTCTTCACACACGCGGCATGGCTGGATCAGGCTTTCGCCCATTGTCCAATATTCCCCACTGCTGCCTCCCGTAGGAGTCTGGACCGTGTCTCAGTTCCAGTGTGACTGATCATCCTCTCAGACCAGTTACGGATCGTCGCCTTGGTGAGCCATTACCTCACCAACTAGCTAATCCGACCTAGGCTCATCTGATAGCGCAAGGCCCGAAGGTCCCCTGCTTTCTCCCGTAGGACGTATGCGGTATTAGCGTCCGTTTCCGAGCGTTATCCCCCACTACCAGGCAGATTCCTAGGCATTACTCACCCGTCCGCCGCTCGCCACCAGGTACAAGTACCCGTGCTGCCGCTCGACTTGCATGTGTTAGGCCTGCCGCCAGCGTTCAATCTGAGCCATGATCAAACTCTTCAGTTCAAACATCTTTGGGTTTTTAAGAAACCCTAAACTTGGCTCAGCAATCGTTGGTTACATCTTTGATTTCTCGCGGAGTAACTTGTGATGCTGATAATCTTGTTGACTATCAGTCTGACTCCACAAGCACCCACACGAATTGCTTGATTCAGTTGTTAAAGAGCGGTTGGTTAAGATCTTTCGTCTCAACCGAGGCGCGCATTCTACAGCAGCCTCTGTTGCTGTCAAGCGGTTATTTTCAGAAGTTTTCAAAGTTTCCTTTGCAACTTCAACCACTTGCGCTTCCGATCTCTCGTTAGCGGGAGCCGAATTCTACAGCGTTACTCGCTGCTGTCAACACCTCTTTTTCTCCGCTTTCGACCGAGAAGATCGAACCGTCAATCAAGCCAAACAACCCTGCCTGATCAACTCCTTCTGGGCTTCGATGACCTGAAGCAACTCGCTGCCGAAAACTGCGTAACTCTTTGTTTACCAAGGAGTTTTCCGTTTCGACTGCGCCGGAAGTGGGGCGAATTATAGACTTCCAGAATCTGCCGTCAACCCCTAATTTGTCGTTTCAATCAATAACTTGCAGAAAGCCAGAAAACAGGCCGATTCCCTTCTATATAAGAGAGCAAAACCACTCCCTCTATATAGAAGAAGTCGTCAGAGCACCCCCGCCACTTTGAAAGCGGCGACCGCATCGGCGTCCAGACCCAACACCCGCTGTAAAACCTCCAGCGTGTGCTCGCCCAATAACGGAGGCGCATTACGATATTCCACCGGCGTCTCCGACAGACGAATAGGGCTCGCGACCTGCGGCACCATCCCTGCCAGCACATGGGGCAGCTCGATAGCCAACCCACGCGCCTTGACCTGCGGATCGGCAAACATCTGGGCCAAGTCATTGATAGGCCCGCATGGCACGCCGGCCTGCTCCAGTTGCAGCACCCATTCAGCCGTGGTCTTGAAGACCGTCGCCTGGCGGATCAGCGGAATCAGCACCGCACGATTCGCCACTCGCAATTTGTTAGTCGCAAAGCGGGGATCATCCGCCCACTGAGGCTGTCCAGCCACCTCCGCAAACTTGCGGAATTGCCCGTCGTTACCCACGGTGAGGATGAAGTCGCCATCCGCCGTAGGAAAATCCTGATAAGGCACGATGTTCGGATGTGCATTACCCAGGCGCTTAGGTGCATTGCCTGTAGTCAGATAGTTCATCGCCTGGTTGGCCAGGCACGCCACCTGAACATCCAGCAACGCCATGTCGATATGCTGACCGCCACCGTCATGATCCCTATGAGCCAGCGCTGCAAGGATCGCCACTGTCGAATAGAGCCCGGTAAGGATATCTGTCAACGCCACACCGACTTTCACCGGCCCTGCGCCCTCATCGCCTTCAGGTCGACCTGTCAGGCTCATCAGCCCACCCAAGCCCTGGATCATAAAGTCATAACCCGCGCGCTTGGCGTAAGGGCCCGTCTGGCCAAACCCGGTAATCGAGCAATAAATCAGATTCGGATTGATGGCCTTAAGCGACTCATAGTCCAGCCCGTAAACCGCCAGGCCACCGACCTTGAAGTTCTCGATCAGGATGTCCGACTTGGCCGCCAGGTCACGCACCAGCTTTTGCCCCTCTGGACGCGTGAAGTCGATGGTCACCGATTGCTTGTTGCGATTGGCCGACAAGTAATAGGCGGCCTCGCTGGTGTTCTCGCCATAGGCGTCTTTCAGAAAGGGAGGGCCCCAGGCGCGCGTATCATCGCCATTACCCGGGCGCTCAACCTTGATCACTTCGGCGCCAAGGTCCGCAAGGATCTGCCCGGCCCAAGGCCCGGCCAGCACCCGCGATAAATCCAGTACCCGTAGATGCGAAAGCGCGCCCATGGACGTTCTCCTATTAATAGAACGCCTGGATGCCGGTCTGCGCGCGACCGAGGATCAGTGCGTGGACGTCATGCGTACCTTCATAGGTATTCACCACTTCCAGGTTGACCAGGTGGCGAGCGACGCCAAACTCATCGGAAATGCCGTTGCCGCCCAACATGTCACGCGCCATGCGCGCGATGTCCAGGGACTTGCCGCAGGAGTTGCGCTTCATCATCGAGGTGATCTCGACTGCCGCAGTGCCTTCATCTTTCATACGCCCCAGACGCAGGCAGCCTTGCAGCGCGAGGGTAATTTCGGTCTGCATGTCGGCCAGTTTCTTCTGGATCAGCTGAGTAGCGGCCAATGGACGACCGAACTGCTGACGATCCAGGGTGTATTGGCGAGCGGTGTGCCAGCAGAACTCGGCTGCGCCCAGGGCGCCCCATGAAATGCCGTAGCGTGCGGAGTTGAGGCAAGTAAAAGGGCCTTTCAAACCGCGGACGTCAGGGAAGATGTTCTCTTCAGGGACAAACACATTGTCCATGACGATCTCGCCGGTGATAGATGCACGCAGACCCACCTTGCCGTGGATAGCCGGAGCGCTCAGGCCTTTCCAGCCCTTCTCCAGAACGAAACCACGGATGTCGCCCGCATCATCCTTGCCCCATACCACGAACACATCGGCGATCGGGCTGTTGGTGATCCACATCTTGCTGCCGGTCAGGCTGTAGCCGCCTTCCACTTTGCGTGCACGAGTAATCATCGCACCCGGGTCGGAACCGTGGTTAGGCTCGGTCAGACCGAAGCAACCAATCCACTCGCCCGAGGCCAGTTTCGGCAGGTACTTCTGCTTCTGAGCTTCAGTGCCGAATTCGTTGATCGGCACCATGACCAGGGAGGACTGCACACTCATCATCGAGCGATAGCCGGAGTCGACACGCTCGACTTCACGAGCGATCAACCCGTAGCTGACATAGTTCAGGCCACTGCCACCGTACTGCTCGGGAATGGTCGCACCCAACAGGCCCACTTCGCCCATCTCGCGGAAGATCGCAGGATCAGTCTTCTCATGGCGGAAAGCTTCAAGAACACGCGGTGCAAGCTTCTGCTGAGCGAATTGCTCGGCAGTGTCGCGAATCATGCGTTCTTCTTCGGTGAGCTGTTGATCCAGCAGCAGGGGATCGATCCAGTTGAAGCTAGCTTTACCGCCCATGAGTGTGTCCTCTCGAATCGGGTCAAATAACGTGGACTGATCCTAGGCGCGGTTTGGCGTTACGGCAAACGAGGATTTCGCATACTGTTGTGTTAATTTCTCACTCCGTAACGTCACGAGATAGCCTATATTCGAAGTATTAGTGAGGTTGAAGTACATGCGCCGGAAAATCCCTAGTACCACCGCCCTGATCAGCTTCGAAGCGGCAGCGCGCCACGAAAGCTTTACCAAAGCGGCGCAGGAGCTTTCGCTCACCCAAGGCGCCATTTGCCGACAGATCGCCAGCCTGGAGGAGTTCCTCAGCGTCGAACTTTTCCGACGCTCGCGGCGCGGAGTGAAGCTGACGGAAGCCGGACTTTCCTACAGCCGCCGTGTAGCCACCCAACTCGACGCGGTCGAACGAGACACCTTGTCAGTGATGGGGCAACAGGGCACCAACGTGATCGAACTTGCTGTGGTGCCGACCTTTGGCACTCAGTGGCTACTGCCACGGCTCAAGGACTTCCAGCACAAACACCCGGAGGTGACGGTCAACCTCACCAACCGCACACGCCCCTTCCTGTTTGCCGATACCGACTTCGATGCCGCGATTTATTTCGGCGATGCGGATTGGTCGGGTACCGAATCACACAGACTGATGGGCGAAAATCCGATGCCGGTGTGCAGCCCCACGCTGCTGGGCACAAAAACCAGCCTGACTCCCGATCAAATCGCCGAACTGCCCTTACTGCAACAAACCACGCGCCCTTATGCCTGGCGCCAGTGGTTCAACTCTCAGCACCTTAATGTGCCGCGAGACATGACAGGACCGCGCTACGAGCTATTCTCCATGCTTGCCCAAGCGGCGATGCACGACATGGGGATCGCGCTGATACCGCCATTCCTGATTCAACGCGAACTGGCGGAGAAGCGCCTGGTGATAGCCAACGCCCAAGCGCTGTCGAGCATCAAGGCCTATTACCTGATGATTCCAGAGCGAAAGGTCGAATCGGCGTCTTTACGGGCATTCCGCGATTGGCTAGTCACCCAGGCACAAAGCTACAGCCTAGAGGGATAAAGGCTTACGCTCACTAGCTGACCCCGTAGTCAGCAAAACAAAAGCCCTACAGATATACGTATTTGTCGCATATTCGTAGACTGTACCGACAAGCAGTACAAACGTCCCACAAGCGCCTGAATACGTGGCTTTGAGCCTTCATTTCGGGGATATGACACCTCATTCACCGTAACAATTTGTAATTTCTTAAAACCTGCCAAAAACCCTTACAAGTCACGTTCTACAAGGGATTGAACCGGTTAGTTGCGACATTCGGTCACGGGGTGACTTGTAGTTAATTTTCCGTCACCCGTCATAATCCCTTGAAGGGCACAAAGTTCGCCTGCAAAATGCCGCGCCCCGCCCAGATTTGGCGGGATCGTGCTGATCGGCCGCCCCAGCCGCACCATCCGAAGTGCCTGGGTTTACTCAATAAGATCACGCAGGAGATTTGACGTGCACATTGGTGTTCCTCTCGAAACCCAGACGGGTGAAACCCGGGTTGCTGCAACCCCGGAAACCATCAAAAAGCTGATCGGCCAGGGTCACAAGGTCACTGTTCAAAGCGGCGCCGGCATTAACGCCAGCGTTGTCGACAGTGCTTATGAAGCGGCAGGCGCAATGATTGGCAGCGCCAACGATGCGTTTGGTGCCGAGCTGATTCTCAAGGTGGTCGCCCCCAGCGACAGCGAGCTGACGCTGATCAAGAGCGGCACCGTTGTGGTGGGCATGCTCAACCCGTTCAGCAATGAAACCATTGCCAAGCTGGCTGAGTGCGGCATTACCGCTTTCGCACTGGAGGCCGCACCGCGCACCTCCCGTGCTCAAAGCCTGGATGTGCTGTCCTCCCAAGCGAACATCGCCGGCTATAAAGCCGTGTTGCTGGCCGCTCACCACTACCCCCGCTTCATGCCAATGCTGATGACGGCTGCGGGCACCGTGAAAGCGGCGCGCGTGCTGATTCTGGGTGCCGGCGTTGCGGGTTTGCAGGCGATCGCCACGGCGAAACGTCTGGGTGCGGTGATCGAAGCGTCTGACGTGCGTCCTGCGGTAAAAGAGCAGATCGAATCCCTCGGCGCCAAGTTCGTCGACGTGCCATATGAGACCGATGAAGAGCGCGAATGCGCTGTCGGTGTCGGCGGCTACGCCCGGCCAATGCCCGCCAGCTGGATGCAACGTCAGGCCCTGGCCGTGCACGAACGCGCCAAGCAGGCTGACATCGTCATCACCACCGCACTGATTCCGGGCCGCAAGGCACCGACGCTGTTGAGCGCGGAAACCGTGGCGCAGATGAAACCAGGCTCGGTGGTCATCGACCTCGCGGCAGCCCAGGGCGGTAACTGCCCGCTCACCGTGGCCGACCAGGTCGTGGTCGAGAATGGTGTGACCATTTGCGGCCCGACCAATCTGGCCGGCGCAGTCGCGGCAGATGCTTCGGCCCTGTACGCACGCAACTTGCTGGACTTCCTGAAGCTGGTCTTCAACAAAGATGGTCAGTTCGAGATCAACCTCGAAGACGACATTGTCGCCGCGTGCCTCATGTGCCGCGACGGCCAAGTCATCCGCAAAAACGCCTAAGCAGGGATTCAGACGATGGAAGAGCTTATCTCCCCCGGTATCTACAACCTGATCATCTTCGTGCTGGCGATTTATGTCGGTTATCACGTGGTCTGGAACGTGACACCTGCACTGCACACGCCGCTGATGGCGGTAACCAACGCGATCTCGGCGATCGTCATCGTCGGCGCCATGCTGGCGGCGGCTTTGACCGTGACGCCACTGGGCAAGACCATGGGCACCCTGGCGGTGGCTCTGGCGGCAGTGAACGTGTTTGGTGGCTTCCTGGTGACCCGCAGGATGCTTGAGATGTTCAAGAAAAAAGCCCCGAAAGCCGTAAAAGAAGAGGCGCCGAAGTAATGAGCATGAATCTTGTAACGACGCTCTACTTGATCGCGTCGATCTGCTTTATCCAGGCCCTTAAAGGCCTGTCGCACCCGACCACATCGCGACGCGGTAACGTGTACGGCATGCTCGGCATGGCGCTGGCGATCCTCACCACCGTGGGCCTCATCTATAAGCTGGGCGCTGAGCTGGCCACCGCTGGCATCGGTTACGTCATCGTCGGTCTGCTGGTCGGCGGCACTGCCGGTTCGATCATGGCCAAGCGCGTTGAAATGACCAAGATGCCGGAACTGGTCGCCTTCATGCACAGCATGATCGGTATGGCTGCGGTGTTCATTGCCATTGCTGCCGTTGTTGAGCCGCAATCCCTGGGCATCGTCAAGCAACTGGGTGATGCGATTCCTGCCGGCAACCGCCTGGAGCTGTTCCTCGGCGCCGCCATCGGTGCAATCACCTTCTCCGGCTCGGTGATCGCCTTCGGCAAGCTGTCGGGCAAGTACAAGTTCCGCCTGTTCCAGGGCGCACCGGTACAGTTCAGCGGCCAGCACAAGCTGAACCTGGTGCTGGGCCTGGCGACACTGGCGTTGGGCATCACCTTCATGCTGACCGGCAACCTCAGTGCCTTTGCACTGATGCTGGCCCTGGCCTTCGTGCTGGGTGTGCTGATCATCATCCCGATCGGCGGCGCAGATATGCCGGTGGTGGTGTCGATGCTCAACAGCTACTCCGGCTGGGCAGCGGCAGGTATCGGCTTCTCGCTGAACAACTCGATGCTGATCATCGCTGGCTCGCTGGTGGGTTCGTCCGGTGCGATCCTCTCGTACATCATGTGCAAGGCGATGAACCGTTCCTTCTTTAATGTGCTGCTCGGTGGTTTCGGCAACACGCCGGACGCTGCTGGCCCGGCGGGTTCGAAAGAAGCACGCCCGGTGAAGTCCGGTTCGGCTGACGACGCGACCTTCCTGCTGACCAACGCCGACACCGTGATCATCGTTCCGGGCTACGGCCTGGCGGTGGCACGCGCCCAACACTCACTGATGGAGCTGGCGGAGAAGCTGACTCACCGGGGAGTCAACGTGAAGTTTGCGATCCACCCGGTCGCCGGCCGGATGCCAGGGCACATGAACGTCCTGCTGGCCGAAGCCGAAGTACCTTACGAACAAGTGTTCGAGATGGATGACATCAACTCCGAGTTCGGCCAGGCCGACGTGGTGCTGGTGCTCGGCGCCAACGATGTGGTCAACCCGGCGGCGAAGAACGATCCGAAATCGCCGATTGCCGGCATGCCGATTCTCGAGGCTTATAAAGCCAAGACCGTGATCGTCAACAAGCGCTCGATGGCCAGCGGCTATGCCGGTCTGGACAACGAACTGTTCTACCTGGACAAAACCATGATGGTCTTCGGCGACGCCAAGAAAGTTATCGAAGACATGGTCAAAGCCATCGAGTAAAACCTACGGAAGCAGCAATACCCAAAACCTCAGCCTTTAGTAGGCTGGGGTTTTTTATTACCTGCAGAAACCCGACCAAAGGCTCTAAATCAAGGGTCTGCATTCGACCATGGTAGCGGGACGGATTTTTTTCAAATCACTAGACTGCACACCTTGCTTCCGTTGCCCGAGATAACCATCCATGTACCGTGATCGTATTCGCTTGCCTTCGTTGTTGGATAAGGTGATGAGCGCCGCTGACGCTGCCGCTCTGATTCAGGACGGCATGACCGTCGGCATGAGTGGTTTCACTCGCGCTGGCGAAGCCAAAGCCGTACCCCACGCATTGGCCGAGCGCGCCAAAATCACCCCGCTGAAAATCACACTGATGACCGGCGCCAGCCTGGGCAACGACCTCGATAAACAGCTCACCGAAGCCGGCGTATTGTCACGGCGCATGCCATTCCAGGTCGACAGCACGCTGCGCAAGGCGATTAATGCCGGCGAAGTGATGTTCATTGACCAGCATCTCTCGGAAACCGTGGAGCAACTGCGCAACCAGCAGCTCAAACTGCCGGACATCGCTGTAATTGAAGCCGTAGCGATCACCGAACAGGGCCATATCGTGCCGACCACTTCAGTCGGCAACTCGGCCAGCTTTGCGATTTTCGCCAAACACGTGATCGTCGAGATCAACCTGGCGCACAACCCGAACCTCGAGGGTTTGCACGACATCTATATCCCGACTTACCGCCCGACCCGCACGCCGATTCCGCTGGTCAAGGTCGACGATCGCATTGGCAGCACCGCCATCCCGATTCCGCCGGAAAAGATTGTTGCGATCGTGATCACCAATCAGTCCGACTCGCCCTCCACTGTGCTGCCGCCAGACGTCGACACCCATGCCATCGCGGATCACCTGATCGACTTCTTCAAGCAAGAGGTGGCCGCAGGGCGCATGACCAACAAGCTCGGCCCGTTGCAGGCCGGCATTGGCACCATCGCCAACTCGGTGATATGCGGCCTGATCGACTCGCCGTTCGAAGACCTGACCATGTACTCCGAAGTGCTGCAGGACTCGACCTTTGACCTGATCGACGCGGGCAAGCTGAGCTTTGCTTCAGGCAGTTCTATCACCTTGTCGAGCCGACGCAACGCCGACGTTTTCGGCAACCTGGAGCGCTATAAAGACAAACTGGTGCTTCGCCCCCAGGAAATTTCCAATCATCCCGAGGTGGTCCGGCGCCTGGGCATAATCGGCATTAACACCGCGCTGGAATTCGACCTGTACGGCAACGTCAACTCAACCCATGTCTGCGGCACGCGGATGATGAATGGTATCGGCGGTTCGGGGGACTTTGCGCGCAATGCGCACCTGGCAATCTTCGTCACCAAATCGATCGCCAAGGGTGGCGCTATTTCCAGCGTGGTGCCGATGGTCAGCCACGTCGACCATACCGAGCATGACGTCGACATCCTTGTGACGGAGATTGGTCTGGCGGACTTGCGGGGCTTGGCGCCGCGCGAGCGAGCACGGGTAATCATTGATAACTGTGTGCACCCGGATTATCGCCAGGCACTGGATGACTACTTTACGGCGGCTTGCGCATTGGGCGGACACACCCCGCATATCCTGCGCGATGCCCTGAGCTGGCACATGAACCTGGAAGAAACCGGGCGAATGCTGACGGTCTGATCCAGGTAAAAAACAGCTGACGCAAACACAATTGCGTCAGCTGCTCCTTGCAACATTCCGTTCTGTAAAAAACTGTACTGCTGTACCGGTCTTTTCCTACCGTATTTGCCTACCAAATCAAGTCAAAACACGAAAATCGCACCACTTTAGAGCGGACAGGTACAGTTGCCTCAATTTCGACCAGTACACCCCCTATTAACAGTTAACTGGTCCTTCACAATACAGGTGAACTGTATCTACAGAGACTAGCCAAACGAGAGGATCATTGGCATCAGTTAAACCACTACCTAATCCCGCCACAAGCGGAAGGATGTCAACCATGGAACGTACACTCAGTTCCGAACTGTTCTTCGAAGATACCGCTGCAAAAACCCAGGCTTCCATGCCTCTTCGCGTTATTGCCAACCTGATGCTGTGGCAGCGCCGCATCTCCAGCCGCCATCAATTGGCTCGTCTGGATTCGCGTCTGCTGGCTGATGCCGGGATTAGCGAAGCACAACGCTACGAAGAGCTGAGCAAGCCGTTCTGGCGCTAAGTTAGCGTCGCTGGCTCTGACCCACCGGGTCCACCGCCAGCACTCCAAATTGAAAAAACAAAGCCCGTCGTGGGAAACCACGACGGGCTTTGTCGTTTTCGGCCTTCGTCAGTGCCGGTACAAAAGGAATAGCTGGCGAAAGGTACAGTTCATAAAATTTGTAAATTGCATCAGTACAATTTCATGACGGTGTATCTGTAGGTCCAGAAATGAAGGGCTCAACATGGAAGTCTTGACTCACCGGCAAAAGGATTGCGCCATGAATAACCTACTGAATGTTTCCGCTCCCGCCCCTCAAACGAAGCCTCGATTCGAAAGGTTCAAACGAATGCTGAGGGTGCTCGCCGCCAGCCTTGAGAGAGCTCGAACCCGGCGTTTGCTGGGCCAACTCAATGATCAGCAACTCTCAGACCTGGGCATCAGTCACGCGGATCGGCTCAATGAATTGGATAAACCGTTCTGGCGCTAGGGTCCAGCTTTATCAGTAGGGGCTATTCGAACCGATAAAAGCAGGCCTAATATCAAACCAGAACGTGGCGAGCGCTGTACGACAGGCGTCTGATCCAACAGCTACCTCATCACCTTTCAATCGGTTATCCAAAGGAGTTACACCATGTCCCGTCTTCGTCTGCTCAGCGCTGCAGCCCTGCTTGCCGTGGCTGCCAATTCCCACGCGACCAGCTTTATCGTGACCACGGATGCCGTTGTCGGCGCTCTGAAGTCCAGTTCCGATGCAACCTCCGATGTCACTTCTTCCTTTCGCGATGACAAGATCGTACGCGCTGCCCGTGACGACGCCGCCAGCTTCGTCGCCAGCGAAGGCGCCATTCGTGGCGTGAAACTGGAAAGCGCACTCGACCACATTCGCCACCAGGCTCCTCAGCTGAACGCCACTGATGCACAACTGGCCCAAGCCATCCTGACGATCTAAGCGGCACTTCTCACATGGGACACGACGGTCGTGTCCCAATGTTTCAGCGCTGGCTCTAGCCCGGGCATTGCGCTAGCCTTTGGACTCGCTTTCAGCAATCGAGTCTCATGGATTTTCTTTCAAAACGGTTTTTCGCTTCAGTATTTCTCGCGGCCTGCTGGTCGGGCTCGGCCTATGCCTACGACGCGTTCAACCTGTCGACACAAGGCATCGTGGTCACCGGTTACGCCACCAGCATGGTGACCGCCGCCCCCTTCGACCGTAAGCTGCTGATCGCGGCACACGATGACGCTGCGGCGTTCATCGCCAGTGACGGCCAACTACGCGGGGCACAACTGGAATCCGCGCTGATTTACCTACGCCGGACCCAGCCAAAACTTCATGCAAGCGACCTTGAACTGGCGCAGGCAATTCTCGTCCAATAGTTATCCTTTGTCCTTGCGGAGTCGTTCCATGCGTAGCCCTCTGATTGCTGTTGCCCTTGGCCTGCTTTTATTGGCCGATGTGACCCAGGCGCACACCCTGGTCGCCACCAGTAACATCATCATCAATGCCACCCAGCGCACGCTCGATTTTACGTCCGATACCACCACCTCGATCCGTGATTCGAAGATCATCCGTGAAGCCCACGACGATGCGGCCAGTTTCGTTGCCAGCGACGGCGACATCCGCGGTGCGCACCTTGAAGCGGCCATCAACACGTTGCGCACGCGCGTGCCGGAAGCTCGGGATGCCAGTGATCAGGTGCTCGCCGAAGCCATCCTCGCACTGTGAGGTTGCCAAGCGCCTGGCTGCTGGCCGGGCTGATGTTGCTACTCTGCAACACGGCCCAGGCTGGCCTGGAATTACGGCTCAAGACCGAGGGTTTGAGCCCCGAACAACAGCAAGCCAGTCAGGCGTTGCTCGATGAAGCCATGCAGGCCTTGCCGCCACGCTTCATCGAGCGGCTGGACCGGCGTATTCACGTCGGCTGGACCGACGACATGCCGAGCAATGCCTATGGCCAGGCATCGCTGGTGTCCGAACTCGATCTGAACCGCAACTTGCTTGCCAGCCTCACGGACGGCAGCGCCGCCACCAAGAAAACCTATCGCCCCCATGGCACCGTCCGCCGCGAAATGCTCGCCACGGTGTTGCATGAACTCACCCACCTTTACGACCGTTCGCGCCTGTGGCCGGACGCGGAGCGCACGCTGATCCAGCGCTGCACCCGGCGCAACAACAGCTCAGGCCTGGTTGGCATTCCCGATCAATGCCGTGGTCAATCCGACCGCCGCTTTACCCTTAGCGATGACCCGCGCCTGCTCGACCTGGCGGGCTGGCCGCAATACGTCGGTCGCCGTGGCGAACGCGAACAGCACAACCGGCAAATCGCCCGCAGCCCGGACATCTACGAAACGAGCAGCCCCAAAGAGTTCGTCGCGGTCAACATGGAGTATTTCCTCCTCGACCCGAGCTATGCCTGCCGTCGCCCCGCGCTGTATCGCTACTACAAAGAACATTTCGACTGGGCACCCGCCGCCAAAGACACTTGCGGCAAGTCCTTTGCCTTCCTCAATGCCGGCAACGACTTCGCCAAACAACCGCTGGGCCAGGTCGATCCGGAACGGGTGTACGCCGTCGACTATCTGCTGGCCGAAGCCAATCAGAACTGGGTCAGCCGCTGGGGACACAGCATGTTGCGCCTGGTGATCTGCGCACCGGGTCGCCCCCGCGGGCCAGACTGCCGTCTCGATCTCGACCAGCATCTGGTCTTGTCCTACCGCGCCTTCGTCGGCGACGTACAGCTCTCGAGCTGGGATGGATTGGTGGGCAAATACCCGTCGCGGCTGTTTGTGCTGCCGTTGGCCCAGGTGATCGACGAATACACCAAGACTGAACTGCGCAGCCTGGCCTCGGTACCGCTGAACCTGTCTCGCAACGAAATTGAAGACGTGGTGGAACACGCCGCAGAGATGCATTGGAGTTACGACGGCAATTATTATTTCCTCTCCAACAATTGCGCGGTGGAAGGCCTGAAATTGCTGCGCAGCGGCAGCAACAACGCGAAACTGGTCGGGCTCGACAGCATCATGCCTAATGGTTTGCTGGAAGTGATGAAGGGCCGCGGACTGGCGAATACCAGCGTGCTGGATGACCCCCGCGAAGCGCTGCGCCTGGGCTATCGCTTCGATTCCTTTCGTGATCGTTATCAAGCGATGTTCGAAGTGTTGAAGAAGCACTTGCCGATCAAGCAGGAGAAAGTCGAAGACTGGCTAGCCTTGAAAGCGGAAGAGCGTCGGCAATGGTTTGAGCAGGCTGACTTGCGCACCAGTGCTGCATTGCTGTTGCTGGAGCAGGCAAGCTTCCGTCAGCAGTTAGTGTTGGCCCAGGATGAAGTGAAACAGCGTTATCTGGGCGCTCGGGAGTTGAAGAACGGCGGCATGGACAAGGCGAACGCGACCTTGCAGCAGATTCTCGCCAATAGCGGCTTCCTCAGCCGTCCGGCGGAGCTGCTCGGCACCGGCGGGTATGGATTACCTCAACCGAATGAATGGCAGCGCCTGGAATCGGAAAGCAACCTGCGGCAGAAACAGCTTCAAGTGCTGACCGGCGATCTCGACAAGGAAGTCAGAGCGCTGCTCGAACCGAGCCGGGCGGCCGAGATGGCGGCCAATGAAGCCAACCTGAAGCAGGTTGGCGAACATTTGCGCAAATTGCATAAAGCCGCGGGCGGATTGGAGTTGCCATAAACAAGAAGGCTTCGTGGATGATCCACGAAGCCTTCTTTTTGCCCGTACTTTAAATCAAAGCACGCCTTCCAGAATTTAATAGACGCTCTAATTCCTCTGTATCAGAAACTTTACCTTCAGCTGACGCGGGCCTTACGCACGCCTTCAGCCAGCGCCGAGCAAAGACTCAGCACGCCATCAACCGCCTGTTCCGGCGTGGTGGCATTGGCGATGTGATCGATCAACGCCGAACCCACCACGACACCATCGGCCAAGCGCGCGATGGCTGCGGCCTGTTCCGGTGTACGAATACCGAAACCGATGCTGATCGGCAGATCGGTGTGGCGACGCAGGCGGGCAACGGCCTCTTCAACATGCTCCAGGGTCGCCGCGCCCGCACCGGTCACACCGGCAACAGAGACGTAGTAGACGAAACCGGAGCTGCCATTCAGGACCGTCGGCAGACGCACATCATCAGTCGTCGGCGTGGTCAGGCGGATGAAGTCCAGTCCCGCTACCTGAGCCGGGTCGCACAGCTCGCCGTTATGCTCCGGCGGCAGGTCGACCACGATCAAGCCATCAACACCGGCTTCGACGGCGTCGGCAATGAAACGCGGCACGCCGTACATGTGAATCGGATTGAAGTAACCCATCAACACCAGCGGCGTCTCGGTATTGCCTTCACGGAACTCGCGAACCATTTGCAGGGTTTTCACCAGGTTCTGCTTGGCGCCTAAGGCCCGGATGTTCGCCAACTGAATCGCCGGGCCGTCGGCCATCGGATCGGTGAAGGGCATGCCCAGCTCGATCACATCGGCGCCAGCACCGGGCAAGCCTTTGAGGATCGCCAGGGAAGTGTCATAGCTTGGGTCGCCGGCGGTGACGAAAGTCACCAGGGCTGCACGATTCTGTTCCTTGAGTTCGGCAAAACGCGTTTGCAGGCGGCTCATCAGTGTTTCTCCTGCTTGGACTGCTCTTGTTGAGAGTTTTCCATGTGGTGCATCACGGTCTGCATGTCTTTGTCGCCACGGCCGGACAGGTTGACCACCATCAAGTGATCTTTCGGCAAGTTCGGTGCGCGCTTGAACACTTCGGCCAGGGCATGGGCGCTTTCCAGTGCAGGAATAATTCCTTCCAGACGGCAGCATTTGTGGAACGCATCGAGGGCTTCGTCGTCGGTCACCGAGGTGTACTGAACGCGACCGATGTCATGCAACCAGGCGTGTTCCGGGCCAATGCCTGGATAGTCGAGGCCGGCGGAAATCGAGTGAGCGTCGATGATCTGGCCATCGTCGTCCTGCAACAGGAAGGTGCGGTTGCCGTGCAACACGCCCGGAACACCGCCGTTCAGGCTGGCGGCATGCTTGCCGGTTTCTATACCGTAACCGGCGGCTTCCACACCAATGATCTCGACGCTTGTGTCATCGAGGAACGGGTGGAACAGGCCCATGGCGTTGGAACCGCCACCGATGCACGCCACTAAACTGTCCGGCAGACGACCTTCCTGGGCTTGCAGTTGGTCACGGGTTTCCTTGCCGATAACGGCCTGGAAGTCGCGAACCATGGCTGGATAAGGATGCGGGCCGGCCACGGTGCCGATCAGGTAAAAGGTGCTGTCGACGTTGGTCACCCAGTCACGCAGGGCTTCGTTCATCGCGTCTTTCAGGGTGCCGGTCCCGGCGACAACCGGGATCACTTCGGCGCCCAGCAATTTCATGCGGAATACGTTGGCTTGCTGACGTTCGATGTCAGTGGTGCCCATGTAGATCACGCAATCGAGGCCGAAACGCGCTGCCACGGTAGCTGTTGCCACGCCGTGCATGCCGGCGCCGGTCTCGGCGATGATGCGTTTCTTGCCCATGCGCCGCGCCAGCAGAATCTGGCCGATGCAGTTGTTGATCTTGTGCGCGCCGGTGTGGTTCAGCTCTTCGCGCTTGAGGTAAATCTTCGCCCCGCCGCAGAACTCGGTCAGACGCTCAGCGAAATAAAGCGGGCTTGGACGTCCGACGTAGTCGCGCTGGAAGTAGGCCAATTCTTCTTTGAACGCCGGGTCTTCCTTGGCCAATTCGTATTCACGGGCCAGGTCGAGGATCAACGGCATCAGGGTTTCGGCGACGTAACGGCCGCCGAACGAGCCGAACAGGCCGTTGGCGTCGGGGCCGTTGCGCAGATTAGTCTGGGTCATGGGTCGCTCCAGTGGGATTCGTGAGATGACAATGACGGTCACTCTACCCCTGACGCCCCAGCCTGAAAACCGATAAGATCGCCACAACCTGTCAGGAAAACTCACAGATCCCATGAGCCACGACCTTCCCCCGCTGAACGCCCTTCGCGCCTTCGAAGCCACGGCACGGCTGAACAGCGTCAGTCAGGCTGCCGAACAGCTGCACGTCACTCATGGCGCGGTCAGCCGGCAACTCAAAGTGCTTGAAGAACACTTGGGCGTGAGCCTGTTCATCAAGGATGGACGCGGCCTGAAACTCACAGATGCAGGTATCCGATTGCGCGATGCCAGCGGTGAAGCCTTT
Source organism: Pseudomonas sp. RT6P73 (assembly GCF_054897715.1). Taxonomy (NCBI): domain Bacteria; kingdom Pseudomonadati; phylum Pseudomonadota; class Gammaproteobacteria; order Pseudomonadales; family Pseudomonadaceae; genus Pseudomonas; species Pseudomonas sp. RT6P73. The sequence continues at coordinate 6,038,096 of NZ_JBUBUV010000002.1, read as the reverse complement.
GAGCGTCTGCGCACGGTTTGCGCGGAGCTGACCCAAAGCACCGCCGACGCACCGTTCGTACTGGGTTGCTCGGGAAGTTTGCTGGCGCGCTGGTTTATTCCTCGTCTGGGACGATTGAATGCAGATCTGCCGGACCTGCGCCTGCACCTGTCGGCCGGGGAAGGCGATCTCGATCCGCGTCGGCCGGGGCTCGATGCCTTGTTGGTGTTCGCCGAGCCGCCCTGGCCGGCGGACATGCAAGTCTATGAGTTGGCCAGCGAGCGAATCGGCCCGGTGATGAGCCCACGCTTCGCGGGTTATGAAAGGCTGCAAGGCGCGCCGGCTACAGCGCTATTGAATGAGCCGTTGCTGCACACCACCTCGCGCCCACAAGCCTGGCCGAGCTGGGCACAGCAAAGTGGCCTCGACGCCAAGGGGTTGAAGTACGGTCAGGGTTTCGAGCATTTGTATTATTTGCTGGAGGCTGCAGTGGCGGGCCTGGGGGTGGCGATTGCACCTGAACCGTTGGTGGCCGAGGACTTAAAGGCCGGTCGCCTGGTTGCGCCTTGGGGATTCAGTGAAACCCCGGCGCAACTGGCTTTGTGGCTACCCAAGCGCGCCGCGGACGGGCGCGCTCGGCAGTTGGCGCAGTGGCTCAAGGCTGAGCTGCGCCAGGCAGATTAGTCGCCGCGCTTGAACAGCAGGTACGCCGCGAGCAGACCCAACGCACCCACAGCGACGCCCGCTGTAGTCCAAGGGTGTTCCTGGGCGTAGTCCCGAGTGGCAATCCCGGTTTCACGGGTTTTGACTTTGACTTCTTCATACGCATCGCTGAGCAGATGGCGCGAATGCTTCAGCGCGTTCTCGGCGTTGCCTTTCAGTGCTTTCAGGGTGTTACGCGACTCGTCCGAGGCGTCGTCTTTCAGGTTTTCCAAAGATTTCAGCAGACTCTCGATCTCGGCTTCCATGCTTTGCAATGAGGCTTTACGTAAAGAGGTGTTGGCCATGGTGGCTCTCCTTCATTGGTGATGAGTAGCGTGTGTTGGTTGGGACTTCAGGGGTTCGAGAAAGTGCAGTAAATCTGAACTTCTGCGATGCATGACCCGACAGAAGTAATACGAAAAATCACTGCTAGGCTGTATTTCACACCCTGAGGAGAACGCCATGACTGACCATCACACCTACAAAAAAGTCGAACTGGTTGGCTCGTCCACCAGCAGCATTGAAGATGCAATCAACAACGCGTTGGCCGAAGCCAATAAAAGCATCAAGCATCTGGAATGGTTTGAAGTGACCGAAACCCGCGGGCACATCAAGGACGGCCAGGCTGCCCACTTTCAGGTGACGCTCAAAGTCGGGTTTCGGATTGCCAGCAGCTGAGTTTGAGCCGGTGTTCTGAACTTGCGCACTGGCCGCGTGCCATAGGGAATGGCAAAGCGCTACATGAGTACGTCCGGCTGATGGCTGGATGCTCCCTTTGATCCGACCAGGGAATGCGACCGATGAAGCATTTTATTTTAGCGGTAGGTTTGTTAAGCCTTGCCGGAACAGCGTTTGCTGAAGGCAAGTCGTGCGAGGAACTGAAAGCCGAAATCTCAGCGAAACTTGATGCCAAGGGCGTTGCGGGCTATTCACTGGAAATCGTCGATAAAGGCGCTGCTGCCGGCGGTAAAGTCGTCGGCACCTGTGAAAAGGGCACCAAGGTCATCGTCTACACGAAGTAGGCTGATTCCTGCACAAATCAAAAAGCCGACGCACTGCGTCGGCTTTTTTGTGGGCGGCGTTTGAGTCTCAGCCCTTCATGACCTGCGCCAGCAGCTCATAGGAGTGCACGCGATCCGCATGTTCGTACAGGTCGCAGGTGAAAATCAGCTCATCGGCCTGAGTCTGCTCGATCAGCACCTCAAGTTTGGCGCGGATTTTCTGCGGACTACCCACCATCGCAAGACCGAGGAAATCTCCCACGGCCTCTTTCTCGTGTGGCAGCCACAGGCCATCCATGGTTTTCACGGGCGGGCGTTGCACCAGGCTTTGGCCGCGCATCAATGCCAGGATGCGCTGATAGACCGAAGTCGCCAGGTAATCCGCCTGTTCGTCAGTATCAGCGGCCACCAGCGGCACGCCGAGCATCACGTAGGGCTTATCCAACACCACTGAAGGCTTGAAGTGATTGCGGTAGACGCGAATCGCCTCATGCATGAAGCGCGGTGCGAAATGGGAAGCGAAGGCGTAGGGCAAACCGCGCTCACCGGCCAATTGAGCGCTGAACAGGCTAGAGCCCAGCAGCCAGACAGGGACGTTGGTGCCGGTGCCCGGCATCGCGATGATCCGCTGGTCCGGCGTGCGCGGGCCGAGGTAACGCATCAGTTCGGCGACGTCTTCCGGAAACTCGTCGGCACTGCCGGAACGTTCGCGGCGCAAGGCGCGGGCGGTCATTTGATCGGAACCGGGAGCGCGGCCCAGCCCCAGATCGATCCGCCCTGGATACAGACTTTCGAGGGTGCCGAATTGCTCCGCGATCACCAGCGGCGCGTGGTTGGGCAGCATCACACCGCCAGAGCCGACACGAATGGTCGAAGTGCCACCCGCCAGGTAGCCGAGCAGTACCGAGGTTGCCGAACTGGCGATGCCGTCCATGTTGTGGTGTTCGGCGACCCAGAAGCGGTTATAGCCGAATTTTTCGACGTGCTGCGCCAGGTCCAGGGAGTTGCGCAGCGACTGGGCCGCGCTGCCGTTCTCTCGCACGGGCACCAGATCAAGGGTCGAGAACTTGATATCGGACAGTCGTTTCATATGCCTGCTTCTCCAATTGTGGGCGCAGGTTTTTTCTCGCGAACGAAACCTGCCGAATCTATAAGCGTGCTTCATGCAATGTGGGCATATACCCGAGTTTCAATAGCCAGAAGAAAATTTCCTACGAAAACGGTAGGACTAATCAGATCAGGTGAACTTTGCACCGCCGTCTATCCTCAGAACCCTAGCAACCGAAAACCACGAAGGTGCGACATCTCGCACCGGATCTTGAGGAGGCAGACATGGCTATTACGAAGAAAGCATCGGCTCATTGGGAAGGTGACCTGAAAACCGGTATCGGCTCGATCTCCACTGAAACCGGTGTGCTCAGAGAAGCACCGTACGGCTTCAAGGCTCGTTTCGAAGGCGGCAAAGGCACCAATCCGGAAGAGCTGATCGGCGCAGCCCATGCGGGCTGCTTCTCCATGGCGTTTTCGATGATTCTGGGCGATGCCGGGCTCAAGGCTGACAGCATCGATACCAACGCTGAAGTCACTCTGGATCAGGTCGACGGTGGTTTTTCGATCACTGCGGTGAAATTGATCCTCAAGGCGAAAATCCCTGGGGCCACTCAGGCGCAGTTCGAGGAACTGAGCAACAAGGCCAAAGAAGGCTGCCCGGTGTCCAAAGTGCTGAACGCGAAGATCAGTCTGGATGCGACGTTGGTCAGCTGATAATCAGGCGCTGAATGGACTGACGCCTTCGCGAGCATGCTCGCGAAGGCAATCTTGTAAGCGACACATCCCAACGGTTAAACATGCGCTTTGTGAGTGATGTCAGAACTCGCTTTGCCAAACTGTGGTCGAATAAATGACAGCAGCTAAAACGCAGCCTCCTGCGCGCTGCCTCAATGGAGCTTCAACCATGAAACGTTTTGCCTTGGCGATTATCTGTTGTGCGCTGGCCACCTCGGCCCTGGCGGCACCGAAATCCTGTGAAGAGCTCAAGGCCGAGATCGAGGCCAAAATCCAGGCCAATAACGTCTCGTCCTACACCCTGGAAATCGTTACCAATGACGAAGTACACGATCAGAACATGGTCGTTGGCAGCTGCGAAAACGGCTCCAAGAAAATCATCTACCAGAAAAACGACCGCTGATTCATCTCACGGGACGCAATAGGCCTGCCGATCTTCAGCGACGATCTCCCGCTTGGCGTTGAACAATCGGGCCCCGGGGGTGAACGCTATCGAACGGCCCTCCAGCACATAGCGCTGGCCGGCCTCGAAATGATCGTAGTTGATGGTCAGGTAGCACAGCCGTTCCACGGGGGAGCTCATCATGCCCATCCCCCCACCACCGGGGACTTCAAAGTCGAATCTGACCACCAGCTCATGGCTGCCGGGCGTAACCTGGAAAAAACGCCCGTCGCGCATGCGCTGCTTGTCCAGTCGCTCCGCCATCAGCAATTTATAGTTGGGGAATGGCGTCGAGAACTCGATCCAGGCCATCTGCGGATTTACCGCCGGTAACGGACTCTGACAGCCAGCAACCACACTTGCAGCGAGCAACAGCATCAACCTGCGCATGATGAATGTCCCAAAGGATGGTCATCCAGCATAGCGCTGATCAGCTGCGTTGGCAGCCCGCCGGTGTGCCCTGGCCAATCACTTTTCGTTGCTGATCATAGAGCTTTGCCCACGGCCGGAAGCCAATATTCCCCGCTTGCAGCTGATAACGCTCACCGGCATTGAAGTCGTTGAATTTCACATTCAACTGGCAATCACGCCATAACGGTTGCGCGTCGGGCCCGATGTTGGTGGGCTGGACCGGAAACTGGTAACGAACCGTCAGCTCATGACTGCCCGGATGAACCTCGAAATAGCGCTTGTCGGAGGAGATCTTGTCATCGACTTCAAGCGCTTGCAGCGCGGTGTCTTCTTGCTTTGATTCCAGGTCGATCCACGCTTGAGCCGGATCATGGTGAGGTAATCCAAATCCAGCACAGCCGGTCAGCATCAACAAGCCTCCCGTTAGCATCAACTTGCGCATGGCGGAGCTCCAGTCAGGCGGGATAGTCTTGCGGGCAGACTTTCCAGGGATGATTTTATTTTGATCAGGCCGCTTCCAAGCCTTGGGTTACTTGATCGCGTTTTGCGCGTTTTGTTTCCGGGTGTGTTGCTTTTATTGCTCGGCGGTTGCGCGGGCGTCAGCTATTACAGCCAATTGGCCAGTGGTCAGCTGCAATTGCTGCGGGCCAGGGAGCCGGTGGCCGAGGTGCTTGCCGATCCGTCTCGCGATCCGATGCTGCGTGCGCATCTGACCCAGTCGCAAAAGGCCCGGACATTCGCCAGCCAACAACTGCATCTGCCGGATAACCAGAGCTACCGGTTATACGCCGACATTGGCCGACCGTTCGTGGTCTGGAACGTCTTTGCCACGCCGGAATTTTCCCTGACACCGCAAAACCATTGCTTCCCCATCGCCGGTTGCGTTGCCTACCGCGGTTACTACAGCCAGAGCGCTGCTCGCGGCGAGGCTGCCTTGCAGCGTTTGCAAGGTATGGACGTATCGATTGGCGGCGTCGAGGCCTATTCGACGCTCGGCTGGTTCAACGATCCGATTATCAGTTCAATGATGGGCTGGGGCGACGAGCGGCTGGCAACGCTGATCTTCCACGAGCTCGCTCATCAGCGCTTCTATGTGAAGGACGACACCGAGTTCAACGAGTCTTTCGCCACCTTTGTCGAGCAGGAAGGCACCCGGCAATGGCGCGCATCGCGCGGTCTGGCACCCGACAACGGTGCGCAGGTGCAGCAGCGGGACCAATTCATTCAGTTGGTTCTGGACACTCGTACGCGGCTTGAAAAGCTCTACGCCCTGCCGCTGCCCGCCGAACAGATGCGCCATCGCAAAGCGGCGGAGTTCGAACGACTGCGCCGTGAGTATCGGCAACTGCGCGACAGCCGATGGGCCGGGGACAAACGTTACGACGCGTGGATCAATGCACCGATGAACAATGCCCGGTTGTTGCCGTTTGGTTTGTACGACCAATGGGTGCCGGCGTTTGCGGCATTGTTCAGGCAGGTGGGTGGGAATTGGGTGAGGTTTTATGCGGCCGTCGAGCAGCTTGGTAAGTTGCCGGTGGTTGAGCGCAAGGTGGCTTTGAAGGCATTGGCTGGACCATATAAATTCGGCGGCTGAGCGGGCCTCTTCGCGGGCAAGCCTGCTCCTACAGGATTTATGTAGCCTCACCTGGCTCCTGTAGGAGCGAGGCTTGCCCGCGAAGGCGTCTTCAGACCTCACAACCAGATCGCATCCCACAGCGGATAATCCCCAACCCTCTCGACCAAGCCGACTCGCAACGGATTGGCGACGATGTAGCGAGCAACCGCCTGTAGATCCTCTTCCTTACGAATGGCGCGATCGTGATAGCCATGTTGCCAAACCGGACCTTGGCGTCCTGCCAAGCGATTAAGCGTCACTGCGATACGTGATTTGGTTCGAGCCATCAACTTGGGTAACTGGGTATTCTGTAACTCGATTAGCCAATGAAAATGATCGGGCATGACGACCCAGGCCACCAGTGACGTCGCAAACCCTTCTCGCTCGGCAGTTCTCAGGGCGTCTACTACCAATCGCCCACTCTTGAAGTCGCGGAATAACGGTTCCCGATTCAAAACCACGGCGGTCAGCAGGTAGATCTGCCCCGACTCTGAATATCGTCCAGTGCGTAATCGATGTGCATGTTTTAACTCTGGCAAAGATGATCCTCCTTGATCGTGACCTCAGCCTTTGAGGCTAGGACGATTAGAAGGGACTTGAGTGATAACTGTTGCTCAGGATGTGTCTGGAAGGACGCCTTCGCGGGCAAGCCTCGCTCCTACGGACCACATCGACCTGGAGCGAGGCTTGCCCGCGAAGGCGATCTAATTAGCGCTGCAAAAACGCCTGATGCATCTCTTCCAGCGTTTCGAAGTGATAGGCCGGCGCTTCTGCGCTCAATTCTTCCCGGCTGCCAAAACCATACCCAACCGCCGCCGCATCCAGCCCGTTGCTGCGCGCGCCGATCAAGTCGTGCTTTCGGTCGCCGATCATCAGGGTGTTGGCCGGGTCCAGGCCTTCTTCGGCCATCAGGTGGGCAATCAACTCGACCTTGTTGGTCCGTGTCCCGTCCAGTTCGCTGCCGTAAATCACTTTGAAGTGCTTGGCGAAGTCGAAGTGCCGGGCGATTTCCCGGGCGAAAATCCACGGCTTGGAGGTTGCGATGTACAACTGTCGCCCTTGCCCGCTGAGGGTTTCCAGCAGCGCGGTGACACCGTCGAACACATGGTTTTCGTACAGACCGGTGACCTTGAAGCGTTCGCGGTAGAAGTTCACCGCTTCCCAGGCCTTGGGCTCGTCGAAGTCGTAGAACTGCATGAACGCTTGCAACAACGGCGGGCCGATGAAGTGTTCGAGTTTGGTCAGGTCGGGTTCATCAATGCCCAGCTTGCTCAGGGCGAACTGGATCGAACGGGTGATGCCCTCGCGCGGGTCGGTCAGGGTGCCATCGAGGTCGAACAGTACGGTTTGGTAGTGCATGTTGAATCCTGAATAAGGGCGCAGGGTCAGAGCTGGTCGTAGCCTTCAGCCAGATGCAAATTCTTGAGCTTCACGTAATTCGCCGCGCTGTAGGTGAAAAAGGCATTTTCCTTGTCCGTCAGCGGCCGGATTTGTTTCACCGGGCTACCCACATAAAGGAAGCCGCTTTCCAGACGCTTGCCCGGCGGTACCAGGCTGCCGGCGCCGACAATCACATCATCCTCGATCACCGCGCCGTCCATGACGATGCTGCCCATGCCGATCAAAATCCGGTTGCCGACGCTGCAGCCATGCAGCATGACCTTATGCGCAATGGTCACATCGTCCCCGATCAAGCAGGGAAAGCCATCGGGATTGAACGGCCCGGCGTGGGTGATGTGCAGCACGCAGCCATCCTGAACACTGGTGCGCGCCCCGATTCGGATGCGGTGCATGTCGCCACGAATCACCGTCAACGGCCATACAGAGCTGTCTTCGCCGATTTCGACGTCGCCGATCACCACCGCCGAGCCGTCGACAAAGGCGCCTTTGCCCAGCAGCGGCGTGTGGTTCTGATACTTGCGAAGGGTCACGATAGGCTCTCTCTCTTTTGCTGATAGCTGCGGTGAGCGTCGATTGTAATTAAGATGGCCGCATGTTTCTTCCAGCCAAGGTGCCAACCGTGAGCGTGAACAACCCTCTTTTGCAGTCCTACGACCTGCCGCCGTTCTCGGCGATCCGTGCCGAACACGTGCAACCGGCCATTGAACAGATCCTGGCTGACAACCGTGCCGCCATTATCGAGATCCTCAACACCCAGGGCAAACAACCGACCTGGGCCGGCCTCGTGCTGGCGATGGACGAACTGAACGATCGTCTGGGCGCGGCCTGGAGCCCGGTCAGCCACTTGAATGCCGTGTGCAACAGTGCTGAATTACGCGAAGCCTACGAGTCCTGCCTGCCGGCCTTGAGCGCCTACTCCACCGAGCTGGGCCAGAACCGCGAGTTGTTCGAAGCCTTCGAAGCCTTGGCCAACAGCCCGGAAGCCGCCGGTTTCGACGTGGCGCAGAAAACTATCCTGGAACACGCCCTGCGAGACTTCCGTCTGTCGGGTATCGACCTGCCTGAAGCCGAGCAAAAGCGCTACGCCGAAGTGCAGAGCAAATTGTCGGAGCTGGGCAGCCGCTTCTCCAACCAGCTGCTCGACGCGACGCAAGCCTGGACCAAGCACGTGACCGACGAAGCCACCCTCGCCGGCCTCACCGACTCGGCCAAGGCGCAAATGGCCGCGGCTGCCCAAGCCAAAGGCCTGGACGGCTTCCTGATCACCCTGGAGTTCCCGAGCTATTACGCGGTGATGACCTACGCCCAGGACCGTGCCCTGCGCGAAGAAGTCTACGCCGCCTATTGCACCCGTGCGTCGGACCAAGGCCCAAACGCCGGTCAGAACGATAACGGCCCGGTCATGGAAGAAATCCTCGACCTGCGCCAGGAACTTGCAAAACTGTTGGGCTTCGCCAGTTTCTCGGAACTGAGCCTGGCCACTAAAATGGCCGAATCCAGCGATCAGGTACTGAGTTTCCTGCGCGACCTTGCCAAACGCAGCAAACCGTTCGCCGCTCAGGACCTGGAACAGCTCAAGACCTACGCCGCCGAACAAGGCTGCCCGGACCTGCAAAGCTGGGACAGCGGTTTCTACGGCGAAAAGCTTCGCGAACAACGTTACAGCGTTGCCCAGGAAGCACTGCGCGCTTACTTCCCGATCGACAAAGTGCTGGGCGGCCTGTTCGCGATCGTTCAGCGCCTGTACGGCATCGAGATTGCCGAGCTGAAAGGCTTCGACGCCTGGCACCCGGACGTTCGCCTGTTCGAAATCAAGGAAAACGGCCAACACGTCGGCCGCTTCTTCTTCGATCTCTATGCCCGCGCCAACAAGCGTGGCGGTGCCTGGATGGACGGCGCCCGTGACCGTCGCCGCACCATCAGCGGCGTACTGCAAAGCCCGGTGGCCAATCTGGTGTGCAACTTCACCCCGGCCGACAGCGGCAAACCGGCCCTGCTGACCCACGATGAAGTCACCACCCTGTTCCATGAATTCGGTCATGGCCTGCATCACCTGCTGACCCGCGTCGAACACGCTGGCGTATCGGGCATCAACGGCGTGGCCTGGGATGCGGTCGAGCTGCCAAGCCAGTTCATGGAAAACTGGTGCTGGGAGCCGGAAGGCCTGGCGCTGATCTCCGGTCACTACGAAACCGGCGAACCACTGCCGCAGGACCTGCTGGGCAAGATGCTCGCGGCGAAGAACTTCCAGTCCGGCCTGATGATGGTGCGTCAGCTGGAGTTCTCGTTGTTCGACTTCGAACTGCACGCCACTCACGGTGACGGCCGCAGCGTGCTGCAACTGCTCGAAGGCGTGCGTGACGAGGTGTCGGTGATGCGTCCACCGGCCTACAACCGTTTCCCGAACAGCTTCGCCCACATCTTCGCCGGCGGTTACGCGGCGGGTTACTACAGCTACAAATGGGCTGAAGTGCTGTCGGCCGACGCCTTCTCGAAGTTCGAAGAAGACGGCGTGCTGAATGCCGAAACAGGTCGTGCGTTCCGCGAAGCGATCCTGGCGCGTGGCGGTTCTCAGGAGCCAATGGTGCTGTTCGTCGACTTCCGTGGCCGTGCGCCATCGATTGACGCACTCTTGCGCCATAGCGGCCTGAGTGAGGACGCGGCAGCATGAGTGAGGGACCTGTGATCACGAAAAAGCGCTTTATCGCCGGGGCGGTCTGTCCGGCATGCAGCGAGCCGGACAAATTGATGATGTGGAACGAAGACGAGGTCCCGCATCGCGAATGCGTGGCCTGCGGTTATTCGGACACGCTCAATGAACAAGGTCTGTCGGTGCCCAAGGAATTGGGCACGCGGGTCAATACTTCGGCGCTGAAAGTACCGGATGCCAAGGTTCAGGCCGTGCAATTCTTCCCGAACCCGAAGCTGAAGAAAAAGCCTGACGAGCAACATTGAGTCGGCTCCACCTTCCACCCTTTGACGGGGTGGAAGGTGGTATCTATTTACCACCCTTCCCCTGCGCTTCCTCCTTAGGCTGATTCCTTCAGCCCTATTCAAGGAAGACGCCATGCCTGATACCAATCCGCTGTTACAGCGCTGGGACCTGCCGCCCTGGCCGGACATCCGTGCCGAACATCTGGTGCCCGCCATCGACACCCTCATTGCTGACAATCGCCAGGCCATTGCCGGGATTATCGCGAGCCAATCCGCGATCCCGACCTGGGACGATCTGGTGTTGGCCGTTGATGAAACCGATGCGCGCCTCGATGAGGCCGTGGGCATCATCGACACCCTTTCAACGGTGAAACATGAGGGCAAGACCTGGGAAACAGCGAGCGCCAAGTGCAGTGAAGCCATTGCGCAGTACAAGTCCGAAAAGATGAGCAATCAAGCACTGTTCCGGACTTATCAGCGGCTGGCGCAGAGTCCGGCCGCAGTAAATTACGATGAGCCGCGCAAAGCAGTCTTGAACAAGATTCTGCGCAGGTTTCGCGTGTCCGGCATCGACTTGCCTATCGAACAACAGCAGACGCTGGCCCGGCTGAATCGCGACATCGGTGTGCTGCGAAGCTTGTTCCTGACCAACCTGGAACGGGCCAGCGCAGCCTGGAGCAAGCGCATCGACGATGTCACGCAATTGAACGGTTTGTCCGCGGCGACCCTGGAGCGTCTGGCGCTCAACGCACAACAGACGGGGCATGAAGGCTGGCTGATGCGTCTGGACCAGGATACCTACACGCGTGTCATGGCCTATGCCGAAGACCGATCCCTGCGCGAAGAATACTTTGTCGCCTATTCCACCCGGGCTTCCGATCAAGGGCCCCACGCCGGGCAATTCGATAATGGTCCAGTGCTGGAAGCACTGTTGTCGCTGCGTCACCAGAAAGCCAGGTTGCTTGGGTACGAGAACTTCGCGCAACTCAGCCTCGTAACGGAAATGGCCGAATCCACCGAGCAAGTCACCGGTTTCCTGCGGCGGCAAATCATCCAGGCAACGCCGGGCTTCGAGACGGATGCACAGGAGCTCAAGGCGTTTGCCCTGGAGCGCGGCATGACTGAGGTCCACCCCTGGGACCACGAGTTTCTCGCCGAACAATTACGCCAGCAACGTCTGGGCGGGGCATTGAAAAACCTGCGAACGTACTTCCCGCTGGACGGTACATTGCTGCGGCTCTGCCTGTTCAGCGAGCGCATGTTTGGCATCCGGATCGTCGAGCAGACGATATTCAGCCGCTGGCATGACAGCGTGCGCCTGTTTGAGATCAGCGAGCATGGCCAGGTCGTCGGGCACATTTACCTCGACCCTTTTCATCGGGATGAAGCGCCGGACTTTGCCTGGACTGCCACGCCACGCAATCGGCGGATGGACGCCGAAGGTCGATTGACGCTGCCGATCGCGGTGCTTCATGGCAACTTCACGCCCGGGAATGCCGAGCATCCTTGCCTTCTCGCCCATAAGGACCTGCGCGTTTTGTTCCACGAGTTCGGTCATTGCTTGCAGCACGTTCTGACGCGCTCGCCTCACCATCGCCTGTCCGGTATTACCCAACTGGGGCGCGACACCGCAGAGTTCACGGGGCAATTGTTCGAGCATTGGTGCCTGTCAGGCGAGTTCCTGATTTGGCTGGCCGCTCACCACCAGACAGGCGAGCGTCTGAGCGAAGCGCGAGTCGACGCAGCGCTGACAGCCATTCACACCCAGACCAGTCGGCAAACCGCAGAGCTGTTAATGACCTCATTATTCGACTTCGAATTGCACCGCAGCCAAGGTGATGGCCGCAGCGTTCAGCAAATCTTCGACGACGTACTGCTTGAGACTCCTTACCTGCAACTGCCGCCCTACTGTCGGTACGCCAATAGCTTTGATTACATGGTGACCGGGTATGCGGCGGCGGTTTATGCCTACAAATGGTCGGGCGTACTGGCGACCGAGGCGTTCAAACGGTTTCAGCAGGAGTGGGTGTTCAACCCGCAAACAGGCAGGGCCTTTCGCGAAGCCTTTTTTTCACCGGGCGATTCGCGCTCGCTGCTGGTCGCCCTGGAAGAATTCCTCGGACAGCCGCTCGCCGAAGGTTTTTTCGCAACGCCACCCAGCAGTGGCTGCCGCTGAACTGATGCTTATTCGACGTGGGCAGATTTAAACCAACTCTTCATCGAGCAAGCCGCAAACGGGCTGGTGCTGCAATCACCGTTGGCTAGCGCGGTTCGAAGCTTGTCGGCATCGGCCTGCATCATGTAACGCACGCCATCCTTGAAATGGATGCTGTCGCCGAAGCCGCCCTGGGTCATTTCGCTCAAGGCGTCTTCCTTGCTCCAGCCTTGCACCACCACCCGATACATCGCCGCCATCAGGCCGGTGCGGTCCGAACCGTGTTTGCAGTGCATGAGCACCGGGCCATTGGATTCGGCGGTCTGGATGGCGCGAAGGGCTTTGAGGACTTGCGCATCGTCGACGTGATTGGTGCGATAGGGCAGTTGCACCTGCGCAATGCCCGGCGTGGACAACCAGCTTGAATCCGACTCGGGCAGAAAAGTGATCACGGTGGCGATGTTGAGTTTCTTCAATAACGGCACGGCACCTCTGTCAGGCAAGGCGCTGCGGTAAAGCGTCGGGGACATTTGATAGAGGTTGTATTGCACCTCGACCGATTGGGCCCATTCCGCCGGGCGGGGCAGGTCGGCGTCATCTGCACGGGCCAGGCTCAGATTGAGCAAAGCGATGATCGAAAGACACATCAAGGGGAAAAGGCGCGATAGGGACATGCTCAAGGGTGACCGTCAGGGAAGTTGAGGAAAGGCCCCCAGATTCAACCTTCAGCGGTCAAAGGCCTGTGAGGCCGCTGTCAAAGAATCGTAAACCCGACCCTGCAAATGCAGATGCCGAACGGCACTGGTCGCCGTGCCGGATCTCGAATACTGTATGCACATACAGCAAAGAGTATTGAGTCATGAGCACGCCCTTGCCCCCTCGCGGCCGCGGCACCGCAACCAACCCGCACAACCGCTTCGCACCGAATCGCTCGGTGGCCGAGGATGACGGCTGGTATCAGGAAGCGCCGGTCACGCAGGGCACGGAAGTACGCATCGAAACGGCGAAAACCATCATCACCCGCAACAATTCCCCGGACTTGCCGTTTGATCGCTCGATCAATCCCTATCGCGGCTGCGAGCACGGTTGCATCTACTGCTATGCCCGACCCAGCCACGCCTATTGGGACATGTCACCCGGGCTCGATTTCGAAACCAAACTGATCGCCAAGACCAACGCCGCCGATGTGCTGGAAGAACAGCTGTCCAAACGCGGCTATCAATGCGCGCCAATCAATCTGGGGTCAAATACCGATCCCTACCAGCCGATTGAGCGCGAACACAAAATCACCCGCAAGACCCTTGAAGTGCTGCTGCGTTATCGGCATCCGGTCACGATCATCACCAAGGGCTCGCTGATTCTTCGGGATCTGGACCTGCTGGTCGAACTCGCCGAGCAGAGGCTGGTGGCGGTGATGATCAGTCTCACCACCCTCGACGATGAACTCAAACGCATTCTCGAACCGCGCGCGGCTGCGCCCAAGGCCCGGCTGCGGGCCATCCGGGTGATGCGCGAAGCCGGGATCCCGGTGGGCGTGCTGTGTTCGCCGATGATTCCGATGATCAACGACAGCGAACTCGAAAGCCTGCTCGCCGAGGCGCATGCCGCCGGTGCCCAGAGTGCGGCCTACATGATGTTGCGCCTGCCGCTGGAGGTGGCGCCGCTGTTCGAAGAATGGCTGGCCGCCCACTATCCACAGCGTGCCGCTCATGTGTTGAGCCTGATCCGCCAGAGCCGTGGCGGGGAGCTTTACGACAGCCGGTTTGTTAGCCGGATGCGCGGTGAAGGGCCGTTTGCCGATCTGTTGGCGCAACGTTTTGCCAAAACCATCAAGCGCCTTGGGCTCAATCGGCGGGAAGGATTCGACCTGGACTGCGACGCCTTCTGTCCGCCGGGTCGCCAGATGTCACTGATTTGAGGACAATTGGCCTATTGTTGAGTAGTGGGAAAAGCGCTTGGCCATTACGCTGGTCACGTTTTTTGTTACCTGGAACACACGTTCTAGAGCGCTTGATTCAGTTTGAGTTAAGTTTCGACCGCTACCTTGCTCATCGAGTGACTGACGGGTCGATGTTTTTGACCTGGATGTTTTTTAAACAGCCACTGGCTTCACACCGGACAAAACGGGACAATTCCCTGACTCCGCCAAAGAGGATGAATCATGAGTGACAAGGATAAACAGCCGTTGGCTGCGTCGGCTTCAGCCCAACCCGAGGCGGAAACCGCCGATGCAGCGCTGAAGCACATCGTTGACGGCTTTTTGCATTTTCATCACGAAGTTTTTCCCCAACAGGAAGAGCTCTTCAAAAAACTCGCCACGGCCCAGAGCCCTCGAGCGATGTTCATCGCCTGCGCCGATTCGCGCATTGTTCCTGAGCTGATTACCCAAAGCGCCCCCGGCGACCTGTTCGTGACCCGCAACGTCGGCAACGTTGTGCCGCCTTACGGACAAATGAACGGCGGTGTTTCCACGGCCATCGAATACGCGGTCCTGGCCCTCGGCGTACAGCACATCATCATTTGCGGGCACTCGGATTGTGGCGCGATGCGCGCAGTGCTCAACCCGCAAAGCCTGGAAAAAATGCCCACGGTCAAAGCCTGGCTGCGTCATGCGGAAGTGGCGAAAACCATGGTCCAGGAAAACTGCCATTGCGCTGACGAAAGCGAAAGCATGCACGTCCTCACCGAAGAGAATGTGATCGCCCAGCTTCAGCATCTGCGCACGCACCCTTCCGTGGCCTCGCGCATGGCCAACGGTCAGCTGTTTATCCATGGTTGGGTCTACAGCATCGAAACCAGCGAAATCAAAGCTTACGACGCCGACAAAGGGTGTTTCCTGCCGCTCGATGGCAGCCATCCGATTCCGGTGGCGACGCCTAAAGCGCGCTTCTAAAAATCCCTGTGTGGTTTAACCAAGGCTGCTGACAAGCAGCCTGGCTTTGCCACGCCTGAAGAAAACTTCGGGAGAGTCACCATGCGTGCTGCTCAACTTAAAGCTGTTCTGCCACGGGAGCTGCTGGCGTCCGTGGTTGTGTTTCTGGTCGCCCTACCCTTGTGCATGGGCATCGCCATTGCCTCGGGCCTGCCGCCGGCCAAGGGTTTGATCACCGGGATCATCGGTGGCCTGGTGGTGGGCTGGCTTGCCGGCTCACCGCTGCAAGTCAGTGGCCCGGCGGCGGGTCTGGCGGTTCTGGTGTTCGAACTGGTGCGCCAGCATGGCATTGCCATGCTCGGGCCCATCCTGCTGCTGGCGGGTTTTCTGCAACTGATGGCCGGGCGCTTCAAACTGGGCTGCTGGTTTCGGGTCACGGCGCCTGCGGTGGTGTACGGCATGCTCGCCGGGATTGGCGTGTTGATCGTGCTCTCACAGGTGCATGTGATGCTCGATGCCGTGCCCAAGCCCTCGGGACTGGATAACCTCGCAGCCTTCCCGGCGGCCGTGCTCCAGGCCTTGCCTTCTCTGGGCTGGCAAGCCGGTTTACTGGGGCTGTCGACGATTGCGGTGATGTGGCTGTGGGAGAAATTCCGTCCTCATTCCCTGCGTTTCATTCCCGGCGCACTCCTTGGCGTAGGCCTGGCGACGGTCGCCAGCCTGATGCTCGCCTTGCAGGTCAAACGCGTGGAGGTCCCGGCCAACCTGGCGGAGGCCATCGACTGGCTGAAGCCTGCCGACTTGCTCAATCTCGCCGACCCGACCTTGCTGATCGCTGCTTTCGCCGTAGCCTTCATCGCCAGCGCTGAAACCTTGCTCTCAGCAGCAGCGGTGGACCGCATGCACAGTGGCCAGCGTTCCGACTTTGATCGGGAATTGTCAGCACAGGGTGTCGGCAACATGCTTTGCGGCCTGCTCGGCGCGCTGCCCATGACCGGTGTGATCGTGCGCAGTTCGGCCAACGTCCAGGCCGGCGCCACCACACGAATGTCGGCGATCTTCCATGGTCTGTGGTTGCTGGCTTTCGTGTTGCTGCTGTCCAGCGTGCTGCAAAGCATTCCGGTGGCGAGTCTGGCGGGTGTTCTGGTGTACACCGGTTTCAAACTGGTCGACCTCAAGGCCTTTCGCGGCCTGGGCCGATATGGCCGGATGCCGATGTTCACTTACGCGGCGACTGCCCTGGCAATCATCTTCACCGACCTGCTGACGGGCGTACTGATCGGCTTCGGGCTGACCCTGGCCAAACTGGCCTGGAAGGCATCGCGGCTGAAAATCAGCCTGATCGACCTGCCGGCGGAGGGCGAGATGGAGTTGCGACTGACGGGTGCTGCGACCTTTCTCAAGGTGCCGGCGTTGACCCAGGTGTTGGGGACCATTCCCGCAGGCGCGACGGTGCATGTGCCGCTCAATTACCTGAGCTACATCGATCATTCGTGCCTGGAACTGCTTGAGGAATGGGGTCGGGCCAATGCGGCCAAGGGGTCGAAGCTGTTGATTGAAGCGCGGGGGTTGAAGCGCAGATTGGAAGGCCGTTTACGAACCACAGTCGGAGTCGGTTCTGCGGCATAAAGCTAAATAATGTGGGAGCGAGCCTGCTCGCGATGGCGGTGCATCAGTCGACATTTATGTTGAATGACACACCGCCATCGCGAGCAGGCTCGCTCCCACAGGGGACGGTGTTGACTCTAAAGAATCAGGCGGCGGGCTGATCCAGCTCCAGGCCCACGCCTAACCGGCGGGACATGCACGGCCAGCGCTTCCACGCAGCGCCAGTATCCGGGCTGCTGAGCTTTTCACGGTAGGCCTCGACCGACTCCAGGGCGAAGCTTTCGTCGTTGAGCATGTTGTCCACCGCGTGGTGCACCACTTCATCCAGTTGGTTGGCGAACTCCTCACCGATGAGCTGGTGGGCGATCAGGTTGGCGACAGTCATGTCCAATGGGATCAGTGGCTGGCCAAAGTGCTTGATGTACAGGTCATTGACCTCTTCGACAAACCGATGCGCCAGATAGGCTTCGTCCAACAGGCTGTCGAGCCCGATGTGCCCCGCCATGATCGTCGGCGGCTGGAGAAAGTACTGTTCGGCAATTTTCAGTACCGGTTTGATCTGTGATTCGATACCCGCTTCCCTGGCGACTTCATTGGCTGCATCCAGCAGATCAGGAACTTCTTCGATGTAGGCGGCGACAAAACGCGTCAGCACGCCGTTGGCATCCGCCTCCGGCAATTGGATCGACGGGTGCAGATGAGGCAGTTTGCTTTCAAGCTGACGAGTCAACAGGCCAGTCTCGGCCTCGTGTTGTTGGGCTTTTTGGATCTGCTCGCGCAATGCGGCGGTGTTCATGAAAACTCCAGGAAACAAAGGCAATGAAATAGGGAAGACATAACTTAGCTGGCTTATGAAAAATGCTAAGACGCATTTGTCATAATTGTTTCATTCTTGAGACGCCTCCGTTATATCGATTTGCCACCACTCGTCTGCATCCTTCTCCATTCGTGACCTTGAACGCAAGTCCCAGCTGTTTCAGATCATTTACGCCATCACGTTGCGAGGTAGCAGTCGCTGTCTATACTCGGGTGGGAATGGAGTTAGCTGATGACGCCCGACTGCACACGCAGCAAGGCTCGGCGATTCAAGTTCGTAGTCTGAAAAAGCCGCTCCCTTGCCGCAGGTGAAAGCCGGCGGGATAACAAGAACGATAAGGGGAACCCGCAATGATGCGACATCCACACGTCTGGATGGGCCTCCTGTTGTGGTCGATTTTCAGTCAGGCGCAAGCCGCCTGGACTGTAAATATGGCGCCGGGAGCGACTGAAATCAGTCACGCAGTATTTGACCTGCACATGACCATCTTCTGGATCTGTGTAGTGATCGGCATCATCGTCTTCGGCGCCATGTTCTGGTCGATGATGGTCCACCGCCGCTCCACAGGGCAGGTGGCCGCAAAATTTCATGAAAGCACCACCGTTGAAATCCTCTGGACCATCGTGCCCTTCCTGATCCTGGTGGCCATGGCGGTTCCTGCGACGGCAACCCTGATCAAGATGTACGACGCCAGTGAGCCGGATATCGATATCCAGGTCACCGGCTATCAATGGAAGTGGCATTACAAATACCTGGGCCAGGACGTCGAGTTCTTCAGCAACCTGACGACCCCCGCCGACCAGATCCACAACAAGGAAGCCAAAAGCGAGCACTACTTGCTCGAGGTCGACAAGCCGCTGGTGCTGCCGATTGGCGCCAAGGTGCGCTTCCTCGTGACTTCCGCCGACGTTATCCACTCCTGGTGGGTGCCAGCCTTCGCGGTCAAGCGCGATGCGATTCCGGGGTTCGTCAACGAAGCCTGGACCCGCGTCGACAAGCCCGGCATCTACCGTGGCCAGTGCGCCGAACTGTGCGGCAAGGACCATGGCTTCATGCCAATCGTGGTCGAGGTCAAGGAAAAGGCCGACTACGAAAAATGGCTGGGCGAGCGCAAAGCCGAAGCCTTGCAGCTTAAAGAGCTGACCAGCAAGGAATGGACCCTCGACGAGCTCAAAGAGCGCGGCGACAAGGTCTATCACACCACCTGCGTCGCCTGTCACCAGGCCGAAGGTCAGGGCTTGCCGCCGATGTTCCCGGCGCTCAAGGGCTCGAAAATCGCCACCGGACCGATCAAGGATCACTTGAACATTGTCTTCCACGGCAAGCCAGGCACCTCCATGGCGGCTTTCGGCAAGCAGCTCTCGGAAGTCGATATCGCGGCGGTCGTGACCTACGAACGTAACGCCTGGGGCAACAACAAAGGCGACATGGTCACTCCTAAAGAAGTGCTGGAGCTGAAACAGGCGGAAAGCAAATGACCCGGTCTATTGCGCAACCAAGGAACCGGTCGGGGCTGCGCGCCCTGGCCTGCCCAGCCCATCTGTTTGCAGGAGACACGCCATGAGCGCCGTCATCGATGACCATGGTCATGCCGATCACGTCCACGGTCCCGCCAAAGGCCTGATGCGCTGGGTGCTGACCACCAACCACAAGGACATCGGCACGCTGTACCTGTGGTTTGCGTTCTCCATGTTCCTGTTGGGCGGCTCGTTCGCGATGGTGATTCGCGCCGAGCTGTTCCAGCCGGGACTGCAAATCGTCCAGCCGGAATTCTTCAACCAGATGACCACCATGCACGGTCTGGTCATGGTGTTCGGTGCGGTGATGCCGGCCTTCGTCGGCCTCGCCAACTGGATGATCCCGTTGATGATCGGCGCGCCGGACATGGCCTTGCCACGGATGAACAACTTCAGCTTCTGGCTGTTGCCGGCGGCGTTCATCCTGTTGGTGTCGACCCTGTTCACCCCCGGTGGCGGACCGAACTTCGGCTGGACGTTCTACGCCCCGCTGTCGACGACCTACGCACCGGAAAGCGTGACGTTCTTCATCTTCGCCATCCACTTGATGGGGATCAGTTCGATCATGGGCGCGATCAACGTGATCGCGACCATTCTCAACCTGCGCGCCCCCGGCATGACGTTGATGAAAATGCCGCTGTTCGTCTGGACCTGGCTGATCACCGCATTCCTGCTGATCGCGGTGATGCCGGTGCTGGCCGGGTGCGTGACGATGATGCTGATGGACATCCACTTCGGCACCAGCTTCTTCAGTGCCGCCGGTGGCGGTGATCCGGTGTTGTTCCAGCACGTGTTCTGGTTTTTCGGGCATCCCGAGGTGTACATCATGATCCTGCCGGCCTTCGGTGCCGTCAGCTCGATCATTCCGGCCTTTTCGCGCAAGCCGCTGTTCGGCTACACCTCGATGGTCTATGCGACAGCGAGCATCGCGTTCCTGTCGTTCATCGTCTGGGCGCACCACATGTTCGTGGTCGGCATTCCGTTGGTGGGCGAGCTGTTCTTCATGTACGCCACGCTGCTGATCGCGGTGCCGACGGGCGTGAAGGTGTTCAACTGGGCCAGCACCATGTGGCAGGGCTCGCTGACCTTCGAGACGCCGATGCTGTTCGCGGTGGCGTTCGTGATCCTGTTCTCGATTGGCGGGTTCTCAGGGTTGATGCTGGCCATCGCCCCGGCGGACTTCCAGTACCAGGACACGTATTTTGTGGTCGCGCACTTCCACTACGTACTGGTGCCGGGTGCGATCTTCGGAATCTTCGCCTCGGCTTACTACTGGCTGCCGAAATGGACCGGCCACATGTACGACGAAACCCTCGGCAAGCTGCACTTCTGGCTCTCGTTCATCGGCATGAACATGGCGTTCTTCCCGATGCACTTCGTGGGGCTGGCAGGCATGCCGCGGCGGATTCCGGACTACAACCTGCAATTCGCCGACTTCAACATGGTGTCGTCGATCGGTGCGTTCATGTTCGGCGCTACGCAGATTTTCTTTCTGTTCATCGTGATCAAGACCATCCGCGGCGGCGCGCCAGCACCGGCCAAACCGTGGGATGGCGCGGAAGGCCTGGAATGGAGCGTCCCGTCACCGGCGCCGTATCACACCTTCACCACACCGCCGGAAGTGAAATGAACACCTTCGGCCTCGTGGCAATTCCTGTGGGAGCTGGCTTGCCAGCGATGAAGTCGACGCGGTGTGCCAGACATACCGCTATCGCGGGCAAGCCCGCTCCCACAGTGTTCGGCGGTGAGGGTTGGAATCATGGCTGACTCGATTTCGATGAAGAAGCTGGTCACGCGTCTGCTGCTGGTGGTGGTGGCGATGTTTGTCTTCGGGTTTGCCCTGGTGCCGATCTACGACGTGATGTGCAAGGCGTTCGGCATCAATGGCAAGACTGGCGGGCAGTACGAAGGCGAGCAGACGGTCGACACTTCGCGTCAGGTGCGCGTGCAGTTTCTGTCGACCAATGCCGCGGACATGTCCTGGGATTTCTATCCCAAAAGTGACGAACTGACGGCCAACCCCGGAGCCGTGAACGAGATGATTTTCATCGCGCACAACCCGACCGATCGCCCGATGAGTGCCCAGGCGGTGCCGAGCATCGCGCCGAGCAATGCAGCGGCGTATTTCCACAAGACCGAATGTTTCTGCTTTACCCAGCAAGTGCTGCAGCCCGGTCAACGGATCGAGATGCCGGTACGTTTCATCGTTGACCGCGACATGCCCAAGGAAGTGAAGCACCTGACGCTGTCCTACACGCTGTTCGATATCACCGCCCGACATCCACCGGTGGCTGTAAACACTGGCGGCTGAGCGTGCCCGATAAGGAGAACAATAAATGGCAACTCATGAACACTATTACGTACCGGCCCAGAGCAAATGGCCGATCATCGCCACCGTCGGTATGTTCGTCACCGTGTTCGGCCTGGCTACCTGGTTCAACGACCTGAAAGCTGCGCGCCCCGAATCCCATGGCCCGCTGATCTTTTTCGTCGGCGGCCTGCTGCTGGCCTACATGCTGTTCGGTTGGTTCGGGACGGTGATCAAGGAAAGTCGTCAGGGGTTGTACAGCGCGCAGATGGATCGCTCGTTCCGCTGGGGCATGAGCTGGTTCATCTTCTCGGAGGTGATGTTCTTCATTGCCTTCTTCGGCGCATTGTTTTATGTGCGCAACATCACTGGCCCATCGCTGGGCGGTGACGGCGCCAAAGGCCTCGCCCACATGCTGTGGCCGAACTTCGAGTTCGTCTGGCCGCTGCTGAACAACCCGGACCCGAAACTCTTCCCGGCACCCAAGGACGTCATCAGTCCATGGGGCCTGCCGCTGCTCAACACCGTGTTGCTGGTGAGTTCCAGCGTCACCGTGACCATCGCCCACCACGCCTTGAAAAAGGGCCATCGCGGGGCACTGAAAATCTGGCTGGCGATCACAGTATTGCTCGGCTGTGCGTTCCTCGGTTTTCAGGCCGAAGAATACATCCACGCCTATCAGGAACTGGGCCTGACCCTGGGTTCCGGCATCTACGGCGCAACATTCTTCATGCTCACCGGCTTCCACGGCGCCCACGTGACCATGGGCACCATCATTCTGTTTGTGATGCTGATGCGGGTCCTGCGCGGGCACTTCGATAACGAGCACCAGTTCGGGTTTGAAGCGGCGAGTTGGTATTGGCACTTCGTGGACGTGGTGTGGATCGGGCTGTTCGTTTTCGTCTACGTGCTTTAAGAGCAGCTACAAGCTTCAAGCTTCAAGCTTCAAGCTTCAAGCTTGTAGCTACCACGGAACGTGGGACACCAACTGGCCGCTGAAAAAACCCCAGGCGATCAAGCCGACGGTAATGGCGGCCAGCGCAACACGAACACTCAAGGCAATGACGAGGCGGTTCGAGCTGCTGTCGTCCTTGACCAGAAAAAACAGGCCGCTGAACAGGCTGACAACCGTGGCAATCAGCATCAGGACGATGGCTGCTTTGAGCATGGTGAGACTCCGGGGGAAAGGCGATGCACTTGAGTATAGCTATCGCGACTAGCGACTTTCTGGCGACGCCATGAAGCGCTTTCAGCCGGGCATCGTGCCGACCCTGGTGGTCGCGTTGTTGCTGCCCATACTGGTGTCACTCGGGTTCTGGCAACTGAGCCGGGGCGCGGAGAAAAGCGCGCTGTTGCAAAGCTACACCGAGCGCCGGGCGGCTGAACCGATGGCCAGCACCGCGCTGCAACACACCGAGGATCCGGCCTTTCGCCGGGTCCGTCTGCACGGCCAGTTCGATGCCGCACACAGCCTGCTGCTGGATAACCGCCAACGTGACGGCAAGGTCGGTGTCGAACTGCTGCAACCGTTTCAGGACCAGGCGACCGGGCTCTGGCTGCTGGTCAATCGTGGCTGGCTGCCATGGCCCGATCGGCGCACCCCGCCGCAGTTCACTACCCCGACTCAGGCCCTGAGTCTCGATGCCTGGATCTACGTCTCCCCCGGCGCCACTTTCCAATTGCACGCCGATCCGAGCACCACCACCTGGCCACGACTGATCACTGCCGTCGAACCGGTGAAGCTGTGGACGGCGCTCGATCGTGACGGTTTTGCCTACGAATTACGCGCAGAAACCGGTCCCGCGTCCTACCAGGCCGATTGGCCGGTGGTGGCCATGGGGCCGGAAAAACATATCGCTTATGCCGTGCAGTGGTTCGCGATGTCGATCGCCCTGTTCGGCCTTTATCTCTATCTCGGCTGGCACAACGCAAAGGAGAAACACCATGGGAGCGGCCATGAATCCACCCAGCATGTCTGAGGCGAAAACGCCGGCGAGTCGGCGCAAGGGCCGCTTGCAGTTATTGCTGATCGTCCTTGGGGTGATCGGTCCGATGATCCTCGCCACCGGCATGTACAAATTGCAATTCTGGGTGCCGGAAGGTCGCAGCTATCACGGCGAGCTGATCGGCAACGGCCAGACCCGTGCCGACCTTGGCGTGCAGGCGCAGGAGGACCGCTGGCAGTTGCTGGTCACGGCGCCGAAAGATTGCTCGGTGGACTGCCAGCAACTGGTGTACCTGGCGCGGCAGATCCAGATCGGCCTCGGCCGCGATGCCGGGCGCGCCAGTCACGCGTTGGCCGCGGCGCAACCGCTGACGGCTGATTACGACGCCAAGCTGACCCGCGAATATCCGCAACTGCAACGTTACCCAATGGACCTGACCACCTTCAGCAAGACCACCGGCGACAAAGCCGTGCCCCAGCTGTGGATCATCGACCCCCACGGCAATCTGGTGTTGCGCTACGACCCGACGGTGAAGGGTAAAGACCTGCTCAACGACCTGCGTCATCTGCTGAAACTGTCGAACATCGGATAAGGGCATCGTCATGGCCAAACCTGGATTTCGCCTCGCGCTGTTTGCCACCTTGCTGGCACTGATTGTGGTGCTGCTCGGCGCCTACACCCGCCTGACCCACGCCGGCCTCGGCTGCCCGGACTGGCCGGGTTGCTACGGCTTTATCAGCGTGCCGAAAAGCGAAGCCCA
Organism: Pseudomonas sp. RT6P73; assembly: GCF_054897715.1. Lineage (NCBI taxonomy): Bacteria > Pseudomonadati > Pseudomonadota > Gammaproteobacteria > Pseudomonadales > Pseudomonadaceae > Pseudomonas > Pseudomonas sp. RT6P73. The sequence continues at coordinate 6,013,843 of NZ_JBUBUV010000002.1, read as the reverse complement.
GCTGGCCCATGCCGAATTGCACTTTCCCGATGCGCCCGTCGAAGCCCACAAAGGCTGGAACGAAATGGTCCATCGCTATTTCGCCGGCACGTTGGGGTTGTTGATTTCGGTGCTGGCCGGGCGCGCCTGGGTGCATCGGCGTCATCCGGGGCAACCGGTGAAGTTGCCGCTGTTGCTGCTGGCGGTGGTGATCGCCCAAGCGGCGTTCGGTATGTGGACGGTGACGCTCAAGCTCTGGCCGCAGGTGGTGACCGGGCATTTGCTCGGCGGTTTTGCGACCTTGAGCCTGCTGTTTTTGCTGACCTTGCGCCTGTCCGGCGTGTTGCCGGCGCTGACCGTGCCACGGCGTTTGCAGCACTGGGCGACCGCCGGGTTGTTGCTGGTGATCCTGCAAATCGCCCTCGGTGGCTGGGTCAGTTCCAACTACGCGGCGGTGGCCTGTATCGACTTTCCGACTTGCCACGGGCAATGGCTGCCACCGGCTGATTTCGCCAACGGATTTCACCTGACTCAACACATCGGCCCCAATTACCTCGGCGGGCAACTGGACAGCGATGCCCGCACCGCGATTCACCTGACTCACCGTATCGGCGCATTGCTCGTGACTCTGGGGTTGCTGGGCCTGGCCTGGCAACTGAAGGTCGTCGGCATGACGCGCCTGGCCGGGCTGGTGCTGATCGCCCTCGCGGCGCAGATCACGTTGGGCATCAGCAACGTTCTTTTTCACCTGCCGTTGCCAGTCGCCGTCGCCCACAACGCGGGCGGCGCGGCACTGTTGCTGACGTTGGTACTGGTCAATTATCACGCGCGAACCAGCCTGGTTCGGGTCAAACAGCAACACCCTGCGCGCTGGCGACTCAGCCCGCGTAAAAATTCAGCCGGGCCCATAACAATAAAAGGAGAGATGCCATGGCGACTCTGATCGGCGAACGTCACAGCCAGGCGATCTGGCGTGACTACCTGGAGCTGACCAAGCCGAAAGTGGTGGTACTGATGCTCATCACTTCGTTGGTCGGCATGTTTCTCGCGACCCGCGCCGGGGTGCCGTGGACGGTACTGGTGTTCGGCAATCTGGGGATCGCATTGTGTGCCGGCGGTGCGGCGGCGGTGAACCATGTGGTGGACCGGCGTATCGATGCGGTCATGGCCAGAACTCACAAACGTCCCTTGGCAGAAGGTCGGGTGTCACCGGCGGCGGCGCTGACGTTTGCCTTGGTATTGGCGGTGCTTGGGCAAGCCATATTGCTGGCCTTCACCAACGCGCTGACGGCTTGGCTGACCCTCGCGTCCTTGCTCGGCTATGCGGTGGTCTACACCGGCTTCCTGAAACGCGCGACGCCGCAGAACATTGTCATCGGTGGCCTCGCCGGTGCTGCCCCGCCATTGCTGGGCTGGACCGCTGCAACCGGTCATATCAGCGCCGAACCCTTGCTGCTGGTGCTGATAATCTTCGCCTGGACCCCGCCGCACTTCTGGGCCCTGGCCATTCACCGCAAAGAGGAATACGCCAAGGCCGACATCCCGATGCTGCCGGTGACCCATGGCGAGCACTACACCAAGGTCCACATCCTGCTTTATACCTTCGCGCTGCTGGCAGTGAGCCTGATGCCGTACGTGATCCACATGAGCGGCATGCTCTACCTGATTTGTGCCCTGGGACTGGGCGCAAGGTTTCTGCAATGGGCCGTGGTGCTGTACCGTGGCACTCGGCCGCACGCGGCGATCAACACCTTCAAGTACTCTATCTACTACTTGTTCCTGCTGTTTATCGCGCTGCTCGTAGACCACTACTTACTGTTGAACCTATGACTCGAACTCAGAAAACCGTCTTTATCCTCGTCGCCCTGATCGCGCTGGTTCTGGGCCTGACCATCAATAAAGTGCTGTCCGGCAAAGGCCAGGGCGATCCGACGGCCCTGATCGACGCCGGGATCATTTTGCTGCCGCAAAGCCGCAACTTGCCGAACGTGACGATGACCGATCAGGACGGCAAGCCAGTGGCGGTCAACGAGCTGAAAGACAAATGGTCGCTGCTGTTCTTCGGCTACACCTTCTGCCCGGACATCTGCCCGACCACCCTCGCCCAGCTGCGCCAGATCAAAAGCGAACTGCCGCCGGAGGCTGCGGCCAAGTTGCAGATCATCCTGGTCAGCGTCGACCCGAACCGCGACACGCCCAAGCAGCTCAAGCAGTACCTGGGCTACTTTGATCCGCAGTTTCAGGGCCTGACGGCTGCGTCGGTGGAAGACATTCAGAAACTGGCCAACGCGGTGAGCATTCCGTTCATTCCGGCGGACACCAGCAAGCCGAACTACACCGTCGATCACAGCGGCAACCTGGCGGTCATCGGACCGGACGGGACACAGCGTGGTTTCATTCGCGCACCGTTGAACAACGCCAAGTTGGTGGCGCAGTTGCCGGTGATGCTTAACCGCAAATAAGCGACCTGCTCGTGTAGGAGCCAGGCTTGCCGGCGAAGGCGCCCGTAAGATCGCCTTCGCCGGCAAGCCTGGCTCCTACAGGGGATGGTGTTTCGGGCATAAAAAAATGGGGCGCATTCGATGCGCCCCATTTTTTGTTAGAGCTTCAGATCAAAACGCCGGCAATACCGCGCCTTTGTACTTCTCGAGAATGAAGGCCTTCACTTCCGGGCTGTGCAGCGCAGCAACCAGTTTCTTCATGGCTTCGCTGTCCTTGTCGTCCGGGCGGGCAACGAGGATGTTCACGTACGGCGAGTCGTTGCCTTCGATAACCAGCGCGTCCTTGGATGGATCGAGTTTGGCTTCCAGCGCGTAGTTGGTGTTGATCAGCGCCAGGTCGACCTGGGTCAGCACGCGCGGGATGGTCGCGGCTTCCAGTTCACGGAACTTCAGGTCCTTGGAGTTCTCGGTGATGTCCTTGACCGTCGCGAGGATGTTGTTCGAATCCTTCAACTTGATCAGGCCAGCCTTGGCCAGCAGCAACAGCGCACGGCCGCCGTTGGTGGCGTCGTTCGGGATCACCACGTTGGCGCCGCCTGGGAGCTCGGTCAGCGCTTTGTATTTGCTGGAGTAAGCGCCCAGCGGTTCCAGATGCACGCCGGCAACGGCAACCAGATTAGTGCTCTTGGCCTTGTTGAACTCATCGAGGTACGGCTGGTGCTGGAAGAAGTTGGCGTCCAGACGCTTCTCGGCAACCTGCACGTTCGGCTGGATATAGTCGGTGAAGACCTTGACCCTCAGGTCCACGCCTTCTTTGGCCAGGGCCGGTCTAACGAATTCGAGGATTTCCGCGTGCGGAACCGGGGTGGCTGCGACGGTCAGGGTATCCGCGTGAGCGGAAAACGCTGCAACGGCTGCGAACGCGACGAGTAGTTTTTTCATTCAGCTAACTCCATGTGAGGCGCCTGTCTTCGGCGCCTGCCAGCGAATGGCCGGCTCAATTGTCATTTACGAGAGAAGTGGACAACCAGCTTGTCGCCAACGGTTTGCAGTACTTGAACCAACACCAGCAGCAACATCACGGTCACGACCATCACATCAGGCTGGAAACGCTGATAACCGAAACGGATCGCCAGGTCGCCCAGACCACCCGCGCCGACCACACCGGCCATTGCCGTGTAGGACACCAGTGTAATCGCTGTCACCGTAATAGCCGCGAAGATGCCTGGACGGGCTTCCGGCAGCAAGGCATTGGTGATGATCTGCCGTGTCGTGGCGCCCATGGCCTGGGTGGCCTCGATGATGCCGCGATCCACTTCACGCAAGGCGGTTTCCACCAGTCGCGCGAAGAAAGGCGTAGCGCCAATCACCAGCGGCGGAATCGCACCAGCAACCCCGAGGGACGTGCCGGTGATCAACACGGTGAACGGGATCATCACGATCAGCAGAATGATGAACGGCAGTGAACGCAGGATGTTCACCATCAGCGACAGCATCGCGTAGACGCCTCTGGCTTCCAGCAACTGACGCGGGCTGCACAGGAACAACAGCACGCCTAACGGCAGGCCGAGCAAAACGGTGAACAACAACGAACCGAAGAGCATCAGCAGGGTGTCGCCAGTGGCCAGCCAGATTTCGAACCAGTCAATGTTGACGAAGAAACTTGTCAGGACTTCCATCAGCGCAGGACCTCCATGTGAACGTCAGCTGCGGTGAAGTGGGCGAACGCCGCTTCCATGTCGCCACCGGTGACGGCCAGAGTCAGTTGCCCGTATGGGATGTCTTTGATGCGGTCAATACGACCGGCCAGGATGCTGTAGTCCACACCCGTTTCCCGAGCGACGGTACCCAGCAACGGCGCGTAGGTCGCTTCGCCCTGGAACGTCAGACGCACGATGCGGCCCGGCACGTGAGAGAAGTCGTCACGCTGTTCGCTTTCATCGATCTGTTCATCTTCTTGCACAAAACGTTTGGTGGTCGGGTGCTTGGGATGCAGGAATACCTCGGCGACCGAACCTTGCTCGACGATCACACCCGCGTCCATGACCGCCACTTGGTCGCAGACCCGGCGGATCACGTCCATCTCGTGGGTGATCAGGACGATGGTCAGTTTCAACTCGCGGTTGATCTCGGCCAGCAATTGCAGGACCGACGCAGTGGTCTGCGGGTCCAGGGCGCTGGTGGCTTCATCGCACAGCAGGATTTTTGGCTTGGTCGCCAGGGCGCGGGCAATGCCGACACGCTGCTTCTGGCCACCGGACAGCTGCGCCGGGTACTTTTTGGCATGGTCGGACAAACCAACCCGCGCCAGCAACTCGGCGACACGCTGGTCAATCTCGCTACGCGAGAGTTCACCGGCCAGGGTCAGCGGCAACGCGACGTTGTCGGCCACGGTCTTGGACGCCAGCAGGTTGAAGTGCTGGAAAATCATCCCGACCTGCTGGCGGAAGCGGCGCAGGCTGTTGGCGTCGAGCGCCGTGACTTCTTCGCCGTCGACGATGATCTTGCCGCCACTGGACTCTTCCAGGCGATTGATCAGACGCAGCAGGGTACTTTTTCCCGCACCGGAATGACCGATCAGACCAAAGACCTGACCGTTCTCAATCGTCAGACTGGTCGGGTGCAGGGCGGGGATATCCTTACCGGCGACGCGGTAGGTTTTGTGGACGTTTTGAAACTCGATCACGTAGCGAACCTTGTGGGGCGCGTTGGAATAGGGTCAGCGGTTAGCCGGGCGCGCATTTTAGCCTGTCCGTATAGAGGTTATTAGCATTTATTCCGCATTCAACCTTCCATTTGGCAATAACGCGATCAAAGGTTAGAAAAAAGGAACGGCTGAATTCCTCGCCAGTCACTAATTAAGCAACTCGAACCGCCAGGTGCCGTGCCTGGAACATTGCTCACAAGTCCGGCTAGGACGAGATCGCAACGAGGAGTTTAAGACTGATGAGTACCAAGAAGCCTGCCGCACCTAAAAGCGCACTGGCCGGGACCAACACCCTGGACCGCGGCAACACCAATGCCAAGCTCGATAGCCTGGAAAAATTCCGCTCCGACGCCACCGAACAAGCCCTGCGCACCAATCAGGGCGTGAAGGTTTCGGACAACCAGAACACCTTGAAGGTCGGTGCTCGCGGGCCGTCGTTGCTGGAAGACTTCATCATGCGTGAAAAAATCACGCATTTTGACCATGAGCGGATCCCGGAGCGCATCGTTCACGCCCGCGGCACCAGCGCCCATGGCTTCTTCCAGGCCTATGAAAACCATTCGGTACTGACCAAGGCTGGATTCCTACAGGATCCGGGCAAAAAAACCCCGGTCTTCGTGCGCTTCTCCACGGTGCAGGGCCCGCGCGGGTCGGGTGATACCGTGCGGGACGTACGAGGTTTCGCCGTGAAGTTCTTCACTGACGAAGGCAACTTCGACCTGGTGGGCAACAACATGCCGGTGTTTTTCATTCAGGATGCGATCAAGTTTCCCGACTTCGTGCACGCCGTGAAGCCCGAGCCGCATAACGAGATTCCTACCGGCGGCTCGGCTCACGATACGTTCTGGGACTTCGTTTCCCTGGTGCCGGAATCCGCGCACATGGTGATCTGGGCCATGTCCGACCGGGCGATCCCGAAAAGCCTGCGCAGCATGCAAGGCTTCGGCGTGCATACGTTCCGGTTGATCAATGCCGAAGGAAAATCACGCTTCGTCAAATTCCACTGGCGCCCTACCGCCGGTACCTGCTCGCTGGTGTGGGATGAAGCGCAGAAGCTCGCCGGTAAAGACACCGACTATCACCGTCGTGATCTCTGGGAGTCGATCGAGATGGGCGACTACCCGGAATGGGAACTAGGCGTGCAGGTCATCGAGGAAGAAAACGAACATAAATTCGACTTCGATATCCTCGACCCGACCAAGTTGATCCCGGAAGAGCTGGTGCCGATCACCCCGTTGGGCAAAATGACCCTCAACCGTAACCCCGACAACTTCTTTGCGGAAACCGAGCAGGTTGCGTTCTGCCCTGGCCATATCGTGCCGGGAATCGACTTCTCCAACGATCCCTTGTTGCAGGGGCGACTGTTTTCCTACACCGATACCCAGATCAGCCGACTTGGCGGGCCAAACTTTCACGAGATCCCGATCAACCGTCCGGTGGCACCGTTCCATAACGGCCAACGGGATGCACTGCATCGCACCACCATCGACAAGGGCCGCGCGTCCTACGAGCCGAACTCCATCGATGGCGGTTGGCCGAAAGAAACGCCGCCCGCCGCGCAGGACGGTGGATTCGAGACCTACCCTGAGCGCATAGACGCCAACAAGATTCGCCAGCGCAGCGAGTCGTTCAGCGACCATTTCTCCCAGGCGCGGCTGTTTTTCCACAGCATGAGCAAGCACGAGCAGGAACACATCATCTCGGCTTACAGCTTTGAGCTGGGCAAGGTCGAGCGGGAGTTCATCCGTGCGCGTCAGGTGAATGAGATTCTGGCCAATATCGACCTGGAACTGGCCAAGCGCGTGGCACAGAACCTCGGCTTGCCGGCGCCAAAGGCTGGCACCGTCGAAGTGCGTAAAACCTCGCCTGACCGCTCACCCGCCTTGAGCCAGGCCAACCTGCTGCCAGCAGACATCAAAACCCGCAAAGTGGCGATTCTCGCGGCCAACGGTGTCGATGGTGCTGCGATTGATGCGATGAAGAAGGCGCTGAAGGCCGAAGGGGCGCACGCCAAATTGCTCGGCCCGACTTCCGCGCCCGTGACCACTGCCGATGGCAAGACACTGCCGGTTGATGCGTCGATGGAAGGCTTGCCGTCAGTGGCATTCGATGCGGTGTTCGTGCCCGGTGGCGCGGCGTCGATCAAGGCGTTGAGCACCGATGGCGTGGCGCTGCATTACCTGTTGGAGGCGTACAAGCACTTGAAGGCGATTGCGCTGCATGGCGAAGCGAAGCAGTTGCTGGATGTGTTGAAGCTTGAGGTGGATGCGGGGTTGATCGTGGGGACGGATGCCAAATTGATCAAACCGTTTTTTGCGGCGATCGGACAGCATCGGGTTTGGGATCGGGAGCCGAAGGCCAAGGCGATTCCGGCTTAAGGATTTGTATCGATAGCAAGGACGCCTTCGCGGGCAAGCCTCGCTCCTACAAGTATCGTGTCGTTCGCTTGTGTGATGAACGACGCGACCCTGTAGGAGCGAGGCTTGCCCGCGAAGCTTTTAGGGTTTACGCGGGCTCAAGACGATCTGCGCCGGAACGTTGCGCAGGATCTGCTTTTGCAGGTTCAAATCAAACCCCGAATCCAGTTTCTTCACCCGCTTGGTCAGCAACGTAGCCAACCACGGGTAATCCTGGGTGCGCGGCGCCTGAATACTCACGTCGCACTGGTAATTGACCACATCAGCGGCGATCGCATCCAATTGACGGCGAAGCTTGGCCATATCGGTGAGGTTCAACGCAACCGTGGTGCTTTCGGCGGTCGGATCAATCACTTTCGCCTGCGGTTTGGCTTCAGCAGCCAACAGCGCCGCTTCAGCCCTGTCCAGCTCGGCTTTACGGGCATCGACGATGGCGTTGTTGAGCCCACCGGTCAGCGCCGGAGCCTTTGGCATCAACGCCCGAGCCCGAGCCAGCGCCGTGGCGGCCGCATTCACGTCGCCCTTTTGCAACACGATCTGGCTGCGGCGCAGATAGGCTTCAGCCAATTGCCGTTGATATTGCACAAGGGAAGGGTCGTCGGGCGACTGGGCCTGCAAGGTTGCCAGTTGGTCCTCGGCGGTGGCCAGCTCGCTACTGGCCAGGTTTTGTTCCAGCTGCGCGATGGCCGCGGCCCGTGCACCGGTCGCCTCAGTAGTGGCCGATGGCGTGCTTTGGCAAGCGCCCAGTAGCAGCGAAAATGCGACAAGGAGCAGATAACGGGAGGCTAACAGCTTCATTCCTGCGACTCTCTATTTGCGCAAAAAACGAGCAAGTCTACACCCCTCGACGGGGCAGGACAAAACTCAGCAGAAACAGTGCGGCGGCCGTCACAACAATCGACGGGCCTGCCGGTGTGTCCTTGAACCACGACAACGCCAACCCGCCACAGACCGCGAGCATGCCCAGCAGGCTCGCGCCCAGTGCCATCTGCTCCGGCGAACGGGCGTGACGTTGTGCCGCAGCGGCCGGGATGATCAACAACGAAGTAATCAGCAACACACCGACGATTTTCATCGCCACAGCGATCACCACAGCGATCAGCAACATCAGGGTCAGGCGCAGTGCCGGCACAGGCAAACCTTCCACTCTGGCCAGTTCTTCGTGCACCGTGATTGCCAGCAATGGCCGCCACAATGTCACCAACAAGGCTAGAACGGCCGCGCTGCCGCCGAGTATCCAGGCCAGATCGGTCGGGCTGATCGCCAGCAAGTCGCCGAACAGATAAGCCATCAGGTCGATCCGCACTTCGTGCATGAAGCTTAGTACGACCAGGCCAAGAGAGAGCGTGCTCGGTGCGAGAATTCCCAAAAGCGTGTCGGACGCCAGCGGCTGGCGCTGTTGCAACGTCACCAGCAGCACCGCCAACAGCAAGCAGCCGACGGTGACGGCCACGGTCGGGCTGACATCCAGCAAAAAGCCCAATGCCACGCCGAGCAAGGCCGCGTGGGACAAGGTGTCGCCGAAATAAGCCATGCGCCGCCAGACCACAAACGAACCCAGCGGTCCTGCGACCAGCGCCAAAGCCAGACCTGCAAGCAGGGCGTAGAGCAGAAAATCAGCCATGCTTGCAGCTATCTCCATGGACATGGGGTTGGGCCGTCGTGGCCGCACTGACCACCGAACCATGCAGGTCATGGGCGTGGTCGTGGTGGTGGTGATAAATCGCCAGGCTTTGTGCGTTCTTTCCGAACAGCTCGACGAAAGCAGGATCGCCGCTGACCTGTTCCGGGTGCCCGGAGCAGCAGACATGACGATTCAGGCAAACCACCTGGTCGGTGGTGCTCATGACCAGGTGCAAATCGTGGGAGACCATCAACACGCCGCAGCCGTGACGGTCGCGCAGACGCGTGATCAGGCTGTAGAGCTCGGCCTGACCGGCCACGTCGACGCCTTGCACCGGTTCGTCGAGCACCAGCAGTTCCGGCTCACGCAACAAAGCCCGAGCCAGCAGCACGCGCTGCATTTCACCGCCGGAAACACTTTGCACCGGGCTGTCGATCACCTGCTCGGCGCCGACTTCCTTGAGCGCCGCCAAGGCCCTGGCGCGATCCACGCCCGGCACCAGACGCAAGAAGCGCAGCACGGACAGCGGCAGCGTCGGATCGACGTGAAGTTTTTGCGGCATGTAACCGACCCGCAGTTTCGGCTTGCGCCAGACGCTGCCGCTGTCCGGCTTCAACAGACCGAGCACGGCGCGTACCAGCGTGGTTTTGCCCGCACCATTCGGACCGATCAGGGTAACAATCTGTCCCGGCTCGACGCTCAGTTCGATGTTATCCAGCACGTTTTGCCCGGCAAAGGTGACGGCAACCTGCTCGAGGCGGATCAGCGCGTTGCTCATCAAGCCCCCTGGCAACCCGAGCAGAGACCGACGACTTCAACGGTCTGGCCTTCGACGACGAACCCGACATCCTTGGCGCTGCTGATGATCGCGTCACTGATGGATTTCTGTTCGAGCTCGATGGCGGCGTGGCATTCGCGGCAAATCAGGAACTGGCCCTGGTGGGCATGCTCAGGGTAATTGCAGCCAATGAAGGCGTTCAGCGAGGAGATGCGGTGGACGAGGCCGTTTTCCAGCAGGAAATCCAGCGCGCGGTACACGGTTGGCGGCGCGGCGCGACGGCCGTCCTGCTCGCTGAGTACCGCGAGGATGTCGTAGGCACCCAGCGGTTTGTGACTTTGCCACACCAGTTCCAGCACCCGCCGACGCAAGGCGGTCAAGCGCAGGCCTTGACGTGCGCACAAGGCATCGGCCTCCGACAGAGCGCTATGTACGCAATGAGAGTGATCGTGGGGACGGCTGGCAATCGGTGTTTTAGGCATGAGCGGAGACGAGTTTTGTGAGAGACGTTATTATGTTACCCGTTCTCGCCTCTTCGAGTGGTCATCGTGTCCCGACTTTTTTCTATCTTTGTCGCATTTGTCGCAAGTTTTCTGTTGATGGGTTCGGCCCAGGCCGACGTCAAAGTCCTCACCAGCATCAAGCCTCTGCAGCTGATTGCCGCTGCGGTGCAGGACGGCGTGGCGATTCCGGAAGTGCTGCTGCCGCCCGGGGCTTCGCCGCATAACTATGCCTTGCGCCCTTCCGACGTACGGAAGGTGCAATCGGTGGATCTGGTTTACTGGATCGGTCCGGCCATGGAAGGTTTCCTGCCTCGCGTGCTGAACGGTCGTACGCTGCCGAGTGTTGCGATCCAGGATTTGCCGGGGCTGAAACTGCGCCATTTCGCCGAAGACAGCCATTCCCACGCGGAAGAAGCCGACGAGCATGATCACGATCATCGCCCGGGCAGCCTGGACGCACATTTGTGGTTGTCCCCGGTCAACGCTCGCGTAATTGCCAGCAAAATGGCTGCGGACCTGAGTGCAGCCGATCCGGCCAATGCGGCGCGTTATCAGAGCAACCTCAAGGCGTTCGATGAGCGTCTGGATGCGCTGGATCTGCGATTGAAGGCACGCCTGGCCGGTATCACCGGTAAACCTTACTTTGTGTTCCACGAGGCGTTCGACTACTTCGAAGAGGCTTACGGCCTCAAGCACACCGGCGTGTTCAGCGTCGCCGCCGAAGTCCAGCCGGGTGCTCAGCATGTCGCGGCGATGCGCACGCGCTTGCAGGAGGTCGGCAAGACGTGTGTGTTCAGTGAGCCGCCGTTGCGTCCGCGCCTGGCGGAAACGCTGGTGGCCGGACTGCCGGTGAAACTGGCGGAGCTGGATGCGCTGGGCGGGTACACGCCGGCGACTGCTCAGGGGTATGAGCAGGTGTTGGAGAAGTTGGGGAATGATTTGGCGGGGTGTCTGGAGTCGTTGTAATTCCAGAATTGCGGCGCCCCATTCGCGGGCAAGCCTCGCTCCTACAGATCACACCAACCTGTAGGAGCGAGGCTTGCCCGCGAAGCTTTTAGAGGGCGAACGGTAGCGGTGTACTAACCTTCTGCCGCTGCGCCAATCGCTGCTGGAACTCCATCGGGTCGTGAATCAACACGTCCTGCCCGGCGAACGACTCCGCGGCGATCAACCGTGACAACCAAAACCGCACACACGCCACACGCAGCATGGTTGGCCACAGCTCGGCTTCAGTTGCCGTGAACGGCCGCAACGCCGCATAAGCCCCGAGCAGCGCTCGCGCTCGCGGCCCGTCGATCAGCCCGTCGTCTTCCGAACACCAGTCATTCAAGGCAATCGCCACGTCGTAGAGCATCGGTCCCGAGCAGGCGTTGTAGAAGTCGATCAACCCGGTCAGGTGCGTGCCTTCGAACATCGCGTTATCGCGGAACAGGTCAGCGTGGATGTTGGCTCGAGGCAGCGCCAGAATTTTCGTCTTCTGCTGAGTGATTTCGTCCAGCGCCCGTTGCAGCAGATCGCTTTGCTCGGCATTCAGGTGGGACAGCAACTGCGTGCCCTCCTCCAGCATCCAGTCCAGGCCACGATCGGTTTTGCGCTTGATCATGTTGGCCTGGGTCGCCAGGTGCAGATGGCCCAGCAACTCGCCGACTTGAGCGCAATGCTGCGCGTTGGCGACCTTGATGTGCTTGCCGGCCAGACGTGGTTGCAACAGCGCAGGCTTGCCGGCCAGTTCGCGCAAGGCAACGCCATCGGTGGTACGCAGCGCGTACGGCACCGGCAGGTCCGCCTCGTGCAGCACATCGAGCAGTTCGATGAAGAACGGCATCTCCTGAACCGGACCGCGCTCGACCAGGGTCAGGACGAATTCGCCCTGCTCCAGGCTGATGAAGAAATTGGTGTTCTCACTACCGGCGGCAATCCCCTGGAAATCAAGCAGGCGGCCGAGCCCGTATGGGGCGAGAAAGGTTTCCAGCTCGGGCCGAGCCAGCGGGGTGAACACAGACATGTTTAAACTGCCAGTACGGGCGCCGCTGCTTGAGCCAGCGCCGATTGAAATTAAGAAACTACTTCCACTCGAAAATTTTCCACGACGGAATCAGCATATCCGGCTGATCCGAGCGGATGAAGTTTGCATCGGTACCGTCCGCACGCACCAGAAAATAGGGCGGTGCACCCTTCGGCGTGACCTTGATCGCGTACAGGAAACCGTTTTGGCGGTACTCCTGAATGACCTTGTCCCCTTCCGTGCGGATCGTGACTTCCGGCTCCGGTGTCGGCGCATCGTCCGCCGCCATGACAGCCAGGGGAACGGTTGCAAACAAGCCAGCCAGCAACAGGCGATTTAGTGTGCGCATGATAACCTTGTCCCTTTGTCGTCAACGGTCCCGCTATTCTAGCGCCGGACCCGCCGAAAAGGTTGATCCTGCTCATGAGCCAAGCCCCCCTCGTCCTGGTGGACGGTTCTTCTTACCTGTACCGCGCCTTTCACGCCCTGCCGCCGCTGACCACTTCCAAAGGTCTGCCGACCGGAGCGGTCAAAGGCGTGCTGAACATGCTCAAGAGCCTGCGCAAGCAGTACCCGGACAGTCCGTTCGCCGTGGTGTTCGACGCCAAGGGTGGGACGTTTCGCGATGACATGTACGCCGAATACAAGGCCAACCGTCCGAGCATGCCGGATGACATGCGCGTGCAGATCGAGCCACTGCATCAGAGCGTAATCGCGCTGGGCTTCCCGCTGCTGTGCGTCGAAGGCGTCGAGGCCGATGATGTGATCGGCACGCTGGCCCGCAGCAGCGCGGCGGCTGACCGCCCCGTGGTGATCTCCACCGGCGACAAGGACATGGCGCAACTGGTCGACGGCCACATTACCTTGGTCAATACCATGACCGGTAGCGCGCTGGACGTGGAGGGCGTGAAGGAGAAATTCGGCGTCGCTCCCGAGCAGATCATCGACTACCTGGCACTGATGGGCGACTCTTCCGACAACATTCCGGGCGTTCCGGGCATTGGTCCGAAGACCGCTTCCGGCCTGCTGGTCGGTGTGAACGGCGGCCTGACCGAGCTGTACGCACAGCTCGACATCGTCCCGACCCTGCCGATTCGCGGCGCCAAGACCCTGCCGGCCAAACTCGAAGAGCACAAGGAGATGGCGTTCCTCTCGTATCAACTGGCGACCATCAAGATCGACGTACCGCTGGACATCGGCCTCGACGACCTGCAAATGGGCCAGCCGGATCACGACAAACTCGCCGAGCTCTACACCCTGCTGGAATTCAAGAGCTGGTTTGACGAGAACCAGCGCGATGCCAAGCGTTCCGGCCAGGAGATTGTCGAGGTCGTTCAGGAGCAGCCGGGCGCTGTCGAACCGAAGTATGAAACCATCCTTGACGCTAAGCGCTTCGAAGCCTGGCTGGACAAACTCGACAAGGCGCCTCTGATCGCCTTTGTCACGGAAACCAACGGCACCGACGCTCAGCACGCGCAACTGGTGGGGCTGTCGTTTTCCGTAGCAGCCAACGAAGCGGCCTACATTCCGCTGACCCATTCCTACATGGGCGTGCCAGAACAGCTCGACCGCGATACCGTGCTGCTGGCATTGAAACCGTTACTGGAAGATCCGAAAAAGCTGAAAATCGGCCAGAACGCCAAGTTTGAAACCAACATCCTGGCCAATTGCGCCATCGGTGGCGACCAGAACCACGGGATCACTGTTCAGGGCATTGCTTACGACACGATGCTTGAGTCCTACGTGCTCGACTCGACCGCCACCCGGCACGACATGGACAGCTTGGCACTGAAGTACCTGGGCGAAAGCAAAACCGACATTCAAGGGATCGCCGGCAAAGGCGTCAAACAGCTGACCTTCGACCAGATATCCCTGGAGCTGGCTGGTGACTATGCCGCGGAAGATGCCGATGTCACCTTCCGCCTGCATTGGGCACTACAGGAAAAACTGGCGGCGACGCCAAGTTTGATTCAAGTACTCAGCGACATTGAAATGCCCCTGATGCCAGTACTGGCCCGTATCGAACGTCAGGGTGCGCTGGTGGACGCGAACTTGCTGGGCATCCAGAGCGTGGAGTTGGGCGAGAAACTGGTCGCCCTGGAACGTGAGGCGTTTGCCATTGCGGGCGAGGAATTCAACCTCGGCTCTCCAAAGCAATTGGGCGTAATCCTCTACGAAAAGCTCGGTTTGCCAATACTCAGCAAAACCGCCAAAGGCCAGGCTTCGACGGCCGAAGCGGTGTTGGCCGAACTGGCGGAACAGGACTATCCACTGCCCAAGGTGTTGATGCAGTACCGCTCGCTGAGCAAACTCAAAAGCACTTACACCGACCGTCTGCCTGAGCAGATCAATACTCGTACTGGTCGCATCCATACGAACTATCAGCAAGCCGTCGCTGCCACCGGACGCTTGTCGTCCATCGATCCGAACCTGCAGAACATTCCAATCCGTACCGCCGAAGGGCGTCGGATTCGTCAGGCGTTCGTAGCGCCGAAAGGCTACAAGCTGCTGGCGGCGGACTATTCGCAAATCGAACTGCGGATCATGGCGCACCTGGCCAAGGACGAAGGTTTGCTGCACGCGTTCCGCAATGACCTGGATGTGCACAAGGCCACCGCCGCCGAAGTGTTCGGCGTGGAACTGGCCGATGTCACCACCGATCAGCGTCGCAGCGCCAAGGCGATCAACTTCGGTTTGATCTACGGCATGAGCGCGTTTGGTCTGGCCAAGCAGATCGGCGTTGATCGCAAGCAATCCCAGGCGTACATCGACCGTTATTTCGCCCGCTACCCGGGTGTTCTTGAATACATGGAACGCACCCGCGCCCAGGCGGCCGAGCAAGGCTTTGTCGAGACCATCTTCGGTCGTCGCCTGTACTTGCCGGAAATCAACGCGAAAAACCCGGCCCTGCGCAAAGGTGCCGAACGCACGGCGATCAACGCCCCGATGCAAGGCACGGCGGCGGACATCATCAAGAAAGCCATGGTGGCAGTGGATAACTGGCTGACTTCCTCGGGCCTCGATGCCAAGGTCATCCTGCAAGTGCACGATGAATTGGTGCTTGAGGTGCGTGAAGATCTGGTCGACCAGGTCCGCGATGAAATTCGCGCGCACATGAGCGATGCCGTGGAGCTTGATGTGCCGCTTCTGGTCGAGGTTGGCGTAGGCAATAACTGGGATGAGGCTCACTGAGCCGTCTGAAAAGGCGTTTTCTGCTGCGGCATAGCGCCGCGGCAGAAAGGTCGAAGGGCTGTTATTTCGAAATATGCTTGGGGTTATTCCGAATGGATTTTGACCCACTCAGGAACTAAACCCGTGAACCGCCACTCAGAGTTACTGAATGGCTGGTGAAGCCCTTCGATGCTCCTATGTTGTGTTAAGTGTTGGCAGATATCTGGACCCCGCCCTAACGGTCCGGAACTTGAACCCCGGAACTTCCCCCTCCCCATAAGAAGTCCGGGGTTTTTTTTGCCTGCGATTTATTGCCCGGCAATCTCGGAGCCTTTGTCTGCCAATTCCATCCAGCCTGCCAGTACAGTGTAGGCGTCTTCCAGGCCCATGCGTTTTGGCGCCGAGAACAGCTGGATACTGATCGCATCGCCCCACCCTTTGCGGATGTCTGTCTGGACTTTGAGCAGGACGTTTTTCGCTGCGCCGTAGGTCAGCTTGTCGGCTTTGGTCAGCAAAATGTGCATCGGCATGCCGCTGGCGACGGCCCAATCGAGCATCAACAGGTCGAAGTCGGTCATTGGATGACGGATGTCCATCATCAGAATCAGACCTTTCAAACTCTCGCGACCACCCAGATAAGCTTCCAGGTGACGCTGCCAGTGCAGCTTCAACGGGATAGGTACTTTCGCGTAACCGTAACCCGGGAGGTCGACCAGACGACGATCATCGTCTAGCTTGAAGAAGTTCAAGAGCTGCGTGCGACCCGGAGTTTTCGAGGTCCGCGCCAGGCTGGCGTGCGTCAAAGTGTTCAACGCACTGGACTTGCCGGCATTGGAACGCCCGGCGAAAGCTACTTCAAAGCCTTCGTCGTCGGGACATTGGTCGACTTTGGCAGCGCTGAGCATGAAGGTGGACTGTTGGCACAGGCCGAGGATGGGGTTCTTGAGTTGCATGGGATTTCCGATGTGGGCGGCGCCGGGAATGGACGCGGCAAGCGGTGTCGTTTCCGTTTCAGTGACGCCAGTATATAATGCCGCAGATTTTGTGTGCGCTTTGTCCCAGCGTAGGATGAAGTTCACGAGAGCGATTGACCTTGATTGCGCATTAGAACGCAGAACGCTCTCAACCCTGAAAAGGTCGTTTTATGACGAAATGGCTGCTAGCTGCCGGTGTCTTGATGCCGCTTTACAGCGCTCAGGCTACACAGGATCCGGAAGCTGTGTACAACCGTGTTTGTGGTGCCTGTCATTCCGGCCAACTACCCATGGCGCCCAAAAAGGGCGATCAGGAAGCTTGGACGCCGAGGTTGGCGAAAGGTATGGAGACGCTGGTGCAACACGTGACCCAGGGTTTCAAGGCGATGCCGCCGCGTGGTTTGTGCATGGACTGCAGTGCCGAGGATTACCAAGCCATCATCCACTGGATGAGCGAGTGATCCCGGTCCATAACTCTTTAACCCTTAGCCGTAGTTGGATTAGCTGATGAACAAATTGATCGTGAGTCTGCTGTTGACCGTGGGGATCTCCGGCATAGCCCATGCTGCAGGTGATGCAACTGCTGGTCAGGCGAAAGCCGCAGTATGTGGTGCCTGTCATGGCCCGGATGGCAACAGCATGGCGCCTAACTTTCCGAAACTGGCAGGCCAGGGCGAGCGTTATCTGAACAAGCAGCTGCACGACATCAAGTCCGGCAAGCGCACCGTTCTGGAAATGACCGGCCTGCTGACCAACCTGAGCGATCAGGACCTGGCTGATATCGCCGCCTACTACGCCAGCCAGAAAGGCAGTGTTGGCGCCGCCGACCCGAAAGTCGTGTCTCGCGGTGAAGCATTGTTCCGTGGCGGCGATCTGGCCAAGGGTTTGCCAGCCTGCACCGGCTGCCACTCTCCGGACGGCAAGGGCAACGCGGCTGCCGGCTTCCCGCATCTGGGCGGTCAGCATGCTCAGTATGTTGCCAAGCAATTGACCGACTTCCGCAAAGAGGAAGGCGGTCGTGCCAACGATGGCGATACCAAACCGATGCAGAGCATTGCCAAAAAGCTGAGCGACGAAGATATCGCAGCGGTGTCCAGCTACATTCAGGGCCTGCACTAAGACCGACGAATAGGGCGTCGCGCGGGGCGTACATCTCCTGCAACGTTAACGCTCTATTAATCCGTCGCAGCAAGTATAAAAAGGGTGGCTCAGGCCGCCCTTTTTTGTGGCCGCTGCCGTTACACTACAGAACTCAAGCCCGCCAGGACCTGTCTGAAAACAGGTCGCGCGAGGCGACCAAAATTGTCCAGGAGTAAAGCATGCGTAATCTGATCATCAGCGCCGCACTCGTCGCTGCCAGCCTGTTCGGCATGACTGCCCAAGCCGCCGAAGCACCCGCCGCCCCTTATGTCGAACTGAGCAACCCGGTTCCGGTCGCCGTGCCTGGCAAGATCGAAGTCGTGGAGCTGTTCTGGTATGGCTGTCCGCATTGCTACGCTTTTGAACCAGTGATCAATCCTTGGGTTGAGAAACTGCCTTCCGACGTGAACTTCGTACGTATTCCTGCCATGTTCGGCGGCCCATGGGACGCACACGGCCAGATGTTCCTGACCCTTGAAGCGATGGGCGTCGAGAACAAGGTTCACGCTGCGGTGTTCGAAGCGATCCAGAAAGAACACAAGAAGCTGGTCGACAAGAATGAAATGGCCGACTTCCTCGCGACTCAAGGTGTAGACAAGGACAAGTTCCTGGCGACCTTCGACTCCTTCGCCATCAAGGGCCAGATCACCAAGGCTCGTGAACTGGCCAAAAAGTATGAAATCTCCGGCGTTCCAACCATGATCGTCAACGGCAAGTATCGCTTTGACGTGGGCTCTGCCGGCGGCGCCGAACAAGCCCTGCAACTGGCCGACAAACTGGTCGACAAAGAGCGAGCGGCTAATAAGGCTGCCGCCAACTAAGCGCGGCGACTGCCATGCGCCGCTGGGGTACTGAACGCGTCGTTGGCCTGCATGATCCGCGGGTCAACGAGCATCATCTGGAATCGACGGGCTTGCCCGCAGACAGTCGTCTGCGTTTGCTCAGTTTCAATATCCAGGTCGGCATCAGTACCGAGCGCTATCGGCACTACCTGACCCGAGGCTGGCAGCATCTGTTGCCGCACACCGGACGTGCCGACAACCTGCAAAAGATCGGCAATCTGCTGGGCGACTTCGACTTGGTCGCCTTGCAGGAAGCCGATGGCGGCAGCATGCGATCAGGCTACGTCAATCAGGTTGAACACCTGGCGCAGCTCGGCGCCTTCCCCTACTGGTATCAACAACTCAATCGCAACCTCGGTCGCCTCGGCCAGCACAGCAATGGCGTGCTCAGCCGCCTGCGCCCGTGGGCGATTGAAGATCATCCGCTGCCGGGGCCCAAGGGTCGCGGAGCGATTCTGGTGCGCTTTGGCGAGGGTCCGGAGGCGCTGGTAGTGGTGATGATGCACCTGGCGCTGGGCGCTCGGGCCCGCACCATGCAACTGGCTTACATCCGCGAGTTGATTGGCGGTTACAAACACCAGGTGCTGATGGGCGACATGAATACCCACGCCAGTGACTTGCTGCAAACCTCCCCGTTGCGTGACCTCGGCCTGCTCGCGCCGCAGTTGGAAGCGACCTTCCCCAGCTGGCGCCCACAGCGTTGCCTGGACCATATTCTGCTCAGCCCCACCCTGACCCTTGAAAAGGTCGAGGTGCTGGCACAACCGATTTCAGATCACCTGCCCGTCGCGGTAGAGATTCGTCTGCCGGGTTCGCTCACGGCCGATGCATTCCCCGCGTTGAGTCCTGCACCTTCGCGGATCCCATGAATGAGCGACGAAACACAGCGCTGGAAAGAGAAATACCTCAAAAGCATCGAACAACAGGAAAAGCTCGAACGCCGATGGGATGCCCGGCTCGACTTGCTGCGTCGCGGGCTGGTGCGCAGCACGCTGGCCGCAGAAGGCACCGATCGCGCCGTTGACCTGTGCATGAAGGAAATGCGCGAAGTCGTGCGCACCGATGACATGGACGCCGGCCTGGCCGCCCTGCTTCCGCGACTGGAAAAAGCCGTACTCGATTCCGAGCAACGTCGGGAAACCCGGGTCAATCAGACCAGCGCTGCATTGACAGCACTGGTGACTCAGTTGCAAACACTGCCGCTGCCTCGCGAAGTCAGCCGACCACTCAAGAACTTTGCCAAACAACTGGATGGCCGAGTCAGTCAGGCGCGTGAGATTCCGTTGCTACTCAGCGAACTGAGTGGCCTGCAAGGCAAAGCCTTGCGTCAACTTGATACTCCGGCAGAACCTGATCGTCCCGGTTTTCTGCAGCGACTGTTCGGTAACCGGGAAGCGGATGAGGCCGCGCCGCAGATCGCGACCCCTGCGGTACAAGCAGCGCCCCAACAGACTGTCGAACCGATTGCTGAAGCCCCGCGCGTAGCGGTTGACGTCGCACCCACGGCCGAGCTGTCGCCTGTCATCCAGCCAGACGCCGAACCCGCCGCTGTAACCCCTGATTCACTGGAAATACACGCCACGGAACCTGCTCCTGTAGTGGTGGCGTTTGTCCCGCTTGTGCTTCAGCCAGAAACTCCGTCTGTGCCAACTGCTGAGCCTCTGCCGAACATCGAACAACTGGCAGAACCAGCGCTTGCGGATATAACGCCAACCGAACGTGTGCAACAGGCAATCAATCCGGATGAACTGATCCCGGTGGCCGCTGAAGCGGAGCATCTCGAGCCAGAGGATATTCTTTACGCCCTGCCCGACTCGCCCGAGCCGTCCTACAGCTCGGTTGCCAAGCATATCGAAGATACGCTTCTGGGCCTGCTCGACGACCTGACGTTGCCCGAACGCCATCGACCGCAAGCCGAAGCAATGCGTGATCGCCTGCAAAACGGTTTGAATTGGTATGAATTGATCCCGATTCTCGACGATCTGGCGACTTTGATGCTGGCGATCACCGACAGCGGTCAGCACGAATTCGAAGCATACCTGCAGCAACTCAACGAACGCCTCGAATCGTTTCAGAGCAATTTGCAGGCCGCCAGCGACGGCCATGCCGATAACCGCTCCGCTGCGCGCGAAATGGATACGCAGATCCGCGAGCAAGTCGATGGACTGCAGAGCAGCATGCAGGAAGCGGCAAACCTGGACGACCTCAAGCACGTCCTGGAGAACCATCTCGAAGGCCTGCTCGGCACCATGGATCAACACCAGAAGCAGCGTGACGAACGTGAGCAGGAAGTCGCAGGACGCTTGCAAAGCCTGGCCGAACGCGTGGCGCACATGGAGCAGGAAGCGCTGGGCTACCGCGAACACCTTGAAGAACAGCGCCAGAAAGCCCTGATCGACCCACTCACCAGCCTGCCCAATCGAGCGGCCTGGACTGAAAGGCTGGAGCACGAAGTCCGCCAATGGCAGCAACACGGCAACACCCTGTTGCTGGCGATGCTCGATCTCGACCATTTCAAGCGCATCAACGATAACTACGGCCACCTGGCAGGCGACAAGGTGCTGAAAATTATCGCCAGCGTGCTGCGCAAACGCCTGCGCGGAACGGATTTCATTGCGCGGTTTGGCGGTGAGGAATTTGTCCTGTTGATGCCCGCCATGCCACTGGCAGCCGGAGCGAAACTGCTGGAGTCCTTGCGCGCATCAATCGAAGCCTGCCCTTTTCACTTCAAGGGCGAGCGCGTGACCATCACCATTTCAATGGGTGTGACTGCATTTAAAGCCGGCGAACATAGCGATCTGGTGTTGAAAAGAGCCGATCAGGCTCTATACCGCGCAAAAAATGCCGGTCGTAATCGGGTAGAGGCAGGCTGACAGCCAATTGTTCCATTTTGTTTAAAGCCGCGCTTTTGCGCTCGGCGCGCAAGGCAGTACGTTACACTGTTGCATTACTGTCTTGCGTGTATGCCTTCTTGCCATGAAATGTCTTGCCCTTATTGTGTCGCTGCTTCTGTTGGCCGGTTGTGCCGGCGGCCCCCGGATCGACACCAGCCACCCGTCAGCCAATCACGACAGTCGTATTCAGTTCGTGGTGGTGCATTACACCTCCGCTTCGCTCGAGCGTTCGCTGCAATTGCTGACCCACGGCGAAGTCAGCAGTCATTACCTGATCGGCGACAACAAAGGCGCCACCATCTATAAGCTGATGGATGAAAATCTTCGGGCCTGGCACGCAGGCGAAAGCGAATGGCAAGGCCGGACCTGGCTGAATTCCAGCTCGATCGGCATAGAAATCGTCAATCCTGGCTTCAAAGACACGCCGACCGGGCGCCTCTGGTACCCCTACAGTGAAGATCAGGTTCAGTCGTTGATCTTCCTGCTCAAGGACATCAGCAAGCGTTACAACATCAACCCACATTCCATCATCGGCCACAGCGACATCGCGCCGCTGCGCAAGCTCGACCCCGGCCCGCTGTTCCCCTGGAAGCGCCTGGCTGCAGAAGGCATCGGTATCTGGCCAAACGAGCAGGCCGTCGCCCGCCAGCAAACCCGGTTTGCAACAGAACTGCCGAGCATCAGTTGGTATCAAGGACAGCTGGCTCGAATGGGTTACGCCACGCCACAAACTGGCGAGCTAGATGTGGCCACGCGTCACGTACTGGCGGCCTTCCAGATGCATTTTCGCCCCTCCCGATTCGACGGTACACCGGACGCTCAGACTGCCGCACTCTTGCAAGTCTTGAATCAGACAAAATAATGACGCCCGCCCGACGGTAAGGGCTATTTCTCAATCAGCAGCTATAACTCATTGGTAATTCTTCGGATATCCATAATGACTGTAGCTCGAGAGACGCTTCGTAGCTGGTTCTATCGCCCTTGGTTTTTGGCGATGCTGGCTGCTGCCTTGAGCGCAACGCTATTGATGGCCGCCAGCCTGTTCATAGCGATGAATCAGGTCGAGCAGAGGGAAAGCCAGGAAATGAACGCTCAGGGCGAGCGCTTCCTCGCCCGGCTGGAGCAGCTGTTCGGGCAGCTACGGGAAAGCCTCGACGATCTGGAAGCCCAGCCCCTGAGAGGCTGCGACGACGAAATGATCGCGACCTTGCAACAGGTCAGCTTCAACTACCGATTCGTTTACGAAGCCACTTACATGGACGCGTCGCGGATCTGCTCGAATCGCCCTCGCCAGGGAGGGCAGTCGATGATTCGCACCCCGGACATCAAGGGCCCTACCTACAGTTTCTGGCTGAATACCACCACCGAACCCGATGAAAACCGTGCCGCGCTGATGCTGGGCCGCGGCAATTTTCGGGTCGCAACGTCTCGCGGCCATTTGACCGACATGGTCGATCTGTCGCCGGGAAGCAGCCTGCTGGTGGTACTTGATCATGGCACCCGTGCGATTCCTGTTCTGGGTGTCCCACAGGCCTGGCCACCCAAAGAGTCCTTGCCCCTGACAAGCCGCGACGCCTTGCAAGTGACACAAACCCGCTTGATTTACCGCATGCCCACCAACAATCCCGAATACCAATTAGTGCTGATTACCCCGCGCACGGGCATGCATGTGCCGGGAGTGTGGTGGTGGCTGCTGCCGGCCAGTCTGGCGCTGGGTGTTTTAGTCGGTTTCATGGTGTTTCTGCTGGTGCGCCAGCGACAGTCACTGGATGCTGAACTGAACGGCGCCATTCGACGAGGCGAATTACAGGTGCTGTATCAGCCAATCTTCGATCTCGACAGCCGCAACTGTGTCGGGGCCGAAGCCTTGCTGCGCTGGCGAAGGCCGGACGGCACGCTGACCAGCCCCGACCTGTTTATCCCGATGGCGGAGAACACCGGCCAGATCCGCCAGATGACCGACTTCGTATTGCAGCGACTTCTCGAACAGCTAGGGCAACTGCTACGCGCCAATCCGCAGTTGTATATCTCCGTCAACCTTGCAGCTTGCGATGTCATGGTGCCGCGTATCGGCCAGGTGATGGCACGTCTGCTGACCTTGCACCGGGTCGCTGCGCAGCAGATTTCCTTTGAGGTGACTGAGCGTGGCTTGATCGATGTGGTGGTGGCCAGGGAAAACCTGCAAGCCTTGCGCGATGTCGGGCATCAGGTGCTGATCGATGATTTCGGTACTGGCTATTGCAGTCTTGCCTACCTGCAAACCCTGCCGGTGGACTGCCTGAAAATCGACAAGGCGTTCATTGATGCGTTAGGCCATGACGCCGCCAGCAGCGGCGTGGCGCCGCACATCATTCACATGGCCCAGGCCCTGCAACTCAGGGTGATTGCCGAGGGCATTGAACATGAAGCCCAAGCGGCGTTTCTGAGCAGCGAAGGGGTGAAGTACGGTCAGGGCTGGCTGTTCGCCCATGCGCTGAGCGCCGTGCAGTTCATCGAACTGATTACCCGTGGTCGCCGAATGAGCAATCGACGTATTGATGATGAAGCCTGAGGAGGCTGCTGCGGCTCAAACCGCCAGCGCCATGTAGAACTGCGTACCCTGCCCCGGCCGCGAATAGACGCCCATCCGCCCGCCATGCAACTGTACGATTTCCTTGCACAACGCCAAACCAAGCCCGGCACCGCCCTTCTTTCGGCCAACCTGGACAAAGGGTTCGAAGATCCGACCCTGCTGACCGTAGGCAATGCCTTCACCGTTGTCTTCCACGCTGATAATCACCCGCTCCCCATGGCGTCGCGCCTGCAAACGTATCAGTCCATCCGGGGCGGTATGGCGCATAGCGTTATCGATCAGGTTATCGAGCACCCGGTCCAATTGCGCCTGGTCGGCCTGCAATCGGGGTAACGGCCCCTGCACTTCCACCAGCAGCTCGATACCCTTCTGCGCCGCAGCCCCGGCAAAACGCGCCTGAGCCTCCCCCAGTAAATCTTCGATGGAACACGGCGCCAGCGTGAGCTTCTGCAATCCGTTCTGGTAGCGAGAGAAATTCAACAGGTCGTTGATCAGCTGCATCAAGCGCTGCATTTCTTCGTTCACGGTGTCCAGCAAGTCGGCTTCGCGGGAGTCCTCGGGAAATTTCGCCCGCTCGCGAAACAGGCCGAAGGCCATGTGCATCCCGGTGACCGGGGTGCGCAGCTCATGGGAGGCGCGCAAGACAAACTCACTGCGCACCCGCTCGAAGGCACGCTGTTCGGTGACGTCATGCAACACCATCACTGCGCCGAGAATGTGGCCCTGCGTGTGGCTGACCGGGGTCAGGCTGTAGGTCAGCAACCTCGATTCACCGTCGACCTCAATGCTCAGGTCTTCCGGCGCCCGCTCCAGCGTCCCGCCGCGCAGCACCAGTTGCAGCTGCTCATCGAGTTCGGGACGTTCAAGCGCCGTACCTAGCCCTTGACCGAGGCGATCGGTGTCCCAACCCAACTGGCGCTGCGCAACTGGATTGAGGTGCTCCAAATGGCCTTCGCGGTCGATCATCAACAACCCATCGTCGATGCCGTCGAGTACCGCCTGCAAACGTTGCTGACCGGCGAGCAGTTCGTCGATGTTCATGGCCTGGTGCTCACGCAACGCCTCGGCCATGATGCCGAAGCGCTTGGTCAGCTGGTTCATTTCCTCGGCGGAGGAAATCGGCAGGGTCACTTCGAAATTACCCTGGCCGATGTTGTCGGCGGCCTGGACCAACGCTTCGATCGGGGCACCAAACCGCCGGGCGATCGCATGGGCGGTCACGAAACCGATGATCAGCACCGCCAACCCCACCAACCCGAGCAGGCCGGCAATCAGCAACGCGCGTTCACGGGCCTTACGCTCGGTATCGTTGATGTTATCCAGTGCGCGCTTTTGTTCAGTGACCAGACCGTTGCGCAAAATATTGAATTTTTCCGTCAGCGCCTCATTGCCGCTCAACGCAGGCGTCGGCGCTTGTGTCTGATCGTAGACCTGAAGAAAGTCGAGGTAATCAGCCTTGGCCTGTATGAAACCGTAGCCGCCGTTGCCGGATTGCTGAAGGGTGATGCCTTCTTCGAGCAACTCGAGGTAGTGCTTCCTGGCAGCCTCGAATGCCGCGGGATCAGGCTTATCGTCAATCATGATCATGAGCTGATCGCCCAGGGTCTGACGCAATTTCAACCCCAGGTCCAACGTGACGAAGTTGTTGCGAACCAGCACTTCCTGGGTGCCGGCCATCTGCATCACGCTGACCAGCCCGAGCAAGAGCCCGAGCAGTGCCACGGTGATCAGTGCCGAAATACTCAGAAACAGCCGAGTCCGCAGCTTCATCGCCAGTTTCATCGCAGGCTCACAAGTTGTACTGCTTGCGTTTGCGGTAGAGGGTCGAGGCATCGATGCCGAGAGTCTTGGCCGCCTGGTCCAGTGTGTCGGCGGTGGCGAGGACGGCACCAATGTGGGCTTTCTCCAGCTCATCCAGACTCAACGCCGCACCAATACGCGGCGCGTTGTTGGTCGGAGTTTCGGCCATGCCCAAGTGGCTGATTTCGACCCGTTCCTGGGGACAGATAATGCTCGCGCGCTCCACCACGTTCCGCAGTTCGCGAATGTTGCCGGGCCAGCGGTAACCCAGCAACGCTTCGCGGGCCTCGTCGCTGAAGCCCCGGGCCGGACGCGCGTACTCCTTGACGAAGCGAGCCAGGAAACGGTCGGCCAGGTTCAGAATGTCTTCGCGGCGCTCGCGCAGTGGCGGCAAGTGCAACGTGATGACGTTCAGGCGATAGAGCAGGTCTTCACGGAAACGACCGTCGCGCACCATGTCTTCGAGGTTCAGGTTGGTCGCCGCGAGGATTCGCACATCGGCACGGCGGGTCACCGGATCGCCGACGCGCTCGTATTCCTTGTCCTGAATGAAACGCAGCAACTTGGGTTGCAATGTAAGTGGAAAATCGCCGATCTCGTCGAGAAACAACGTACCGCCATCCGCCTGATTGACCCGCCCCAATGTGCTCTCACTGGCACCGGTGAACGCGCCTCGGCTGTGGCCGAAGAGTTCACTTTCCATTAATTCCGCGGTCAGTGACGGGCAGTTGATGGTGACGCAGGATTTCTTCTGGCGCTTGCTCCAGCCGTGAATGGCATGGGACAGCTCGCCTTTACCGGTGCCGCTCTCGCCTAGGATCAGAATGTTGGCGTCAGTGCTGGCGACCTGGCGTGCGGTTTCGAGTACCACTTTCATGGCCGGGCTATGGGAATCCAGACCGTCCTTGGGTTTACGCACTTCGCCTTCAAGCGCTTCCAGGCGGGCCGAAAGCTGCCGCACTTCCAGCTGCTTGGCGGTGGCCAGGCGCAGTTGGTCGGGACTGCAAGGTTTGACGAGGTAGTCGGCGGCACCGGCCTGGATCGCATCCACGGCGGTGTCCACCGCCGAGTGAGCGGTGACGATCACCACCCGCATCCATGGGGCCTGGATGCGCATTTGGGCCAGAACATCCAGGCCATTGTCTTCACCCAGGCGCAGATCCAGGAAGCACAGATCGAACACCTGACGTTGCAGCAAAGCATCGGCCTGCGCCGCGCTGTTCGCGGTGGCCACGCTATAGCCTTCATCTTCGAGGCAATAACGGAAGGTTCGCAGAATGGCGGATTCGTCATCCACCAGCAGAATGCGGCCTTGATGCTCAGTGGCTGATTCCATGTTCCTGCGCTCCTTTAATGAATGATCTTGGTCAGTAGTCTAATGAATGATCTGGGTTAGTCCCGGAAAAATCGGGCAAGTTGCATGGTTGATTCTGATCCTTTCCAGCCATGGCAGGGTAGCTGTCTACTCACCCATTAGCTAATGGGCTGATTTCCCTGGCTTTTTACCAAAAGAATAGCTTTACGGCGACTTCCCACGTCCTTTTCTGACATCTACGCCCTCCTCTCAATTCAAAAATATTCAAAGTTCCTGGCAATTGATCGTGCAATACGCACGACCCTATACGACCCATCGTGCAGGATGCGTCCGACGTGATTTTCGCACTTGAACTAACTTATTGATTTAAAACGTTTTTTTTCTAATAAAAAGCTGGCATGCAGGCTGCAATAGTCTGGGTAATCAGGGCCATTTTGAATCGACGCCCACTAACAAGATCACCACCAGAGTGGGAGGAGTTTCAGGATGAATCGCCAACGTGTCGCCCCATTGCGCATCTCGCCTTTGCATATTCAACAAGGACTGTTTGGCGTTCTGGCGCTGTTGATCACGCTGATCGCTGGCCAGCAGTTCCTTCTGTGGGAACAGAGCCAGCAACCCGAGGCGCCGCACGTGTCGATTCAACGCGCAACCCAGACCCACTTCAGCGCCGTCAGCAGCAACCAGGCTGACCTCGCCCCGATGCGAATGATGGACGTCGACCAGGCCCAGCCTGTGGATGAGATGCCTCGTCAGGAACGTTGGGTGTTCTGAGCAAACGAACTTGGCGCGTTCGATGCGCCGGGAAAAGCACCACAAGCAGCATCTCTAATATAGAAGCGTAAGGAGAATCACCATGTTGAGCTGGGCAATCACATTCTTGATCATTGCCATCATCGCCGCCGTACTGGGCTTCGGTGGTATCGCGGGCACCGCCACGGGTATCGCCAAGATTCTCTTTGTCGTGTTCCTGGTGATGTTCATTGCTTCGTTCTTCTTTGGCCGTCGCGGTCGAGGTTGAATATGAGCGTTTTGTTTAAGACTCTGGCAGCCGCCCTGCTTCTGGGCGGTAGTGCCATGGCGATAGCGGCCAATGATGGCCAGACGCGGGTCAGCGAATTGCTGAATTCGAACCCGCAGTACCGTGAAACCTGGACTGAAGTCGTTAAAAAGGAAGAACGACTGCCGGAATGGGTGATGAACCTGTCTGGCGATGCAGAGCAAATGAATGCGGTTGAAGAAGATGGCGACAAGTACCTGGTCGGGCCGCTTTGCGAAACGCAAACGACGTGCCTGAACAAGCGCTTGATCGTGGCCTTCAGCTTCGACAAAAAGGACGCCTACGCCATGCTGGTCGAAGTGCCTGCAGGACTACCGGCCGACAAGTCGCCCACGCGACATGCCGATTACCGCTTCCTCGGGAAACCTGACCAAGGCATGCAGGACCTGTTGATGGAACAACTCAAGAAAGATCCGAACTGGTACTGAGTTTGTAACACGAGAGGAGCAGCATGCTCCTTTCCAGTGCGCCACCCGAGGAAGGCAGGCGCATGACCAAGGGGTCGGGACGTTCTGACTGTTTCAGGGTCGGAGTGACCTACGGGCACATGGAGTGTCTGCGTAAGGGCCGGGTCAGGTATAAAGCTGCGACGCAAGTTCGCCAGCCCCAAGTGGCTCGACGGACTTGCGAAGAGCTTCAACGTGCAAAACGTTGATCCAGAGCACTTCGCTCATTCCCCTCTGCTGCATATTCCCCGCAAAACCGTTTCGCGGTGTTTCTTCACGACCGTATATCGAGAAACCTCCGACTTTCTGCATAAGAGTTTTCGCTGCGAAACGTAGGCTTTTTCCCAAGTTTTGCTAAGAAATCAACTGTTTAAAAAACAACCAGCCTCCTCTGAAATGGCCGGTTCACGGCACTTATGCCTGCCGAAATGTCGTATTCGAACCGATTGGGACGCGAGTTTCAATTGAAAAAGCTCATGCCGATTCGGCATAGGGTAGGCGTTTACGGCATTAGACGTCGCTTCCTTGCATCGGAATAGTTGCGCCTTTTTTCGCCTGCCAGAGAGCCGTAATAAAGCGCTCCGGGGCACCTTATACGGGGGCAGATGCACAGACTTTTTCGCCACAAGCGTTCCAGTTCTTGCATTCGCCTGAGTCAAACGCAAGTAAGGGTAAAGATATGAAGAAGGCAAAGCTCAGCCTCGCCTGGCAGATCCTCATTGGTCTGGTTCTGGGGATAGCAATCGGTGCGCTGCTCAACCATTTCAGTGCCGAAAAAGCCTGGTGGATCAGCAACGTCCTGCAACCGGCAGGCGATATCTTTATCCGTCTGATCAAGATGATCGTGATTCCGATCGTCATCTCCTCGCTGATCGTCGGCATTGCGGGCGTAGGTGATGCGAAGAAACTCGGGCGTATCGGCCTCAAGACCATCATTTACTTCGAGATCGTCACCACCATCGCCATCCTGGTCGGTCTGGTGCTGGCCAACGTGTTCCATCCGGGCACCGGCATCGACATGAGCACCCTCGGTACGGTGGATATTTCCAAGTACCAGGCGACGGCTGCCGAGGTTCAGCATGAACACGCGTTCATCGAAACCATCCTCAACCTGATTCCGTCGAACATCTTCGCGGCCATGGCCCGCGGCGAAATGCTGCCGATCATCTTCTTCTCCGTGTTGTTCGGTCTCGGCTTGTCGAGCCTGCAATCGGACCTGCGCGAGCCGCTGGTGAAGATGTTCCAGGGCGTCTCCGAGAGCATGTTCAAAGTCACCCACATGATCATGAACTACGCCCCGATCGGCGTGTTCGCACTGATCGCGGTGACCGTGGCCAACTTCGGTTTCGCTTCCCTGGTACCGCTGGCCAAACTGGTGATCCTGGTTTACGTCGCCATCGCCTTCTTCGCCTTTGTGGTGCTGGGCCTGATCGCCAAGCTGTTCGGCTTCTCGGTGATCAAGCTGATGCGCATCTTCAAGGATGAGCTGGTACTGGCTTACTCCACCGCCAGCTCCGAAACCGTGCTGCCGCGCGTGATCGAGAAAATGGAAGCCTACGGCGCGCCGAAAGCCATTTGCAGCTTTGTGGTGCCGACCGGTTATTCGTTCAACCTCGACGGTTCGACCCTGTACCAGAGCATCGCGGCCATCTTCATTGCCCAGCTCTACGGCATCGACCTGTCGATCAGCCAGCAACTGCTGCTGGTGCTGACCCTGATGGTGACCTCCAAAGGCATCGCCGGTGTACCGGGCGTATCCTTCGTGGTGCTGCTGGCCACTCTGGGCAGCGTGGGTATTCCGCTCGAAGGCCTGGCGTTCATCGCCGGTGTCGACCGCATCATGGACATGGCACGTACCGCGTTGAACGTGATCGGCAATGCCCTGGCCGTGCTGGTCATCTCCCGTTGGGAAGGCATGTACGACGACGCCAAGGGCCAGCGCTACTGGAACTCGCTGCCGCACTGGCGCAGTAAGGAAAAACTGCCTGCTGGCGAGATTTCCAAGGGCTGATGCTCTGCCCTTGTAGGAGCGAGGCTTGCCCGCGAAGAGGCCGGAACATTCAACATCTATGTTGATTGACACACCGCCTTCGCGGGCAAGCCTCGCTCCTACAGGATTCAGGTGCGACCAGCGCTCGTTAAAACAAACCCCGGAGAAATCCGGGGTTTGTCGTTTCTGGCTACCCCGCTATCATTCGCGGCATTCTTCGGGAGATTTAACTGATGCTCAATGGCCTGTGGCTTGGCTTCTTCATCGTGGCTGCCGTTTCGGCGCTGGCGCAATGGCTGATCGGCGGTAATGCCGGGATCTTCGCGGCGATGGTGGAAAGCATTTTCGCCATGGCCAAGTTATCCGTCGAGGTCATGGTCCTGCTGTTCGGCACCCTGACCCTCTGGCTGGGCTTTCTGCGAATCGCCGAGAAGGCCGGGATCGTCGAATGGCTGGCCAAGGCGCTGGGCCCCTTGTTCCTGCGCCTGATGCCGGAAGTGCCGGCCGGTCACCCGGCCATTGGCCTGATCACGCTCAACTTCGCCGCCAATGGCCTGGGGCTGGACAACGCCGCCACGCCGATCGGCCTTAAAGCCATGAAGTCGCTGCAAGAGCTCAACCCCAGCGACACCATCGCCAGCAACGCGCAGATCCTCTTTCTGGTACTCAACGCCTCATCGCTGACCCTGCTGCCGGTGACGATCTTCATGTACCGCGCCCAGCAAGGTGCGCCTGATCCGACGCTGGTGTTTCTGCCCATCCTGCTGGCAACAAGCTGCTCAACTCTGGTCGGCTTGCTGTCGGTGGCGTTCATGCAGCGTCTGCGCCTGTGGGACCCAGTGGTGCTCGCCTACCTGATTCCCGGTGCCCTGGCCCTCGGTGGCTTCATGGCGCTGCTGGCGACGCTCTCGGCGACCGCTCTGGCCGGCCTGTCATCGATCCTCGGCAACCTGACGCTGTTCGGGCTGATCATGCTGTTTCTGGTGATCGGCGCATTGCGCAAAGTGAAGGTCTACGAAGCGTTCGTCGAAGGCGCGAAAGAAGGCTTCGACGTGGCCAAGAACTTGCTGCCCTATCTGGTGGCGATGCTTTGCGCCGTCGGTGTACTGCGGGCGTCCGGGGCGCTGGACTTCGGTCTGGACGGGATACGGCATCTGGTGGAGTGGGCCGGTTGGGACACGCGCTTCGTCGATGCCTTGCCAACAGCAATGGTCAAACCATTCTCCGGCAGCGCCGCGCGGGCAATGTTGATCGAGACCATGAAGACGTCAGGGGTGGACAGCTTCCCGGCGCTGGTGGCGGCGACGATTCAGGGCAGTACTGAAACGACGTTCTATGTACTGGCGGTGTACTTCGGTGCGGTGGGGATTCAGCGGGCACGGCATGCGGTGGGGTGTGCGTTGCTGGCGGAGCTTGCCGGTGTCCTCGGCGCAATCGGCGTTTGCTACTGGTTCTTCGGTTAAGCGCACATCCCTGTGGGAGCGGGCTTGCCCGCGATAGCGATTTATCCTTCAGCATAAATGTTGTTTGACACTACGCCATCGCGGGCAAGCCCGCTCCCACAGGGATCATGGTTGGCTTCAAGGGCGAGGAGGCGGGGCGACTTTCTGGCCTTGCTCAACCGCCCAACGCACCACCTGCGCCGTCAACTGATCATTGGCCTGGCCAAACCCGGCTACCACCGCCGGCACCTTCACATCGTTCAATGGCTGACGCACTTCAAAGCGTCGGCTGGCGAGGATGCGCTGGTCATACCCGCGCACCAGCAACGCATCCAGCCGCACGACCACGCTCGCAGCGGTGCCTTGGTACTCCGTCTGGAACGCCTGCAGGCTTCCGCCCAACTCCAGGTCTGCCTGGAAGTTGCTGTCATCCGTGCTCAGCAACGGCACCCGACCGTCCCGCTGGAAACCATCCAGCAGCCGATTGCGCAGCAACACCGGCGCCGGATCGCTCCAGCGCGAGGCGGTGTAGCTGCTGATCAGGTCTCCTTGCGGGATCACGGCAATTTTCGGGCTGTTCAACGCTTCGCTGGCCTGAGGTTTGGTCAGGCGCAGCGACCAGCGTTGTGGTGCGCCGGGATTGGCCGATACGCTGCTCTGGGCCGATGGCAAACGATAGACATCCGACGGCTCGGACTTGGGCAAGATCGAGCAAGAGCTGACCAACGTGAAGCTGGCGAGGAGGGCGAGGTGCGCAAGCTTCATGGCGTGAACTCCTTGTTCTTGTCATTGCCCAGCAAGTAACCGCTGGGGTTGGCTTCCAGGCGTTGGGAAATGGCCCGTAACGACGTCAGGGTATCGCGCAGTTCACGCACCGCCGGCGCCAGGCCATTGAGGCCCTGCATGCCGCTGTTCAGAGAATCCTGATTGGTCGTGAGCAACTTGTTGATGGTCGCGCTGCTTTGCTCCAGCGATTTCATCGCCTGCTCGGCGCTGCCGAACATCTGCTTGCCCTGATCGTTGAGCAGGCCGTTGGCGTTACGCATCAACGCCGACGTCTGCTCCAGCATGGCGCCAGCCTGCTTGCCGACCGACGCCAGTTGCTGCATCGCCTGACGAATATCGCCGCGCTGGTCGGCGATGGTGCCAGTGGTTTGTTCCAAGTGTTCCAGTGTCTTGCTGATGCGCTCGACGTTATCCGTGGAAAACATCAGGTTGGCGTTATGCATCAGCGTGTTCACGCCAGCCATCAGGTCGCCGCTGTCGTTCAGCAGTCGGGCGATGGGCGAGGGCGACGCGATAATCACCGGCAGATGGCCGTCCTTGCCCTTGAGGTTCGGACTTTGCGGCGTACCGCCGCTGAGCTGGATGATCGAAGTGCCAGTGATCCCGGTCAGTGCCAATATGGCCCGGGTGTCTTCCTTGATCGGTGTATCGCCGCCCAGGCGAATTCGCGCCAACACCCGGCGCGGGTCTTTCGGGTCCAGGCGCAACGTCACGACGTCGCCGACTTTGATCCCGCTGTATTGCACCGCGCTGCCCTTGGACAAGCCGCTAACCGCCTCATTGAAGACGACTTCGTAATCCTTGAATTCGGTGTCGACGCTGGACTTGGCCAGCCACAGACCGAAGAGCAGGGCGCCTGCCACCACAATCACGGTGAACAGGCCGATCAATACATGATGGGCTCGGGTTTCCATGTCAGACCTCGTTCAACTGTTGAGCGGCCGTCAGTGCCGCGCGGCCGCGAGGGCCATGGAAGTATTCGTGAATCCACGCATCGTCGGTTTCCGAGACTTTGTCGATGGCATCCGCCACCAGCACTTTCTTCTGCGCCAGCACCGCCACCCGGTCGGTGATGGTGTAGAGCGTGTCGAGGTCGTGGGTCACCAGAAACACACTCAGGCCCAAGGCATCGCGAAGTGTCAGGATCAATTGATCGAAGGCCGCGGCGCCAATCGGATCGAGGCCGGCAGTGGGTTCGTCGAGGAACAGGATGTCCGGGTCAAGCGCCAAGGCGCGGGCCAGCGCCGCACGCTTGATCATGCCGCCGGACAGCGAAGCCGGGTATTTGTCCGCCGCCGACAGCGGCAGCCCGGCCAAGGCCAGTTTCACCGCCGCCAGGTGCTCGGCGTCTTCACGGCTCAGCCCGGCGTGTTCGATCAAGGGCAGGGCGACGTTCTCGGTCACGGTCAGCGAAGAGAACAGGGCGCCTTTCTGGAACAGCACGCCGAAGCGCCGTTCGACCATCGAGCGCTCGTGTTCGGACAGCGTCGGCAGGTTCTTGCCGAAGACCTTGACCATCCCTTCGCTGGGCTGGCGCAAGCCGACGATGCTGCGCAGCAGCACCGATTTGCCGCTGCCGGAACCGCCCACCACGGCGAGGATTTCACCTTTGTACAAATCGAGATCGAGGTTCTCGTGCACGCTCTGGCTGCCGAAGCGATTGCACAGCCCACGGACTTCGATCACCGCCTCGGAGGGCGCTCGGGGTAGACGACTCACCAGCCCATCTCCATGAAAAACAGCGCGGCCACGGCGTCGAGCACGATCACCACGAAAATCGACTGCACCACGCTCGACGTGGTGTGCGCGCCAACGGATTCGGCGCTGCCACTGACCTTGAAGCCTTCGAGGCAACCGATCGCGGCGATCAGGAAGGCGAAGATCGGCGCTTTGACGATCCCCACCAGAAAGTGCTGAACGCCAATATCGGTTTGCAGCAGCGACAGGAACATAGCGGGCGAAATATCCAGCGACACCGCGCACACCACGCCGCCGCCGATAATCCCCGAGAGCATCGCCAGAAAGGTCAGCATCGGCAGCGCCACGAGCAACGCCAACACCCGCGGCACCACCAGCAACTCCATCGGATCGAGGCCCAACGTGCGGATCGCGTCGATTTCTTCGTTGGCTTTCATCGAGCCGATCTGCGCGGTGAACGCACTCGCCGTACGCCCGGCCATCAGGATCGCGGTCAGCAACACACCGAACTCACGCAGGAAGGAGAACGCCACCAGGTCCACGGTAAAAATACTCGCACCGAAACTCGCCAACACCGTCGCGCCGAGAAACGCCACTACGGCGCCGACCAGAAAGGTCAGCAGGGCCACGATGGGCGCGGCGTCGAGGCCGGTCTGTTCGATGTGCGCAACCATTGGTGTGATGCGCCAGCGCTTGGGGCGAAACAACCCGCGAGCGATGGTTTCGAGGATCAGACCGACAAAGCCCAACAGTTGCAGGGTGTCCTGCCAGACCGTATCGACCGCGCGACCGATGCGGGTCAGCAGCTGAATGCCGACGCTGATTTCCGGTTCCTTGATCGGCACACAAAAGTCGCTGAGCGAGCAATAGACCGTCTGCAACAAGGCGCGGTCGGCAGAGGACAGCTTGCAATCGGGATGTTCGGCGGATCGGCCCAAACGCTCGGACCCAAGCAATTCGACCAGCAGCGACGCACCGGCAGTGTCGAGCGCACCGAGGCCATTGAGGTCGATGTGCGTGCTGTCGTCGTATTGGTCGCGGAGTTTTTCGCTCAGGTCTTTGAGATCGGCGTAATGGGCGAGCGTCCAGTCACCCGTGACCCGCAGTTGTGCGGGTGAGTGAGAGGCGTCTAGCTGGGCATTACCGGCCATTGTGCTGCTGGTCATAAGCTCCGTGCTTGTTCGGCTATTTGCGCAGATCTACGTAATAGCACGAACCGGATTACTTTTCTTTGATCGGTGTGCTGTCCGTGATTTTGAAGCGCAACACACCGATCAACTGGCCGTCTTCGGTGAGCACCCGGACCTGCCACTTACCCGCAGGGTTACCGGGGAAGTTCTGCTTGTGGGTCCAGGCCCTGTAGCCTTCCTTGCGCCCGCCGTGGATGTCCAGCGGGATGCGATCGACCTCTTTGCCGTTGAACGTCCACACGTGATAAATCCGTTCGTCCAGACCGCGTGGAGCGTTGATCGCGGTGTAGGCGTACAGGCCGTCGCCACGGATCTGCTCGGCGCTGACTTCTTCCAGGCTTTTGCCTGGCGTGCGGTCCTGCAGCTGAGTGCTGATCGCCACATCGGTCATCCACAGCGTTGCAGGCGGCACCCATGAGCGCAGCACCCAACCCACGCCGCCGATGCCGACGGTGATACTCAGGATCGCCAACGCGTTGCGCACCGTGCGGATCGGGAAGATCGACGCCAGGCTCGGGAACGACAGGACAACGGCCGTGCCCAGCGCCAGTTTGAAGCTCTGGGAGGTGGTCAGGTGTAGGATGACGGGCAGGGCGGTCAGCAGCGCCGCGAACAAGGTCAGCGTATGTAACGCCAGGAACGCCCAGCGCCGCGGCGCCAGCCATTTGTAGTAGAGCGGGTCGATGATGGAAATCAGCGCCGCCATGCTCAGCAACCCGGTGAAGAACAACTGGGCGCTGTTCCAGGTCGTGGTGATGAAAAAGAACGGCAGGACGAAAAAAAGGCTTTCCTGGTGGATCATCTGCGTGGCGTAACGCAGCAAAGGCTGGGGGATTTCGCGCTTGAAAAGCCTGGCGAATAACTTGGTGAGGCTGTTTTCCAGCATCAGCCAGATCCAGCTGAGCACCATGATGATGGTGATCCAGGTCGCCAGGCCCTGTTGACGATCCACCAGAATGAAGCTGCCGACCCCGGAGATAAAACCACCAAGCGCAATGACCCCTGGATAGCGCTTCATCAATTCCAGGATGCGCTGGACGTACAGGGTCAGAGTAGGCATTCGGCGGTTCACAATAGTCGTGGGGAAAATCCTCGACAGAGTACCGCCCGTGGAGCGGTGTGGCGAGGTCCGCAATCCGATCATAAAACCCTGCAGCTGGCGTAGCCTGCGTTCGGCTGCGCAGCAGTCGCCAAACCATTCACCGCGGTGTATCAGGTGCATGTGACAAAACGAATTGGCGACTGCTTCGCAGTCGAACGCAGGCTACGCCAGCTGCTATGTATGGACTCGCCCCCACTGTCTACCCGCTTTTGAAAAACCGCCGCCCCGTTGCATCTATGTATTAGGCCTATTCGAGGAAGCCGTCTTCGGCTTCTGGCCAAAATTGGAAGAGCTCGTGGTATGCCGATTACAGTCAGGCCTCGAAGGCCAGTAGCAGCTTAGGCATCAATCCACGCCGGTCTTACCTGGGGTCAATTTTTTTTCAGCAAAGGGCCGGACAGTTAGTACCTCGGTGGCAGAACTCTGTCGCTCAGTGGCTCATCGTCGCTTGCTGGCCATCACCCGCCTGGCGACGATAAGTCTGGTCATTCTGTAGAAGCACCCAGACGATTCGCAGGTTGCGGTTGGCCAACCTGACCGCAGCCTCCTTACGGCCCAGTCGGCTCATCCAGCGCAACAAGCGGCGGTCATCGGGTTGCTGGGAATCAGGTCGTAGTTGTTGCAGCACGGCATGGGCTCCCTGGATCATCAGGCTGCGTAAATAAACATCGCCTCGCTTGGTCATGTCCCCCAGCCGGACCGTCTGCCCGCTGCTGTGCTGGTCAGGCACCATGCCAAAGTACGCGGCAAACTTGCGGGCATTGGGAAATCGCTCAGGCTTGGTTTCCTTGGCCACCAGTGCCGTGGCAGTGACTGGGCCGATGCCGCGCACAGTCATCAGTCGCTTCGCCGTCATGTCGGCGTTGGCGGCCACTTCCAGGCGCCCCGTCAGCACGCTGATGCGTTCGCCCAAATGGCGCCACTCGGCCAACAGTTCGTCGATCAGTTCACGCAGCACGCCCGGCACCGGCTGGGTGGCATCTTCCAGTACCCGCGGAATTTTCTGGCTGATCGCAACATCGCCCTGCGCCAAGGCCACGCCATGCTCGAGCAGCAGGCCGCGCATCTGATTGCTCACCGCCGTGCGTCGACGCACATAGCCCTGGCGGGCGCGATGCAACGCCTGCATTGCCAGCGCCGCAACGCTTTTGACCGGCACTGCGTAGATCTTTTCATCGCGACCAGCCCGCAGAATCGCCAGCGCATCGTTGCGATCATTTTTAGGCCCGCTGCGATGTGTGGCCACCAAACGGGCTGGAAGAATCCGCGCCAGATTGCCTTGGTCTTGCAGCTGCCGGGCCCAGGCTTGAGCACCCGGACCGGTCTCCATCAGAACCACGACATGAGGCGGCAACTGGCGGAGAAACGCATAAAACGCCTCGCGCGACTTGATCCGCTGCTCGTAGTGCACCTGGCCGAGGACATCCTCCCCGGCGACCTGAAAGACCTGCTTGGCCAGATCGACCGCTACGGTTGTGCAGGCCGACAAATCGGAAGAAGACAGGGATTGATCAACCGAAGTATGCTTTTTCATGGACTCGCCCTCGCTGTCGTTGGCTGTTTAGACTGCCACCGTGGCGCATTGACGCCTCGGCTTGGGCGAGTCCATCCAATTACACGGTTGGTGGCGCTTTTCGGTGCAAGCGCCAGCCCAGCAGCATCAACACGACAAGGCCAAACACCCCGGCCATCGCCCACATCAACTGGTCATAACTCATCAGCGGCTTCTCGATCCGCAGATACCCCGGCTGCATGAGCAACTCACGCATGGCCTTGTTCGCTTCCGCTAGCGTCACGCTTTGCAGTTCCCTGACCGGGTCGGCGAAGCGCCCGTCCTGGTAGTCCCCAAGCGCGCTCCAGTAATAATCGGCCAGCGCGCTGTTGCCTTGCACGGCCCAGGCCTGTCGGGCGATGACGGCCTGTTTGAGGCGGTTGAAGGTGTCTGCGTTGAGACCGTCCTTGAGCAAACCGGCCTTCAAATCCTCCAGCACCTGTTCGGCTTCAGGCACGTCGTCGCGTTCAAGGTCCGCGTTCAGGCTCATGAAGCCCACTCCGCCAAACACCTCGCGCTCGGCCGAGGGACCGTAGGACAAACCGTGGGACAGGCGTAATTGGCGATAGAGCGCCCAGTCCAGATAATCCTTGAGCAGGTCGAAGGTTTCGTCGTGCTGATCCTCTAGCACCGGTTCCGGCACCAGCCAGTGCAACTTGGCACCACCGCCGACAAAGCCGTTGCTCAGCGTGCGCTCATGGGTTGCGCTGGCCTGGATTTCCGGCAAGGGCAGGTGATCGCTGGGGTCGACGGCTTCAAGTGCGCCATACGAGCGTTCCAGAAACGCCGGCAACAGCTTGTCGAGCTCTCCGACCACGATCAGCGTCATGTTGTTGGGCGCGTACCAGGCCTTGCGCACCGCCTCGAGTTGCTCGCGGGTCAGGTGATCGACCTCGGCCCGCTCGGGGCATTTGAGGCCCAGTTCCACCGCCAGCTGATTGCTCGCGGTGTGGCCCAGGTCCTGACGGTCCAGCCATCGCTGCAAATGAGAGTAATGGCCACCGTCTTCGCGCTCGACCACTTGTTTGGCCGCGTTAATGGCGTTGTCGTCGATTCGGGTCTGCGTCAGCAGCGCCAGCAGCAGGTCGAGTACCTTGCGCTGGTTTTTCGCCGGGGCTTCGATGACGAACGTGGTGTCGGCGTTGCTGGTGAACGCGTTCCACTCACCGCCCAAGGCCTGCATCCGCTCTTCCAGGCCACCTTCGCCAGTGGCATCGATGCCGCTGAACAGCAAGTGCTCAAGCAGATGCGGCAGCTCCTTGTCGGCGCAGCTGAAATCATCCAGCCCAACGCCGACCACCAGACGGATCGCCACATGCCCGCGCTCGGTGCCGGGTTTAAGCAGCAATTGCAGGCCGTTGGGCAGCGTATAGCCCTCGACCTGAAAGCGATCCAGGGCAAACGAAGGAAATGAGCCAAGCAATAGACAGACGAACAACAGACAACGCATAGCAAGCTTCCAGGCAACCAATCGGAGATCCGTGTCGCTTTCCAGGCAGCCATCGCAAGCAGGCTCGCTCCCACAGTGGTTTTGTTGGCACCGCAAACCACTGTGGGAGCGAGCCTGCTTGCGATGATCTTGAACCGGAACCAATGTTACTGACTGACCACACCGCCAGACGTTCAAGGCGAATGCGTGATGTCAGCCATATCGTCGACCGCGAGTGCACCAGTGTCCGACGTTTCCAGCACCACATAAGCGCTGCTGCAGAACAGCGAATTCAAGCGCTTCATGTCGGCGATCAGCTCCAGGTGCAGTGAACTGGTCTCGATACTCTGCACGATCTTACGTTGCAACCGGCTGACGTGAGCATGGGCCAGGCGGCGTTCCTGTGCGCGGAAGCGACGTTTCTCACGCAGTAACTGGCGGGCGCTTTCCTTGTCGGCGCTGAGGAATACCGACAACCCTAGACGCAGGTTGGAGATCAACTGGCTGTGCAACCCGGCCAATTCTTCCAGCCCGACCTCGGAAAAAGACCGGCGCTGCGAGGTTTTCTGCTGCTGCACCTTGCGCAGCATGCGTTCGATCAGGTCACTGGCGAGCTTGAGGTTGATCGCCAGTTCGATGATTTCCGCCCAGCGCCGGCTGTCTTGCTCGCTCAAGTCTTCGCGGGGCATTTGCGCCAGATAGAGCTTGATCGCGCTGTAGAGCGCTTCGACATCATCCGTCAGTTTGCGCATTTCCTGGGTGATGGCGGATTGATTCCCGCGCAGCACGTCGAGCATCGCTTCGAGCATGTTGTCGAGCAGATCGCCCATGCGCAGGGTTTCTCGCACAGCGTTGGCCAGTGCCAGGCTGGGGGTGACCAGCGCTGTCGGGTCGAGGTGCCGGGGTTTCGCCATGCCGTTGAGCTCCGGCCGCTCCGGCAGCAGCCACGCGCAGAGCCTGGCCATCGGGCCGACGCTGGGCAACAGGATCAGACAGCGCGCGGTGTTGTAGAGCAGGTGAAAGCCGATGACCATTTCCTGAGGGCTGAAGTCGAGGCTGTCGATCCAGTGCACCAACGGGTCCAGCACCGGAATGATCAGCAGCAGGCCGATCAGTTTGTACAGCAGGCTGCCGAGCGCCACCTGCCGACCGGCGGCGTTTTGCATGCTGGTGCTGAGGAAAGCGAGGACGCCGCTGCCGATGTTGGCACCGATCACCAGGCCGATGGCCACCGGCAGACTGATCACGCCGGCGCCCGCCAGGGTCGCGGTCAGCAGGACGGCGGCCAGGCTGGAGTAGGAAATCATCGCGAACAACGCGCCCACCAGGGCATCAAGCAGGATGTCACCGGTCAACGAGGCGAAAATCACCTTCACGCCCTGCGCCTGGGTAATCGGCGCGGCGGATTCGACGATCAGTTGCAGCGCCAGAATGATCAGCCCGAGGCCGATGCTGACGCGGCCCATCTGACCCAGTCGGGTCTGCTTGCGGGACAGGAAGAAAATCACCCCAAGAAAGATCAGCAGCGGCGACAGCCATGACAAATCGAGCGTCAGCACCCGTGCCATCAGCGCGGTCCCGACATCCGCGCCGAGCATGGTCGCGAGAGCGGGAGTCAACGCCATCAGGCCCTGACCGACGAAAGAGGTGACCAGCATGGCGGTGGCGTTGCTGCTCTGAACCATCGCGGTGACGACGATCCCCGAGATGAACGCCAGCCAGCGTTTGGACATGTTCTGGCCGATCACATGGCGCAAATTGGAACCGTAGACCCGCAGGATGCCGGTTCGGACGATGTGCGTGCCCCAGATCA
Source organism: Pseudomonas sp. RT6P73 (assembly GCF_054897715.1). Taxonomy (NCBI): domain Bacteria; kingdom Pseudomonadati; phylum Pseudomonadota; class Gammaproteobacteria; order Pseudomonadales; family Pseudomonadaceae; genus Pseudomonas; species Pseudomonas sp. RT6P73. Next base: position 5,972,173 of record NZ_JBUBUV010000002.1, on the reverse strand, counting down.
ACAAGGCCACGGCAGATAACAAATTGAGCAGGGTGAGCATGCAGGCCCCCTGTGGTGGTAGCGCCCCAAAGGGGCAAATTGACGGTGCCGCGTGACGTTCTACGTTCTGTACTTAAGCTGTAGTTGGCTAACGGTCTGGGCGCCAGCATCGCATAGCTAAAGAAGTGTTTGAAACAAAACTGTCATGAAAACAGGTTCATGCAGAAATGAAAAAGGGACCCGAAGGTCTCAGCCACTCAATTGAAAAGGTGCGCGAACACAAAACCTGTGGCGAGGGAGCTTGCTCCCGCTGGGCTGCGCAGCAGCCTCGTCTGGAGCGACTCTTCATTCGCTGTAGTAATCCGAACCGACACTGACATCAATCAGATACTTCGCCGTTTTCGGGTCTCTCTCATCACAGCGGGCGTAGCATTTGACGTTAAGCGCAAGACTGTACTTGTGAGGTATAAGTAGCATCACAATAACAACCTGATCGAACAATTTACTTTGAAGCGAATTTCTTTCAGTTTCATTTGTTGTTACCAGCCAAGCATGATAACTGGTGTCTCGCAGTGTCCAACCTGCTTCTTTCAACATGGTCTGCATTTTGTCTAGAAGGGGCATGAGCTCCTCAAATGTCAAAGTCTCTAGCATTGGAGATGTGGTAAGGGTTGCAACTTTGCTCTTGTTGTACGTCACGGCACCAAATTTGGTTGGTGGCAAGGTGAAGCCATGCTCGGGATCATCAAACCGGATTACAACAGGACTGCTGATCCAGGTTGAACTTGGATGAGGTGGATCTTTAGCGTCGTTAAAATCCCCAGGATAAATTGCCGTGTTGCCATGAACAGGGAATGTCGAGTCTCGTGCGACTTCTCTGTATGACTTCCCGATATAAACGTTCAAAAAATCAACCGGGTGGTGAAAGGAAGTCAGACAAATGAACAGCATAAAAAATGCTGCTCTTTGCAAAAACCGACGCCGCCTTCTGGAGCGACTCTTCATTCGTTGTAGTAATCCGAACCGACACTGACATCAATCAGATACTTCGCCGTTTTCGGGTCGCGCTCATCACAGCGAGCGTAGCATTTGACGTTAAGCGCAAGACTGTATTTGTGGGGTATCAAAAGTACGGTCACCACCACGTGGTCAAACAACTCAGCCTGAAGCTCTCTTTTATCATCCTCGGTCACGGTTTCAATCCAAGGATTTCTTTCGGCATTCCACGGTGCCCAACCAGCATTTTTTAGCTGGCTCTGTAACTGATCGAGCACCACAATCAATTGGTCGAACGGCAACGTTTCAAGCATCGGAGAAGTCGTCATAGTCGAGACTTTTCCTTCATCAAATCCAATTGCACCAAACTTGGTAGCGGGCAGTGTAAAGCCATGCTCAGGATCATCAAACTGGATGATCACCGGCTCGGATATCCAAGTAGAGCTAGGGTGTGGTGGGTCGCTAGGATAAACAGCCGTATTGGCGCTTACCGAAAATGTAGAGTCAGCAACGGTGTCCTCGTAGGTTTTTCCAATATGGACACTCAGAATTTCTGGGCCCCAGTTGAAATAGGCGATACAAGTGCCTACAAAAATTGTGCAGAGACTTATCAGCACGACCCTATTGAAAAAACGCATCATCGAATTCCCCCACCTTGGGAGATTTCTGTGATGGATTGTTTGAGTTGCGCTCGTGAGGCTGGACTCTTTAGAAGCATATCGAATTGGGTCGCCGCTCGTAGCACAAATTCCATGCGTTGATCTTTGTCAGCCAAATTGGCCAATGGGTTACTACCAAAGGCCACTTTTCGACCGTCTGGGGCTTTGCATTGACTTGCCAATGTCAATTGAATTTCTTCTGCGGCACCAGACAATATTCCTGTAACCACAGACACAACATCACCAGCATGAGTACCGCGCATCAGCAAAGCGAAGTGTGAGTTGTCGTACATGGCTGGTTGCAGAATGTTCAGCTGTTCGTGACGGGCCATGAATTCGACGCTTTTAGCAATCTTTCCCTCATCGATCGATCGAAACGTATCGCTCACTTCAGCGTGAAGGGCACCAAACTCCACTTTGTCGGCGATAGGCCAGAAGACTTCATTTTTAAGCTTGTTGCGCTGAGGAAGGCAGGCTTGCATTTCTTTGAAGCCTCGCACCATAAAAAACCGATGCAGCGGATAAACATCCAGAAACAGCGAGGTATTACCGAGGGCCAGCATTTCATACACGTAGTCCAACTGCTGCTGAACAGCGGAACGAGAGTTGTCGCCGAACGTAATATCTTCAGTAGGAAGAGGATTGGCCGCTTTGGCGTTCGCTAACTCTTTCTCGATTTCTGGATCAGTCTTGCTGAGCTTGAACCCAAACCCTTCGAAAAGGGTTTCCGACTTCCCCGTCCGCAATTTCTCCTGCGCCGCCTTCTGCGCCGCAATAGCCGTTTGCAACTTGGTGGCATGAATCAACCCACACCCCACCTGCTTCGAAGCAAACGCCGCCAACCCCGCCCATTGAAACCGGTTATCCGCCAGCCACAACTGTGCGTAGGCCGCGTTGATCTTGCGGTTGCGCACTTGCGGGTCGGCAATCAACACGCCGCCCGGTGCGACCCATTCTTCGGCTTCTTTCTGAAACCTGCGCCACAGGCAGTTACAGGTCAGCAATGGCACTTCGACGCGGGTTTTCGGGTTGGGGCCGGCCTTGGTAGTTTCGCGCTGGCAGGCGGGGAGTTCGCAGGTGCTGTCCCAGAGTTTCTTCATGTCCAGGTCGTCTGGTGCGATGCATTGTCCAGTCATTTAATTCTTCCTTGAGGCGTCAACAGTCCAGCGGACTACGGCGAGGTCGGGCTGTAGGGTAGCGACGCTTTGGGTCATGCCCTCAGCGTTGGTCTGGCCTTTGACGATGCGGCCTTCGGCGGTTTCGATTTCGTAGTCCTGTTGGGCAATCGGCTCGCCGTTGCCGGCGCTGACGGCTTTGAACTCGACCAAGGGCTGACCAATGATCGGCAGGGGCGGAATGAATGGCGTGGGGGTATGAGAGCTGCCGATGATGACGTCGCCGGAGCCGCCGATCACCACGCCGCCATGGCTGGTGGTGCTATCAAGCGTCATGGCGTTCAGACCGTTGATGAACACGGTTGAAGAGAATCCGCCGTTCAAGACCTGGCCGCAGGTGCATGTGTCGCTGACCCGAGCGGCAGCAAGGCCGTTGAAAAAGACGTCGGGAGAACCGCTGGCAATCGGGTTGGTGCCGTGGCCGGGGAGGGGACAGGTGGTGGGGTCCGTGAGGCGTGCAGCCGGTTTTCCTGACATATGCATTCCTTGTCATTGTCGGTTGAAGCGAGCGAGGGACGCTAACCACCAGAGCTCGGTGCGTCAACCTTTGGAAAAAAAGCAGTCGGCTGTTTTGATGTGATTCACGCGTTTTTGCAGTGCGTGTTTAAAGATACCCGGCGTTACTTCTCGGAGGCTACAACACCTTGCGTCGTTGCCTACGGCTACGCCAGAATCCGCCGGCTTGTGCGCCTTTGCCTTGGCTTCTATCGTTTGCCTGCCACTGCTTATCAGTGGTCGGGTTTAGTAGCCTGAGGTGTTTTCAGTAAGGTGCAGAAGCGCTGTCAGTCAGTTTTATCTGAGCTTGATGGTGGCTGTGCGCAGGGCGCTTCGGCGCGCCGGCAATGCTGATTCTCCCCGGTCTACTAACCTGCGCATGGCCGCCACCCTTCTTGTAGTAGAGATCGGTAAGCGGCTCCACTCAGGAGTAAATCAGCATATGTTCAAAGTTACGCCCAACCCACCGGACACCGATCCGGTCGCTCACGACTTCCCACCGCGCAAACCCAGCACGATCTTCTTCATAGACCCCAAGGTCGACAACGAAACCCTGCTCGCTCACGCCTGCGAATCGTTGGCGTCGGCCAGTGTCATGGCCAGTGATCTCGCCGCACGAATGGAAGGCACACACCGCAACACCCTGCTGGGGATTCAGCAAAACATCATGTTGGGGGAGTTGGCGGTGAATCGAGTGCTGGATAACCTCGATCCGCCTGGCTAAATACTGAGCAAAAAAATGTGGGAGCGAGCCTGCTCGCGATGAGGCCGTCACATTCAACGTTGATGTTGACTGACAGGCCGCTATCGCGAGCAAGCTCGCTCCCACAGGTTTTGTGCACTGACTGACACCAGCCAGTGCACAGGTTCGGGTTACTGCCCCGGAATGTCCTTGCGCAGTTTCACCGGATCTTGCTGTTTGCGTTTTTTCGCAATCGCGGTGCGCATCTTGATGTTGATCGCTTCCACCGCCAGCGAGAACGCCATGGCGAAGTAGACGTAGCCTTTTGGCAAATGCACTTCGAAGGACTCGGCAATCAACACGGTACCGACCAGCAACAGGAACGACAGCGCCAGCATTTTCAGCGACGGGTGCTTGTCGATGAATTCGCTGATGGTGCCAGCCGCCAGCATCATCACCAGTACGGCGACGATGATCGCAGCGACCATGACCGGCACATGGGAAACCATACCCACGGCGGTGATCACCGAATCCAGGGAGAACACGATGTCGATAATCGCAATCTGGATGATGGTGTACAGGAAGCTGCCACCCTTGGCGGTCGGTTCCTCGTGGGTCTCATCCTCGCCTTCCAGTGCGTGGTACATCTCTTGCGAGCTCTTCCACAGCAGGAACAGACCACCGAAGAACAGGATCAGGTCTCGCCCGGAAATACCCTGGCCGAACATTTCGAACAGGTCGGCGGTGAGGCGCATGACCCATGTGATCGACAGCAACAACAGGATCCGCGTGACCATGGCCAGCGCCAGGCCGAAGATCCGGGTGCGTTGCTGCATGTGTTTGGGCATGCGGCTGACCAGGATCGAAATCATGATGATGTTATCGATACCCAGGACGATTTCCAGGGCGGTCAGGGTAAAGAAGGCAACCCAGATTTCAGGGTTGGTCAGCCATTCCATGTGTATTCCTTTGAGCGAGTGTTAAACCACAAAAGGCCCGGGCTTCAAACAGCGAAGCCTGGACCCGTTGTGGTGAGTCTTGGGCTTATAGAGTGCTGAACAGCGGAAAGATCCCCATCAGCAATGCTGCAACCAGTATGCACATGCACACCAGCACTGCCCATTTCAGGGTGAAGCGCTGATGGTCACCGAAATCGATACCGGCCAGGGCCACCAACAAGTAAGTCGATGGTACCAGCGGGCTCAGCAAGTGGACGGGCTGACCGACGATCGAGGCACGTGCCATTTCAACCGCGGTTATACCGTAATGACTGGCTGCTTCGGCAAGTACTGGTAACACGCCGTAATAAAATGCGTCGTTCGACATGAAGAACGTAAACGGCATGCTCACCAGCGCGGTGATCACGGCCAGGTACGGACCGAGGAAATCAGGGATCACCGCCAGCAGGCTTTTCGACATGGCATCGACCATGCCGGTGCCCGTCAGGATACCGGTGAAAATGCCCGCGGCAAAGATCAGACCGACCACCGCCAGCACGCTACCGGCGTGAGCCGCCACGCGATCCTTCTGCTGTTGCAGGCAAGGATAGTTGACGATCATGGCAATACTGAACGCCACCATGAACAACACCGGCAGCGGCAACAGACCGGCAATCAGGGTGCACATCAGTGCGAATGTCAGGGCACCGTTGAACCAGATCAGCTTTGGACGACGGGCATCCGGGAACTGCGAAACGCTGATTTCGCTGTGGTCGATTTCGTCGCCCACCAAGTGCAGTTCACCCAGACGCGCACGTTCACGTTTGCCGTAGAAGTACGCGATGGCCAGAATGGCCAGGACACCGAAAGCCATCGCCGGAATCATCGGTACGAAGATGTCCGACGGGTCCACGTGCAGCGCACTGGCCGCACGCGCAGTCGGGCCGCCCCACGGGGTCATGTTCATCACGCCACCGGCGAGGATGATCAGACCGGCCATGATCCGCGGGCTCATGCCGATACGGCTGTAGAGCGGCAGCATGGCGGCCACGCAGATCATATAAGTGGTCGCGCCGTCACCATCGAGGGAAACGACGAGCGCCAGCACGGCGGTGCCGACCGACACTTTCAACGGGTCGCCCTTGACCAGTTTGAGGATCTTGCGCACGGCCGGGTCAAACAGGCCGGAGTCGATCATCAGGGCGAAATACAGAATGGCGAACATCAGCATCACGCCGGTCGGCGCAAGCTTGGTGATGCCTTCGAGCATCATCGGGCCGATCTTCGGCGCGAAACCACCGAACAGGGCGAAGACGATTGGGATGATGATCAGGGCGATCAGCGCCGACAGGCGCTTGGTCATGATCAGGAACATGAACGTGATGACCATGGCGAAGCCAAGGAAAGTCAGCATGGGAAATACTCCAGGCGTAGCGCGGCTAGGGAATGGGCGAACCGGGTGGGGTCAGCGCAGAACGGGAAGCACGAGGCGTACGGGCGGAGTTGCAGCGAAGCGGCGGGTAGCAGAGGACATCAGAATCACCATTGTTGTTGTTAAATGGGCTGTGCGAGCGATAAAACACTGGCATTGGCCGACCGGTCTTTTGCCGGCAGTGGGGGCGATCCTAATCGGGGAAGCTTTCAGCCAGCTTTCGCTGGTGAAAGCATTGACCGGATGTGCAACCGGTCGTCGGACTGGGGCAGGGTGTTAAACCGAGTTGAGGCCATCGCGAGCAGGCTCGCTCCCACAATGATCTGTGTGTACCGCAGATAGCAGCTTCGCCGCAAAAACCTGTGGGAGCGGGCTTGCCCGCGATGGCGTCGGTACAGACACAACAGGAGGATATGTAATGAACGAACTTCACACAGGCGGCTGCCACTGCGGACAGCTGCGCTATCAATTCAGTGGTCCATTGCATGACATCGCCCACTGCCATTGCTCAATCTGCCGGCGAGTCAGCGGCGGGATCGTGACGACCTGGATAACCGTACCCGCGTCAGCCTTCAAATGGCTGACAGGGACACCGGCGCAGTACGAATCTTCAACAACCTGCGTGCGCTATTTCTGCCCGACCTGTGGGGCACAACTTGCCCTCACCACGCACCTCAGCCCCGAGAGCATCGACGTGACCATCGCCACCCTCGATCACCCGGAGCAGGCCCCGGCCGAGCGGCATATCTGGACCGACAGCCAATTGCCCTGGCTGCACCTGGACGAGCATTTGCCGAGTGAGGCCGAAGAAAACCTCTGATCAAAAAATGGACAGATCCAGCGGCCGGATCGCGCCCATCCAGATCGCGTGCTCGGTGTGGTCCAGCAAATCGTCGCCGGTGTCCGGGTGCAGGAACACCACCAAACCCTTGCGGTTAAGCGCCAGCCACGGCAGCACGTCACCGATGAGCTCCGGCCCGAACGCCAATTGGCAACTCCAGTCCGGGTGCGGGCCCACCGGGCGTTCGTGCACGCGGCCCATTTTCAGCGGGAACACGTGCGTGGCTTGCTCACACAGCGCTCGCGCCTGATCAATGCTGCCGGCGTCGAAGTAGACATGGGCGTGGTAACCCTTGATCTCTTGCATCTGAAACCCTCTGAAACCCAGTCGAACCCTCACCGATGTCTACAGGTCACACGCCATATAGAACAAGGAATCTCAGCCATGAAAAATGCCGAAACCCCGGTGGTGAAGGTGGTGCTTTATGGTGCCATGAGTAGCCTGGGCAGTGCGCTGATGGCTGAAATGCTGCGGCGCCAACATGAAGTGATCGCGATTCTGGATGACCTGACGGCGCTCCCACCGCGCCCGGGTTTGCGCACCAAGACCGGCGATCTGTTCGAACCTGAACGGGTCAAGCAAAGCGTGGCGGGCAGTTCGGCGGTTATTTGCCTGCTGGACGCACCAGGGCTGCCATTCAACAGCGAGTACGTGGAAAAAACCATCGTGCCAGGCCCGGTCGAGCAGGTATTGGCAGTGGATGCCCTGATCGAGGGCATGCAGGCGGCGGGCATTGCCCGACTGTTCCTGGTGGGGGATTTCGCCGAACTCGACGAAACCGAGGCTGAAGCGCTGAATCCCCTTCAGCGGCATGCCGCTGAAGAAATCCTTGAGGCGCTGCAAACCAGTGCCTTGCACTGGACCCTGGTGAATGCGCCTCGTGGCGTGCCGGGGCTGACGATCGAACATTTCAGCCACATCAGCAGCAGCCTTGAGCCGGGTCTCGCTGAACCGCTTGAACGGTTGAACCGCGTGGCGGTGGGGATTGCCGATGAGCTGCAGCTCAATCTTCACGTTCGCGAACACGTGAACTTCGTTTCGACCGACCCTACACCGCGATAGACGGCAGCGGTAAACCGTTCAGGGATTGGGCGCTGCTGGCCTGTTCAGCCATCAACCAATCCACAAACTGTTGAATCAGTGCCCCACGCCGTTTTCGCTGGGGCAAGACCACGTAATAGCCGAGCCTGGAGATCACCGTGTCGGCAATCGGTCGACACAACAGACCTTGCGCCAGCAAGTTATCCACAAGGTGCCGCCAGCCGATCGCAACGCCCTGGCCGCCGATCGCCGCTTGAATCAGCAACGTGTAGTTGTCGAAGCGCAATTGCCCGGGGGCCGGCGCCGACGTGATCCCTAACTCACGAAATACGCCGCTCCAGTCGAACCAGTTACTGCTGTTTTCACCCCGCAAATGTAGCAACGGGAATTCCAGCAATGACTGGGCCGGCAAGGGCAGGGGGCGGTCTTTCAATAACAGCGGGCTGCACACCGGAAACACTTCTTCGCTGAACAGCCAGTGACTTTCACCCTGTTTGAATCGCCCCTCGCCGAACAACACCGCGACATCGATATCCGTGCGCAGCATGTTGTGGCTGCGCTCGCTGGTGACCAGGCTGACATCCACCTGAGGATTGGCAGCATGAAACCGGTGCAGACGCGGCATCAGCCAATACGCGGCGAAGGCGAAATCGGTCGCTACCTGTAAGACCTCATGTTGATGCTGTGCGCTGATTGCACTCAAGCCTGCGTCGATATTCTGCAAACCGAGCTGAACCTGCTCGAAAAGTATGGTTCCAGCTTCCGTCAGTTCAATGCCGCGATAGATGCGATCAAACAGGCGCGTGGCGAGTTGTTCTTCCAGTCGTTTGATCTGCTGGCTGATAGCCGGCTGCGTGGTGCCGAGTTCGACCGCAGCGGCGGTAAAGCTGCGCTGACGGGCCGCCGCTTCAAAGGCACGAAGCAGGTCCAGGGACAAATCACCAAGGGCGTCATACATAAGCTGTGCTTATCCTAGTCATTGCCGTGCATGGGCTTTACCACAACGTGAGTGGACTCCATGCTCGATCGCAGCACTCTCGCATAAATATTCACTATGGAATGTCGCGATCACATGAAGCGCAAGAATATTCTTTTCATCATGGCCGATCAGATGGCCGCGCCAATGTTGCCGTTCTACGGTCCTTCGCCCATCAAATTACCTAATCTCAGCCGCCTCGCCGCCGAAGGCGTGGTGTTCGACGCCGCTTATTGCAACAGCCCGCTGTGCGCGCCGTCGCGTTTCACCCTGGTCAGCGGTCAGTTGCCGAGCAAGATCGGCGCCTACGACAACGCGGCCGATTTCCCCGCCGATGTACCGACTTATGCCCACTACCTGCGTCGACTCGGCTACCGCACCGCGCTGTCGGGCAAGATGCATTTTTGTGGTCCGGATCAGCTGCACGGCTATGAAGAACGCCTGACCAGTGACATCTACCCGGCGGATTACGGCTGGTCTGTGAACTGGGATGAGCCGAACGTGCGTCCGACCTGGTTCCACAACATGTCTTCGGTGCTGCAAGCCGGGCCGTGCGTGCGCACCAATCAGCTGGATTTCGATGAAGAGGTAGTGTTCAAGGCCCAGCAATACCTGTTCGATCACATCCGCGAGGAGGGCGATCAGCCGTTCTGCCTGACCGTGTCGATGACTCACCCACACGACCCGTACACGATTCCCAAGGCTTTTTGGGATATGTACGACGACGCCGACATCCCTTTGCCCGAAACCCCGGCGCAAACCGAACTCGATCCGCACTCCCGGCGTTTGCTCAAGGTGTATGACCTGTGGGACAAGACGCTGCCTGTGGATAAGATTCGCGATGCGCGCCGTGCGTATTTCGGTGCGTGCAGCTATATCGACAGCAACGTCGGCAAACTCCTGCAAACACTCGAAGAAACCGGGCTGATCGACGACACCATCATTGTTTTCTCCGGCGACCACGGCGACATGCTCGGCGAGCGCGGGCTCTGGTACAAAATGCACTGGTTCGAAATGGCCGCTCGCGTGCCACTGTTGATCAGCGCTCCGGGACAATTCGGGGCCGGCCGAGTCAGCGCCGCCGTTTCCACTGCCGACCTGCTGCCCACCTTCGTGGAGCTGGCCGGCGGTTCGCTGGAGCCAGGCTTGCCGCTGGATGGCCGCTCGCTGGTCTCGCACCTGCAAGGGCAGGGCGGTCACGACGAAGTCTTCGGCGAATACATGGCCGAAGGCACCATCAGTCCTTTGATGATGATCCGGCGCGGCGCTTACAAATTCATCTACAGCGAAGACGACCCTTGCCTACTCTTCGATGTACACAACGACCCGCGCGAACAAGAAGAACTCAGTCAATCGGCGCAACATCGGCTGCTGTTCGAAGAATTTCTGGCCGAAGCACGAGCCAAATGGGACATTCCGGCGATTCACCAACAGGTGCTCGACAGTCAACGGCGCCGGCGTTTCGTCGCCAACGCACTCACCATCGGCAAGCTGAAGAGCTGGGATCACCAGCCGCTGGTGGACGCCAGTCAGCAGTACATGCGCAATCACATCGACCTCGACGATCTGGAGCGCAAAGCACGTTATCCACAACCCTGCCAAAACCAATAATGTTAAGGGGAAGTCCATGCAAAAGTTATCCACAGTACTGACGGTCGGGCTACTGGCTCTAGGCAGTGCATCGGCGTTTGCCGACGAGAGCTGCGACACGGTGAAAATGGCCGACCCAGGCTGGAGCGATATCGCCGCGACCAACGCCATTACCGGGTTTCTGCTGGACGGCATGGGCTACAAGGCCAAGGTCGACACCCTCGCGGTGCCGATCACCTTTGGCGGGTTGAAGGATGGCCAAGTCGACGTGTTCCTCGGTAACTGGATGCCGGCGCAGCAGGGCTTCTACGACAAGTTCGTCGCCACGGGCGATGTCACTCAACTGGCGAAGAACCTCGACGGCACCGAATTCACCCTGGCGGTCCCGGATTATGTGTGGGACGCGGGTGTGCATAACTTTGCCGACCTGAACAAATACGCCGACAAGTTCGACAAAAAGATCTACGGCATCGGCTCGGGCGCCCCGGCGAACATCTCGCTGCAAGAGATCATCAAGAAGAACGACTTCGACATGGGCCAGTGGAAACTGGTGGAGTCCAGCGAGCAGGCCATGCTGGCCGAAGTGTCCCGCGCGGTGAAGAAACAGAAGTTCGTGACCTTTCTCGGCTGGACGCCGCACCCGATGAACGTGCAGTTGAAAATGCATTATCTGAAGGGCGGCGAGAAGTACTTCGGCGACACCGGCAGCGTTTATACACTCACCCGCAAAGGTTATGCACAGGCCTGTCCGAACGTTGGCAAGCTGCTCACCAACCTGAGTTTCACCCAGGAGATGGAGAACAGCATCATGGCCGAGGTGGTGAACAAGAAAGTCAGCAATGCCGATGCGGCCAAGGCGTGGATCAAGGCCAACCCCGCCGTGCTGGATAAATGGCTGGATGGCGTGAAGACCGTGGATGGGAAGGATGCGTTGTCGGCTGTAAAAGCCAAACTCTAACCAGCCCTTGTAGGAGCGAGGCTTGCCCGCGAAGAACGATAACGCGGTACTTTTGAAAAACCGCGTTATCGTTCTTCGCGGGCAAGCCTCGCTCCTACAGGGGGAAGGATCGTTGTCTGTCCTGATACCCTTGCGCAAAATTCTCAACCGAGAGGACCCATGGCCTTCCCCAGCCGCCATTCACTCTTCCCCTTCCTTTCCTGGTTGCCACGGCAAACCCGTGCCAGCGTCGGTCGTGACCTGATCGTTGGCCTCAGCGGCGCCATTCTTGCGCTGCCGCAATCCATTGCCTACGCCCTGATCGCCGGTCTCCCGCCGGAATACGGCCTGTACGCCGCAATCATCCCGGTGCTGATCGCTTGCCTCTGGGGTTCGTCGTGGCATCTGATCTGCGGTCCTACAGCGGCGATATCCATCGTCCTGTACGCCAGTGTCAGTCCTCTGGCCGTTCCCGCGTCAGAGGACTACGTCACCCTGATCCTGCTGCTGACGCTGCTCGCCGGCATTTTCCAGTGGCTGCTCGGTTTGCTGCGTTTTGGCGCTCTGGTGAATTTCGTTTCGCACTCGGTGGTGCTGGGCTTCACCCTCGGCGCAGCGGTGGTGATTGCCATCGGCCAGTTGCCGAACCTGCTGGGGCTGGACCTGCCCAATCAGTCCACCGCACTGGACAGTTTTTTAATGGTGTTCAGACATCTCGGTTTTGTGGATAAACCTTCGCTAATACTGGGGCTGGCCACCGTCGGGGTGGGCGTGGTCCTGAAATTACTGCTGCCACGCTGGCCGACGCTCTTGATCACCTTGGTGCTGAGCGGACTGCTGGTGTGGTTGTGGCCGTCGATGTTCGGCCATGTGAAGTTGGTCAGCGCGTTTGTCGGGCGGTTGCCGCCCTTCAGTCCGCTGCCGCTGGACCTTGATCTGATCCTGCGCCTGCTGCCCAGCGCCGTGGCGGTGGGGATGCTCGCGCTGGTGACGAGTCTGTCGATTGCCCGTTCCTTGTCGTCGCGCTCACAGCAATTGCTCGACGCCAATCAGGAAGTCCGCGCCCAGGGTTTTTCGAACATGGTCGGGGCGTTTTTTTCTGGTTCGCTGTCAGCCGGTTCTTTCACCCGCTCGGGCTTGAGCTACGAAGCGGGCGCCTGCTCACCGATGGCCGGCGTTTTTTCGGCGATGTGGGTGGCGTTGTTTGCGATCTTCGGCGCGAAGTTGATTGCGCACATTCCGATCCCGGCCATGGCCGGCAGCATTCTGTTGATCGCCTGGGGATTGGTGGACCATCGGGGTATTCGCGCGCTGTTACGGGTCAGCCGCGCCGAGTTCCTGGTCATGGCGCTGACCTGTGTCGCCACGCTGTTGCTGGAGTTACAGACCGCGATCTATGCCGGGGTCTTGGCTTCGCTGTTCTTCTACCTCAAGCGTACTTCGCAACCCCGCGTGCAGCATTGGCGCGAGGGCGATGAAGATATTCTGCGGGTCGGCGGTTCGATCTTTTTCGGCGCCAGCCATTACCTGCAAGTGCGCCTGCAACGAATGCACGGCGCGCGCGTGGTGATCGAGGCGCAGCAGATCAACTTTATCGACTATTCAGGGGTGGAAATGCTGCATCAGGAAGCGCGACGGCTGCTCAAGCAGGATCGCAGCCTGACCTTGCGGCGCGCGCGGCCGCAGGTGGTGGAGGAGTTGCGCAAGCTTGAAGGCGCAGAGAAATGCCCGATCCGATTTGAGGATTGAAATACCGTCCTGTAGGAGCGAGGCTTGCCCGCGAAGCCTTTGGCATTCTTGAGGACGCCTTCGCGGGCAAGCCTCGCTCCTACAAGGTTTATGCGGCGAGCTGACGGCGTAGTTCTGCCAGGACCGGCGCGGTGTCCGGGCGCACGCCGCGCCACAGGAAGAACGCTTCCGCCGCTTGTTCAGCGAGCATCCCCAGGCCGTCCATCGCCACCGCCGCGCCGTGTTCACTGGCCCAGCGGCAGAACGAGGTCGGTTCCTTGCCGTACATCATGTCGTAGCACACCGTCTTGCCCGGCTCGATCAGGCTGCTGGCAATCGGCGGTACATCCCCCGACAAACTCGCGGACGTCGCGTTGATGATCAAGTCCACCGATTCCCGCAGCCAGTCGAAACCGCTGGCCGACACCGGCCCCAGGTCCGCGAACAACTCCGCCAGCAGTTCGGCTTTCTCTACCGTGCGGTTGGCGATGATCACCGACTCCGGAAACTCGGCCAGCAACGGTTCCAGCGCACCCCGCACCGCACCGCCAGCACCGAGCAGCAGGATGCGTTTGCCCTTGAGGCTGAAGCCGGCGTTGACCGTCAGATCCCGCACCAGCCCGGCGCCGTCGGTGTTGTCGCCCAGCAAACTGCCGTCGGCGAGTTTGCTCAGGGTGTTGACCGCGCCGGCGCGCTGCGCACGCTCCGTCAGACTGTCGGCCAGGCGATAGGCCTCTTCCTTGAACGGCACCGTCACATTCGCCCCGCGACCTTCGAGGAAAAACGCTCGGGCGAAGTCGGAAAAGTCGTCGAGTGGCGCCAACGAGGTGCTGTAGTCCAGTTGCTGAGCGGTTTGCTCGGCGAACAAGCGATGGATCAGCGGCGATTTACTGTGGCCAATCGGGTTACCGAATACGACGTAACGATCCATCAGAATTCCTCGTTCAGGCCTTGGCCAACCAATCGCGGTCTTGTAGGAAGTATTCAGTCAGGCGTGCTTCTTCGCTGCCCGGCTCGGCCTTCCAGTCGTAGCCCCAGCGCACTTGCGGGGGCAGGGACATGAGGATCGACTCGGTGCGCCCGCCCGATTGCAGGCCGAACAACGTGCCGCGGTCGTAAACCAGGTTGAACTCGACGTAGCGGCCACGGCGGAATTCCTGGAATTCGCGCTGCTTGGCGGTGAACGCATCGTTCTTGCGGCGCTGCACGATCGGCAGGTAAGCCTCGATGTAGGCGTCACCGATGGCGCGCATGAACGCGAAGCTGGTGTCGAAGTCCCATTCGTTCAAGTCATCGAAAAACAGACCGCCGATGCCCCGCGGTTCGTGGCGATGCTTGATGTGGAAGTAGCTGTCGCACCAGGCCTTGTAACGCGGATAGACGTCCGGACCGAACGGCGCGCAGGCCTGCTCGGCGACGCGGTGCCAGTGCACGCAGTCTTCTTCATTGCCGTAATAAGGGGTCAGGTCGAAACCGCCGCCGAACCACCAGACCGGCTCTTCGTCTTCTTTTTCAGCGATGAAAAAGCGCACATTGGCGTGGGAAGTCGGCACCTGCGGGTTGTGCGGGTGAATCACCAGCGACACGCCCAAAGCTTCGAAGCCACGGCCGGCCAATTCGGGTCGGTGGGCGCTGGCGGACGGTGGGAGACCGCTGCCAAACACGTGGGAAAAATTGACGCCGCCCTTTTCGATCACAGCGCCGTTTTCGATCACTCGTGTGCGACCGCCACCACCGGCAGGCCGGGTCCAGGCGTCTTCGACGAATTGCGTGCCACCGTCTTCAGCTTCCAGGGCAGCGCAAATACGGTCTTGCAGGTCGAGCAGGTAGGCTTTTACGGCCTCGGTGCGGGTCGTCATGTCATCACCTTGAATCGGGCAAAGCTGCGCGGCGTTTAACGGCCGGCGGCAAATTGCTGCGTAGGATAACACTGCACCTTGCACCGCCGCAGTTGACGAAGATCAAGCTTAGGAGTCCGATAGGGAGCTTGGCAAAATGATCTAAGGAGAGTTCGGATGGCAAAGCGTATCCAGTTCAGCGCCCATGGCGGCCCCGAAGTGCTTGAGTATGTCGACTATCAACCCGCCGAGCCCGGCCCGCAGCAGGTTCGCGTGACCAACAAGGCCATCGGACTCAACTTCATCGACACCTACTTCCGTAGCGGTCTCTATCCGCCGCCCGCCCTGCCATCGGGCGTGGGCTCGGAAGGTGCGGGCGTTGTCGAGGCAGTGGGCAGCCAAGTGACCCGCTTCAAGGTCGGCGATCGCGTGGCTTACGGCAGCGGCCCGTTGGGCGCTTACAGCGACGTTCACGTTTTACCTGAGGCCAATCTGGTACACCTGCCGGATGCCATCAGCTTCGAACAGGCTGCCGGCGTGATGCTCAAAGGCCTGACCGTGCAATACCTGCTGCGTCAGACCTATGAACTCAAGGGCGGCGAAACCATCCTGTTCCACGCCGCTGCGGGCGGTGTCGGTTCCCTGGCCTGTCAATGGGCCAAGGCCTTGGGCGTGAAGTTGATCGGCACGGTCAGCTCGCCGGAGAAAGCCGCGCTGGCCAAGGCCAACGGCGCGTGGGCGACCATCGACTACAGCCACGAAAACGTCGCACAACGCGTACTGGAATTGACCGACGGCAAAAAAGTCCCGGTGGTGTACGACGGCGTCGGCAAAGACACTTGGCTGACGTCGCTCGACAGCGCAGCACCACGGGGTCTGGTGGTGAGCTTCGGCAATGCTTCCGGGGCAGTGGATGGGGTGAACCTGGGGATATTGTCGGCAAAGGGTTCGTTGTACGTGACCCGGCCGACACTCGCGACTTACGCAAACAATGCGGAAAATTTGCAGCGTATGGCGGATGAGCTGTTTGAAATGATCATCAGCGGCAAGCTTAAGGTGGACATCAGCCAGAAGTATCCGTTGGCTGAAGCGGCGAAGGCGCAGACCGAGTTGTCGGCGCGGCGTACCACTGGCTCGACTGTTTTGTTGCCTTGAGGGCATCTTCGCGGGCAAGCCTCGCTCCTACAGGCCTGCGGTCGAACACGAATTATGTGAACGACCGGGGTCCTGTAGGAGCGAGGCTTGCCCGCGAAGAACGATGACGCGGTCTCAATCCGGGCGAATTACATTCCCCGTTGCGAGATCGCGAATCACGCTCGGATTTTTGCGCCCGCCCAGGTTACCGCCGAGGATAAAATCCACCTGCCCACGGAAATACTGCTCGACACGAATCCGCGTCCGCGCCGCCGGCCGGCCCTGAGGGTTAGCCGACGTCGACACCAACGGCCCCACCATCGCACACAAATCCCGCACCTGCGGGTGGTCGCTAACGCGCAGCGCCACCGTTTCATGCATACCGGTAATCCACAGGGGCAACAAATTCTGATGCGGCACCAGCCAGGTGTTCGGCCCCGGCCAAGTGCTGGCCATCCGGTCCATCCACAGTTCGGGAAAGTCTTCGAACAGGAAGTCGAACTGACGAATATTGTCGGCCACCAGAATCAGGCCCTTTTCCATAGACCGGCCCTTGATCATCAGCAGACGAGAAACCGCGGCTTCGTCCCACGGATCGCAACCCAGGCCCCAGACCGCTTCGGTTGGATAGGCAATCACCGCCCCTGAGCGAACGGCTTGTGCGGCTTGTTGCACACGCCAATTGTTGACCATGAAAAACTCTCCGGAATAAGGCTCTGAGCAGTTTACCGATCTTCCTTATAAAACCTAGCTCACCCGAGCAAACCAGCGCCCGCTTTCGCACACTGCCTGGCCATCCATTTCCAGTTCTGTCAGCGCTGCCAAGACTTTGGACAAGGCCCAGCCACTGCTGACCGACAACGCTTCACTGGTGTGGGGCGCGGCGTGAAGCAACAGAAGCAGTGGATGAGTGGGTGCTTGCAGCGTCTCTGTGGATAACGGCAGCCTTTGCCAGCCGCGCAAGGCTTCGAGGATATGCTCGATGGTTTCCACCAGCATTGCCCCGTCGCGGATCAACTGATGACACCCCTTGGCGCCAGGGTGATGGATCGACCCTGGAATCGCGTACACCTCACGCCCCTGTTCCGCTGCCAGCCTCGCCGTGATCAATGAGCCGCTGGCGACACTTGCCTCGACCACCAACACTCCGAGGGATAAACCGCTGATGATCCGGTTGCGCCGAGGGAAGTTGCTGGCGCTGGGGCCGGCGTCCAGCGGGAACTCGGAAAGCACCGCGCTGCCCGACGCGATCATGGCATCGGCCAGCCGCCGATTGCGCTGTGGATAAAACTTTTCAAGTCCCGTGCCAAGTACCCCGACCGTTCGCCCGCCGACGTCCAGCGCGGCTTGATGCGCAGCGGCGTCGATGCCCAGCGCAAGACCGCTGGTAATGACGAAACCGGCGCTGGCCAGGCTGCGCGAAAACGCAGCCGCGGTGTCCATGCCCGGCCGCGAGGCGCGACGACTGCCGACCATCGCCAATTGCGGTTTTTCCAGGATGCCCGGATCACCTGCCACAAATAAAAGCGGCGGCGCATCACTGATTTCCGCCAGCAACGCCGGGTACTCAGGCTGGTCCCACATCAGTAAATGCTGGCCCGGACGCTCTAGCCAGGCCAATGCGTGGCTCGCGCCATCGCGCACTTCACTGGCACGGCGAGCCTCGGCGCACGTCAGTGGCAAACCCAGCGAACGCCAAGCACTGGCGGGCGCGCTGATGGCTTTTGACGCCGAGCCGAAGGCCTCGAGCAATTTCTTGAAACGCGCCGGGCCGAGTTCCGGCAACCGATGCAGACGTAGACGAGCTTCCAGTTCCGCGGGGGAAACCGGTGTGACGGCAGACAGCGACATGGATCATCCTTGATCGTTATGAGCCCCGTTCAAACGGGAATAAGCTGTGGATAACTCTGTTGGTAACTTGTGGAGCCTGCTTACGGATTTCGCACCTTGTCCATGACGGCCAGCGAGCGCGAAGCGTGGAGTACCAACCCGTAACTGAGCTTGTCGTAGGTGCGGAAAACCATCAGCAAACCGGCACGCTCATCGGGAATTTTCAGCGGTTGGCCGGTGATCCGGTCACGTACGGTTTCACCGGTTTTCATCACCACCAGCACGTTGCCTTCAGCCAGGCCATCGCGTTGACCCTTGTTCAGGGTGACGACATCCAGCGCGCCGATCTGGGTGACCCCACGCGGCACATCGATGATCAAGCCATTGATCTGGGTTCTTGGCGCACTGGGCATGAAGGTCGAGTTGATGGATCGCTCTTCACCGCTGAACAAACGGTCACCGAGGCGCACTTCCTGAGTCGTGCGTTGCAGGGCCAACGTGGCGACGTCGCCTTCGGTGGCCACAATCTCGCCGCCGCCGATGTCATCGGCATTGATCCCCAAAAACTCTTTGCTGTCGGGATCGGTGTAAACCTTGCCCTGACGGAAGATGCCGTAGACCGGTTGATTCGGGTCGAAATGACCGCGGGCGAAGATGCGGTCACCGGTGCCGCTGAGCACGCGTTCGGCATCGCCAGCGACAATGTAAGGCGCCTTGTCGAAGTCCTCGACCTTGTCGACGATGCGGTTGCTCAGCAAAAAGCTGTTGATCGATTGCAGCGGAATGCTCGGGATCGCATCGGCCACCGGCGAGCTGCGCACCCGTGGCGAGAGCTTGATGGTGCCGCGCGAAGCCCCGCGATTGAGGGTCAGGCGCGGCTGGCCGTTGACGTAGACCAGCGACAACGAGTCGCCGGGGTAGATGAGATTGGGGTTTTCGATCTGTGGATTGGCTTGCCACAGCTCAGGCCATTTCCACGGCTCCCGGAGGTATTTTCCCGAAATGTCCCAAAGTGTGTCGCCCGCCACCACTGTGTATTGCTGTGGAAAACCTTCCTTGAGTTGCACTTGCCCGTGCGCCAAACCGGCCGAGGCCAGAAGGAGCAAGGCGAGTAGTGATTTCCTCATGCGGTGAATCCCTTTATTATGTGCGTTCGCGTGAAACGCCAGAGCCCTCGTGGCTCGCTCCTCGTTTCTGAAAAGAAAAGGGAGCTACGCTTCACAACGGTAGCCGGCATCTTCGGACCCGCCAGGCCATCGCCCGACTTTACCTCACACGTGCAGCAATTAAGCTTATGGCCATTTTAGACATCCTCGAATTTCCCGACTCGCGCCTGCGCACTATCGCCAAACCTGTGGCTGTAGTGGACGACGAAGTGCGTCAGTTGGTCGATGACATGTTTGAAACAATGTATGAAGCGCCAGGCATCGGCCTCGCCGCGACCCAGGTCAACGTGCACAAACGTATCGTCGTGATGGACCTCTCCGAAGACCGCAGCGAACCACGGGTGTTCATCAACCCCGAGTTCGAACCGCTGACCGACGAGATGGAGCAATACCAGGAAGGCTGCCTCTCGGTGCCGGGCTTCTACGAAAACGTCGATCGCCCGCAGAAGGTCAAGGTCAAGGCCCTGGACCGCGACGGCAAGCCCTACGAGCTGATCGCCGAAGGCCTGCTCGCCGTGTGCATCCAGCACGAATGCGACCACCTCAACGGCAAATTGTTCGTCGACTACCTGTCGAACCTCAAACGCGACCGAATCAAGAAGAAACTGGAAAAGCTACATCGCCAGAACGCTTGATGCCCTTCTTTCAAAGGCTTGCTGCGGCAAGCCTTTTTCTTTTCAGAGATTGCTCCCATGACTGAGCCACTGCGCATCGTCTTTGCCGGCACCCCGGAATTCGCCGCCGAACACCTCAAGGCCCTGCTCGACAGCCCTTACGAGATCGTCGCGGTTTACACCCAGCCGGACCGTCCGGCGGGCCGTGGGCAAAAGCTGATGCCGAGCCCGGTCAAGCAACTCGCATTGGAAAACAACATCCCGGTGTTGCAGCCGCCAACCCTGCGCAACGAAGACGCTCAGGCTGAACTGGCCGCACTCAAGCCGGATTTGCTGGTGGTGGTCGCCTACGGCCTGATCCTGCCGCAAGCGGTTCTGGATATTCCGCGCCTGGGTTGCATCAACAGCCACGCCTCGTTGCTGCCACGCTGGCGCGGAGCGGCGCCGATCCAGCGTGCCGTCGAAGCGGGCGACAGCGAAAGCGGCGTGACCGTGATGCGCATGGAACTGGGCCTCGACACCGGGCCGATGCTGCTGAAAGTCACCACACCGATCACCGCTGAAGACACCGGCGGCAGCCTCCACGACCGTCTCGCTGAAATGGGCCCACCAGCCGTGATTCAGGCAATTGCCGGCCTCGCCGCCGGAACATTGGAAGGCGAAGTGCAGGACGACCACCTCGCCACCTATGCTCACAAATTGAACAAAGACGAAGCGCGCATCGACTGGAGCCGTCCGGCCGTTGAGCTGGAACGGCTGGTTCGCGCCTTCAACCCATGGCCGATCACCCACAGCACGCTGAATGGCGAAGCGCTGAAGGTGCTGGGTGCGAGCCTCGCCAAAGGGCAGGGCGCACCGGGCCAGATTCTCAGCGCCAGCAAGGACGGTTTGATTGTCGCCTGCGGTGCGCAAGCCCTGTGCCTGACCCGTCTGCAATTGCCCGGCGGCAAGGCGTTGAACTTCAGCGACTTGTTCAACAGCCGTCGTGAAAAATTCGCCGTCGGCACCGTGCTCGGTCAAGCGGCGGACGCTCAATGAATCCACGTCTGGCCGCCGCCAAGGCACTTGCTGCTGTTCTTAACGGAAAAGCCTCACTCAACAGTTCTCTGCCGACACAAATGGACAAGGTTGAAGACCGTGATCGCGGCTTTACCCAGGACCTGGCGTTTGGCACCGCGCGCTGGCAGCCACGTTTGTCGGCGTTGGCGGCCAAGTTGCTGCAGAAGCCTTTCAAGGCAGCCGACGCCGATGTCGAGGCGCTGCTGCTGGTGGGCCTTTATCAATTGCTCTACACCCGCGTCCCGGCCCACGCCGCCATCGGTGAAACCGTCGGTTGCGCCGACAAGCTGAAAAAACCCTGGGCCAAGGCATTGCTGAATGCCGTTTTGCGCCGCGCCCAGCGTGAAAGCGAAGCGCTGCTGGCCGAGCTGGAACACGACCCGGTGGTGCGCACCGCGCATCCGCGCTGGCTGCAAAAATCCCTGAAGGCGTTCTGGCCTGAGCAGTGGGAAGCCATTTGCGCGGCGAACAACGCGCACCCGCCGATGATTCTGCGAGTCAACCGTCGTCATCACACCCGCGATGCTTATCTCGGGTTGCTGACTGAGGCCGGCATCGCCGCCACGCCATGCGTTTACAGTCAGGACGGCATCATCCTCGAAGCGCCGGCCGACGTGCGCAGCCTGCCGGGCTTCGCCGAAGGCTGGATCAGCGTGCAGGACGAAGCGGCGCAACTGGCCGCCGACCTGCTCGACCTGGCGCCGGGCCAACGGGTGCTCGACGCCTGCTGCGCACCGGGTGGCAAGACCTGCCACATCCTCGAAGCCGAGCCAAAACTGGCGGGCGTCGTGGCGGTGGATCTGGAAGCCAAGCGTCTGGTGCGAGTGCGTGAGAACCTCGCACGCCTGGGCCTGAGCGCCGAACTGATCGCCGCCGACGGCCGCGACACCGCCACCTGGTGGGACGGCAAACCGTTTCAGCGCATCCTGCTCGACGCGCCGTGCTCGGCCACTGGCGTGATCCGTCGTCACCCGGACATCAAACTGACTCGCCAACCGGATGACATCGCTGCACTGGCGGTGCTTCAGGGCGAATTGCTCGATGCGATGTGGATAACTCTGGAGGTTGGCGGCATCTTGCTTTACGCCACCTGCTCCACGCTGCCGACCGAGAACACCGAAGTCATCGAAGCCTTCCTCGCTCGCACACCGGGCGCCCGTGAACTGGACCTCGCCACGGCGGCCGGTATCAAGCAGCCTCACGGTCGCCAGTTGCTGGCCCAGGAAGGCGGCCACGACGGGTTCTACTACGCCAAGCTGATCAAGATCGCCGCCGCGCGCGGTTAATGGGTTTTAAGGAGTGACTGGATGAAAATCATCATCCTCGGCGCAGGGCAGGTCGGCGGTTCGCTGGCGGAACATCTGGCCAGCGAGGCCAACGACATTACCGTGGTCGACACCGACAGCGAACGCCTGCGCGACCTCGGCGATCGGCTGGACATCCGCACCGTGCAGGGCCGCGGCTCACTGCCGACGGTGCTGCGCCAGGCCGGCGCGGACGATGCCGACATGCTGGTGGCCGTAACCAACAGCGACGAAACCAACATGGTGGCCTGTCAGGTTGCCCACACCCTGTTCCACACCCCGACCAAGATCGCCCGGGTCCGCGAAGCCGCGTACCTGACGCGCTCCGAGCTGTTCGATAACGAAGCGATTCCGGTGGACGTGCTGATCAGCCCGGAACAAGTGGTCACCAACTACATCAAGCGCCTGATCCAGCATCCGGGCGCGTTGCAGGTGATCGACTTCGCCGAAGGCAAAGCGCAACTGGTGGCCGTGAAGGCGTACTACGGCGGGCCATTGGTGGGTCAGCAACTGCGCCAGTTGCGTGAACACATGCCCAACGTTGAAACCCGCGTCGCCGCGATTTTCCGCCGTGACCGGCCGATCCTGCCCCAGGGCGATACGGTGATCGAGGCCGACGACGAAGTGTTTTTCATCGCCGCCAAGGCGAATATTCGCGCAGTGATGAGCGAAATGCGCCGTCTGGACGAAACCTACAAGCGCATCGTCATCGCCGGTGGCGGGCAGATCGGTGAGCGTCTGGCCGAGGCGATCGAAAGCCGTTATCAAGTGAAGATCATCGAGATGAACCCGGCCCGCTGCCGCCATCTCTCGGACACCCTCGACAGCACCGTGGTGTTGCAGGGCAGTGCCTCCGACCGCGACTTGCTGATGGAAGAGAACATTGCCGACGCGGATATCTTCCTGGCGCTGACCAACGATGACGAAGCCAACATCATGTCTTCGCTGCTGGCCAAGCGCCTGGGCGCGAAGAAGGTGATGACGATCATCAACAACCCGGCTTACGTGGATTTGATCCAGGGCGGCGATATCGACATCGCCATCAGCCCACAACTGGCGACCATCGGCACGCTGCTGGCCCACGTGCGACGTGGCGATATCGTCAGCGTGCACTCATTGCGGCGCGGCGCGGCGGAGGCCATCGAGGCGATTGCCCATGGCGATGAGAAGTCGAGCAAGGTGATTGGCAAATCCATCGAGAACATCGGTTTGCCGCCGGGCACGACGATTGGCGCGATCATTCGGGATGAGGAAGTGATCATCGCGCATGACGACACGGTGATCGCGGCGGGCGACCATGTGATTTTGTTCCTTGTGGATAAGAAGCATATTCGGGATGTGGAGAAGTTGTTTCATGTCGGCCTTAGCTTCTTCTAAACCGTTCGACCGCTATCGCCAGCAAGCCGGCTCCTACAAAGGATCGCGATTACCCTGTAGGAGCCGGCTTGCTGGCGATGCGATTTCGATTACGCCACCCATTCGGAAATTTTCCCCATGATCGAATCCCTGGAAAAAATGCTCGCCAAGGGTGTGGATAACTCATTGCTGCGCTTCGGCCTCGGCAAGGGTTATCTGGACCTTGGGGAAAACGCCAAGGCTGCCGAGCATTTCCAGCGCTGCGTCGAATTCGATCCAAAGTATTCGGCGGCCTGGAAGCTGTTAGGCAAGGCCCATCTGGCGCTGACAGACTTTGCGGCTGCCCGCCAGGCGTGGGAGCAGGGCCTGAAAGCCGCCCGCGCCCATGGCGACAAGCAGGCAGAGAAGGAAATGACGGTGTTTTTGAAAAAGCTCGAGCGTCAGGCGCACTGATCAGAGGTAGCGCAGGCCAATGCCATCGGCATCGACAAGCACCACTTCCATGCGCACTCGCGGCGCACCTGTGGGTAAGTCTTGCACCTGCCCATAAACCACCGCGCCCTTAGGCAACGACGACAGGCCCGGATGCTTGACGTAAACGCCCGTGGTCGAGAGGTTGCGGGTCTGGCCTAGGCATTCGCCGAAGCTTTCGTGAGTGATCTTGATGCGAAACGATTTGCGGTGTTCGGACATCTTTTGCGCCCTTGTATAAACCGTTGTGGATAACTTGTGTAGGAGCGAGGCTTGCCCGCGAAGACGTCGTTACTTCCGACATTGATGTTGGATGTGACGACGTCTTCGCGGGCAAGCCTCGCTCCTACAAGAAAACGTTAATCCACAGATCGTGCCATTAACGTTAATACCAACGTTCTTCGCCCGGCGGCCGCTTCTTGAAGCGCTTCATGCTCCACATGTACTGGCTCGGATAAGCACGCACATAACGCTCGACCACCTGGCTCATGGCCGCGCAGGACGTTTCGGTGTCGGTGCTGTACATGGCTTCTGGCGCGGCTTCCAGGATCACTTTGTACCCCGAACCGTCCGGCAGCCGCAGCGCATGCAGGAACACGCCGACCGCTTTACCGCCGGCGAGCATATTCGGTACGAACTTGCTGGTCAGCGCCTGAGTGGCGAAGAACGGCACGAAGATCCCGGCGGATTCGGCCGGTTCCGGGTCAGCGGGAATGCCCACTGCACCACCTTTGCGCACTTCCTTGATGACGCTGAGGATGCCTTCCTTTGTGGAAGCGGCCACACGGTTGCCCAGTTGCACCCGTTGCTTGCGCAGCAAATCGTCCACCGCTTTCAACTTGGGCGGGCGATAGAAAATGATCGGTTTGCACTGGTTGCAATAGAAGTGGTTCAACACTTCCCAGTTACCCAGGTGGCTGGTGATGCCGACGACACCTTTGCCGGAGGCGAGGGCGTCCTTCAACACGTCGAGCCCTTCGACTTCACGCACCAGGTCGATGGAACGCTGGGCGGGCCAGATCCAGGCGCAGGCGCTTTCGGTCAGGGACTTGCCGATGTCGCTCAGACTCTGGCCGACCAGACGCTCGCGTTCAGCCGGGTCCATTTGCGGAAAGCACTTGGCGAGGTTGATCCGCACCACATCGCGGGAACGGTTGGGGGTTTTCCACATCACCCAGCCAATGGCCGAGCCCACTGCCTGCACTGCCCGCCACGGGAGCAGGGCAAACAGCCGCAGAGCGCCTACCAGCAAGGCGCCTTTAAACTTATCCACAGGTCACTCCTGATCTTGTGCTGTGCGCGAGGCGGCCATTCTAACCGCCGTTCGCCAGTGTCGCGTAGCGATCGCAATCCCGGGTGTGGTCCATGACCATGCCCGAGGCCTGCATCAGCGCGTAGCAAATGGTCGGACCGACGAACGTGAAGCCAGCCTTTTTCAGACCTTTGCTCATCTCCACCGCGACCGGCGTGACCGCCGGCACCTCGGTGCGATCCTTGAAATGATTGATCACAGGCGTGCCGCCGACGAAGGACCAGAGAAACGCTACCGGGTCCTCCAGCGCCAGCCACGCCTGGGCGTTGCGACGGGCCGCATTAAGTTTGAGGCGATTGCGAATGATCCCCGGATCGAGCATCAATTCATCGATTTCCGCGTCGCTCATCTGCGCCACCCGTTGTACGTCGAAGCCGAACAACACCTCGCGATATCGCTCACGTTTACGCAGCACGGTGATCCAGGAAAGGCCGGCCTGGAACCCTTCGAGCAAAAGCAACTCGAACAATCCCTGCGCATCGCGTAGCGGCGTACCCCACTCTTGATCGTGATAAGCCATGTACAGCGGATCTTCGGAACACCAAAAGCAGCGTGGCATAAGGCTCCAGGGGGCGTGCGCAGGACCGAATCGGGTATACTCCCGCTCTTTAAATCGCAGCCCAAGAAACAGGTGAATTTCGTGAGCCAGCCTACGCCAGCCGTGCGTACCTTCCAAGACTTGATCCTCGCCCTCCAGCAATACTGGGCCGAGCAAGGTTGTGTGGTACTTCAGCCCTACGATATGGAAGTAGGCGCCGGCACTTTCCACACCGCTACATTCCTGCGCGCCATTGGCCCGGAAACCTGGAACGCCGCTTATGTGCAGCCCAGTCGTCGCCCGACTGACGGCCGCTACGGCGAAAACCCGAACCGTCTGCAGCATTACTACCAATTTCAGGTAGTCCTGAAGCCGAACCCGGACAACTTCCAGGAACTGTACCTGGGCTCCCTCAAGCACGTCGGCCTGGACCCGCTGGTCCACGACATTCGCTTCGTCGAAGACAACTGGGAATCGCCGACGCTGGGCGCCTGGGGTCTGGGCTGGGAGGTCTGGCTCAACGGCATGGAAGTGACGCAGTTCACTTACTTCCAGCAAGCGGGCGGCATCGAGTGCTACCCGGTGACCGGCGAAATCACCTACGGTCTCGAGCGTCTGGCCATGTACCTGCAAGGCGTGGACTCGGTCTACGACCTGGTCTGGGCTGATGGCCCGATGGGCAAGGTCACCTACGGCGACGTGTTCCACCAGAACGAAGTGGAGCAGTCGACCTACAACTTCGAACACGCCAACGTCGAGAAGCTGTTCGAACTGTTCGACTTCTACGAAAGCGAAGCCAAGCGCCTGATCGAACTCGACCAGCCGCTGCCTTTGCCGAGCTACGAAATGGTGTTGAAGGCCTCCCATACCTTCAACCTGCTGGATGCGCGCCGGGCGATTTCGGTGACTGCGCGTCAGCAATACATCCTGCGTGTGCGCACCCTGGCGCGTTCCGTTGCGCAAGCCTACCTGCTGGCGCGCGCCAAGCTGGGCTTCCCGATGGCGACCCCGGACCTGCGTGATGAAGTACTGGCCAAGCTGGAGGCTGCACAATGAGTGCTCAAGATTTTCTGGTCGAACTGGGCACCGAAGAACTGCCACCCAAAGCCCTGAACACCCTGGCCGATGCGTTCCTGGCCGGTATCGACAAGGGCCTGCAAGCCGCTGGCCTGAACTACGAGACCAAAACCGTCTACGCCGCGCCACGTCGCCTGGCGGTGCTGATCACCTCGCTGGCGACCCATCAGCCGGATCGCAGCATCAACCTCGACGGCCCGCCACGTCAGGCCGCGTTCGACGCTGAAGGCAACCCGACTCAAGCGGCATTGGGCTTCGCCAAGAAGTGCGGCGTCGATCTGAGCGAAATCGATCAGAGCGGTCCGAAACTGCGCTACAGCCAAAGCATCGCCGGCAAACCGACCGCGAGCCTGCTGCCGACCATCGTTGAAGATTCGCTGAACGACCTGCCAATCCCCAAGCGCATGCGCTGGGGTGCTCGCAAGGAAGAATTCGTTCGCCCAACCCAGTGGCTGGTAATGCTGCTCGGTGACCAGGTTATCGATTGCACGATCCTCGCCCAAAAGTCTGGCCGTGACTCCCGTGGTCATCGCTTCCATCATCCGGAAAGCGTGCGCATCACCTCGCCGGCCAACTACCTGAGCGACCTGCGTGCCGCTTACGTTCTGGCCGACGCCAACGAGCGTCGCGAGCTGATCAGCAAGCGCACCGAAGAGCTGGCGACGATGCAGGAAGGTACTGCGATCGTTCCTCCTGCCTTGCTCGACGAAGTGACCGCGCTGGTTGAATGGCCGGTGCCACTGGTGTGCTCGTTCGAGGAACGTTTCCTCGATGTGCCGCAAGAAGCCCTGATCACCACCATGCAGGACAACCAGAAGTACTTCTGCCTGCTGGATGCCGACGGCAAGTTGCTGCCACGTTTCATTACTGTGGCCAACATCGAAAGCAAAGACCCGCAGCAAATCATCGCCGGTAACGAGAAAGTGGTTCGCCCACGCCTGACCGACGCCGAGTTCTTCTTCAAGCAAGACAAGAAGCAGAAACTCGAAGACTTCAACCTGCGTCTGCAAAACGTGGTGTTCCAGGAAAAACTCGGCAGCGTCTACGACAAGGCCGAGCGCGTTTCAAAACTCGCTGCGTTCATTGCTCAACGCATTGGCGGTAACGCCGCATGGGCTTCCCGTGCCGGCCTGCTGTCCAAGTGTGACCTGGCGACCGAGATGGTCGGTGAGTTCCCGGAAATGCAAGGTGTCGCCGGTTACTACTACGCCCTCAACGACGGCGAGCCGGAAGAAGTCGCACTGGCACTGAACGAGCAGTACATGCCGCGCGGTGCCGGTGCTGAACTGCCGACCACCCTGACCGGTGCAGCTGTGGCGATTGCCGACAAGCTCGACACGCTGGTGGGCATTTTCGGTATCGGCATGTTGCCTACCGGTAGCAAGGACCCGTATGCCTTGCGCCGTGCTGCACTCGGCGTGTTGCGCATCCTGATCGACAAGAAGCTCGACCTCGACCTGAACGACGCCGTGGCGTTCGCCGTGAATGCGTTCGGTGCCAAGGTCAAGGCTGCCGGCCTGAACGATTTGGTGCTGGAGTTTATCTTCGACCGTCTGCGTGCCCGTTACGAAGACGAAGGCGTGGATGTCGGGACTTACCTGTCGGTCCGTGCCCTGAAGCCGGGTTCGGCGCTGGACTTCGACCAGCGCGTACAAGCGGTGGAAGCGTTCCGCAAATTGCCGGAAGCCGCTGCCCTGGCCGCGGTGAACAAGCGTGTTTCGAACTTGCTGAGCAAAGTCGAAGGCTCTGTTCCATCGGTCGTGGAAGCCAAATACTTCGATAACGCCAACGAGTTCTCCCTGTACTCGGCGATCCAGCAGGCTGACCAGGCTGTGCAACCGATGGCAGCTGCGCGTCAGTACAGCGAATCCCTGGCACGTCTGGCTGCCTTGCGCGAGCCGGTGGATGCGTTCTTCGAAGCGGTAATGGTCAACGCTGAAGACGCCAAGGTCCGCGCCAACCGTTATGCGTTGCTGGCTCGACTGCGTGGACTGTTCCTCGGCGTTGCCGACATTTCGATGCTGGGCTGAGGGGCTGCTGTTGAAACTGCTGATTCTCGATCGGGACGGGGTGATCAATTACGACTCCGACGCTTACATCAAGTCGGTGGAGGAGTGGATTCCGCTCCCCGGTTCGATCGAAGCCATCGCGCAGTTGAGCAAGGCCGGCTGGACGGTGGCGGTCGCCACCAACCAGTCGGGCATCGCTCGCGGCTATTACGACATCGCCACCCTGGACGCCATGCACGAGCGTTTACGCGCATTGGTGGCGGAGCAGGGCGGCGAGGTCGGGCTGATCGTCTACTGCCCGCACGGGCCGGACGACGGCTGCGACTGCCGCAAGCCAAAACCCGGGATGTTGAAAACCATCGCCGCACATTACAACGTATCGCTGAACCATCTATGGTTCGTCGGCGATACCCTTGGTGACCTGGAAGCCGCCAAAGCCGTCGATTCTCAGCCAGTTTTGGTTAAGACCGGGAAAGGTGAAAAGACTCTGGGCAAGACCCTACCGGTGGGGACCTTGATTTTTGACGATCTTGCGGCGATTGCCGCAGAACTTATCCACAATTAGAGTGCTTCTGATATTCCTGGCCAAGGATTGATCGGGGGTGCGCTTTATACAGACGGGCAGAGCCCGCACGGTAAACGTCACCATGTCGATACTGCAGGCCATCAGAACGTTCCTCTTTTATCTGTTGCTGGGCACCAGCTCTTTGCTTTGGTGCAGCCTGAGCTTTTTTATCGCGCCATTCCTGCCCTTCAAGGCGCGCTATCGCTTCATCAACGTGTACTGGTGTCGCTGCGCCTTGTGGCTTAGCAAAGTGTTCCTGGGCATCAGCTACGAAGTGAAGGGCGCCGAGAATGTGCCTGACCAGCCTTGCGTGATTCAGTCGAACCACCAGAGCACGTGGGAGACTTTCTTTCTCTCTGCCTACTTCGAGCCGTTGAGCCAGGTGCTCAAGCGCTCATTACTGTTTGTGCCGTTCTTCGGCTGGGCCATGGCCATGTTGCGACCGATTGCCATCGACCGCGACAATCCGAAAGCCGCGCTCAAGCACGTGGCGAAGAAGGGCGATGAACTGCTGAAGGATGGCGTCTGGGTGCTGATCTTCCCCGAAGGGACACGAGTTCCTTATGGCACCATCGGCAAGTTCTCACGCGGTGGCACCGCGTTGGCGGTCAACGCCGCACTTCCAGTGCTACCGATTGCGCACAATGCCGGCAAGTTCTGGCCGAAATCAGGTTGGGCGAAGAAGCAGGGCGTCATCACCGTGATCATCGGAGAGCCGATGTACGCCGTAGGCACCGGGCCGCGTGCCATTGCCGATCTGAATGACCGGGTGCAGAGCTGGAACGAGCAGATGCAACGGGAAATGGGCTCGATTCCACCCGCTCCGCAAGCGCCGACTGCGAGTGATCAGATAGCTGTCTGAGATTCTGTGGATAACCTGTGTACCGTTTTACTGAAAACCAACGTTTTTTGATTTTATCTTTATGATTTATATACATATTTCTTAAACTCATAAAACTCGGGAAATGGTGCATAAGTTTTTTTTGGGCGCAAAAAAACCGGCTGATATAGCCGGTTTTTTTATGCCTGAAATTGCTGTGTTTCATGCGTTGAACAACTGAGGGCTTAACTGCTTCAGAGCTATTACACGGACAATAAAAAAGGCCAACGCTGAGCGTTGGCCTTTTTCGTTTGGCAGGTCCGCTGGATCAGAAGTCCAGGTTGGATACCGCCAGGGCATTACTTTCGATGAAGTCACGGCGAGGTTCGACCGCATCACCCATCAGGGTGTTGAAGATCTGGTCTGCGCCAATGGCGTCTTCGATGGTCACTTTGAGCATCCGGCGCTGGCTTGGGTCCATGGTGGTTTCCCATAGCTGATCCGGGTTCATTTCACCCAGACCTTTGTATCGCTGGATGGTGTGACGCTTGGTGCTTTCTGCCATCAGCCATTCAAGGGCTTCCTTGAACTCGGTGACCGGCTTCTTGCGCTCGCCACGCTGGATGTACGCGCCGTCGTCCAGCAAGGTGCTCAGTTGAGCGCCCAGGGATACAACGGTTTTGTAATCGTTACTGCCGAAGAAGTCGCGGTTGAAGGTGACGTAGTTCGACAGGCCGTGGGAGATCAGTTCGACCTCTGGCAGCCAGACGTTACGTTCACGGTCTTCACGCAGGCTGGCTTTGTAGACCAGGCCGGATTTCTCGACAGTGCGCAGGCGGACTTCGTACTGGGCCATCCAATTCTGCATCGCTGCGTGATCGGACAATTGCTCCAGGCTGACGGCTGGCAGGTAGATGAAGTGCTCGGTCAGTTCCTGTGGGTACAGACGCGACAGACGCTTGAGCGTCTTCATTACCAGACGGAAGTCATTCACCAGACGCTCGAGGGCTGGTCCGGAAATACCCGGGGCTTCCTCGTTCAGGTGCAGGCTTGCATCTTCCAGGGCCGACTGCGTCATGTACTCTTCCATGGCGTCGTCGTCTTTGATGTATTGCTCTTGCTTGCCTTTCTTGACCTTGTACAGCGGTGGCTGGGCGATGTAGATGTAGCCACGCTCGATCAGCTCCGGCAACTGACGGAAGAAGAAGGTCAGCAGCAGGGTACGGATGTGCGAACCGTCGACGTCAGCATCGGTCATGATGATGATGTTGTGATAACGGAGCTTCGCGATGTTGTACTCATCGCGGCCAATGCCACAGCCCAGCGCAGTGATCAAGGTGCCCACTTCCTGGGAAGAAATCATCTTGTCGAAGCGCGCCTTCTCGACGTTCAGGATCTTGCCCTTGAGCGGCAGGATGGCTTGAGTGCGGCGGTTACGTCCCTGCTTGGCGGAGCCGCCAGCAGAGTCACCTTCCACGAGGTACAGTTCGGAGAGGGCAGGGTCTTTTTCCTGGCAGTCAGCCAGTTTGCCCGGCAGGCCGGCGATATCCAGCGCGCCTTTGCGACGGGTCATCTCACGGGCTTTACGTGCCGCTTCACGAGCGCGGGCCGCGTCAATCATCTTGCCGACGACCAGCTTGGCTTCGTTCGGGTTTTCCAGCAGGAAGTCGGAGAAGTACTTGCCCATTTCCTGTTCGACCGCAGTCTTCACTTCGGAAGAGACCAGCTTGTCTTTGGTCTGGGAGCTGAACTTCGGATCCGGGACTTTTACCGAAATGATCGCGGTCAGGCCTTCACGGGCATCGTCACCGGTGGTCGCGACTTTGTGCTTCTTCGCCAGACCTTCAGCTTCGATGTAAGTGTTCAGGTTACGCGTCAGTGCGGAACGGAAACCCACCAGGTGAGTACCGCCGTCGCGCTGCGGAATGTTGTTGGTGAAGCACAACAGGTTCTCGTTGAAGCTGTCGTTCCACTGCAGGGCGATCTCCACGCCGATGCCGTCTTCGCGCTGAATGTTGAAGTGGAACACCTGGTTGACCGGAGTCTTGTTGGTGTTCAGGTACTCAACGAACGCACGCAGGCCACCTTCGTACTTGAACAGCTCTTCCTTGCCGCTGCGTTCATCCTTGAGGACGATACCGACACCAGAGTTGAGGAAGGACAGTTCACGAATCCGCTTGGCCAGGATGTCCCAGCTGAAGTGGATGTTCTTGAAAGTCAGGTCGGACGGTTTGAAGTGGATCTGAGTGCCGGTGGTTTCGCTCTCGCCGACGATTTTCATCGGCTCTTTCGGAACACCGTGAATGTAGGTCTGTTCCCAGATCTTGCCGCTGCGGCGAACGGTGAGGACCAGCTCTTCGGACAGGGCGTTAACAACCGAAACACCCACACCGTGCAGACCGCCGGATACTTTGTAGGAGTTGTCGTCGAACTTACCGCCGGCGTGCAGCACGGTCATGATGACCTCGGCTGCCGAAACGCCTTCTTCTTTGTGCACGTCTACCGGGATGCCACGACCATTGTCGCGAACGGTGATGGACTCATCCGGGTGGATAATGATGCTGATATCGTCGCAGTGGCCAGCGAGCGCTTCATCGATGGAGTTGTCGACTACCTCGAAGACCATGTGGTGCAGACCGCTGCCATCGTCGGTGTCACCAATGTACATACCGGGACGTTTGCGTACGGCATCCAGGCCTTTCAGCACTTTAATGCTCGTTGAGTCGTAGGTATTCGTATTTTCTTCGCTCAATGCCTTCACTCCCGATGGTCGTGGGTCTGGGTGATACGGCCCTGTTCCACGTGGAACAGAGCGACTGGCGTTTCCGTCTGCCAGCCTTCCCTCAATAATTCGTGATCTACACAGGTGATAAACACCTGGCAGCGTAAGTCTTCCAGCAAGCGGCAAAGCGCGCGACGGTGGTGCTCGTCCAGTTCGGACGGCAGGTCATCCACCAGATAAATACACTGGCCGCGTCGGGCCTGGCTCACCAGGTGCCCTTGGGCAATCCGCAATGCACAGACCACCAACTTCTGCTGTCCACGGGACAAGATGTCCGCGGCGTTATGTGCGCCCAATCTAAGACGCAAATCAGCACGTTGTGGTCCGGCCTGGGTATGACCCATTTGCTGATCCCGCTGAAGGGACCCGGCGAGCACTGCACTTAGCTCGCGGTCCTTGTCCCAACCGCGGTAATAGCTAAGCGTTAAGCCCTCGAGCTCAACCAGTTCGCTCAAGGTCTGTTCAAAGACTGGTTTCAAGGCTTTGATGTAAGCGCGGCGGTATTCATCTATTTCAGCGCTGGCTTGGCACAGTTCCCTGTCCCAAACCGCTTGCGAAACGGCGTCAAGTGTACCATGCCGCAGCCAAGAGTTTCTCTGGCGCAGGGCCTTCTGCAAGCGCTGCCACGTGGACATGAATCGCGGTTCCACGTGGAACACGCCCCAGTCGAGAAACTGCCGACGAATCTTCGGCGCGCCTTCCAGCAAGCGGAAGCTGTCCGGGTTGATAAGCTGCAACGGCAAGATCTCTGCCAGCTGCGCCGCGCTGCGGGCATTCTGGCCATCGATGCGGATCTGGAACTCACCTTGCCGGTCGCGAGATATCCCCAAAGCGCTGTGGCCGCCCTCGGCCAATTCAACCTGCCCAAACACCGTGCATGCCAATTGCTCGTACTGAATGACGGGCAACAGGCGGGTGCTACGAAACGAACGGGCAAGCCCCAGCAGGTGAATGGCTTCCAGAACACTGGTTTTGCCGCTGCCGTTGGCGCCGTAAAGAATATTGATTCGGGGGGAGGGGGAGATGGTCACCGGGTGCAGATTGCGCACCGCGGTGACCGAAACGCGACTTAAGGACATCTAGCTTCTGCTGAGCATGATTACAGACGCATCGGCATAACAACGTAGGCCGAGTCATCGTTGTCGGACTCTTGCACCAGTGCGCTGCTGTTGGAGTCGGACAGGATCAGGCGAACCTGCTCGGTGGTCATCACGCCCAGCACGTCGAGCAAATAGCTTACGTTGAAGCCGATTTCCAGATTGCCGCCGTTGTACTCAACGCCCACTTCTTCTTCAGCTTCTTCCTGCTCCGGGTTGTTCGCCTGGATTTTCAACTGACCGTTGGCCAATTGCAGACGGATACCGCGGTATTTCTCGTTGGACAGAATCGCGGTACGGCTGAACGCTTCACGCAGGGCCTGACGATCGCCGAGTACCAGTTTGTCGCCGCCTTTTGGCAGGACACGCTCGTAATCAGGGAATTTGCCGTCAACCAGCTTCGAAGTGAAGGTGAACTCGCCGGTAGTGGCACGGATGTGGTGTTGACCCAGCACGATGCTGACAATGCCGTCCGGCTCGGTCAGCAGGCGCGCGAGCTCAAGGATACCCTTGCGCGGCACGATGACCTGGTGGCGATCCGGCTGACCGATATCAGCCTTCATCGAGCACATGGCCAGACGGTGACCGTCAGTGGCCACTGCGCGGATGATGCCTTCAGAAACTTCCAGCAGCATGCCGTTCAGGTAGTAACGCACGTCCTGCTGGGCCATGGCGAAGCTGGTGCGTTCGATCAGACGACGCAGTTTGCTCTGCTCCAGGCTGCAAGTCAGCGAGCCTGGGCCTTCTTCAACTGTCGGGAAATCGTTGGCCGGCAGGGTCGACAGGGTGAAGCGGCTACGGCCGGCCTTCACCACGAGCTTCTGCTCGTCGACCTTGATGTCGATCAGCGCGTCGTTCGGCAAGCTCTTGCAGATGTCCATCAGCTTGCGCGCAGGCACGGTGATGGAACCCGGATCCGCAGGCTCTTCAAGTTGCACACGACCGACCAGCTCGACTTCCAGGTCGGTACCGGTCAGCGACAACTGCTGGCCTTCGACAACCAGCAGCACGTTGGAGAGCACCGGCAAGGTCTGTCGGCGCTCGACGACGCCTGCGACCAGTTGCAGGGGTTTCAACAGGGCTTCGCGTTGAATGGTGAAATGCATGGTCTAGTCCCTTGCCTTAATAAGCTGCGCTGGTGTTCATCAAGTGGTCAGTGTACGCAGCAGGTTCTTGTAG
The DNA here is from genome assembly GCF_054897715.1 of Pseudomonas sp. RT6P73. Taxonomy (NCBI): domain Bacteria; kingdom Pseudomonadati; phylum Pseudomonadota; class Gammaproteobacteria; order Pseudomonadales; family Pseudomonadaceae; genus Pseudomonas; species Pseudomonas sp. RT6P73. The sequence continues at coordinate 5,936,553 of NZ_JBUBUV010000002.1, read as the reverse complement.
TCCTCGCGGATGTCCGCGTCGGATTCCTTAAGTTCGTTGATCTTGCGGCACGCGTGCAAAACGGTGGTGTGGTCGCGGCCGCCAAACACATCGCCGATTTCCGGCAGGCTGTGGTTAGTCAACTCTTTGGACAACGCCATTGCAACCTGACGCGGACGTGCGACCGAGCGTGAACGACGCTTGGACAGCAGATCGGAGATCTTGATCTTGTAGTACTCGGCGACCGTGCGCTGAATGTTATCCACAGAGACCAGTTTGTCTTGCAGCGCCAACAAGTCTTTCAGGGATTCGCGAATCAACTCGATGGTGATGTCGCGGCCCATGAAGTGAGAGTGGGCGATGACGCGTTTGAGTGCGCCTTCCAGCTCACGGACGTTGGAGCGAATTCGCTGGGCAATAAAGAACGCCGCATCGTGTGGCAGATCGACTTTGGCCTGGTCGGCCTTTTTCATCAAGATGGCGACGCGGGTTTCCAGCTCCGGCGGCTCGACGGCGACCGTCAGGCCCCAGCCGAAGCGGGATTTGAGGCGTTCTTCAAGGCCCTCGATTTCCTTCGGGTAGCGGTCACTGGTAAGAATGACCTGCTGGCCACCTTCAAGCAGGGCGTTGAAGGTGTGGAAAAACTCCTCCTGGGAACGCTCTTTGCGCGCGAAGAACTGAATGTCATCGATCAGCAATGCATCCACCGAACGGTAGAAGCGCTTGAACTCGTTGATTGCGTTCAGTTGCAGCGCCTTGACCATATCGGCCACGAAGCGCTCGGAATGCAGGTACACGACCTTGGCATTCGGGTTCTTCTTTAATAGGTGGTTACCCACCGCGTGCATCAAGTGGGTTTTACCCAAGCCGACGCCGCCATAAAGGAAGAGCGGGTTGTAGCCGTGCTTCGGGTTGTCCGCTACCTGCCAGGCCGCAGCCCGGGCCAGTTGGTTGGACTTGCCCTCGACGAAGTTTTCGAAGGTGAAGGTGCGGTTCAGGTAGCTGGTGTGCTTGAGCGCGCCTTCGACCTGCACCGTACGCTGCTCGGAGCGAACCGGGGCCTGTTGCGAACTGGCCCCGGCCATGGGGTCGAAGCTGTCGCGAGACGGCTCTTCACTGACTTCAGCAACCTTTTGCGTTGCACGCTTGGTCTGCGGGGCGGCAGGGGCAGGTGATGGCGCGCTGACCGGTGCTTGAGCGGCCTGGGCCTGGGAAGCAGCGGCGGCCAACGGTGCATTCGGTGCAGCACGGGGTGCCGAACTGCGTTTGCTGCCTATTAATAAGGAGAGCGCAGGCGCCATGCCATTGCCATGCTCATCCAGCAGTTCCAGGACGCGGCCCAGGTACTTTTCATTGACCCAGTCGAGAACAAAACGATTCGGTGCGTAGACACGCAACTCGTCGCCTTCGGCTTCGACCTGTAGTGGACGGATCCAAGTGTTGAATTGTTGGGCAGGCAGCTCATCGCGCAAAAGCTCCACGCACTGCTGCCAAAGTTCCACTGACACGGATATCCCCTAAGTTGAAAGCCGGTGAGGCAAAAACAAGCGGCCATTGTAGCGGCCGGACGTCCACTTATCCACATGCAGGTTGCGCGCAGGGCATGAATTATCAACGTTTTAACCGAAAAAAAGACGACCAATGGTATGTGCATAAGCTCTGTGGATAACCACCCATGAGGGCACTGGACAAGTGGGGGCGAAACTCGGTGGATAACCTGCCTGTGGATAACTAGCCATTCCACACACAGCTTATCCGACAGCGCAGCACAGGCTGCCCCCTGTTTTCCACCGTAGTTGTCATTCTCTGTACAGCACGAGATAGAAGGGCTAAACGTAGTTATCCACAGATGATCGCATCCCTAGCTTTTATAAGCTTTACAGAAAAGCTTTAAATAACTTCCTTCTTTATTTCTATATCTAGCGAAGGACCTGCGGACGAGAAAACGCCTTGAGATCTATTTATAAGGAAACGTTGGTTGGAAATTGACCTAGAGGCTTGCTTTCTCTAGAATCCCCGGTCTCTTAAAACGGGGGCCATTCCGGCCCGTTGTGGACGAACCAGGTAACACGACAATGAAACGTACTTTCCAACCAAGCACTATCAAACGCGCTCGTACCCACGGTTTCCGTGCTCGCATGGCTACCAAGAACGGTCGTGCCGTCCTGTCGCGTCGTCGCGCCAAAGGTCGTGCGCGTCTGGCAGTTTGATAATCCGGCACTGGAGGTGAGTCAGGACTTCAGTCGGGAAAAGCGTCTGCTTACTCCCCGGCATTTCAAGGCAGTCTTTGACTCCCCTACCGGCAAGGTTCCGGGGAAAAATCTCCTGCTCCTTGCGCGCAACAACGATCTCGATCACCCCCGTCTCGGGCTGGTTATCGGGAAAAAGAGTGTAAAGCTCTCCGTCGAGCGCAATCGCCTCAAACGTCTGATGCGCGAATCGTTTCGCCTGAACCAGGATTCACTGGTCGGTTGGGACATCGTTATCGTCGCGCGCAAAGGTTTGGGTGACGTAGAAAGCCCCGAATTGATTCAGCATTTCGGCAAACTCTGGAAACGTCTGGCACGTAGCAAGCCGGTACCAGCAGTCAAAACCGAAACTGTAGGGGTAGACAGTCCCGATGCGTAAACTGGCACTCGTTCCGATCCAGTTTTACCGCTATGCCATTAGTCCTCTGATGGCCAGTCACTGTCGTTTCTACCCCAGTTGTTCCTGCTACGCGTATGAAGCCATAGAAAATCATGGCCTTCTGCGCGGTGGCTGGCTGACCTTTCGTCGTTTAGGTCGCTGTCATCCGTGGAATCCCGGTGGTTATGACCCGGTTCCACCTATCCCTACCTCCCGTTCTTCTTCGATGGCCGAGTAATCATGGATATCAAACGCACGATCCTGATCGTCGCCCTGGCAATCGTGTCCTACGTTATGGTTCTTAAATGGAACCAGGACTATGGCCAGACTGCCCTGCCGACTCAGAATGTTGCTTCCAGTACTACCGCACCGGGCCTACCGGACACGGCGACTGGCAATAATGCTTCTGTCAGTGACGACATTCCACGCGCCGCAAGTGATACCAGTGCAACTGCGCCTACTGAAACACCAGTAGCTGTCAGCAAGGATCTCATCCAGATCAAAACGGATGTGCTCAACCTGGCTATCGATCCACAGGGTGGTGATGTTGCCCAGTTGACGTTGCCGCTGTATCCACGTCGCCAGGACCATCCGGAAATTCCATTCCAGTTGTTCGATAACGGCAACGAGCGGACTTATCTGGCCCAGAGCGGTTTGATCGGCACCAACGGCCCGGACGCAAGTCCAGCCGGTCGTCCGGTTTACACCTCGGAGAAGAAGATTTATCAACTGGCTGACGGTCAGGACCAATTGGTCGTGGATCTGAAGTTCAGCAAGGACGGCGTCAACTACATCAAACGTTTCACGGTGAAACGTGGCCTGTATGACGTAACCGTTTCCTATCTGATCGACAACCAGAGCGCACAGCCCTGGTCTGGTGCGATGTTCGCGCAACTGAAGCGTGACGCCAGCGGCGATCCTTCCTCAACCACCGCCACCGGCACCGCCACTTACCTGGGCGCAGCCCTGTGGACAAGTAACGAGCCGTACAAGAAAGTGTCCATGAAGGACATGGACAAGGCGCAGTTGAAGGAAACCGTCAGTGGTGGTTGGGTTGCCTGGTTGCAACACTACTTCGTCACCGCATGGATTCCGGCCAAGGGCGAAAATAACGTCGTCCAGACCCGTAAAGACAGCAAAGGCAACTACATCATCGGTTATACCGGCCCGGCAATGAGCGTTGCGCCAGGTGCAAAAGCCGAAACCAGCGCTGTTCTCTACGCAGGTCCGAAAAGCCAAGCCGTGCTGAAAGAGTTGTCCCCAGGTCTGGAACTGACCGTTGACTACGGCATTCTGTGGTTCATTGCCCAGCCAATCTTCTGGCTGCTGGGACACATCCACGCCATCGTCGGTAACTGGGGCTGGTCGATCATCTTCCTGACCATGCTGATCAAAGGGATTTTCTTCCCGCTGTCGGCTGCCAGCTACAAATCCATGGCGCGCATGCGTGCAGTGGCACCGAAACTGGCTGCGCTGAAAGAGCAACATGGCGATGACCGCCAGAAAATGTCGCAAGCCATGATGGAGCTGTACAAGAAAGAGAAAATCAATCCGCTGGGTGGTTGCTTGCCAATCCTCGTGCAGATGCCGGTTTTCCTTTCGCTGTACTGGGTTCTGCTGGAAAGCGTTGAAATGCGCCAAGCGCCGTTCATGCTGTGGATTACTGACCTGTCGATCAAGGATCCGTTCTTCATTCTGCCGATCATCATGGGTGCAACCATGTTCATCCAGCAGCAGTTGAACCCGACTCCTCCGGATCCGATGCAGGCCAAGGTCATGAAGCTGATGCCAATCATCTTCACCTTCTTCTTCCTGTGGTTCCCGGCTGGTCTGGTGCTGTACTGGGTAGTGAACAACTGCCTGTCCATCGCCCAACAGTGGTACATCACGCGTAAAGTGGAAGCGGCTACTAAAGCAGCTGCCTGATTTACACTGTGGATAACCACTCAAAACGCCCCCTAGTGGGGCGTTTTGCTATCTGTCACTTTTGTCTGGATACCGGTTTATGAGCGTTCCTCGTGAAACCATCGCAGCTGTCGCCACCGCTCAAGGTCGCGGCGGTGTGGGCATCGTCCGTATCTCCGGGCCGTTGGCGAGCATTGCCGCCAAGGCGATCAGCGGTCGCGAACTGAAACCTCGATTTGCCCACTACGGCCCGTTTCTCAATGAAAACGAAGAGGTGCTAGACGAAGGCATCGCGCTCTATTTCCCGGGACCGAACTCGTTCACCGGTGAAGACGTGCTTGAACTGCAGGGGCACGGCGGGCCGATCGTTCTGGACATGTTGCTCAAGCGTTGCCTGGAACTGGGCTGTCGTCTGGCACGGCCAGGTGAATTCAGTGAGCGCGCCTTCCTCAATGACAAACTCGACCTGGCCCAAGCAGAGGCTATCGCCGACTTGATCGAGGCGAGTTCTGCACAGGCTGCGCGAAACGCGCTGCGTTCATTGCAGGGTGCATTCTCCCAACGTGTGCATAACCTCACCGAGCAGCTGATTGGCCTGCGCATCTACGTCGAAGCCGCCATCGACTTTCCGGAAGAAGAAATCGACTTCCTGGCTGACGGCCACGTACTGGCGATGCTCGACAAAGTGCGCGACGAATTATCCACAGTGCTTCGTGAAGCCGGGCAAGGTGCCTTGCTGCGCGATGGGATGACCGTGGTCATTGCCGGCAGGCCGAATGCCGGCAAGTCCAGCCTGCTGAATGCCTTGGCCGGTCGGGAAGCCGCGATCGTGACCGAGATTGCCGGTACCACCCGGGACATTCTTCGCGAACATATCCACATCGACGGCATGCCGTTGCACGTGGTCGACACCGCTGGTCTGCGAAATACCGATGACCAGGTGGAAAAAATCGGTGTCGAGCGAGCGTTGAAAGCCATTGGCGAGGCAGATCGCGTATTGCTGGTGGTCGATGCGACCGCTCCTGAGGCACTTGATCCGTTCGCGCTGTGGCCGGAATTCCTCGAAACCCGCCCGGATCCGGCCAAAGTCACGCTGATTCGTAATAAGGCTGACCTGACCGGCGAAGCCATTGCCCTGGAGGTCAGTGACGATGGCCACGTCACCATCAGCCTGAGCGCCAAGTCTGCAGGCGATGGCCTGGAATTGCTGCGCGACCACCTCAAGGCCTGCATGGGCTACGAGCAGACCTCGGAAAGCAGCTTCAGTGCACGCAGGCGTCACCTTGAGGCGTTGCGTCATGCCAGTGCTTCCCTTGAGCACGGCCGTGCACAGCTGACCCTCGCGGGCGCCGGTGAACTGCTGGCCGAAGATTTACGCCAGGCTCAGCACTCTTTGGGTGAAATCACCGGTGCATTCAGCTCCGATGACCTGTTGGGACGCATTTTTTCCAGCTTCTGCATCGGCAAATAGTCCTTCCGTTGTCCACAGACAGGCCATTTGCGCCTGTCTGTTCCCTCCTTTCTCTTAAATCTTCCTCCAGTGCCGAGCAGATTCTTTCTGCTTGAGCGGAATTTCCGTGCGTGGAATTTGCGCAATCAGCGATTTTCTGTGGATTAAGCCCTGTGAGTAACTGCCACTAAGGCCAGTTGATAACAGGGCCTCAAAACTGAAGATAACCGCCCCTGTGGATAACAAGCTCTTTCATCCACAGGCTTAAACCGGTTATCCAAGGGCCTCATTGGCACATGAACACAGGGTTTTGAATCTCTGTACATATTGAATATAAAGGCCTCTAGCGATCTGTCCACAGAAATGTGCCTCAGTAGAAATAAACATAAAAACAAAGATTTAATAAATTTCTCTCTTTTTAATTTCTATAACCCCGAGTTCTCCACAGCTGGTTAAATTTTGTGCAAAGGGTTCTTTAGGAAGGGCGAAGTCCCTATACTTGCCGACCAGGTATAGAAACCTGAGCTCAAACTATTCCTGATTACCTAACTGAAGCAGGCACGAGGTGCGTGGTGGATTTCCCTTCCCGTTTTGAAGTGATCGTCATCGGCGGCGGTCATGCCGGTACCGAGGCAGCACTGGCCTCAGCACGTATGGGTGCAAAAACCCTGTTGCTGACGCATAACGTGGAAACCCTCGGTGCCATGAGCTGCAACCCCGCCATTGGTGGGATCGGTAAAAGCCATCTGGTCAAAGAAATCGACGCCCTCGGCGGTGCGATGGCCATGGCTACCGACAAAGGCGGTATTCAATTTCGTGTGTTGAACAGCCGCAAAGGCCCGGCCGTGCGAGCGACTCGCGCTCAGGCAGACCGGGTTCTGTACAAGGCCGCTGTCCGCGAAGCATTGGAAAACCAGCCGAACCTGTGGATATTTCAACAAGCCGCTGATGACCTGATCGTCGAGCAGGAACAAGTGCGCGGTGTTGTCACCCAAATGGGCCTGCGTTTCTTCGCGGATTCCGTGGTGCTGACCACCGGCACCTTCCTCGGTGGACTTATCCACATCGGCATGCAGAATTACTCCGGCGGCCGCGCCGGTGATCCGCCATCGATCGCCCTGGCTCAACGTCTGCGTGAATTGCCGCTGCGGGTTGGTCGTTTGAAAACCGGTACACCGCCGCGTATCGACGGTCGTACTGTGGATTTCTCGGTCATGACCGAGCAGGCCGGCGATACACCGATCCCGGTGATGTCGTTCATGGGTTCCAAAGAGCAACATCCGAAACAGGTGAGCTGCTGGATTACCCACACCAACGCCCGTACCCACGAAATCATTGCCGCCAACCTTGATCGTTCGCCGATGTATTCCGATGCAGGCTTGATCGAAGGCATCGGCCCGCGTTATTGCCCGTCGATCGAAGACAAGATCCACCGCTTTGCCGACAAGGAAAGCCACCAGGTCTTCATCGAACCGGAAGGCTTGACCACGCACGAGCTGTACCCGAACGGGATATCCACCTCCTTGCCGTTCGACGTGCAGTTACAGATCGTGCAATCGATCCGCGGCATGGAAAATGCGCACATCGTTCGTCCGGGCTACGCCATCGAGTACGACTACTTCGACCCGCGTGACCTCAAGTACAGCCTCGAAACCAAAGTCATCGGCGGTCTGTTTTTCGCCGGGCAAATCAACGGCACCACCGGTTACGAAGAAGCCGGCGCCCAGGGTTTGCTGGCCGGCGCCAACGCTGCACTGCGTGCGCAGGGCAAAGACGCCTGGTGCCCGCGTCGCGATGAGGCGTACATCGGAGTGTTGGTCGACGACCTGATTACCCTCGGAACTCAAGAGCCGTACCGGATGTTCACATCCCGCGCCGAGTACCGATTGATCCTGCGTGAAGACAATGCCGACCTGCGCCTGACCGAAAAAGGTCGCGAGCTGGGTCTGGTCGATGACGCGCGTTGGGCAGCGTTCTGCACCAAACGTGAAAGTATCACCCTGGAAGAACAACGCCTGAAAAGTACCTGGGTTCGCCCGGGCACCGAGCAGGGCGATGCGATTTCCGAGAAATTCGGCACGCCACTGACCCACGAATACAATTTGCTCAATCTGCTGAGCCGTCCGGAAATCGACTACGCTGGTCTGATTGCCGTGACCGGTGGGGGCGCGGAAGATCCACAAGTCGCCGAGCAGGTCGAAATCAAAACCAAATACGCTGGTTACATCGATCGTCAGCAGGACGAAATCGCTCGTCTGCGTGCCAGCGAAGACACAAAACTGCCTGTGGATATCGATTACACGAACATTTCCGGTCTCTCCAAAGAGATCCAGAGCAAGCTCGGTGCGACCCGTCCAGAGACCTTGGGCCAGGCGTCACGTATCCCGGGCGTCACGCCGGCAGCGATTTCGCTGTTGATGATTCATTTGAAAAAACGCGGCGCGGGCCGTCAGTTGGAGCAAAGCGCTTGAGTTCGTTGGTCACCTCGCAACATGCAGAAGAGTTATCCACAGGTGCTCGCCAGCTCGGTGTCACGCTGACAGAAGCCCAGCACGCGCAGCTGCTGGGTTACCTGGCCCTGTTGATCAAATGGAACAAGGCTTACAACCTGACTGCCGTGCGCGATCCGGATGAAATGGTCTCCCGTCACCTGCTCGATAGTTTGAGCGTGATGTCGTTCGTCGAGAACGGTCGCTGGCTGGACGTTGGCAGCGGCGGCGGCATGCCCGGTATTCCGTTGGCCATCCTGTTTCCAGAGTCGCAAGTGACCTGTCTGGACAGCAACGGCAAGAAAACCCGCTTCCTGACCCAGGTCAAACTCGAACTCAAACTGGATAACCTGCAAGTTATCCACAGCCGTGTCGAAGCATTCCAGCCTGCCCAGCCATTCAACGGGATCATTTCCCGGGCGTTCAGCAGCATGGAAAACTTCAGTAACTGGACTCGCCACCTCGGCGATGCCGATACACGCTGGCTGGCAATGAAGGGCGTTCATCCGGCCGATGAGCTGGTAGCATTGCCGGCAGACTTCCACCTCGATAGCGAACACGCCCTGGCCGTACCTGGTTGCCAAGGCCAACGCCATCTGCTGATACTGCGCCGCACGGCATGATTGGGAACACAAGCAAGAATGGCTAAGGTATTCGCGATAGCGAACCAGAAAGGTGGTGTGGGTAAAACCACCACCTGCATCAACCTCGCAGCTTCCCTGGTCGCTACCAAGCGCCGGGTGCTGTTGATCGATCTCGATCCACAGGGCAACGCCACCATGGGTAGCGGTGTGGATAAACACGGCCTGGAAAACTCGGTCTACGACCTGCTGATCGGCGAGTGCGACCTGGCCCAGGCCATGCACTATTCCGAGCACGGTGGTTACCAGCTGTTGCCGGCCAACCGCGACCTGACCGCGGCCGAAGTGGTTCTGCTGGAAATGCAGATGAAGGAAAGCCGCCTGCGCAGTGCGCTGGCGCCGATCCGTGAAAACTACGATTACATTTTGATCGACTGCCCACCGTCACTGTCGATGCTGACGCTCAATGCCTTGGTCGCGGCTGACGGGGTAATTATCCCCATGCAATGCGAGTACTTTGCGCTCGAAGGTTTGAGCGACCTTGTGGATAACATCAAGCGCATCGCTGAATTGCTCAACCCTAACCTGAAAGTCGAAGGCCTCTTGCGGACCATGTATGACCCGCGCCTGAGCCTGATGAACGATGTGTCGGCGCAGCTCAAGGAACACTTCGGCGAGCAGCTGTACGACACCGTCATCCCGCGCAACATCCGCCTGGCCGAAGCACCCAGCTACGGCATGCCGGCGCTGGCGTACGACAAGACATCACGGGGCGCCATTGCCTATCTGGCATTGGCGGGCGAGATGGTTCGCCGTCAACGCAAAAACTCACGCACCGCCGCCGCTCAGGCAACTTAAGGAATCCCCATGGCCGTCAAGAAACGAGGTCTCGGACGTGGACTGGATGCACTGCTGAGTGGTCCGACTGTCAGCTCGCTGGAAGAACAAGCGGTGCAGGCCGATCAGCGTGAGCTGCAGCACCTGCCCCTGGACCTGATCCAGCGCGGCAAGTACCAGCCCCGTCGGGACATGGACCCACAGGCGCTGGAAGAGCTGGCGCAGTCGATCAAGGCCCAGGGCGTGATGCAGCCGATCGTGGTTCGTCCGATCGGCAGCGGTCGCTTCGAAATCATCGCCGGTGAACGCCGCTGGCGCGCCAGCCAGCAGGCTGGCCAGGAAACCATCCCGGCGATGGTTCGCGATGTGCCGGATGAAACCGCGATCGCCATGGCGCTGATCGAGAACATTCAGCGTGAAGACCTCAATCCGATCGAAGAAGCTGTGGCCTTGCAGCGTTTGCAGCAGGAATTCCAGCTGACTCAGCAACAAGTGGCCGAAGCCGTGGGCAAATCCCGCGTGACCGTGGCCAACCTGCTACGCTTGATCGCGTTGCCGGAAGTTATCAAAACCATGCTGTCGCACGGTGACCTGGAAATGGGTCATGCCCGTGCTTTGCTCGGTTTACCGGAAAATCAACAGGTTGAAGGGGCGCGACATGTTGTCGCACGGGGGCTGACGGTGCGCCAGACTGAGGCACTGGTTCGCCAGTGGTTGAGCGGCAAACAGGAGCCTGCTGAACCGGTTAAACCGGACCCGGATATCGCCCGACTCGAGCAGCGTCTGGCTGAACGCCTAGGCTCTGCGGTGCAGATCCGCCACGGAAAGAAGGGGAAAGGGCAGTTGGTCATTGGTTACAACTCCCTGGATGAGCTTCAAGGTGTGCTCGCGCACATTCGCTGAAACATTTCCTCATGTAGCGTGCAGTCGGAAATCACTACCTGACAGTTGAATAGGGGCTGAACCGCCCCTATACTCTGCGCGCATTTTGTCGGCACAAATTATGCCAAGTTATTGAATTCTGGCAGCCGATCATTGGGGAGCAAAAACGATGGAGAGCCGCACGCCAAACCGCTTGCCGTTCCATCGCCTGGCAGTTTTTCCGGTCTTACTGGCTCAATTTGTCGTTTTGGTACTGGCCGCTTTGGCGCTCTGGTACTGGCATGGAGTCGTAGCCGGATACTCGGGACTCTGCGGAGGCCTGATAGCCTTGCTGCCCAATGTTTATTTCGCTCACAGGGCATTTCGGTTTTCCGGCGCCCGAGCAGCTCAAGCCATCGTCCGGTCTTTTTATGCCGGTGAGGCGGGCAAACTGATTTTGACGGCAGTGCTCTTTGCATTGACGTTCGCAGGTGTGAAGCCATTGGCGCCGCTAGCTGTATTCGGCGTCTTCGTGTTGACCCAACTGGTCAGCTGGTTCGCGCCCCTGCTGATGAGAACAAGACTTTCGAGACCTTAGGGCGTTTGAGGCAACCATGGCAGAGACAACCGCTTCGGGCTATATCCAGCACCACTTGCAGAACCTGACCTTCGGTCAGCACCCAACTGGCGGGTGGGGTTTTGCCCACACCGCAGCAGAAGCCAAAGAAATGGGCTTCTGGGCTTTCCACGTCGATACCCTCGGCTGGTCGGTCGCGTTGGGTCTGATTTTCGTTCTTCTTTTCCGCATGGCGGCGAAGAAGGCGACTTCCGGTCAGCCTGGTGCTTTGCAGAACTTCGTTGAAGTATTGGTCGAATTCGTCGATGGCAGCGTGAAAGACAGCTTCCATGGTCGTAGCCCGGTGATTGCACCGTTGGCACTGACCATCTTCGTCTGGGTCTTCCTGATGAACGCCGTCGACCTGATCCCGGTCGACTGGATTCCTCAGCTGGCCATCCTGATCACTGGCGATGCGCACATTCCGTTCCGTGCCGTATCGACCACTGACCCGAACGCTACCCTGGGCATGGCCCTGTCGGTGTTCGCGTTGATCATTTTCTACAGCATCAAGGTCAAGGGCATCGGCGGCTTCATCGGCGAACTGACCCTGCACCCGTTCGGCAGCAAGAATATTTTTCTTCAAGCCCTGCTGATTCCGGTGAACTTCCTGCTGGAGTTCGTGACGCTGATCGCCAAGCCTATCTCCCTGGCACTGCGTCTGTTCGGCAACATGTACGCCGGCGAGCTGGTCTTCATTCTGATTGCTGTGATGTTCGGCAGCGGTCTGCTCTGGCTTAGCGGCCTGGGCGTAGTTCTGCAGTGGGCGTGGGCTGTGTTCCACATCCTGATCATCACCCTGCAGGCGTTTATCTTCATGATGCTGACCATCGTTTACTTGTCGATGGCGCACGAAGAGAACCATTAAGACCAGTCTCGACTAGTCTGATGTCCCACTCGGTCAAACGAGTGGGTGCCCGAACAGGGCTATGAAACGATTTGTTTTACCGCTTTAAAATCTAAAAAACCTAAACCATACGACGTAAAAGTCGGGAGGAAAGATGGAAACTGTAGTTGGTCTAACCGCTATCGCTGTTGCACTGTTGATCGGCCTGGGCGCACTGGGTACCGCAATTGGTTTCGGCCTGTTGGGCGGCAAGTTCCTGGAAGGCGCAGCGCGTCAGCCAGAAATGGTTCCAATGCTGCAAGTTAAAATGTTCATCGTTGCCGGTCTGCTCGACGCCGTAACCATGATCGGTGTTGGTATCGCTCTGTTCTTCACTTTCGCGAACCCATTCGTTGGTCAACTCGCTGGCTAATTACTCGAACCTTCGAGTAATTGGTGTGATGTGCAACGAACGAGCGAGGTGTTGGCGTGAACATTAATGCAACCCTGATTGGCCAGTCCGTTGCGTTCTTCATTTTTGTACTGTTTTGCATGAAGTTCGTGTGGCCTCCGGTCATCGCGGCTTTGCACGAACGTCAGAAGAAGATCGCGGATGGACTGGACGCTGCCGCCCGAGCAGCTCGCGACCTGGAGCTGGCCCAAGATAAAGCGGGTCAGCAACTGCGCGAAGCAAAAGCTCAGGCAGCCGAAATCATTGAGCAAGCCAAGAAACGCGGTAACCAGATCGTTGAAGAGGCTGTTGAAAAAGCCCGTATCGACGCTGACCGTGTGAAGGTTCAGGCTCAGGCCGAGATCGAGCAGGAACTGAACAGTGTCAAAGACGCGCTGCGTACCCAACTGGGTAGCCTGGCAGTCTCCGGCGCCGAGAAGATCCTGGGTTCCACAATCGATCAAAACGCGCACGCGGAGCTGGTAAACAAACTGGCTGCTGAAATTTAAGCGAGGGCGATCATGGCAGAATTGACCACGTTGGCCCGACCTTACGCTAAGGCAGCCTTCGAGCACGCCCAGGCCCACCAGCAACTGGCCTCTTGGTCAGCCATGCTCGGCCTGGCTGCAGCAGTGTCGCAAGACGACACTATGCAGCGCGTGCTCAAGGCCCCGCGACTGACGAGCGCAAACAAGGCCGCCACGTTTATTGACGTGTGCGGCGACAAGTTTGATGCCAAGGCACAGAACTTCATTCACGTCGTTGCCGAAAACGACCGTCTCCCGCTTTTGCCGGAGATCGCCGCTCTGTTTGACCTGTACAAGGCCGAACAAGAGAAGTCGGTAGACGTTGAAGTGACCAGTGCTTTTGCATTGAACCAAGAACAGCAAGACAAACTCGCCAAGGTTCTCAGTGCACGACTCAACCGGGAAGTGCGCCTGCAAGTCGAGGAAGACAAATCCCTTATTGGGGGCATTGTCATCCGCGCCGGCGACCTGGTTATCGATGGCTCGGTTCGCGGCAAACTCGCGAGCCTTGCCGAAGCATTGAAATCTTGAGTTTGAAGGGGCAGCAGAGCAATGCAGCAACTCAATCCTTCCGAAATAAGTGAAATTATCAAGGGCCGCATCGACAAGCTCGATGTGACCTCCCAAGCCCGTAACGAAGGCACTGTCGTCAGCGTATCTGACGGCATCGTGCGGATTCACGGTCTGGCCGACGTCATGTACGGCGAGATGATCGAGTTTCCGGGCGGCGTCTTCGGTATGGCTCTCAACCTGGAGCAAGACTCCGTAGGTGCCGTTGTATTGGGCTCCTACCAGTCTCTGGCTGAAGGCATGAGCGCCAAGTGCACCGGCCGCATCCTCGAAGTTCCGGTTGGTAAGGAACTGCTGGGTCGCGTAGTCGACGCACTGGGTAACCCAGTTGACGGCAAAGGTCCGCTGAACAACACCGAGACCGATGCGGTCGAGAAAGTTGCTCCAGGCGTGATCTGGCGTAAGTCGGTAGACCAGCCTGTACAGACTGGCTACAAGGCTGTCGATGCCATGATCCCTGTCGGCCGTGGCCAGCGTGAGCTGATCATCGGTGACCGTCAGATCGGTAAAACCGCTCTGGCGATCGACGCGATCATCAACCAGAAAGACAGCGGCATTTTCTGCGTCTACGTAGCAATCGGTCAGAAACAATCGACCATCGCCAACGTGGTTCGCAAGCTGGAAGAAAACGGCGCACTGGCTAACACCATCGTCGTGGCTGCGAGCGCTTCGGAATCTGCAGCACTGCAGTTCCTGGCACCGTACTCCGGTTGCACCATGGGTGAATTCTTCCGCGACCGCGGTGAAGACGCGCTGATCGTTTATGACGATCTGTCCAAGCAAGCAGTGGCTTACCGCCAGATTTCCCTGCTGCTGCGCCGTCCACCAGGCCGTGAAGCTTACCCAGGCGACGTGTTCTATCTCCACTCCCGTCTGCTGGAGCGCGCATCCCGCGTTTCGGAAGAATACGTAGAGAAGTTCACCAACGGCGCAGTGACCGGCAAAACCGGTTCCCTGACCGCACTGCCGATCATCGAAACCCAGGCTGGCGACGTTTCCGCGTTCGTTCCGACCAACGTGATTTCCATCACCGACGGTCAGATCTTCCTGGAATCGGCCATGTTCAACTCCGGGATCCGTCCTGCTGTGAACGCCGGTGTTTCGGTATCCCGTGTGGGTGGTGCCGCTCAGACCAAGATCATCAAGAAGCTCTCCGGTGGTATCCGTACCGCTCTGGCTCAGTACCGTGAACTGGCGGCATTCGCCCAGTTCGCTTCTGACCTGGACGAAGCGACCCGTAAGCAACTTGAGCATGGTCAGCGCGTTACCGAGCTGATGAAGCAGAAGCAATACGCACCAATGTCGATCGCTGACATGGCGCTGTCGCTGTATGCCGCTGAGCGTGGGTTCCTGACTGACGTCGAAATCGCCAAGATCGGCAGCTTTGAACAAGCGCTGATTGCTTTCTTCAACCGCGATCACGCCGATTTGATGGCGAAGATCAACGTGAAGGGTGACTTCAATGACGAAATCGACGCTGGCCTGAAAGCCGGTATCGAGAAGTTCAAGGCCACCCAAACCTGGTAAGCCGCAGCGGGAGCCGCAAGGCTCCCGCTTGCTAACCTGATAGGTGTTACATGGCAGGCGCAAAAGAGATTCGCAGTAAGATTGCGAGCATCAAAAGCACGCAAAAGATTACCAGCGCCATGGAAAAAGTGGCGGTCAGCAAAATGCGCAAGGCACAAATGCGCATGTCGGCTAGCCGTCCTTATGCGGAGCGCATCCGCCAGGTTATTGGCCATCTGGCCAACGCCAACCCGGAATATCGCCACCCGTTCATGATCGACCGTGAAGTAAAGCGCGTCGGTTACGTTGTGGTGAGCAGTGACCGTGGTCTGTGTGGTGGCTTGAACACCAACCTGTTCAAGGCCCTGGTCAAGGACATGGCGGTAAACCGCGAAAACGGCGTCGAGATCGATCTGTGTGTTGTTGGTAGCAAGGGTGCGGCTTTCTTCCGCAACTTCGGCGGTAACGTCGTTGCAGCTATCAGCCACCTGGGTGAAGAGCCGTCGATCAATGACCTGATCGGCAGCGTCAAGGTGATGCTGGATGCCTACCTGGACGGCCGTATTGATCGCCTGTCCGTGGTGTCCAACAAGTTCATCAACACCATGACGCAATCGCCAACCGTGGAGCAGTTGATTCCACTGGTGGCAACCCCGGAACAGGAACTCAAGCACCACTGGGATTATCTGTACGAACCGGACGCCAAAGAGCTGCTTGACGGCTTGATGGTCCGTTACGTGGAGTCGCAGGTCTACCAGGCGGTGGTCGAGAACAACGCGGCTGAACAGGCTGCGCGGATGATCGCGATGAAGAACGCTACCGACAACGCCGGTGATTTGATCAGCGATTTGCAGCTGGTCTACAACAAGGCGCGTCAGGCTGCGATCACCCAAGAGATCTCGGAAATCGTCGGCGGCGCTGCCGCGGTTTAACGGTTCAAATATTCAGAGGATCCAGCTATGAGTAGCGGACGTATCGTTCAAATCATCGGCGCCGTTATCGACGTGGAATTTCCACGCGACAGCGTACCGAGCATCTACAACGCGCTGAAAGTAGTGAGCGCGGCTGAAACCACTCTCGAAGTTCAGCAACAGCTGGGCGACGGCGTGGTTCGTACCATTGCGATGGGTTCCACCGAAGGCTTGAAGCGCGGTCTGGAAGTCACCGACTCTGGCGCTGCCATCTCCGTACCGGTCGGTAAAGCGACGCTGGGCCGGATCATGGACGTACTGGGTAACCCGATCGACGAAGCTGGTCCGATTGACACCGAAGAGCGCTGGGGCATTCACCGTCCTGCGCCAACCTTCGCTGAACAAGCGGGCGGCAACGACCTGCTGGAAACCGGCATCAAGGTTATCGACCTGGTTTGCCCGTTCGCCAAGGGTGGTAAAGTCGGTCTGTTCGGTGGTGCCGGTGTAGGCAAAACCGTAAACATGATGGAACTGATCCGTAACATCGCCATCGAGCACAGCGGTTATTCCGTGTTCGCCGGTGTGGGTGAGCGTACTCGTGAGGGTAACGACTTCTACCACGAGATGAAGGATTCCAACGTTCTGGACAAAGTGGCACTGGTTTACGGTCAGATGAACGAGCCGCCGGGTAACCGTCTGCGCGTCGCTCTGACTGGCCTGACCATGGCCGAGAAGTTCCGTGACGAAGGTAACGACGTTCTGCTGTTCGTCGACAACATCTATCGTTACACCCTGGCCGGTACTGAAGTATCCGCACTGCTGGGCCGTATGCCTTCCGCAGTAGGTTACCAGCCGACCCTGGCCGAAGAGATGGGTACTCTGCAAGAGCGCATCACTTCGACCAAAAACGGTTCGATCACCTCGATCCAAGCGGTATACGTACCTGCGGATGACTTGACTGACCCGTCGCCAGCGACCACCTTCGCCCACTTGGACGCCACCGTCGTTCTGTCCCGTGACATCGCTTCCCTGGGTATCTACCCAGCGGTCGATCCACTCGACTCGACTTCGCGCCAGCTGGACCCGAACGTAATCGGCCAGGACCACTACGACACCGCTCGCGGCGTACAGTATGTTCTGCAACGTTACAAAGAACTGAAGGACATCATTGCGATCCTGGGTATGGACGAGCTGTCGGAAGCCGACAAGCAGTTGGTAAACCGTGCTCGTAAGATCCAGCGTTTCTTGTCGCAGCCGTTCTTCGTGGCTGAAGTCTTCACCGGTGCATCGGGTAAATACGTTTCCCTGAAGGACACCATTGCTGGCTTCAAAGGCATCCTCAACGGTGACTACGACCACCTGCCAGAACAAGCGTTCTACATGGTCGGCGGCATCGAAGAAGCGATCGAGAAAGCCAAGAAACTGTAATCCCGGCGCCCGGCAACGGGCGCTAATTTAGGTTGAGGCAATCAGATGGCTATGACAGTCCATTGCGATATCGTCAGCGCGGAAGGGGAAATCTTCTCCGGCCTGGTCGAGATGGTGATTGCGCACGGTGCACTGGGTGATCTTGGTATCGCCCTGGGCCACGCGCCGCTGATCACTAATCTCAAGCCTGGCCCGATCCGCCTGGTCAAGCAGGGCGGGGAAGAGGAGGTGTATTACATCTCCGGTGGTTTCCTCGAGGTTCAGCCGAACATGGTCAAGGTTCTTGCCGACACCGTGCAACGTGCTGCCGACCTGGATGAAGCTTCTGCTCAGCAAGCCGTTCAGGCTGCCGAGAAAGCCTTGCATGAACGTGGCGCCGAGTTCGATTACGGTTCTGCTGCTGCACGTCTGGCCGAGGCGACAGCTCAGCTGCGCACCGTCCAGCAGATCCGCAAGAAGTTTGGCCACTAATAGGCCATTGCTTGTTGCGCGATTGATTAAAAAGGGTAGCCTCGGCTACCCTTTTTTCTTTTCCGATTTTCATAACCTGGTCGCAGCCGCTGACCACCCAGGATTGGTAGCCAGTCATGTCTCTTGAAATCGTTATCCTCGCTGCCGGCCAAGGCACTCGCATGCGTTCGGCGTTGCCGAAAGTCCTGCACCCGATTGCCGGCAACTCGATGCTTGGCCATGTTATCCACAGCGCCCGGCAACTTGATCCACAGCGCATCCACGTGGTGATTGGCCATGGCGCCGAAGCGGTGCGCGAGCGCCTGGCGGCGGAAGATCTGAATTTCGTCCTTCAGGACCAACAGCTGGGTACCGGTCATGCGGTGGCTCAGGCCGTACCGTTCATCGAGTCCGACACCGTGCTTATCCTGTACGGTGACGTACCGTTGATTGAAGTCGAAACCCTGCAACGTCTGCTCAAGAAGGTCGCGGCACAACAGCTGGGCTTGCTCACCGTCGAGCTGGATGACCCGACCGGTTACGGCCGCATCGTCCGCGATGCCACCGGCAAGGTCACGGCGATCGTCGAGCAGAAAGACGCCAACGAAACCGAGCGCGCAATCACTGAAGGTAACACCGGCATCCTGGCGCTGCCTTTCGCGCAACTGGGCGGCTGGATGAGCCGTCTCTCCAACAACAATGCCCAGGGCGAGTACTACCTGACTGACGTGATCGCGATGGCGGTCAGCGATGGTCTGGTGGTGGCCACCGAGCAACCCCATGACGCCATGGAAGTGCAGGGCGCCAACGATCGCAAGCAGCTCGCCGAACTCGAACGTCATTATCAGTTGCGCGCCGGTCGCCGTTTGATGGCTCAAGGCGTGACCCTGCGTGACCCGGCACGTTTCGACGTGCGCGGTGAAGTCACCGTCGGCCGCGACGTGCTGATCGATATCAACGTGATCCTCGAAGGCAAGGTCGTCATTGAAGATGACGTGGTGATCGGCCCGAACTGTGTGATCAAGGACAGCACCCTGCGCAAAGGCGTGGTGATCAAGGCCAACAGCCATATCGAAGGCGCGATCCTGGGCGAAGGTAGCGATGCCGGTCCATTCGCACGCCTGCGCCCGGGTACGGTGCTTGAGGCGCGTGCGCATGTGGGTAACTTCGTCGAGCTGAAAAACGCTCACCTGGGCGAAGGCGCGAAGGCCGGTCATTTGACCTATCTGGGTGATGCCGAGATCGGCGCGCGCACCAACATTGGCGCGGGCACCATCACCTGTAATTACGACGGCGCCAACAAATGGAAAACGGTGTTGGGTGAAGATGTGTTCATCGGTTCCAACAACTCGTTGGTAGCGCCTGTGGATATCTCTTCCGGTGCGACGACGGCGGCCGGCTCGACCATTACGCAGAATGTGGATAACGAGCAGTTGGCGGTGGGTCGAGCGCGTCAGAAGAACATTGATGGCTGGAAACGGCCGGTGAAAATCAAAAAGAGCTGAGTTATCCACAGCGCTTTGCGGCGGTTTTGAGATCGCCTTCGCGGGCAAGCCTCGCTCCTACCTGAGTAGAGTCGTTCACAGATTCTGTGAATAGCTGAAAACTTGTAGGAGCGAGGCTTGCCCGCGAAGCTTTTATCCACAGATAAATTTTCTTGTGCAGACTTGACGAAGTTTCGCCAATAGGTTTTGATTGCTTCCGTTATCTTTCGAATCGAAACTTACCCGATCATGTCGAAACGCAATACACCTCAACGTCGTCACAATATCCTCGCCTTGCTCAGTGAGCAGGGGGAAGTCAGCGTGGATGAGTTGGCCAAGCGCTTCGAAACTTCGGAAGTTACGGTTCGCAAGGATTTAGCCGCACTTGAGAGTAATGGCCTGTTGCTGCGCCGTTATGGCGGAGCGATCACTATGCCTCAGGAGTTGGTCGCCGACATCGGCCAACCGGTCTCCAAATACAAGCAGGCCATTGCCCGCGCTGCCGTTACGCGGATTCGCGAGCATGCGCGCATCATCATTGACAGCGGCAGCACCACCGCTGCCATGATCCCGGAACTCGGTCAGCAACCGGGACTGGTGGTGATGACCAACTCGCTGCACGTTGCCAATGCGTTGAGCGAACTCGAACACGAACCGGTGCTGTTGATGACCGGTGGCACCTGGGACCCGCATTCCGAGTCCTTTCAGGGGCAGGTCGCCGAGCAGGTACTTCGCTCTTACGATTTCGACCAGTTGTTTATCGGTGCCGATGGCATCGATCTGGTTCGCGGTACCACCACCTTCAATGAATTACTGGGTCTGAGCCGAGTCATGGCTGACGTCACCCGTGAAGTGATCGTGATGGTGGAGGCCGACAAGATCGGCCGCAAGATTCCCAACCTGGAGTTGCCCTGGAGCAGCGTCCATACCCTTATTACCGATGAACGCCTGCCGGTTGCGGCACGCGATCAGATTCAGGCCCGCGGCATCAATTTGATTTGCGCGGCTGTCAGTCAGGAGAAATAGCATGTGTGGAATTGTCGGCGCAGTTGCAGAACGTAATATCACCGCCATCCTGCTCGAAGGCCTCAAGCGCCTGGAATACCGTGGCTATGACAGCGCCGGTGTGGCGGTCTTCACCAATGACGAAAAGCTTGAGCGCATGCGTCGTCCGGGCAAGGTCGGCGAGCTGGAAATTGCCCTTGAAGCCGAACCGCTGGTCGGTCGCCTCGGCATCGCCCACACCCGCTGGGCCACTCACGGTGCGCCGTGCGAGCGCAACGCGCACCCGCATTTCTCCGGTGACCTGGCCGTGGTGCACAACGGCATCATCGAAAACCACGAAGCCCTGCGCGAACAGCTGAAAGCACTGGGCTACGTGTTCACTTCGGACACCGACACCGAAGTCATCGCTCACCTGCTGAACCACAAACTCAAGGATCTGCGCGATCTGACCGTGGCCCTCAAAGCCACTGTTAAAGAGCTGCACGGTGCTTATGGTCTGGCGGTTATCAGTGCTCATCAGCCGGATCGTCTGGTTGCAGCTCGCAGCGGCAGCCCGTTGGTGATTGGTCTGGGCCTGGGTGAGAACTTCCTCGCTTCCGATCAGTTGGCCCTGCGTCAGGTCACTGACCGCTTCATGTACCTGGAAGAAGGCGATATCGCCGAAATTCGCCGCGACAGCGTGCACATCTGGGACGTGAACGGCCAAGCCGTCGAGCGTGAAACCGTGCAGTATCGCGACGGTGCCGAAGCGGCTGACAAAGGCGAGTTCCGCCACTTCATGCTCAAAGAAATCCACGAGCAACCGGCCGTGGTTCAACGCACCCTCGAAGGTCGTCTGAGCCCGAACGGTGTCTTGGTACAGGCTTTCGGTCCACAGGCAGCCGAGTTGTTCGCCAAAGTGCGCAACGTACAGATCGTCGCCTGCGGCACCAGCTACCACGCCGGTATGGTTGCCCGTTACTGGCTGGAAGAACTGGCCGGTATCCCGTGCCAGGTCGAAGTGGCCAGCGAGTTCCGCTACCGCAAAGTCGTGGTGCAGCCGGACACTCTGTTCGTCACCATCTCCCAGTCCGGCGAAACCGCCGACACCCTGGCCGCCCTGCGCAACGCCAAGGAACTGGGTTTCCTCGCCAGCCTGGCGATCTGCAACGTCGGCATCAGCTCGCTGGTGCGTGAATCCGACCTGACCCTGCTGACCCAGGCCGGTCGCGAGATCGGCGTGGCCTCGACCAAAGCGTTCACCACCCAATTGGTCGGCCTGCTGTTGCTGACCCTGTCCCTCGGCCAGGTTCGCGGCACGTTGGCCAAAGGCGTCGAAGCCACCCTGGTTGAAGAACTGCGTCGTCTGCCAACCCGCCTGGGCGAAGCTCTGGCCATGGACAGCACCGTGGAGAAAATCGCCGAGCTGTTTGCCGAGAAGAACCACACCCTGTTCCTCGGTCGTGGCGCGCAATTCCCGGTGGCGATGGAAGGGGCCCTGAAACTCAAGGAAATCTCCTACATCCACGCTGAAGCCTACCCGGCTGGCGAACTGAAACACGGCCCGCTGGCGCTTGTGGATAACGACATGCCCGTGGTCACCGTGGCGCCGAACAACGAACTGCTGGAGAAGTTGAAATCCAACCTCCAGGAAGTCCGCGCCCGTGGCGGCGAGCTGATCGTCTTCGCCGATGAAAAAGCCGGCATGACCAACGGCGAAGGCACCCACGTTGTCCAAATGCCGCACATCCACGACATCCTGTCGCCGATCCTTTACACCATCCCGCTGCAGTTGCTGTCGTATTACGTGGCGGTGTTGAAAGGTACGGACGTTGACCAGCCGCGAAATCTGGCGAAGTCGGTGACGGTGGAATAAGTTATCCACAGCTGACTGGCCGAAACCCCCGTATTTACGGGGGTTTCTTTTTTGGGCTGAGCTCTCTTCCAGATTCGCCGTGTGTGAATTTCGGAAGATGTTGTGCCTATGCGCGCGCAGTATCCAATGCTGCCACGAGAAGTGCTCAAGCAATCGCAAGCTCTATCGGAGTGCGATACCCCAGATATCCAAAGACAGTGCTTCCTTGCGTTATGACCACGGATTTTTTATTAACAATATAAAAACCGATGACAGTTTCAAATCCGTAACGGTTATTACGCCCCCCATACCCCGTTCTTAGCAAAAAATCCTCATCTCCACCTTATCTCCACAAAACCTCCCGCAAAACAACATGATCCCCTGCACACAATGCAACCCGCTGCAGAAACGCCGGAGATGGGGTTTCTCCGTTGTCAATCTATAACGGCAAGAAATGGAGCAAGTATGTCTTTCAATGACCCAAGCAGCCTCTATGCAGCCAGCAGAAAGTTGTATGTCACCGGTAATCATGTTGCGAATACTGGTTCAAATTCTCGCGCGCAGAAAACGCGGACGTATACTCTGCGCCCAAACTGGAAAGCGGCAGCAACGGTCATTTCTACCGCGAACGAGATGTTAGGCACTCTTTCGCAAGCGCTTTAACCAACTGCATGCCTTACACGCAGTCGCCGGAAAATCTGTAGTTGATCGACGTGCGCGAATTCTGATGGCAGCCACCGTGGGATTATGTGCGCGACAGACGATTTTAAATTCATCGAGCAAAACATGAATGACTTCTCTGCTCTATCCCACCTGACGAGAAATGCCAGAGAAACGCACGCACTCATTTTGATTGCGGAGGACGACCCTGATATAGCGGACATTCTGATTGCCTATTTGAAACGCAGCGGCTTTCGCACGGCCCATGCGCTCGACGGGAAACGAGCCCTGCAGATGCATCAGACCCTCAAGCCCGACCTGATGCTGCTGGATGTGCTGATGCCGAACCTGGACGGCTGGAAGGTGCTGGCGGAGGTTCGCCATCGAGGCAACACACCGGTGATCATGCTTACGGCGCAGGATCAGGACGTGGACAAACTGATGGGGCTGCGTATCGGTGCCGACGACTACATCGTCAAACCGTTCAACCCGGCAGAAGTGGTCGCCCGGACCCAGGCGGTATTACGACGCTCCATCGATTACAAGCATGGCAGCGGCACGAGCGTGCTGCGGGTGGATGCATTTGAAATCGACATCGAAAGCCATGAAGTTACCGTGTGCATCGACGGTAACAAGGTGCCGCTTGTCTTGACGGCAACGGAATTCAAGTTGCTGGTTCAGTTGGCAAAGTCTCCGAAAAAAGTGCTCAGTCGGGCAGAGCTTTTAGCCACCAGTTCTCCAGAGAGTGACAGTCTTGAACGTACCGTCGACAGTCACATCAGCAAGTTGCGCAGAAAGATTGAAGATTTGGGTTTACAGGGTGTGCCAGCCAGTATCCGAGGCGTCGGCTACCGGTTCGGGAGTATCGCGTGAAAATGCTCAATGGCTTGAGCGGCCAGATCATTTTTTCCATGTCAGCCGTGGTGTTGTGCGTTATCACCTTGGCGGTGATCGGCTCGTATGTATTTTATGCATTGTTATGGACATTCTGGCCGCTCTCCAACGAGGAGCTGGATCAATGGATGCCTTCAAATATTGAATGGGTATGGATGGGCTTGACCACCTTTGTCAGCTTGGCCGTGGGATGTATCGTTGCCGTGAAGTTATCTCGACGAATTCTCATGCCGTTGAACTCTGTCGCCGCGAGCCTTCGAAAGTTGGCAAATGGCGATCTTGAAGTACTGGCCGTTGCCGGTGACCAATCAATAGGCGAAGCGGCCTTGTTAGTCGATGACTTTAATAGCATGGCCAAACGATTGAAGCGCATGGCGGAAGAACAGGCTTTTTGGAATGCGGCTATTGCGCACGAACTGCGCACGCCCCTCACTATCTTACGCGGCCGTCTGCAGGGGTTGGCTGAAGGGGTATTCGAATCGGACACTTTGCAGTTCTGCAGCCTGCTGAATCAGGTGGAGGGGTTGACCCGGTTGGTTGAAGACCTTCGGGTGGTCGGCTTGGCGGACAGCGGTTATCTCGAGCTGAACCTGTGCGAAGCCAACCTGGCGACCGAAATAGAAGACGCTATCCGGTTGTTCGAGCCCAGCCTGCAGGCAGCTGGTTTTGTCCTGCAACTGTATCTGCAAAGACGCCCAGTCCGCTGCGACCCGGCGAGGATCCGCCAAGCACTACTAGCACTGCTGGACAATATTCGACGGCACGCGACACCAGGGAACGTCGTCGTTCATCTGTCCACCCGAGATCAGATCAGTTACCTGAGAGTCAGAGATGACGGCCCCGGCATTGATGAGCGCTGTGCCATGCAAATATTTGAAGCGTTCAAACGCGGTGACAACTCGCGCTCCCGGGCTCAGTGTGGCAGTGGATTGGGTCTGGCGGTAGTGCGCGCCATCGCCCTCGCACACGGAGGAACCGTTACCTGCCGAAACGTGGAAAACGGGGGAACCTTGTTCGAACTTAGCTGGCATGCCAGATAAAAAATCATATATGAAAAAGTACATGTATATTTTGAGACTCAAGCGAAGAATCAATTATCGACACTTTGCCTTGCTGGACCCCGATGGTGTTTGTATCGCATTAATTAGCTGTGGCAATCAACCAAAAAATGGGTACTGGGTAGAGGTCAAAGAAGTCAATCTAACTTGGTTGGGCCGAGCTCTCCCCAGCAAGTCCTAGATAGTTTATTAATTGCGGGAAGTCGAGCAATGGTTACCGCGCGTCAACATTAAGATCTCATCTCCATCGTATCTCCACACACCCTCCTACAAAAATCCATCTTCTTTCCGCACAATCAACTTGTCTATCACCGACCATTACATCAGGTATCCACGTCGGTTATTGAGCCTCCGCAAATAATTGGCGGACACAGGTGATGCGACAGCCGCTCCCCTTTCACAACCAAATCCCGGCTTTTAGCTGAACAGCACGATCAGGACTTGCTATGTCTTTTAAAACTGGAGCTTTCTCATGAACGCAGTTATTGACAACGTATTACCGAAAAAAAAGGATTTGAGTCAACTGCAAATTGATGGCGTTTTCTGCATCAGTCTTCGCAAGCGGGCTGATCGCCGTGTGCTGTTGAGTCTCCAGTTCGAAGGAAGTGGACTGGACATTGAGTTTGTGGTTGTGGACCGTGATGACGAAAATCCAGAACGAGGCTGTTTTGAATCCCACATCAAATGCGCGACGTTAGCCCTGCAGCGAAACTACCAGCGCGTACTGATTCTCGAGGATGACGCAACGCTGGTTTCGTTTAACCAGAGTCAAGTAAAGCAGATGAACGCGTTTATGAACCTGCGCGAGCCCGAGTTGCTCTACTTGGGCGCGAACCTTGGGAAAGTTTGGCTGACCTGGAAAAGAGGAATTGCACGAGTCCGGGCAAAGGGAACACATGCCTACATTCTGTCCAATAGGGGATGCCGACATCTGTTAGGACACGCCCCCTATACTGGCATCGCGATCGATAACGTTTATTCCAAAAATTTTAAAGCCTATATGGCGTTCCCGATGCTGAGCCAGCAGCAGCCTGGGGAAGTTGTTTCAAGTGACGTGCAAGTTCAATCCGCAGATGGGAAGTCTCCATCTGCAGCCTACTGGCGGGAGAACTGGCGGAAGCAGTACACACAAGCATTCAAAAATATCGGGAAGACGATATTGTTCCACAAACTTTGAACGGACATGGACGTGGTTGTCGTTACCGTATAGGCAGGCAAAGTAGTCGAACGATCGGTTGTTGCTAATAGATGGAGCTGTGCATGATAAATACACGTAGCATCTTACTCGTAGCTCTAGGTTTGTTACTTTCGGGGTGCGGTACGATTAATACGGTTTTTCGTTCGGATGAGGTGGCTGGGCACAATCTCAAAGAGAGGGGAACCAATTGTGACTCAATTCCGCGTGTTTACAGTGGGGTTTTTTACGACTTGTGTATTCTGCATGCCCCCCCTGATGTGGGTAAGAAGTTTTCCGTCACGCTTGGTCTTATTCCGGTGGAGATTATAGATTTCATACCGTCTGCAGTTCTTGATACGCTTGTCCTGCCTTATACGATTTATCGTCAAAATACGGATGGCAATATAGAAATTCCTAATTAGAGGTGATCTGGAATAATCGCCATCCGAAATAATCCGCGATTCCGGATGCCAGGGAATCAACTCCCTCCCACTAGGACTTTGCCATGGACAGATTCCAGGAAATGCAGGTCTTCGCCGCCGTCGCTCAGGACCAAGGCTTCTCTGCGGCAGCACGGCGTTTGGGGATGTCGGCGGCCAGTGTCACCCGGGCCGTGGCGGCGCTGGAGAAACGCATTGGCACGCAGTTGCTCACCCGCACCACCCGCAGTGTGCATTTGAGCGAGGCGGGGCAGCGTTTTCTGGAGGACTGTCGGAGGATTCTCGCCGAGGTGCAGGAAGCCGAAGATTCAGCGGCCGGCAGTCACGCCCAGCCCCGTGGGCAATTGACGATCACCGCGCCAGTATTATTCGGTGAGTTGTTCGTCACGCCGCTCACGGTCGGTTACCTCAATCAGTTTCCTGAAGTCACCATCAATGCGCTGCTCGTCGACCGGGTGGTGAGCATGGTCGAGGAAGGCATCGATGTGGCTGTACGCATCGGTGAGTTGCCTGACAGCAATCAGCATGCGATCCGAGTGGGCGAGGTGCGGCGGGTGATTTGCGCCTCTCCGGAGTTTCTGGCGAAGCGCGGCAAGCCTTTGCACCCAAATGATTTAAACGGGGCGCCGATTATCGCCACCTCGTCCATTGGCCAACTGAGAACCTGGCCGTTTCTTGAGGCGGGGGAGCCACTGAGCGTTCGCCCGGAGCCGCGGCTCGTGGTCACGGCCAATCAAGCAGCCATTACCGCTGCGTGCCTGGGCCTCGGATTGACCCGAGTCCTGTCGTATCAGGTGGCGAGCAAGGTCGCGGCTGGTGAGCTGGAAATCGTTCTGGCTGACTTCGAACTGCCGCCATTGCCTATTCATGTGGTGTACCAGGGAGGGCGCAAGGCCCCGGTGCGGGTTCGCAGTTTTGTCGACTTCGCGGTGCAGGCGCTGCGTGAGCACCCGGCCCTGCACGGCTAACGGGTTATTGCGCTGGCTGAAATAATGGATTGCGTTTGCTGGTTATTCTGTTGTTTTGGTTGATGACGGAAGATCACTCCCATCGGCGCTGATCTTTCCTGAACGGCGCCACCACTTAGCGGAGTCGACCATGCAAGCCATCAAACTCTACAACTTCCCTCGCTCTGGCCACGCTCACCGTGTGGAGCTGATGCTGTCGCTGATGCAACTGCCAACCGAGCTGATCTTTGTCGATCTGGCCAAAGGCGCGCACAAGCAGGCGGATTACCTGGCACTCAATCCGTTAGGTCAGGTGCCGGCGATCGATGATCAAGGCGTGGTGCTGGCCGATTCCAACGCGATTCTGGTTTATCTGGCGCAGAAATACGGCAACGGTCGCTGGCTGCCAGCCGATCCGGTCGGTGCGGCCAGGGTTCAGCGCTGGTTGTCGATTGCCGCCGGGCCGATTGCCTTTGGCCCGGCAAGAGCCAGGCTGATTACGGTGTTTGGTGCGTCTTACAACGCCGAAGAAGTGATCGCCTACTCCCACACTTGGCTCAAAGCGATCGATAAGGAACTGGCCGCCACGCAATACCTTGTCGGCAACGAGCCAACCATCGCCGATGTCTCGGCCTACAGCTACATCGCCCATGCTCCGGAAGGCAACGTGTCGCTGGATGACTACGCCAACATCCGTGCCTGGCTGGCGCGCATCGAAGCCTTGCCAGGGTTTGTCGGCATGCCGCGCACCGTCGCCGGTTTGCAAAAAACTGCCTGAAGCTCACGGCCCGACTCAGTCGGGCCGTTTTGGTTGCGCGATGAGCGCAGGGGAGAAGCCGTTATGGACCGTTCACCTTGGCACGCAGGCGAGAAACAGTTGCAGGCTCACGTGGGTGTGGCCGAGCGAATGGACACATTGGGTCGTAGGGTGATTCGCGGCGAGATGCCGGATCAGCACCGCCAGTTCTATCAGCAATTGCCGTTCATGCTGTACGGCGCGGTGGATGCTGACGGCAACCCTTGGGCCAGTATTCTGGAAGGGACGCCGGGTTTTGCTCATTCTCCAGCGCCTGCGCTGTTGCAGTTCGCCAGCCTGCCCGGCAGCGACGACCCAGCGCAGTTGCAAGAAGGCGCGGCAATCGGACTGCTCGGTATCGAACTGCACACCCGGCGTCGCAACCGTATGAATGGCCGAGTCGGCGCTGTGACCGCGAGCGGCTTCGGCGTGACGGTGGAGCAGTCCTTCGGCAATTGCCCGCAATACATCCAATTGCGCCAGTTTCGCTCGGTGCCTTTGGCGGATCCGACGACCCGTGTCGCGCAGCACCTCAATGCGCTGGATGACGCAGCCCAAGCGATGATCTCGGGCGCCGATACCTTCTTTGTCGCCAGTTATGTGGACGTCGACGGCCAACGCTCGGTGGATGTTTCTCATCGCGGTGGCCAGGCCGGTTTCGTCCAGGTGGAAGGCAATCGCCTGACCATCCCGGACTTCGCTGGCAACCTGTTCTTCAACACCTTGGGCAACCTGCTGATCAATCCTCGTGCCGGGTTGCTGTTCATCGATTTCAATTCGGGCGACTTGCTGCACCTCAGCGGCCGCACGCAAGTCATTCTCGAAGGCCCGCAGGTCGAAGCCTTTCAAGGGGCGGAGCGGTTGTGGATATTCGAGGTGGAGCGCGTGGTGCGTCGGCCGGCGGCGCTGGCCTTGCGCTGGCGTTTTGACGGCGTGTCGCCCACCAGTTTGCTGACCGGCACCTGGGCCCAGGCCAACGCTCGCCTGCAAGCCAAGGCCCTGGGCGATCACTGGCGGCCGCTGCGGGTGGCGCGCATCGAACAGGAAAGCCACAACATCCGTTCGATCTATCTGGAGCCTGCCGATGACGCCGGGTTGCCGGTGTTTCAGGCCGGGCAGCATTTGCCCCTGCGATTCAAGATTGCGGGCGATGTGCATATCCGCACGTATAGCCTGTCGAGCGCGCCGTCCGATGACTTTTTCCGCATCAGTGTGAAGCGTGAAGGCCTTGTGTCTTCGCACTTGCACGAGCAGATCCGTGTCGGCGATGTGCTGGAAGCCCGCGCGCCTCAGGGGCATTTCACCGTGGCAGCCAATGACCGGCGGCCGCTGGTGCTGTTGGCCGCTGGTGTCGGCATCACGCCGCTGCTGTCGATGGTGCGTGAGGTGGTTTATCAAGGCCTGCGCACGCGGGGCATCCGCCCGACCTGGTTTTTCCAGAGTTCGCGAACCTTGGCCGATCAACCGTTTCGTCCTGAGCTGGACCGCTTGCTTGATGGCCTCGGTGATGCGGTGCGCGTGCTGCGGTTGCTTAGTCAGCCGGAGCCGGATGCCCTCGAGGGTGAAGATTTCGACCTGACCGGGCGGATTGACGGCGACCTGCTCAAGACGATCCTCGAGGTGGAAGACTACGACCAAGTGGATTTTGTCCTCTGCGGCCCAGGCAGTTTTACCCAAGCGCTGTACGACACCCTGCGGGACATGGACATTCGCGACGCAAGGATTCATGCCGAAACCTTTGGCCCGTCGACGCTGCGGCGCACGCCGGACCCGGACGCCGTGGTCATTGAGCAACCACCGGCCGCTACGGTTTCGGTGCCCGTGGTGTTCCAGCGCTCGGCCAAAGAGGCGCGCTGGCAGCCGGAGGGCGGCAGTTTGCTGGAGTTGGCGGAAAGCCGTGGATTGCGCCCGGAATTCAGCTGCCGCGGTGGTTCATGCGGGACCTGCAAGACTCGCCTGATCAGCGGGGAGGTGAATTATCCACAGCCCCCGGCGGAAGTGCCTGATGCTGGAGAAGTGCTGATCTGTTGCGCGGTACCGGCGCAGGGTTCGCAGCCGTTGGTGCTGGATTTATAACCAATCGGGAATACACAGAAGATCCCCTGTGGGAGCGAGCCTGCTCGCGATAGCGGTGTGTCAGGCAACTTCAATGTTGAATGTTAAACAGCCATCGCGAGCAGGCTCGCTCCCACATTGGGGCCGATGTTGGCCTGAAAAATACTGTGAACGTCCTACAGCCGTTGCTGTTCTGGAGGACGATTCCGACACGTTCTAGCGGTTGTTGTGTCGGAAGTCGGGGGGATAGGCTTTGGGTGTCGCTGCAGATCAGCGTCCAGGCGTCGCGGCCTGAATCAGCTTACTTGGTGCATAATCACCCGCCTCAACCGACCAGCCTTCAGTGTTTGTCGTTTGGTCTTATGGTGGCTGTGCGCGGGATACCTTCGGGTATGCCGGGTTTCCAAGTAGCTCGGTCCGCGAACCTGCGTACAGCTGCCACCTACCATCGCGTCGCGGCGATCAGTGGCGGCTCCATTACTTACTTGGAGCTTCACCATGTTCAAAGAAACCCCGAATCCCCCACAAACCGATGACGTTTCCCCCTACGAATCCTTCGATTCCAAAAAACTCAACGACGCCGCCGAACGTGCGCTGGATCACTACCTAAACCCCGCCGCCCTCAAATCCCCTGCCACCCGCAAACCCAGCACGATGTTTTTGATTGCACCGGATATCAAAGACGAAGACCTGCTGGCCCATACCTGCGAGTCGCTGGCCCAGGCCAGCGTAATGGCGAGTGATTTCGCGGACTATCTGGAAGGCCCGCACCGGCACAAGGCAATGGCGATTCAACAGATCGTCATGCTGGCGGAACTGGCAGCAAACCGGATGCTGGATAACGTCGCCGTACCCAAACCTTCGCCACACAGCTGATCCCCTGTAGGAGCGAGCCTGCTCGCGATGCGGTGTGTCATTCAGCATTGATATCGACTGACACGCCGCCATCGCGAGCAAGCTCGCTCCCACATCGGTTACGGGTAGAAGAGGCGCGCTGGCAGCCGGAGGGCGGTAGTTTGCTGGAGCTGGCGGAAAGCCGTGGATTGCGCCCGGAATTCAGCTGCCGCGGCGATTCATGCGGAACCTGCAAGACCCGCTTGATCAGCGGGGAGGTGAGTTATCCACAGCCTCCGGCAGAGGTGCCTGATGCTGGAGAGGTGCTGATTTGTTGCGCGGTGCCGGCGCAGGGTTCGCAGCCGTTGGTGCTGGATTTATAACCAATCGGGAATACACAGAAGATCCCCTGTGGGAGCGAGCCTGCTCGCGATAGCGGTGTGTCAGGCAACTTCAATGTTGAATGTTAAACAGTCATCGCGAGCAGGCTCGCTCCCACATTGGGGCCGATGTTGGCCTGAAAAATACTGTGAACGTCCTACAGCCGTTGCTGTTCTGGAGGACGATTCCGACACGTTCTAGCGGTTGTCGTGTCGGAAGTCGGGGGGATAGGCTTTGGAGGTCGCTGCACATCAGCGACCGGGTCTGGAAAACCCGAAGATAATAGGCATGTCCCTCGTGGCATACTGTGGCGCTTTTTCTGGCTTCAGTTTGAGTTATGGCGGCTGTGCGTGGGAGACCTTCGGGTCTGCCGGGTTTTGACCTTTTATCTCGGTTTTTCCAGTCCGCGTACAGCTGCCACCTTTTCGTCTGGAAAACGAAATATGGCGGCTCCACTTCCATAGCTCAAAAGGTCTTAGCCATGATTAAAGAAACACCAAATCCCCCGGAAACCGACGACGTTTCCCCCTACGAATCCATCGACTCCAAAAAACTCAACGAAGCCGCCGAGCGCGCGTTGGATCACTACCTGAACCCCTCCGCCCTCAAATCCCCTGTGGCCCGCAAGCCAAGCACAATGTTCATGATCGCGCCGGATATCAAAGACGAAGACCTTCTGGCCCACACTTGCGAGTCGTTGGCCCAGGCCAGCGTGATGGCAAGTGATTTTGCAGGGTATCTGGAAGGGCCGCACCGGCACACGGCGATGGCGATACAGCAGATCGTCATGCTGGCCGAGCTGGCGGTGAACCGAATGCTCGATAACGTCGTCATACCAAAACCCGCGCCACACCGCTGATCCCCTGTAGAAGCGAGCCTGCTCGCGATGCGGTGTGTCATTCAACATTGATATCGACTGACACGCCGCCATCGCGAGCAGGCTCACTCCTACAAAAAAAGCTGTTACGCGTAGGACAGGGATTTCTCTTCCAGCAGTTCTTCATACAGCGCCGACCACTTGCGGCCCATTTCATCGGCGGTGAATAACTGCCGATAACGCGCCTCAGCCTTCACGCCCATTTCTGCCGCACGCACCGGGTTTTCCCACAACGCACGCATCGCTTCACGGAATGCCTGTGGATTACTGGGCGGCACCACCAGCCCGGTTTCGTTGTGAATGTTGATGTAGCTGGTGCCGGTGCCGATTTCGCTGGAGATCATCGGTTTACCGTACATCGCGCCTTCGAGCAGCGAGATGCCGAACGCTTCCGAGCGTAGATGCGACGGAAACACCACGGCGTAACTCAACTCCAGCAAGGCAACCTTGTCCTCGTCACCCAAACGCCCGAGGAAGTGCAGGTTCTGCAAACCCAATGCCTTGGCCTGTGCATGCAGTTCGGCTTCCAGTGGTCCGGCGCCGACGATCACCACCGGATAATTCAGCCCTTGCATCGCTTCGAGCAGAATATGCAGGCCCTTGTAGTAACGCATGACGCCGACGAACAGGAAGAACCGGTCACCCAACTGTTTACGCCAGCGTTCGGTACGTTCAGCTTCGGGCTGTGGATAACCTGACTTGTCCAGCCCGTAGGTGATGACTCGGGTTTTCTCGCGGTACTCCTGAAGCACATCACTGGTATGAAGGTAGTTAGGAGAAGCCGCGACGATTCGGTCGGCGCTGTCCAGAAAACGACGCATCAATGGACGGTAGAGCTTGAGCAAATGGCGTTGACGAATGATGTCCGAGTGGTAACTCACCACGCAGGGTTTTTTAGTGGCACTGAGAAAATGCACCAGGTCCATGAAGGGCCAGGGGAAGTGGTAGTTGATCACGTCGGCCTCAGCCGCCAGCTCACGAAACTGCTTGAAGACGCTGTAGGAAAAACCGGTGGAGGCCAGTTGAAAATCCATCCGGGCCTGATGAACCTGGTGCTGACGGATCTGCAACGCGCCAGGTGCCGGGTTGTTGCTCAACGTCAGTACCGTGCTGTCGACCGAGTGCCGCGCACCGCTCTCGCACAGCTGAAAAATGACCTGTTCGATGCCACCCATCGAGTCCGGCAGGTAGGTCTTATAAAAGTGCAGTACGCGCATATCAGTCTCCCATAGCCTGGCGGTAAGCGCGGGCCGTGGCCTTCGCGCAACGCTCCCAGGAAAAAAGCTTCGCTTGTTGCAAACCGGCTTCGCGACATGCCTGCCAATGCAGCGGGTCGTCGATAAGTCGGCTCATGGCATCGCGCAAGTTGTCTGGATCGTCAGGCGTTACGTAGTTGCCTGCGGCGCCCGCGACCTCAGGCATGGCCGAATGATTGGTCAGAATTACCGGTGTCCCGCTGGCCATGGCTTCCAGAACGGGCAGGCCGAACCCTTCGTACAACGAAGGAAAGATCAATGCGCGGGCGCCGGCCAGCAGCTGTGCCAGAGCCTCATCGGGTAGATACCCGAGCAGGCACACATCGCCGGTGGCCAGGGCTGCGCGCAACTCGTCACTGAACTGCTCGCCCTGCCAACCGGCCATGCCGGCGATCAGTAGTGGAAAACGCTGGCGCACGGCTTCCGGCAATCGGGCGTGGGCACGCAGGGCCAGCGTCAGGTTCTTGCGCGGCTCCAGGGTGCCGACGCACAGGAAGTATTCCCGCGCCTCGACGCCGTGGGCCTTGAGCACCTCATCGATGACTTCAGGTTCCCGTGGGTGGAAACGTGCGGCCACGCCCAGCGGCGCGACGACAAAACGCTCGGCCGGCAGCGCGAAATGCGCCTGGGCCTCGTCGGCGATGTACTGCGAGTCGGTGAGAATCAGACTTGCCCGCTGCACGCCATCGGCCAACCGTCGCTCGATTTCTCGCAAGCGCGAGGGTGGTTGCGTCTCGGGGTAGTGCAGGTGCGTCAGGTCATGCAGGGTGATGACCGTCGGGCCGTCGAACGACAGCGGCCACAGGCTCGGTTCGTGATAGAGGTCGATGGTCGGCGAGCGACCCTGGTCGAAGCGTTTCTGCTCCAGCCAGCGGCGGGCCTGATAGGCCCCCGGAATCTGTCGCAGCAGCGGCGTCAGTCGCGAATAACCGGGCATGGCGGCTTCCGGCAAGTCCGAGCTCCAGCCCCAACCGTGGAACAGCGCCAGTTCGACATCGGGCTCACCCGCAAGGGCGTTCGCCAGTTCGGCAACGTAATGGCCGATACCGGTGCGCGGGGCTTGAAGGATCCGGGCGTTAAGGGCAATTCGCATGTTGCCTCTCTTGCACGGCCGGCGCTTCTACCAGATTGCGCAGGGTTCTTTCGGCCAGTTGCGCACTGGCTTCCTGCCAGCCGATCCACTGCCAGTCCGCCACATTGCGAGCGGCCGGGAATTGCCCGGAGCGTTCGAAACCGGTGACCAGGTCGGCCAGGCTTTGCGGCTCGGCCAGGTCAAAGTACGCCATGAACTCGCCGCCGATTTCACGGAAGACCGGGATGTCGCTGCCCATCGCCGGTAAACCGCGCTGCATCGCTTCGACCAAGGGCAGGCCGAAGCCTTCGACCCAGGATGGAAACACCAGCGCGCTGGCGTGGGAATAGGCGTGTTCGAGGCTGGTGTCACTCAGATCGTTGAACATGAACAACCGTTGGTTCAGCTGCGGGTGATTGCGCACGCGGGCGAGCAGGGCGTCGCATTTCCAGCCGATGCGCCCGGCGATGCACAGCCGGGCTTGAGAACCTGAGGCCCAGGCGCGTTCGAAAGCGTCGAGCAGGTAATCGTGGTTTTTACGCGGCTCGATGGTGCTGACCATCAAAAACACCGGTTCCGGGGTTTTGAATACACGGGTCAGGCGCGGCTCGATGGCGGCGGTGGCTTCGCTCAGGTCCAGTTCGGAACCCAGATGAAAATAGTCGAACCACAGCGTATTGGCTTTGGCCGGACCCAGCCGACGCTGCAATTCCTCACGCACCTGATCGCGCACCGTGGCGGATATCGCCACGTAGCCATCGGCAGTTTGGGTGACCCAGTTGAACCACTCATTGAAAATCTGCACCAGCCGCGTGTCGTAGAACTGCGGATGCGTCAGCGGGATGAGGTCGTAAATCACCGAAACAATGCCCACGCCTTCACGCTTGAGCTGTTCGACCACCGGGAACAGATCAGCATGCCAGGACGAGTCCAGCAGCACCAATTGATCCCCCGGTTGGTGCTGCAATGGCGTGCAACGTTTGGGCAGCTGATACTGGTTGATGCCGTCGATCAGACGCAACGGAATGCTGAAACAGCTGATCGCCGTGACGCGGTAGGCCACGTGCAGCAGGCGCTTGACCACTCGCGAGTTGCTGCGGTTGTGCAAGCGTTGGTGCAGTTGCCAGAAGCGATGAGCCAGCCGTCCCAATCGTCCACCGAACGTCATCAAGCCATCGAAAAACGGTATGTTCAACGCGCCGAGTTTCAGCACCCGATAGAGTTTGCCGTTGAGCATCACCACCGGGATGCACTCGACACCATCGATACTGTCCGGCAGTTGATTGATGACGTTACGCACCACCCGCTGAATGCCCGAATTGACCTTGGGGTGCTGGAACACATGGGTGCATTCCACCAGAAGACGCGTCACGGCGTGCGCTCCGAAACAATCGACCCGGAGCGGGTGATGGTGGTTTTCGCCGCCAGCCACGAGCAGCCGACGAAGTCTTCCTGCCGGTTGTTGATCACATGGAACACCAGCCCGTAATCGCGCCATTCGTAGTTGCGATCCAGGTGCGAGTCCAGCCGCGACAGGCTCAGGGACACGGAATAGTTGCCCTTGCCCAGGCCCATGACGAAGGCAAAACGGTACGTGTAGCGTTCTCCGGCGTGCAGATCGGTCAGGGCCTTGTCCTGGCGATGGGTGTTGATGCCATACATCATCTGACCCAGACGGTCCTTGAGGATGAAGCCGAGCACCAATCGCTCGATGTCCTGACGGACTTCGACCTGGACTTCCAGCACCACGGGCTGACCGACCTCGGCGGCGTCGATGGAACGTTCATTTTCGTCCAGCAACCGCACACTGAGGATGCCCGCTTCACCGGTACCGGAAACCGTTTGCACTTCCCCGTCCGCGAGCATTTCCTGACGCACGATCTGGCCTTCACGTTCGGCCATCATGGCGTTGTAATAGTCGAGGACCGCTTCCGGTTTGCCGTGCATGGCCATGCGGCCGTCCTTGAGCAGGATCGCCGAATCGCATATCGCCTGGATGGCCGAGCGGTCGTGGGACACGATCAGCAGGGTGGTGCCGGCCTTGCGGAAGCTGCGGATGCGCTCGAAGCTTTTGTGCTGGAAGTAGGCATCGCCCACGGACAGGGCTTCGTCGACGATCAGGATGTCCGGACGCCGTGCGGTGGCCACGCTGAACGCCAGGCGCATCTGCATGCCGCTGGAGTAGGTACGCACCGGGTGGTTGATGGCTTCGCCGATTTCCGCGAAATGTTCGATCTCGGGCATCAGCGCTTCAATCTCATCGACCTGCATGCCCAGCAATTGCCCGGCCATGATTGCATTCTGTCGGCCGGTAAAGTCCGGGTGAAACCCCATGCCCAGTTCCAGCAGCGCCGCTACCCGGCCTTCGAGCTCGATCGTGCCGCACGTAGCCTGGGTGGTGCCGGTGATCATCTTCAGCAAGGTGCTTTTGCCCGCGCCGTTGACCCCGACGATGCCCACCGCTTCACCGGGGGCAATCTCGAATTCGACGTCTTGCAGCACCCAGTGTTGGTGATGACGGATCGGCGAAAACGGGATCAACCACTCGGCCAGTCGGCTCCAGCGGGTCGGGTATTGCTTGTAGGCCTTGCCCAGGCCGGTGACGCGAATATGCCCCATCAGAGTTCATCCACCATTTCGCCGACGCGCTGGCGAAACAGCCGCAGCCCGATCAGACAGAACACCACGCCGGTGACAAAAATCGGCAGCAGCGAACTCCAGACCGGCCATTGGCCGTAAAGAAACATGTTTTGATAGCTGACGATCAGGTTGGTCAGGGGGTTGAGTTGCAGCAGGCGCTGAACCCAGTCCGGCAGGATGCTCATCGGGTACACAATGGGCGTCAGCCAGAACCAGAATTGCAGGCAGATGCCGAAGAGTTGCCCGACATCACGGAAGAATACATTCAACACGCCGAGGATCATTCCCAGCCCGGCACAGAACATCATTTGCAACGCCATCAGCGGTATCAACGCCAGCAACGCCATGCCCGGCCAACGACCAGTGAACAGCAGAAAAACCAGGAAAAGGCCGATGATGATCGCGAAGTTGATGCCGGCGTTGATCAATACAATCACCGGCAGGCAGACCCGCGGAAAGCTAATTTTCTTCAGCAGGTTGGCGTTTTCCAGAAACATGTTCTGGCTGCGCAGGGTGATTTCCGCAAACAGTCCCCAGGCGAGCAAACCGGCACACAGGTACACGCTGTAGGCCATGCTGTCATCCACACCCGGCAGGCGTGCGCGCATGATGTGCGAAAAAACCACGGTGTAGACGATGATCATCGACAGCGGGTTGAGCACGGGCCACAGGGCACCGAACAGCGAATTGCGATAACGCGCCTGAAACTCTCGCTGGACGCTACCGAGGATGAACCCTCGATGGCTGCACAGTGAGCGGTATAGGGAAAGCAGCATTCAAACCGTCCTGCCGTATTGGTCTTCGAAGCGAACGATATCGTCCTCTCCCAGGTATTCGCCGCTTTGCACTTCAATGATCACCAGGTCGATGACGCCAGGGTTTTCCAGGCGATGCTTGTGACCGGCGGCAATGAAGGTCGATTCGTTCTTGGCCACCAGATGGGTGCCGGTGCCGTTGTTGGTGACCTTGGCCATGCCTTCGACGACCACCCAGTGTTCATTGCGGTGGTGGTGCATCTGCAGCGACAACTTGGCGCCGGGCTTGACCACGATGCGCTTGATCTTGAAGCGCGGGCCTTCCTCGAGCACGGTGTAAGTACCCCAAGGCCGACTGACCGTACGGTGCAGGCGATAGGCCTCGTGCTTTTTGTCCTTGAGCTGCTTGGCCACCCGGCGCACATCCTGCGCACGATCGGCGTGGGCCACCAGCACCGCGTCGGCGGTGTCGATGATGATCAAGTTATCTACACCCACCGCCGCCACCAGCCGGTCTTCGCTCTGGACAAAGTTGTTGTGGCTGTCGATGAACACCGCGTCACCGCTGGCACGGTTGTTTTGCGTGTCCGCCGGCACCAGCGCGGCCACCGCGCTCCAGGAGCCGATATCGCTCCAGTCGAAACCGGCGGGCACCACGACCACTTTGTCGGAGCGTTCCATCAAGGCGTAGTCGATGGAAATATCCGTGATCTCGGCGAATAACGCCGGGGACAATTCCTGTTGCAGGCACCCGGCCGTTTCCACGGGGGCGCTTTGCGCCATGCAGGATTGCGTCTGCTCCAGCAGCTCTGGGGCATGAATCTGCAATTCGGCCAGCACGGTCGCGACCGAGAAGCAGAACATCCCCGAGTTCCACAGGAATTTGCCGCTTTCCAGGTAATGGGTGGCGGTTTGCAGATCCGGTTTTTCGACGAAGCGCTCCACCTTCGTGGCGCCTTTTCCATCCAGCGCCGCGCCGGTTTCGATGTAGCCGAAACCGGTCTCCGGGGCGGTCGGCACCACGCCGAATGTCACCAGGAATCCATCTTTGGCCAGCGCGACGGCGTGTTCGACCGCCGTTTTCAAAGCGTCTTCGTCAAGGATCAAATGGTCGGCAGGCATCACAACCATAATCGCTTCATCGCCGTGCAAGGCTTTCAGCGACAGCGCGGCAGCCGCGATAGCCGGGGCCGTATTGCGGCCTGTCGGCTCCAGCAGAAAGTGCCCGCGATGGCGATTTAGCTGCGCATCCTGATAGTGATCCTTGCTCTGGAAGTAGTAGTCGCGGTTGGTCACCGTGACGATATCGCCCCAGCCATCAAGCAGGCCGGCCGCACGCCGATAGGTCTTGCCCAGCAGCGACTGACCGTCGGGCAGGGTCATGAACGGCTTGGGATGGCCCTCGCGGGACACCGGCCACAAGCGAGTACCGGCACCGCCGGAGAGAATCACAGGAATCAGCATGGCCTACTCCTTGGCGACGCGTTTCATGTCCGCATCCATCATCATGCGGATCAAGCTATCCAGATCGGTTTTTGGCTTCCAGCCCAATACACGCTGGGCTTTGGCCGGGTTGCCGAGCAGCACTTCGACCTCGGCCGGGCGGAAGAACGCCGGGTCGATCTTCACGAAGTCGCGGTAGTTGAGGCCCACGTGATCGAAGGCAATGCGGCACATCTCGCGCACGGTGGTGGTGACGCCGGTGGCGACCACAAAATCGTCCGGCTTGTCCTGTTGCAGCATCAGCCACATGGCTTCGACGTAGTCGCCGGCAAACCCCCAGTCGCGTTTGGCGTCGATGTTGCCCAGGCTCAGTTCCTGCTGTTTACCCTGTTTGATGCGGGCGGCAGCGTCGGTCACTTTGCGGGTCACGAACTCAATGCCACGCAGGGGCGATTCGTGGTTGAACAGGATGCCGCTGCTGGCGTGCAGGTTGAAGCTTTCGCGGTAGTTCACGGTGATCCAGTGGCCGTAAAGCTTGGCCACGCCGTAAGGGCTGCGCGGGTAGAACGGCGTGTTCTCGTCCTGCTGCTCGGCCTGGATCAGGCCAAACATTTCGCTGGTCGACGCTTGGTAAAAACGTGTGTGCGGACTGAACTGGCGGATCGCTTCGAGCAGGTGAGTCACGCCCAGCCCGTCGACGATACCGGTGGTGACCGGTTGATCCCAGGAGGCCGCGACAAAGCTTTGCGCCGCCAGGTTGTAGATTTCGTCCGGGGCGGACTTGATCACCGCGCGCTGCACCGAGCACGCATCGGCCATGTCGCCGTCCAGGTAAACGATGTCGCCCTCGACCCCCATCTCACGCAGGCGCCAGCGCGCATCGCTGCTGCGCCGTGCCACCAGGCCGTGGACTTTATAACCCTTGTCGAGCAGCAGTTTGGCCAGATACGCGCCGTCCTGACCGGTGATCCCCGTGA
Organism: Pseudomonas sp. RT6P73; assembly: GCF_054897715.1. Lineage (NCBI taxonomy): Bacteria > Pseudomonadati > Pseudomonadota > Gammaproteobacteria > Pseudomonadales > Pseudomonadaceae > Pseudomonas > Pseudomonas sp. RT6P73. The sequence continues at coordinate 5,895,953 of NZ_JBUBUV010000002.1, read as the reverse complement.
TCAATGCACTTTTTGTCATTCTTCTTTTACTCGCTTCTCCCAGTCGGACAGGATCGCCCGCAGGGATTGTTGTGTTGTGATTTCAGGCGTCCATCCTGTGGTCTGGGCAAGCTTGGCAGAGCTGCCGCAAACTCGACGCTGATCCGCGCGGCGAAGACGCGCAGGGTCCTGGATCAATTGCAGGTCGACTTGGGCGAGGTCCCCCAGTTGTTCGATCAGACTGCGAATGCTCTGCTCGCGCCCCGAGCAAATGTTGTACACCTGCCCCGGCGTGCCCTTTTCCAGCAGCGCCAGATAGGCCGACACCACGTCGCCCACATCCAGGAAATCGCGGGTGACGTCAATGTCACCGACTTCCAGTTGCGGGGCTTGCAGGCCTTGTTTGATGCGGTTGATTTGCCGCGCGGCGCTGGCGATGACGAAGCTGTCTTTCTGGCCGGTGCCGATGTGGTTGAACGGGCGCGCCACGAGCACTGGCCAGCCTTCGCTCAAGCCCCATTGCAGGCTCAGGAATTCGGCCGACAGTTTGCTCACGGCATAGGGATTGCGCGGGCAGGGTGGCTGGAGTTCGGTAATCGGCAGGTGTGATTCGATCACCTGGCCGTAGACGTCGCCGGAGCTGACGTACAGGAAGGTACCTTTGAACCCCCGGGCCTTGAGTGCCTGAAGCAGGTTCAAGGTGCCGAGCAGGTTGATATTCAGCGTGCGTGCCGGATCGCGGAAGGCTTCGGGAACGAAGGTCTGGCCGGCCAGGTGAATGACCGCGTCGGGCATCTCGGGCCAGAGACCGTCGAGGGTGCCGGGCTCAGCGAGATCGTAACGGGAGGCGACAGGCAGAAGCTCCCATTCCGAGGCATCAGCCTTCAGGCGAGATTGGATGTGTTGTCCTACGAATCCACTGAGACCCGTAACGAACAGACGCTTTTTCAAACAGCGGCCCCTTGGTCATGCATTTCGTCCATCCCCCACAGGCTATATGGAGATGTCTGACAGACCGGGTGGATTACTTGGTCGAAAGACAGGCGAAACGTTTGTTGTAGTTGTTTGGTAGCCAATCTGTGCCAATTGCTCGGTAATTTCAACAGGTCCCACCGTGACCGGTCAGTTCTCGTTAGCGTAGCCCGACTTATTCTCGCCGGGCGGTTCACGAATCCTCGACGGATGTGTTTAGAATGCCCCTCGTCACGATTACCCAGGGTTCGGCCGGGTGGTATTCACACCCCGCGAAGCTGACCATTAAAACAAGAACGTAGACGGGCAAGAAGACGATGGACGACGACCGGCAAACGCTGGATCTCCGTTGCTTTGCCGTCATAGAGTGAGGCTGCCGGGATGGCGGTTTCATCGTGGGATGCCATGAATTTCATTCTTTACTCGGACGTCAACGACAGCTCCATCAGCCAGAGCCTCGGTCGTCCCGAATACAGTTATTACTTCGTGCTCAAGGCGTATCGCCCGGTCCTCGAAAGCCTCGGACGGGTGCATGTGGTGTCCTCCACCGCCGAGGTCGATCCTCTTTATCGACAACTGCTGGCCGCCGGCGAAGACAGCCTGTTCCTGTCCTTTACGCCGCCGCAGAAAACCCCGAACGACCTTGAGTGCCCGACGATCTGCGTGGTGGCCTGGGAATTCGACTCTATTCCTGATGAGCAGTGGGACAACGACCCGCGCCAGGACTGGACGCAGATGCTGGCGCGACAAGGCCGGGTCATCACGCTTTCCAGCCACACGGCCCGGGCGATTCGGCGGGCCATGGGTGACGATTTCCCGGTACTGGTGTTGCCCACACCCTTGTGGGAGAACTTCGCCGCCATCCGCAGCAGCCACATCAGCATCCCGGTCAATGCCGGTTCGACACTGGAGATCAAGGGCTGCATTTTCGACACCCGTACCCTCGGGCTCAGCGCCGACGCACTGATCCCTGTCGTGCCCACGGCCGAAGAAATCGCCGCCCGAGAGGCTGAAGCGGAAGCCGCGAAGCCACCGCCGCTGACCTTGAAACGCCGCTTCGTCATTGCTCGCCATTACCTGCATATGTGGCGCCGGGACATGGGCAAAACCCTGCCTGTCCCGGTGCATCGCACTCACTTTTTGAGCCAGTGGTATTGGGAAGGCGTTCGTGACTTGTTGTCGGACGCCGCTCATGAACGGCTTGCCGGATTTCTGCCGGCCATCGCCGGCCCGCAGACGATGGCAGTGCACGAGCCTGAACCACGTAAATGGCCGGACACCACCGCTCAGGTCGACACTCAGGTCGACGGCGTGGTTTACGTCACGGTGTTCAACCCCCGGGACGGTCGCAAGAACTGGCATCAACTGATCACCGCATTCTGCTGGGCCTTCCGCGAAACGGATGACGCCACGCTGGTGCTGAAGATTACCCAAAGCGATCTTTCGTCCTACTACGACGAGCTGATGACCTTGCTCGCGCAACTCTCGCCGTTCGCCTGTCGGGTGGTGGTGATGCACGGTTATCTGGACGATCCGCAATACGCCCGGCTGTACGAAGCGGCCAGTTATTACGTCAATGCATCGCGCTGCGAGGGTTTGTGCCTGCCGTTGATGGAGTTCATGGCCAGCGGTAAACCGGTGATCGCGCCGGACCACACCGCCATGGAGGATTACATCGATGAGCGCGTGGCGTTTGTGGTCAAGTCCAGCGAAGAGCTGACCATCTGGCCGCAGGACACCCGGATCATCTACCGGACCCTGCGTTATCGCCCGGACTGGGGTTCGCTGAAAACTGCCTACGAAAACAGCTACCGGATGGCCAAGGAGCAACCGCTGGAGTACCAGCGCATGTCTCGCGACGCGGTCGAGCGCATGCACGACTACTGCGCCTTCGCCCCGGTGCAAAAGCGCCTGGCGGATTTTTTCGGGCTGACGCCGCAGGCTTTGCCGGCAGCGGCCGTGACGGATAACGCCTCATGCTGATCATCATTCATTCGGAAACCAACCAGCACACGATTGCCCAGAACCTTGGCCGTTCGGAGTACAGCTATTACTTCGTGCTCAAGGAGTATCGGCCGGTGCTGGAGCGTCTGGGGCGCGTGGTGGAAGTCAGCGACCCGCAGACGGAAGTCGACGCCTTGTACCTCGACGCGCTGTCCCGCGGTGAAGACTGCGTGTTCCTGTCGTTCTCGCCGCCGCATTGCACACCCGTGCACTTCGCCTGTCCGACCTTGCCGGTGTTCGCGTGGGAATTCAGCACCATTCCCAACGAATCCTTTGCCGGTGAGCCGCGCAATGACTGGCGCACGGTTTTGCGCGACTCAGGTGCGGCGATTACCCATTCCGGCTACACCGTTAACGCCGTGCGCGAGGCGATGGGCGTCGACTATCCGATCGTCGCGGTGCCGGCGCCGGTATGGGATCGATTCTCGGCGCGTGGCGTCCAGTTGCAACGTCAACCCCTGGCCAGTCAGGTGCATCTGAAGATCAAAGGCTTGGTGGCGGACAGCCGCACGCTGGACTTGCGGGCTTTTGGGCCGGCGCAGTTGCGAGAGGGTGAGGGGATCGATTTTGAAGCGCCGCCCCGTGAGCTCGAGTTGGTACTCGACGGCGTGATCTACACCTCGGTGTTCAACCCGGGTGACGGGCGCAAGAATTGGGAAGACATGCTCAGTGCCTTCTGCGTGACGTTCCGCGAGGTGGATGACGCGACGCTGGTACTCAAACTGACCCACCACGACGCCGAAGAAGCGCTGACCGACATCCTTCACCATTTGTACAAAAACCAGTCCTATCGCTGCCGCATCGTGCTGATTTATGGCTACCTCGCGGATGCGGACTACGAGCAACTGGTGCAGGCGACCAGCTACGTGGTCAACACCTCCTACGGCGAAGGCCAGTGCCTGCCACTGATGGAGTTCATGTCCTGCGGAAAACCGGCGGTGGCGCCACGCACCACGGCGATGATCGATTACCTGGATGCCGATAACGCGTTCCTGATCGACTCCACCGACGAGCTGACAGCCTGGCCTCACGACCCACGCCGGGCGTTCCGAACCCTGCGTTACGTCACGAACTGGGCGTCGTTGTGCCGCGCTTATCAGGCCAGCTATGACGTCGCCAAAAACGATGCCGGGCGTTATGCGCAGATGTCCACGCATTCGGTGGCCAGCCTCGAAAAATTCTGCAGCCAGGCCATCGCCGAGCAACGATTGAAAGCCTTCTTCGCGCAGCTCCTCGAAACCCGCGTCGCTTTGGAGACCCCCGAAGCATGATCCGCGCCGTGTTGAATTGGGTGGACAACGGAGCAGCGTCCAGGAGGACGACATGAGTAACGACCGACGGATTATGGACATCGAGTTGCTGCGCGGCATTGCGGTGCTCGGTGTGTTGTTTCATCACCTGCACGACAGCCTGTTTGCGGCCCCGGTGCCGCTGTTGCAAGCCATCACCGCGTGGGGTCAGCCGTGGTGGGGCGTGGATCTGTTTTTTGCGATCTCCGGATTCGTCATCGCGCGCAGCCTGATCCCGGCGCTGCATGGTTGCAGCACGCGCCAGGAATACTGGCAGCAGACGCGCAATTTCTGGCTGCGCCGAGCCTTTCGATTGCTGCCGTCGGCGTGGTTGTGGCTGGCGCTGATGTTGCTGGCGTGTATTTTCCTCAATCGCTCCGGGGCGTTCGGGACGCTGCATGCCAACCTGCAAGCGACCCTGGCTGGGGTCGCGCAGTACGCCAACTTCCGCTTCGCCGACAGCTTCTATAACTACGAGTACGGCACCAGTTTCGTGTACTGGAGCCTGTCGCTGGAGGAGCAGTTCTACCTGCTGTTCCCGCTGTTGATTCTGATCTGTCGCAAGCATCTGGTCTGGGCCCTGCTGGCGCTGGTCGCGGTGCAATTGTTCACGGTGCGCACGCCGATCCTGATGATGGTTCGCACCGATGCGCTGGCCCTCGGCATCCTGTTGGCGATGTGGAGTGTGCAACCCTCATATCTGCGCTGGGAGCCGACGTTTTTGCGCCGTCCATGGGCCGGTGTGACGGCGCTGGTCGTGCTGTCGCTGGTGCTCAGTTTCATGGCGACGGATCGCTTCACCCTCACCCACTACCGCATCGGCGCGATTGCCGTGTTGTGCGCGGTGCTGGTGTGGATCGCTTCCTACCATCGCGATTACCTGATGCCACGGGGCGTGTTCAAGAACCTGATGACGTGGGTCGGCAGTCGCTCCTACGGGATCTACCTGATCCACATTCCGGCGTATTTGCTGGTGCGCGAAATTACTTTCCGTTTGCAGGCTGCCGGGCTGCCCAATCCGGCGGGTCACCCGATCCTGACGCTGATGATTGCTGGCGGGCTGATCGCCTTGTTGAGCGAACTCAACTACCGCTTTATCGAAATGCCCATGCGTAACCGCGGTGCCTCGCTGGTCACACGCCTGGGCACGTTCCGAACAGCCGCCCAAACCTCTGGAGCTACCTCATGCTGAGCCTTTTGAAGAAACTCACGACGGGTACGCCCGCTCCCGCGCAGCCGGTAGCGGACAAGGTCGAGAAGGTCGATCCGTACATGCTCGGCCTGCACGACGCGATGCTCAGTGGCTGGTTCAATCAGCAAACCGGCGAGCTGTTCACAGGGTTCCCGGTCACTGCCGAGGACACGCTGCTGGACGTCGGCTGCGGTGACGGCGGCAACGTGCATTTCTGCGGCATGCGCGGGGCAAAGATCATCATCGCCGACATCGACGCGGCCAAGGTCGAAGCCACCCGTCAGCGCCTGAGCGACACGCCGGCGCGGGACGTCGAATGCCACGTCACCGACTGCAATCCGCTGCCGATTGCCGATGCAACGGCCACCCGCGTGGTGTCCACCGAAGTCATCGAACACGTGGACGATCCGGCGCAGTTCCTCGCTGAATTGGTTCGAGTTGGCAAACCGGGCGCGCTGTATCTGCTCAGCGTCCCGCACCCAAGTTCCGAAGACCTGCAAAAAGACATCGCGGCGCCCGAGTATTTCCAGAAGCCCAACCACATTCGCATCATCAGTGAAGAACAGTTCAAGGCGATGGTCAGCGACGCCGGCCTGGAAGTGCTCAGCCACAGCCAGTACGGGTTTTACTGGTCGATGTGGATGCTGTTGTTCTGGGAAGCCAAGGTCGACTTCAGCAATCCCGACCACCCGTTGCTCAACCACTGGGCCGACACGTGGCAGGCCATTCTGGCGTCGCCGCGGGGTGCGCAGATCAAGCAGGCGCTGGACGCGGTCGTGGCGAAAAGTCAGGTGATCATTGCCCGCAAGCCACTGGTGTAGGCACTCTTTGTAGCAGCTGCCGAGCAGCGTGAGGCTGCGTTCGGTTCGGGCCGCGTTCGGACGAAGCAGTCGTAAAATCAGGCGACGCGGTTTTTCAGGTAAACCGTGCATTCAGGATTTACGACTGCTGCGTCCGAACGCGGCCCGAACCGAACGCAGCCTCGCGCTGCTCGGCAGCTGCTACAGAGAAAGGGGATTCATGGATTTTTTTGTTCGACTGGCGGCGGTGCTTGCCGCATTGGTGCTGCTCAACGGTTGTGAGCAAAAGGACGCGCCAGCGCTCGATCAGCAACTCTACGTCTGGCAACGGCAATGGACGTCGGCGCATGACGCTGCACTGCGGGACAGTCGCGCTGACTTCTCGACCTTGCGGGTACTGGCCTTGCAGGCATTTCCTCAGGCGGGCTGGAGCCGGGCGCGAATAGATCCGGCGCTGCTCAAACGTGATGGCCGACCGCTGATTGCGGTGATTCGTCTTGATGGCCAGCTCAAGGCACTGGATCAGGACGACGTCACGGCGCAAATCCAGCAAGTACTCAGCGATTGGCAAGGGCAGGGGCTGACGCTCTCCGGCGTGGAAATCGACCACGATGCGGGCAGCGCTCGGCTACCGGCTTATCGGGAATTTCTGATGCACCTGCGCGGCGCGCTGCCAGCCTCGTTGCCGCTGAGCATCACCGCATTACCGGCCTGGCTCGACAGCCCCGAGTTGCCGGCACTGTTGGCGACCGTCGACAGCAGCGTATTGCAGGTGCACGCGGTGAGCGATCCGCGTCGTGGCTTGTTTGACCCCGATCAAGCCAGGCAATGGGCCATGGCCTGGAGCCGTATCACCTCGAAACCCTTTTACCTGGCGCTGCCCGCCTATGGCGTGGCCCTGTTGCCGGGGGCCAGTGGAACCCCAGTCGTGGAAAGCGAAGTGCCTGTCGAGCGCACCGGCCAACGTCGAGAATTGCTGGCGGACCCCTTGCAGCTGAGCAAACTCGCCGCCGAGCTGCGCGCCGACCCACCGGCGCATCTGGCCGGCCTGATCTGGTTTCGCCTGCCGCTGGCGGGTGATCGCCGGGCCTGGAGTCTGGCCACGCTGAGTGCTGTCGCTCGCGGAGATTCGCTCGACAGTCGCTTGAGTTTGAAACTCAGCGCGCAAGACGACCTCTATGACATCAGCGTCAGCAATCAAGGCAACCTCGACAGCGCCTGGCCTGAACGCGTAACGCTGGCGGTTCGCGGTTGCGACGGTGCCGATGCACTGGCCGGTTATGCGTTGCAACAAAGCCCGGATCTGCTTACCTTCACCCGCCTGCGCGACGGCCGGATACCGGCCGGCGAGCAGCGCGCCATCGGTTGGGCACGCTGCGCACACATTGATCAAGGAGGTTCGAATGTTCACCCGTAACTGGCCCCGCCATTTTCTTTGCCTGAGCCTCAGCCTGCCGCTGGGTTCGGCGCTGGCCTGTGGGCCGGACTTCCCGATGCGCTTGCTGGACAACCGCGCCCAGTCGCTGGCGGAGCTGCCGGAAGGCAACTTCCAGTTCGAGATCAACCGACTCGGGCACATGATCGCAGGGCTCAAGAACGTCGAGGCGTCCCCTTACAGCATGGAGGCGATCGACTACGCAGAGCAGCGGGACAAGGCCGAGCAGGCCGGTTTGACGGAGCAGCAGCAAGCGCTGGTCAAACAACTGCGCGCGCTGACCGATGCCCATCAAGTCGAAACCGAGGGCGCGAGCCTGGCGGCCGAGCTCAGGTTCTATCTGGCGGGTGCGGTGGCGTTTAACGCCGGTGATCACGCACTGGCCGCCGAATATTTCCAGAAAGTACTGGCGCTGCCAGCGGATCAACGCGCATTGCGCAGCACTTGGGCAGCGTATTCGCTGGGTCGGGCGTTGTTTGCCATGAGCGCCGAAGCAGACGCAACGCCCGACCTGCTGGCGCAGTCGCGAAAGGCTTTCGAGCAGACCCGTCAGCTGAGCATCGACGGCTTCAGCGACCCGCTGGAACTGGGTGTCGCCAGCCTCGGCGAAGAAGCCCGCGTGGCACGCACCGCTGGCGACTGGAACCGCGCCATCAACCTGTACGCCACGCAAAATCGTCACGGCTCGGCGGTGGGTTACACCTCGCTAAAGCTGTTGATGGCGGATCTGCTGGCGATGCCTGAGGCTCAGTTGACCGAGTTGCTCAAGGGCAAACCGGTGCAGCAACTGGTGACAGCGTCGCTGATCAGTCGCCTGGGCTGGTCATTCGGTGATCAACCGCCAAACGAACTGAAACTGATCAAACTTTTGCAAAGCAGCACGCGCGGCAGTCTGGACAACGCTGACCGCTTGGCGGCGATGAATTATCAACAGGGCGATTACGCCAGCGCCAAGGCGTTCCTTGAACACGCCGGGGACGGTGGTCTGGCGTGGTGGCTGCGGGCGAAACTGGCGCTGCGTGAGGGCGACAAAAACGCAGCGGCTGCGGCGTATGCCAAGGCAGCCCAGGCCTTCCCGCAGAGCGAGTCATGGGGCGAGCGACGCACGCCCGATTACGATTTTGAAAGCCTCCAGCCCAAGTGCCGGGTCGAGGGTGAAAGCGCGATTCTGGCGCTGCAACGCGGGGATTATCTGCAAGCGTTCGATCAGCTTTATCGCAGCCAAAGCATCTATTGGTTCGATGCCGCGACCGTTGCCGAGCGCGTGCTGACCGTCGATGAACTCAAGCATTACGTCGACACCCAGGTGCCGGCGCCGCCAGCTCTCAGTCAGCAGGACCGCGACAATTACGTGCCGTTGCCGGTGGCGGCGCAACTGCGCAATCTGCTCGGGCGTCGGTTGTTGCGCGAAGAGCGCTACGACGAAGCGCTGGCCTACTTCGATAACCCGGATCTACAGAAAAAAGCCCGGTTGTATGCGCAACAGCGGCAGCTTGCCGATGCGGCGTGGTGGCCGACCACGCGCGCCGCTGCTCTATTCAATGCTGCCTGGACGGCACGCGAGTGGGGCATGGACATACTGGGTTATGAAATGGCCCCGGACTACGCCACGTTTGGCGGCAATTACAGCCTGGAGACGGCTGAACTCAAGGTAGGCCCGTTGGTGGCCGAAGGTGAGGTCCAGCGCCAACAGGCCAGTGCCGCCAAGCCCGACGAGCGCTACCACTATCGATTCGTCGCCACGGCCTTGGCCAGTCGCGCCGCCGATAACCTGCCTCACACCAGCCAGGCCTTTGCGGCGGTGTTGTGCTCGGCGGCGGGATGGAACAGCAGCCTTGAAGACCAAAGTGCGCTTTACCAGCGCTACGTCAAAGAGGGGCCGTACGTGGAGTGGGCGGTGGATTTCGGCCATCAGTGCCCGTATCCCGACTTCGAGAATGCCAGCAAACGTTATGTGACCCAGGCGACTGATGCCACCCGTACGGTTCTGCGGCCGTATAAATGGCCGTTGCAGATCGGTGGCGTCATCGCGGTGGCGGCAGCGGCGCTATTGCTGATCAACCGGCGCCGCCGTCGTAAGACGCAGTAAGGTTCAGGCCTGTTGAACAAAGGTCAGCCGCACAGCGAAACCGATCAACAGGCTGCCGAACAACCACTGTTGCAGGCGCTGGGCCGAGGGACTGCGTTGCAGCCAGCGGCCCAGAGCGGCGCCGGTCAAGGCGTAGGCGCTGTCGAAGAGCAAACCGACGCCGACCAGCAGCACGCCCAATACCGCAAATTGCGCGAGCACCGGTCCGGCGTGAGGGTTGATGAACTGCGGCAGCAACACTGAGCAGAACAGCAACGCCTTGGGGTTGAGCAGGTTGGTCAGCAAGCCACGCTGGATCGCGTCCTGCCAGCGAGGTTTTTCGAGGGCGGCGTCGTTGCCATTCAGGTTCGGCAACATCGTGGTTCGCAGGCACTGAATGCCAATCCACAGCAGGTACGCGGCCCCCGCCAGCCGCACCACGTCGAAGGTCCACGGCGCGGCTTTGAACAGCGCCGCCAGCCCCAACGCGGCCAACGCCACATGACAACCACGGGCAATGCCCAGACCCACCGCCGTCGCCAATGCCGCGCCTTTGCCCTGACGGGCGCCGGTTTGCAGCAGCAGGATCATGTCCGGGCCGGGCAACAGATACACCACCGCCAGCGCCATGAAAAATAGCCAGAGTCCTTCCACGTTGCACCCCATTCGTTGTCGATTCGGTAGCGCCAGTCTAGGGCTGAAGAGTGAGGCAGGTGCTTGCGTAGTCAGCTTCTAAAGGATCGATAATTGGCATAACCTGCCACTTCACGACGACCAAACCATCAGGATCTGCCAAACCATGAAACTGGACGCCTACGACCGGAAAATCCTCGCAGCCCTGCAACGGGACGGGCGCCTGAGCAATGTGCAACTGGCCGATGAGATCGGTTTGTCCGCTTCGCCGTGTTTGCGCCGGGTGCGGATGTTGGAGGAGGCTGGCGTGATTCGCGGCTATCAGGCCAATCTTGATCGGGATGAAGTGGGGCTTGGGTTGACGGTGTTTGTCGGGGTCAAGGTGGAGCGCCACAACGATGAACAGGCCGAAGCCTTTCGCCAGGCCGTGACGGCACTGCCCGAAGTGATTTCGGCGTTTCTGGTGTCAGGGGAATCGGATTTTCTGCTGCAAGTGGTGGTGCCGGATTTGCGCGGGTATGACCGCTTTCTTACGGAGCGATTGCTGAAACTGCCGGGCGTGAGCGACATCCGCAGCAACTTTGCGATTCACACGGTGAAGACGCCGGGGGCGTTGCCGTTGGGGCATTTGCCAGGTTGAGACCGAGTCGACCCCATCGCGAGCCTGCTCGCGATGGCGGCATGATGGGCGACAACAATTTGCCAGTCTGTCTTACATCTGCGTCGCCATCCCCTCAACATTCATCGCCGCCTGGCGCAACGCCTCGGACCGCGTCGGATGCGGATGGCACGTCAACGCAATGTCTTCCGCCGAAGCGCTGAATTCCATCGCCACGCAATATTCACCAATCATTTCACTGACACTCGGCCCCACAAGGTGCACGCCGAGTATCTCGTCGGTGCGCTCATCGGCTAGCACTTTGGCGAAACCTTCGGTCTCGTGGTTGATCTTCGCCCGGCTGTTGGCAGTGAAGGGGAATTTGCCGACTTTGTACGCGCGGCCTTCAGCCTTAAGCTGCTCTTCAGTCTTGCCGACGCTGGCCAGCTCAGGCTTGGTGTAAATGACGTTGGGAATCAGGTCGTAGTTGACCTCGCCCGCCTTGCCGACGATCTGCTCGATGCAGGCCATGGCTTCATCTTCGGCCTTGTGGGCGAGCATCGGCCCGGACGTGACGTCGCCGATCACCCACACGCCAGCGGCTTCGGTGCGGTGGCCCTTGTTGGCGAGCATGCCGCGCTTGTCGGTGGTGAGGCCGACGTTTTCCAGACCCAGACCTTGGGTATAAGGACGACGACCGATGGACACCAGCACGTAATCGGCCTCTATCGTTTCGGCCGTGCCACCGGCTGCGGGTTCGACGCTGAGCAGAACGCCGGTTGCCGAGGGGGTGGCACGGGTGACTTTTGAGCTCAATTTGAAGCCGATGCCCTGTTTGCTCAGCGAGCGCTGCAGGGTTTTGCCGGCTTCACCATCGACGCCAGGGCAGATCCGGTCGAGAAATTCGACCACCGTCACCTGAGCGCCCAGGCGCCGCCATACCGAGCCCAGTTCCAGGCCGATCACGCCGGCACCGATCACCACCAGGTGCTTCGGCACTTCGGCCAGTGACAGCGCGCCGGTGGAGTCGAGGATGCGCTTGTTGTCGATCTCGACGCCGGGCAGGGGAGTGGGCTCGGAGCCGGTGGCGATGATGATGTCCTTGGCGCTCAGTTCGGTCTTGCCACCCTGGTTATCGGTCACCGTCACTTTGCCCGGCCCGTCGATGTGCCCCCAGCCCTTGATCCAGTCGACTTTGTTTTTGCGAAACAGAAATTCGATGCCCTTGGTCAGCCCGGTCACGCTTTCATCTTTCTGTTTCATCATCTGGGCGAGGTTGAGGGTGGGTTTGACCTCGATCCCCAGGTTGGCGAATTCCGTGCCCATGGCCGCGTCGTAGAGTTCCGAGGCATGCAGAAGCGCCTTGGAGGGCATGCAACCGACGTTAAGGCAGGTCCCGCCGAGCGTCGCGCGACCTTCCACGCACGCCGCTTTCAGGCCCAACTGACCAGCGCGGATCGCTGCGTTGTATCCGCCGGGGCCACCGCCCAGAATCACGACGTCATAAGTGCTCATGGATGTACTCCTGGACTGAAAGGGAAATGGCTGGGTAACCGTAGCCTTTGATTAAAATTACGGACGTAATATGTGCGTTCCGGGCTATTTCGGTCAAGGCTTCAGCAAGGCGACAGGTTGAGCGTCTTTAGATAGAACGAATTAGTACAAAAATTTCACCGCTTTCGTTATATCGTAACGAACTTCGATGTGGCCAATGATAAGCACTGGGGTGGTATGCAAGTCGATCTCGAAGTCGATGAAACACAGGTAGCAGGGCTGCCGCGCTTTCAGCAGGCGGTCTTTCAAGGGCGGCGATTGCGGCAGTTCGCCATCGGCCTGGGCGCCTTGGCGGCGCTCGGTTTGCTGCTGGCGTTTTTCGTGGGGCTGTTTGCACCGCTGTCGCTGTGGGCTCCGTTGCTGGTCAGTCAGAGCGCCGGTTTGCTGGTGCTGATTGCCGGTCTGCAATCGGCGTGGTGGGTCACTCAGTGGCGCGCACGGGCGATGAGTCCGACGCTGCCGGTGGTGGTAACAGAAGAAGCCGTTGCTCCTGAAGGCTGGTATGAGCGCCTGCTGGAACGACTCAGTCAGCGCTGGGTGCGCATGCTCGGGCAGATCGGCACGTCGACCTTGTGGCTCGCTGGTTGGGCGCTGTTGACGATCTTCAGCATCAGTCAGTTCTGGAACCTCGCGTTGCCGCCCGCTGCGTTGGGCCTGTCGGCGAGCGTCGGCGCCGCGTTGTCGTTATTGCTGGCCTTCGGTTTGCTGGTACTTGAGCGTCAACTCGCCCAGGAAAACGTCGCCCAATGGCCAGAGGCGGGGCAGTTGGCGCAACTGAGCCGGGTGGCGATCATTTGCCTGGTGTTAAGCGCTTTGTGTCTGTTGTTCAGCAGCGAAGCATCGGTCTGGCCGGCGCGGTTGGCAGTGCTGATCGGCTTGCTACCGGGGCTGGTCGCGGTCGAGTTGCTGTTGCGCGCCGTGCTGTCGCTGTTCAGTCCTCGCCGTGAACAACTTGAACCGACGTTGCTGGCACGCAGCTTCGTCGCCGACATGCTGCGCTGGCCGCCACAACCGTTGCTGGCATTGCAGCATGAACTGCATAACCGCTTCGGCATCGACTTGCGGCAAATTTGGGCTTTCACCTATATGCGCCGGGCATTTTTGCCGGTGATGGCGGTGGTGGCGATTGTTGGGTGGTCGCTCACCGGCATTCACGAAATACCGCTGCAAGGGCGGGGCATCTACGAGCGTTTCGGCAAACCGGTGGAAGTGTTCGGTCCGGGTTTGCACGCCGGTTTGCCGTGGCCGTTGGGTCGGGTGTTGAGCGTTGAAAACGGCGTGGTTCACGAGTTGGCGACCAGCGTTGGCGAAACGTCGGCGCCGGTTGTGTTGGAGCCTGCGGAAGGCCCGGCACCGGCAATTGCCAATCGCTTATGGGACGCCAGCCATGTGAACGATAAATCCCAGGTCATCGCCAGCAGCCGTGCCGAAAAACAGAGCTTTCAGATCGTCAACATGGACGTGCGTTTTGTCTATCGCATCGGCCTGACCGATCAAGCGGCGTTGGCCGCGACGTACAACAGCGCCGATGTACCGACGCTGATTCGCAGCACCGCCAGCCGGATTCTGGTTCACGACTTTGCTTCGCGAACCCTCGATGGTTTGCTGGGCGAAGACAGGGTAGGGCTGGCCGAAGAGATCGGCCGCGCCGTTCAATCTGATCTGCAGAAACTCGACAGCGGCGTTGAGATTCTCGCCACGGTGGTTGAGGCGATTCACCCGCCGGCCGGTGCGGCCAATGCTTATCACGGTGTTCAGGCGGCGCAGATTGGTGCCCAGGCATTGATCTCACGCGAGCGCGGTGCGGCAGCGGAGGCGACCAATCAGGCGCAGTTGCAGGCCAGCATCGCTCGCGATCAAGCGACAGCCAGTGCGCATGAAATCAACTCCACCGCCCAAGCGGCGGATCTGAAATTCACAGCCGAACAAAAAGCGTATGCCAGTGCCGGCCAGGCGTTCGTGCTGGAACAGTATTTCAGCCAACTGACCCAAGGCCTGGCCAACGCCAAACTGCTGGTCCTCGATCATCGACTGGGTGGCAGCAACAATGCACCGACCATCGACCTACGTACTTTCACGCTGCCGGCCGATCCTGCGTCGCCGCGCAATAGCGCTCAGCCAGGAGCTGCCAATTGAGCCAGTCGCACACTCACGATCACGATGACCACGCCGGCCACGATCACGGCCATGGCGGACATCACCACGGTCACCACCATCATCACGGTGATCCCCAAGAAGCCGGCCCGTTCCCGTGGCGGCGCATGGGCTGGGCGGCGTTGCTCGTGGCATTCGCCATCGCGGCAGCGAGTCTGGTTCAAGTGCGCTCGGGGGAGGCCACGGTGATCACTCGCTTCGGCAATCCGTCGCGGGTGTTGCTGGAGCCGGGCCTTGGCTGGCGTTGGCCGGCACCGTTTGAGGCGGCCATTCCTGTCGATTTGCGGCTGCGCACCACCTCCAGCGGTTTGCAGGATGTGGGGACGCGCGACGGTTTGCGCATCATTGTTCAGGCGTATGTGGCGTGGCAGGTGCAGGGCGATCCGGACAACGTGCAGCGCTTTATGCGAGCCGTGCAGAATCAGCCGGACGAAGCGGCGCGGCAGATTCGTACGTTTGTGGGCTCTGCACTGGAAACCACGGCGAGCAGTTTCGATCTGGCAAACCTGGTGAACACCGACGCCAGTCAGGTCCACATTGCCGACTTCGAAGCGCAGCTGCGTAAGCAGATCGATCAGCAGTTGCTGACCACGTATGGCGTTCGAGTGCTGCAAGTGGGTATCGAGCGTTTGACCCTGCCGTCGGTGACGCTCACCGCCACCGTCGACCGCATGCGCGCCGAGCGTGAAACAATTGCCACGGAACGCACCGCCATCGGCAAGCGAGAAGCTGCGCAAATCCGCTCGGCTGCCGAACGTGATGCGCGCATCGTGCAAGCCGATGCGACGGTGAAAGCCGCTGACATCGAAGCCCAATCACGGGTCGAAGCTGCGCAGATTTATGGCCGTGCCTACGCCGGTTCACCGCAGCTCTACAACTTGCTGCGCTCCCTCGATACCTTGGGCACGATCGTCACCCCGGGCACCAAACTGATATTGCGCACCGATGCCGCGCCTTTCCGGGTGTTGGTGGATGGTCCGCCGACCCTCGATAACAAGTCCGGGTCGCAGCCATGAATTTAGTTCCACGTGGAACACATGAGTTAAGTAGCCCTTGGATTCAGGCCGGGCGATTGGCGTTTCTGGCGCTGTATGCGGTGACAGTTCTCGCCGCGTTGGCCTGGGCATTCTCCAATGTGCGGCAGATTGATCCACAGAATCGTGCGGTGGTTTTGCATTTTGGCGCTTTGGATCGCATCCAGAATGCCGGGTTGCTGCTGGCTTGGCCGCGTCCTTTTGAACAGGTGATTTTGTTGCCCGCAGCCGACCGGGTGATCGAGCGTCGGGTCGAAAACCTGCTTCGCAGCGACGCCGCATCGCAGGCTGATCGGTTGGCCTCTTTCGCTACACCGCTGAGCGATGCGCTTGCGGGGTCGGGTTATTTGCTGACCGGTGATGCAGGTGTGGTGCAGCTGGATGTGCGGGTTTTCTACAAGGTCACCGAGCCCTACGCGTTCGTGCTCCAAGGTGAACATGTGCTGCCGGCACTCGATCGGTTGGTCACTCGCAGCGCTGTTGCCCTGACTGCTGCGCGAGACCTGGACACCATTCTGGTGGCGCGACCCGAGCTGATCGGCACCGACAATCAGGCGGCCGAACGCCGCGAACGCCTGCGGGGTGATTTGGTGCAAGGCATCAATCAGCGTCTGGCAGAGCTGACCGCGACGGGGCAGGGACTGGGTATCGAAGTGTCGCGAGTCGACGTGCAATCGAGCCTGCCCGGCCCAGCGGTGAATGCGTTCAATGCGGTATTAACCGCCAGCCAACAAGCCGATAAAGCCGTCGCCAATGCGCGCACCGAGGCCGAGAAACTGACCCAGGCGGCCAATGAAAAAGGTGACCGAACGCTGCAAGTCGCCCATGCCCAGGCGAGCGAACGGCTGGCCAAAGCCTCGGCCGATACCGCCACAGTGTTGAGCTTGGCCAAGGCGCAACAACAGGGCACCGACCCGCAAATGTTGCTGCGCATTTACCGCGAACGGATGCCGAAGATTCTCGGCCAGGCCGGCTCGGTGACGACGGTCAACCCGAAAGACGATTCCCGCCTGATCATTCAGGGAGCAGCACAATGACCGCCCACACCGCCGCCGCACCGAGCCTGTTGTCCTCGGCTGAACAACGCAGCGCTGCACGCCAATTGACCCTGGCCATGCTCGCACTGGGCTTGCTCAGCCTCGGTTTGGTCTGGCGCTGGCTGTCGCCGGAGCAGACCGGCGTCAGTCAATTGCTGTTGGGTTTTGCTTCGTTACTGGTGGCCGTGCCGGTGATGCGTTCGGCGTGGTACAGCCTGCGTTATCCGAGCCTGCACGGGATCACCGATCAGCTGATCGCCCTCGCCATGCTCGGCGCCTGGGCCACGGGCGATCTGCTGACCGCCGCGCTGCTGCCGATCATCATGATCTTCGGCCACGTATTGGAAGAGCGCAGTGTGATCGGTTCCCAGGAAGCGATTCGTGCCCTCGGCAAACTGACACGCAGTCACGCGCGCAAGGTTGAGGCTGACGGAGCCATCGTCGAAGTCGACAACGGCACACTCAAGCCCGGCGACATTGTGGAAGTGCGTGCGGGTGATCGGGTGCCGGCCGATGGTCGGGTGTTGTCCGGTCAGGCGAGCCTCGACACGGCGTCGATTACCGGCGAGTCGGTGCCGATCGAGGCCGGCGTCGGCATGCAGGTGTTTGGCGGGGCAATCAACCTCGACGGTCTGCTGCGCATCGAAGTGACGCGCACCGGCAACGAATCGACCCTCGGTAAAGTCATTGCCCTGATGCAAAGCGCCGAGCGCTCCAAGCCGCCGATTACGCGTTTGCTCGAACGCTACGCCGGCAGCTACATGGTGCTGGTGTTGCTGTTGGCCGCGGTGACCTGGTTCGTCACCAACGATGCTCAGGCAATGCTCGCGGTGTTGGTGGCGGCGTGTCCTTGCGCGTTGGTGTTATCGGCTCCGGCCACGGCGATTGCCGGCGTGGCGGTGGCGGCGCGGCACGGGATTCTGATCCGCAGTTCGGCGTTTCTTGAAGAGCTGGCGGACCTGACTTCGCTGGTGGTCGACAAGACCGGAACCCTGACGTTTGGCACCTTGCGGTTGCAGTCCATCGACAGCCCGCTGGAGGACCGCAGCCACGTACTCAAACTCGCCGCCAGCCTCGGCTCGGCCAGCAGTCATCCGGTCAGCCGTGCGCTCGCCGGGTTGGTCCCGCAGGAACATTTTCTGCTGCTCTCGGACATCCGTGAACGCCAGGGTCTGGGCGTGGTGGCGATGACGGAGCAGGGCGAGGCAGCGCTCGGTCGTCCGGAATTGTTCGCGCAACTGGGCATCGCCACTTCGGCCGTTCCCGAACACGATGGCCCGATTGCCGGGCTTGCACTCAACGGTGAATTCCTTGCCTGGCTCTTGCTGGCCGACAGCGTCAAACCTGAGGCGCGTTTTGCCTTGAGCGAATTACGTGAGCTGGGTTTGGGTCGCCAGTTGCTGCTCACTGGAGATCGGCAAAGCGTGGCGCACACGCTGGCGCGCGATGTCGGTATCAGTGATGTTGAGGCGCAGGCCTTGCCTGAGGACAAACTCAATCGCGTACTGGCGGAAATCGGCAACGGGTTCCGGCCGATGGTGGTGGGGGATGGCATCAACGATTCGCTGGCACTCAAGGCCGGCGTGGTGGGTGTGGCCATGGGCGCGGGAGGTGCGGACATCGCATTGGCGTCGGCGGACATTGTGCTGATTGGCAGCGACCTGCGTCGTCTTGGAACCTGTGTACGGTTGAGTCGCCAATGCCGGCAGACCTTGCAGGTCAACGTGATCATCGGCCTGGGCTGGACCCTCGCGATTGTTGCCTTCGCCGCATTCGGCTGGCTCGGCGCTGCGGGGGCGATGATTGCGGCGTTGCTGCATAACCTCAGTACGTTGCTGGTGCTCGGAAACGCGGGGCGTCTGCTGCGTTTTCAGGAGCCATTATTGAAAATCAAAGACGAGGCTTGAAAGGCTCTAAACCAAGGAGATGAAGGCAACACTAACTTTTTAGAACTGCACTTCAAGTTCGTAGTCATCTAGGGTAAGGACCATCGCCCCCGACGGCTGGTTACGGCGCCGCGAGTTATACAAAAACGCTATTAAATCGATAGCCAGCTATTTTTCAAGGATGGTCTACCCTCAAATCAGACGTCTGAAACAAGGGGTGATTCTCTATGCTCGCGCAACTTCCACCGGCCTTACAGAATCTGCAGTTACCGTTACGCCTGCGACTCTGGGACGGCCATGAATTCAATCTGGGGCCGACGCCCAGCGTCACTATTGTGGTCAAGGACCCACAAATGGTTTCCCAGTTCACCCATCCAAGCCTGGACGCGCTTGGAGCGGCGTTCGTCGAAGGTAAACTTGAGCTCGAAGGTTCCATCAGCGACGTGATACGTATCTGTGATGAGTGGAGCCAGAAATTGCTCGGTGACCAAGACAGTCAGCCAGTGCGCACCGCCCATGACAAGGAAACCGACGCGAAGGCGATTTCCTACCACTACGACCTTTCCAATGCGTTTTACCAGCTGTGGCTCGACAGTGACATGGCGTACTCTTGCGCCTATTTCGAGACCGGCAGCGAAACGCTGGAGCAAGCCCAACAAGCCAAATTCCGCCACCTGTGTCGCAAACTGCGGCTGCAACCGGGTGAATACCTGCTCGATGTTGGTTGCGGTTGGGGTGGGCTGGCCCGGTTTGCGGCGCGTGAGTTCGGCGCGAAAGTATTCGGAATTACCCTGAGTAAAGCGCAACTGGATTTGGCCCGTGAAAGGGTCAGCGCCGAAGGCCTGGACGACTTGGTCGAACTGCAACTGCTCGACTACCGCGATCTGCCTCAGGACGGGCGCTTCGACAAAGTGGTCAGCGTCGGCATGTTCGAACACGTTGGCCACGCCAACCTGGCCGAGTACTGCAAAACGTTGTTCGGCGCGGTGAAAGAGGGCGGCCTGGTGATGAACCACGGCATTACCGCCAAACACACTGATGGCCGTCCAGTGGGACGCGGTGTCGGTGATTTCATCGAGAAGTATGTGTTCCCCAACGGCGAGTTGCCGCACCTGTCGATGATCTCCGCCGAGATCAGCGAAGCCGGGCTGGAGATCGTCGACGTCGAGAGTCTGCGCCTGCACTACGCACGTACCCTGGATCATTGGAGCGAACGCCTGGAGGACAATCTGGAAGCGGCTTCCAGACTGGTTCCGGAACAGGCGCTGCGGATCTGGCGGTTGTACCTGGCAGGATGCGCTTATGCGTTCGCCAGAGGCTGGATCAATCTGCACCAGATCCTGGCGGTGAAAGCCCACGCCGATGGCAGCCATGAACTGCCATGGACCCGAGACGACATCTACCTTTAGAGAATCGGTGAGATAAGCCGGGCGATCCGCATGCCGACCTGTTGCAGGCGGCGGGTCTCCCGGCTTTCTTCTTTGGCGATCTCGTGGGCCTGGGCGAAGTCATCGTTGAGCATTTGTTCCACCTCGGCGGCAAACGTGCTGTCGACGGTCAGCAACATCACTTCGAAATTGAGCCGGAACGAACGGTTATCCATATTGGCGCTGCCGATGGCGCTGATTTCGCTGTCCACCAACACCACTTTCTGATGCAGGAACCCCGGCTGGTACCGAAACACTCGCACGCCTGCGCGTACGGCTTCGAAGGCATAGAGGCTCGAGGCGGCGTAGACGATTCGGTGGTCCGGTCGTGAGGGCAGCAGCAGCCGCACATCAACGCCGCGCAGCACCGCCAGTCTCAACGCCGCAAACACTGCTTCGTCGGGGATGAAGTAGGGGCTGGTGATCCAAACCCGCTCTATCGCCGCATGGATGGCTTCAACGAAGAACAATGAACAGGTTTCGTAGGAATCGGCCGGGCCGCTGGCGAGTAATTGGCAGAGCACACCGTCGTCCGGATACACGTCCGGCAGGATCAGCGGTGGCAATGATCGCGCTGCCCAGAACCAGTCTTCGGCAAACGATTCCTGCATGCAGGCAACCACCGGCCCGCGCACACAGACGTGGGTGTCGCGCCAGGGCGCCAACGGTGGTTTCTCGCCCATGTATTCGTCGCCGACGTTATGCCCGCCGACGAAGCCCAGAATACCGTCGACCACGACGATCTTGCGGTGATTGCGGAAGTTGACCTGGAAGCGGTTGAGCCAGCCGCTGCGGGTGGCGAAGGCTTTGACCTCGACGCCGGCATCACGCAACGGTTGCACGTAACTGTGGGGCAGGGAATGGCTGCCGATGCGGTCGTACAGCAAGTGGATCGCCACGCCTTCGGCGGCTTTTTTCAGCAGCAGGCTTTGCAGGCGTTGGCCGAGACGGTCGTCGTGGATGATGAAAAATTGAATCAGCACCGCTTCCTTCGCGCTGGCAATGGCTTCGAAAATCGCATCGAAGGTGGCTTGGCCGTTGATCAGCAAGCTCACTTCATTGTTTGCCAGGCACGGCATGCGCCCCAGTTTCGGCATCGCCCTCAGGGACGCGTAAGCGTTGGAGGCGCGTGCGGTTAGTGCCTCTTCTACCCAAGGGCGCCAGTTAAGCTCGGAGATTGCCTTGCGCATCTCTTCGTTGGCCTGGCGCCGCGCGTTGATGTAACCATCGAAAGTGCTGCGGCCGAAGACCAGGTAGGGAATAAGCGTGAGGTAAGGCATGAAAATCAACGAGAGGGCCCAGGCGATGGATCCCTGGGCGGTGCGGACGGTGAGCACGGCGTGGATGGCAGCGATCAGGCCCAGCGTATGAAGCAGTGCGATGGTGTAGCCGAAAATGTGCGGTCCAAAGTAATCCATGGGGCAGCCTTGCTCCTGAAGATTCAATGCTTAACAGACCATGTTCCGTGCAGAATGTCGCTATTTAATTGGCCCATGAACTGAAGCCAATGGCTGACGTCTAACGGCCACTACTGATCAGGAGTTACTCGATGAACGTTCGTCTGCTGGGTTTGGCCGTGGCTTTTGGTTTAGCACTTCCTGTGGCCGCTCAGGCACAGATGCTGCAGCCGGGTTTGTGGGAATTGACCACCAGCAACATGAAGGTCGATGACCAGAACCTGCCGGACTTGCAGTTGATCCTTGGCCAGTTACAGGGCCAGATGACCCCGCAACAGCGTGCACAGCTGGAGAAGCAGGGCATCACCATGGGCGGAAAGGGGATTCGGGCGTGCCTGACTCCGGAACAAGTGAAGTCAGACAATATTCCGCTGACGGATCCGCAATCGGGCTGCAAACAGGAAATCACTGACCGTAGCGGTAATCAGTGGAAATTCCGTTTCAGCTGTCCGAAAGCGCAGGGTGCGGGTGTCGCCACCTTCCTCAGTGATCGTGAGTTCACCACCAAGGTCAACGGCACGTTCAACGCGACCGGCATTCAGCAGAAGGGTAGCCTCGATACCCGCGCCGTTTGGTTGGGGCAGGATTGCGGGACCGTTAAACCAAGAGCCTAAGAGCTTCGCGGAGCCTCGCTCCTACAGGGTTTACGCCGCCCTGTAGGAGCGAGGCTTGCTCGCGAAGGCGTCGTCAAACACCCGCAACACCTATCGACCTTAACCAGGCACACACCGCATCAACGTCCATCCTGCCGAAGTCCTCCCCGGTGCGGCTCCGCACACTGACAAACCCACCCGCTTTTTCTTTCTCACCGATCACCACCAGATACGGCACTTGCTGACTGTGCTCGCGGATCTTGTGTCGGACTTTCTCGTTGCGCAGATCCGCGCGTGCGCGCACGCCACTTCGGCGCAACGCTTCGGTCACCGATTGTGCGTAATCCGCCTGACGATCGTCCATGCTGACGATGATCACGTGCGGCGGTGCCCGCCAGTCTTCCAATTCCTGTTGGCAGGACCAGCACGTGCCATAGATCCGCTGTGGCGCGGTGCCGCTGATGTGATCGAGCGCGAACGCCTGCAACACTCGGGTAGCGGGAACATGCGGGCCCGCTGACACACACTCGAAGTCACCCATAAGGTAGGGCAATAACTTCTCCCCGGGCGTCGATGCGGATAACGGTTTGCGGCGCCGAATCGAATGATTGGTCGCCGCCAGGGTCTTCATGCGCGCTTCGATGGCAGCAAGGTCGACCAGGTTTAAAAGACGCTCAAACGCAAACTCATAAAAGAAGCCATCACCCAGCGCCGATCCGGTCTGCAATTGCGCTTTTGGATAGAGTTGTTTAAGGGCCACCGCCAGCATCAATGCGCAGGAGCGTCGCAAGATCTCCAGCCCATCGGGCTCTTGAGGCGTAACGATGTTGACGCGGGCGTCGGCCTCGATCATGAACTCACAGTCCACCAGGATTCCGTCCACCCGGCCGGCCACGGCTGCTTTGGCCAGCCCGGCGCCGATGCTCGCGGCGAACTCAAACACCGACAACGGTTGGTCGTATTCACGCAATGAACCATCGCTCAGGGTGATGTGAATCATGTCGGTGCTCTCGAGTGCTTATAAACGCGCGTTAGCGCATAAACCGTAGGGGTAAACCTTGGCAGTTGTCATTAAGACGTTTGTCGTGCCAGGCAATTTGCCCCGATACGATCGTGGTGCTGACGCTGTGGCGAAAACGCTGTCGGGCAAAGGGCGTCCAGCCGCATTGCGACAAGACCGGCTCCCTGGAAACGGCAACGCCATCCGGTTCGGGTTTGATCAGAACGAGATCGGCCCAGTAGCCTTCGCGCAGATAACCGCGGTCGGGAATAGCGAACAGATCAGCCACGCGGTGACTGGTCTTGGCCACGAGGGTAGTTATCGGCAGCACTTCATCAAGCACGAGTTCCAGCAGCGCGGGTAGGGCGTGTTGCACCAATGGCAAACCGGAAGGGGCCTGGTGGTAGGGCCGTTGTTTTTCCGCCCAGGTGTGCGGCGCGTGATCGCTGCCGATAACGTCCAGTCGATTACTCAGCAACGCATGACGCAAGGCATCACGATCAGCCTGGCTCTTGATCGCCGGATTGCACTTGATCAGGTTCCCGAGGCTCGGATAGTCGCGATCATCGAACAGCAAATGATGCAGGCAGACTTCAGCGCTAATGCGTTTCTGGGCCAGCGGTTTGTCTTCGAACAGCGCCAGTTCCCGCGCGGTGGTCAAATGCAAAACATGCAGTCGGGTGCCGTGCCGCTTGGCCAGGTCCACGGCCATTGAGGAGGAGCGAAAGCACGCTTCAGCGTCGCGAATCTGCGGGTGCACGGCGGCGGGAATGTGTTCCCCAAAACGCTCAAGCACCTTCGCGGCATTGGCTTCGATGCTCGGCGTGTGTTCGCAATGGGCCAGCAGAATGGTCGGCACCTCGGCGAACAATCGTTCAAGTGTCTGCGGATCGTCCACCAGCATGTTGCCGGTCGAGGCGCCCATGAATACTTTCACGCCGGCCACTTCGCAGGGATTGAGCGCCGCGACGGTGTCGAGGTTGTCGTTGCTCACGCCGAAGTGAAAACCGTAATTGGCGACGGAGTTGATCGCCGCCCGATGCTTTTTATCAGCGAGTGCCGCGAGGGTCAGGGTTGCCGGGTTTGTGTTGGGCATGTCCATGAAACTGGTGATGCCGCCGGCGACGGCGGCCCGCGACTCGGTATAGAAGCTGCCTTTTTCCGGCGCTCCGGGATCTCGGAAATGCACTTGGTCGTCGATCATGCCGGGCAGTAGCCACTGCCCTTGTGCGTCGATTTCGACGTCGGCATTTTCCCCGTCGATGCTGCTGGCTATCTTCACGATCCTGCCGTTGCTCACCAGCAGATCGCCCTCGAATTCCCGACCTTCATTCACCAATCTGGCATTGCGAATCAGCACGCTGTTCATGGTCAAAACTCGTTCTGCAGGGCTTTGTAGCCGCGCACCAGATCGACGTTGGTACGCGCCACGTCCTCGGAAAATTCCGAGGCACTGACGCTAACCGGTGGGAACTGCGAGAGGTCGGTGTTGGGGCCGATGCGGGTGGTGGAGGGCACGTAAAAATCTTCGGGCAAGTCGCGACCGTCGACCACCGAGTTGTGCCGCACCACACAGCCATCGCCGACCGCGCAGTTGAACAACACGCTGTTGAAACCGATGAACACCCGGTCGCCAACCGTGCACGGGCCATGAACGATGGAGCGGTGAGCGATCGAACTGAACTCGCCGATGGTCACCGCCGCGCCGGACTTGGAGTGGATCACCACGCCATCCTGAATGTTCGAATTGGCGCCGATGGTGATCGGCTCCATCTCGCCGGACGCATCCACTTCGTCAGCCCGAATGACTGCGTAGGGACCGACGAATACGTTTTCGCCAATCACCACTTTGCCGCAGATAATTGCGGTTTTATCCACGTACGCGGACTCCGCAATCAGTGGCAAATCACCTGATGGATTTTTGCGGATCATGGCTTGCTCAACGCGTCGTAGAGGGTGTTGAGGTTGTATTCAAACAAACCGGCAAAGGTGCTCGCCGGACCGCGTGCGGCCAGTGCATCGGAGTACAGCGTGCCGCCGATGTGAGCGCCGCTTTCGTCGGCAATCTGCTTGAGCAAACGGGCATCCTTGATGTTTTCCATGAACACCGCTTTGACCTTGGCCTGGCGAATCTGGGTAATCAGCGCGGCGACTTCGGCGGCTGAAGGTTCGCGTTCAGTGGACAGGCCTTGCGGCGCCATGAAGTCGATGCCGTAGGCCTGGCCCAGATAACCGAACGCATCATGGGAGGTGACGATCTTGCGGTTGCCCGGCGGCAGCGAACCGAGCTTGGCCTTTGCTTCGGCAAGCAGTGCGTAGATCTGTTTCAGGTAGGCCTGACTGTTGCGTTCGTAGTCGGCTTTATTCGCCGGGTCGGCGGCGATCAGCGCCTTGGTGATGTTGCTGATATACAGCTCGGTGTTGGCCAGGTTGTGCCAGGCGTGAGGGTCGGGCACGGTCTCGCCGTGTTCATCCAGGGAGCGCGGAATGACGCCGCGACTCGCGCTGATGACCGGGGCTTTGGTCTCGGTGCTGGTCACCAGGCGGTCCAGCCAGGGTTCGAAACCCAAACCGTTTTTGATGATGAGTCTGGCCTTGAGTAAGGCTTTGGCATCGTCCGGGGTTGGCTCGTACGTGTGGGCATCGGCGTCGGGACCGACCATGTTGGTGATCTGGATATGCTCGCCGCCAACCTGATGGGTCATGTCGGCGAGGATGCTGAAACTGGTGACCACCTGAAGTTTTTCCGCAGCGGACAGCGACATCGACAGCATCAAACTGAACAGCACGAGTAAAGCGCGCATCGAAAAACACCTCATTGGGATGTGAGCAAAGGCGGGCGGCGCAGCAAGCCGTGCACCGGACCGAACACCACTGACAGCAAATAGAATCCGCCCGCCACCAGCACGATCGCCGGCCCGCTTGGCAGCGAGTAGTAGAACGACAGCAACAAACCGAGCCACACCGATAGGCAGCCGAGCAGGGCGGCGATCGAAATCAACATGGGCAAGCGGCGACTCCAGAAGCGCGACGCGGCAGCGGGCAACATCATCAAACCGACCACCATCAATGCACCGATGGCCTGGAAGCCGATCACCAGGTTTAGTACCACCAGGGTCAGAAAGACGCCGTGTGCCAACGGACCGAGGCGGCTGACGGTTTGTAGAAAAAGCGGGTCGAGGGTGTCCAGCAACAACGGTTTGTAGATGAGCGCCATGGCGATCAGGCTGAACCCGGAGACCCACAGCATGCCTGTCAGCGTCGGCCCATCGACTGCCAGTGCCGAGCCGAACAACAGATGAAGCAGGTCCAGACGTTTGCCGGCGATGCCGAGAATCAGCACGCCGCTGGCGAGGGAAATCGGGTAGATCGCGGCGAGGCTTGCGTCTTCGCGCAACCCCGTCCGACGGGTGATCCACGCCGCGAGTCCGGCCATGCTCAGACCTGCGCCGAGTCCGCCGACCGTCAGTGCCGGCAGACTCAAACCAGCGAACCAGAACCCGAGCGCTGCGCCAGGCAGGATGCCGTGAGCCACCGCATCGCCGATCAGGCTCATGCGCCGAAGGATCAGAAACACGCCCAGCGGAGCCGTGCTGCACGCCAGGACCAATCCGCCAAGGAGTGCCCGGCGCATGAACACGAACTCGTGGAAGGGTTGCCAAAGATGAGCGGCTGCGAGCATCAAGCCACCTGCGTTTGCGGTTGTTGGTGGATCAGTTCGGTACTGGGTCCGAGGACGCATCCGCTGCTTTTGATCAGCAAGCTTTGAGGAATGTGTTGGCGAACAGCGGCCAGGTCATGACACACGACCACCAGAGTTCGACCTTCAGCGTGCCAGGCGTGGAGGTGTTTCCAGAGCAGAGCCTGACCGAGTTCATCGAGCGCGGCGTGGGGTTCGTCGAGCAACAGCAACGGCGCTTCGGCGAGACTCAGGCGGGCGAGCAGGGCGCGCTGCAATTCGCCGCCGGAGAGGGCCATCAACGGGCGCTGTTCCAAACCCGTGAGGCACCAGTTTTCCAGCACGGCTTTGAGGCGTTGGCTGCGTAGCTCTGGTGATTGTTTGCTGCCCCAGAAACCGGCAGCCACTAAATCCTGGAGGCTGATGGGGAATTGCCGGTCCAGATGTTGCTGCTGGGGAAGAAAGGAAAGCGAGCCCTTGCGTGGAACATCGAGGATGACTTTTCCGGTCAGTGGCTTTTGCAGCCCTGCGATGACTTTCAGCAGACTGCTTTTGCCCGAGCCATTGGCCCCGATCACGGCAGTCAGACTGCCTTTGGCTAATTCGAAATCCACGGGCGGCGTGAGCGGTTGCCCGGGTGCGCCCCAGCGCAAAGCGTGGCATCGGATCATGCATCCACCCAGTTCCATCGGCTCTCGGCGACGGCATCGTGGGCATGGAGGCTTTCGGCGTGGACGACGCGTATGTGGAAGGCGTTGATACCGGGCGAGCGTTTGAGGGCCAGATTCAAGCGGCGGGCGGCGTCCTCGCAGAACATCAAATTTTGACCATTGGCCAGGGCGAAGGCTTGTTCATCGGCGCGCTTTACAGCGGTTTGCACGGCGGTCCCCAGTGCCGCTTCGGCGTCATTGATGAACGCAATCAGCGGCAGGTCGTCCAGATAATCGTCCAGCCTTAACTTTAAAAGCGCGTTGCTGCGTTGGCTGTGAGGTGTCGCAACGATGCCTTTTGTAGAGCCAAGCCACGCCAATACATCGGCGTGTTGCAGGGACTTGTTGGCGAAGTCGTCGATGAATTGTTGCTGAATCAACTGCCGGGAAAGTGCTGCTGAACATGGGCAAGTTGAGGAATAAGGAACGTTGATTTTTAGTTCCACGTGGAACATCGCGTTTTTCAAACGCGCTTCGATGCTCACTGGATAGGTTTTCCAGCCCGCCAATGGGCTGATCAGCGCCGGCCTTTTGAGCAGTAAATCTGCACTAATTTTTAAGTAGGCGTTGTGGGACAGTCCTTCATGACTGTCGAGAAAACTTTGCAAAACTCGCCGCAACAGAGCGGGTGTCAGGTTTTCTCGCTCCAGCATTTCCAGCGCCAAATACAGCCGGGACATGTGAATGCCGCGTGCTTCTCCATCATCGAGGCTCACTCCTGCGTCAGCTTTTGCGCTCAGCCTTTGACCATCGAATAAAACAGGAAGAGCAATGCCGCACATGCCCACCCATTCGAGTGGCAGGGCTTGGCGTGAAGCCTGCGCGGCGATATCCGGCAGAGTCAGCGCATTCATGAGCAGGTCCATCGTGGGAGTTGATATCGCATGTTATGTTATTACATTAAAATCGACTACGCCTTTTTCACGAGCGGCTTTCAAAATGCACAGACGTCACTTGCTCAACTGGTTGCTGGCCAGCGCGGCCTTCGCGTTACCCTTTGGTGTTTCGGCTACGCAGATTCGCAACGCGCGGCTCTGGCGTTCGGATGACAAGCTACGTCTGGTGTTCGATTTGAGCGGGCCGGTGCAGTACAAGACCTTTTCACTGAGCACTCCCGAGCGGCTGATCATCGATCTGAGTGGTGCCAGCCTCAGCGGCGACTTCAGTCAGCTGGCGCTCGGCAATACGGTCATCCGTTCGATCCGCTCCGGGCATTTTGGCCAGGGCGATACGCGAATCGTCCTCGACCTCAGCGCGCCGGTGCAGCTCAACAGCTTTCTCTTGCCGCCGCAGGATGGCCAAGGCGATCGGCTGGTGCTCGATCTGAAGTCGGCAGCGCCTTTGCACATCGCAGTGGCGCCCGAGGCGAGCGTCCACAAGGCTCACCCCAAGCGCGATATCATCGTGGTGGTCGACCCGGGGCATGGCGGCAAAGACCCCGGCGCGGTGGGCGCCAAAGGGGCGCGAGAGAAAGACGTCGTTCTGTCGATCGCTCAGCTTTTGGCCAGGCGACTGAAACGTGAGAAGGGCTTCGACGTGAAACTGGTGCGCAACGACGACTTCTTCGTTCCGCTACGCAAACGTGTCGAGATTGCCCGCAAGCACAACGCCGATATGTTTATCTCAGTGCATGCAGACGCGGCGCCGCGTCTCACCGCTTCAGGCGCGTCGGTGTATTGCTTGTCTGAGGGAGGCGCCACCTCCGCCACGGCGCGTTTCATGGCGCAACGTGAGAACGGTGCGGACCTGCTAGGCGCCACCAGTTTGCTCAACCTCAAGGACAAGGACCCGATGCTCGCCGGGGTGATTCTCGACATGTCGATGAACGCCACCATCGCCGCGAGCTTGCAGTTGGGCAGCACCGTCCTCGGCAGTTTGGCGGATATCACCACGCTGCATCAGAAACGCGTGGAACAAGCGGCATTTGCGGTGCTGAAGTCGCCGGACGTACCGTCGATCCTGGTGGAAACCGGCTTCATGTCCAACGTCCGCGACAGCCAGCGGCTGGTGACCGCACGCCATCAGCAGGCTGTGGCTGACGGATTGTTCGACGGATTGCAGCGCTATTTTCAGAAGAATCCGCCGCTCAACAGTTACATCGCCTGGCAACAGCAGCAGAAAAAAGCGCAGGCCTAGCAGCCGGCAATCCGGCTGCAGGTGAATTTGGCGCTGCTGCCGCCGGAACTGGAGAATCGGTTGATCGTGGTCCAGCCAACCCGACGGTTGTAACCAACCCAAGCCTCGCCGTCAGAGGCGATTCCAGTGAAGAAGGTGAGTTGTCCGTAGCGGCTGTTGGTCTGCGCCCAATAGCGCTTGCCCGCCATTTCGAAACCGCGCAAATAAATTGTACTGCCGACGGTGTTGACGCTATAGGCATTGCCGTCGGCATCCGCGCAGGCGAGCAGATTGGCGCTTCGGGTGCATTTGGCCAAGGTCGGGATTTGCGCCCAGGCGTCTACGGCGATTAACAGCGAAAAGCTCATCAGCGCTGATTTCAGGGCAATACGCATGCGATTTCTCACGGACCGGAGGGGTTTCAGCATCTAGCCCTTTGCTGCCGTGGACAAGAGCGGGCTGGCTTGATTGCATCGTTATACTATAACATTGAAATCAGCCCGGCACTGCGATCGGGCATCTCTGTGAGGAATTCCTGATGCCCAATCGTCTCCCCGTGACCGTCCTGTCGGGCTTTCTCGGTGCCGGTAAAAGCACGCTGCTCAACTACGTGTTGCGTAACCGCGAGAATCTCCGTGTCGCGGTAATCGTCAACGATATGAGCGAGATCAACATTGATGGCAGCGAAGTCCAGCGCGATGTCAGCCTGAACCGCGCCGAGGAAAAACTCGTGGAGATGAGCAATGGCTGCATTTGCTGCACCTTGCGCGAAGACCTGCTCGAAGAAGTCAGCAAACTCGCCAGAGATGGGCGTTTCGATTACCTGTTGATCGAATCCACCGGCATTTCCGAGCCATTACCCGTGGCGGAAACCTTCACCTTCCGTGATGAAGAAGGGCAGAGCCTGGCCGACATCGCGCGGCTCGACACCATGGTCACGGTGGTCGATGGCATGAACTTCCTGCTCGATTATCAGGCCGCTGAAAGCCTCGCTTCCCGTGGTGAAACACTGGGTGAGGAGGACGAACGCTCGATCACCGACCTGTTGATCGAGCAGATCGAATTTGCCGACGTGATCCTTATCAGCAAGATTGATTTGATCAGCAGCCGTGAGCGTCAGGAGCTGATCGCGATCCTTGAGCGCCTCAACGCACAGGCGGAAATCATTCCGATGGTCATGGGCGAAGTCCCCTTGCAGAAAATCCTCAACACCGGTCGTTTCGACTTTGAAAAGGCTGCTCAGGCGCCGGGCTGGTTGCAGGAGTTACGTGGTGAACACGTGCCGGAAACCGAGGAATACGGCATCGCCTCGACGGCCTACCGAGCCCGCCGACCGTTTCACCCGCAGCGTTTTTTCAGCTTCATCGATCGGCCATGGGTGAACGGCAAACTGCTGCGCTCCAAAGGTTTTTTCTGGCTGGCCAGCAAGCACATGGACGCTGGTAGCTGGTCCCAGGCCGGCGGCTTGATGCGCCACGGTTTCGCCGGGCGCTGGTGGCGCTTCGTGCCGAAAACCCAGTGGCCACAGGACGAAGAAAGCACGGCCGGAATCATGGAAAACTGGACTGCTGCCACCGGCGATTGCCGTCAGGAACTGGTGTTCATCGGGCAGAACATCGACTTTGCGCAACTCACCGCCGAACTCGACAATTGCCTGCTGACCGATGATGAAATGGCCTTGGGTGCCGAGGGCTGGCGCTTGCTGACAGATCCGTTCGGCCCTTGGCACGAAGAGGTCGCCGCCTGATGTTGGCGCCCCGTCTGAAGCGCCAGCCGATCGTTCATCAGGTTCTAGGTGAAACGCCGCAAACCCTGACTCGAATTCTCGATGACGGGGTAAACCTCGCCGTCTGGCAGCGCCAGCTCCCGGCGCACATTGATGATTTCGGGCGCTTGCTGCTGTCCCTGAACGAACCGCTGGCCGAGTCGCTGGTCCTGGAGTTGCCCAGCGATGACGCCGAACCCAATCTGCATGGATTGGCCCCAGGATTCAGCGATCTCGAAGGGTATGCCGGTTTTATTGCCGATGTGTCCTGGCTGGTCAGCGCCTTCGCCTGTCTGTTGGGCGCCAAGCGCATCGGCCTGCGTGTGCGGGTTCTGGACAAGGCCATGTGCCCACGCTTTCATGTCGATCATGTGCCGGTGCGGTTGATCACTACGTATTCCGGCATCGGCAGTCAGTGGTTGAAAGAAGGGATGATGGATCGCCTGCAACTGGGCAGTCCTGCGGCCGAACCCACAGAAAATTCGCTGATCGGGCAAGTCACCAGCGGCGAAGTGGCGCTGCTCAAAGGCGAGAAATGGCACGGCAACGAAGGTTTCGGCCTGATCCACCGTTCGCCGCAACCCGCGCCGGGCGAGCGCCGTTTGATTCTGACCCTGGATTGGCTGGGTTAAGGCTTGAGCCAGTTGCCCTGACTCTGGCCTTCGCAAAACGGCTTCAGATACGCTGCATCGGTCGCCACGCCGTAATAGTGAATATCCTGCCGGTAAGGCATATTGGCGACTTGGGCGTTGCTGCACACACCGAACGCGCCGGTGGGACATTGGTCGACGTATTGCACCTCGACGTTCTGCCCGGGTAGGTTCGGTTGGCAGAAGCCGTCGGCGAAGAGCTTTTCCGGGATGTTGCGGTTCTGCTGGCAGACTTTCACGTCGAGTCGCTCGGCCGTGCTATGTACCACGCAAGCCTGAGCCAGAGCCTCGCCGGAACACAGCGCCAAGAGCAATGACAATCCCATCAACCGCATCCATTACCTCCTCAGAAAACATCGACCATGTTGCAGAACATTCCCACTCACGTCATTGCCGGCCCATTGGGCGCGGGCAAGACCAGTTTGATCAAGCACCTGCTGGCGCAACGGCCCGCGAACGAACGCTGGGCCGTGCTGATCAACGAGTTCGGCCAGATCGGCCTCGATGCAGCGCTGCTGACCCAGGACGCCGATGGTATCGCACTGGGGGAAGTGGCCGGGGGCTGTTTGTGTTGCGTGAATGGTGCGCCGTTTCAGATCGGCCTCGGGCGGTTGCTGCGCAAGGCGCGGCCGGATCGGCTGTTCATCGAACCTTCCGGATTGGGCCACCCGGCGCAGTTGCTCAGGCAATTGAGTGAGGCACCGTGGCAAGGTGTACTGGCGGTACAGCCTTGTGTGCTGGTTTTGGATGCCCAGGCACTCGTCGCTGGAAAGCCACTGCCGGAGGCGCAACAGGAGGCGTTGAGCAGTGCTGGTTTGTTGGTGCTGAACAAGGCGGAAGGTCTCGACGTCAATGAACGCCAGCGAATCGCTGCGCAGTTGCCATCTCGTCCCTTGTACTGGACGCAGCAAGCGCTCTTGCCGTTGAACAAATTACCGGGGCTTGGCGCTCGGGCTGCGGCGGGTGTGGATAACTTCATCGTGCCCAAGGGATTGGCGCAGATGCCGGCCATCTGGACCGATCCTGCGTTGCCGATTTGTTTGAGTCAGGCACAGGAGGGTGGCTGGAGCATCGGCTGGCGTTGGCATCCGACTCAGACCTTCGATGTGGCACGCGTTGGCCAGTGGCTTGAAAGCATTGCCTGGCGGCGGGCGAAGCTGGTTATCCACAGCGTCGACGGTTGGGTGTCGGCGAATGCGCTGGATAACTCGAAACTGGAATGGCAGCCCAGCGAATGGTGCCAGGATTCGCGGATCGAGTTGATATTCAGTGAGGCGCAGGATGTTGAATTACTGCAAGGAGCGTTGGACGACTGCCGGTCGGGTTAAGGACGCCACTTTGTGTGTTCTTGCCGCCACTGACTCAGTTCGATCACTTCTGCGCGAGGCTTGACCACGTCGCCCACTGCAGGCGTGTCGTCAAACGGCATCGGGTAGGGTGCCAGCTCGATCTGCGCACTGTGGGCGCCGAACTGAGTGATGGTGCCGTTGTGCCGAGTTTCGCCGGTCACGGTGAACTCGAAGTTATACACGCGCGCCAGGCGCCGCCGGTCGTTGGCGTCTTTGATGAACGCGATCTTTTTCAACGCCACGTTGCCGTCCAGCAGCTCGATCCCGAGCTTGGTGCAATGCAGCTTGACCCGCTCCAGTGCGCGCTCGCGCAAGCCGTGGTTGTGCCACAGCCACGCGCCGCCCGTGGCGAGCAGCATCAGCACGAAGATATTTCCGAGGGTCAGCATCAACAGGTTGCTCCAACAAGATAGTGCCAGCTTAACTGTGTCGCCGGTCTGTCGTACAGGCCGTGTTTAGTCGCATACTGCGCGGCTCGAATTTCAATCGTTTGACGGAAAACACACCGCATGAAACGTACGCCCCATCTGCTCGCCATTCAGTCCCACGTGGTGTTCGGCCACGCTGGCAACAGCGCCGCGGTTTTCCCGATGCAGCGGGTCGGGGTGAATGTCTGGCCGCTCAACACCGTGCAGTTCTCCAATCACACGCAGTACGGCCAGTGGACCGGCGAAGTGTTGGCTCCGCACCAGATTCCCGAGTTGGTCGAAGGGATCGCGGCGATAGGCGAGTTGGGCAACTGCGATGCGGTGCTGTCCGGTTACCTCGGCAGTGCGGCGCAGGGCCGGGCGATCCTGACCGGCGTGGCGCGGATCAAGTCGATGAACCCCAAGGCGCTGTACTTGTGCGACCCGGTGATGGGCCATCCGGAGAAGGGTTGCAGCGTACCCGCCGAAGTCAGCGATTTCCTGCTGGAAGAGGCGGCCTCGGTGGCGGACTTCATGTGCCCGAACCAACTGGAGCTGGACAGCTTCTCGGGGCGCAAGCCGCAGTCACTGTTCGATTGCCTGGCGATGGCCCGAGCGTTGCTGGCTCGCGGGCCGAAGGCGGTGCTGGTCAAACATCTGGCTTATCCCGGTAAACCGGCGGATGGCTTCGAGATGTTGCTGGTGACGGCTGAAGGTAGCTGGCACCTGCGTCGGCCGCTGCTGGCGTTTCCGCGTCAGCCGGTGGGCGTTGGCGACCTGACGTCGGGGCTGTTTCTGGCGCGTGTGCTGTTGGGCGACAGCCTGCTGGCGGCCTTCGAGTTCACGGCGGCGGCGGTGCATGAAGTGCTGCTGGAAACCCAGGCGTGTGCCAGCTATGAGCTGGAACTGGTGCGGGCTCAGGACCGGATTGCGCATCCGCGGGTGAAGTTCGAAGCGACTGCGATCAGCCTCTGAATCTACGGTGAGCCCAATCGCGAGCAGGCTCGCTCCCACAATTGAAATACGTTCCAATGTGGGAGCGAGCCTGCTCGCGATGGCTATCTAAAGCACACCATCAAACAGACTGTGCTGCTCAGGCATCACCCTTGATTTCCTGATACCGCTTCTCCAGCTCCTGACGAATCTGCCGACGCTGCTGGGCCTGGATGAAGCGGCGCTTGTCTTCGCTGTTCTGCGGTTGCAACGGCGGTACGACAGCCGGCTTACGGGCGTCGTCCACCGCCACCATGGTGAAGAAGCAGCTGTTGGTGTGGCGCACCGAGCGCTCACGGATGTTCTCGGTCACCACCTTGATGCCCACCTCCATGGAAGTGTTGCCGGTGTAGTTGACCGAGGCCAGGAAGGTCACCAGCTCGCCGACATGAATCGGCTCGCGGAAAATCACCTGGTCCACCGACAGGGTCACCACGTAGCGGCCGGCGTAACGGCTGGCGCAGGCGTAGGCCACTTCGTCGAGGTATTTGAGCAGGGTACCGCCGTGAACATTGCCAGAGAAGTTGGCCATGTCGGGGGTCATCAATACCGTCATCGACAGCTGGGCGTTTCCGGGTTCCATAGCGTTCTCACGGGTCAAGGCAGAATGTCGGAAGGGCGGCACCTCTGCGGGTGCCTGGTCGGTATTTTTCAAACCACAGTTATCGGGACGCCGGGCGGATGGTCGCCGTCACGCCGGATCGATCTGTTTCCATATATTGCACCGTCTTTCTGGCGGAAGTCGCGGTGTTAACCTCCGAAAGTCCACCTTAAGGAGCCCCACACCATGCATGCCATCAGTTTTATTCAGGACCTGGCAGTGATCATGCTGGTCGCAGGTGTGGTGACCGTGCTCTTCCACCGCTTCAAGCAGCCGGTGGTGCTGGGTTATATCGTCGCCGGGTTCATCATCGGCCCGCACACGCCGCCGTTCAGCCTGATCCACGACGAAGAAACCATCAAGACGCTCGCAGAACTGGGGGTGATTTTCCTGATGTTCTGCCTGGGCCTCGAGTTCAGCCTTCGCAAGCTGTTCAAGGTCGGAGCAACAGCATTTATCGCGGCGTTCCTGGAAATCGTGCTGATGATCTGGATCGGCTACGAAATCGGCCAATGGTTCGACTGGAACACCATGGATTCATTGTTCCTCGGCGCGATCCTGGCGATTTCCTCGACCACCATCATCGTCAAGGCGCTCAACGACCTGAAGATGAAGAATGAGCGCTTTGCCCAGCTGATCTTCGGTGTGCTGATCGTCGAGGACATCCTGGGTATCGGCATCATTGCCTTGCTGTCGAGCATCGCGGTGAGCGGCACCGTCAGTTCCGGCGAAGTTTTTTCCACGGTGGGCAAGCTTTCGCTGTTCATGGTCGTTGCGCTGGTCATTGGCATCTTGCTGGTGCCGCGTTTACTGGCTTACGTGGCGAAGTTCGAGAGCAACGAGATGCTGCTGATCACCGTGCTGGGCCTGTGTTTCGGCTTCTGTCTGCTGGTGGTCAAGCTCGAATACAGCATGGTCCTGGGTGCGTTCCTGATTGGAGCGATCATGGCCGAGTCGCGGCAATTACTGAAGATCGAGCGCCTGATCGAGCCGGTTCGCGACCTGTTCAGTGCAATCTTCTTTGTGGCCATCGGCTTGATGCTCGATCCAATGATCCTGCTGCAGTACGCGTGGCCGATCGCGGTAATCAGCGTGGCTGTTGTGCTCGGCAAAATGTTTTCCTGCGGTCTCGGGGCCTTTATCGCCGGCAATGACGGACGCACCTCACTGCGCGTGGGGATGGGGCTTTCGCAGATTGGCGAATTCTCCTTCATCATCGCTGCGCTGGGCATGACGCTGCAGGTCACCAGCAACTTCCTTTACCCGGTCGCCGTGGCAGTCTCGGTGATTACCACGTTGCTGACGCCGTATCTGATCCGCGCGGCTGATCCGCTGTCGATCAAGCTTGCCGCAGTGATGCCGCAGCGGCTGGCTCGAGTGTTGGGGATGTACGGCGAGTGGCTGCGCAGCATCCAGCCTCAGGGCGAGGGCGCATTGCTGGCGTCGATGATCCGGAAGATTCTGTTGCAGGTCGGGGTCAATCTGGCGTTGGTGATTGCGATCTTCTTTTCCGGCGCCTACTTCGCCAAACGAATGTCCGTTTACCTGGAAGACTGGATCAGCGATCCGAGCTGGCAGAAAGCACTGATCTGGGGTGGGGCGTTGCTGTTGTCGCTGCCGTTCCTGATCGCCGCCTATCGCAAGCTCAAGGCGCTGTCGATGCTGTTGGCGGAGATGGGCGTGAAGCCCGAGATGGCGGGGCGCCACACGCAGCGAGTACGCCGGGTGATCGCCGAAGTGATCCCGATCCTCTCGCTGCTGGTGATCTTCCTGCTGCTGGCAGCCTTGTCGGCCAGTATCTTGCCGACCAACAAGTTGCTGGTACTGATCGCCGTGGTCGCCGCCACGGTGGCGGCACTGCTCTGGCGCTGGTTCATCCGCGTGCACACGCGGATGCAGGTGGCCTTGCTCGAAACCCTGGACAACCACAAAGAAACGTCCGGGCATTGACCACGCGGCGCGTCAGACGGCTCAGCTTTCCAGCCAGACGTCCCGCGCCCAATGCCACACCGATTCCCAGGTTTCTTCGGCAATCAGTTCTTCTTCGGCCTGCCATAGCACCACGGTGCCATCTTCTTCGACGAGGTAGTAATCGTCACCGTCCTGGCAGATCGGGATCATGCTGCGGTCGACGCCAGCGTCCCAGGCGTTGGCAGCAACGTCCGGCAGGTAGGTGTGAGATTGCGGGTCGGTGACGGTCACCGGCTCCAGGCTGCCGTAGACGACGTCACTGACGGTCAGCAAAAACTCTCTGAAGACGAAGGGAATGTCGATGAACAGTTGTTCCTCGATTTCCACGATCTGGTCTTCGTCAGGCAACTCCAAGGGGACCGGTACCGGTTCGTTGGCTTCACGCAGTTGTTCGATGATTTCTTCCACGTCCGGGATCCTCTTGCTTGATGGCGCGGTTTAGTTGGGGCGGTTTATACAGTAGCTCGCTATAGATGCAACTGCGAAATAGAAAAACCCCGGCCAGGCCGGGGTTTTCATTACAGCATGCGTAACGCAGAGGGGATCAGCCGTTCTGGCGTATACCGGCCACCAGCCAAGGCTGGTTTTCGCCCTGCGGACGTTCCATGTTCCAGCTTTCGCTGAACACTTCGCCCTGGTCGAAACGCGAAGTCTTCGACACGCCGCTGAAGGTCAGGGTGGCGATGGTCTTGTCGGCACGATCATCCACGCCGTCCAGTTGTACATTGAGGTTATCAATGTAGGTGGACTGGAAAGCCTCGCCCAGGTCGGCACGTTCGCGTTTGAGGAACTCCAGCAGTTGCGGGGTCACGAACTCGGCGATCTTGTCCATTTCGTTGGCGTCCCAGTGTTGCTGCAGGGACTGGAAGTGGTTGCGGGCCGCTTCAACGAAGTTCTGTTCATTGAACCAGGCCGGAGCGTTGATCACCGGACGAGCGGCAGCAGGTGCTGCCGAGCCACCGAAGATCGAACCCATGGCTGTTGGCTTCTGCTCGAACACTTCACGCTGCATCGGCGCGCCGGCTGGAGCCATATGCTCCTGCTGCTTGCGACGACGAGCGGCGATGAAGCGGAAGACCAGGAAGGCAATGACCGCCATGATCAGAATGTCGAAGATCTGCATGCCCTGGAAGCCGTCGCCCATGAACATGGAAGCCAGCAGGCCGCCGGCAGCGATACCGGCCAGAGGGCCGAGCCAGCGCGAAGCACCACCGGCCTTGGCGGCAGCGCCAGCGGCACCGGCCGCACCCGCAGTGGCAGCAGCGCCACCAGCGGCAGAAGAAGGAGCCATTTGGCTGGTCTGATGAGTCGGCGCAGCGCCGGAGCTCTTGCCGCCACCAAATCGCTTGGCGGCATTGGCGTCGAGGCTCATCGTCAGGCCAATGCACAACGCCATGGCGATGCTAAGAAAACGTTTCATAAAGGGAATTCCCATTTGTGGAAGGCACGCGCGCCATGTTGCACAGCTGAAGTGTTACTGGCTAGCGGCAGAGTGTTTCGGGCTTTTGCCTGACAGGTTGCGTTCAGCTTCAGTCAGCGCAATAAGGCCTGTTAACTTTGGTCTGTAGGACGAGTGGATAAGTTCTGTAGGAAGGGTGTCCGGTCGGACGAACCCTGTGGGAGCGAGCCTGCTCGCGATGGGGATAACGCGGTCATCTAATTGACCGCGTTATCGTTCATCGCGAGAAGGCTCGCTCCCACATTCAATCAATGTCGGGCTTTAGATCGCTTCCAGCTTGGCGTAACCGAGCATCAGCCACTTGCTGCCTTCGCCGAAGTTCACCTGCACCCGGGCCTGAGCACCGGCGCCTTCGAAGTTCAGGATCACGCCGTCGCCAAACACCGAATGACGTACGGCCTGGCCGAGGCTGAACCCAGTGTCCGGAATCTCGCTGCCGCCAAACAGGCTGCTGGAACTTTGCTGCTGGCCACCGCCGAACGGACGGCTGACGCTGTTGGACAGCCGCACTTCCTGAATCAGGCCTTTCGGCACTTCACGTACGAAACGCGACACCTTGTTGTAGGTCTCGCTGCCGTACAGGCGTCGGGTTTCCGCGTAGGTCATCACCAGGTTCTGCATGGCGCGGGTGATACCGACGTAGGCCAATCGGCGTTCTTCCTCAAGACGGCCCGGCTCTTCCAGACTCATCTTGTGCGGGAACAGGCCTTCTTCCATGCCCACGAGGAACACGTAAGGGAATTCCAGACCCTTGGCGCTGTGCAAGGTCATCAGCTGAATGCTGTCTTCATGCTCGTCGGCCTGAGTATCCCCGGCCTCCAGCGACGCATGACCGAGGAATGCCGCCAATGGCGTCAGATCTTCGTCTTCTTCAGCGTTTTCGAAGTTACGCGCGGCGCTGACCAGTTCCTCAAGGTTTTCTACCCGGGCCTGGCCTTTCTCGCCTTTTTCCGCCTCGTGGTAGGCAATCAGCCCCGACTGTTCGATAACTGTCTGGGTCATCAGGTGCAGCGGCATTTCCATGCACTTGGCGGCGAGGTTCTCGATCAGCTCGATAAACGCGCCGAGTGCGCCGGCTGCGCGACCGGTCAGGCCTTTATTGGCGACCAGCAAGCGCATGGCTTCCCACATCGACACATCGCTGTGGCGCGCATGGTCGCGAATCGCTTCGACGGTTTTCTCGCCGATGCCACGGGCCGGGACGTTGATGACCCGTTCCAGCGCCGCATCGTTGCCGCGACCTTCCAGCAAACGCAGGTACGCCATGGCGTTCTTGATTTCGGCGCGTTCGAAGAAGCGCTGGCCGCCATAAATGCGATACGGAATGCGCTCGCGCAGCAACGCTTCTTCCAAAACGCGTGATTGGGCGTTGGAGCGGTACAAAATCGCGATATCGCTGCGGGCCAAGCCGGTTTTCAGCGCGCTTTCGATGGTTTCCACCACGTAGCGTGCTTCATCGTGCTCGTTGAACGCGGCGTATAGATTAATCGCTTCGCCTTCGCCGCCATCGGTCCAGAGCTCTTTGCCCATGCGCCCGGTGTTGTTGGCGATCAGGGCGTTGGCAGCCTTGAGGATGCCGGCAGTGGAGCGGTAGTTCTGTTCGAGACGAATGGTCTCGGCATCCGGGAAATCGTCGGAATACTGGTAAATGTTCTCGATTTTCGCACCGCGCCAGCCGTAGATCGACTGATCGTCGTCGCCCACTACCATCAGGCTGTCGCCGCCCTTGGCCAGCAGACGCAACCAGGCGTACTGCACGGCGTTGGTGTCTTGGAACTCGTCCACCAGAATGTGCCGGAAGCGCTTCTGATAGTGAGCCAGCAGGCCCGGGTGATCGCGCCACAGGTCCAGGGCACGCAGCAGCAATTCGGAGAAGTCGATGACGCCGGCGCGCAGGCAAGCGGCCTCGTAGGCTTCATAAATGCTGCGCATGGTCGCCAGGAACAGGTCGCCGCTGGCTTGAATGTGTTGCGGGCTCAGCCCTTCGTCTTTCTGCCCGTTGATGAACCACTGGGCCTGACGGGCCGGCCAGCGCTGCTCGTCCAGACCCAGCTCGCGGATCACTCGCTTGACCAGTCGTTGCTGGTCGTCGCTGTCGAGAATCTGGAAGGTCTGGCTCAGACCGGCTTCCTGCCAGTGCGCCCGCAGCAAGCGGTGCGCCAGGCCGTGGAAGGTGCCGACCCACATGCCGGCCGGGTTGATACCCATCAGCTGCTCGATGCGATGACGCATCTCGGCAGCGGCCTTATTGGTGAAGGTCACCGACAGGATCGAGTGGGGCGAGGCGTTCTCGACCTGGATCAACCAGGCGATACGGTGCACCAGCACTCGGGTTTTACCGGAACCAGCACCGGCCAGGACCAACTGACGACCCACGCGGGCAGCTACGGCCTGGCGTTGGGCATCGTTGAGGGAGTTCAGCAGAAGGGAGAGATCATCGCGCATCGGGGCATTCTAGGGTGCGCCGTCACACCGGGCAAACCGAGCTTTGCATTAGCCGATGAAAGAAGCACGAATGACGACCGGTCGGTCACTGGCTGCAAGCGTTGGCGGGGCTCGCTCGAAGGGTTTTCAGGGGGCGGCGGGGGCCGGAAATTTTGTCGAATTTATGATCTGGGGCAGTTTGGTAAGGGCATTGGCTTGTGTATGCTCCGTCCACGTTTCGGGCTCATGCTCATCATTATAAGAACAAGAACATTGCCTATGACCCTCAGCTCCGACCTGTCGGGCCCCTCTGTGGAGCCTCGGGTTATCCGCAAACAGTACGCCATGGAAATGGCGGTCGAGCGCACGCGTTTGCTCTACCAGGGCTCGCTGCTGCCTACGCTGTTCATGCTGACCAACGGTCTGGTCTGCGCCGGACTGCTCTGGAGTCCGCAGCGCTACTTCCTCGTCAGCGTCTGGCTGATCTGGTTATTGTCGCTGGTGGCCTTGCGGGTTATTCAAGTCGCAGCCTTCGATTCGGCCATTCCTAACCGCCAGGCCCATCCGGTCTGGCGTCGCATGTTCCTGCTGGGCTCTGCCATGACTGGCCTGACCCTGGCCGGTGCCGGCATCGCCTTGGTGCCCGCTGACAATTTCATGCAACAAGCCTGGGTGTTCGGCCTGATCGGCGCCGCCGCCCTGTCGGCCAGCGTCGCGTACGCGGTCAGCCTACCGGCGTTCCTGTCCTTTACCTTGCCCTGCCTGTTGCCGGCCATCGCCTATCTATTCTGGGGCGGCGATCAACAAGGCCAGGGTTGGGGCTGGTTCGGGCTGATTTTGCTGGGGGCGTTGAGCGTGGTGGCTTGGCAGGTCAATCGGCTGATCGACAGCGGCTTGCTGCGGCGCTTTCAGAATCAGGCCCTGATCGAACACTTGCAGCAGGCGCAGAGCTGCGGCGACCAACTCAATCACGAGTTGGCCAAAGAGATTGATCACCGCCGCTGCGCTGAAGATAAATTGCGTGAGGCCCAGGTCGAGCTGGAAAACCGTGTGGCTCAACGCAGCCTGGAACTGGACGCGGCCAATCAGGCCCTGAGCAAGAGCGAAGCGCGGCTGGCGCTGGCATTGAAGGCCAGTGAGCTCGGGCTGTGGGACTGGAACCTGCAAACCGACGAAGTCCACCACACCCAGCTTCAGGAGTTGTTCGGCCTGGAGCCGGAATTCGTGACCGCGATGCTCAGCCACCTCAAGCCGCGCCTTCACCCTGAAGACTTGCCGTCGCTGCGCCGTGCCCTGGTCGAGCATTTGAAAGGCCGCAGCGAGGATTACCAGATCGAATACCGCGTGCGGCATGGCGACGGTCACTGGGTCTGGATCGAGGACCGTGGACGAGCGGTCGAGCGCAGCGAAAATGGTCGGGTGATCCGCATGGTCGGCACTCGCCGCGACATCAGCGCGAGCAAAGGCCAGGAAGAGCAGCGCCAGCTGGCGGCGACGGTGTTCGAGGCGGCCAGCGAAGGCATCGTGATTTTCGACCCGAATTACGCACTGATTGCAATCAATCAGGCTTTCAGCCGCGTCACCGGCTACGACATCGAAGACATGATCGGGCGTAACGTCGTCGAGTTGCCGTGCAGCCGCGATGCGCGCCGGCATTACGTCGCGATTCATCAGGCGCTGGAGCAACACGGCACCTGGCAGGGCGAACTGGTGGAAACCCGCAAGAACGGTGAGCTCTATCCACAGTGGCTGCAACTGAACGCTGTTCGAGATGCTCGGGGAAATGTAAGCCATATTGTTGGCTTCTTCGCCGATCTGTCCGCGAGACGGGAATCTGAAGAGCGCATGCGCTATCTGACCCATTACGACGAACTCACTGGCCTGGCCAACCGTTCGTTGTTCCGCGAACGACTGCGTGAGGCTCATCAGCGAGTGCGTCAGGGCGGGCGTCGCAGCCTGGCGCTGCTGCATATCAATCTGGATCGCTTCAAGCTGCTCAATGACAGCCTTGGCCATGAAGTTGCCGACCAGTTATTGCAGAAAATGGCCCGGCGGCTGGTCAACGCACTGCCAGAGGCAGACACCATCGCGCGGCTTTCCGGTGACGAATTCGCGGTGATCTTCGATGCCTACGGCAACCTGTCGAGCCTGGCGCGCGTGGCGACCCGATTGTCGACCAAACTGCGTTTGCCGATTACCGTCGATGGTCATGAACTGGTGGTCAGCGCCTCCATGGGTATCAGCATGTTGCCGGACACCGCCCGGGAAGTTTCCGCGCTGGTCAGCCAGTCGAACATTGCCATGCAGCACGCCAAGCACTTGGGCGGCAATAACTTCCAGTTCTATACCGAGAGCCTGCAAGCCAGCACCCTTGAGCGCTTGCAGCTTGAGAATCAGCTGCGCAAAGCCATCGAAGAAAAGCAGCTCCAGGTGTTTTACCAACCGAAACTCTGCCTCGCCACCGGACGCCTGAACGCTGCCGAAGCCCTGGTGCGTTGGGATCATCCGACCATGGGCCGGGTGCCGCCGGGGGACTTTATCGGTCTGGCCGAGGAAACCGGGCTGATCGGTCCGATCGGCGAGTTCGTGTTGCGCCAAGCCTGTTGGCAGGCCTGCGAATGGCAGCGTCAGGGGCTCGATCCGATTCGCGTGTCGGTCAATTTGTCGGTGCATCAATTGCGCCAAGGCAAGCTCGTCAGCCTGGTGCGGCAGGTGCTGGAAGAAACCGGCCTGGCGCCGCACTTCCTGGAACTCGAACTCACCGAAAGCCAGTTACTGGACAGCGTCGAGCACATCATTGCGACCTTCCAGCAGTTGCGGGATCTGGGTGTGAAGCTGGCGATCGACGATTTCGGCACGGGCTATTCGTCCCTGAGCTATCTCAAACGCATTCCCGTGGATTACGTGAAGATCGATCAGGCGTTTATCCGCGGTCTGGGGGAGGGCAGCGAGGATGCAGCGATTACCCGGGCAATCATCGCCATGG
The DNA here is from genome assembly GCF_054897715.1 of Pseudomonas sp. RT6P73. Classification (NCBI taxonomy): domain Bacteria; kingdom Pseudomonadati; phylum Pseudomonadota; class Gammaproteobacteria; order Pseudomonadales; family Pseudomonadaceae; genus Pseudomonas; species Pseudomonas sp. RT6P73. The sequence continues at coordinate 5,851,732 of NZ_JBUBUV010000002.1, read as the reverse complement.
CGCATGGCTTGTCGCTGAAAGTGGTGGCTGAGGGTGTCGAGCGGCCGGAGCAGCTGGAATTTTTGAAAGCCGAACGCTGCGATGAAGTGCAGGGTTACCTGATCAGCCGCCCAGTCGAGGCCAATGACCTGGCTACACTTCTACAACACGGCATGAATCCCCTGTAGCAGCTGCCGAGCTGCGCGAGGCTGCGTTCGAGGACGTAGTCCTCGCCAATATCTGTGCACGCGGTTTTCCTGAAAGACCCTGTTGTATGAACTTACGGCTGCTTCGCCGCCGAACGCAGCCTTCGGCAGCTGCTACAGGGGCCGCAGTGCTACATGGAGCGCATGTGGCGTGGAATGGGGACATCGAGTTACGCATTGAGCAGGCAAAAAGCCGATTCATGTAGTATAACTACAAGCTTGCTACATCTCCGGCACCTGCCAATAACAAAGAGTCCAGCCCTTTGAATCTGCTGCAACACATCGCCCAGTCACGCCACCTCTTACGCAAGTCGGAGCTCAAGGTCGCCGACCACGTGCTGCTTGATCCTGCGGCGGTGATGCACAGCTCCATGGCCGACCTGGCCCATAGCGTGGGCATCAGTGAGCCGACCATCGTGCGCTTCTGCCGCGCCATCGGTTGTTCCGGTTTCCAGGACTTGAAGCTGAAGCTGGCGCAGAGCCTTGCGGCTGGCGCGAGCTTTGGTCAGTTTGCGATCCATGAAGACGATTCGGTCGCCGACTACAGCCTGAAAATCTTCGACACCACCCTGCACACCCTGATGGAGGTTCGCGAGAAGCTCGATCCGGTGGAGTTGCAAAGGGCGGTGTCGCTCATGTCCCAGGCCCAACGCGTCGAGTTCTATGGCTTTGGTGCCTCGGGCGCGGTGGCGGCGGACGCCCAGCACAAGTTCTTCCGTTTGCTGCTGACCGCGGCGGCGTATTCCGACCCGCACATGCAGGCGATGTCGGCGGTCACCTTGAAGCCGACCGATGTGGCGATCTGTATTTCCCAGTCCGGGCGCTCCAAGGATTTGCTGATCACGGCGAACCTGGTGCGTGAGAGCGGCGCCTCGTTGATCACCTTGTGCCCGAGTCAGACGCCGTTGGCTGAACTGTCGACCGTCAATTTGGCGATCGATGTACACGAAGACACGGAAATCTACACCCCGCTGACCTCGCGTATCGCTCACTTGGTGGTGATCGACGTGTTGGCGATGGGCGTGGCCATGGCGCGCGGGCCGAGCCTGGTCAACCACCTCAAGAGCGTCAAACGCAGCCTGCGCAGCTTGCGGCTGTCGCCCAAGTCGGTGAAAGCCCTGGACGACTGACGTCGTCGTAAGGTCGTTCCGACCTTAATCGCGAGCAGGCTCGCTCCCACATTTGATCGAGTTGTCCTGACGGACGCGGTCCACCTGTGGGAGCGAGCCTGCTCGCGATGGCGCCCTCGAATACGGCAACATTCATCTGTCTGTAACGCACAAGCCGCCAAACCGTCATCCCGTGCGCCTATCTTGAAACTCCCGTAATCGCCTTGGGAGACTCGAAATGGCCCAGCCCTACGAAGAACGCAACAGCGCCGCCAAAACCCGTCGTCAGCAAGAAGATCAGCGCCGCATGGAATTTCGCCGCGCCATCGAAGATCGCTGCGAACGCCGTCAGCTGCTGGCAGAGATCGGTGATTTCCCCGAGCTGGAGCTCAACTACTGGCAGGCAGCTCCCGCAACTTCCCGTCGAAACGCTCAACCAGCGCGCTGATCTGCACCCGCTCGCTGCGGATAAACGCAAGGAACGCGTGCGCCACTGGCGACAGCCGTTTCGCCTTGGCTTGCACCAGGCACCAGCTGCGATACAGCGGCAGCTCTTCGACCGGTAACTCGATCAGTCCACCGGTCGCCAACTCAAGGTTCAGGGCGTGGCGCGTCAACAGCGCGACGCCCAGACCCGCCAGTACACATTCACGCTGGGCTTCCGCCGAGGCGACCTCTTGGGTCTGGTTGAAGTGCACGCGCTTCTCCTTGAAATACTCCTCGCAAGCCATTCGTGTACCGGAACCGGGTTCGCGCAGCAGCAGTGTGTACGGTTCAAGGTCCTGCAAGCGCAGCGGCCCCATATGGCACAGAGGATGGTCCGGTGGCGCGACGGCAACGATCGGGTTGTTGAGGAACGGCAAAAATTCCAGGCCCATGTCCTGCGGCACCATCGACATGATCACCAAGTCGTCGCGGTTATCAGACAGTCGACGGATCACCTGCCCTCGGTTGACCACCGTCAGTTGCAGATTCACTTCCGGATGCTGACGCTTGAATGCAGCAAACAAGTGCGGGACGAAATACTTGGCGCTGGATTCCACCGCCAGTTTCAGTTGACCCTGCAGCGATCCCTGCATGTCCGAAAGCTGCATGTCGAGGTTTTCCAGGCGCCCGAAAATGTCCCGACTGGCACGCTGTAGTGCTTCGGCGGCCTCAGTCATGTAGAGTTTTTTGCCGACGTAATCGAATAAAGGCTGACCAATCAGCTCTTCAAGTTGACGAATCTGTAGGCTCACGGCAGGTTGTGTGAGCGACATTTCGTCGGCCGCTCGGCTGTAGGATCGCAAATCACAGACCTCATTGAAGATCTGCAATTGACGCAATGTCATACGCATCAATGACTTACGCATTTTCCAAGCACTCTCGCCACAGACTGATCAATCAACTATAAGTCTTTACTTATGGCTAACCCAATTATTATTCATTTTTGTTAATCCCTTGTGGGGGCTAGTGTGGGGCTGCGACTAAATCGAAACATTTAGTCACGCGTCGACCTGGTCTAGCAGGTCGTGGGTACCACCGGCTCAAGGGAACCTCCAAGTGATAAAAAAGATCCTGATCGCCAACCGTGGTGAGATTGCCGTACGAATCGTGCGTGCCTGCGCCGAGATGGGCATTCGCTCGGTCGCGATCTATTCCGACGCCGACCGCCATGCCTTGCATGTGAAACGCGCGGACGAGGCCCACAGCATCGGTGCCGAGCCACTGGCCGGTTACCTGAATGCGCGCAAGCTGGTGAACCTGGCTGTGGAAACCGGTTGTGATGCGTTGCATCCCGGCTACGGATTCCTCTCGGAAAACGCTGAACTGGCCGACATCTGCGCCGAGCGCGGCATCAAGTTCATTGGTCCATCGGCTGAAGTCATCCGCCGCATGGGCGACAAGACTGAAGCACGTCGCAGCATGATCAAGGCCGGCGTGCCGGTCACGCCGGGCACCGAAGGCAACGTAGCGGACATCGCCGAAGCCTTGGTCGAAGGTGATCGTATTGGTTATCCGGTGATGCTCAAGGCCACTTCCGGTGGTGGTGGTCGTGGTATCCGTCGCTGCGACAGCCGCGAAGAACTCGAACAGGCTTTCCCGCGGGTAATCTCCGAAGCCACCAAGGCGTTTGGTTCCGCGGAAGTGTTCCTGGAAAAATGCATCGTCAATCCGAAACACATCGAAGCGCAGATCCTCGGCGACAGCTTTGGCAATGTGGTGCACCTGTTTGAGCGTGATTGCTCGATCCAGCGCCGCAACCAGAAACTCATCGAAATCGCTCCGAGCCCGCAACTGACCCCGGAACAGCGCGCCTACATCGGCGACCTGTCGGTGCGCGCAGCCAAGGCCGTGGGCTACGAAAATGCCGGCACCGTGGAGTTCCTGCTCGCCGAGGGCGAGGTGTACTTCATGGAGATGAACACACGGGTGCAGGTGGAACACACCATCACCGAAGAAATCACCGGGATCGACATCGTCCGTGAGCAGATCCGCATTGCGTCCGGCCTGCCGCTGTCGGTGAAACAGGAAGACATCCAGCACCGCGGTTTCGCGCTGCAATTCCGGATCAACGCCGAAGACCCGAAAAACAACTTCCTGCCGAGCTTCGGCAAGATCACCCGTTACTACGCACCCGGCGGTCCCGGCGTACGCACCGACACGGCGATCTATACCGGCTACACCATTCCGCCGTTCTACGATTCCATGTGCCTGAAACTGGTGGTGTGGGCGCTGACCTGGGAAGAAGCGATGGACCGTGGTTTGCGCGCCCTCGACGACATGCGTCTGCAAGGGGTCAAGACCACCGCCGCGTACTACCAGGAAATCCTGCGTAACCCGGAATTCCGCAGCGGTCAGTTCAATACCAGCTTCGTTGAAAGCCACCCTGAACTGACCAACTACTCGATCAAGCGCAAACCCGAAGAGCTGGCCCTGGCCATCGCCGCCGCCATCGCCGCCCACGCAGGCCTGTGAGGAATATTCCAATGTCCAAGAAAATCCACGTTACCGACACAATCCTGCGCGACGCCCACCAATCGCTGCTCGCGACACGCATGCGCACCGAAGACATGCTGCCGATCTGCGACAAGCTCGACAAAGTCGGCTACTGGTCGCTGGAATGCTGGGGCGGCGCGACCTTCGACGCCTGCGTACGCTTCCTGAAAGAAGACCCGTGGGAGCGTCTGCGCCAATTGCGCGCCGCGCTGCCTAACACTCGCCTGCAAATGCTGCTGCGTGGCCAGAACCTGCTGGGCTACCGCCACTACAGCGACGACGTGGTCAGAGCTTTCGTCGCCAAGGCAGCGGTCAACGGAATCGACGTGTTCCGTATCTTCGACGCCATGAACGACGTGCGTAACCTGCGTACGGCCATCGAAGCGGTGAAAGCAGCGGGCAAACATGCCCAGGGCACCATCGCGTACACCACCAGCCCGGTGCATACCATCGACGCGTTCGTGGCCCAGGCCAAACAGATGGAAGCCATGGGTTGCGACTCGGTGGCGATCAAGGACATGGCCGGCCTGCTGACTCCGTACGCCACGGGCGAATTGGTCAGGGCTTTGAAATCCGAGCAGTCGTTGCCGGTCTTCATCCATTCCCACGACACCGCAGGCCTGGCCACGATGTGCCAACTCAAAGCTATCGAAAACGGTGCCGACCACATCGACACTGCGATCTCCAGCTTCGCGTCGGGCACTAGCCACCCTGGCACCGAGTCGATGGTCGCCGCCCTTAAAGGCAGCGAATTCGACACAGGCCTGAACCTCGAACTGCTGCAAGAGATCGGCTTGTACTTCTACGCCGTGCGCAAGAAGTACCACCAGTTCGAAAGCGAATTCACCGCCGTCGACACCCGTGTGCAAGTCAATCAGGTACCGGGCGGGATGATTTCCAACCTGGCCAACCAGTTGAAAGAGCAGGGCGCCCTGAACCGCATGGCAGAAGTGCTGGCCGAAATCCCGCGGGTTCGTGAAGACCTCGGCTTCCCGCCGCTGGTGACCCCGACCTCGCAAATCGTCGGCACCCAGGCGTTTTTCAACGTGCTGGCCGGTGAGCGCTACAAGACCATCACCAACGAAGTGAAGCTCTACCTGCAAGGCGGCTACGGCAAGGCGCCGGGCATCGTGAACGAGAAACTTCGTCGTCAGGCGATCGGCAGCGAAGAAGTGATCGACGTGCGTCCAGCTGATCTGCTCAAGCCGGAAATGACCAAACTGCGTGCCGAAATCGGCGCTGTGGCCAAGTCGGAAGAAGACGTGCTGACCTACGCCATGTTCCCGGACATCGGCCGCAAATTCCTCGAAGAACGTGCTGCCGGCACCCTGACGCCAGAAGTGCTGCTGCCGATTCCTGAGGCGGGCGGTGTGGCCTCGGCCGGTGGCGAAGGCGTACCGACCGAGTTCGTCATCGACGTCCACGGTGAAACCTACCGCGTCGACATCACCGGTGTCGGCGTCAAGGCTGAAGGCAAACGTCATTTCTACCTGTCCATCGACGGCATGCCGGAGGAAGTGGTGTTCGAACCGCTCAACGAATTCGTCAGCGGCGGCAGCAGCAAGCGCAAGCAAGCCACGGCACCAGGCCACGTCAGCACCACCATGCCGGGCAACATCGTCGATGTGCTGGTCAAGGAAGGCGACACCGTGAAAGCAGGGCAAGCCGTGCTGATCACCGAAGCGATGAAGATGGAAACCGAAGTCCAGGCAGCCATCGCCGGCAAAGTCACCGCCATCCACGTGGCCAAGGGCGACCGGGTGAATCCGGGCGAAATCCTGATTGAGATCGAAGGCTGAATTAACAGCCTCGATACACCGTTTTAAACCTCGGGGGGGCATGTGCTCCCCTTTTTTTTGTCCTGAGTTTCGCGTGGCAAATGTGGGAGCAAGCTCGCTCCCACAGGGACTGCGGTGTGTCAGTGGTAGATCAGAATGTCATGCGCCACTGACCCATTACGCCGTGATTGCGGCTGTCAGTGCCGATCTCACCATTCAGGCCGACTCCCAGCGTATGTTTCGCTGACAAGCCAAGGTCGAGACCTGCATCAACCAGCAGGCTGTCACGGTCCAGAGGCGCACCGGAAACCGTGAAGTTTTTCCCACCCGTTACCAGCCGTTGACGGGTGTCGCTGTCGATATCCCCGTAAGTGTGTTTCCAGCCGGCACTGAACCGCGGCGTCAGTTGCATGCCGTTATCCAGCATATTGATCTTCGCCAGTCGCAGGCCGAAAGTGCTGTTGAGATTGGCTTGGGTTTGGCCGTGGACTTTCAACGCTGCCGCGCCACCTTTTTCCGTGTAGCCGTCGCGCTGATAGCGTTGATAGCCAAGGCTGGCAAACGGTTCGATGCTTACATTCGCCCGACCCATGTTGTAACCCACTTCCGCAAAGGCTTGCTGGGTGCTGGCATCGTAACGACCTTCGGGGCGGTCGCTGAAACCGTTGAAGGCAACCCGTCGTTTAGTGCTGCCGTCGTGACTGCTGTAAGTCGCGCCCAGGCGCAGCGACATCGGTCCGTTCTGGCGCAGGGCATAGGCGCCCAAGTGCCAGCTGTCGAGATCGCCGTCGAGATCACGGCTGTCCAGGCTAGTGTCGGACTTGCCGCCCATCACACCGATGCGCCACTCCTCATCGACGCTCCAATCCGCGCCCAGAACGAGACCTTTGGTAGAAGTTTGCAGAGCATCGTGGTCGCGATCCAGCGTTCCGCCGTGACCCAAGGCTTGTAGCCACACTCTGCCGTTGTCTTCGCTGCCGGCGGCCAGGCGTGGTGCACTTTTCTGATTGCCAAAGCCTGCTGCGCTGTCCAGTTGGCGCATAGCCGAGAGCAGGGTGGCGCTGACGGGGCTGTCACTGTTCAAGGTTGCCTTGGCGAGGTTGGCGTTGCTGTCACCGGTCAGTTGTTCGAGAGCGTAGGTGGCTGTGGCTTTATCGGTGGTGAGCAGGGCGGTCACGGCCGCATTGGTCTCGCTGGTTTTAGCCGCCGGATCTTCGACGCTTCGGCCAAACTCACGAGCATTGTCGTCTGCGGCAAAATCTTCGATCGGCACTCCATTGCGAGCGTAGTTAAGAGCCACTTCAGTTTTGGTGTAAGACAGGGTCGGCGTCATGTACGCCAGGTTACTGGTGACGCGGCCGAATTCACCTTCCACCTGGCCAGCTTTGAGCACCTTGTAATCACTGCTATCGGGATAGTCGCCCGGCAATGCAGAAACCTCCAGTGAGGCATCCTCCAGCGCTGCAATACCCTCGACGATGATGGTGGGGGAATTACCAGCAGCCGTTACAGCGTAGGATAGCGTGGCGTCCTTTGTGAACGTCAGGTTTCCTTTGATGCGTGGGGCACCAAGCGGCTCACTGACTAGCAATGTACCTTCTACGTAAAGATCGCGTACCTCGCCTTGGCCGCCGTAGCGACCACCTTCGTAAACAATGGCATCACCCGCAATACTGCCCATATTGAACAGCGTTGCGCCAGCCAACACCTCGGCTCCGCGGTCGAAGTCGTCTTTGCCCGTCAAGGACCAAGCTCCTTGCGCTACTCGCAACCCTAAAAAGTTACTGGTTTTGTCGAGTGTGCCGCCATCGGGGGAGTCGAGCAGTATTACGTTTTTCCCGCCACCCCCCTGAATTTCCCCAGCAAAGCTGACACCGTGGTTGACGATAAAAAGATCATCTTCCTCCCCCAGTTTCAGCGAGACGCCGTCGATGGTTTCATACCGCTTTTCTGCAAGGGTGCGCGTGGTGCTATCGGCATTCGCGAAGTTGTCGAACGTGATCGGTAATTCATCCTCAACCGTTTCGACTGGGTCGTCAGCGGGGTCGGGGAACTCGTAAAGGTGTGCCGCTGAATCAATAGGTTCTGCAGTTGCAGTCAAGGGTGGAGCGGGGGGCACTGCTACTGCTGGCGTAATCGGGTTGGGTTCGACGGCGTATTCCATCGGGCCAATGAAGTTCTCAACTGCTAACAGATCATCATTGACCGGCCAAGCGGCTACATCTTCCGCGGGTGTTTCGGGCATTTTCGGTTGTAGCGAATCTGCGGAAGTTTCGGGGAAGTCGTAGAGATGGGCTGCAAGATCTACGGGTTCCGGAGCAGCCGGAACAGACGGCAACTGAGTCACCGGTTCTGGAGGCTTAAGCGATGCGGGTTTAACGGCGTGCTCCATCGGGCCAATGAAATTCTTGATCGACAAAAGATCATCTTTTTTCGGCCAAGCGGCTACTCGAACTTTCTTGGCGGGTGCTTCGACAGCGGTATCAACCACTGCTTGCTGAGCCATCGTTATATCGATGCAGCCAAGAGAGAGGGCGATCGCCAAAGCGAGTTGATGCGGACGATGAATAGACGGTGTGGGCATTGAGTTCAACCTCGTTTTTCAGAAGGTCGAACTCTAGGAGGGAGCACTGGTGCTTGAATGCCGGGCGTTTCCGGCAGTTTTGCAGGGCCTTGGAAATTCGGTTGTAGCAAAAATTCTACTTTGCCCCGTACGTGTGCTTCGGCCTTCACCCGTTGGAATATTTGCCTACAACCTTTCAGGATTGGTCTGTTTTTTTCAGATCAAAAACTCATCTGCCACTGCCCAATCACCCCATGATTACGGCTGTTACTCCAGCCCCCTCGCCTGCGTCTGGAACGCCGACAGGCCTTCGCCGAATTGGAAAGCGGTGCCGAGACGCTAAGCGATTAAGGAGGCCGTCTTGTACAGCGTAGGGTTTTACAGAATGATGTCGGTGCGTCACCTCAATCTGCATTATTTTGCGTTTTTAGTCTGTTAGAGATCCTCCATATGCATTTTAATGCGTAGAAGAAGATGTTTAGGGCCTCACGCATGCACTATATTGCAATCGAAGTTTGAAAAATCCGCAAAAAAATGCATTTAAATGCAGGTGATGACGGCATGTACAACCTGACTTTACAGATTTTCATTACCGGGAAATGGCACGACGCCATGGTCTTGAGCTTCGACAGCCCTGAAAAAGGCTTCGAAAGCCGATGCAATTTCGGCTACGAAACACCCTATCTTGTCGAAAACATTGAGGATATCGGAGCTCCATTTGCCAAGGCAGTGAGTGCGAGGTTTCCTCTGGAATGGGAGGGTAAGCGATCCAATGCACCCGCATTTCTTCACGATATTGCACCTGCCGGTGCCGCTAGGAAATTTCTGCTGACACACATAGGTCGAGACAAACCTGCTGACGTCAGTGCCGACTTCTATTTATTGGCCAGAAGCACTCCTGCACCGATTGGCAATATGCGCATAAAGGAATCCGCTGAGGCAGTAGATCAACGCGAGCCTATAGGGTTTAAACGCCAGGACGTCATCAGTCGTGATAACCGGTTTCTCGAATATGCCTATGAGCAGGGCGCCGCAATTGGTGGGGCAACCGGAGCGGGTGGCGAGGCGCCCAAACTTTTGTTAGTTCAGGGTAAGGATGGAAATTTATACCCCGACGCAGTATTGGACGACGCAGACGCTGCCCAACACTGGTTCGTGAAGTTCTCTCGCAACAAAGGGAACAGGAACGATCAAGACATTCTCAGAAGCGAATACCACTACTACAAAGCACTCCAAAAACTAGGCATCGAAACGGTGGCAGAACAGGGCTTGGCGTTGGAAGAGGCGACCAAGCCTAGTCTGTGGATGCAGCGTTTTGATCGACAAGTGACCCCTCTGGGTGTTGAGCGTTTTGCCGTGGAGTCGATCTACTCTTTGGCACAAGTAACCACGCCCGGTAGCCCTATGGACCACATGGAAGTTATCCGGCTACTTGCGAGACTCTGGCGTGAAGCGGGGCAGGCGGACCAAATCCCGAATCTTGTTGCTGACTACCTGCGTCGGGATCTGCTCAATAAAATCCTCGGCAACTCAGATAACCATGGCCGCAACACCGCAATCATTCGGGACACCGCGTCGTTTCGTTTAGCACCGATCTATGATCTGGCGCCTATGGTGATGGACGACGAAGGTGTGACACGCACTACCAAGTGGCCAAAAGAGCTGGAGAGAGCAGGTGACGTTGATTGGCGTGGCGTATGTCGAGCATTGGCCGACATTGCCGATCCTAATGATCCATTAGCTGCGTTGAGTGGCGCGCCGAACTCTTTCGAACGATTGCGCGAGGATGCCGAACGTCTGGCAGCACTCCCCGACATTTTGACCGCCAGTGGTTTGCCTGACGCCACAATGAATCACCCACGAATTGCCTTGAAAAATCTGGAGCAACGTTTGAAAGAGTGGGACCTGAAATGAGCATGACCGTTGCTGAACGCACTGTGCTCATCGAAAGCATCCAGGAAGCGCTGGCTCAAGGCACTCTTGAGATAAGCGAGGCGGTCCGTCGATTGCGAGTCGAGGTCACAGGACTTCACCAGACCCAATTCGCAAAAATGTGCAAAATCTCGGTGCGCACGCTGGTGCATATCGAGCATGGGGAAGGAAATCAGACGCTGAAATCGCTGAATGCAGTATTCAGACCGTTTGGATTGAAGATGGGCGTGGTGCGGATTCGACGCGAATTGAGCTGATTCTGCACCGTTTACGGGCGCTCCATTAAAGATGGCATCTACAGGGATTTACGGTTATTCGGAGGCAGCGATCCTTCACTAACTCCGACTCAAATACGCCTTCCCATAATGCCGTTCCATCCTCGCCTGAATCAGCTCCAGCCCAATCGACATCACCCAGTAAATAATCGCCGCCGTGGTCAGCATCTCGATATACCGATAGCTCGAGCGTCCATAGGATTGCGCCAGGAACATCACCTCCCAAACCCCCATCACCGAGATCAGCGACGAGTCTTTGAGCATTGAGATGAACTGGTTGGTGGTCGGCGGAATGATGGTGCGCATGGCTTGGGGCAGGGTGACGCGCCAGAAGATCACGGTTTCGCGCATGCCCAGTGCCAGTGAGGCTTCGCGTTGTCCGTGGGGGACGCCGAGGATGCCGGCGCGGAAGATTTCGCTGAGGTAGGCGCCGTAGTTCAGTGACAGGGCGATGATGCCGGCGGTCACTGCGCCGGGGACGACGCCCAGTTGTGGCAGGCCGAGGTAGATCAGCAGGATCTGGATCAGCAGCGGCGTGCCGCGAAAGAAAGAGGCATAGAAACTGGCGATGCCGAAGGCCACGGCGCTTTTTGACAGCCGCGCCAGGGCGGTAATGAAGCCCAGTAGCGACGACGTCACGATTGAGGCCAGGCACAAAAACAGCGTCAGCGCCGCGCCCTGCAGGAAGCCGTTCGGTGCCAGGTGCAGGCCGATCAGATTGGGCAGTTTGTCGAGGATGATCGAGAACTTCAGGTCGAAGCTCAGGAAGAAACTGGCGAACAAACCAAGCATCGCCGCCCACGTCAGGTACAGCCGCGTGCGGAAGCCAAAGATTCGTTGCAGTTTCGACTCAGCCACCGGTTGCGGCGGCTGAGGAGGTTTCGGGAAAGAAGTCATTGACTGATGTCGGCGCCAATCCATTTTTGCGAGAGCTTGCTCAAGGTGCCGTCCTGTTTCAGTTGAGCGAAGACGTCACGTACCTTGGCGTCCCATTGGGCGTCGCCTTTTTCGATGGCCACCGAGTTCGGCTCCGAGTACAGCGGCTCGCCGGCCAACTTGAAGCGGTTGTCTGCGGTCAGGCGCGGTTGCGCGGTGACGAGGTTGGTGAGGATCGCATCCAGTCGCACGCCGGCGCCCAGGCCCAGGTCCTGAAACGCCACGTTGTCGGTGTCATACGGCGCGATCTGCACCTCCTCGAACGGGTATTGCAGTTGGGTGTCTTCAGCGCCTTCGATCACCAGATTTTTGTTCAAGTAGCTTTCGTAGCTGGAGGCGCTGGTGAGGCCGACTTTCTTGCCGCTCAGGTCCTTGGCGCTGTGAATGCGATCATCCTTGGCATTGACCACGATCACGGCTGGCGAGGCGTAGTACTCGACCGGGAAATCGAAGACTTCGGCGCGCGCCTTGCTCGGCGTCATCGAGCAGACGCAGATGTCATAACGGCCGCTCCAGCGACCGGCGGCGATGACGTCCCAGGACGGCGTTTCCAGATGCAGTTTGACGCCCAGTTTGTCCGCCACGGCTTTGGCCACATCGACGTCAAACCCGTCGAGCTGGTTCTGGTCGTTGAGAAACGAGAACGGTGGATAGCTTTCCATCAACACGCCCACCAGTTCTTTCTTTTGCTCGATGCGGTCCAGGGTGGCGCCGCCAAAGGCTTGGGTGGAGGCAGCCAGAATCGTCAGGCCCAAGGCCACTAGCGGTTGAATTTTCACAGTCGATCCCTGATAAAAAAGTGGTTGTTATTAACCGGATGGTGCGTATTAAATAGTTATAAGAACTACGTTGGTAGTGAGTTATTTTCATAAGCATATGAGTGAAAAGCATATGAGCGCAGCAAGCACAGTAATTCTGGATGGCGGCATGGGGCGTGAGCTGCAGCGCGCAGGAGCGCCGTTCAGGCAGCCCGAGTGGTCGGCGCTGGCCTTGAGCGAAGCGCCGCGAGCCGTAGAGGCTGTACACGCGGCTTATATCGACAGTGGCGCCAACGTGATCACCACCAACAGTTACGCGGTGGTGCCGTTTCACATCGGCGAAGAGCGTTTTGCAGCAGAAGGGCAGGCCCTCGCTTCGCTGGCCGGTGAGTTGGCGCGACGGGCGGTGGATGCTTCGGGCAAGCCCGTGCGGGTGGCCGGTTCGTTGCCACCGTTGTTTGGCTCCTATCGTCCAGACTTGTTTGACGCTGCGCGGGTGACTGAATTGCTGGCGCCGTTGGTCAAGGGGCTGGCGCCTCATGTCGACCTGTGGCTAGCCGAAACACAGAGTTCAATCGTTGAGGCGCGGGCGATTCACGCCGGTCTGCCAAAAGACGGAAAGCCGTTCTGGCTGTCATTTACCTTGAAGGATGAAGACACGGACGAAGTGCCGCGTTTGCGCTCCGGTGAGCCTGTGTCTGAGGCCGCTGCGGTGGCTGCCGAGCTGGGTGTCGAGGCATTGCTGTTCAACTGCAGTCAGCCAGAAGTGATCGGCGCTGCGATTGATGCGGCGCGGGAAACCTTTCAGCGTTTGGGGGTGACGATTCACATCGGCGCGTACGCCAATGCCTTCCCGCCACAACCGAAAGAGGCCACGGCCAACGACGGTCTGGACCCGCTGCGTGAAGATCTTGATCCGCCGGGTTATCTGCAGTGGGCGGCCGACTGGAAAGCGCGCGGCGCCAGTCATTTGGGCGGGTGCTGTGGGATTGGGCCGGAGCATATTGCGGTGCTTGCCCAAAAGTTAGCGTGATGCCCATCGTCGGAGCGCCGCCCGGAGCCGGCTCGCTCCCACACGGGTTATGTGTTGATCACAACAGTGTGGTCAACCGAAAACCTGTGGGAGCGGGCTTGCCCGCGAAGGCGTCCGTCCAGGCGCCGAAAATTAGCCGCGGCACTCGGCCAGTGTTTTCACCTGCCCGGAATCTGTATGGTTTTCACCGGATAGCCACCGCTCAAACCCCGCGCCAATCGCCGGCCATTCTGAATCCAGAATCGAATACCACGCCGTATCCCGGTTCTGCCCCTTCACCACCATGTGCTGACGGAACACGCCTTCAAAACTGAACCCCAACCGCTCTGCCGCATACTTGGAGCGGGCATTGCCGTTGTTGCACTTCCACTCCAGACGCCGGTAGCCCAGCGCAAACGACTCCTTGGCCAGCAAGTAAACCGCCTCGGTACTTTTTGGCGAACGCTGCATCGGCGCACCGAAGGTGACGTGACCGATCTCGATACGACCTTGCGCGGGGACAATCGACATCAGACTGAGAATGCCCTGCACCTCACCGCTGGCACGGTCGATCACTGTGAAAAAATACGGGTCGCGATTGGCCGCATGGTTGTTCAGCCAATCGTTGAAAGCGCTGCGCTCCGGGAAAGGACCGTACGGCAAATAGTCCCAGAGTTTCGGGTCCGATCCCGGGCCTTGAAGGGCTTTCCACAACCCTTCGGCGTGGCGCGCCGGGTCGAGTTTTTCCAGGCGGATGAAACGCCCTTCGATGGTTTGAACCGAAGGCGCCGGGACGCCTTTCCAGTCTGCGAGTGAAGTCGACATGCTGTTCTCCTTGAACGTTAAAGGGCTTTGCGAAACTGGATGAAACCTGGGCGTTCGGCGATGCGCTCGTAGAGCTGGATCGCGGTGGCGTTGGTTTCGTGGGTCAGCCAGTGGACCTTGCAGCAACCATCCGCTTTGGCGGTGGCATACACGTATTCGATGAGCTTGCGGCCGATGCCTGTGCCGCGAGTTTCTGGCGTTACCAACAAGTCTTGAAGGTAGCAGGAGTTTTCGATGCTCCAGTTCGAGCGATGGTAGATGAAATTCACCATGCCGACCGCTTCGCCATCGACCCACGCCAACGCCGAATGAGTCGGTTCATTGCGGTCGAGCATGCGCTGCCACGTGCTGTCAGTGACAGCTTCGGGCAACTCGGTGTTGTAGAAGCGCAGGTAGGCCTGCCACAGCGGCAGCCAGGCAGCGTGATCGTTGGCAGTGACCTGGCGGATTTCAATCTGACTCATGTTCATTCCTTAACGCATCAAGTGGGCGAGGGCCTGATCGTGCACATCCGGGCTGGCGGCAAGCCCCTCGCGCACACCGGCGATATCTGCAGCGCTGCGGTTCTGGCTGAGCTTGCGTTTGCCTTCCAGGCGCTGGATCGGCAGTGCGAATCCGACGATGGCTTTGAGCATGCCATCGATGTAGTCCGCGGGCGCATCAGTCACTTTCCACGGTTGCGCGCGGCCGGCTTCATGACGATCGGTCAACGCGCTGACCAGGTTGAGCAGGCGATCGGCATCGGTGAACACTTCGGCTGTTCCGTAAGCGTGCACCGCGACGTAGTTCCAGGTCGGAACGACTTTGCCGTGCTCGGCTTTGCTTGGATAAAACCCAGGGCTGACGTACGCATCGGCACCGGCAAAAATCACCAGGGCTTCGGCACCGTTCTGCAGTTCCTTCCACTGGGGATTGCCCCGGGCGAAGTGGCCGTAGAGGGTGCCATTGGGGCCCTGCTCAGAATCGAACAACAAAGGCAGATGACTGGCTTGCAGGCCTTGCTCGCCGTGGGTGACCACCATGGCGATACGGGTGCTGAGTATCTGCTCGTGCAGTTCATGCAAATCTTTGATGGCAAAGCCACTGGGGTTGTACATGGAAAAACTCCTTGGCGAATGCGTCCATCCTAGGCAGGCTATTGGTCTGTTGTAAGAGCCATTAATGACCAATTTCATAGGTCCATTGCCATGAGCGAAGCGCCGCTTTCCCTGTCATTCAACCCAGCCGGAATCGAACTCGACCGTCGCCAGGGCCTGAGTCGTCAGCTGTATCAGGCGTTGCGCCTGCGGGTGCTCGACGGACGATTGGCCAGCGGCACGCGGTTACCAGCCAGCCGGGATCTGGCGGCAGCGTTGGCGATTTCCCGCAACAGCGTGGTGCGGGCCTACGATCAACTTTACGCCGAGGGGTTTATCGAGGGGCGTGTCGGTGACGGGACTTACGTTGCGCAATTGCCTCAAACCGCGCTGCCGTCGAAAAAATTATCCACAAAAGTATCCACAGGGTTGTCAACAGGGTTACCCACAACCTTATCCACAAATTGGCTCGATTTACCTGTGATTTCATCCAGTAGAGTTATCCACAGCGGCGCATTGGCGCGGGTTGAGAATAACCATTTGCCAACCCCGCCGAGTGGTCCGCCGCGAGCGTTTCGGGTGGGTGTTCCGGCGTTCGATCTGTTTCCTTTCGAGGTTTGGGCCAAGCTGAATGCGGCTTTCTGGCGCAAACCGGATTTACAGCAACTGTGTTATGGCGATCCGGCGGGTGATCAGCGTTTACGCGGCATGATTGCCGCGTATTTGCGCAGTTCGCGAGGCATGCAGTGTTCGGCTGAGCAAATAGTGATCACCAGTGGCGCGCAGCAGGGGATTAGCCTTTGTGCACAGCTGCTGGTGGAGCCGGGGGACGGGGTGGCGATTGAGAATCCGGGGTATCGGGCGGCAGGTCATGCGTTCGCCGTGGCCGGTGCGCAATTGCATGGCGTGGCGGTGGACAGTGAGGGTATCGACTGCAACGAATTGAACGTCCTCAGCGATTGTCGGCTGGCGTATGTTACGCCGTCGCATCAATACCCGACCGGGGTGGTGATGAGCCTGGCGCGACGCCTTGAGTTACTGGCCTGGGCCGAACGCACCCAAGGCTGGATCGTCGAGGACGACTACGACGGCGAATACCGTTACAGCGGCGCGCCACTGGCGCCGTTGGCCGCACTCGACCGGCAGGGACGGGTTTTGTACGTCGGGACGTTTGGCAAAGTCGCCTTTCCGGCGCTGCGTCTGGGTTACCTGGTGTTGCCGCCAACCCTGGTGCAGGCGTTCTCGCAACGTCGAGCGGTGGACGTTCGGCATTCCGAGGTGAGCACCCAGGCGGTAATGGCCGAGTTCATGGCCGCCGGGCATTTCCAGCGGCATATCCGCCGGATGCGCCGCGCAGCCCTGAGCCGACGCAATACCTTGCTGGCCGGTTGGCCACAGAACATTCCCGGCATCGGCAGCCTGCCGAGTGTCGCGGCAGGGCTGCATCTGACGGTGGTGGTCGACACACAGGCCCGTGAGCGCGAACTGGTGGAGCAGGCGGCCAGCGTCGATGTCGAGATTAATGCGCTGAGCAGCTACTGGTTGCCGGACTCGACAAAACCTGTGGACCAGCGCGCCGGGCTGGTCCTGGGTTTCGCGGCGGTGCCCGAAGCGGCCATCAGCGCCGCGCTGGGGCGACTGGAAAAGGTCTGGCGTCGTTAAGGGTTCGGTGCGGTTTCTGCCTGTGGTTCCAGGTCCAGAAACAGTCTGCGTAACCCGGGATCTTCAATCTTTCTGAATACCCCATCGATGGGCTCGAAGGTCGACAATCCCTGTTGAAGTTCGGGTGTCAGCGTTTTCAGGTAGTCATCTGAAACTTTCAAATGGGCCGCGGTGGGCGCGTTCGCAGGGCTTGTCAGGGTTTCGTAGTGGAAATGCGCAACCCATAACGGCTTATTGTGGGGCTTGTCGAAAATCCGGTATTCCTGGAAAAAGTCGCCGAGCCCTCTGGTCTGGATTCGACCTCGCTTATCGCGGTTTATGTCGAGTTGCCCGTTTTCATGCATCCATTTGAAGATGCTCTGGGTCGGTTTGCGCCGCGTGTACAGGTCGGCTCGAACGCTGACACCTTCTTTGCGCAGACGGCTGGCTCCATCACGTAGATCGCGGCTCAGCGTGGCGACAGGGATTGGGTCACCTCCGGCCTTCCTGCTGTTGGCCACGGCTTGATCAACGCTGCTGGCAGCCTGCTCCAGTTTCAGTGCCTGCTGATCGAATACATCCTGGATATCGGCAGGGATGCGTCTTGGGAGCAAAGCGTCTTTACGGGTGCGTTCGATGAAGGTGTCCGTGTCCAGGTTCAGCTCGATGCCGGCCTCGATCGTTCCCGGATCGTCCAGCACCGGAACGGGTTGCTTATACACGGCGGGGGTAAACGGCTTGAGCGGATCCTCCGTGGTTTTTTCGGGCTCACTCTTGCCGGAATCGCGTGGCCGGGTTTTGCGCACTTTGATCGGTTGTCGTGTTGTGCCCGGCTGCACGCGTTCTACAGGAGGCTGCGCAGCAATGGGCTCTGGCAGCAACGCCTGTAATCGGTTTTTTGCCAGTTGCGCAAACTCATCAATGAGCAATTGCAGATGTTCAAGTTTGGGCGGTTTGATCAGCCCAGGGTACGTGCCCGGCAATTCCTGAATGCGCTGGTCGGCGTCGGCGAATGTCTCCACGAAACTGTTCAATTCTTCGACGACATCGGAATGCTCACCTTGGACGCGCATCAGGTCCGCCACTTGAATCGCGGCCTTCGCGGCGCTCACAACGATATTTCCCACAGCGGTACGAGCCTGCTGCATCAGGGGGCTGACCTGCTCATTGAGGCACAGCTCCTGCGCCATGCCGATCTCGTTGGCCTTGATATCCAGGACGGTAAACGAAGGCGCCAGTTTTCTGATTTCCATCGCGCGTTCAATGCCAGGTCGTCCGGCTGCATGCATGCCCTCGAGTGTCGACGTCGACAGGGTCAGTTTTTCAATCATCTCCTGACCGATGTCAGACGCTTTCTGGACACTGTCGACGAAAGTTTGCCTGGGGACGGGTTCGTGCTGTCCGGCCTTGGTCATGACACTCGTGGCCTGCGCATACTCGGATCGTTTCAGGACAAACCACAAAGCCAGATTCTTTTGCAGCACCACGCTCATGCGAAGCAGGTCTTCTCGGTAGTTTTCCGTCCCTCCGAGGGTGCGCCATTCGCGTAGTTGTTCCAGCGCCTGGCGATACTCGCCGATCGTGGCATCCAGTTTTTCCAGGTATACCGCCGTACGTTGATCGTAGTTTTCAGCGCTGGCCTGGCGGATGCCGTCATGTAACTTTGTCAGTTCCGTTTCCTTCGCCTTTTCGAGGCTTTTGAAGGTTTTCAGAGCGTCGTCCAGATTGACCTGGCGCTGTTCATTCGCTGCCTCCTGGTGGCGGCTGAAGGCATTCCCGGCACCCCCTCGCAAGCGCAGACGCAAGTCGAGCACCCATTGTCCTTTACCGTTATTCATCAGCATCGGACCGTTTCGCTCAGGTTGGTCCGGGTACACGATATGAACCTCTTCGTCGCCTTTCACGTCGACGTAAAACCACCGATCACCCACCTGTGCGTAGTTTCTGACGTTATGTTGGTAAAAATGCGGAGGCGCTTCCTTCACCTTCGTCACGCTTGCGCTGGAAATATCCGGGGCCGTGACTTTGAGTGTGTCCAGGTAGGCGCCCAGCGCTGTCGGTGTTCGGCGTGGAACCGAGCCGGCCAGTTCCAGCGAGGAAAGGTGACTGGGCGGAAGATCCGGGGTCAGCGGGTCAGGATTGAGCGTGACAGTCACGGGCTCGACGACGGCGTCTGGGGCTTTCTCCCTCCACACCTGCTCAATTCGAGGTTTGCTCGAAACCCTTTTACGTCGCATCACCGCGTGGTGGCTGAGGACGATGCCGATCGCCAGCAGAATGTCCGACACCGACGTCCATTCGATGAAGCGGTCATCCCGGTCATGGGCATCGAGGGCCTGTTGAATCTGATTGATGGTTTGCCAGACCCAGACGGCTGTGCCGACCGCACCACTGAGGAAATTCGAGGCAACGTTGAAGAGCGCCCAGCCACTGTCCTTCAAAGCACTCCAGCGCCGTTCGGCATTGGATTGCGATTTGCGGTCGGCGAGGTTGACCAGCATCCGCGCGTTGCTTTTGAACAGCGCAGACAGAATGTCGCCGGTGATCTCGACGTTTTCGAAAACCACGCGACCGAACTTGTCTGCCCGCTGCAAAGGATTGACGACTTGTTCCGCGATCAGCCACGGAGAGGGCAGTCCGGTGGGGAAAACATATTGGGCGTATTCAAAGCTCAGGTTTTTTTGGGGCAGCCAGGCCAGAACCGAATCCCTGAGTTCGCCGGGTTGATGCAACGCGTACAACAGGTTTTGCCTTGAGGGGTATTGCAGCAGGGGCTCATCGAGCATCGGCCGATAGAGCAGGCAAGGCCCGCTGTGTGCGTCTCGAGGACTGATGATGAACATGTTGTCGACTGTGTCGCTGCTGCTGATCAAACGATGTTGTGGCGTCATCGTCAGCGGGTAGAGGGCGATGGTTTTGGCTGAGACATCGGGATCGAGTAGCTCGCAGACGAATTGATAACCGCGTTCGTCCACACCGGTTTCAGGCTTGAATCGAGCCTCCAGTGCCTGAAGCGGCAGCAAGGAACGCAATTGGTCGCGATAGAAGTTTTCCTGACGTCGGGAGGCAACCGGATCCTCCAGAAGCTTGGGCTTGATCAGTTCGGGATACGTTTTTCCAACGTCCACTCGCGCTGACACGGTGGTGAGAAACTCAGCTGTCAGCCAATCCGGCACCTTCTCCCCACCCTTGAAAAACACGGTCGCCATGTAGGGCGCTTCGTTCTCAAGAGCGAAGTCGGCCAGCGTTTCAATGCGTTGATCGAGGGGGTTGGGAAGCGTGAAATTGTCGGCGGAAAAACTGCTGGTGATTTTGATCCGCAGATCATCCAGCGCAAGAGTCGCGGCGCCAACCGCCAGTGGATCCGCGATGATCGTTTCACGCATCTGCCGCTGAGCGTAATCGGTAATGGACGGGATCTCGGATCTGGCCAGTTTGCTGTCCGGCTGACGATACAGCTTGCCCAGTGCGCTGATGTAACGGCTGTAGTCTTGAATATCGTTGGACGAGGCGCTGCGCAACCAATCGGGAATCGCTTTGTTCAGTTGCAGGAGTCGTGCTTTTTCGTTGAGGTCGAGCCCGGCTTCAGGCTCGACATCGTCTGGTGGTGCTTCAAGAAACTGCAATGAGTTGATCGCGTCCATTTGTGACGACACCAACGCCCATGCCATGTGATCGAAGACGTTGCCTTCCGGCTCGTAAAGCCGCCACGTCAGACCGTGTCCTGACAATTGCTCTTCCAGCCGTGCGGGGAGCGAGTTACCCAGTTCTACCAGCGAACTGAACGACTCGTATGCGCGCTCGATGGTGTACATCACCAGCAATTGGCGCTCGCGATACGTGGCTTTGATCACCAGCGCGCCGCCGATCAACAGATGGCGTGTGACGTCATTCTCGACGGTATCAACATCGAGAAGGCACGCCTGAATGGTGGAAAATTCGCTGTTTACATTTTTGCGGGTGGTGTTGTCCGGGGCGCTGTAAACCTCTCGCGCCATCTCGCATTCATCGGCGTCCCAGCCTTTGACCATCTGCACATTCAACGCCTTGCGCAGCGTGTCGGAAAGCTCCTGCCAGCGGGGGATAGCATGCCCCTTGCCATTCCAGAACTCCAGTTGCCGTACTTGCGCCTCGACGAACAGGATCGACGCCGAGTCATTGAGCATCTTTGCAATGTCCTCAATGCTGACGGCGAGGTGCACCGGATTTTTGCTGTCCGGTTCGAGCGTCAGGAAATGTTCGCCTTCGAGAAAGTTGGCCGTTGTTCCATACAGACCCTGGCGCATCAGCGCCAGGGTCAGTGATTCGAACTGGGTCGGGCCAGCCTCGACGTGGTGGTCCACGATGAGCCATTGAGGCGTGGCGACGAAGGCTTTGTCTGGATCGATTTGCAATTCTGGCCAGGACTTTTCCAAGGTCCGGCTCAGCAGGTGCGAAGCCACTTCGCTGAGCGCCGGGCCGTGGCTGGTCAGGCTCACCAGGTCACTGGTTTCCACCAGGGGCGTCGAATCAATCTGGGGCGATGAAGTGTTGTTGCTCATGGTGGATAACCGGGGCAATGAGGAGGCCGGGACAGCCTCTTGGTGTATCGAAAGTAGTCAGGCGTCGGCCTTCCGGGGTGGTAGATATATATCGCGGGCAAAAAAAGACCCGCGAATGCGGGTCTCGGGTTTGGCACAACGTACGGCTTACGATCCTGAGGCCGAGGGTGGCAATTTTGCCAAGAACAGTGTGGTCGCCAGTTGCGGACTGATCTCGCTGCGGTAGATCGAAATCGCCTGGAGATCGTCGTTCGCGGTGCGAGCCTCGGACGCACCCCCTAGCCGCCGTTGCTGCACGGTTTTCAGATGTGCTGCTGTAAAGGTTTGAACAGGCGAAGCGGGCAGCGAATAGTGGAAGTGGGCATACCACAGAGCTTTCTGGGTGCCGCGATCACGGATCTCATACTCCTCGAGGTAGTCTCTTTTACGGCTTTTGAGCAAACGTCGGCCGGGGTTTTTGACGATGTCGACCTGACCTTCACTTTGCAGCCACCGGACGCGCTCCGCCGTCGGCGGCTGTAGTTTGGTCATGCTGATTCGCGTCACACGTCCCTGATTGTAAAGTTTGGTTGCCCCGTCATTCAGCTGCTTGACCAGTGTGACGGCGGAACCCGGACCGCCTTCGGTGGAATTAGTGGCGGTCAGCGCTTCGTCGATTGTGTTGGCGGCCTCTTCCAATCGATGGGCCTGCTGATGAAACATTTCCTCTATTTCCACGGGGATTCGCCGCGTCCCTTTGGAGTGGGCCTCTGTTCGACGAGTGAACGCATCCAGCCCGTCCAGCAATGCCTGGCCTTGAACAGTACTTGCATTCAAGTCGGGTTGGACGACGACGGAGGGAACCGGTTTCGGGGCCACTCTTTCAACCCAGACACCCGGGGTTTTCTCATGAAAGGTCGAGATGACTTTGCCGGTCAACGCCGAGGTCACGTCGATCAGATCTGACCCCTGCGCCCCAGGGGCCGCGCGTAACTGGCCCACCACGGTACCTTTGTAACGGGTCTTGATGATCCGCTTGGCGGGAACGGTCGGCAGGCGGGAAGGGCTGGTTGCGGCTCGAGCGCCTGGCGTTCCCGCAGCAAGCTCGCCAGATGCTTCACCGTGCGTTGTTGAAAACCATCGATACGTCGGCGCATCGAGTCGAGCGATGGTTGCAGGTACTGACCGGGAAACTCGGTGGGCAGATCGACGATGCGCTGGTCAGTTATCGTGAGTTGTTCCACCAGATCGCTGAGCCCATCGATCCGCTCCGGTAGCCGCCGCACCTCTTCGTCAGCGGCCAGGTCCAGTGACGCCTGAATGGCGAGGGCTGCGTTTTCGACAACGTTCTCCAATGCCAGGCGGGCTCCAGGCGCGGTCGCAACGCTGTCGTCGAGGCACAACTCTTGTCCCAGTGTGATCTGGAACAGTTTGAGATCCTGTAAATCGAACGTCGGCAGGTTGGCTTTGACGTCGCGGATCACTTCGACGGCTTCTTTGCCGAGCAGGTTCAGTTGTTCGAAGCGCGAATGCGCGAACTCGATTTTGTTGATGTGGCTTCCGGTCAAATCGCTCATGAGCTGATGGGTTTGCCGGGCGGTCTGTGGGTTTTCCGTGGGCTGTTTTTCGAGAAGATCGAGGGAAAGCCGCATTTGACTGCCGAAAACCGGACGCTGGTGATCGAACCATTTTTGCAGCAGCGAAAGCTGGAAATCCAGGCGACTGATCATCGCTTTCCGGAAGTTGGGAATGGTCTCGCGAGCGTTGAAGGCTTTCATCTGTTCCATGTTGGCGCTGATGAACGACATCTGCGCGTCGAGCATTTCAAGGTACAGGCGGCGATGGGTGTCGGTGGCTGCAGATGCCTGCGCGTTTTTTTCCGCTTCCTTGAGTTCGGTCTCGCGGCTTTTGGTTTGGCGTTCAAACGCTATCATTTGCTCTTTCAGTTCGGCTTGGCGTTGCCGGTTTTGTTGCTCCAGTCGTTGTTTCTCCCTGCCCCCGCCCCTCAGTCTCAGCCGCGTGTCGATGAACCATTCGCCTCTGGCATCCTTGATCAGCAAAGGCCCGGTGCGTGCGGGAGTCCGGCGTGATTCAATGATCTGCACATCGTTATTGTCGTTGAGGGTGACTTCGAACCATCGCTGGCCAACCTTCGCATACCATTTTCCATTGAGTGAACGGAGGTGTTGGTGAGGACCGGGCTCGCTGGAAGCGGCTGCCATTCCTTTGGGTTCGGCGATGGTCAGTTCATCAAGCAAGACGCCCAGGGACGTAGGAGACCGCGAAGCGGTGGCGTGCAGAGATGACTCATGGGACGGTGGAAGCTGGTTGAGATCGGATAGATGGGTGATCGTGATTTTGTGGGCAGGCTTGTTTTCGGGTGTTACGGGTGGTGGCTCGACCTTCTCGGGTAATCGCGTGACGGGCTTATTGCGAGTGGCAGCCCGATGGGCCAGCACCATGCCGAGCGTCAACAGCAGGTCGGTCACCGCGGACCAGGCGAGTTGGCTGTCGTCGTTCTCAGCGGCATCGGTAATCTCCTGCAAGTCGTCCATGATCTGCCAGACCCAAGCGGCCACCCCGGCAGTGCGGCCGAGGAAGGGCAGTGCGACGTTGAACAGCATCCATGTGCCTTGCTTGAGCGTTGCCCAGCGAGCTTGCGCATTGGACACCGATTGGCGGTCAGCCAGGGTAATCATTGCGTTGGCGTTGGCTTTGAACAGGGTAGCCAGTGGCGCGTCATCAAGGGCTGTCGTACTGAACGTCACCGCACCCATCTTGCCCAGGGCAGAAGTGGGATCGGCCAGCAATTGGGTCAGCGTCCAGACCGAAGGCAACTCACCCGAAAACACATACTGGGAATAATTGAAGCGCACATCGTCGGACAGCCAGGCCAGGATCGATTGGCGAAGGGGTTTTTCGTGCTTGATCGCATACAGCAGATTGGCCTCGCTTGGGTACTGCGTCAGCGAGGGGGAGAGCAATGGCCGGTAGAGCAGGCACGGGCCTCTGTCGGTGAGGCGCGGACCGATGATGAACATGTTGGCGACTTCATCACCTTTGCTGCCGGTGCGATCACCGGTAATGAAGGCCAGCGGTCGAACGACAATCTCCTGTCCGTTCACCCAGCGGTCGGCAGCGTTTTTCTGCATGGCTGCATTGACGTATTGATACCCGCGTTCATCAATCCCGGCTTCGCCGCGCATCTTGTGCTGCAATGCCTGCAAGGGCAACTGGACGGGCAGATGGCGGGTGTAGAGCGCCTGCCGTCGTAACCTTTCTTGCGAGTCTTCAACCAGCTTGCGCTTGATCAACGCCGGGTAAACTGCACCGATATCGACTTGAGTGACGAGCTTTTCCAGGTAGGCGGGCGTCATCCACGCAGGCACCGCGTCGCCGTTTTTGAAGCGCACCGTCTTGTTGCCCAGAGGAACGGCAATCAGGTTTTGCAGCGCCAGTTCGATCAACGACAGCGTGGTGGTTTGCGTCTTGCCAGGTACCACGATAGCGCCCAGCACCACGACGCTGGTGATGCTGATTTCAATGTCTTTCAGATCCAGGTTCGCTGCCGCTGGATGATCCTTGATCATCTGCTCTTGCAGGGTTTGCAGCGCGAATTCCGGCAGTGACGAGATACCTTCGTCGAAGGTTTTTCCAGCGTCTTGCTCCCGCAGCTGCGCCAGGTCCATCAAATGTCGGCTGTACCGGGTGAGGTCCGCTGACGAAGCGTTTTTCAACCAGCCTGTCAGTAACCCTTGAACCTTGCTGAAGCGCGACGACGGCAGGGCTTCAAATTCAGTGAAGCTTTTTGCTGCGGCACTGACTTGTGGTGAAAGAGTCGTAAAAGACGCGGGCTGAAACGTATTGAATGTACCGATGGCTTCGGCTTCGAGTGCGATCAGCGCGCAGGCCTGGTGGTGAAAGAAATTGCCCTCGGGTTCAAACAGACGCCATTGCAGTGTCAGCTCGACGCTTGACGTTCCAGGCTGGGCGAACAATGTTTTACCCAGTGCCTCAACGGAGTCATAGCGCCTGAACCCTTCGGCAATCGAGTGCGTCAGCACCAGGGTTCGCGTACCCAATGTGCCCACGAACACAGCGATATCCAGGACACGCAGATGTTCGCTCACCGCGTTTTCAATGCGATCGGTATCGATCAGGCAGGCCTTGGTCTGGTACTTGTCCTGTGACTGTGATCGCCGTGTTGCGCCATCCGGATAATTGAACACGGCTTGGGCCATGGCTTTTTCATCCGCATCCCAGGCCGACGCGGGATCGGGGCTCCAGATGTCCTGCAGCGATTGCGAGAGCGAATGCCAGCGCGGGGTCTTGGGGCTTGTCTCCTGGTTCCAGTAATCAAGCTGTTGTTGCTGATAGGCGATGAACAGCTGCGGTGCGAGCGTGTTGAGCAGGCATCCGATGGCGTCGATTTTCACCGGCAGTTGGGCCAGAGGTTCAACGCCCGGTTGCAGGGTCAGGAAATGTTCGCCATCGATGAGCGTCACCGTTGTTCCCGACCAACCGAGTCGCACCAGCACATCGGTGAGCGATTCATACAAGTTGTGGCCGGATACGACCTCGGTGCCTGTATCGACCCAGGTCGGGGTGACGACCGTGGCGAGCGTCGGATCAATCTTCAACTGCGGATAAAGCGCATTGAGCGCAGGACTCAATGCGTTCGCGGCGACCTCTCTGATCGAGGGGCCGGTGACCAGTTGGGTCAATACCTCTTCTGCACTCGGGGCAACGGTTTCGGGCATGGTCGTCTCCTGACTGAGAGCGCGCCGCTGTTAAGTGCGCGGCGCTGGATCAGGAAAAGGTATCGGGCGGCCAAACGTGCCTGGCGGTACATATATATCGCAGGCAAAAAAAGACCCGCACTCGCGGAAAATGCCAGTCAGTTAAGTCGTAACGCGATCTGTAGCAGCTGGCGAAGCCTGCGTTCGGCTGCGCAGCAGTCGTAAAATCAGACGATGCGGTGTTTCAGGAAGACCGCAAATTCAGGTTTTACGACTGCTTCGCAGCCGAACGCAGGCTTCGCCAGCTGCTACAGAAATTGCATTGCCGCGGAAATTGTTTAACTGATCGGCATTACCCGCAAGTGCGGGTCTTTTTTTTCAGGGGTGGTTTCAGGTTCCGGACTTGATCTTGGTCCAGGCCCGGGTCCGCGCACGTTCGGCATCCCGTGGCAACGGTTGCAGGGTGTACAGCGTACCCATCGCCGTTTCGGTCGGGTACAGGTTCGGGTTGTTGCGGATCGCCGGGTCGACCAATTCCGTGGCGTCCTTGTTCGGGTTCGGGTAGCCGACGAAGTCGCTGACTGGGGCGATGACTTGCGGTTGCAGCAGGTAGTTGATGAAGGTGTAGGCGTCTTCCGGGTTTTTTGCGCCTTTCGGAATCGCGAGCATGTCGAACCAGATCGGCGCGCCTTCTTTCGGCAGGCGCATGTCGACGATCACACCGTTCTTGGCTTCCTTGGCGCGGTTGGCGGCCTGGGAGAAACTGCCGGAATAACCGACCGCGACGCAGATGTCGCCGTTGGCAATGTCGGCCATGTATTTGGAGGAGTGGAAGTAGGTGATGTACGGGCGGATTTTCATCAACAGCGCTTCAGCCTTTTCGTAATCCGCCGGCTTCTTGCTGTTGGGGTCCAGACCGAGGTGTTGCAGGGCCAGCGGCAGGATCTCCGACGGCGAGTCGAGCAGGGCGACGCCGCACTGCTTGAGCTTGCTGATGTTCTCTTCCTTGAAGATCAAATCCCAACTGTCCACCGGCGCGTTGTCGCCCAGCGCGGCTTTGACCTTGTCCGGGTTGAAGCCGATCAGGATGGTCCCGTACATGTACGGCACGGCGAATTTGTTACCCGGATCGTTGCCTTCGAGCAGCTTCATCAGCTTCGGATCGAGGTGGTTCCAGTTCGGCAATTTGCTGCGGTCCAGCGGCTGGAACACACCGGCCTCGATCTGTTTGGCGAGGAACACGTTGGACGGCACCACCACGTCGTAGCCGGAGTTGCCGGTCAGCAGCTTGGCCTCGAGTGCTTCGTTGGTGTCGAAGATGTCGTAGACCAGTTTGGTCTGGGTGTTCTGCGCCTTGAAATCTTCCAGGGCCTTGGGCGTGATGTAGTCGAACCAGTTGTAGACGCGCAACGTTCGCTCTTCAGCGTGGACGGCGCCACTGAGCACCGTGGCGCATAGCACCGGTGCAATAAAACGCTTGAGACTGTTCATTGTTCTAATTCCTCATTGGGCGCTTTCAAAACCTTCGAGAACGTTCACGGCATTGATGCCGATTTCTTCTACCGCGTAACCGCCTTCCATCACGAACAGCGTCGGTTTGCCGAGCTTCGCGATGCGCTCGCCCATGGCCAGGTAATCCGGGCTGTCGAGCTTGAATTGTGAGATGGGATCGTCCTTGAACGTATCGACGCCCAGGGAAACGACAACGATGTCGGCGCCGTATTTCTCGATCTCGTTGCAGGCTTGATCCAGCGCGGCACTCCAACTGTCCCAGCCGCTGCCGGCCGGCAAAGGGTAGTTGAAGTTGCAGCCTTCGCCGGCCCCCTCGCCGAGCTCGTCTTCATAGCCAAGGAAAAACGGAAACTCGGCTTCCGGATGGCCATGGATCGAGGTGAACAGCACGTCGCCGCGCTCATAGAAAATCGACTGAGTGCCGTTGCCGTGGTGGTAATCGACGTCGAGGATCGCGACTTTTTTGTGGCCCTGATCAAGGAACGCCTGAGCGGCGATGGCAGCGTTGTTGAGGTAGCAATAACCGCCCATCAAATCGCTGGCGGCGTGGTGTCCCGGTGGACGGCACAGGGCGAAGGCACTGCGGGCGCCGTGCTGAATGGCGGCTTGCGCGGTGAGGGCCACTTGCGCTGCGCTGTACGCCGCTTGCCAGGTGCCGGCGGTGATCGGCGCGCCGCCGTCGAAGCTGTAATAGCCGAGCTGGCCGTGCAGGCTGGAAGGAATGATCCGACGCAGGGTACGGGCCGGCCAGGTGTAGGGCAGCAAGTCGCCGTCGGTGTTGAATTCGGTCCAGCGTGCCCAGGCACCTTTGAAGAAGTCCAGGTAGTCGCGGCTGTGGATGCGCGCAATCGGGTCCAGGCCGAAATCCTGCGGCGCTTCGACCGGGCCGAGATTCTGCGTTTGCACACGCTGCAACACATGGTCGGCCCGCGAGGGCATTTCGAAGCAGGGCATCAATTGCCCGTCCATCAATTCACAACGGCCGTGGTGCAGGTGGTGATCGTCCGAGTAGATCGTCAGCATTTCTTATTCTCCGCAGGCTGATTTGGTTGAACACAGTCTTGCGGGAGGCGGTGTTTGGGAGAACGGCAGGAAAGGCCAAAAAGGGATCGATAGGGCCAAAAGGTTTGACCGGAATTCGCCCTTTTATGGCGCGGGTCTGCCCCAGCGTTGGGCACTTGCCCCTGTAGGAGCGAGGCTTGCCCGCGAAGCTTTTGGCGTATTTGAGGACGCCTTCGCGGGCAAGCCTCGCTCCTACAGAGGGTGGGGTCAGGGCCGAAACTGACTGGGCGCCACCCCACTCCAGCGCACAAACGCATGGCGGAAACTTGCGGTTTCGCTGAAGCCCAACGCTTCGGCGATCCGGTAAATCGGCAGCTGATCTTCGCAAAGCATCTGCTTGGCCTGCTCGAAGCGCAATTCGTCGAGCAATTCCTGATAACTGCACCCCAGATCCTTGAGATGCCGGCGCAACGTCCGCGCTGAGCAGTTCATCTGTAACGCCAAACCGTCCAGCCCCGGCGCCGCATTCAATTGCGTACGGAGCAACTCTCGAATCCGCCCCAACCATGCCTGGCGCCCGGTGAATTCGGTGTTCTGCTTGCGGCAGCGTTCGACCATGGCCTGATGGGTGATGACATCGGCAAGCGGCAAGGGCTGGTCGAGCCAGCGCTTGTCGAAGGCAAAGGCGTTATCCCGCGCGTCGAAGTGCAGTGGGCAGTTGAAGTGTTCGGCGTAGGTCGCCTGATAGTCCGGCGCCGCATGTTCCAGACGCGCCCCGAGTAATGGCAGCGGGTGCCCGAGCAGGTCATCGCAAATGACTTTCAACGACACCAGACAGAACTCGGCGTTGAACACGGCCAGCGCCGGGTTCTCCCGGTAATCGGCGGCAACGAACCAGATGCGCTCACCGTCGTCTTCCAGGCTCAACTCGAAAAGTGTTCCCAACAGCGCCGGATAACGCATCGCCAGCCGCAAAGCGTCACCGAAGGTGGCACAGGTGAGCAGTGCATAACCGAGCATGCCGTAGGACGAAACGTGCATCCGCCGGCCCAGTTCGAGGCCGATATCACGCTTGAGCGCGACCGCGTTGGCGCAGACCTGCATCTCCTGGTTGGTGGTGATGCGCGTGTCCGCCCGGCTCAGATCCGCCGCACTGATGCCACTTCCCGCCAGCAGCGCTTCGCTGGACAAGCCTTCGGCCTTGAAGGTGTTGAGCACCAGGGAGACGGCGTTGAGGGTGGTGAGGTGGGAGTGGAGCATGGGGTGTTCCAGCGGTTGGATGCTGGAACGGAGCAAGTTGTATGCCGCGTACAAGTCATATGTAGAAGCGAGGCTTGCCCGCGAAGCTTTTGGCGTTATCGAAAACGCCTTCGCGGGCAAGCCTCGCTCCTACAGGTCCTGCGGTGTGTCAGCTGAGTTCGCCGCAGAGGTCGAGCTCGACCAGGCGCTGCACTTCAGCAATGTCGAGCCCGGCACCCAGCAACCCATGCAACTTGCCGAACGCCGCCTCACGGGTCATGCCGCCACCCGAAAGCACGCCAACGCCCCGCAACCGGCTGCCGGCCTCGTAAACATCCAGCTCGACACCCCCTTCATGGCACTGCGTAACTGCAACCACCACAACACCCTTGTCCCGCGCTCGTTCCAGGCTGGCCAGAAACTCGGGGTTATCGCTCGGCCCGGTTCCGCTGCCGTAGCACTCGAGCACCAGGCCTTGAATGCCGCTGTTCAGCACGCCATCCAGTTGCTCGGCGCCGATGCCTGGAAATAACGGCAACACCGCGACTTTTGCCAGTTGCTTGCTCTGGTTGTAATTCAATTGAGCAGGCAGCGAAGTAGCCTTCACACCACCGCCCTGACGTTCCAGCCGTTTGAACGGATGACGACCAAAGCTGCGGACTTTCGCGCAGCGGGTAGGGGCGAGCAGTTCGCCATGGAAGTACAGATGAACGCCCGGCGCCAGGCCATGGCCCAGGGCAACCAGCGCACCGCTGAGGTTTTCCCAGGCATCGCTGTCGGTCACGCCGGCCGGCAGCATGGAACCGGTGAACACCACGCGAGCATGTAGGCCGAGCAATTGAAAACTCATGGCTGCCGCGCTGTAGGCGAGGGTGTCGGTGCCGTGCAGGATCAGCACGCTGTCGCAGCCCTGGACATCAACGGCGTCGACCACCGCTTCGCGCAGTTGCTGCCAGTACGCCGGGCTCATGTTGGCGCTGTCGATCAGCGGCGACATTTCGCGAAAGCGCCACTGTGGCACCACGAGTTCAGGTTGGCTATTCAGGTATTCGCGCATCCGCGCTTCGAAGCCGGACGCCGGGGCCAGGCCATTGGCGCTGGCCTGCATACCGATGGTGCCGCCGGTGTAGAGCACCATGACGTGCTGGGCGGCTGGAAAGGAATTGGGAACCATGGGGAAGTCTCCGCAAGAGATGACATGTGGGAGCGAGACCGGCTTGCCGGCGATGGCGGTATGTTAGTCACTAATGTGTGAACTGACAGTCCGTCATCGCCAGCAGGCTGGCTCCCACAGGTTTGTGCACCCTTCGTTTAACGATCAGCGTTGCGCTGCGGGTACGCCTTGCGGCTCAGCTTCGGCCTTGGGGGCGGCGGCTGGTGGATTGGCGGGCCAGGCTTTCAGATCCAGGTCCAGATCCGGGAACTTGCTCGAATCGAACACCGGTGTCTTGATCCCGGCAGCGCGCTGGTCGTCGTAGTCACGCAGGATGCGCATGCCGACCTTGAACAGCAGGAACAGCGCGATCAGGTTCACGAACGCAAGCAGGGTCATGGTGATGTCCGCGAAGGCGAACACCGTGCCGAGGTTTTCGATCGCACCCCAGAAGATCAACACCAGCACCAGCGCGCGGTAGCCGATCAGCGCCTTGCGGTTTTCACCGATCAGGAAGCGCAGGTTGCTCTCGCCCAGGTAGTAGTTGTAGAGGATCGAGGTGAACACGAACAACGACAGAGCCACGGAGATGAAACTGCGGCCCCAGTCACCGACCACGGCGGCCAGCGAGTTCTGGGTCAGGGCAATGCCGTCGCCTTCGAAGCCCGGGGTGTAGAAGCCCGAGAGCAGGATCAGCAACGCGGTGCAGGTGCAGATCACGAAGGTGTCGAGGAACACGCTGAACGCCTGAACCACGCCTTGTGCCACCGGGTGCTCGACCGAAGCCACGGCGGCCACGTTCGGCGCACTGCCCAGGCCCGCTTCGTTGGCGAACACGCCACGCTTCACGCCCATGACAATGGCGCTGCCGATCAAGCCGCCGAAGGCTTGATCCAGACCGAAAGCGCTTTTGACGATGGTCATCAACATGGCTGGAACGTGGTCGAATTGCAGCACGATCACGTAGATGGTCACGCCGATGTACACCAGGGTTTTGACCGGTACCAGCAGGTCAGCGACCTTGGCGATGCGCTTGATCCCGCCGATGAACACCATACCCAGCAACACCGCCAGGGCCAGGCCTGTGTAGGTGGTGTCGAGGCCGAACGCGTTGTTCAGCGAATGGGTCACGGCGTGGGCTTGCAGGCCGTTGAAGGCGAAGCCGAAGGTCACCAGCAGCAGGAACGCCATGACCATACCCAACCAGCGCTTCTGCAGACCGTGCTGGATGTAGTAGGACGGGCCGCCACGGTAGGTGCCGTCGGCATCCGTACGTTTGTAGAGCTGACCGAGGGAGCACTCGAAGAAGCTGCTGGACATGCCGACCAGTGCGGTCACCCACATCCAGAACACCGCGCCTGGGCCACCCAGGGTCACGGCGATGCCGACACCGGCGATGTTACCCGCGCCGACGCGGCCGGCGAGGCTGAGCATCAGGGCCTGGAACGAACTGAGTTGCCCGGCGCTGCTTTTCAGGCTGTCGCGGAACACCGCAAACATATGGAAGAAGTGGCGCAGTTGTACGAAACGCGAGCGGATCGTGAAGTAGCTACCGAGCCCGACAATGAGCACGATCAGTACTTTCCCTGAGAGGAAGTCGTTAATGACTTCGAGCATGGATTTTTCCTCGCTGTTTTTTGTGTAGGCAAATGCTGGGCAGGTAGAAACATCGCGTTACACCGGTGTGCACGTGGCACAACAGTGAGGCGAGTGTTCGTCCCGGGCCCATATCGCAGGTTTGTTATTAGTTCGGGTTTCGCATGGGTTTGGGCCTCGTTACCGACGACCGCTCACGCGAAGAGGGGCGGCACTATACCTAGGAGAGTGCCGTCCGTCTGCACGGTTGTGGTGCATTCGGTGAAACGAAGCCTTTGAAACACCTGACCCTTGGGAGGTCCGGTTCATGTGGGAGCGGGCTTGCCCGCGATGCAGGCACCGCGGTTTATCAGGAACTCCGCGTTATCGTTCATCGCGGGCAAGCCCGCTCCCACAGGTTCTGCGTTGTTGCAAAACGAGTTAAAAAAAAGGGCTTGGGGAATAAATCCCCAAGCCCTCAAAAGGTGAGAGGTGTCTAGTCCCTCGACCTGGTGAGCGGTGCTACAAGTAACGCGTCGGATCAGGCTTTAAGCGGAACCAGACGCGGAGCAATCATGTTTTCCGGGCGCAGGATGTCGGCGAGCATTTCGTCGTCGAGCAAGCCTTCTTCGCGCACCAGTTCCAGCACGCCGCGGCCGCTTTCAAGGGCGATACGGGCGATGCGGGTGGCGTTTTCATAGCCGATGTACGGGTTCAGCGCGGTGACCAGGCCGATCGAGTGCTCGACCAGTTCACGGCAGCGCTCTTCGTTGGCGGTGATGCCGACGATGCAGTGCTCGCGCAGCATGTCCATGGCGCGTTGCAGCAGGCGGATCGAGTCGAAGATCTTGAACGCGATCAGCGGCTCCATCACGTTCAGTTGCAACTGGCCGCCTTCGGCCGCGATGGTCAGGGCCAGGTCGTTACCGATGATCTGGAACGCCACCTGGTTCACGGCTTCCGGGATAACCGGATTGACCTTGCCGGGCATGATCGAGCTGCCTGGCTGACGCGCCGGCAGGTTGATTTCGTTGATGCCGGTGCGTGGGCCGCTGGACAGCAGGCGCAGGTCGTTGCAGATCTTCGACAGCTTGACCGCGGTGCGCTTGAGCATGCCGGAGAACAATACGAAGGCGCCCATGTCGGACGTGGCTTCGATCAGGTCGGCGGCCGGAACCAGCGGTTGACCGCTGATCAGAGCCAGACGCTGAACGGCCAGGAGCTGGTAGCGCGGGTCGGCGTTGATGCCGGTACCGATCGCGGTGCCGCCCAGGTTCACTTCGGTCAGCAGTTCAGGTGCGAGTGTTTTCAGGCGCGCCAGGTCTTCGCTCAGGGTAGTGGCGAAGGCGCGGAATTCTTGACCCAGGGTCATCGGCACGGCGTCTTGCAGCTGGGTACGGCCCATCTTCAATACGTGGCTGAACTCTACACCTTTGGCGGCGAACGCCTGGATCAGGCTGTCGAGGCTGGCCAGCAGCGCATCGTGACCCAGCAGCAGACCCAGGCGGATCGCGGTCGGGTAGGCGTCGTTGGTCGACTGCGCCATGTTCACGTCGTTGTTCGGGTGCAGGTATTGGTATTCGCCTTTCTGGTGACCCATGGCCTCCAGCGCGATGTTGGCGATGACTTCGTTGGCATTCATGTTGGTCGAAGTGCCAGCACCGCCTTGAATCATGTCCACCACGAACTCTTCGTGGAAATCGCCGCGGATCAAACGTGCACAGGCTTCGCTGATGGCAGCGTGCTTGGCTTCGCTCAGGTGACCCAGCTCGCGGTTGGCGTCAGCGGCGGCCTGTTTGACCATCGCCAGACCGACAACCAGCTTCGGGTAATGCGAAATCGGAACGCCGGAGAGACGGAAGTTGTTCACCGCTCGTAGGGTCTGGATGCCGTAATACGCTTGAGCAGGTACTTCGAGTACGCCAAGCAGGTCTTTTTCTGTGCGGAAAGATGCAGCGGAGGACATGATAGAAATCATCTCGATATGGACCCGGTCTGTGCCGGAACACTGCAAATGCTAGGCTTGTGGAGAATTTTCGGCCAATGCTGTTAAACACTGGCCTATGCACATTCGGCATAATGCCCATGTGACGCCGTGTGTGCGGCGAGCGTGTGACCTAAATTGGTGCGTGTCCGGGAGGACGTGATGAATCTGGAAAGTAAATGGCTCGAGGACTTCAGCGCCTTGGCCGCCACCCGCAGTTTCTCCCAGGCTGCGGAACGACGTTTCGTAACGCAGCCAGCGTTTAGTCGGCGGATCCGCAGCCTGGAAGCCGCGCTGGGGCTGCAATTGGTCAATCGCTCGCGTACGCCGATCGAGCTGACGGCGGCGGGGCAGTTGTTCCTGGTGACCGCGCGAACCGTGGTCGAACAGCTCGGCGAAGTGCTGCGCCACCTTCATCATCTGGAAGGCGGGCAGGGCGAAGTGATGCAAGTGGCCGCCGCTCACTCATTGGCGTTGGGTTTCTTTCCGCGCTGGATCGCGCAGTTGCGCAATGAAGGCCTGAACATTGCCACGCGGTTGGTGGCGACGAACGTCGGTGACGCGGTGCATGCGCTGCGTGAAGGCGGTTGCGACTTGATGCTGGCGTTCTATGACCCGGACGCGGCCTTGCAGATGGACCCGGAAATCTTCCCGTCGCTGCACCTCGGCCACACCGAGATGCTGCCGGTGTGCGCGGCGGATGCCGACGGCAAGCCGTTGTTCGACCTGGAGGGCGAAGGCAGTGTGCCGCTGCTGGCGTACAGCGCCGGTGCGTTTCTCGGGCGCTCGGTGAACATGTTGCTGCGCCAGCGTGCGCTGCGCTTCACCACCATCTATGAGACCGCCATGGCCGACAGCCTCAAAAGCATGGCGCTGGAGGGATTGGGCATTGCCTGGGTGCCGCAACTCAGCGTTCGCGCCGAACTGGCGCGCGGTGAACTGGTGGTCTGCGGCGGCCCGCAATGGCATGTACCGCTGGAGATTCGCCTGTATCGCTGCGCGCTGGTGCGCAAGGCCAACGTGCGGTTGCTGTGGCGCAAGCTCGAGGGCGGCGCCGCGCAAGGCACAACCGGGCAATAAGATTTTGTAGGAGCCAGGCTTGCCGGCGAAGGCGTCCGTAAGATCGCCTTCGCCGGCAAGCCTGGCTCCTACAGGTTAGGTCGATTCACGATGTTTTTGCCTGACCTGCGAGTCAATAAAACCGGGACTTTACGCCGTATGACAGATGGTCGTTTCAGGGGCTGTTTATCTGCTTCATTGAGGTATACTGCGCGGCCTTCGGCCGGTTCGACTGGCCATAATTCGTACAATCAAGCCACGCATTTGCGTGGCTTGTTGTTTTTTGACGCGCCTGCGGGCGCCCAGAGAGAAGAGGCACGACGATGAGTGCACTGGTTGGCGTGATCATGGGCTCCAAGTCCGATTGGTCCACCCTTAGCCACACCGCCGATATGCTGGAAAAGCTCGGCATCCCTTACGAGGTGAAAGTGGTCTCTGCCCACCGCACCCCGGACCTGCTGTTCCAGTACGCCGAAGAGGCCGAGGCGCGTGGCATCGAGGTGATCATCGCCGGTGCCGGTGGCGCGGCCCACCTGCCTGGCATGTGTGCGGCCAAGACCCACCTGCCGGTGCTGGGCGTTCCGGTGCAGTCGTCGATGCTTTCGGGCGTCGATTCGCTGCTCTCGATCGTGCAGATGCCAGCGGGCATCCCTGTAGCCACCCTGGCCATCGGCAAGGCCGGCGCGATCAACGCCGCCTTGTTGTCGGCGAGTATCCTCGGCGCCAAGCACCCGCAGTTCCACGCGGTGCTGAAAAAATTCCGCGCTGAGCAGACAGACAGCGTCCTGGAAAATCCAGACCCACGCATCGCCTGAGGTTGTTGACGATGAAGATCGGTGTAATCGGTGGCGGCCAGTTGGGTCGCATGTTGGCGTTGGCGGGCACTCCGCTGGGCATGAACTTCGCTTTCCTGGACCCGGCACCGGATGCTTGCGCAGCCGCGTTGGGCGAACACCTGCGGGCCGATTACGGCGACCAGGATCACCTGCGTCAGCTGGCCGATGAAGTCGATCTGGTGACCTTCGAGTTCGAAAGCGTCCCGGCCGAAACCGTGGCGTTCCTGTCGCAATTCGTCCCGGTCTACCCGAGCGCCGAAGCCCTGCGCATCGCCCGCGATCGCTGGTTCGAGAAGAGCATGTTCAAAGACCTGGGGATTCCAACCCCGGCGTTCGCCGACATTCAGTCGCAAGCCGATCTGGATGCCGCTGTCGGTTCGATCGGTCTGCCAGCCGTACTGAAAACCCGCACTTTGGGTTACGACGGCAAGGGCCAGAAAGTCCTGCGCAAACCGGAAGATGTGGTTGGCACGTTCGCCGAACTGGGTAGCGTGGCCTGCCTGCTGGAAGGCTTCGTGCCGTTCACCGGCGAAGTTTCGCTGATCGCCGTGCGTGCTCGTGATGGTGAAACGAAGTTCTATCCGTTGGTTCACAACACCCACGACAGCGGCATCCTCAAGCTGTCCGTGGCCAGCACCGATCACCCGCTGCAAGCACTGGCCGAAGACTACTCCAGCCGTGTGCTCAAGCAGCTGAATTACGTCGGCGTCATGGCGTTCGAGTTTTTCGAAGTCGACGGTGGCCTCAAGGCCAACGAAATCGCCCCGCGCGTGCACAACTCCGGGCACTGGACCACCGAAGGCGCCGAGTGCAGCCAGTTCGAAAACCACCTGCGGGCCATTGCTGGTCTGCCGCTGGGGTCGACGGCCAAGGTCGGCGAGAGCGCGATGCTCAACTTCATCGGTAAAGTGCCGGAGACCGACAAAGTCCTGGCCATCGCCGATTGCCATCTGCACCACTATGGCAAGGCGTTCAAGGTCGGCCGCAAGGTCGGTCACGCCAACCTGCGTTGTGCCGACAAGGCCACGCTGGAGCAGCAGATCCTCAAGGTCGAAGCGCTCATCGCCGAATAAACAGTTTCATGTGGCAGCGGCGGAACCATTAGGCCCCGCCGTTCTCTGATGGCAGGATGCCAAAGTCTGACTAGGCTTCATATCCAAATCATTCAGAGGGAAACGCCATGGGAATTATCGGAACCATCTTTATCGGCTTGATCGTCGGCCTGCTGGCTCGGTTCCTGAAACCGGGTGATGACAGCATGGGCTGGATCATGACCATCCTGCTCGGTATCGGCGGTTCGCTGGCGGCTACTTATGGCGGCCAAGCCCTGGGCATCTACCAGGCCGGTCAAGGCGCAGGCTTCATCGGTGCGCTGGTCGGTGCGGTGGTGTTGCTGGTGATCTACGGCTTGATCAGAAAGAACTGATTCAAGCGACGAAGTCCTCTCTGCGGCGCACGTAGGGAGGGCTAGAATGCTCGGCGTTACACGTCCTTTCCTTACCGAGCACCTCCATGCGCCGTTTTTTGTTGACTCTCCTCCTGTTGGGCAGCGGTTTGGCCCATGCCGGCGAACTGCCGGAAACCGACTGGCTCGAACTGATGCCCAAGTCGGACCAGAAGGCCCTCGAGGCCATGCCCGAAATCGACCACAACTCCCCGGAAGGCGATGGCACCTTTACCGAAAAAGGTGGCATGAAGCAGAGCAAGGGCTTGCCGTCGGTGATGTATTCGACCAAAACCGTGCCGTCGATGAACGACAAGAATATCCGCATCGGTGGTTATCCGGTGCCGCTGGAGTCCGACGCCAAGGGCCGCAGCACGCTGTTCTTCCTCGTGCCGTACCCGGGCGCCTGCATCCACGTGCCGCCACCGCCACCGAATCAGTTGGTGCTGGTGCGTTATCCGAAAGGCTTGAAGCTGGATGACATCTACACGCCGCTGTGGGTGACCGGCACGCTGAAGATCGAGAAGGTCAACAATGATTTGGCGGATGCGGCGTATGCGCTGGATGCGGCGAAGGTGCGGGTAGTGCAGGAGTCCGATCTCTAACAGCCACTCGAAATAACTGTGGGAGCCAGCCTGCTGGCGATAGCGGTGGGTCAGATACTTTCAAGTTGACTGACACAGCGCCATCGCCAGCAGGCTGGCTCCCACATTTCGTATTGCGGTATGGCTTAGAGTGGTTTTGCGCCGACGCTGACACCCAAGGTATGGCTCGCACCCGGCGCCAGCGTCACCACGTCATCCATCACATTCGCCGTCTCGATGCACAGCATCTTCTGCCAGCCGTCGTCGGCCATGTCGCTGAACGCCGCCGCGCGTTCGATCCACGGGTTCCAGATCACCGCCGTGCGCGAACCACTGCTGGTCAGCTCGATACGTCGTTCCCAGGCCGGGTCGACAATGCTCACCTTCGCCGGGGTATTGAGGTAGATGCGATCAGTCTCGCCGGTAAAACGCAGTTCACCGGTCTGAGCCTTGGTTTTCCAGTCATCCAGAGTTTCGATATAGCTCAAGCCATCCAGCCCTTCCACATGCACATTGCGTACATCACTGACCGCGAAATAACTGTGCAGCGCCTGGCTGATGGTGACTTTGTCGGTGCCGCGATTGTGGCTGGTCAGGCTGATGTGCAGTTGCTCATCCAGACGAATGCTCAGCTTCAAATCCACCTGATGCGGCCAGCCAGGGAAGCCGCCTTCAGGGTAGGGCAGGATGAATTCCACCTTCAGGCGCTCGCCCTCGGCTTCGATACCGCCCAGTTCCCAATCCATCGCCCGTACAAAACCATGGGCGGTTGGCGGTTCGCTGCTCACGCGCATCGCCTGGACACTTTGCGGGTTACGCGGGAAATTGCCGAACCACGGCCAGCACACCGGCACACCGGCGCGGATGCTCTTGCCGGTCTTGAAAACGGCCTCGTCGTTAAGCCAGATCAGCGGCGGTTGGCCGGCCAATTGATAACTGAGGATGTGCGCGCCTTGCTGGGCGACCAGCAGTTCGGCCTGGCCGTGGCGGATGCGCCAGCAGTTCAGTTCATCCAGTTTCACGGCTTCAACGTTGGGCGTGCTCATGGGGCAACTCTCGATCAGGAACAATGACTGCAATGGACCGCAGAAAGGTCGCGGTGTTTAACGCGCGCGCGGAGGAACCGAGCGGGTCCGGCCGCTGCCATCGATCGCGACAAACACAAACACGGCTTCAGTCACTTTACGCCACTCGCTGGACAGCGGATCGTCGCTCCAGACTTCGACCATCATCTGAATCGAGCTGCGGCCGATTTCCAGCGCCTGGGTATAGAAGGAGAGCTGAGCGCCCACCGCCACCGGAACCAGGAACGCCATGCGATCAATCGCAACGGTCGCCACGCGTCCGCCAGCGACTTTGCTGGCCATTGCGGTGCCGGCCAAATCCATCTGTGCCACCAGCCAGCCGCCGAAGATATCGCCGAAGCCGTTGGTTTCACGCGGAAGTGCGGTGATTTGCAGGGCCAGGTCGCCTTGCGGGATTGGATCTTCTTGTTCGAGCTCTATCATGCCGGGGGTGCCTCTGACCCGTGACTCTTCATTAGTACTTCGCGTGAATAGCCGTCTTACGGCTCCGCGCGCAAAGTGCCTGCGCTCGGTCATGCTGCGTTAAAAACAGGCTCGGACGCTCATTTACAGCAGTAAACTCCGCGTCCTCGCCTGTTTTTGCCTTGCCTGACCTTCGCTCGGCGACTTTGCGCACTGGAGCCTTTGGAAAAACGATTCAGCCCGAACATACTACGTCCGTCACGTTTTTCGTAAGGCGCCTAAAGGGAAACTCTGCGAAAGCGACTGAACCAAGCAATTACCTTGCCCTACAGTCAGCGCGTTTTCGCACAGCAACCCCTTACAAATGCTGCAATGCAGCGAGTATATCGATCGGTAGACTCCGAGACGACCGTCCGGTTCTCATTTTGACCGTCAAATACGCACCTCCATGTGCTTTTTCGAACAATTTGCTATCGTGCCGGACCTGCCCAAGCCCCCGCCAGCGTTGTTGGGGTTGCAGATCCGACTATAAGAGAAGCCCTTGCCATGACCACAGCGCCCTCTAGCATCGCGCAGCCGACCCAGCCCGCACGCCCGTTAACCCGTAGCGACTACAAGACTTTATCGCTGTCTGCCCTGGGCGGTGCGCTGGAGTTTTACGACTTCATCATCTTCGTGTTCTTCGCCACCGTGGTGGGCAAACTGTTCTTCCCGGCGGACATGCCCGAGTGGCTACGCCTGATGCAGACGTTCGGCATCTTCGCCGCCGGCTACCTCGCTCGCCCGCTGGGCGGCATTGTCATGGCGCACTTCGGTGATCTGCTGGGCCGCAAGAAGATGTTCACCTTGAGCATTTTCATGATGGCGGTGCCGACCTTGATCATGGGCCTGCTGCCAACCTATGCGCAGATCGGCATGTGGGCGCCGATCCTGTTGCTGCTGATGCGGGTGATTCAGGGCGCGGCGATTGGCGGTGAAGTGCCGGGCGCGTGGGTATTCGTTTCCGAACACGTCCCGGCGCGTCATATCGGTTATGCCTGCGGCACTCTGACGAGCGGTCTGACAGCTGGCATCCTCCTGGGCTCGTTGGTCGCCACCGCGATCAACAGCATTTACACCCCGGTTGAAGTGTCCGATTACGCCTGGCGGATCCCGTTCCTGCTGGGCGGCGTGTTCGGGTTGTTCTCGGTGTACCTGCGCCGCTGGCTGCACGAGACCCCGGTGTTCGCCGAGCTGCAGCTGCGCAAAGCCCTGGCCGAAGAGGTACCGCTGCGCGCGGTATTGCGTGACCATCGCGGGGCGATCCTGATTTCCATGCTGCTGACCTGGCTGCTGTCCGCCGGCATCATCGTGGTCATTCTGATGACCCCGACCGTGCTGCAGACCGTTTACCACTTCTCGCCGACCACGGCGTTGCAGGCCAACAGCCTGGCGATTGTGTTCTTGAGCTTTGGCTGCGTGGCGTCCGGTGCTTTGGCTGACCGTTTCGGTGCGGGTCGAGTGTTCGTATTTGGCAGTGCGGCGTTGTTGTTCAGCTCGTGGACTTTCTACCACAGCCTGTTCAATCACCCTGACTGGCTGTTCCCGATGTACGCCTTGACCGGCTTCCTGGTCGGCACCATTGGTGCAGTGCCGTATGTGATGGTCAAAGCCTTTCCGGCGGTGGTGCGTTTTAGCGGGTTGTCTTTCTCTTACAACCTGGCTTATGCGATTTTTGGCGGCCTGACGCCGATGGTGGTGACGCTGCTGCTCAAGGAAAGCCCGATGGGGCCGGCCTACTATGTGGCGATTATTTGTGTCGTCGGAATTCTGGTGGGGGCTTATCTCTGGAAGAAGGGGCGCTGATCCCGAAATTGTCTGTAGCTGTACCGGCCCCAATCGCTAGCAGGCTAGCTCCCACATTGAAATGCATTCCAATGTGGGAGCTAGCCTGCTAGCGATTGGGGCGCATGAATTATCCGGTAAAACCTCGAATGCTGGCCTTTCATCCAATTGTCATATTTCAGCCATAGAGTGTTCACACGGCCTGCTGATACTTGGCCCCGACTAACACACCCTATCTGCTAGGAGTAAGGCATGAAACTGAAGCGTTTGATGGCGGCAATGACTTTTGTCGCTGCTGGCGTTGCGACTGCCAACGCGGTTGCCGCTGTTGACCCTGCTATCCCGAGCTACACCAAGACCACTGGTGTGTCGGGCAACCTGTCCAGCGTCGGCTCCGATACTCTGGCCAACCTCATGACCCTGTGGGCTGAGAACTACAAAAAAGAATACCCGAACGTAAATATCCAGATTCAGGCCGCCGGTTCCTCGACCGCGCCACCTGCGCTGACTGAAGGCACCGCTAACCTGGGCCCGATGAGCCGCAAGATGAAGGACAACGAGCTGCAGGCCTTCGAAACCAAATATGGCTACAAGCCAACCGCTATCCCGGTTGCCGTGGATGCCCTGGCTGTGTTCGTGCACAAAGACAACCCGATCCAGCACTTGACCATGGAACAAGTCGACGCGATCTTCTCGTCCACTCGTCTGTGCGGCGCTA
Source organism: Pseudomonas sp. RT6P73 (assembly GCF_054897715.1). Classification (NCBI taxonomy): domain Bacteria; kingdom Pseudomonadati; phylum Pseudomonadota; class Gammaproteobacteria; order Pseudomonadales; family Pseudomonadaceae; genus Pseudomonas; species Pseudomonas sp. RT6P73. The sequence goes on along the minus strand of NZ_JBUBUV010000002.1, from coordinate 5,808,987 downwards.
AAACCGACGTGAAAACCTGGGGTGATCTGGGTGTGACCGGCGACCTGGCGAACAAGCCGGTTCAACTGTTCGGTCGTAACTCGGTATCGGGCACCTATGGCTACTTCAAAGAAGAAGCCTTGTGCAAAGGTGACTACAAGCCAAACGTCAACGAACAACCAGGTTCGGCTTCGGTCGTGCAGTCGATCAGCTCCTCGCTGAACGGCGTTGGTTACTCGGGCATTGGCTACAAAACCGCTAGCGTGAAGACGGTAGCTCTGGCCAAGAAAGGCAGCACCGAGTTCATCGAAGACACCGAAGAAAACGCCCTGAACGGCAAGTACCCGCTGTCGCGCTTCCTCTACGTTTACGTCAACAAAGCCCCGAACAAGCCTCTGGCCCCGCTGGAAGCCGAGTTCGTGAAGCTGATCCTGTCAAAACAGGGTCAGGAAGTTGTGGTGAAAGACGGCTACATCCCACTGCCGGCCAAGGTTGCTGCAAAAGCACTGGCTGACCTGGGTCTGCAGGAAGGCGGCAGCGTAGCAAAAAAGTAAAACCCTAGGCCCGGGGTAAACCCGGACCTGTAGGAGCGAGGCTTGCCCGCGAAAGCGGTGGTTCAGTCGGCATTGATGTTGAATGTAATGACGCCTTCGCGAGCAAGCTTCGCTCCTACAAATGCCGGTACGCCGGCCCCCCAAATTTCCGGTCCACTGCCAGTTTCCGCTGGCGGCGGATTTGTTGCGTCACTGCATTGTCATCTTTCTGTCATACAGGATCGCTAGGGTGTGCGCATGAATGATCTGGCCAATTCCACCATGACTACTAATCCTCCCAAGCGAATTGATTTCAATACGCCTGAGCTGCAACGCAAGCGCCGCATCCGCGCGCTCAAAGATCGCCTGACCCGCTGGTACGTCCTCGTGGGCGGCCTTGCCGTTCTCGCCGCGATCACGCTGATCTTCTTCTTCCTCGCCTACGTCGTCTTTCCCCTGTTCCAGGGGGCCGACCTGACGACCAAGGACACCATCACGCCGGCCTGGATGCAAGACGCCGGCAAGCCGCTGATGATCTCCCTGGAAGAACAGAACCAGGTCGCCATGCGCGTTTCCGACAAGGGCCAGGCGCTGTTCTTCGACATCGACAGTGGCGCCGAACTCAAGCGCGTCGATCTGCCGGTTCCAGCGGGTGCCAGCGTCACGTCCATCGGCGAAGACCAGCCCGGCCATCCGCTGGTAGCGGTGGGTTTCTCCAACGGCCAGGCCCTGGTGTTCCGTCATACCTATAAAGTCAGCTACCCGGACGGCAAGAAAACCATCTCGCCAGCCATCGAATACCCGTACGGCGAAACCCCGATCACGCTGAACGAGACGGGCGGCGCGCTGGAGCACGTCAGCCTCAACGCCACCGACACCACCCTGATGCTGGTCGGTTCCACCGGTTCACAACTCAATGTCCTGTCGCTGACCAGCGAAGAAAACATGATGACCGGCGAAATCACCAACGAGCAGAAGCGCATCGATCTGCCTCAGATGACTGAGCCGGTGAAGAACATCTTCGTCGACCCGCGTCAGCAATGGCTGTACGTGATCAACGGTCGTGCGCAAGCCGACGTGTTCAGCCTGCGCGACAAGAGCCTCAACGGTCGTTACAAGCTGCTCGAAAACGGCGATGCCGAGATTACCGCCAGTACTCAATTGGTCGGCGGTATCTCAATGATCCTCGGCGACTCCAAGGGTGGCCTGGCCCAGTGGTTCATGGCCCGCGACCCGGATGGCGAGCAGCGTCTGAAGCAGATCCGCACCTTCCAGATGGGCACTACGCCAATCGTTGAAATCACCGCCGAAGAACGTCGCAAAGGCTTCATCGCCCTTGATGCGTCCGGCAAGCTCGGCGTGTTCCACAGCACCGCTCACCGTACCTTGCTGGTGGATCAGGTTGTGGAAGGCCAAGGCCTTTTCGGCCTGTCGCCACGGGCCAACCGAATCATCGTGGAACAGGGCGGCAAGCTGCAACCGCTGCTTCTCGACAACCCGCACCCGGAGGTTTCCTGGAGCGCGTTATGGAGCAAGGTCTGGTACGAGAACTACGACGAGCCTAAATACGTCTGGCAATCGACCGCCGCCAACACCGACTTCGAGCCCAAACTGAGCCTGTCGCCGCTGACGTTCGGCACCCTGAAAGCCGCGTTCTACGCCATGCTGCTGGCTGCACCACTGGCCGTCGCTGCTGCAATCTACACCGCGTACTTCATGGCCCCGAGCCTGCGCCGCAAGGTCAAACCGGTGATCGAGCTGATGGAAGCGATGCCGACGGTGATCCTCGGTTTCTTCGCCGGCCTGTTCCTCGCGCCGTATGTGGAAGGGCATTTGCCGGGCATCTTCAGCCTGCTGATGCTCTTGCCGATTGGCATTTTGGTGGCCGGTTTCGTCTTCAGTCGCTTGCCTGAGTCCATCCGCCTGAAAGTGCCGGACGGCTGGGAAAGCGCGATCCTGATCCCGGTGATCCTGTTTGTGGGCTGGTTGTCGCTGTACATGAGCCCGTACATGGAAACCTGGTTCTTCGGTGGCGACATGCGCATGTGGATCTCCCACGACTTGGGCATTACCTACGACCAGCGCAACGCACTGGTGGTCGGTCTGGCCATGGGCTTCGCGGTGATCCCGAACATCTACTCCATCGCCGAAGATGCTGTGTTCAGCGTGCCTCGCGGCCTGACCCTCGGTTCCCTGGCCCTCGGTGCCACACCGTGGCAAACCATGACCCGCGTGGTGATCCTCACCGCCAGCCCGGGCATCTTCTCGGCGTTGATGATCGGCATGGGCCGTGCGGTCGGTGAAACCATGATCGTGCTGATGGCTACCGGTAACACCCCGGTCATGGAAATGAACCTGTTCGAAGGTCTGCGAACGCTGGCCGCCAACGTCGCGGTGGAAATGCCCGAATCGGAAGTCGGCGGCAGCCACTACCGAGTGCTATTCCTCTCGGCGCTGGTGCTGCTGTTGTTCACCTTCGTCATGAACACCCTCGCGGAACTGATTCGTCAGCGTCTGCGCAAGAAATACTCGTCGCTTTAAGAAAGGTAGAAGTCTGTGAAACAGAACTCCCTGAATGGATGGTTCAAGAGCGGCGCCCCAGGCGTCTGGATCAGCGGTGGCGCGGTGTCCATCGCGGTCATCATGACCATTGGCCTGCTCGCGGTGATTGCCGTGCGCGGTCTGGGTCACTTCTGGCCGGCGGATTTGATTCACGCCAGCTACGACGTGCCGGGCCAGGCCAATCACCTGGTCATCGGCGAAATCGTGCAGAAAGAAGAAGTGCCGCGCGAGCGTCTGAAAAGTGCCGGTCTGCCGGTACCCGACGTGGGCCCGGAGTTCATGACCCGGGAGCTGATCAAGGTCGGCAACCGTGACCTGAACGGTAACGACTTCACCTGGATCGTCGGCGAGTGGCTGACCAACCAGAAGACGCCGCCGGAGCTGATGGCCATCGAGCGCCGCGAGTGGGGCAATTTCTACGGCTACCTGGTCAACGTCAAACAGGAAGGCAAGGTTATTGCTGAAGGCGAAGCCGCGTGGCCTGAGTTGCAGGCTCGCGTTGCCCGCGTCAACGAGCTCGCCGCACAGCTCAAGACCCTGGAAAAAGTCGACATCGGCGCGATCAACGCCGGCCTCGAACGCATCCGCCTGCACGGTCGCAAGCTGGAACTGGCCGGAAATCTCGATGCCGCCGCGCAAGCGGACATGGAATCCGAGCGCGCCGAGCTCAACGCACGTTATCAGGACATCGAAGCACGCCTGAACGACCTGCACGCCCAGTTCAACCGCGACAGCCTGACGGCCCGCGATGCGAACGGCAAAGAGATTGAAATCGGCATCGGTAAAGTGGTTCATGCTTATCAGCCGAACGCGATGGGCACCTTCACCAAGATCGGTTTCTACTTCAGCAAGATGTGGGAATTCCTCAGCGACGACCCGCGTGAAGCGAACACCGAAGGCGGGATCTTCCCGGCGATTTTCGGCACTGTGATGATGACCCTGATCATGGCGATGGTCGTGACGCCGTTCGGCGTGCTGGCAGCGGTTTACTTGCGCGAATATGCCAAACAGAACGCGTTGACCCGGATTATTCGCATCGCCGTGAACAACCTGGCGGGCGTTCCGGCCATCGTTTACGGCGTGTTCGGTCTGGGCTTCTTCGTCTATGTACTCGGCGGCTCGGTTGACCGGTTGTTCTTCCCTGAAGCGTTGCCGGCGCCGACCTTCGGTACGCCGGGCCTGCTCTGGGCGTCCCTGACCCTGGCGCTGCTGGCAGTGCCGGTGGTGATTGTGGCCACCGAAGAAGGCCTGGCGCGGATTCCTCGCACCGTACGTGAAGGCTCGTTGGCACTCGGCGCGACCAAGGCTGAAACTTTGTGGAAGATCGTGCTGCCGATGGCCAGCCCGGCCATGATGACCGGCATGATCCTCGCCGTGGCGCGCGCCGCCGGTGAAGTAGCGCCGCTGATGCTGGTGGGTGTGGTGAAACTGGCACCGTCGCTGCCACTGGATGGCAACTACCCGTACCTTCACCTGGACCAGAAGATCATGCACTTGGGCTTCCACATCTATGACGTCGGCTTCCAGAGCCCGAACGTAGAGGCCGCGCGGCCGCTGGTGTACGCCACGGCGCTGCTGCTGGTGCTGGTGATCGCGACATTGAACCTGTCGGCCGTTTATATCCGTAACCATCTGCGCGAGAAATACAAAGCGCTGGATAGCTAATACCGCCGCTCCCTGTAGGAGCCAGGCTTGCCGGCGAAGGCGATTTCAAGGACGCCTTCGCCGGCAAGCCTGGCTCCTACAGAACGGCAACACCGCTGGCCCATTTTGTGAGGCCAGCGGCCAACCGAACCGAATTTGTTAGCACAGGGAGCCTCCCATGCAGCACGAAGCACATACCCACGGCATCAACATGTCTGCCCTGGGCCGCGACAAACAGAGCCTGAGTCTTGAACAGGAAACCGTGGCCATCGAAGTGCCGGGCCTGAATCTGTTCTATGGCGACAAACAAGCGCTGTACGACGTCAACCTGAACATCCCGAAACAGCGCGTGACCGCCTTCATCGGCCCGTCCGGCTGCGGCAAGTCCACGTTACTGCGGACTTTCAACCGCATGAACGACCTGGTCGATGGCTGCCGCGTAGAAGGTGAAATCAACCTGTACGGCAACAACATCTACCGCAAGGGCGAAGACGTGGCCGAGCTGCGTCGGCGCGTCGGCATGGTGTTCCAGAAGCCGAACCCGTTCCCGAAAACCATCTACGAAAACGTGGTTTACGGCCTGCGCATTCAAGGCATCAACAAGAAACGCATCCTCGACGAAGCGGTCGAGTGGGCGTTGAAAGGCGCGGCGCTGTGGGACGAAGTCAAAGACCGTCTGCATGAATCGGCACTTGGCCTGTCCGGTGGTCAGCAGCAACGTCTGGTGATCGCTCGCACCATCGCCGTAGAGCCGGAAGTGCTGCTGCTCGACGAACCCTGCTCGGCACTCGACCCGATCTCGACGTTGAAAGTCGAAGAGCTGATCTACGAATTGAAATCGAAGTTCACTATCGTCATCGTGACCCACAACATGCAACAGGCCGCGCGGGTCTCCGACTACACGGCGTTCATGTACATGGGCAAACTGGTGGAATTCGGTGACACCGACACTCTGTTCACCAATCCGGCGAAGAAGCAGACCGAAGACTACATCACAGGGCGGTACGGCTAGCCGTACAGCTGCACGCCGCAAGCTTCAAGCGGCAAGAAAGAAGCGGTGCGATATCAGGACTCATACATAACTGCTTGAAGCTTGCGGCTTGAAGCTTGCAACTTTCGCGGAGCGAAACTGATGATTAGTAAAGAAGGCCTTACCCACCACATTTCCGCGCAGTTCAACGCTGAACTGGAGGAAGTGCGCAGCCACCTCCTGGCCATGGGCGGTCTGGTGGAAAAGCAGGTTAATGACGCGGTGACCGCGCTGATCGAGGCCGACTCCGGCCTGGCACAGCAGGTTCGCGAGATCGACGACCAGATCAACCAGATGGAACGCAACATCGACGAAGAATGCCTGCGCATTCTGGCCCGCCGTCAGCCGGCGGCGTCTGACTTGCGTCTGATCATCAGCATCTCCAAATCGGTAATTGACCTGGAACGCATCGGTGACGAAGCGACCAAGATCGCCCGCCGTGCCATTCAGTTGTGCGAAGAAGGCGAGGCCCCGCGTGGTTACGTCGAGGTTCGCCACATCGGCGATCAGGTGCGCAACATGGTCCGTGACGCGCTGGACGCGTTTGCCCGTTTCGACGCCGACCTGGCGTTGTCGGTGGCCCAGTACGACAAGATCATCGACCGCGAATACAAGACTGCGCTGCGCGAGCTTGCGACCTACATGATGGAAGACCCGCGCTCTATCTCGCGGGTCTTGAGCATTATCTGGGTGCTGCGTTCGCTGGAGCGGATCGGCGACCACGCGCGCAATATTTCGGAACTGGTGATTTACCTGGTGCGCGGCACGGACGTGCGTCACTTGGGCCTCAAGCGCATGAAAGAAGAAGTTGAAGGCACAAGTGGCGAAACCGCTAATGTTCCGGGCAAAGCTGACGATAAGTAAGACTGCCCGAGAAAAACGCCCGGTCCTTTGGCCGGGCGTTTTTTTGTGTGGTTTTCGACTTCAAAAGCAGCACCCGCGAACGAAAAGTCCCGGCGTGACTGAAGGTTTTTGGCAATGTGCCATCAGCAAAACGGTATGCTTGCCGGGATTTTTTCGAGGGGTGGTGGATGAGCAAGATCAGTGTGTTGGTGGTGGACGATGCGGCGTTCATTCGTGACCTGGTAAAGAAGTGCCTGCGTAACTACTTCCCGGGTATCCGGACAGAAGACGCCATCAACGGCAAAAAGGCTCAGGCCATGCTGGCCAAGGAAGCGTTCGACCTGGTGTTGTGCGACTGGGAAATGCCGGAAATGTCTGGCCTGGAACTGCTGACCTGGTGCCGCGAGCAGGACAACCTCAAGACCATGCCCTTCGTGATGGTGACCAGCCGTGGCGACAAAGAGAACGTGGTCCAGGCGATTCAGGCCGGCGTTTCCGGCTACGTCAGCAAGCCCTTCACCAACGAACAACTGCTGACCAAGGTCAAGCAGGCGCTGAACAAGGTCGGCAAGCTCGACGCCTTGATGAACGGTGCCCCGACCAAAATGAACTCGGCCTTCGGCAACGATTCCCTGAGCGCATTGACCGGCGGCAAGGCTGCGGTGGTCGCCGCTCCGGCACCGGCGGCTGCACCTTCGCGCGGTTTGCTCAATAGCCCGCCGATCAAGGCACCGGTCGCTGCTTCCGCACCTGCCAGCGGTCGGGGTCAAGGCCAGCTGCGTTTGCCGAGCGGCATTCAGCAATGCGTGATCAAAGCCTTGAGCATCAAGGAAGCGCTGCTGGTGGTGAAGCGCACCGACACGCTGCCACAAGTCCTCGACAGCGCCGTGCTCGACCTGGAGCAGGGCGACAACGCTGAAGTCGCCCGCCTCAATGGCTACCTGCACGCCATCGTCGCGTTTGAACCGAAACCCGACAGTGACTGGCTGCAACTGACCTTCCGCTTTGTGGATCAGGATGCGCAGAAGCTCGACTACATCTCCCGCCTGATTGCCCGTGGTACGGCGCAGAAGCATTTCGTACCCGGCGCTTGATCTTCGTCGCCTGACAGCCCGTCATCGCTAGCAGGCTAGCTCCCACATTGGAATGCATTCCCCTGTGGGAGCTAGCCTGCTAGCGATGGGGCCCTCAAATTCACAGTGCGTCCCCTTTGCTGCCCATTTTGAAACATCTGCCGACTACCCGGGTCCATTGCAGCTGCTAGGCTCCTCCCCAGGCCTTACTCGACAGACTCTTGCCCATGCTCGCGCGCCTGCTGTTTTTCTGTGGTCTTTTCATGGCCTCCACCTTGGCTGTGGCCATGACTATCTACAAGTCCAAAGACGCCAATGGCGTGGTCTCCTACAGCGACCGCCCCACGAAAGGGTCCCATGTGTTCGTTTTTCGTGATCGCATGGTCGAGCACCTTGAGCGCCAGGTGTACCTGGAGATCAAGAAGCAGAAGGGCGTGGACAACGTGTACGTGCGCAACGACCTGTATGCGCCGGTCGAGATCGAGCTGAGTTTTGCCGGGCTGAGCAATGTCAGCGGCGCGCCGAGTCGGCCGATCCGCCGGGTCATGCCGGCCCGCAGCAACATTCGTCTGGCGTTGCTCACGGCGACGAAGGCCGGAAGGCCGCTGGCGTACACCCCAAGGTTCGAATATTCCCTGGGCGACCCTTCAGGGGCCGCCATGGCCTATCGGTATCCGTTGCCCTGGCGTGGTGGGCCGTTTCGCCTGAGTCAGGGCGCCAACGGTCAATACAGCCATTTCGGCGCCAAGAACCGTTACGCCATGGACATCGCCATGCCCGAAGGCACGCCGATCATCGCGGCGCGTGGCGGGGTGGTGGTGAAAACCGAGAATGCGCAGACCGGGCGCGGCACCGATCCATCGGGCAATTTCGTGCGGGTGCTGCACGACGACGGAACCATGGGCGTGTACCTGCACCTCAAGCAAGGTTCGGTCAGCGTTCGCGAGGGGCAACGGGTATCAGTGGGGAGTGCGCTGGCACTGTCGGGCAATACCGGCAACAGCAGCGGGCCGCATTTGCACTTCGTGGTGCAGCGCAATACGGGGTTGGGGCTGGTGTCGATTCCGTATCAGTTCAATCAAGCGGTGGGCGCGTTGCCCAACTTTGCGTTGGGCAAACAATGATGTGTTGCCTGGACTGACGCCTTCGCGGGCAAGTCGGATCGCCGCACCGCTCGCTCCTACGGTCGGTATGATCTGTAGGAGCGAGGCTTGCCCGCGAAGGGATCAACACGGTTCAAGCCAAAAAAAACTTAATCCAGCATCAACACCTTGGCCAGAATAATCTTCGGCCCTTTCATTTTCTTGATGATGATCCGCAAGCCTTCGACTTCCAGCACTTCTTCCTCTTCCGGCACCCGTTTCAGGGTTTCGTAGATCAGCCCGGCGAGGGTTTCGGCTTCGATGTGGTCCAGATCGATGCCCAGCAGGCGTTCGACCTTGAACAGCGGCGTGTCGCCCCGAACCAGCAGTTTGCCCGGCTGGTACGCGAGGATGCCGCGCTCAGCCTTGCGGTGTTCGTCCTGAATGTCGCCGACCAGCACCTCAAGCACGTCTTCCATGGTCAGGTAACCGATGATGTTGCCATCGGCTTCTTCAACCAGGGCGAAGTGCGAGCCGCCCTTGCGGAACTGTTCCAGCAGCTGCGACAGCGGCATGTGCCGCGACACTCGTTCCAGCGGCCGGGTCAGTTCGGCGAGGTTGAACGACTCGGGGATGTGGTCCAGTGCCGCCAATTCCAGCAGCAGGTCCTTGATGTGCAGCAGGCCGACGAACTCCTGACTTTCGCTGTCGTACACCGGATAACGGCTGAACTTGTGGCGACGGAACATCGCCAGGATTTCCTTGAGCGGCGCGTTGAACTCCAGCGTCACCAGGTCTTCCCGGGAGTTGGCCCAGTCGACCACTTCCAGCTCGCCCATTTCTACCGCCGAGGCCAATACACGCATGCCTTGGTCACTCGGGTCCTGGCCACGGCTGGAGTGCAGGATCAGTTTCAGTTCTTCACGGCTGTAATGGTGCTCGTGATGCGGGCCGGGTTCACCCTGGCCGGCGATCCGCAGGATCGTGTTGGCGCTGGCGTTGAGCAGGTAAATCGCCGGGTACATGGCCCAGTAGAACAGGTACAGCGGCACCGCGGTCCAGAGCGACAGCAGCTCGGGTTTGCGAATGGCCCAGGATTTCGGCGCCAGTTCACCGACCACGATGTGCAGGTACGAAATGATAAAGAACGCCGTGAAGAACGATACGCCTTTGATCACTTCGGGCGACTGCACGCCGACGGCTTCAAGCAGCGGCTCGAGGATGTGTGCGAACGCCGGTTCACCTACCCAGCCAAGGCCCAGGGAGGCGAGGGTGATACCCAATTGGCACGCCGAGAGGTACGCATCGAGCTGACTGTGAACGGTGCGCAGGATGTGTCCGCGCCAGCCGTTTTTTTCAGCGATGGCCTCGACCCGGGTCGAGCGCAATTTGACCATGGCAAATTCCGCCGCAACGAAAAAGCCGTTGAGCAAAACCAGGATCAGAGCAAAAAGAATCATGCCGAAATCGGCGAAGAGTGTCGCGAGGGTCAAGCCAGGGGAAGGGTCCATGATGGAGTTTTGCGGGTTCCGTGTATTCGAAAAGGGGGTCGATGCGGTGCCTGAAGGACAGGCACAAGTCAGCCAATGTAGCGGCTGACTTGATGATTGCCTAGTGGCGAGTGCTGGCCGGTATCAGTCGGCGGTGCTGATGACCCGGGTTTTCGTGACTTGGGCCGGCGCAAAGTGGCAGGTAAACGTGCTGCCATGCCCCGGCACACTGCTGATTTCCATCCGCGCGCGGTGCCGTAGCAGTACGTGTTTGACGATCGCCAGGCCGAGGCCGGTGCCACCGGTGTTGGAGTTGCGGCTGGAGTCGACGCGGTAGAAACGTTCGGTCAGGCGCGGCAGGTGTTTGCTGTCGATGCCGATCCCGGAGTCCTGCACGCTCAGGTGTGCGCCTTGCTCATCGCCCCACCAGCGGATGCGGATATTGCCTTCGGCCGGGGTGTATTTCACCGCGTTGAACACCAGGTTGGAAAACGCGCTGCGCAACTCGGCTTCGCTGCCCTTGAGCAGAATCGTCGGATCGGCTTCCAGGGTGATGCGTTGGTTCTTCTGGCCGGACAACTGCTGGGCATCGCCGGTGATCGATTGCAGCAAGCCGTCGATCACCACGGGCTGGTTGTCCGAGGGGTAATCGGTGGCTTCCAGTTTGGCCAACAGCAGCAAGTCGTTGAGCAAGGTCTGCATGCGCCCGCCTTGCTGCTGCATTTGCTGCAAGGCACGGGTCCAGCGTGGGTTCACTTCCTCGACGTTGTCGAGCAGGGTTTCCAGGTAGCCGCAGATCACCGTCAGCGGTGTGCGCAATTCGTGGGACACGTTGGCGATGAAGTCTTTGCGCATCTGTTCCAGCTGATGGATACGCGTCACGTCGCGCACCAGCATCAAGTGTTCGTTGTTGCCGTAGCGGGTGATGTACAGCTGAATGCGTACGCGATCATTGGTCGGCGACGGGATTTCCAGCGGTTCGGCGTAGTTGTTCTGCTCGAAATATTCCTTGAAGCGCGGATGGCGCACCAGGTTGGTGACCGGCTGACCGCTGTCTTGCGGTGTCTTGAGGCCGAGCAGGGTTTCGGCGGCGCGGTTCCACCATTCCAGGTTGCCATCGCTGTCGAGCATGATGACGGCGTCTTTCAGTGCGGCGGTGGATTCCTGAACCCGATCGATCACCGCTTGCAGGCGTCCACGCACGCGTTGGTCACGGCGTTGCAGGTGATAGATGCTGTCGAATACTTCACCCCACAGGCCATAGCCGTCGGGTGGTGCTTCGTCGGGTTTGTGCAGTCGCAGCCATTCGTGCAGCCGCAGCAATTGCTTGAGGGTCCAGGCCAGGTAAAGGCCCAGGCCCGCGGCGAGGCTCCAGCCGTAGTAGCCGGTAATCAGGCCGATCACCAAACAGCCGGTCACCAGCAACAGCATGTGGCGGATCAGGGTGCCATGCCAGTTTTGGTTCAATTGAACACGCGTCCTTGTCAGCTTGTCGGGCGGGAAAGGTCTTGGTCAGGCTTTGGTAGAAAAGCGGTAACCGGTGCCGCGCACGGTTTGTACCAGATTTTCGTAGGCATCACCGAGGGCTTTGCGCAGACGGCGGATATGCACGTCGACGGTGCGCTCTTCGACATATACGTTGCCACCCCAGACCTGATCCAGCAACTGGCCACGGGTGTAGGCGCGTTCCTGGTGAGTCATGAAAAATTGCAGCAGGCGGTATTCGGTCGGGCCCATCTCGGCCGGTTTGCCGTCGATGGTCACGCGGTGGCTGATCGGGTCGAGCAGCAGGCCGCCGACTTCGATCGGCGTCTCGCCGTCGGTAGGGCCGGCACGGCGCAGCACGGCTTTGAGGCGCGCCACCAGCTCTCGCGGGGAAAACGGTTTGGTGATGTAGTCGTCAGCACCCACTTCCAGGCCCTGGATCTTGTTGTCTTCTTCGCCCTTGGCGGTGAGCATGATGATCGGGATGTCCCCGGTCAGCTCATCGCGCTTGAGACGACGGGCCAGCTCGATGCCGGACGTGCCGGGCAGCATCCAGTCGAGCAGGATCAGGTCCGGCTTGCGGTCGACGATGATGGCATGGGCCTGCTGCGAGTTCTCAGCCTCCAGGCAGTCATAGCCGGCCATTTCCAACGCAACGGCGATCATTTCGCGAATGGGCGCTTCGTCGTCGACGATCAGAATGCTCCTGCCAACCATGCCTTTAATCCTCTTGTCATTTAACTGTCTTGCGCCGCATTAGATAACGGAATTATTGCAGTCGTGTGACAGTATTTTAGTCGACCGGCGATTGTCACGAACCTGGGCTAAGCTCTAATTCCGAATCCTGACTACCACAAGAGAAGGTTTCCATGACTCAATACTCGTTCTCCCTTAAGGCAATGATGTTGGCCGCTGCTCTGGCTTTGCCGACAATGGCCTTCGCTGCCGAACCGGCCATGATGAAGGACGGCATGATGGTCGACCACAAGGGAATGACCGTTTATACGTTCGACAAGGACTCCGGCGGCAAGTCCATGTGTAACGGTGATTGTGCCGAGAACTGGCCACCGATGATGGCCCCGGCGGGTGCCAAGGCCGAAGGCAAATGGACAGTCATCAAGCGTGATGACGGCATGATGCAATATGCCTACGACGGCAAGCCGCTCTACACCTTCGTGAAGGATAAAAAGCCTGGTGACATGGAGGGCGACAAAATGAAGGACGTCTGGCACGTCATACACGAATCGCAGAAGTAACCGATCAAAGCCTGTAGCCGCTGCCGAAACATGCGTTCGGCCGCGGCTTGGGCGGTCAGCGCGTGGCGTAATCCAGCACAATCCCGACAAAAATTGCCAACCCGGCCCAGTGGTTGTGCAAAAACGCCTTGAAGCAACGCATCTGGTCCTTGCCGCGGGTGTACCAGAACTCCCACGCAAAACAGCCCGCCGCCGCCAGTAGCCCGAGGTGGAACCAGCCACCGAGCTCGAATTTCGATCCAGCCAGCAACAGGCAACCCAACGCCAACCCTTGCAGGGTCAGGATGATCACCCGGTCTGCATCGCCAAACAGAATGGCCGTGGATTTCACGCCGATCTTCAAATCGTCGTCGCGGTCGGTCATCGCGTAATAGGTGTCGTAGCCAACGGTCCACAGCAGGTTGGCGATCCACAGCAACCATGCGGCTGCCGGCAGTTCACCGGTTTCGGCGGTGAACGCCATCGGCATGCCCCAGGAGAACGCCGCGCCCAACACCACTTGCGGGTAATAGGTGTAGCGCTTCATGAACGGGTAGCTGAAGGCCAACGCCAAACCGCCGAACGACAACCACACCGTGGCCGCGTTGGTGCACAGCACCAGCAGAAAACTCACGCCCATCAGCAACGCGAAAAACACCAGGGCTTCTTTGGAGCTGATCTTGCCGCTCACCAAAGGGCGCTGTTCGGTGCGTTTGACGTGGCCGTCGACCTTGCGGTCCGCCCAGTCGTTGATCACGCAACCGCCGGCGCGGGTCAGCACCACGCCAAGGACGAAAATCACAATGTTGGCCAGGGATGGCGAACCTTCGCCGGCAATCCACAGTGCCCACAGCGTCGGCCACAGCAGCAGATAAATGCCGATCGGTTTGTCCATGCGCGTTAGCTGAATGAAATCCCAGGCCCGAGGGTTCAAGCGGTTCAGGGACTTGAGCAGGCTCTGGTACATCAGCAGTTCTCCGGGTGGGCGCGGGTGGCGAGCCACAAGGTCGGCAAGAAGATCTCGGCCACCAGCACACTCAAGGCGCCTCGGTCGAAACGCGAGCGACGGCCCCACAGTTCGGGTGCCCGGGAGGCCAACGGCAGCCAGTCCTCAGGATAGTGACAAACCTCGATGGCGCGCCTCTGGAATGCGTGATCGCAAAACAGCAGTTCGCCCAAGGAACGGCTGCCCAATTCATCCATGTGCAAGCCGTCGCCCTGCAAAGCGCTGCGCGCCGCCACGCTGCGGGCAAACACCCACGCTTCGCCGTGACCGCGCAAATACACCTCGCGCACCCAGCCTTCACTGCCTTCCTTCAACTCCAGCGCGGCACATTCGTCGGCGCGCAGCGGTTGCCAGCCTTCAAACAGCGGCGTGACGCTGAAGCCGTCATTCGACAAGCGGATCAGGCGTCGGGTCAGGGAGCCTTCGTCGAACAGCCAGTCGAGGGTAGACGTGTCGGGGAGGGGCGTCAGTTGGCTTTGAGGGAGCCACAGCGGGGTTGCGGAGGGGGATTTTGAGTGCGGCACAGTGAGTCATTATTGGCAGCAAATGAGGCGGCGAGCTTACCATGTCAGCCAGCGATTTTGAGTGATCCGGGCCGTCGTCGCGCCGAACAGGCTTGCATCTGCCGGGCCCGATCAGTACAAAACGCCCCTGAGCCGGACGGCATCGCCCACCTGGCGACCGTCCGCGCCGGCAATAAGCCTGAATCCTGAGGAAGTACTTGAATGAAAAAGTGGCAATGTGTGGTCTGCGGCCTGATCTATAACGAAGCCGACGGCTGGCCGGACGACGGCATTGCGCCGGGCACGCTGTGGCAAGACGTACCGGAAGACTGGCTGTGCCCGGACTGCGGCGTAGGCAAGATGGATTTCGAAATGATCGAAATCAACTAACAAGAAACCGAGGAGTAAGGAATGAACGCACCTGTCGTGATCGTCGGCACTGGGCTGGCCGGCTACAACCTGGCCCGCGAGTTTCGCAAGCTCGATGGCGAAACCCCGTTGCTGCTGATTACCGCCGATGACGGGCGTTCCTACTCCAAGCCGATGCTCTCCACCGGTTTCGGCAAGAACAAAGACGCCGACGGCCTGAGCATGGCCGAGCCGGGCGCCATGGCCGAGCAATTGAAGGCCGAAGTGCGTACTCACACGCGCATCAGCGGCATCGATCCGGGCCACCAACGCCTGTGGATCGGTGAGGAAGCGGTGATTTACCGCGACCTGATCCTGGCCTGGGGTGCAGAAACCGTGCGGGTGCCCATCGAAGGCGACGCGGCTGATGCGGTGTTCCCGATCAACGACCTGGAAGATTACGCACGCTTTCGGGCCGCCGCGGCGGGCAAGCGCCGGGTGCTGCTGCTCGGTGCGGGCCTCATCGGTTGCGAGTTCGCCAATGACTTGATCCTCGGCGGCTACGAGGTGCAACTGGTTGCGCCGTGCGAGCAAGTCATGCCGACCCTGCTGCACCCGGCGGCGGCCGCTGCGGTTCAGGCCGGGCTGGAAAGCCTGGGCGCGCGTTTCCACCTTGGGCCGGTACTCAACCGCTTGCAGCGCGTCGCAGACGGTCTGGAAGCGCATCTGTCCGATGGTCAGGTGATTCCGTGCGACGTGGTGGTCTCGGCCATTGGCCTGCGTCCCCGTATCGATCTGGCGGCTGCGGCCGGTGTGCAGGTCAATCGCGGCGTGGTGGTCGATCGTCACCTGAAAACCTCCCACGCCAATATCTACGCCCTGGGCGACTGCGCCGAGGTCGATGGGCTGAACTTGTTGTACGTCATGCCACTGATGAGTTGTGCGAGAGCGCTGGCACAAACCCTCGCCGGCAACCCTACGGCCGTGAGTTATGGCCCGATGCCGATCACCGTGAAAACCCCGGTCTGCCCGTTGGTGGTTTCGCCGCCACCACGGGGTGCCGAGGGCGTCTGGACCGTCGAAGGGCAGGGCGCGGACATCAAAGTATTGTGCCGCGATGCCAGCGGAAAACTGCTCGGTTATGCCCTGACAGGCGCGGCGGTGATGGAAAAACTGGCCCTCAACAAAGAGCTTCCGGCACTGCTGGCGTAAATACCGGTCGTTCTGTCGGAATCACCCCGCTTTTGCCCCTACAAAGGTCGCGCCGAGACTGGCGCGGCTCTTCCGTGCGTGCCATTCTCACTCCCGTCTGCCGCAGAGTAGAGCATCTGCGGCGCCTTGGGCGCTGTTCCAACGAGAACAGCACGGACATAACAACAAAAAACCGTCAAAGGGGCTTCACTAATGCGTAAACCAGAACTCGCCGCCGCCATCGCGGAAAAAGCAGACCTCACCAAAGAGCAGGCCAATCGCGTTCTCAACGCCGTTCTCGAAGAAATCACCGGCGCTCTGCACCGCAAAGACAGCGTCACGCTGGTGGGTTTCGGTACCTTCCTGCAACGCCACCGCGGTGCCCGCACCGGCAAAAACCCGCAAACTGGCGAACCTGTCAAAATCAAGGCCAGCAACACCGTTGCGTTCAAGCCGGGCAAGTCGTTGAAAGACAGCGTTAATCCGTAATTGCGGCGAACTCCCTGAATAAAGTGGAGAACCGTATTGAAAAATGGGCACACCGATTGAATCGGGTGCCCATTTTTTATGGGCGGTTTTAAGTTCTGTATATGTTTCGTGGACTGATTAATACAGGTTGGAAAATAACTGTCCACACATCCAATGGTTCGCGGCCGTCCTTACAGAAGTGCTTCTTTATATAAAGTGCCATCATAAAGATGGCACTTCCTTGATTCTCTGTTGTCGCCCTTCGTTTGTTCGCAGATGACCGCAATCTTTCGGACAGTTCCTACATTAATCCTCCTTTATTGTTGGCATGCTTCACGCCTGCCATCGCGCAGGTGCGGTTCACGATCTGATGCAGGTTTCACCGGCCGCTCTGGCTCAGCGGTTTCAGGGCTGTCAGCTAAAGAGGGAAATGTTAAATCGACATCAGGGAATCCCCTTGCACATATAGGGAAATCTCCTACACGCAATAAACAACAGTTCGTCTTGTTGTTTAATCGGATGCTTGCTAGTGGCCATCATTGTGATTACGATGCGCCCACTTGAAAGAGCACGAACTCAATTGGATGAGACTCATCGCAGCTCTTTGATACTGTCCCGCGCCGCTGCAACTGCAATTGGCGTTCGACCGTAATCCTAAATAAAGGCCATGGATGTCCTACTCAAGCAAACTTTCTGCTCATTACCTTGAACTCGCAAAAGCCTCTGTTTCCAAAGAGAATTTCGCGGGCGAGGACGTTCGCTTTTCGAGCGAATATGAGGCATTGGAAAGCGAGCTGGCGAAAGCCTCGTCCATGCACGAAAGCGGTCAGATCGACTGGCTGAAAATCCGCGAAAACAGCGAAAACCTGCTGCGTACCCAGTCCAAGGATTTGCGGGTCGGCGCCTGGTTGACGTGGGCCTTGTACCAGCGTGAATCCTTTCAAGGCCTGTTGGCCGGCCTCGGTTTGTTGCACCACCTGTGCGAAAACCATTGGGCCGAGGTTCATCCGAACAAGGCCCGTACCCGCTCCGCTGCGATCAGCTGGCTGGTGCCGCGCCTCGAGCAAGTACTGACCGAAAACGTCGCGATCAAAGAGCAGTTGCCGATGTTCCGGCGGCTGGTCGAACACCTTGAAGGGCTCGATGCCGCTTGCACCGAGCACTTGGGCGACGACGCACCGCTGCTGCTGCCGATCTCCCGCCGCCTGAAAAACATGGTGCAACGCGCCGCCGACAACCAGCCGGAACCTGGTGTGGTGGGCGCCGCAGTGGCCCAGGTCAAGCAGGCCGCCACTCAGCTGTTCACCCCTGGCGCGCCGATCGACAACGAAAAAGAAGCCCACAAAGCCCTGCGCGCCCAGCAGGAAAGCGCCCGTCCGTTGTGTGCCTGGTGGCTCAAGCAGAAAGCCACCGACCTGCGCGCCCTGCGCCTCAATCGCACGCTGCTGTGGCTGCCCATCGACGCGGTGCCTGAGCGTAACGCCGAGCAAATCACCGTGCTGCGCGGCTTGCCCGCCGACAAGCTCAAGGCCTATCAGGACCGTTACGATCAGGCCAAATACGCCGACCTTTTGGTGGAACTGGAGGCAAGCCTGGCGAAGGCGCCGTTCTGGTTCGACGGCCAGCGAATGGTCTGGGAATGCCTTCAGGGGCTGAACGCCGAGATGGCAATGCGCGAAGTGGAAATCCACTTCGCGCTTTTGATTCAGCGCCTGCCCGGCATCGTCGAATTGCGTTTCCACGACGGCGCACCGTTCGCCGATCCGGCCACCCGCGCCTGGATCAGCGCCAATGTCATGCCGCACCTGCAAAGCGCCAGCGCGCCGCGCAAGGTCGAAGCCGCCGACACCCAGCCAGCCTGGGAAGTGGCCCTCGAAGAAGTCCTGCCGAT
Source organism: Pseudomonas sp. RT6P73 (assembly GCF_054897715.1). Lineage (NCBI taxonomy): Bacteria > Pseudomonadati > Pseudomonadota > Gammaproteobacteria > Pseudomonadales > Pseudomonadaceae > Pseudomonas > Pseudomonas sp. RT6P73. Next base: position 5,790,624 of record NZ_JBUBUV010000002.1, on the reverse strand, counting down.
TTTGCGCAAGGACGGCCTCAAGGCCGCCGTGCAGATTCTCAAGCAGGGCCTGCAAAGCGCCCACGGCGGACGCGTGCGTTTCTTCTGGCAGTTCGCCCTCGCGCGGCTGTGCTTCATGGCCAAGAAATACGAACTGGCCAAGACCCAACTCGAAACACTGGACCAAACATTACAGGACTCAGGCCTGAACGCCTGGGAGCCCGATCTTGCGCTGGAAGTGCTGCATTTACTGCATAGCTGCTGCGAGTTGTTGCCGCAGAACCATGCCGTACGTGAACGCAAGGAAGAGATTTATCGCAGGCTGTGCCACCTCGATCTCGAAGTGGTACTCGAATAGGCCCCAGGGCCACAACCGCAAGGAGAAAAGCCATGGCCAAAGAAGGCTCGGTAGCCCCCAAGGAACGCATCAACGTCACTTTCAAACCTGCCACCGGTGGTGCCCAGGAAGAGATCGAACTGCCGTTGAAACTACTGGCAATCGGTGACTACACCCACCGCAAGGACGAACGCAAAGTCGAAGATCGCAAGCCGATCAGCATCGACAAGATGACGTTTGACGAAGTGCTGGCCAAGCAAGAGCTGAGCCTGACACTGAGCGTGCCGAACCGTCTTCAGGAAGAAGGTGACACTGAAGAACTGGCCGTGAAACTGCGCGTCAACTCGATGAAGGACTTCAACCCGGCCTCGCTGGTCGAGCAAGTGCCCGAGCTGAAAAAACTGATGGAACTGCGCGACGCGCTGGTGGCCCTCAAAGGCCCGCTGGGTAACGCGCCTGCGTTCCGCAAAGCCATCGAAGGCGTTCTCGCCGACGACGAATCCCGCGGTCGCGTACTGGGTGAGCTGGGCCTGAACGCCGCAGCCCAGGACGCCTGAGTCTCCATCAGCCAAGGAAGCCAACACAATGAGCACTAGCGCAGCACAGCAAAAGAGCAAAGAGAACGGCGAATACAGCATTCTCGACAGCATCATCGCCGAGACCCGCCTGACGCCGGACGACGAAGCCTACGACATCGCCAAGCGCGGTGTGTCGGCCTTCATCGAAGAACTGCTCAAGCCGCAGAACAACGGTGAGCCGGTCAAGAAAGCCATGGTTGACCGCATGATCGCCGAGATCGATGCCAAGCTCAGCCGCCAGATGGACGAAATCCTGCACCACCCTGACTTCCAGTCCCTGGAATCGTCGTGGCGTGGCCTGCAGTTGCTGGTCGACCGCACCAACTTCCGCGAAAACATCAAGATCGAAATCCTCAACGTCTCCAAAGAAGACCTGCTGGACGATTTCGACGATTCGCCGGAAGTAATGCAATCGGGTCTGTACAAGCACATCTACACCGCTGAATACGGCCAGTTCGGTGGTCAGCCTGTGGGCGCGATCATCGCCAACTACTTCATGTCCCCAAGCTCGCCGGACGTGAAACTGATGCAGTACGTGTCCAGCGTTGCCTGCATGTCCCACGCGCCGTTCATCGCTGCCGCCGGCCCGAAATTCTTCGGCCTGGAAAGCTTCACCGGTCTGCCGGACCTGAAGGATCTGAAAGATCACTTCGAAGGCCCGCAATTCGCCAAATGGCAGAGCTTCCGCCAGTCGGAAGACTCCCGTTACGTTGGCCTGACCGTGCCGCGTTTCCTGCTGCGTAACCCGTACGACCCGGAAGAAAACCCGGTCAAATCGTTCGTGTACAAAGAAACCGTCGCCAACAGCCACGAGCACTACCTGTGGGGCAACACCGCCTACGCGTTCGGCACCAAGCTGACCGACAGCTTCGCCAAATTCCGCTGGTGCCCGAACATCATCGGCCCGCAGAGCGGTGGCGCGGTTGAAGACCTGCCGTTGCACCACTTCGAAAGCATGGGCGAAATCGAAACCAAGATTCCTACGGAAGTTCTGGTTAGCGACCGTCGTGAATACGAACTGGCCGAGGAAGGCTTCATCTCCCTGACCATGCGCAAAGGCTCCGACAACGCGGCGTTCTTCTCCGCGAGCTCGGTGCAGAAGCCGAAGTTCTTCGGCATCAGCGCAGAAGGCAAGGCCGCAGAGCTGAACTACAAGCTCGGCACCCAACTGCCGTACATGATGATCGTCAACCGCCTGGCTCACTACTTGAAAGTGCTGCAGCGCGAGCAACTCGGTTCGTGGAAAGAACGTACCGACCTCGAGCTGGAACTGAACAAGTGGATCCGCCAGTACGTGGCCGACCAGGAAAACCCAAGTGCCGAAGTTCGTGGCCGTCGTCCACTGCGCGCTGCCCAGATCATCGTCAGCGATGTCGAAGGCGAGCCTGGCTGGTACCGCGTCAGCCTGAACGTGCGTCCGCACTTCAAGTACATGGGTGCCGATTTCACCCTGTCGCTGGTTGGCAAGCTGGACAAAGAGTAAGCGGAGCCTAACTCATGACTGGATACGGCAGCCTTTTCGAACGCCTGGGTGGCGACGCGGACAAACGCGTCGGCTGGAGCCGCGAGGTCTCCGCCATGGCGTCCGTGGCTGCCCATCTGGCCAAGATGCTCAGCACCCGTGCGGGCAGCGTGCAAACGCTGTCCGATTACGGGCTACCCGATCTCAATGACATGCGTCTGAGCCTGCACGACTCCCTGAGTCAGGCCCGTCTGGCCATCGAAAATTTCATCGAAGCCTACGAGCCACGCTTGAGCAATGTGCGTGTCATCTCCCTGCCGCGTGATCACGATCAGCTTCGCCTGTCCTTCAGCATCGAAGGCCTGCTGGAAGTTGATGGTTTCAAGCGTCAGGTCAGTTTCGCCGCGCGCCTGGATGGCAGCGGTCAAGTCAAGGTCAACTAAGGAGATTCGTATGTCCGGCAAACCAGCAGCCCGCGTATCCGACCCCACCGCTTGCCCGCTCCCCGGCCACGGCACCAACCCGATCGCCGCCGGTTCCGGCGACGTCTTCTTCGACGGCCTCGCGGCCGCCCGCCAAGGCGATGCCTCGGCGTGTGGTGGTGCGATGTCGGGCGGGTTGGCGACGACGGTTTTGATCAACGGCAAACCGGCTGCGACGGTGGATTCAGTGGGGACGCATGGCAATAAAGTCACTGCCGGTTCCGGGACGGTGATTATCGGCAATTCGCATTCGCCGGTGCCGTTTGTGGCGCCGTTGCCGGTGGATATCAAATGGCCGTTTAACGAGCACTACGTGATCAATTGCCAGGACACCGGGAAGCCGTTGGCTGGAGTTGCATACAGTTTCAAAACAGCCTCGGGAAAAATAGTCAGTGGTGTCACAGGCGCCGACGGCAAGACGCAGAAAATCTCGTCATCGGAAGCTGAACCCTATGAACTGATTATTGAGCAGCAATCTGAAGTTGTAATTGGATAATGTAATTAAGGGGTTTTGAGATGGCGGATACAAAAATAGCTTCAAGTCTGACACCAGCCAGTAATCAAGCTGGTAAGTCTGCAGCTGTTCGTCAATTTAAAATCACAGATATCCCTGATGCCATGGACAAGATGAAGTGGCCCGTCGCTGCAAAACTTATGCGGCACTGGTTTAATGGTAAGCCATGGCCAACCGTTGACGGCGCGATGAGTAAAGAGGTTAAAGATCATGTTGCTCTCCCTAAGGACCCTTATGTGGAGGACACCATCGTAAAGATGGCATGGCTAAATCAATTCGAACCGGCAAAAGCTGTTATTAAAGAGTTGAAGTCTGTTTGGAATAATCCTGCTGCACAGAAAAATATAAGCGATAAAATTAAGACGAAATACCTTGGGAAGGCTCCTGGGGTTTATCCGTTTAAGTTCGATGGCAGTGCGAGAAAAGTAGAGGAGTTTGGATACAGCAACAATCGGGCAGTTAAGTTTGGGCTGATAGAAAAAACCGATGAGCTCAGAGCAGCGCTTGCAAACTTTAACGTCCGTGTTTTTCCAGAGGGTAAGGTAATTATTTCTGTTGATAGTGTTCAGCTCTTTGCTGATCGTATTGGGTTTTACGTTGAAGATGCTTACGACTTCAATGACGCACCGGATGACAACTTTAGTCAGCCGCTGGGTTACTGGAATTTTGATGGTATAACCAACCCAGCCTACGCAACGGCAGCAAATGCAGGCATGGCGCAGATGAAGTCGGATATGGCATCGAATCCGTTTCTGAATCCACAAGACGCTCAAAAAATGTTCAAAGAGTTAGATGAATCACGGTATTTTTATATATCCAACTCTCATTTTGTGAAGTACCGAACTGACTTCGGTAAGGGCGGTGATTTTCAGGTTCTTTCTGATGTGCAGTATGAGTCTGTTCCGCTCACGGTTATAAATGTTTGGAATAAATGATGGGCAGCCATGGCTTGGTTGGCGTTTTGATTTGTTTTGGTGCTAAGAATAATGCATATGTTTAATAAAAAATGGGTTTGGTGTTTCAGCTTTGTTTTGGTGACGTCACTTGCGTTGCTGATTTATTGTGTTAACGCAATGCTAGGGTATCCTGCAAGCACAACTCAAGTCAGTCCTTCTGGCCGCTATGTCATGGAAAATGTGCGTGTTGGAAAAGTTTTTATGTTGGGTGGAATGGCGTATTTAAGAGTCATAGATACGCAGGATCCAAAAAAAACCTACCGAACCCCACTGTATGATACTCAGTCGCTAGATATGCGCGCATTCGAAGATGAGGGCGAAGTTGGTATTACTTGGATCTATTTCGATCGAAAAAACAAGACGTTCACCATTTCCATGCCGCAATGGGAAGAAAGTTGGTTGAATGTCTTTATTAGCAATACACCTTACACGCACTTGGAAAACTGACAGACATGCTAGTGAACGGTGAAATAGAGGGCTACCTGGCCGTTGTAGCCGACAGCAATTTGTTTGGCGCTCTGGCATTGCTGTGTCTTGTGCTGATTCTGACCGGGCTTCGTCGTGGATTCCGAGAGTCGCTGCTGCATCGCGCACTGACGTTTGTGGTGTTGACGACTGTTGTTGTGATGGAACTCGTCGGTTCCTATTACGCGAATTTGAGTCCGGCATGAACAAAAGTGTCCGCCTGCTCCTGTGCCTGTTTTTCCATACCGTGGGGTGTGTCGGATACGTGTTCCTGAACAACTGGCTGGTCGCCGCCTACCTGCTAATCACCGGTTACACGGTTTCAGGCCTGACGGTTGCGCTCTACAGGACGTTCTGTTCATGAATACAGAAATGAAAATGTATTTGACCGGCTTGGCCGACAGCGACTTGTTCGGAAGCTTCGCGTGTATGGCGCTGATTTTGGCCCTGACAGGCCTGCGCGCTGCGAGCCGGAACTCGAAGCTTCACCGCACGCTGACATTCGTCACTTTCATGGGCTTTGCGGTGATGCACGGCATCGGCACCTACTTCTTGAATCAACCGCCAGCATGAATATGAAGACCGCGTCGAAGCACATACCAAGCTCACCAGAATTCAACACCAGGCAGGTAACCCGTGTCCTTTAACCACTACTACCAAAGCGAACTCACCGCACTTCGCCAGTTAGGTCGTCGATTCGCCGAGCGTAGCCCGGCGTTGGCGCCTTTCCTCGGGCAAGCCGGGCGAGATCCGGACGTGGAGCGGTTACTGGAAGGTTTCGCGTTCCTGACCGGGCGCCTGCGCCAGAAGCTCGATGATGAACTGCCAGAACTCAGCCATTCCCTGATGCACCTGCTGTGGCCCAACTACATGCGGCCGCTGCCGGCGTTCAGCATTTTGCAGTTCGATCCGTTGAAGCGTTCGGGGCCTGCGTTGATGGTCGAGCGCGACACGCCGGTCGAGAGCGTGCCGGTTGATGACGTGCGTTGCCGCTTCCGCACTTGCTACCCGACCGAAGTGTTGCCGCTGGATCTGGCCGCGCTGAATTATTCGGTGAAGGGCGACGGTTCGCTGTTGAGCCTGCGTCTGGAGATGAGCGCTGACGGTCACCTCGGCGAGCTGGAGCTGAGCCGCCTGCGTCTGCACTTCGCGGGCGAGCGTTACATCAGTCAGATGCTGTACCTCAGCCTGCTGCGTAATTTGGAAGGCATCGAGCTGATCCCGCTGGACGGCGCCGGCAAGCCCATCAATGGCGTCAACGGCATGCCGATGGCGTTCAAGATGCCCGGCGACCGTGTGCAGCCGGTGGGTTTTGCTGAAGAAGAAGCGTTGATCCCGTATCCGCTGAACACCTTCCGTGGCTATCGCTACTTGCAGGAATATTTCGCCTTCCAGGACAAGTTCCTGTTCGTCGACGTCAACGGTCTGGACATGCTCAAGGCCTTGCCGGAAGACACGCTCAAGCAAATGCGCGGCCTAGAATTGCGCTTCGACATCCGCAAGAGCGGCATCATGCGGATGCGTCCGACGCTGGACAACGTGAAGCTCTACTGCACACCGATCGTGAACCTGTTCAAGCATGACGCACTGCCCATCCGCCTCGACGGCAAGCAAGACGAATACCTGCTGCTGCCGGCCGAATTCGATCTGCAAAACTGCGGCGTGTTCTCGGTGGAAACCGTCACGGGATGGAAGCCCGGCGGCCTCGGTTATCAGGAATACGTGCCGTTCGAATCGTTCGAGCACGACCCGAGTTTCGACGTGCCCAACAGCCGTCCGCATTACAGCATCCGCCAGCGTTCGTCCCTGCTGCACGACGGCCTCGACACCTACCTGAGCTTCGGCATTCGCCACACCGAAGCCCACGAAACCCTGTCGATCGAGCTGATGTGCACCAACCAGAACCTGCCCAAAAAGCTCAAGCTCGGCGACATCAGCCAGGCCTGTGAAGAGACGCCGGAGTTCCTGAGTTTCCGCAACATCACTCCGGCTACCTCGAGTTACGCGCCACCGCTGAACCGTGACTTCCTCTGGAAGCTGATCAGCAACATGTCGCTTAACTATCTGTCCCTGGCCGACGTCAATGCGTTGAAGGTGATTCTCGAAACCTACGACCTGCCGCGCTACTACGACCAACACGCTGAAAAAGTCAGCAAGCGCCTGCTGGGCGGGCTCAAGTCAATCAAGCACCAACACGTCGACCGGTTGCACCGAGGGTTGCCGGTTCGCGGGTTGCGCACTGAGCTGACCATCGACCCGGAAGGGTATATCGGCGAGGGCGACCTGTTCGTTTTCGCCTCGGTTCTTAACGAGTTTTTCGCGCTTTACGCCAGTCTCAATTCGTACCACGAGCTGCGGGTAAAAAGCACACAGGGAGAGGTGTACCAATGGACACCACGTATGGGCCTTCAGCCGCTTCTTTAAGCGGACTGACCCGAGGAATACGCGAGTACTCGCTGTTTCAGGCCGTGCTGCTGGTGGTTGACCGGCTGCGCGAGGCCCACCCGCACCTGAGCCAGGACGACCTGTACGACCAGCTTGAATTCCAGGCCAACCCGAGCCTGGGTTTCCCTGGCAGTGACGTCGATCGCGTGGAGTTTTTCCACGAGCACGGGCAGATGCGCGCGCGCCTGCGTTTCAACCTGATCGGCCTGGTCGGTTCCGGTTCGCCGCTGCCGGCGTTCTACGGTGAACAGGCCCTGGGCGACAGCGAAGACGGCAACCCGACCCGCAACTTCCTCGACCTGTTCCACCATCGCCTGCAACGGCTGATGCTGCCGATCTGGCGCAAGTACCGTTACCGCGCCAGTTTCGAAAGCGGCGCCCTCGACCCGTTCTCGGCGCAGCTGTTTGCCTTGATTGGCCTCGGTGGCGAAGAGATCCGCAAGGCCCAGGAACTGAACTGGAAACGCCTGCTGCCGTACCTCGGCCTGCTCAGCTTGCGGGCGCACTCGGCGGCGCTGATCGAAGCGGTGCTGCGTTACTACTTCAAGCACGCCGAACTGACCATCGAGCAGTGCATCGAGCGCCGTGTGGAAATTCTCGAAGAACAGCGCAATCGTTTGGGCCGCGCCAACAGCCTGCTTGGCGAAGACCTGGTGCTGGGCGAACACGTGCGCGACCGCAGCGGCAAATTCCGCATCCACATCCGCGAACTCGACTGGCAACGCTTCCACGAATTCCTGCCGATCGGTTTCGGCTACCAGCCGCTGTGCGCGCTGGTGCGGTTCACCCTGCGTGACCCGCTCGATTACGACATTCGCCTGGTGTTGCGCCAGGAAGAAATCCGCGAACTGCGCATCGGTGAGCAAAACGCCTGTCGCCTGGGATGGACCAGTTGGCTGGGCCGCGAGAAAGCGGACGGCGTGGTGACCCTGGGCAGCAAAATTCATTAAGGACAGATGACCAATGATCAACGTAGACCTGCAACAACTTATCCAGGCGCTGGACGCCGAAACCCGTCGTGATCTGGAAAGTTCTGCCGAGCGCTGCGTCGCCCGTGGCGGCAGCAAAATCCTCGTCGAAGACTTGTTGCTCGGCCTGCTGGAGCGCCCGCAAGGCCTGCTCGCACGCGCGCTGCAAGACGCCGAAGTGGATGCCGGTGAGCTGAGCGCCGCGTTGCAATCGCGAGTCGAGCACAGCGCTTCGCGCAACCCGGTGTTCGCCCCGGAACTGGTGCAATGGCTGCAAGACGCGTTGCTCGTGGCCAACCTTGAACTGGGCCAGAGCCAGGTTGAGCAGGCGGCGTTGATCCTCGCGCTGCTGCGCAACCCGATGCGCTACGCCGGCAGCCGCTACCAGTCATTGCTGTCCAAGCTGAATATCGAGCGCCTGAAAGAATTCGCCCTGTCGCAGAAAGAACAACCGGCCACCGGCAAACCGGCAGTACCGGGTGAGTCGCTACTGGAGCGCTTTACGCATAACCTCACTCAACAGGCGCGCGACGGCAAACTCGACCCGGTGCTGTGCCGCGATGGCGCGATCCGGCAGATGGTCGACATCCTCGCCCGTCGCCGCAAGAACAACCCGATTGTGGTCGGTGAGGCCGGCGTCGGTAAAACCGCCATCGTCGAAGGTTTGGCCTCGCGCATCGCCGCCGGTGAAGTGCCGCAGGTCTTGAAAGGCGTGGAGCTGTTGTCCCTGGACATGGGCCTGTTGCAGGCGGGCGCCAGCGTCAAAGGTGAATTCGAACGCCGCCTCAAAGGTGTGATCGACGAAGTCAAAGCCTCGCCGAAACCGATCATCCTGTTCATCGACGAAGCGCATACGCTGATCGGCGCGGGCGGCAATGCCGGCGGTTCCGATGCGGCCAACTTGCTGAAACCAGCCTTGGCCCGTGGCGAGCTTCGCACCATCGCCGCCACCACGTGGGCGGAGTACAAAAAATACTTCGAAAAAGACCCGGCCCTGGCCCGCCGCTTCCAGCCGGTGCAACTGCACGAACCGACCGTTAGCGAAGCGGTGACCATCCTCCGTGGCCTGGCTCAGGTCTATGAGAAAAGTCACGGCATTTACCTGCGCGATGACGCGGTGGTGGCGGCGGCCGAACTGTCTGCGCGTTACCTCGCAGGCCGTCAGCTGCCGGACAAAGCCGTCGACGTGCTCGACACTGCCTGCGCCCGCGTTCGCATCAGCCTCGCCGCCGCCCCGGAAAGCCTCGAACGCCTGCGCGGCGAACTGGCTGAAGGTGGACGTCAGCGTCAGGCCCTGCGCCGTGATGCCGAGGCCGGTTTGCTGATCGATCACGAAGCGCTGGATGCTTTGGAAGATCGCCTGGCCGCCGCCGAAGAGGAAATGGTCGCACTGGAAACCCTGTGGACCGAACAGAAAGTGTTGGCCGAACGCCTGCTGGACCTGCGCCAGCAATTGGCCAAGGCTCGCGAAGCGGCTGCCGTCGAGCCGACCGTCACGGTTGAGGAAGACGCCGAAGGCACCGTGATCGAAACGCTGCCGGTGGACGAAGCGCAAAGTGTTGAAACCCTGGAAGCCGCGCTCAACGAAACGCACAAAGCGCTGACCGAGCTTCAGGTCAAAGAACGTCTGGTGAGCTTCGAAGTGTGCCCGCGTCTGGTGGCCGAAGTGATCAGCGCCTGGACCGGCGTGCCATTGGCGCAGTTGGCCCGCGAACACAACGCCAAGGTCGCCAGCTTCGCCACCGACCTGCGCACCCGCATCCGTGGTCAGGAACAAGCCGTTCACGCCTTGGACCGTTCAATGCGTGCCACCGCTGCCGGCCTGAACAAACCGGATGCACCGGTCGGCGTGTTCCTGCTGGTCGGCCCGAGCGGCGTCGGCAAAACCGAAACCGCGCTGGCCCTAGCTGACTTGCTGTACGGCGGGGATCGTTTCATCACCACCATCAACATGTCCGAGTTCCAGGAGAAGCACACCGTCTCGCGCCTGATCGGTGCGCCGCCGGGCTACGTGGGTTACGGCGAGGGCGGCATGCTCACCGAAGCCGTGCGCCAGAAGCCGTACTCGGTCGTCCTGCTGGATGAAGTCGAAAAGGCTGATCCGGACGTGCTGAACCTGTTCTATCAAATCTTCGACAAAGGCGTGGCCAACGACGGCGAAGGGCGCGAGATCGACTTCCGCAACACGCTGATCCTGATGACCTCGAACCTGGGCAGCGACCGCATCAGCGAACTCTGTGAAAACGGCGCACGGCCATCAGCCGAAGTCCTCGAAGAAACCATTCGCCCGGTGCTCAGCAAACACTTCAAACCGGCGCTGCTGGCGCGGATGCGCGTCGTGCCTTACTACCCGGTCGGTGGCCCGGTGCTGCGCGAGCTGATCGAAATCAAACTCGGTCGTCTGGGCGAGCGCCTGAACCGTCGTCAGCTGGATTTCACCTACTCGCAAGACCTCGTCGATCACCTGGCCGAACGCTGCACCCAAAGCGACAGCGGCGCGCGTTTGATCGACCACTTGCTGGACCTGCACGTGCTGCCGCTGGTGGCCGACCGCTTGCTCGACGCGATGGCCACCGGTGAAAACCTCAAGCGTGTCCACGCGACGCTCGACGGCGGCGCCAGTGTGACGTGCGAGTTCGCCTGAGGTGGGTGTGATGTTCACTCAAGTGCCGCAACCACTGGTCTATGCCGAAGCCTTGCTGGCGCAGTTCGCCAGCCTGTCGCGCGCGGCGGACGGTGCTGCGCTGCTGGGTGACTTCGTGCGCGGGTTGGCCGAGCTCAGTGGTTGCGAATTGACGCAGCTGTACCTGCTGGACGCCACTCACACCTGTCTGGGGATGAACGCCGAGTGCCTCAATGGCATTCTGCAACCGCGGGAAGCGGCGAGCCTGCCGGCGGATTACAACGGTGAACAACTGCTGCAATTCGCCCTGTGCCAGAACCGCGTGGTGAGCCTCAGCGAGTTGAGCGGCAGCCTGCACGAAACCAGTTTCCTGCCGCCGCAGGCCACGCCTTGGCAGTCGCTGTTGTGCGTGCCGCTGGTCAATCAGCAGAAAGCCGTCGAAGGCTTGTTGCTGTGCGCCAGTCGCCGGCACATCGACCTGCAAGGCTTCGCCGATTCACTCGGGCAACTGGGTTCGTTCGTGCTCGGCCAGTTGCATTTGCTCCAGCGTTTGCGTCAGCCGAGCGGTGACGTACGACCGATGAAGGTCAGTGTCCCAAGCGCCAGCGGTTACGGCCTGATCGGCAAGAGCAAGGCCATGCGCCAGACCTATTCGCTGATCAGCAAAGTCCTGCACAGCCCGTACACCGTGTTGCTGCGTGGCGAAACCGGCACCGGCAAGGAAGTGGTCGCACGCGCCATTCACGACTGCGGCCCGCGCCGTTCCCAGGCGTTCATCGTGCAGAACTGCGCGGCGTTCCCCGAGAACCTGCTGGAAAGCGAGCTGTTCGGCTACCGCAAAGGTGCGTTCACCGGTGCTGATCGCGACCGTGCCGGGCTGTTCGACGCGGCCAATGGCGGCACCTTGTTGCTCGATGAAATCGGCGACATGCCGTTGTCCCTGCAAGCCAAGCTGTTGCGCGTGTTGCAGGAAGGCGAGATCCGTCCGCTGGGGTCCAACGACACCCACAAGATCGACGTGCGCATCATCGCCGCGACGCACCGGGATTTGTCCGTGCTGGTCAGCGAAGGAAAATTCCGTGAGGACTTGTACTACCGCCTCGCGCAATTCCCGATCGAGTTGCCGGCCCTGCGTCAGCGCGAAGGCGACATCCTCGACCTGGCCCGGCACTTCGCCGACAAAGCCTGCTCGTTTTTGCAACGGGACGCGGTGCGTTGGTCCGATGCAGCGCTGGATCACCTGTCCGGTTATGCCTTCCCCGGCAACGTGCGCGAACTCAAAGGCCTGGTCGAACGCGCCGTTCTGCTGTGCGAGGGCGGCGAGTTGCTGGCCGAACATTTCTCCCTGCGCATGGAAGCCATGCCGGAAGACAACAGCCTGAACCTGCGCGAACGCCTGGAGCAGGTCGAACGCAGCCTGCTGCTCGATTGCCTGCGCAAAAACGACGGCAACCAGACCCTCGCCGCCCGCGAACTCGGCCTGCCACGCCGCACGCTGCTGTACCGCCTCGGGCGCCTGAACATCAATTTGGGTGATTTCGATGGTTAACCCAAAACAAATTCCTGAGGTGAACGCGGTCCCTGTGGCGAGGGGGCTTGCCCCCGTTCGGCTGCGCAGCAGTCGCAGTCCGGTAGCCGCGGTTTGCCTGAATAAATTCGGTAGCCAGTTTTGGGGCCGCTTCGCGACCCAACGGGGGCAAGCCCCCTCGCCACAGGGAATCGGCTCTAACCACCGGGTTAGAGCCTCCCAGCCTCTTTCATTTGCTTTCGATAGCGCCGCCCAAACGGGTCGGCGCTTTGTGCTTTGTCTATCCATGGAGACCCTCTGATGCCTGTTCGTCACTGGCAAGCCGTCCTGCTGACCCTCGTCGTTCTATGCGGCCTCGGCGGCTGTAGCGGCAATTACAAATTCAACGACAACACCTATCGCCCATTGGGTGATCCGCAGGCGGTCAATCGCGGCAAGTGACCGCAAGGAGTATCACCATGGAACTGGTTTTCGAAATGCTGAACACCAAGCAGTTCGTGCCCACGGATTTGTGCCAGAAGACCTTCAAGCAGGCCGGTGGCGTGATTGGCCGGGGCGAGGATTGCGACTGGATCATTCCTGATCGCAAGCGTCATCTGTCCAACCACCACGCGGTGATCAGCTACCGCGAAGGCACGTTTTTCCTGACCGATACCAGCAGCAACGGTATTCAGGACAGCGAAAGCGGCGCACGCCTGCGCAAGGGCGAAGCGATGCGCATCGAGCACGGCAGCGTGTACGTGCTGGGTGATTTCGAGATCCGTGCGCGGCTGGTGCGCGACCCGGCGACCTTCGACGTGGAAGTCGGCCGTCCGCAAGCGGCGGGCAGCATCATCCCGGATGACGCATTCCTCGACCTCGACCCGCTGAACGCTCTCGATCAGCAAGAGCGCGTGTACTCGGAAATCGACGAGATGATCTCGCCGAGCACGACCATCGAAGACACCCGTCAGCGCGCCGACTACGCCCGCATCGACATGGAAAGCCTGATGGTTCCGGAGCTGATCAATGCCCCGGCAGAGCCCGAGCCAGCTCCGGCGCCGAAAGCCGTCGAGCGTCAAAGCGAAGGTTTCTGGGATCACTTCGGTGCGGCGCTAGGCGTGGACCTCAAAGGCCTCGACCACGACGCCCGCGAAGCCCTGGCACTGAACGCGGCACGCCTGCTCAAGCAGAGCGTTGGCGGATTGCAGCAGAGCCTGCGCACCCGCAGTGAACTGAAAAACGAGCTGCGCCTGGCCCAGACCCTTGTTCAAGGCACCCACAAAAACCCGCTGAAATTCGCCGTCGATGCCGGTGAAGCGTTGGGCATTTTGTTGCAGCCGAACAAGCCGGGCCAGTTGCCGGCCGAGCAAGCGATCTCTCGCTCGTTCCGTGATTTGCAGGCGCATCAGGTGGCCTTGCTGACCGCCAGCCGCGCCGCCGTTCGCGGCACACTGGATCACTTCTCGCCAGAGCAGTTGACCCTGCGTTTCGAGCGCGACAACAAGCCGATCATGGCCACGTCCGGCAGCCGCTGGAGAGCGTACGGTCGTTATCACCAGGCCCTGCGCCAGGACGATGACTGGAGCGAGCGCTTGCTGGCCCGCGACTTTGCCCAGGCCTACGAAGAACAGATCCGCCTGATTTCCACCCTTCACACCGACCACCAAGGATGATGCGCATGTCTCGCTGCTCGACCGCTTTTTTCAAGACGCTGACGGCGTTCGCGGCCCTGGTGCTGCTGGCCGGCTGCTCGTCGCTGTCGCCGTATTCCCACGTCACCAAACTCAACCTGAAGCTCACCGCCAGCGATCAGCTGAACCCGGACCTCAACGGTCGTCCGTCGCCGATCGTCGTGCGTCTGTTCGAGCTCAAGCACCCGGTGACCTTCGAGAACGCTGACTTCTTCAGCCTGTACGAGCGCGCCAAGGAATCCCTGGCCCCGGACCTGGTGGCCAGCGAAGAACTCGAGCTGCGCCCGGGCGAAACCGTGGAAATGAAACTCAGCGTGGAGGAGGGCAGCCGCTACGTCGGCATCCTCGCCGCCTACCGTGACCTGCCGGAAACCAAATGGCGCTACACGGTGCAAGTCACCCCGGTGGAAGTCACCGACGCAGACCTGACCCTCGATCAGGCCGGCATTCGCAACAGCAACGAAACGCTCGCCAAGGCGGATGACTGAACATGAATTCCCATAAAGTCATTTGGCAGGAAGGCATGCTGCTGCGTCCGCAGCACTTCCAGCATAACGACCGCTATTACGACCACCAGATGAAGACCCGCACCCAGTTGCTGGGCAGCTACACCTGGGGCTTCCTGAACCTGGACATCGACTTGCAGTTCCTCAACATGGGCAAACTGGTGATCAGCCAAGCCTCGGGGATTCTGCCGGACGGCAGCCTGTTCGAACTCGGCGGCAACACCGAGCCGCTGGCCCTCGACGTGCCGCCGAACACCGGCAACACGCCGATCTACCTGGCGCTGCCGCTGGTCACCGGCAACCACATCGAGGCCCGCCGCCCAGAGCAATCCGACGTGCTGGCGCGCTACACCGCGTACGAAGCGGAAGTCGCCGACTCCAACGCCGGCGACGATTCCGCCAGCCAGGTCAGCTGCGGCCGCCCGGACTTCAAACTGTTGCTCGGCGAGCAGCAGAGTGACCAGGCCTACGTAAAGCTGAAGATCTGCGACGTGCTCGACACCACGCCCGATGGCGTGATCAGCCTCGATCCGGACTTTGTGCCGACCTACATTCAAGCGCATGCCTCCAGCTACCTGCTGTCGTGCCTGAAAGAAGTGATCAGCATGCTCGGCCACCGTGGCGACACCATCGCCGAGCGCATCCGTTCCAACGGCAAGGTCGGTGGCGCGGAAGTCGGCGACTTCATGATGCTGCAACTGATCAACCGCACCGAACTGCTGCTGCGCCACTACCTCGGCCTGGAGCAGGTTCACCCGGAAGAGTTGTACCGCACGCTGTTGACCATGCTCGGCGATCTGGCGACGTTCTCCAGCGACAGCAAACGCCCGCGTCTGGACAGCCGTTACCAGCACAGCGACCAGGGCGCGAGCTTCCGCAAACTGATGGAAGCGATTCGTCAGGTGCTGTCGATGGTGCTCGAACAGCACGCCATCGAACTGGTCCTGCAAGCGCGTCAGTACGGGATCATCGTATCGCCGTTGCACGACCACAAACTGCTGGGCTCGGCTTCGTTCGTGCTCGCGGCCAGTGCCAACTGCGATTCCGAAGAACTGCGCCACCGCTTGCCGGCGCACCTCAAGGTCGGTCCGGTGGAGCGCATCCGCCAACTGGTCAACCTGCATCTGCCGGGCATCAAGGTCAAACCGTTGCCGGTGGCCCCGCGGCAGATCGCGTTCCACTCCAACAAAACCTATTTCATTCTCGAACTCAGTTCCGAAGACCTGGCACAACTCGAGCGCTCCGGCGGCTTCGCGTTCCACGTGTCCGGCGAATTCGCCGAGCTTGAACTGAAATTCTGGGCCATCAGGAACTGACCGACATGATCAAGGACATGGAACATAACCAGGACGATAAAACCGTCCTGCTCGACCGCCAGGGCCACGGCCCGGCGCAGAGTCCGCTCACCGATTTCGCCGCACCGCCGCGTTTTGAGCAGCTCGAAGAACGGATGATTTACGCCGCGCGTTTGCGCCCGGCGGAATCCTTCAATATCAGCCTCAATTCGCTGGTGGCCGCCGCGTCCGATCTGCTGTCGGAAGTGGTGCGGCTCAAGCACAGCGATACCCGCGAAGACATGTACGCGCTCAACGAGCGACTGACCGCCGGGCTGAAACTGTTTGAAGTGCGAGCGCTGCACAACGGCGCCGAAAGCAGCCAGGTGATGGCCGCGCGTTACGTGCTCTGCACCGTGGTCGACGAAGCCGTCGTGACCACGCCGTGGGGCAACGAAAGCGAGTGGTCGCAGATGAGCCTGCTCAGCAGCTTCCACAACGAAACCTTCGGTGGCGAGAAGTTCTTCCAGCTGCTGGATCGCCTGTCGAAAAACCCGGTCAAGCACCTGCCGATGCTGGAGCTGATGTACCTGTGCCTGTCCCTCGGTTTCGAAGGCAAGTACCGCGTGCAAGCCCGCGGCATGCTCGAACTCGAAGGCATCCGCGACGCCTTGTATCGCCAGATTCGTCAGTTGCGCGGTGACGTGCCTCGCGAATTGTCGCCGCATTGGGAAGGCTTGAACGATCAGCGCCGCAGCCTGGTGCGCATCGTGCCGGCGTGGATGGTGGTGCTGTTCACCGTGGTCTGCCTGGTGGTGATGTATTCGGGTTTCGCCTGGGTCTTGGGCGAGCAACGCGAAACCGTTCTGCAACCTTTTCAGCAGCTAGATCCGGCCGCGGTCCAGCCGCAGTCGCAGCCGTAAACAGGGACGTGTGATGAAAAAGTTTTTCAAGAAAGTCGGCGCATTCTTGCGCAAGACCTGGGTCTGGACCTTGCTGGTGGTGCTGTTTGTCGCACTGCTGGTGTGGTTTGTCGGGCCGCTGCTGGCCGTTGATGACTACAAGTTCTGGGAAGGTTCGACCTCCCGCCTGCTGACCATCAGTGTGCTGTTCCTGATCTGGGGCCTGACCATGGTCTTCGTCAGCTGGCGCGCGGGCGTGCGTAAAAAAGCCGTCGAAGACACCGAAGACGGCCAGGACCGCATCCGCCGTGACGAGCTGATCGACGAAGAGCAGAAAGAGCTTCGCGTGCGCTTCAAGGATGCGTTGAAAACCCTGAAGACCTCGAGCCTGTATCGCGGTCGTAGCGAACGCTGGCGCAGTGACTTGCCGTGGTACTTGCTGATCGGCCCGCAGGGCAGCGGCAAAACCAGCCTGCTGGACTTCTCGGGCCTTGAGTTTCCGATCAACAAGATCGATCGCAAGCTGACCCGCGACACGCTCGGCACCCGTCATTGCGACTGGTATTTCGCCGACCACGGTGTGCTGATCGACACCGCCGGGCGTTACCTGACCCAGCCGGATGCCGAAGTCGATGGCAGCGCCTGGAGCACCTTGCTCGACCTGCTGCGCAAGCGTCGTCGCAACCGCCCGTTGAACGGCGTGCTTGTGACCATCCCGGTTGAATTGCTGCTGGGCAACACCGAGCAAGACCTCGACACCCTGGCTCGCCAGGTGCGTGCGCGTCTGCAAGACGTGCATCAGAAACTGCACGTCGATGTGCCGGTGTATCTGGTGCTGAGCAAGGCCGACAAACTGCTCGGTTTCGACGAGTTCTTCGATCAACTGACCCGCGAAGAAAGCGATCAGGTGCTCGGCACCAGTTTCCGCAAAGACCAGAGCGGCACCGACGTTGCCGTCCTGCGCGCCGAGTTCGAAGAGCTGCTGCGTCGCCTGAACAGCCAAGTGATCATGCGCATGCACCAGGAGCGCGACACCCAGCGCCGTGGCCGCATCCTCGACTTCCCGCATCAACTGGGGCAGATCGGCGAGCGCCTGTGCCTGTTCGTCGACATGGCGTTCACCGGCAACCGTTACCAGCGTGTCAGCCAGTTGCGCGGTTTCTACCTGACCAGCGCACCACACCTGACCCAGGAAATGGATCAGACCACCGCCGGTATCGGCGCCAGTCTGGGCATGAGCGCCGGCATGCTGCCGACCTTGCGCAGTGGCCGTTCGCGGTTCATTCACCATTTGCTCAGCCGGGTGATTTTCCCCGAAGCCGACCTGGCCGGCCTGGACAAGCGCGAACGCAGCCGCATCCATTGGGGCCAACGTGCGCTGTACGTGGGCGCACTGGCGGCACTGGCGCTGTTCGGCATGCTGTGGGCCGGCGGTTTCTCCGCCAACTACGAGCGGCTGGAAAACCTGCGCAACCTGGCCACCAACTGGACCCAGCAACGCTCGGCGCTGACCGCCCGTGATGATTCCATGGCGGTGCTCAAGACCCTCGACACCAGCTACGCGGCGACCCAGGTTTTCCCGAAAAAAGGTGACGTGTCGTACCACGAACGTGGCGGCCTGTACCAAGGTGAAGAGGTCAATCCGGTGGTCAAGGCGGCGTACGAGCGGGAGCTCGAAGCGCAACTGCTGCCGAAGGTCGCGACGCTGCTGGAAGGGCAGATCCGCGCCAACATGAAGGACCGCGAACGCCTGCTTAATAGCCTGCGCGCGTACCTGATGTTGAACATGAAGGATCGTCGCGATGCGGCGTGGCTCAAGGATTGGGTCGCCACTGACTGGTCCCAGCGTTACGCCGGCAACACCGCGGTGCAGAACGGTTTGAACACGCACTTCGAGCGTTTGCTCAAGCAGCCGTTTATCTACCCGCTGAACGATCAACTGGTGGCGCAAGCGCGTCAGGTGCTGCGCAGCGAGTCGCTGGCCAACGTGGTTTACCGGATGCTGCGCGAGCAGGCCCGCAACCTTCCGGAATATCGTCTGAGCCAACACATGGGCCCGCAGGCTTCACTGTTTGTCGGCACCGATTACGTGATCCCGGGCTTCTACACCCAACAGGGTTATCAGCAGTACTTCTCGGTCCAGGGCAGTGCGCTGGTCACCGACATCCTGCGTGACAACTGGGTGCTGGGCGAAGGCGCGGGCATCAGCGGCATGGACTTGCGTCGCTTGATGGTCGAACTGGAGCAACTGTACTTCCGCGACTACGCCAACTTCTGGAGTGAAGCGGTCGGCCAGGTTGCCCTGCCACCGATCAACGATGCGGGCGAGGGCGCCGAGCAACTGGCGGGCCTGACTTCTGCCAATTCCCCGGTGCTGCAACTGCTGGTGGAAGTGCGCGAGAACACCCGGTTCCCGGCAGAAGCCGAACCGGTTGATCAAGCCGCTGATGCCGCCGCAGCGCTGGGCGAGCAGAAAGGCAAGTTGGGCAAGCTGGGTAAACTGGCGTCTGCCGCAGCGGACCAGGCCTCGGACATGGCCGCGATGAAAAACCTGCCGGACACCGCGAAGAAATCCCTGCAACGTCGCTTCGAACCGCTGCACCGTTTGCTGGATGACAACAACGGCCCGGCCGCTGATCTGACCCCGGCACTCGCGGCGCTCAACGACCTGCAACTGCAATTGGCGAGCCTGGCGCGTGCCAGTTCCCCGGATCAGGCCGCGTTCGAAATGGCCAAGACCCGCATGAGCGGCCAGCGTGATGCGCTGAGCGCCCTGCGCAATGCCTCCAATCGTCTGCCGCGTCCAGTCAGCGTGTGGTTTAACGTGTTGGCCGAAGACACCTGGCGTCTGGTGCTGAACGATTCCTACCAGTACCTGAACCAGCGTTATCAGAGCGAGCTGTACAGCTTCTATGGCAAGGCGATCAACAAGCGTTACCCGTTCAGCGCCCACAGCACCAGCGACGTCGCGATCAGCGACTTCCGCGAGTTCTTCAAGGCGCAGGGCATCAACGATCGCTTCTTCGAGACCTACATGCGTCCGTTCGTCAGTGGCGACCCAGGCAACTACCGCCTGCGCAGCATTGACGGTCACAGCATGCCGATCTCCAAGGTCTACCTTGACCAGATGGCCGCGGCCCAAGTGATTCGCCAGAGCTTCTTCTCGATCAACCCGGCCGAGCCGCAAGTGCAGTTCAAACTGGAGCCGTACACCCTCGACCCGGCCGTCAGCCGTTCCGAGTTCAAGTTTGGCGACAAGACCATCGAATACCGTCACGGCCCAATCGTGCCGGTGTCGTTCAAATGGCCGACCGATGCTGAAGACGGTCGCACCAGCCTGGTCCTCGACAAAATGGCCGGCCGCCCGATCGGCATCGAGAAAAACACCGGCCCTTGGTCGCTGTTCCGCTTGTTCGACCTGATGCAGACCGAGTACCTGAGCGGTCGCGACGTGATGGTGCTCAAGGCTGACGTAGGCGGCCTGCGCGCCAATTACCTGCTCAGCAGCCAGCGCACGCCAAACCCGTTCGACATGGGCGTGCTGCGCACCTTCCGTATGCCGGTGCAGCTCTGATGCTGGTTGCCAGTCCCTGGCGCAGCGCTGCGCGTACCGACGCCGGCAAGGTTCGGGCGCGCAACGAAGATGCTTTTCTCGACTGTCCACAGCAAGGGCTGTGGGTGGTCGCGGACGGCATGGGCGGTCATCAGGGTGGCGACATCGCCAGCCAGTTGATCGTCGCCAGCCTGGCGGAATTGCCAGTGCAGGACGGCTTCGACGAACGACTCAAAGGCATTCGCCAGTGCCTGCACTGGTTGAATCGCCGCTTGGGTCAGGAGTTGACCGTCACCGCCGGGCGCCATGACAGCATCATGGGCAGCACCGTGGTGGCGCTGCTGGTGGAAGGCAATCGCGCGGCCTGTATCTGGGCCGGCGACAGCCGTTGCTACCTGTGGCGTGGCCAGCGTTTGTATCAGCTGTCCAAGGACCATTCGCTGCAACAGCAACTGATCGACGAGCAAAACATGAGCGTTGAAGACGCCCGTGCGCATCCATCGGCCCATGCCCTGACCCGTGCGGTCGGGGCCGCCGATGTGCTGACGCTGGACGTGCTCGAACTCGAGGTTTACCCCGGCGATACGTTTCTGTTGTGCAGCGACGGTTTGTACCAAGGGCTCAGCAGCGATGCCTTGGGCAATGCCCTGAGCCTGACCGCGCCGCACGTTGCGCTGGAGCGTCTGTTCGATGGCGCCCTGCGTGGCTCGGCCCGGGACAACCTGACTGCCGTGGTGATCCGACAATGACCCAACTCATGCCGCCGCTCGACGACCTGCTGGTGACCGACGAAGAGGCCAGTAACCTGACTTATTTCGCCTTTGCCAAATCGCATATAGCAGAACCCGCGTTGGCGCCAACCAAGGCCAGCGTCGGCGAAATGCCCGACGTGCTCGCAGGCCGTTACCGCATCGAGCGCCTGCTCGGTGCCGGCGGCATGGGCGCGGTTTACCGCGCACGGGACTTGCTGAGCGAACAGTTCGGCGATCCCGACCCTTACATCGCGCTGAAAATCCTCAGCGAAGAATTTGCCGAATCGCCGGACGCCAGCGCCTTGCTCTACAGCGAGTTCGCCTTGACCCGACGATTGCGCCACGACAACGTGCTGCGTTTGCACACCTTTGAAGTGGACACCGATTGCCAGCGCGCCTTCATCACCATGGAACTCATGCGTGGGCTGACCCTGGACAAATTGCTCTGCGAGCGGCCCCTGGGCCTGCCGTGGAAAGAACTGCGCGACATCGCGCTGCCGCTGCTCGATGCGCTGGCTTACGCCCACGCTCGCGGCGTGCTGCACGGTGACATGAAGCCGAGCAACGTGATGCTCAGCGAAGAAGGCGTGCGCCTGTTCGACTTCGGCCTCGGTCAAGCCGAAGAGGGCATCCTTCCCGGCCTGCCACACCTGAGCCGCGACCGCTTCAACGCCTGGACCCCAGGCTACGCCGCCCCGGAACTGCTCGAAGGCCAACCGCTGTCGGCCAGTGCCGATGTGTACGGCGTGGCCTGCGTGCTCTACGAACTGGCGGGCGGCAAACACCCGTTCCGCCGCTTGTCGTCGATCGAAGCCCGCGACGCGCACCTAGACCGCGAGCTCCACGCACCACGAAACCTACCGAAACACTGCTGGCCAGCCCTGCGAACGGCGCTGGCTTTCGATGCGGCCAAGCGCACCATCACCGCCGCCCAACTGCGTGACGCCCTGGGCGCCACTTCGTCTTTGCTGCAACGCCTGCGACTGCGGGCGTAACGGATGACTACCGAACAGGGAGCAAGCAATGTTCAACTCCGCTAACGAAACCCACTTCAGCCTCACCGTCGAAGACTACGTCGGCGACCTGCAAGTGCTGTCGTTCACCGGCACCGAAGGCATCAGCCAGCCGTATCGCTTCGACCTCGAACTGGTCAGCGAAAACCCCGATCTGGACCTGGAAAAACTCCTGCACAAACAGGCGTTCCTAGCGTTCGATCCGCAAGGTTCCGGCATCCACGGCCAGATCTATCGCGTCGCCCAAGGCGATGCCGGCAAGCGTCTGACCCGCTACAAAGTTTCCTTGGTGCCGCAACTGCAATACCTGCATCACCGCACCAACCAGCGCATCTACCAGCAGATGTCCGCGCCGAAAATCATCGCGCTGATCCTCGACGAGCACGGCATCAAGGGCAACGCCTACCGCTTCCAGCTCAGCCAGGCCTGCCCGGACCGCGACTACTGCGTGCAGTACGACGAAACCGACCTGCACTTCGTCCAGCGCCTGTGCGAAGAGGAAGGCATTCACTACCACTTCCAGCACAGCGAGAAAGGTCACCTGCTGGTGTTCGGCGACGACCAGACCGTGTTCCCGAAACTCGGCCAGCCAACCGCGTACGTGCAAGGCAGCGGCATGGTCGCCGACGAACCGGTGATCAAGGGCTTCAAACTGCGCCTCGAAACTCGCACTGGCCGCGTCACCCGCCGCGACTACGACTTCGAAAAACCGCGCCTGCAACTCGAAGCCGCCTACAAACCCGACGGCGAAAGCACCGAACCAGACCTCGAAGATTACGACTACCCCGGCCGCTTCCTCGACCGCGCGCGCGGCAAATTCCTCAGCCAACGCGCCCTCGAACGCCACCGCGCCGACTACCAGCAAGCCGAAGGCCACGGTGACCAGACCAAGCTGATCAGCGGCCACTTCCTGGAAATGTCCGACCACCCGCGCACCGAGTGGAACGACCTCTGGCTGCTCACCGAAATCGTCCACGAAGGCAAACAACCGCAAGTCCTCGAAGAATCGGTAACCAGCGACACCACCGACAACAAAGACGACTTCCACCAGGGCTACCGCAACCGATTCCTCGCCACCCCATGGGCCGTGTTCTACCGCCCCGCACTGCAACACCCCAAACCCCGTGTCCTCGGCAGCCAGACCGCCATGGTCACCGGGCCCAAAGGCGAAGAAATCCACTGCGACCAATACGGCCGCATCAAAGTGCAATTCCACTGGGACCGCGAAGGGTTGGCGGATGACAAAACCAGCTGCTGGATGCGCGTGTCTTCGAGTTGGGCTGGGGATCGGTATGGCGCCATCGTCATTCCGCGGATTGGGATGGAAGTGCTGGTTACGTTCCTTGAAGGGGATCCCGATCAGCCGTTGGTGACCGGGTGCCTGTATCACAAGGAAAACCAGGTTCCCTACGACTTGCCGGCGAACAAGACCCGCACCGTGTTCAAGACCCTCAGTTCACCGGGAGGCGGTGGGTTTAATGAGCTGCGCATCGAAGACAAGAAGGGTGCGGAGCAGATCTTTATTCATGCCCAGCGGGATTGGGATGAAAACATTGAGCATGATCAGAAGATACGGGTGGGGAATGAGCGGCATGACACGGTGGTTAAGAACACCTACACCGAGCTCAAGGCTGAAGAGCATCGCACCACGATTGCCGACCGCAAGGTTGAAACGCGGCTGGATGATCACCTGACGATTGGGCAGAACCAGCATGTGAAGCTGGGGACTGCGCAGCTGACGAGTGTCGGGAAAGAGATACATCTGAAGGCTGGGGCGAAGATTGTTATTGAGGCTGGCAGCGAACTGACCATTTTGGGGGGTGGCAGCTTTATCAAGCTGGATGCCGGCGGGGTGACGGTTGTTGGGCCGGTGGTGAAGATTAATGCGGGTGGGTCGGCGGGCTCGGGGACTGGGATAGGTATCAAGCCGCCAGTGTTGCCGGGGGCTGCGGATAAGGATAAGGCGGGGAGTTTGATGGATCAGGCGTTGGGGAATGCGGTGCCAGAGAAGGTTAAACCAACTGTCGATTACCCGTTCTCGTTATGAATGGACGTATAAGCATCAATATGAACAAGGATTTTTCAAAATGATCATTAGCCCTCCCTTTATTCCTGCTCCTGTTGCGGGAGAAACCGACGAGGCCTTTCTAGCGCGCGCCATGGTTGGTGGTGTTCCTGGCGATGGTGGTTATCCGCTTAGCTTTGATCTTAATTGGCATGGCGGCATGCATCTGACTGCTCCTCAAGAGGGTGGAAAGCCTTTACCGGTGAGTGCTATATCTGATGGGGCTGTGGTGTACTTTCGTCAACCAACTTTGGAGAGTACGGCCGCTCCTACCCACGCACTTCGTTATCGTGAAAAATGGACTGATGATGGATGCATTGTAATCCGTCACGAAACGGATATTGGAGAAGGAGATAAAGCAAAGATCATTTTTTATTCGATCTATATGCATCTTTCAAAGATTACTTTGCCGGGCATCCAAAAAGGAAAAGTGGTTTATCGAAAGGAGCCAGTCGGCGAGGCTGGAAATATATATGGAGAGAAAGACAGAATCCATTTTGAAATAGTTGTTGATGATAGCAAGATAGAAAATCTTGTCGGTAGGAAAGGAAAGGATCTTAAATTCCAAACAAGTGAAGGGCGAAAAGATAGTGTTTGGGGAGATGCTTATTTTTTCATTCCTCCCGAAGTATGCATTTATGAAAACCCACCTCAAAATCTTTTGTCTCCACAGAACAATTCACCAGTTGTTTATCGCTGTCCCGCAATGCCTACGGGGCCTGCTCCAATTGAGGAGGCTGGAGCACCCGTTTCATCAACTACTCCGATTACGGTTCAAGGCTACGATTGGGCCGTAGCATCAGAATTGCAGCACGGAATTTTTGTTAGAATGAGTTATTCCAAAGGGAGTTGTAAGCTCACAACTTTCACCCATTCGGGATTCGAGTTGGGAGCGCAGGATGAGAAGGCAAACTACGAGTACGATATATATAAAACTGCGAATGAATACTTTCCTAAGTGCCCTAGTGCAGGGTTTGAACTATTAAGGTTCGGCAGAGTGTTGGGTGAGGAACACCTTGTGCCTGCAGATGCTGCCCATTGGCGTCAAATTAAGTTTCCGGGAAAAGCCGGCGAGGGTAGCAAGTCGGGTTGGGTCGATCTGAATTCTTTGACCGTTACCAAATTTAGCGACGCTGATTTCCCCCATTGGCAAGGATGGCAGTTGATTGATGACGACACAGATTCAGATAGTCACTGCCAGTCTCCATTCATTAGAGCATTTTTGAATTTGGACGCAAGTAAAATAGTCTCTGATAATACGGATGCTGTTGGGGTTGCGACGTCTCCGATCTATAACTCGCTCTCCCCGGATGAAAAGCAAAAGCTCTCGGATCGTTATGTTGTTGAGCGTAGTATAAGCAAAGATAAGTTGGAGTCGAAGGATACTCAAGAGCGTATAAAGCGATTTATATGCAAGTTTCCGAGCGAATGGTGCAAAAGTGACTTCGACACTCGTTATGGTTGGCTGCTAAAAGTCTCCGAAAATGGACCGATGCCGCAAGACGCATATGACAAGATAAAAAGTCACCAACAAGCTTTGAGTTTCTGGGAAGATGCAGCTCTTGAAGGAATAGAAAATAAGCACTGGCACATGCCGCCGAGAGAATTTATTTCTGCATTTCGGAAATGTAGCTGGTTGAGTCGAAATGAACTTGTTCAACTGTTACCAATGAACTCATTGCGAAAAGCGGCCACTTGGCAGTGGGAGTCAGTAAATTTAAATAGTGCTGCAACTTTGCTTTCGAGTTCAACGGCAGATGCTCTAACGCGACGAAATGACCTAAATAAAGCTTTGCGTAAGTTTTTGGTTGTTACTCCTGTTCGGTTGGCTTGTTTTTTTGGCAATGCAACGCAAGAAACTCAGTGGTACCAGAAGTTTCAAGAGGGAAGTCCCTATTGGTATAAGCCATGGGATGGTAGAGGCTTTTTGCAGTTGACTCATGCAAGTAATTATATTAAGTATTGGGAGTTTAAAGGGGATATTGTTAGTCCGCAAGTAAAGCAAGTATTGGCAACTCATACTACGATGGCAAACAATAATCGTCCCATGATTGCTGGGCATAAATCAATGTATGATCCAACGAACTCGCTAAGTGATGCATCAACTGGAATACCCCAGGCCGTCATCGCAAAGCGAGACGCTGTGAAGAATTCATATGATGCTGCAAACAGTGCTGGTGCTTATTGGGCATGGTCAGGCGCTTCCAAGCAAGCCGATGGCTATTATACAAGTTCAAGTAGTACATTAAAGACATTAACAACGAACGCACAAACAAAACATTACTACGAAAATTCTGCGTTTGGGAATGTTGCTGCAACAGTAAACCTTGGTTCGCCTTCTTCTAGTTTCAGTTCTATATGGGGCGTTCAGGCTCGGTTCCTTGCTTTTGCAAATGCACAAGTAGTTTTGTTAGATGGTTTGAGTTTTCCTACATCGACTGGCGTCTCATCCAATACCCCACAAGACTTTGTTCGTCGGAGAGTTGAATAGTGAAAAAAATATCTGGATGGTACCTGCTTGTCGTCGTATGTTTGATCCCGTCATCGGCCTTTTCTTCTGATCATGAAGATACTGTCGTGAATGTAGGAGATGAAACAGGATACTCTGCTTTTGCTTCTGGGAAAACAGTAGCGGCAATACATCAAGGGAGTTGTAACTATTCTATGACTTTGCTTGAGAATCAATATATAAAATTCAATACTCCTGATGTTGTATTTCTTGAGTCGTATACAAAACCTAAAGATAACAGTTGGCCATACCTTGAGCAGGCGGAAATGTCTGCTGGATATGATTGGAGTTTCAAGAAAAAAGGCGATCTTAAATCAAAGTGGTTTGGGCTGATGTGTGACGGCGTAGAAAATTTTGATCTACAAGGCTCTGCGGGAAGTATTAATTCAGAAAATATCAGTCCAGAGCTTCAGGATCTCAAACAAGCCAATAGTTTTAAATGTCCAGCGACCCTTACAAAAAATGGTTGGATTCCAACCAAAAATGCTGGGCGGCCAGAAGAGTACACTTTTCAACAACTGACCGGCGCTGGTTGGTCAGGGTTTATATTCAGCTTTAAGAATAAAAAGAATGAGAGTATCGCTCGTATAAGCTTCTGCCTGGTTCAGGGTAATAACGTTTTGATCGGCACAGCTGAAAATGGCCAAAAACCGTTAATTCTGAATAATAAAATACTTGATGAAATAAAGACGACATTAAATTCCGTAAAATTTCACGGTGAGCAGAAATAGCGCAAGGTGGTGATGGCGGTAAAAGGTGACAGAATTTTTCTTGCTAGTTGGGGCGCACGATTCGGCATTAACGGGAAAATTGTTTACGACTTTAGAGGCGCTGAACGATTCGATTACTGCAGCCATAATTTTTGGTGCCAGTGCGGCTCAAGGCTCAGTTAGAACTGGACGAAATACGTTTGTCTTGGAGAGTTAATATGAAGTATTTTTTCGTTTTTGCTTTGTTTGCTACTGCTGCTCGCGCGGCCTCTGAAGATGTTTGTTATCCCACGGAAGGGCCTAAGCATTTTTTATCCCAGTGGACCGAGGACTCGCGCACAATCGATATGCTTTCACGGGTTGAGGGCGAGAAATTTTCAATTGAAGAAGGGAAAATCGTCTATAAAGACGACTTCAATGGTGATGGGGTGAAGGACTTTATTTTTCTTTCATATTCTAGCGCGGGTTCCAGCGGTGATTTTACTTACGGATTTTTTGTCCAGTGCCAAGGTTTTCTGAGGAATGTGGGAGGTGATTACTTTGCAGATGTAAAAGCTCTAGATAGCCATCCAGAAAATACTCCATATAAAGATATTCAGATCTATTCTTATAATAGAGATAAACAAGATCAAATTATGCACAGAGATGGAAAGCCGCTGACTACTCCCCATCTTTGGCGCTTCAATCCAGAAACGAAGCTTTATGAAGGTGAGTCAAGATAAGTGAGGTTAAAGTGAGTTGGGGGCGAATTTATTCTCTAGTCCGTCCCGCGCACGCCTCTTACGCCTTCGCCTCCTGCCTTATTGCTATCAACTCTTTCAGATGATCCCGCGCACGTTCCACAGTCAGATGAGCACCATCAAAGTGAAAAAGGGGAAAGTTTATTTTTCAGGCTAGATGTGGCTATAAATAAATCCTTCTCCTGTCGCTGCTCCCTTCGACGCTGGAATTTCAACTGATTGAATTAAGGAATTGAAGACAATGAAACGCTTTTTTTTGTGCTTAGTTTGCGCGTTTGCGTGCCAAGTCACTCTGCCGCTTTCGCCTGCGCTCGCTACTCCGCAGGTTATCAAGAAGATTCCGGGCAGTTTAATGGGGGATGCATCACGTCAAAACGTGTTTGTGCTGACGGATGATGCCGATGAAGCTTATCACCGACTGCTGATCGCGCCTGAGCCAGGGGCCAGCGACGGCATTCTGCTGGATACATCCAAAGCGATACCGTTAATCAAAAGCCAATACTCGGCGGCTATGAGTGAAGGTTTCAGCGCCAACGTGATTAACAGTCCGGCGGGTGTGCTTACGGTTGTCGATGTGCAAGGGGAGCCCGTGTCAGTCAAGCATTCTTCCGCTGAAGCAGGGGACGCGCTTGTGCTGGTCAGTAACGAAGAAGACAACGGCGTTTACAACTTCAATCTGGTGTTCCGCTATAACAAAAACTCAAAGCAGTTTGAGCTTAGGAATGTGTCGCAGGTAACCAACAACGAGTCCTGTGATCACTCAGTAGTCAGTGTTGAAGACTTACCCAAAAGCATGATCGGCGAAACCTCGTTGGCGTCGTTCGATGGGCGCAAGGTGTTTGAGCAGTTGCATGACCTACACGTTAAGCGACCTGCCGAGGGCTACAAAAAACTGATGATGTCGGATATCGCGTACCAGCTCGACCAAGCGTTGGCGCTGTATCGAAAAGGGCGAATTGAGGCCGTTTCGACGGTGATGGCGAATTTTCTTATGGATGGGGGTGAAGGTCACTGCTATCCGCAAAGCTACATCGTGCAAAAGTATGACTTCGCTCAATCACCAGGCTGGTCTAACGACGTCGGTTTTTTATTGGGTGAGTCCGGCTATTACGAAGAGTCCATTGAGTTGTTGAACGCGGTTATTGCCAGAAACCCCGGCAGAACAGTAGCCTATCTAAATCTCGCGGATAGTTACTGGGGCGTAAAAGATAAAGTGCGGGCGGCGCAGGCTTACAAGCACTATGCCTCGTTGATGACCAGCGCAGGCAAGGGGTCGAAAACTCCCTATCGAGTGGCTGAGCGCAGTAATGGAGCGCTGGAGTAATGGGCGGACAGGCTGTGTTGAATCAAAAAATGGAGCTTGGCAGTAGCGTAGAGGCCCAGCAGTGAGCACAACACTTAAGAGGCTTGCAATGGCTTTGACGGGCGTCGTTTTGGCGGCGTCGATGATCTCGGCGAAAGCCCAGGAAACTTGCAACCAAGATAGCTTTACCAATCCCGATTTGATCACTTGCGGCCAGCAAAGCTTCGAAAAAGTCGACGCTGTGTTGAATGAGCAATACAAGAAAACCCTGGCCAGCTTGTCTCCCGCAGACAAGAAGCAACTGACCGATGTGCAAAGAAGGTGGATGCGCTTCAAGGAAGCGTATTGCGAGGATCTGTATCAAGCGGTTTTGCCGGGAGCGGAGGCGCCCATCGATAAGCTTGCGTGCTTGGCGCAGACAACCACCGCCCGGTTGGGTGAGCTCATTTATCTACAGACAGGTATGCCGAATGATGGCTTTTACAAAGCTGCTTCGTTGATGGCAGGGCAGGATCGCGAAAGCGGTCTGAAGGCCTCGATCAATCTGCTCGGAGGGGGTGACTTCGACGATCCGGTTTGGAAGCAATATGCGGACGGACAGTGCGAGATGAGTTTCCGTTTGTTTCGTGAAGACCTCGCTTATTGCGCGGTGCGAATGCGCTTTCAGCTACCCATGAACCGCTAAAGGAATGATCGGTTTGAAATATTTGTCTTCTTTTTTTGTAGCTTTTCTACTCCTCTGTCCGATCGCGGCTCACAGCGAAGTCACAACTGAGGTCTATTGCTTCCGCTCGCAGGAAGGCAAAAGCATCAATTTTGAGTTCAGAAGCTATTTCGATTCGGTCGTTAAATGGAGCGGCGCGAACGTCAAATACAGCAAGTCAAAAACGGCAATTTATCTTGTCTACAAAAATTCCGAGGAAGAAGTCATGGATCCGGATCGGCCGTCTCAATTTACGACGACCTGGGTTGAAGTCTCCGATGGCGTGGTATCTGGAAATTATGAAATGGTCAGCCAAGGTGCCCGCATTTACGGGATGACTTACACAAACTACAAAACCCAGAAGAAGTATTCATTCGATCTAGATATCGGTATGGATGCGTCGCCAGAAACGGGTTGTCAATGGTGATTTCATTTCGTTTTTTCGGGGGGGCGTGCATGAAAGCTGTTGCCCTCTACAGTCTCATTTTTCCCCTATTTGTAATGTCGGCTCATGCGGCACCCACCCTGTTGAATGTGGAGCACTCGTTGCCGGTCGCTGTAACTGCTGCCATCGCTGCGGAGAATGAGATGCGTGCAGAGGACGTTCATCCAATCCCCTTCGGTGCTTTAAGTTGGAAGGGCGGTGTAATGGGTGCGGTGGTGTTTGAAGATTCAATACCGAATTGCGCCATCTACACTTATCAGAGTGGCTTGCTGGATTCCGCGTTTGCAGGAGCACCCTGCAAATTTAAAGGGCCGCCAAAATTTATGGCTGACAGGAATGGTCCTTTGCCCGATGTCGTATTTGATTTGGAGGTTTTCCTACCGAATCGGGGCGCCATGGCGACCCATACGGTGGCATTTTATTACGATGTCCAGAAAGAGGCTTTCTGCGAGAGCCAATTGCTTGCCGACTGGTATCAGTCGGGAAACAGAAGTCTGATCCCTGATCTTCAGGATGGACGATGTACAGTTGGGTCTGTCGCAGCTGACGGAAAGTCATAAAAAAGCGAATTTCAAATTTTCAAAAAAGGGGACGCCAAGTCCCCTTTTTCTATTCGCGTTCCTGTTACACCTTCGCCCGATGCTCCGCCGGATTCGGCGAATCAATGTGATCCAGCGCTCGCTCCACCAACAAACGCACCCCATCCGCCAATCTGCTTAGCGCCAAGGCCAACGAGCGTCGTGCTCCGTCCACGTCGTCGGCCAGGTTGGCGGCGATGGCGCTGATGGACAGCAGGTCTTCCGAGGCGTTGGCCAAGAGGGCTTCGGTGTCGATGTCGGGGGAGACGGCGAAGAGGTTGCCTTTGCGAGGCTTGGGTTTATCGCCGGGTGGTGGGGCGAAATGGTGGTCGAGCGCGCGTTCGGCGGCTTCGTGGAGTTTCTTCGAATCGAGGGATTCGTAGGGGGATGTGGCTTCATTTTCTGGTGGATTAGGTGTTGGCTTGATCATAGATGTATCTCCTGGAATTAAGAGACCGACACCGTTTCGCTTTGCACTTCGAAAGTGGTGGCAGCTGTGCGTTGGTGTGCAAGACCGATCCAGGAACCGGCAGACCCGAAGGTCTCCGACGCACAGCTGCCATAACGATCCGCGAGCATAGGAAAACGCTCGACGAATAGCCATAAGCAATTGCGCACCTGGATTCGGACTTGCACGTCCGTGTCACCGATTTTGCGGCGACGAACAAAGCCTATCGACGAAGCCAAGCGCTGCCTAGTTCACGAACAGCACCACGTGTTGAAGGAAATATCCGAGGGAGTCGAGCGTAGAAAGATCAAAATCTTCACGCTTTTAAACACCCTCGTTTCGTCAATGACTTGGTAGTCATCAGCGTCAAAAAGCACGGCATCTTCTTCTATCGCTGCACAACAGTGGCGTTCTCGCTTGAAGCCGCTACACTGCGCCGGCCGTTCACTTTTCTCTTGAGGCTGTGCGCATGAAATTTCGTTTTCTTCTGTGGATGCTGGGTTTGTTGATGGGTAAGGCCAGTCGGACTAATCCTGCGTTTCAGCAGCAGTTGGGTGACAAGGAGTTGGTGTTCCAGCTACAGACCCAGGACGGGAAAGTGGCGCGGCATTTCTTTGTGAAGGATCAGCGCATTACCAGCAAGTCGGGCGTGTATGCCGAGCCGGCGTTTGCGATTGCGTTCAAGGATGCGGCGTATGGCTTTGCCACGATGCAGGCGAAGAACAAGCAGTTGGCGTTTATGACGGGGATTCAGGACAAGTCGATTCAGATCAAGGGGAATCCGGCGCTGGTTATCTGGTTTCAGGGGTTGACCAAGTATTTGAAGCCGCGGAAGAAGCCTGCTGCTGTTCGTTAATCTGATTCAGTGGCTCAAAAAGTCAGTCATTTGGCTTGCAATGAATTAAAAACTGTCATTTGTGACAGGTGTTTCGAGTGATGCCTCCGTGCTCCACTGTGATTGTGTCCCTAGAAGGACATCCTTTCACACCACGATGGAGCGCGGTCATGACACAGGTACAAAGCAATAAATCAGCGGAATTTCAAGATCAAACCTTTGGTAAAGGTGGTGTTGTTGAACTGCCCTTCGAAGGGATTGCTGGCAGATTTGCTAATTCGGTTCTCCCATTACCCGACAAAAAATTACTGCTTCTTTTCAACGCTCCGCCGTCAGAGAACTCTCCAACAAAGGTGGCAAGGCTGAAGGAGGACGGCTCGCTTGATTTGCGATTTGGGAATCAGGGAACCGTCGACGTTCCTTTCAAGGATGGGGTTTCATTTTCTGCGCGCAATTTGCGTCCTTTGGACAATGGCGGATGGCTGATTACCGGTACCGTAGAACACTCGGACGGTAAAGTTGATCTCGCGGTCGTTCGTCAACTTCAGGATGGTCAGCTGGATACTTCCTTCGGCCCTGACAAAGACGGCAAGGTCACCCTCAATGTTTATGACCTTATCGGTCCTGGCGCCAAGTCCGGCGCTGGTTTTGTTACCCGTCGCCATGACGAAAAAAACGTAGAGAAATCGTCGGCAAGTGCGGGCGATGTCGGGTTAGTGGCCGTCGGTCAACAGGATGGAAAAATTATTCTGGTCAGCACTGTTTTGTTCGCCTTCGACTACTTGAGGGGGATTGTGGTGCGCCTGAATGTTGATGGCTCACTGGACAAAACGTTTAATGGAAAAGGCTTTGTGCTTGTCGAGCTTCCGGGTATCACTCATAACTGGAATTACGCTTCCGGTGTCGCCGTTCAGCACGACGGGAAAGTTTTGGTCTGTGGTGACTTCAGTAGAGCGACCTCAGATGAACGGCCTGATGCTTATGTAATTCGCTATGACCAATATGGCAGCGTTGATGAAAGCTATGGCGACAACAAGAATGGTGTTGTGACTGTCACCGACAGCAGTCGATGGCTCGACCTGGGCTCAATGACCTTGAAGTCTGACGGTGGGGTTGTAGCAGTCGGGACTGCAGAGGGGGAGGGCCTGCGCGAAGGGTTGGTCGTCTCGCTAAACGTCAGCGGCAGTTTCAATCTTGTATTTAACAACGGTAAACCGCTGTTCTCCAACTTCACGGAGCATGGTGTTTCGTGGCGGCGTTGCGTTGTGCAGGCTGATGGAAAGCTGGTAGTCAGTGGGCAGGGGGGAGGCGCATTTCTCGACGAAAACAGTTCGGCCACGACAGCGCGTTACACCTCTGGCGGCTCTCTGGATGTGACGTTTGCGGGGAAAGGGTGGGTAGATCGCAACGATGAAAGAGGTATCGATTTGTTCCGGGGTTGCGCCGTGATGGCGGACAACCGCATCGTTGTTTGTGGTTATCTCGCCTTCATTCCGGATCCGGCTACTGGGTTTGTTGTGCGCTACCTGGCTTAGACCAAGTTGGATTCTTCGCGGGCAAGCCTCGCTCCTACAGGGATTGCGTAAATCCTGTGGGAGCGTGGCTTGCCCGCGAAGCTTTTAGGCTTGGCTAAATTGCGAAGCCAGTTCGCGCAGCAGCACTTCAGCCTCAAGCACTTTGCTGACAACGTCGTTGGCTTTGTCGCGAGTCAGGCCTACGCGTTCCAGCAACGCATCCGGGATGTCTTCATCCGGCCCCGAACCAATCCCGCGTCCACGCAGCAATCGCACCGCCAAACAAACAAGGTTCGGATACACGGCATACGCGCCGTCATAGCTCGGATCATGCTGAAAGCGCAGCGCTGTGGCGAGTTCGTCGGGCATGTCCCAGTAGCGCATCAGCCAGGAGCCGATCTGTTCGCGGCTGATGCCGAGCAGGTGTTGCTCGACGTAGCTGTGGCGCAGGTGCGGGTTGACTTCGAGGTAGCGGCAGATCAGCGAAAAGTGCGGCGGGAACACGTGGGCCAGCAGCAGGTAGCCGAAACAGGGTATCGCAGGCCGTCCCAGTAGGTCTCGCCGGTTCGCGGGCACTGGTGATCTGGTTTCGGGGTTGACCACGTATTTAAAGCCTAGGAAAGAGCAGAGAATCCTCGTTGACCTTTTATTGGTTATTAAAAGTCAGTAACTTGGCTATTTTTAGTCTATTTAACTGTCATTTATGACAGGTGCTTCGAGTTCTGCTCCAGTGCTCTACTTTGATTGTGTCCCTAGGAGGGCATCCTTTCACACCACGATGGAGTGCGGTCATGAACCAAGTACGAAGTACAAACTCAGAGGAGTTTCAGGATCCAACGTTTGGTATTAATGGCGTTGTTCCTTTGCCTTACGAAGGAGTCGATGGCAGGTATCCTTTAGGTCTTATCTCATTACCCGACAAAAAAACTGTAGTGCTTTTTGGTTTTTTTTCATTCGAAGACAATTCGGTAAAGGTGGCGCGGCTGAACGAGGACGGTGCGCCTGATTTATCATTTGGGGAAAATGGCACAGTCGAAGTCAGTTTTCCGCCTGAAGAATTTTTTGCAGGACACCTATTTCCTTGGGAAGGCCATGGTTGGCTTATCGTAGGTACCTTGGCAAAGATGCACAGAAATAGTGTTTATTTGACGGTTGTTCGCCAACTTCCGGATGGCACGCCGGACAATTCTTTTGGCCCTGAAAAGGACGGAAAAGTCATCATTGATCTTGACGAACTGATCGATCCTTACGCCCAACCGGGTGCCAAGTTTCTCTCTCGCCGTCATGACGCAAAGAGTGCTGAAAGCTCATCGATAAATGTTGGAGATGTCGGGTTAGTGGCTGTCGGTCAGCAGGATGGAAAAGTCCTTTTGGGCGGCAACATTGTTTTTGGCTTCGACAATATCAGGGGAGTTGTACTGCGTCTGAATCGAGATGGTTCACTTGACACGACATTTAATGGAAAGGGTTTTTTACTTGTAGAACATCCCAACATTAGTCATCGGTGGAATTACGCTCTTGGTGTGGCTGTCCAGCAGGACGGCAAAATTCTGGTGTGTGGTGATTACAGCAGGAAGACTCCAGACGAACTCCCTGACGCTTATGTAATTCGATATGACGCGAGCGGTAGCGTCGACGAAAGTTATGGTGACAATAAGAACGGTGTCGTGACTATTGAAGACAGCAGCCGATGGCTCGCTCTTGGCCGAATGGCCCTCAAGGCGGACGGTGGAGTTGTAGCTGTGGGTAGCGCAGAGAAAAATTACGAACAAGAGGGGATGATCGTTTCTTTAAATCCCGGTGGCAGTTTCAATCTTGTCTTCAATTATGGGCGACCGCTGTATTCAGATTTTACGCCGTATGGCGTTCACTGGATCAGGTGTGTTCCGCAAGCTGATGGGAAACTGATCGTCAGTGGTAATGGTGGTGGCCCGATTGGTGACGAAACTCGGTCGGTCGTGACTGCGTGTTATAACGCTGATGGCACTCTGGCTATAAATTTTTGGGATAAGGGGTGGGTAGACTTTAACAAAGCAGGCATCGATGGGTTCAGGGAGTGCGTAGTGATGGTGGATAACCGGGTCGTTATTTGCACGGCTGTATCCGGCGCTCCTCCAGCTACAGGGTATGTCGTGCGCTACTTGCCGCAGGTGGTCAGTTAGACCAAGTTGGATTCTTCGCGGGCAAGCCCGCTCCCACAGGGATCGCGTAAATCCTGTGGGGGTGGGCTTGCCCGTCGTGCTTTAGGCCTGGCTAAATTGCGAAGCGAGTTCGCGCAGCAGCACTTCAGCCTCAAGCACTTTGCTGACAACGTCGTTGGCCTTATCGCGGGTCAGTCCGACGCGCTCCAGCAAGGCATCCGGGATGTCTTCATCCGGACCAGAGCCAATCCCGCGACTACGCAACAATCGCACCGCCAGGCAGACGAGGTTCGGGTATTCAGCGTAGGCACCGTCATAGCTCGGATCGTGCTGAAAGCGCAGCGCGGTGGCGAGTTCGTCGGGCATGTCCCAGTAGCGCATCAGCCAGGAGCCGATCTGTTCGCGGCTGATGCCGAGCAGGTGTTGCTCGACGTAGCTGTGGCACAGGTGCGGGTTGACCTCCAGGTGGCGGCAGATCAGCGAGAAGTGCGGCGGGAAGACGTGGGCCAGCAGCAGGTAGCCGAAGTTGTGCAGCAGGCCGGCGAGGTAGGTCAGGCCGGCTTCCGGGCGCTGGGCGCGGGGCATGGCGCGGGTCAGGCCTTCGATGACGGCGGCGGTGTAGATCGATTGCTGCCAGTACGGCGTGGTGTGTTGCGGGTGGTCTTTGGGCAGGCTCAGGGTTTTGCCCAGGGCCAGGCCCAGCGCGAGATTGATCACCAGGTCGAAACCCAGCACACGCACAATCGCATCTTCTACTGAACGAATCTTGCCCGGCGACGCGTAGTACGGCGACGCGGCCCAGCTGACGACTTGGGCGGCCAGCGCCGGGTCGGTTTCGACCACGCCGGTGATGTCGTCGATGGTGGCGTTGGGGTCGACGCGCAGTTTGATGATTTTCTGCGCGGTCTCGGCCAGCGGCGGAATTTCGATGGTCGCTTCCAGGCGTTGCTGGATGCGTCGCGCGGTGAACGCCTGGACGGCCTGGGTGATTTCCTCGCGGTCATCGTCGGGGCGGTCGAGGTTCGGGCGGATGCTGGTCAGGTTCTCGCCGAAGTTGGCGGCGCTGGCCTTGGTCAGCATGGTCTTGAAGTCTTCGCTGGTGATTTCCAGCAGCAGGCCTGGCTCGCCCGAGTTGATCAGCAACTTCGGTACGCGCAGCAGGCTTTCTTCGTACAGGCACGGCGAACTGGTCAGCGCCGGCAGGCCGGGCAGCAGGCTCAGGTTGTGCTTGCCGAGCATTTTCACCAGGCGCTCGGTGGGCACGGCGGTGAGGCGGCGACCGGTCAGTTCGGCGAGGCGATTGAGGTCCAGCAGCTGGCTTTGCGGGAACAGCACCATCAGGGCGCCGACCGCGTCGTCCACCAGCACAGCCTGCACTTTGCGCGAGGCGTTGAGGCCGTGGTGATCGAGCACTTCTTCGTAGGCAATGCCCAGTTTGCCCAGCAGCAGCCGAATAACAGACGGAGCGTGCAGGGTGTCGGGGGCGAGGGCAGCTTCTGTCATGGTCTGTATCCGTATTCAAACAATTGCGGGAGTATAACCAGCTTGTTTAAAAGCATCGTCCACAAACTGCGACGGTGCTCACACTTGGCCGTATTGCTGCCCATGGCGCAGCCAGCGGTCTAGCAATGGGCTGACATGGTCCGGCCAGCGCTCCAGCAAGGCCTGGGCGGCGTCGCGCACGGCGGGCAGCAAGTCGGCGTCGCGCATCAGATCGGCGACCTTGAATTGCAGCAAGCCAGTCTGGCGCGTGCCGAGCATTTCGCCGGGGCCGCGCAGTTCAAGGTCTTTTTCAGCGATGACAAAACCGTCGTTGGTCTCGCGCATGATGCCCAGGCGCTGACGGCCAATTTGTGACAGCGGCGGATGGTAGAGCAGCACGCAATGGCTGGCGGCGCTGCCTCGACCGACACGGCCGCGCAATTGGTGCAGCTGCGCGAGGCCGAGGCGCTCGGGGTTTTCGATGATCATCAGGCTGGCGTTCGGGACGTCGACGCCGACTTCGATCACGGTGGTGGCGACCAGCAGTTGCAGGTTGCCTACCTTGAATTCGGCCATGACGGCGGCTTTTTCGGCGGGCTTCATCCGGCCGTGGATCAAGCCGACTTTTAACTCGCCGAGCGCTGCGGTGAGGTCTTCGTAAGTGGTTTCGGCGGCCTGGCAGGTCAGCTCTTCC
Source organism: Pseudomonas sp. RT6P73 (assembly GCF_054897715.1). NCBI lineage: Bacteria > Pseudomonadati > Pseudomonadota > Gammaproteobacteria > Pseudomonadales > Pseudomonadaceae > Pseudomonas > Pseudomonas sp. RT6P73. The sequence goes on along the minus strand of NZ_JBUBUV010000002.1, from coordinate 5,752,447 downwards.
GACTCTTCGATCAGCGTGCACACCCAATAGGCCTGACGCCCTTCGGCACAGGCGCCGCGTACGCGTTCGATGACTTCGACGCGCCGTGTATCGGTGACCAATACCGTGTTGACCGGGGTTCGGCCGGGCGGCAGTTCGTCGAGGATCGAGGTGTCGAGGTCGGCGTAGGCGCTCATGGCCAGCGTCCGCGGAATCGGCGTGGCGGTCATGATCAGCTGATGCGGACACATCCGCCCGCCGACGCCTTTCTGCCGCAATGCGAGGCGCTGCTGCACGCCGAAGCGGTGCTGTTCGTCGATGATCGCCAGCGCGAGGTTCTTGAACTGCACTTCGTCCTGGAACAGCGCGTGTGTGCCGACCACCATCGGTGCGCCGTTGGCGATCTGCTCCAGCGCCGCCACGCGGTTCTTGCCTTTGAGCTTGCCGGCCAGCCACGCGACTTCGATGCCCAGCGGTTCGAGCCAGCGCTTGAAGGTGATGAAGTGCTGCTCGGCGAGGATTTCCGTGGGGGCCATCAGTGCGACCTGGTAACCGGCCTCCAGCGCCTGAAGCGCGGCGAGGGCAGCGACCACGGTTTTACCCGCGCCGACGTCGCCCTGAATCAGGCGCAGCATCGGTTCGTGCTGACTGAGGTCGTAGGCGATTTCGTTGCCGACCCGTTGCTGTGCGCCGGTTGGCGTAAAGCCGAGATTGGCCAGGTATTGCGCTGGCAGCCTGGTGGCTTTCGGCATTGCCGGTGCGCGCAAGGAGCGCATGCTCTCGCGCAAACGCTGTTGGGACAGTTGATGAGTCAGCAGTTCTTCGAAGGCCAAACGGTGCTGCGCCCAGTGATGACCGAGGGCGAGTTCGTCGACGTCGGCATCGGCGGGCGGGTGATGCAGGTAGCGGATTGCATCGGCCAGCGGCGCGAGTTGATAGTCCCGGGCCAGTTCAGTCGGCAGCCAGTCGGGCAGGCTGGTGGGGCCGAGCATCGTCAGGGTTTGCATGCACAGTTGGCGCAAGCGCTGCTGGGTCAGGCCTTCGGTGAGCGGGTACACCGGGGTCAGGGTTTCATCCACGGGCGGCGGCTCGTCACCGGTGATTGCGCGGTATTCCGGGTGATAGATTTCCAGCCCCGAGGCACCGGGCCGCGCTTCGCCGTAGCAGCGAATCCGCGTGCCGCGTTTGAGGCCTTCTTTCTGGGCGTTGCTGAAATGGTAGAAGCGCAGGCTGAGCCCGCCGGTGCCGTCCTGCAGACGCACGACGAGACTGCGGCGCCGGCCCATGACCACGTCGGCACCGCTGACGGTGCCTTCGATCACGGCGTCTTGCCCCGGTCGCAAATGGCCGATCGGGACCACGCGAGTGCGGTCCTGATAACGCAGGGGCAGGTGGAACAGCACGTCCTGGAGATTCTCCAGGCCGACCTTGGCCAGTTTCTCGGCCATGGCCTCGCCGACACCCTTGAGTGCCGTTACCGACACTTGCGACAACTCGGTCATGACAGCGACTTAAGCCGCAGCCACCGGCGCGGGCGGCTTGGCCACCGAGCACAGGCGAATGGAGTCAGCGAGGATCTCGATTGCTTTCGGACGCGGGAAGCTTGCTCGCCAGGCGATGGCCACGGTGCGGAACGGCACCGGCGGCGACAGTGGGCGCACTTCGATCACGCCGGGGGCGTAGTGATGGCTGTCGACTGCCGACAGCGGCAGGATCGAGATGCCGAGGCCGGACGCGACCATGTGGCGGATGGTTTCCAGGGAGCTGGATTCCACCGTGGTGTGCTTGGCGCCGTCATTGCCTTTGGTCAGGGTCGGGCAGGCTTCCAGCACTTGATCGCGGAAGCAGTGGCCTTCGCCGAGCAGCAGCAGGCTCTTGTCGTTGAGCAGGCTGGCGTCGATGGATTCTTTTTGCGTCCACGGGTGCTGGGCTGGCATCAGGACGTAGAACGGCTCGTCGTAGAGCTGCAGGGTCAGGACGTCGGCTTCGTTGAACGGCAGGGCGATGATGATCGCGTCGAGCTCGCCGTTGCGCAGTTTGTCCCGCAGCACGTGGGTGAAGTTTTCTTCGATGTACAACGGCATCTGCGGGGCGACCCGGTGCAGTTGTGGGATCAGGTGCGGAAAAAGATATGGGCCGACGGTGTAGATCGCGCCGACTTTCAGCGGAGCGGTCAGCTGGTTCTTGCCGGCCTGGGCCAGTTCGCGAATGCCTTGGGCCTGTTCCAGGACTTTCTGTGCCTGGGCAACGATGCCTTCACCGACCGGGGTCAGGCGCACGGCACTCTTGCTGCGCTCGAAAATCAGCACACCGAGTTCGTCTTCAAGCTTTTTCACGCCCACCGACAGGGTCGGTTGGCTGACATGGCAACGCTCGGCCGCGTGGCCGAAATGCTGCTCTTGGGCGAGGGTAACGATGTAGCGTAATTCTGTAAGAGTCATAGCAAGCGTCCATGAAGTTGCGAGCCAAGCATACCGGCTGCAATCGATAGACGCACGTTATCAGACTGAGTGTGCTGAGTGACACTGGGTAATGCCGGTTTGCCGCAGGCAGATACGTAAAAGGCACCTTTTGGTGCCTTTATGGCGGAGTCTTCCGGCTGGCAGATAACCTTGTGGGAGCGGGCTTGCCCGCGATAGCGGTGTAACGGTCAACAAAGATGTTGGATGTTACTGCCTCATCGCGGGCAAGCCCGCTCCCACAGGGTATTTATTACGTATTAGCGGCGGCGTTTTTCCAGGGAGTAGAGAAAAGGCGCCGTGATTTCGATGGTGCCATTGGTCAGCATATCGGCCGGTGGCTTGGGCAGCGGTTGGGCGCGGCGGATCATTTCCAGGGTGGCCCGGTCCAGATCGGCAGTGCCGGAGCGGCCCACCAGTTCGAACGACAGCACATTACCTTCGGCATCAACGACGAAACGCAGACGGTTGGTGCCTTCCTTGCCCCGATTCTGCGCACTCGCCGGGTACTTTTTGTACTTGCCCAAGTGCGCGAGCAAGGTGCCTTCCCAACTGGCTTTGGCAGCCTGTTGCGCTGGCGACGGGCCCGGTGCCGGTTGTGCGGATTTCTCCGTCGGTGCCTGAGTCGGTTGCGCGTCGCTCGGTTTTTCTTCGGACGGCTTCTCCTTCGGCGGCTCCGGCTTTTTCTCCACAGGCTTGGGCGGTTGAGGCTTGGGCTTGGGCTTGACCGGTTTCGGTACGACGATTTCGGCCTTCGGCACTTCAGCCAATTTCGGGATCGGCAGTTCTTCCACCGGGGCCGGTGGTTGTGGCGGCGTTATCACCTTCGGTGGTGCCGGCGGTGGCGGGGCCGGAACCGGTGCCAACTCGACCATCATCGCCTGCGGAGGCAGCTCGATGGGTGGGCGCGCGTTCCAGTTCATCGCCAGCGCAATGGCCAGCGCATGGACGCCCAGCACCACGGCCAGGCTCCCGCTATAACGCGTCAGCTTATGGCGCGTCGTGATCATTTCTTGACTGCCGTCTCGAGCCCGACCAGACCGACCTTCAGGTAACCGGCGGAGCGCAGGTTGTCCATCACGCTCATCAGGTCGCCGTAATCCACGCCTTTATCGGCCTGGAAGAAGATCGTCGTGTCTTTCTTGCCTTGGGTTTTGGCGTCGAGCGTGGCGCCGAGCGTGGCGGCCGTCACTTCGTCTTCGCCGAGGAACAGGCGTTGGTCAGCCTTTACGCTGAGGAACACCGGTTTCTCCGGCCTTGGCGCCGGTTTGGCGCTGGAGGCGGGCAGGTCGACCTTGATGTCCACGGTGGCCAGCGGAGCCGCCACCATGAAGATGATCAACAGCACCAGCATCACGTCGATGAACGGCGTGACGTTGATTTCGTGGTTCTCGGCCAGATCGTCGTCTGCGCCTTCTCTCAAATGCAAGCCCATGGCTGATTACCCTACTTTGACCATGTGGGGTTGCGCGGAGCGCTCGGTGGTCGGCAGGTGATCGAGGTCACGGCTGACCAGCAGCAGGACTTCAGCCGAGGCATCGGACACTTGCGCCTTGTAACCGGCGATGGAGCGGGCGAAGACGTTGTAGATCACGACCGCAGGAATCGCGGCAACCAGACCCAGCGCGGTGGCCAGCAAGGCTTCGGCGATGCCGGGGGCCACGACGGCGAGGTTGGTGGTCTGGGTTTTGGCGATACCGATGAAGCTGTTCATGATGCCCCACACGGTGCCGAACAGGCCCACGAACGGCGCGGTGGAACCGATGGTGGCGAGGACGCCGGTGCCGCTGCTCATGTTGCGACCGCAGGCAGCCACCAGACGCTCGAGACGGAAGGCAACACGTTCCTTGATGCCTTCTTTCTCGCGGCTGTTGACCGACAGGCGCATTTCTTCCAGGGCGTCATGCACCAAAAGGTTGGCGAGAGTGCCTTGCTTGGTGGCGGAGGCGCTGGCTTCTTTAAGTGTGGTGGCTTTTTTCAGGTGGACGATTTCGGTGCGCAGACGACGCTTGGCGCCCATCAGCTCGAAGCCCTTGGCGATCCAGATGGTCCAGGTGATGATCGAGGCGATGGCCAGACCGATCATCACGATTTTCACGATAATATCGGCGTTCTGGTACATGCCCCAAGGCGACAGGTCGTGGGCCATGCCCAGGGTGTTGTCGGCTTCGAGGACTTCTGGAACGTCTTCGGCGTCTACTGCCTGGGCCGGGTCGGTTGCGGCTGGCGCTACGGCAGGGGCGGCATGATCAGCCGGGGCTGGAGCAGCGGCGGCAGCCGGAGTGGCGGGTGTTTGTGCGTCAGCGAAAGCGGCGGTCGGTGCCAGCATCAGGCTGAGCAGCAGGGCGGCCACGGCGCTCCAGGCGCGAGGTCGTTTGGTTGGCGAAGCGGGGAATTGATTGCGTGTCATGCTGGCCGGACCTGAGAGAAAAATAGGGTAAATGTTCTTCCAGGCCTCGTAAGGCCGAGAACAAAAGTGGCGTGCATTATTGCAAGTAATTCTTGTTAACAGAAGTAATAGAGTATCTTTTTTTCCTTCATTGCTAGCCGCTCGTCCTGTGCCGGCGCTAGTCTGTGCCTTTCTGATGGGAGTTTTCTGATGTCTGCGCCTTCTGTTTTGATCGCCGGCTGTGGTGATGTCGGCAGTCGCCTGGCCACGCAATTGGTGGCCTCCGGGTGGGAGGTTCATGGCCTGAGGCGTGACATCTCGCGCCTGCCCGAGGGGGTCATTGGCGTTGCCGGCGACTTGTTCAATGAAGACTGCCCGCAGACGTGGCCGGTCGGTGCGGTGGATTACCTGGTGTATTGCGCGGCCGCCACCGATCACGATGAAGCCGGTTACCGCGCGGCTTATGTCCAGGGTTTGCAGCATGTGCTTGAGTGGCTGGGCGACTATGGGCAGGTGCCCGATCGACTGCTGTTTGTTTCCAGCAGCAGTGTGTATGGCCAGCAGAATGGCGAGTGGGTCGATGAGACTTCGCCGACCATTGCTGAAGGCTATTCGGGTCGATTGATGCTGGAGGCTGAGCAAGTGGCACTGCAAAGCGGCATCCCGGCGAGCATTGTGCGCCTGACCGGCATTTACGGCCCGGGCCGCGAATGGCTGCTGACTCAGGTGCGTCGCGGCTATCGCGTGGCGGTTGACCCGCCGCTGTATGGCAACCGCATCCACGCCGATGACGCGGCGGGACTGATGGCGTTTCTGCTTGAGGCGGATCGGCGCGGTGTGGCGCTGGATGACGTTTATATCGGTGTGGACGACGCGCCTGCGCCGCTGGCCGAAGTGGTGGGCTGGATGCGTGAGTATCTGGGTGTGACTGAATGGGCTGAAGACGCGAGCGTACGGCGTACGGGCAGCAAGCAGTGCAGCAATGCCCGGGCGAAGGCATTGGGTTGGGCGCCGAAGTACCCAACCTATCGCGAAGGCTACGCCGCGATCCTCGAAGGTCGCTGCTGACTTCCATACACCCCAAACCAAATGTGGGAGCGAGCCTGCTCGCGATGGCAGTGAAACAATCAACTATGATGTTGAATGTTACGGCCTCATCGCGAGCAGGCTCGCTCCCACATTGGATCTTCGTTGTGGCTAAGATCGGGTCACTGCTTTTCCAGCAACCACTTGCGCTCACCCGGCGTGAACTGAGGCATCTCGTCCGCCTGCGCCGTGTTCACAGCCTGCACAATCTCCAGTTCCTTGCCCTTGCGCGCAAAGATCCAGGTATTGCCCTGGCCGTTCACTTGCAGCCACATGTTGTCATTGCCGCCGCTCATCGACGCGCAATCGCCCGCCAGGCACAGGGCGTAACGGTCGGCACCCGGAAGGCCGGCAACCTGGCCATCGGCCTGGAATTGCACGGTATTGCCTTCGCCCGGACCGTTGACGATTTTCCAGCTGCCGCCCATGTAGGCGGTGTACAGCGCGCGTTCGAAGCTCGCGCCGATCGGTGCGCCGTCCGGCACCGGAATCAGCGCACGGTCAAAGACCTGCTCCGGCTCGTTTTCGCTGGCGGCCTGGCTCAGTTGCTTGCCGTCACGCTTCAGCTCGCTGGCGGAGCTGCCATAAAAGTCGACTTTCCAGGCGCCGGACTCTTCGCCCAGCAGCTTGCCTTCGACATTTTCAAAACCGTTGGTGTAGCGGGCCTGAGCGGCCTTGGTGTTGACGTCCCATTCCAGGTTCGGGCCATAAGCCTGGAGCGCTTCGCGCAGGGGGCCGCCTTTGGACGCAGCGTCGATCGCCACCTGATTGATCCAGGTGCCACTGATGTCACGATCGGCAGGGTTGCTGGCACAACCGCCCAAGAGAAGGGCGACCAGCGAGAGAGCTAGCGCATGGCGCATGGTGGAATCCTTTCAAGACGAAATCGGCGCAACCCTTGGGGCTGCGCCGGATGTATTACTCGATGACCAGAATGGCATCCATTTCAACCTGCGAACCCTTTGGCAGGGCGGCCACGCCGATGGCGGCGCGGGCAGGGTATGGCTGGTCAAAGTACTTGCCCATGATCTCGTTGACCTTGGCGAAGTGGCTCAGGTCGGTGAGGAAGATGTTCAGTTTGACGATGTCCTTGAACGAACCGCCAGCCGCTTCGGCTACGGCTTTGAGGTTCTCGAACACTTGGACGGTCTGGGCTTCGAAGCCTTCAACCAGTTCCATGGTTTTTGGGTCCAGAGGAATCTGACCCGACATGTAAACGGTGTTGCCAGCCTTGATCGCCTGGGAGTAAGTACCGATGGCGGCCGGGGCCTTGTCGCTGGTGATAACAGTCTTGGTCATGAATGACTCCTGGTAATAGGTGGCTTAGGCACGCATGCGGGTGATGCGAATCACCCCGGTCAGTGCGCGAAGTTTCTTGATCACGCGGGCCAGATGCACGCGGTCGTGCACGCTGACCACCAGTTGGACCACGCTGATGCGACCATCGCGTTCGTCCATGCTGATTTTCTCGATATTGCCGTCGGCCGCATTGACGCTGCTGGCCAGCAGGGCGATCAGGCCACGCTGGTGTTCCAGTTCGACGCGCAGCTCGACGTTGAATTCGCCGGTCACATCCTTGGCCCAGGAGAGCTGGATGCATTTTTCCGGGTTGTGGCGGATTTCGCTGATGTTGCGGCAGTTGTCCAGGTGCACGACCATGCCTTTGCCGGCAGACAAGTGACCGACAATCGGGTCGCCCGGGATCGGCGTGCAGCACTTGGCGTAGCTGAGGACCAGGCCTTCGGTGCCGCGAATTGCCAGCGGGCCTTCCGGACTTGGCAACTGTTCGCCTTCGCCGAGCAGGCGGCGTGCGACCACGTAGGCCATGCGATTGCCCAGCCCGATGTCTTCCAGCAAGTCTTCGATCAGTTCGAGACGGTATTCGGCGAGCATCGCCTTGACGCGGTCGGCCGCTACTTTTTCCAGCGAGCTGTCGAAACCGTTGAGCACTTTGTTCAGCAGGCGTTCGCCGAGGCTGATGGATTCGGAACGGCGCTGCAGTTTCAGCGCGTGGCGAATGTGGGTCCGCGCCTTGCCGGTGACCACGAAGTTGAGCCACGCCGGGTTTGGCCGCGCGCCGGGAGCGCTGACGATCTCGACCGTGGAGCCGCTTTGCAGCGGTTCGGACAGCGGTGCGAGGCGACGATTGATCCGGCAGGCGATGCAACTGTTGCCCACGTCGGTGTGCACCGCGTAAGCGAAATCGACCGCCGTGGAGCCCTTGGGCAGCTCCATGATCCGGCCTTTGGGCGTGAACACGTAGACCTCGTCTGGGAACAGGTCGATCTTCACGCTCTCGATGAATTCCAGCGAGTTGCCGGCCCGTTGCTGCATTTCCAGCACGCCTTTGACCCACTGGCGCGCACGAGCGTGAGTGCCTTTTGGCTGTTCGTCACCGCTGGATTTGTACAGCCAATGGGCCGCGATGCCGTTGTTGGCCATCTCTTCCATTTCACGGGTGCGGATCTGGATCTCGATCGGGACACCGTGCATGCCGAACAGCGTGGTGTGCAACGACTGATAGCCGTTGGCCTTGGGGATCGCAATGTAATCCTTGAAACGACCCGGCAACGGTTTGTACAAATTATGCACAGCACCCAACACGCGGTAGCAGGTATCGACCTTGTCGACGATGATCCGGAACGCATAGACGTCCATGATCTCGTTGAAGGCCCGACGCTTGCCGCGCATTTTCTTGTAGATGCCGTAGAGGTGTTTCTGACGACCGCTGACCTCGCCCTGGATGCCATCGATGGCCAGGCAGTGGCTGAGTGATTCTTCGATCTTGTTGACGATTTCCTTGCGGTTGCCCCGGGCGCGTTTGACCGCCTGGTTGATTCGCGCAGAACGCATCGGGTGCATCGCCTTGAAGCCGAGGTCTTCGAATTCTATGCGGATGGCGTGCATGCCCAGCCGGTTGGCGATGGGCGCATAGATTTCCAGGGTTTCCTTGGCGATCCGTCGGCGTTTTTCACCGGACAGGACTTCCAGCGTGCGCATGTTGTGCAGGCGGTCGGCCAGTTTGACCAGGATCACGCGAATGTCGCGCGCCATGGCCATGGCCATTTTCTGGAAGTTTTCGGCCTGGGCTTCGGCTTTGGTCTCGAAGTTCATCTGGGTCAGTTTGCTGACCCCGTCGACCAGTTCGGCCACGGTTTCGCCGAACTGCGCTTGCAGCGCTTCCTTGGCAATACCGGTGTCTTCGATCACGTCATGCAGCATCGCAGCCATCAGGCTCTGATGGTCCATGTGCATGTCGGCAAGAATATTCGCCACCGCGAGTGGGTGCGTGACGTACGCCTCACCGCTGCGGCGGCGTTGGCCGTCGTGGGCTTGTTCGGCGTAGAAGTACGCTCGGCGGACCAGATTGACCTGGTCCTTGCCGAGGTAGGTCGATAAGCGATCGGCGAGGGCGTCTATGCTCGGCATGATGACTCCTGCCGTTCGCTGTGACCCCGCGCCGTGCTACGTCGACCAGGCATAGGCTTAGACGGCCTCGTTGGACTCGTCCTCGAACGCTGCGAACAGCGGTTCGTCTTCGACGATTTCAGCATTGGCGATGAACTCGTAGCTCATCAGGCCTTCAGCGATTTCACGCAAGGCTACAACGGTAGGCTTGTCGTTTTCCCACTGAACCAGTGGCTCTTTGCCGCCGGTGGCCAGTTGACGGGCACGCTTGGTGGACAGCATGACCAGTTCAAAACGGTTTTCCACGTGGTTCAGGCAGTCTTCAACGGTTACGCGGGCCATGGTATTCCTCGGAGCGAATGCAATATGCGCGCTGCCCGGGTGGGCGAGCGGACTCAACAGTTTAAAAAATCACCAGCGATTAGGGAAGCGCTGATTTTTTGACCAAGCCCTTCAACGCGCTGCAAGTGCCAATGTAAAGCCCTTGCAACGGTTTTGGGAAGTGCTGTTTAGCACAGCAATTCAGCCAAAAGTTTTCCGTTACGCTGCTGCTGACGCTTCTGATGCAGCTGATTGGCACGGAAAATCGCCTGCAAATCCTTTAGCGCGTGGGCGAAATCGTCGTTGATGATCAGGTAGTCGTAGTCGACGTAGTGGCTCATTTCGCTGACGGCTTCGCGCATCCGGCCTTCGATGACCTCATCGCTGTCCTGGCCTCGATTGTTCAGGCGCTGATGCAAGGCTTGCAGCGACGGCGGCAGAATGAAGATCGAGCGGGCCTGGGGCATCAACTTGCGCACTTGCTCGGCACCCTGCCAGTCGATTTCCAGAATCAGGTCGTGGCCTTCGTCCAGAGTCTGCTGCAGGTGGCTTTGCGAGGTGCCGTAGAGGTTGCCGAACACTTCGGCGCGCTCAAGGAAATCTCCGTGTTCGATCATCTTCACGAACTCTTCGCGCGACACGAAGTTGTAGTTCACGCCGTTCACTTCACCGGGGCGCATGGCGCGGGTGGTGTGGGAGACCGAGACGCGGATCTCTTGGTCAGCGTCGGTCAGGGCCTTGACCAGGCTGCTCTTGCCCGCGCCCGAAGGGGCGGAAATGATGTACAGGGTGCCGGTGCTGTGGGTCATGTGGGGTGTGCCTTACTCAATATTCTGCACTTGTTCGCGCATCTGCTCGATCAACACTTTGAGGTTGACCGCAGCCTGGGTGCTGCGCGGGTCGAAGGCTTTGGAGCCCAGTGTGTTGGCTTCGCGGTTGAGCTCCTGCATCAGGAAGTCCAGGCGCCGACCGGCAGCGCCGCCGGATTTGAGCACCCGGCGAACTTCAATGATGTGAGTGCTCAGGCGATCCAGTTCTTCGGCGACGTCGCTCTTTTGAGCGAGCATGACCATTTCCTGTTCCAGCCGCTGCGGGTCCATTTCGGCTTTCATGTCGGCAAAGCGGTCGAGGACTTTCTGGCGCTGAGTGGCAAGCATCTGCGGGACCAGTTCACGCAGGGTCACCACGTCTTCTTCAATGGAGGTCAGGCGATCATTGATCAACCGGGCCAGCTCCGCGCCTTCGCGCTCGCGGCCGGCCTTGAGTTCTTTCAGGCCTTCATTGAACAGCGCCAGTGCTTCGGCATTCAGGGCTTGCGGATCGGTGGCGTCGCCCACCAGCACGCCGGGCCAGGCCAGGACTTCCAGTGGATTCAGCGCGGCCGGGTTTTTGATCAGGCCGGCGATGGTTTCGGCGGCAGCGACCAATTGCGCGGCGCGCTCACGATCCACTTGCAGGGGTTTGTCGGTGTTTTCTTCGGTGAAGCGCAGGGTGCATTCGAGCTTGCCCCGGGAGATTCCCTGGCGTAGCGCTTCGCGGACCGCACCTTCGAGGTCGCGAAACGACTCTGGCAGGCGCAGATGGGGTTCCAGGTAGCGGCTGTTGACCGAGCGCAATTCCCAGCTCAGGGTGCCTTGGGCGCCAGCTTTCTCAACGCGGGCGAAGGCGGTCATGCTGTGCACCATGGAGGTACCTCGCAATTCAGGTTTGCGTTACCAAAGGTTTCGCGAGACCCGATATCTGTGAATTAAAGCCGACAGGCAGCAAAGGCGCAGGATTGTAGCGCAGTGGGGCGGATGCGCCCAAACACACGGTGTGACAAAGGGCTGCAGGCCGTCGGTAAAGCGCTGTTCTACGCTCTAGTCAGAGCCTTCAATCGTCGGGCGGATTTTTTAGAAGTGCCCAGTCTCGGCGCGCGGCTCTATAATGCTCGGCAGTTTTCCGTCCCCCGTACAGGTATTCCCTATGAAACGTCCAAGTGGTCGCGCTGCCGATCAGCTCCGCTCGATCCGCATTACCCGCAACTACACCAAACACGCCGAGGGGTCTGTGCTGGTCGAGTTCGGTGATACCAAAGTCATCTGCACCGTCAGCGTCGAGAACGGCGTGCCACGCTTCCTCAAGGGTCAGGGCCAGGGCTGGTTGACCGCCGAATACGGCATGCTGCCGCGCGCCACCGGCGAGCGTAACCAGCGTGAAGCGAGCCGTGGCAAACAAGGCGGTCGCACCCTGGAAATCCAGCGTCTGATCGGTCGTTCCCTGCGTGCTTCGCTGGACATGTCCAAGCTGGGCGACGTCACCCTGTACGTCGACTGCGACGTGATCCAGGCTGACGGTGGCACCCGCACCGCGTCCATCACCGGCGCCATGGTTGCACTGGTCGATGCCTTGAAAGTGATCAAGAAGCGCGGTGGCCTGAAAGGCGGCGACCCGCTCAAGCAAATGATCGCTGCCGTTTCGGTGGGCATGTACCAGGGCGAGCCTGTGCTCGACCTCGACTACCTGGAAGACTCGGCTGCCGAGACTGACCTGAACGTGGTAATGACCAGCACTGGCGGCTTCATCGAAGTCCAGGGCACTGCCGAAGGCGCACCGTTCCAGCCGGAAGAGCTGAACGCTATGCTGGAACTGGCGAAGAAAGGCATGACCGAGATCTTCGAACTGCAAAAGGCCGCACTGGCCGACTGATCGGATGTTCCACGCAAGGAGGACACCATGAGCGACGAGCAGCAGCTACTTCCCATCCCGAGCAAAGATGTTCGGCAGTGGGCAATGTTTTGTCACTTGTCCGCCTTGCTGGGGATCTGGATTCCGTTCGGAACTCTGATCGGCCCGCTGATCCTCTGGCAGATGAAGCGCGAGATGGACCCGTTTGTCGATGCTCAGGGCAAGGAGGCGCTGAACTTTCAGATCACCGTCGCCATTGCCTCCGCCATCTGCTTCCTGCTGATGGTGGTGATCATCGGGTTCTTCATGTTTGGTCTGGTGGCGATTGGTGCGCTGGTGTTGACGATCATTGCCGGTGTCAAAGCCAATGAAGGGGTGCCGTATCGGTATCCGTTCACGTGGCGGTTGATTAAATAAACACCGCGTCCCCTGTAGGAGCGAGCGGTGCGGCGATCCGACTTGACCGCGAAGAGGCCGTCACATCCGGCATAAATGTCGACTGTTAAATCGCTTTCGCGGGCAAGCCTCGCTCCTACAGGGTCGAGTCATTGCCCACAAAAAAGCCGACAGCGATGTCGGCTTTTTTGCGTCTGCGAAAAAACGCTTAGATGGTCAGCGTCCAGTCGTAGTCCACGATCAGCGGTGCGTGTTGCGAGAACCGTGGCTGGCGTGGCAGGCGTGCGCTGCGAACAAAGCGGCGCAGGCCAGGGGTCAGCAACTGGTAGTCGAAACGCCAACCGAGGTTGAGCATCTCAGCCTGTTCGTTGTCCGGCCACCAGCTGTACTGGTCGCCTTCACGGCTGACTTCACGCAGGGCATCAACATAGCCCATGTTTCCGACAATCTCGTCCATCCAGGCACGTTCAGGTGCCAGGAAGCCCGGGGATTGCTGGCTGTCGCGCCAGTTCTTGATATCCAGCTTCTGTTGCGCCACGTACAGCGAGCCACAATAAATGTACTCGCGACGTTTGCGTCGCTGTTTATCCAGATAACGGGCGAAGTCGTCCATTAGCTTGAACTTCTGGTTCAAGTCTTCATCGCCGTTCTGCCCCGAAGGGAGCAGCAAGGTCGCGATGCTGACCTTGTCGAAATCGGCTTGCAGGTAGCGCCCGTAGCGGTCGGCCGTCTCGAAGCCGAGACCGCTGATGACTGCCTTCGGTTGCAACCGCGAATACAAAGCCACGCCACCCTGGGCGGGAACTTCGGCTTCGCAGGCATAAAGGAAGTAGCCATCCAGTTGGAAGGCTGGATCGTCCAGTTCAAAGGCGGAGGCGCGGGTGTCCTGCAGGCAGATGACGTCGGCATTCTGTGCTTGCAGCCAACTGAGCAAACCTCGCTCCACTGCAGCCTGAATACCATTGACGTTCACACTGATGATCCGCATAAATGGCCCCAAAAATCGCGTGCGTGTATGATACACGGCGTCAACCTAATTAGCTAAATCCGTGGTATTTGGGGTTTTTTTCATGCAAACGTATCAGCGCGATTTCATTCGTTTTGCCATTGATCGCGGCGTTTTGCGCTTTGGCGAGTTCACCCTGAAGTCCGGGCGCACCAGTCCTTACTTCTTCAATGCCGGCCTGTTCAACTCGGGTTCGGCCCTGGCGGAACTGGGTCGTTTCTACGCGGCAGCCATCGTCGAGAGCGGTATTTCCTTCGACGTACTGTTTGGCCCTGCGTACAAAGGCATCCCGTTGGCGGCGACCACCGCTGTGGCCCTGGCCGAACATCACGAGCGTGACCTGCCGTGGTGTTTCAACCGCAAAGAGGCCAAGGCTCACGGCGAAGGCGGCAGTCTCGTCGGCGCGCCGTTGACCGGCGAAGTGCTGATCATCGACGACGTGATCACCGCCGGCACCGCCATACGTGAAGTGATGCAGATCATCGCTTCCCAGGACGGCGCCAAGGCTGCGGGCGTGCTGATTGCGCTGAACCGTCAGGAGCGTGGCAACGGCGAGTTGTCGGCGATCCAGGAAGTGGAGCGTGATTTCGGCATTCCGGTGGTCAGCATTGTTTCGCTGAATCAGGTGCTGGAATTCCTGGCGGATGATCCGCAGCTCAAGCAGCACCTGCCAGCTGTTGAAGCCTATCGGGCGCAGTTCGGCGTCTAAAGAAAAGGCCCTGTTAAAACAGGGCCTTTTTGCTTTGGGGCCGTTTCAGACTCCAATGGGATCGCTATTTGGTCGGGTAGGGGTCGCGGACAGCATCGCCCCGTCCTGACAGAATGTTCCAGCCTTTAAGCGAATGAGTACTCGGCTGGTAATTCGGGCAGGGCGGAAGCGAAGTCTTCGACTGGTTGGAATATTTATGGCCGCAGTCTGCGCAGGCATAGCTGCCCGCAGAAACGTCACTGCCGTAGGGAACGTGTTTTTTCTGCATGGGTAAATCTCCTTTAGATGCAGGGAAGATCCTATGCAGATTGATTCCTTCGCGATGTCAGACGTTTCGCTGAGTCAGGTAAGGCATTTCCTGCGCACAAAAAAAGATCGCAGACTTCGTCAGCGCCTACAGAATATTCGTACATCCGTAGGTGCCGGCGAAGGCTGCGATCTTTTGCCGTTCTTGAATCAGTGACGCTTGCGATTGCTGATCAAAGTACCCACACCGGTATCGGTGAAGATTTCCAGCAGAATCGCATTCGGAACCCGGCCATCGATGATCAACGAACTGCCGACGCCGCCCTGAACCGCTTCCAGCGCGCAACGGATCTTCGGCAGCATGCCGCCGTAGATGGTGCCGTCAGCGATCAGGTCGTCGACTTGCTGGGTGGTCAGGCCAGTGAGGACGGTGCCCGACTTGTCCATCAGGCCGGCGATGTTGGTCAGCAACATCAGCTTTTCAGCTTTCAGTGCTTCGGCCACTTTACCGGCCACCAGGTCAGCATTGATGTTGTACGACTCGCCGTTGGCGCCAACGCCGATGGGCGCGATGACCGGGATGAAATCACCTTTGACCAGCAGGTTCAGCAGGTCGGTGTTGATGCCGACCACTTCGCCCACCTGGCCGATGTCGATGATTTCCGGTTGGGTCATTTCCGGCGTCTGACGGGTCACGGTCAGTTTCTTCGCACGAATCAGCTCGGCGTCTTTACCGGTCAGGCCAATGGCGCTGCCGCCATGACGGTTGATCAGGTTGACGATGTCCTTGTTGACCTGGCCGCCGAGGACCATTTCCACCACGTCCATGGTTTGCGCATCAGTCACGCGCATGCCATCGATGAAGTGGCTCTCGATAGACAGACGCTTGAGCAGGTCGCCGATTTGCGGGCCGCCGCCGTGAACCACCACCGGGTTGATGCCGACAGCTTTCATCAGCACGATGTCGCGGGCGAAGCCGGTTTTCAGCTCCTCGCTTTCCATCGCGTTGCCGCCGTATTTGATCACCAGCGTCTTGCCGACATAGCGGCGAATGTAAGGCAACGCTTCGGACAGGACCTTGGCGGTGTTGGCGGCGGCTTCGCGTTCGAGGGTCATTCAGGGCTCCGGCACTTCGATAAAAGGCGCTTCAATAAATCAAAACGGTAGTTGGAGATCAGGTGCAACACGCTTCAACTGGACTTTGAACACGTCCTTGATGCGCTGCAATTCCGCCTCGTCATCAGCCTCGAAGCGCAGCACCAGCACCGGTGTGGTGTTGGACGCGCGCACCAGGCCCCAGCCTTTGGCGTAGTCGACTCGCACGCCGTCAATGGTGGTCAGGTTGGCGCCTTCGCCCCATTTCGCGTCGTGCAGTGCATCAATGATGCTGAATTTGCTCTCTTCGGTCACATGGATATTGATTTCCGGCGTAGAAATATCGTTCGGGAAGGTCGCGAACAGCTCTTCCGCGGTGGATTTTTCCTTGCTGAGGATCTCCAGCAGACGCGCGGCGCTGTAAATGCCGTCGTCAAAACCGAACCAGCGCTCCTTGAAGAAGATGTGCCCGCTCATTTCGCCGGCCAACAGGGCGCCGGTTTGTTTCATTTTCTTTTTGATCAACGAGTGACCGGTCTTCCACATTAGCGGACGACCGCCATATTCCTTGATCAGCGGTGTCAGGCGGCGGGTGCATTTGACGTCGAAGATGATCTCCGCGTCAGCGTTACGCGCCAGTACGTCGCGGGCGAACAGCATCAGCAGGCGGTCCGGATAGACGATGCTGCCGGTGTTGGTCACTACGCCGACACGGTCGCCGTCGCCGTCGAAGGCCAGGCCGAGGTCGGCGTTGGTTTCCTTGACCTTGGCGATCAGGTCGACGAGGTTTTCAGGCTTGCCCGGATCCGGGTGGTGGTTCGGGAAGTTGCCGTCGACGTCGCAGAACAGCGGGATGACTTCGCAGTTCAACGCTTCGATCAGTTGCGGAGCAATCACGCCGGCCGCGCCGTTGCCGCAGTCGACCACGACTTTAAGGCGACGAGCCAGTTTGATGTCCTGGACGATTTCGGTGTTGTAGCGATCAAGGATCTCGACCTGGGTGACGCTGCCCTTGCCGCTGCTCAGGTTGTTGGTCTTGAGGCGGTCGTGCAGGGCCTGGATCTGTTCGTTGGCCAGGGTGTCGCCAGCGATGACGATCTTGAAACCGTTGTAGTTCGACGGGTTGTGGCTGCCGGTGAGCATCACGCCCGATTTGCCAGCCAGTACGTTGGCGGCGTAGTACAGCGCCGGGGTTGGCACCAGGCCGACGTCGCTGACGTGGCAACCGCTGTCGGCCAGGCCTTTGATCAATTGTTCGACCAGTTCCGGGCCAGAGAGTCGACCGTCGCGGCCAACGGAAACATTCGGTTCGTCCTGGGCCAGGCTCTGGGCGCCGATGGCGCGACCGAGCCAATAAGCGGTCTCAGCGTTCAGGAATTCCGGGACGGTGCCGCGAATGTCATAGGCGCGGAAGATGCTGTCGGGGAACTTGGGTGCGACTTGGGCTGGGCTGCTCATTACTGGAAATGCTCCATCTTGAAGGTGGCTGGACCTGTGGGCGAAGAACTCGTCGGCAGGCGCAAACTGAAGGGTATGACGGCGTTTTCCACTGAGAGTTCGTGGTGTGTAAAGGCCATGCCACCTGCGTTTGCGAGGTAAAGATCGGTCAATGCCTTGATTTTCGGCGGTAAAACTTCCAGCTGAGCTTTGTGCAAATTTTAGCAGCCCCCGTACCTGTGGCGAGGGAGCTTGCTCCCGCTGGGCTGCGAAGCGGCCCCAAAAACCTGTCAGTCATTACCGATTTTTGTTAGTGCTACGCACTCAAGCGGGAGCAAGCTCCCTCGCCCCACAAGCCCCCTCACCACAAGGTTGTCATCTATCCGATCAATGGCTGCCGGAATGCCCGAAACCACCAGCGCCGCGCTCGGTTTCAACGAACTCTTCGACCATCTCGAAATGCGCTTGAACCACCGGCACCAGTACGAGTTGAGCCAAGCGCTCACCGACCACCATGTTGAAGTCGGTCTGGCCACGGTTCCAGCACGAAACCATCAGCGGACCCTGGTAATCGGAGTCGATCAAACCGACCAGATTGCCCAGCACGATGCCGTGTTTATGGCCCAGGCCGGAGCGCGGCAGAATCAGCGCCGCCAGGCCTGGATCGCCAATGTAGACGGACAGGCCGGTCGGGATCAGCACGGTTTCACCCGGCTTGATCACGGTGTCTTTTTCCAGCATGGCGCGCAGGTCGAGGCCGGCGGAGCCTGGCGTGGCGTACTGCGGCAGCGGGAAGTCGGTACCGATGCGGGGGTCGAGGATCTTGGCTTGCAAAGCGTGCATGTAAATTAAACCTGGTTCAGACGTTCGGCGATAAAAGTGATCAGCTGGCGAGCGATTTTGCTCTTGCTGGTCTGGGCGAAAAGTGTGGCGTGCAGCTCTCGGTCGATCACGCTGCAGGCGTTTTCTTCGCTGTTGAAGCCAATGCTCGGGTTGGCGACGTCGTTGGCGACGATCAGATCGAGGTTCTTGTCTTTCAACTTGCGCGCAGCGTAATCGAGCAGGTGTTCGGTTTCGGCGGCGAAACCGACACTGAACGGACGGTCGGGGCGAGTGGCAATGGTGGCCAGAATGTCCGGGTTGCGCACCATCTGTAGCAACAAGCCGTCGCCGTTCGTAGGGTCTTTCTTGAGTTTCTGTGGGGCGACGACTTCCGGGCGGTAATCCGCGACCGCTGCGGAAGCGATGAACAGGTCGCAAGGGATCGCGGCCTCGCAGGCAGCAAGCATGTCACGAGCGCTGACCACATCGATGCGGGTAACGCGATCCGGGGTCGGCAGGTGCACCGGGCCGGTGATCAGCGTCACGCGGGCGCCGGCTTCCACCGCGGCTTCGGCCAGGGCGAAGCCCATTTTCCCGGAGCTGTGGTTGGTGATGTAGCGCACCGGGTCGATGTTTTCCTGGGTCGGGCCGGCGGTGATCAGCACGTGTTTGCCGGTCAATGCCTGACGTTTGAAGCAGTCCGCCGCGCACTGGGCGAGTTCGACGGCTTCGAGCATGCGGCCCAGGCCGACGTCGCCGCAGGCCTGGCTGCCGGAGGCCGGGCCGAAGGCTTTGATGTCGCGACTTTCGAGGGTTTGCAGGTTGGCCTGTGTCGCGGGGTCGCGCCACATGGCCTGATTCATCGCCGGGGCAACGGCGACCACGGCATCGGTGGCCAGCACCAGCGTGGTCAGCAGGTCGTCGGCAATGCCCTGGGCCAGACGGGCGATCAGGTCCGCAGTCGCCGGGGCGATCAGCACCATGTCAGCCCACTTGGCCAGCTCGATGTGGCCCATGGCAGCTTCAGCCGCCGGGTCCAGCAGGTCCAGATGAACCGGGTGGCCGGACAAGGCTTGCATGGTCAGCGGTGTGATGAACTCGCTGCCGCCACGGGTCATGACCACGCGCACTTCGGCGCCCTGGTCGATCAGGCGGCGAACCAGGTCGGCGCTCTTGTAGGCAGCAATACCGCCGCCGACGCCCAGAACGATGCGTTTCCGATACAGCCGCTGCATAGGTCTGCCTTTCATTTCGTTGATGACTGCGTGGCGATACCCCCTCCCCAGGAGTGAAATCGCTCGCAAAAAAGATGGGCTACGATATCACAGCGACCGCTATGGAACAGCGGCGCCCAAACACACATGGAGGTGCTATGAGCATTCGCGATTGGCCGGCGGCGGAGCGGCCGCGGGAGAAGTTATTGGAGCAGGGTTCGGCGAGTCTTTCGGATGCCGAGTTACTGGCCATCTTTCTACGAACCGGCGTGTCCGGCAAAAGCGCGGTGGATCTGGCGCGACACCTGCTGCAGCAATTCGGCAGCCTGCGCACGTTGCTCGAGGCCGACCTTCGGACCTTCAGCGGTGAGCTCGGGCTTGGGCCGGCGAAGTTCGCGCAGTTGCAGGCGGTGCTGGAAATGGCCCGGCGGCATCTGGCAGAACGGTTACGGCGTGATTCGGTGATGGAGAGCCCGCTGGCGGTGCGTGACTATCTCAAGTCGATGCTGCGTCACGAACCGCATGAGGTATTCGGCTGCCTGTTTCTGGATTCCAAACACCGGGTGCTGGCGTTTGAAGTGCTGTTTCGCGGCTCCATCGACAACACCAGCGTGTATCCGCGGCAGGTGGTCAAGCGCGCATTGGCCCACAACGCCGCCGCCTTGATCCTCTGCCATAACCACCCGTCGGGCAATCCTGATCCCAGTCAGGCCGATCGAATGCTGACCAAGCGCCTGCAAGAGGCATTGGACCTGGTTGATGTGCGGGTGCTCGACCACTTCATCATCGGCGACGGCGATCCGCTGTCGATGGCTGAGTATGGGTGGATGTAAGCGAGGGAAGGCTAAGCGGTGACCCTGTGGGAGCGGGCTTGCCCGCGATGGCGTCAGCACATTCAGCATCTTTGTTGAATGTGCCGGCCTAATCGCGGGCAAGCCCGCTCCCACAGGGAAGTGTGGCGGGGCTGATTACTTGAGATTGACCTTCGAGTAATCCTGGCGACCAAACGGGCTGACTGAGTAACCCTCGACGTCCTTGCGCGTCAGCGCAAAGGCTGTCGGGTGCGCCAGCGGCAGCCACAGCGCCTGCTGCTGAATCTGCGCCTGGGCCTGTTCGTAGAGCTTGGTGCGCACACCTTGCTCACCGGTGGTCTTGCCGGCGCTGATCAGCTTGTCCAGTTCCTGGTTGCAGTAACGGGCGAAGTTGGTGCCGGATTTGACCGCGGCGCAGGAAAACTGCGGCGTGAGGAAGTTGTCCGGGTCGCCGTTGTCGCCAGCCCAGCCCATGAACAGCAAGTCGTGCTCACCGGCCTTGGCGCGGCGGATCAACTCGCCCCATTCGATCACGCGGATTTCGGCCTGGATGCCGATTTCCGCGAGGTCGGATTGCAGCATTTGCGCGCTGAGGCTCGGGTTCGGGTTCAGCAGGCTGCCGGAAGGTCGGGTCCAGATGGTGGTCTGGAAACCGTCCTTGAGCCCGGCCTTCGCCATGAGTGCCTTGGCCTTCTCGACGTCGTGCGGATAACCCGGCAAGCCTTTGGCGTAGCTCCAGGTGTTCGGCGGGTACGGGCCATTGGCGGGTTCGGCGGTGTCTTCGAATACGGCCTTGACGTAGTTGGCCTTATCGAGCGCGAGGTTGATCGCCTGGCGCACCTCAGGCTTGTCCAGCGGCGGATGTTGGCTGTTGATGCCGACGAACGCGGTCATGAAGGCGTCAGTCTTTTCCACTTTCAGGGTCGGCTCTTTCAGCGCGGCCTGTACATCCAGCGGTTTGGGCGACAGGGCGATCTGGCACTCGTTGCGGCGCAGTTTCTGCAAGCGCACGTTGGCATCCGGCGTGATAGCGAAGATCAGCGGGTCCACCGAAGGCTTGCCACGGAAGTAATCCGGGTTGGCCTTGTAGCGAATCGAGGCATCTTTCTGGAAGCGCGTGAAGACGAATGGGCCGCTGCCGATCGGCTGGCTGTTGAGCTTCTCGGGCGTGCCGGCCTTCAGCAGTTTGTCGGCGTATTCGGCGGAATAGATCGAGGCAAAGCCCATGCTCAGGGTCGCGAGAAAGGTCGAGTCCGGGTGATCGAGGGTGAAACGCACGGTCAACGGGTCCAGTGCGTCGATCTTCTTGATCAGCGCCGGCAACTGCATCGACTGGGCGTGCGGGAAGCCGCTCTGGGCGACCTTGTGCCAAGGGTTCGCCGGGTCTAGCATGCGGTCGAAGCTGAATTTCACGTCTTCGGCGGTCAGCTCGCGCGTCGGGCTGAAGTACTCGGTGCGGTGAAATTTCACCTGCGGGTGCAGTTTGAACACGTACGTCAGGCCATCGGGCGTGACTTCCCAGCTGTCCGCAAGGCTGGCGACCACTTTGCCGCTGGCGGTATCGAAGTCCACCAAGCGGTTCATTAGCACGTCAGCCGAGGCATTGGTGGTGGTCAGCGAGTTGTATTGCACCACGTCGAACCCTTCGGGACTTGCCTCGGTGCAGACGCTCAGCGCGGCGGCATAGGCCAATGGGCTCAGCAGAAGAGGGGCGAGCAGCAGCGGTAGGGCAGCGAGGCGCATGGTCGGATTCCTTTACAGATCGAAGGCCCATCTGCAAGTGCAGTCTGGAAAAGGCTTACCCTAGTGGTAATGCTGTTCACTTAAGCGGAGCAGCCTTACGGTCCACTGGAAATCGGGTTTTCGAAATTTTCACCGTCCTTGGTCTCGAAGGCCTTGGGCGGTGATCCAGAAACAATCCTCCTATCCCTGCTCTCAACTCAGCCAAGCGTCTTCCTGTGGCTGAAATCGGATTAGCCGCCGCCATCACGATCAGTTGCACGGCGATGTACTGACAAACGGGTTTGAAACGGATGTCCGAGGGTGGTCGGCCAAACGCCACCGCCGCCTGACTGGCCTCTCGACGAATCACGTTATAAGCCAGCAATAGCCCCCACACTTCCTGATAGATCAGCTCGACTTTTTTGCTGCGCAAGGTCATTGCGTTCTGTTGCATCGAACTCTTGATGTCCCTGAAGCCCAATTCGATTTCCCAACGCTCTTGGTAAAGTTTGGCAACGGCTTGAGTGTTGTAGGTCTTGGCCGGCAACGACGTCATGACGGTCTTCACCTTGCCTTTGATTTCATAACTGACTTCGCGTACTTCCCAGTGCGTTGGAAGAACCGGGTTTCGCTTTCTGGCCTGCGGTGAGACTTTCATACGCACTAACCTGTCGTGCTGGCTGTAACGGGCCACTTCCTCGCAGACCAGTCCCTTTTTTGCCGGGATCAACCAATGACGGTTGATGCCTGCTCCGCTCAGGCTCGACAGCAGCTCGGCACCCCAAAAACCTTTGTCGAACAGCGTCACCGAGTGGTCGGGTATCTGCTGCAAAAATTCGTCGGCCAAGCGCATTTCACTGCGTCGATAAGGGCTCAATTGAGCATCCATGATCACGTGCGAACGCACATTCATCAGGGCCACCAAGCGCAGCATCGGAAACGGCGTCTGGCGGTCGCTTGGAGTGTTTCCCGACCCGAAGTGATCTCGAAGCTCGGGCGTATCCGGAGTACGCAAAAGTGCACCGTCCACCGCGAATACCTGCAGATCATGCCAGGTATCATCGTCATAGCGCTCCGCGCCCCATTGGGTCCCGGTCTTGCGGAATAACCACTCAACAGGATCGGCACCGAGTCGCTTGCGCGCCTCGGTCACACCACTGCGGGCCAACAAGTGGTCGGTGGCCAGGCCTTGAGCGCAGATGTTCAATCGTCTGGCCACCTCATGAACCGGCTCGTCACGAAACAAGGCCATGCCGAGTACCAACCAGAGCACTTGGTCAGCGGGCAGGCGACGTCGGCGAATGGTCGCCTGACTGGAAAGATCCAGCGCAGACGCTACCCACTCGATGGGAATGTTTTGGGTGAAGGTGCTCAGGTCGCAGAAGTTGAAAAGGTCGCCGAGGTCGAGCAGATCTTGTTGAACAGACATAAAAAATCCGATGCCAGAGGTCTGGCATCGGATTTTCGGATAAGCCCGGCTTGGACTCAAATACTTAAGTGAACAGCATTATACCCTAGTGGGCTCTTTTGCAAATGACTATCCCCTTTTTCATTTTAAGGGGACTATGTGCGCTTGTTTTCGGTGATGCGGGCCGAGGAAAACCCGGAATCGGTCGGTTGGCCGATTCTCTGCGACGAGCGGTCTCTATCGATGACAGCCTTTATCCAAGGCGCTCGCAGCCCGAAAAACGGGGTTTTTATCAAGTCCGTGCACACGGAATGTTGTTGCTCTTCAGTCTTTCTGGTATAAAGCAGCGCTCTTTTCTAGGGGCCCGGTTCCTTCACTGTAGGTGTAGCCGGTAAGACCTCTAAAGAAACGCGGCGCCTGGCGCCAAATGACTGAGAGATTAAGCGGCCAACCCATGCCGGGTTGGGCATGTGGTTTTAGAGGGCTGAGGCATGTCGAGAGTATGTCAAGTTACCGGTAAGGGTCCGGTGACTGGGAATAACATTTCCCACGCAAACAACAAAACCCGTCGTCGTTTCCTGCCGAACCTGCAGCATCACCGCTTCTGGGTTGAAGAAGAGAAACGTTTCGTGCGTCTGCGCGTATCTGCCAAAGGCATGCGTATCATCGACAAGCGTGGCATCACTGTCGTGCTGGCCGAAATCCGCAAAGCCGGCAAGATCTAAGGGAGCTAATCATGCGTGAATTGATTCGTTTGATTTCGAGCGCCGGTACTGGTCACTTCTACACTACCGACAAGAACAAGCGTACTACCCCGGACAAAATCGAGATCAAGAAATTTGATCCGGTTGTTCGCAAGCACGTGATCTACAAAGAAGGCAAAATCAAGTAATTGATTTTTCCCTCTTACGAAAAAGGCCCGTATCGCGAGATACGGGCCTTTTTTGTTGCCTGCGGGTTGTGCGTTGCCTGTCAGTACGCCTTCGCGGGCAAGCCTCGCTCCTACAGGACGGACGCAATCCACTGTAGGAGCGAGGCTTGCCCGCGAAGAGGCCAGTCCTGACAGCACAAATCCTCAGGCCTTCTGTTCAAACGCCACATAAATCTTGCGGCACGTTTCCAGCACTTCCCAGGTGCCGCGGAACCCGGCCGGGATCACGAAGCGATCCCCCGCGCGCAGGGTCTTGCCGTTGCCTTCGTTGTCGCGCAGCACTGAAACGCCCTGAATGATTTCGCAGTACTCATGCTCGGTGAAGTTCACATGCCACTGGCCGACTGCGCCTTCCCAAACCCCCGCATTCAACTGGCCGCAAGGGCTGTTGTAGTGGTTGTAGACCACTTGTTCGGGATCGCCCTTCAGGATTTTCGCCTGGTCCGGTTTGTAGCGCTCGGGCTCGGTAGTGGCGAGACTGAAGTCGACGACATCCTGGATATTCATTGTTGTAATTCCCCGTGATTGCGGCGCGATGGCTGAAAAGACCCAAAGTCTATGTTTATTAAAATGAACATCGCAAGGCCGTTTGCCGGCCTTATGTCAAATATATTGAAACTTCACCTGCCGCTGGTTTAGGGTGGCGGTTGCCTTGGGCCGAAAAATCAGGCTCGCGGGGCAGAATTCCTGAGAACGCCCGCGAAGAACGCGGGGCGCTCGTATTCAATAAGAGGAGGACACTCGAATGACCACCCTGACTCGTGACGATTGGGAACAACGGGCTCGCGATCTGAAGATCGAAGGCCGTGCCTACATCAATGGCGAATACACCGATGCCGTCTCCAGCGAGACCTTCGAGTGCATCAGCCCGGTCGATGGCCGTCTGCTGGGCAAGATTGCCAGCTGTGACGCCGCCGACGCCCAACGTGCCGTTGAAAACGCTCGTGCCACGTTCAATTCCGGTGTCTGGTCGCGCCTGGCACCGACCAAACGCAAAGCCACCATGATTCGTTTTGCCGGCCTGCTAAAGCAGCACGCCGAAGAGCTGGCCCTGCTTGAAACCCTGGACATGGGCAAGCCGATCAGCGATTCCCTGTACATCGACGTTCCCGGCGCGGCGCAAGCGTTGAGCTGGAGCGGTGAGGCCATCGACAAGATTTACGACGAAGTCGCCGCGACCCCTCATGACCAACTGGGTCTGGTGACCCGCGAGCCGGTCGGTGTCGTCGGCGCGATCGTGCCGTGGAACTTCCCGTTAATGATGGCCTGCTGGAAACTCGGCCCGGCGCTGTCCACCGGTAACTCGGTGATCCTCAAGCCGTCGGAAAAATCCCCACTGACCGCCATCCGCATCGCTGCGCTGGCCGTCGAAGCCGGTATTCCGAAAGGCGTGCTCAACGTGCTGCCGGGCTACGGTCACACCGTCGGCAAGGCCTTGGCCCTGCACAACGACGTCGACACGCTGGTGTTCACCGGTTCGACCAAGATCGCCAAGCAATTGCTGATCTACTCCGGCGAATCGAACATGAAGCGCGTCTGGCTTGAAGCCGGCGGCAAGAGCCCGAACATCGTGTTCGCCGATGCCCCGGACCTGCAAGCCGCAGCTGAAGCTGCGGCCGGTGCCATCGCCTTCAACCAGGGCGAAGTCTGCACCGCCGGTTCGCGTTTGCTGGTCGAGCGTTCGATCAAGGACACTTTCCTGCCGCTGGTGATCGAAGCGCTGAAGACCTGGAAACCGGGCAATCCGCTGGACCCGGCGACCAACGTTGGCGCGCTGGTGGATACTCAGCAAATGAACACTGTGCTGTCCTACATCGAATCCGGCCATACCGATGGCGCCAAACTGGTGGCTGGCGGCAAGCGTACCTTGCAGGAATCCGGTGGCACCTACGTTGAGCCAACGATTTTCGACGGCGTGACCAACGCGATGAAAATCGCCCAGGAAGAAATCTTTGGCCCAGTGTTGTCGGTGATCGCTTTCGACACCGCCGAAGAAGCCATTGCGATTGCCAACGACACCCCTTACGGCTTGGCCGCTGCGGTGTGGACCAAGGACATCTCCAAGGCACACCTGACCGCCAAAGCACTGCGCGCCGGCAGCGTGTGGGTCAACCAGTACGATGGCGGCGATATGACTGCTCCGTTCGGTGGCTTCAAGCAGTCGGGTAACGGCCGCGACAAGTCGCTGCACGCGTTCGACAAGTACACCGAGCTGAAGGCGACCTGGATCAAGTTGTAAGTCGGTTTTTCTAACGACGTAGATCCCTTGTGGGAGCGAGCCTGCTCGCGATAGCGGTGTGACAGTCGACATCAATGTTGAATGTTGTTCCGTCATCGCGAGCAGGCTCGCTCCCACATTGTTTTGTGTGTTGCCAAAAATTATCCACAGGAGCGTGGGAAATGCGTTGGGCGACTTATTTCGCCGTGTTGGCGTCTGTCTTGAGTGTCGGCCTGGCCCTGGGTGTCAGCATGCCGCTGGTGTCGTTTCGCCTGGAAGGCTGGGGTTACGGTTCATTCGCAATCGGTGTAATGGCCGCCATGCCAGCGATTGGCGTATTGCTGGGGGCGAAGATCTCCAGCCATCTGGCCTCGCAGCTTGGCACGGCCAATCTGATGCGTCTGTGCCTGTGGGCCGGGGCGGTGTCCATCGGTTTGCTGGCGCTGTTGCCGAGTTACCCTATCTGGCTGCTGTTGCGGCTGATGATCGGGGTGATCCTGACCCTGGTTTTCATCCTCGGTGAAAGCTGGATCAACCAACTGGTGGTCGAACAATGGCGCGGGCGATTGGTGGCGCTGTATGGCAGCAGCTATGCGCTGAGTCAGCTCGCCGGACCGTTGTTGCTGGGCGTTCTGGGCACCGAACACGATTACGGATTCTGGGTCGGCGTCGGTTTGCTCACGGCGGCGCCGTTCCTGCTGCTGGGTCGCAGCGGCGCACCGACCAGCGAAGCCTGCAGCGTCACCTTCATAGACTTGTGGGGCTTCTGCCGGGGGTTGCCGGCGATTGCCTGGGGAGTGGCGCTGTTCGCCGCGTTCGAAGCAATGATCCTGACCTTGTTGCCGGTTTATTGCCTGCGTCAGGGCTTCACCACGGAAATCGCACTGGCAATGGTCAGCACCGTGGTGGTCGGCGATGCCTTACTGCAATTGCCGATTGGTGCGCTGGCGGACTACCTGTCGCGACGCACGCTGTTCACCGGTTGCGCTGTGGTGCTGATGCTCTCGAGCCTGGCGATCCCGATGCTGATCGACACGCTGCTGATCTGGCCGTTGTGGGTGCTGTTTGGTGCCAGCGCCGGGGGATTGTTCACCTTGTCGCTGATCCTGATCGGCGAACGGTATCGCGACGATGCACTGGTGCGAGCCAATGCGCATATTGCGCAGCTGTGGGGCATTGGTTGTCTGATCGGACCGTTGGCCGCCGGTGCCGGCAGCCAGTGGATCAGCGGGCATGCGTTGCCGTTGCTGATGGCGGCGGGAGCGTTTGGATTGGTGATTTTGCTGAGACGCCAAGGCGCGTTTGGCACGGTTGCCGAGCCTGCCTGAGCTTTGCACAAATCTGTGGCGAGGGAGCTTGCTCCCGCTCGACTGCGCAGCAGTCGCAAATCGGAGCCCGCGTTCCGCCTGTTTGAACAGAGGTGGATGATCCGGGGCTGCTTCGCAGCCCAGCGGGAGCAAGCTCCCTCGCCACAATTGATCGCGACTCCTGACTACAACATCCGTTCCAGTCCCACGGCGGTGCTGAACCAGGAATTGAAGCGACGCCACAGGCTCCCGGGTTCCTTGGTGAGCACGTGCATCTTGCCGTCGTCTTCCGTCTCCCAGACGATCCGCTCGTTTTCCAGCTTCACCTGATAACTCAAGGGCGGCGCCATACCCTCCATGGCCGCTTTGCGCACATAGACGGCGAGCTCAGGGCTGTCCACCAATACACCGACTTCGGTGTTCCACAGCACCGAGCGCGGGTCGAAGTTGAACGAGCCGATGAAGGATTTCTGCTGGTCGAAGATCATCGCCTTGCTGTGCAGGCTGGAATCGGAGCCACGGTAAGACTTGCTGTAGAAAATATGCGGCCCGCTGCCGCCACCTTCACCAGGCTGGCGGCGCAACTCGTACAACTTCACGCCGTGTTCCAGCAGCGCCCGGCGATAAGGTGCATAACCGCCGTGCACGGCCGGCACGTCCGTGGCTTCCAGCGAGTTGGTCAACAAGTGCACCGACACCCCGGCGTCGGCCCGGCCGGTGAGGTACACCAGCCCAGGCTCCCCCGGTACGAAGTAAGCCGAGATCATGATCAGCTCTTTGCTGACCCCCCTGAGTTCGGGCGCCAGTTGCGTGGTCAGCAACAAATGAGGATCAGGCTCGCCGTCTGACAAGACTTTGCTCGGTGCATCCCACAATGCCTGGTTCCAGGCCCAGATCAATTCCCGGCGCCAGATGTCCATGCGTGGCTGTGTGGTGTAAGTCATCAGTTGCTGATACAGCGCGTGATTCTGCTTGCGGGTCTCTTCCAGGGATTCTTCCAGGCGCGTGCGGGTATTTTGCAGGTCTTTTTGCGTCGGTCTGCTCGACAGGAATTCGTCGATCGGCTTGCTCAGTGCGCTGTTCCAGTACTGGTCGAAGCTGTGGCCAAGTTGCTCGGCCACCGGCCCGACACCGAGCATGTCGATGTCGGTGAAATTCAGGTTGGGCTCGACATCGAAGTATTCGTCTCCCAGGTTGCGGCCGCCGACGATCGCCGCGCTGTTGTCCGCCAGCCACAACTTGTTGTGCATGCGCCGGTGTTGCAGCGACAGGTTGAACAACCGGCCCATGGTGCGCGTCACGCCGGTGCTGCGGCCCAGGTGCAGCGGGTTGAACAGCCGGATCTGAATCTGCGGGTGCGCGGCGAGGGTGGCGATGATCCAGTCCAGGCCATCGCTGGTGGTGTCATCGAGCAGGATTCTCACGCGCACGCCGCGATCCGCCGCCTTGAGCAACTCGTCCACCAGCATCCGCGTGCTGATGCCGTCATGCACGATGTAGTACTGCAAATCGAGGCTGCTTTGGGCGTTGCGGATCAACTCGGCACGGGCCATGAAGGCTTCGCTGCTATTGGACAGCAGACGAAAGCCGGACTTGCCCTCATGGGGCGCGGCCTGAGCCTGAATTGAACGGCCGAATTCCGAATCGCTGGCGGGCAGTGCCTGGCTCGGTTCGCGCTGAACATCGAAGCTGGCGCAACCGCCCAGGAACGAGGCGAGTAACAGAAGAGCGAGCAGGGGCTGTCTGACTCTCACGTGGGATCGTTCCGATTGGCGGCAAATGTCGGCATATGGACGCTGGTTTCCTGAGAAAGGTCAGTCAGTGATGTAATCCGATTCCGCCAGCAGTTTGATCGCTGCGGCGCCGACCTTGCGCACGGCCTCTTCGATCAGCGGTGTTGGCTTGGCAGCGTAGTTCATCCGCAGACAGTTGCGGTACTTGCCCGAGGCGGAAAAGATGCTGCCGACGGCAATCTGTACGCCTTGATCGTGCAGGGCGCGATTCAGTTTCAGGGTGTCGAAGCCTTCCGGCAGCTCGACCCACAGCATGAAGCTGCCTTGGGGGCGACTGGCGCGGGTGCCAGCGGGGAAGTAGCGCGTGACCCAGTCGATCATCAAGTCGCGGCTGCGCTGGTATTGCGTGCGCATCCGCCGCAAATGCGGTTCGAAATGTCCGGCCTTGAGAAATTCGGCAATCGCAATCTGCGGTTGTGGTGCTGTGGAGCCGGTGCTGATGTATTTCATGTGCAGCACCCGTTCCAGATAGCGGCCGGGCGCGACCCAGCCGATGCGCAGACCGGGCGCCAGGGTTTTGGAAAAGGAACTGCACAGCAGGACGCGGCCGTCTTCGTCGAAGGATTTGATCGTGCGTGGGCGCGGGTAGCTGTAGGAAAGTTCGCCATACACATCGTCTTCGATAATCGCCACGTCGAAACGCTGTGCGAGCAGCAACAACGCGCGTTTGCGCGATTCCGGCATGATGTAGCCCAGCGGGTTGTTGCAGTTGGGCGTCAACTGTATGGCCTTGATCGGCCACTGCTCCAGCGCCAGTTCTAGCGCATCGAGGCTGATCCCGGTGATTGGGTCGGTGGGGATTTCCAGGGCTTTCATGCCCAGGCCCTTGAGGGTCTGCATGGCACCGTGAAAGCTTGGCGAGTCCACCGCCACGATATCCCCCGGCTCGCAGATGGCGCGAATGCTGGTGGACAGCGCTTCGTGGCACCCGGTGGTTACCACCAGGTCGTGGGCCGTCAATTGGCAACCGGAATCAAGCAACAGGCGGGCGATCTGTTCGCGCAGTTCGAGGGTGCCGTAGATGTTGTCGTAATACAGGCCGGGCATGTCCTGCCGACGGCTGATTCGCGCCAGGTTGCGCAGCAGCGGTTTCATGGTCGGCGAGGTGATGTCCGGCATGCCGCGACCCAGTTGCACGACATCCTTGCGCGGGACGGCGCGGATCAATTCCAGCACCTGATCCCACTGCGAAATATCCACCGGGCGCTGGGCCGGGCGGCCGATTGCTGGCAGCTCCGGCAGTTCGCGACCCACCGGTACGAAGTAGCCGGACTTGGGTTTGGGAGTCGCCAACCCGCTGTCTTCCAGCACGCGATAGGCCTGCTGCACCGTGCTCAGGCTGACCCCATGCTCGACACTCAATGCCCGCACCGAGGGCAGCCGGTCACCGGGGCGATAGAAGCCCTGTTCGATACGC
The DNA here is from genome assembly GCF_054897715.1 of Pseudomonas sp. RT6P73. NCBI lineage: Bacteria > Pseudomonadati > Pseudomonadota > Gammaproteobacteria > Pseudomonadales > Pseudomonadaceae > Pseudomonas > Pseudomonas sp. RT6P73. The sequence goes on along the minus strand of NZ_JBUBUV010000002.1, from coordinate 5,721,605 downwards.
GTGCCGAGCAATTCGGCTAGGTTGACGTAAAGGGTCATGGCGCAGTCTCGGAGTGGGTGATTCGTTTAACCAGTACAGATTGGGCGAAAATATCGGATTCAGACGCTAAAACGGAGAATCTGTATGGAGTTAATACAGTCTCGTTGAATCTGTAATGCTTTTCGCCGTCCGCGCATCATGAAAGCTCTGGCTACCCAAGTAAACAGGAGCAATCAAAATGAACGGCTTGAGCGATGTGCGGCTGACGATACACAGTCAGGAACTGGCGGCAGGGCAAATCAACGGCGCACGCGAGGCGGTCATGCGCAACGCACCGTCCGGCCTGAGTCGCTGGGGCTTGTTCTGGCATCGTCTGCACACGCGCAAGGCGTTGCTGGAGCTTACGCCGGAGCAGCTTAGGGATGTCGGATTGAGTCGGGAGCAGGCGCGGGAGGAGGGCTTGAAGCCGTTCTGGCGTTTGTGAGTTGAAACGCGACCACTTGTAGCAGCTGCCGAAGGCTGCGTCCGACTGCGTAGCAGTCGTAAATCAGACGCCGCAGTTTGCCCGAAAGAACGCGGTTGCAGGTTTTGCGACGGCTTCGCCGCCGAACGCTGCCTCGCGGGGCTCGTCAGCTGCTACACGGGCGGCACATGTCGCTGAATCAGGTTCAGACCAATTCTTTAAGCCGATGCCACAACATCCCTAACGCCAATAATGGCGAGCGCAAATGCTTGCCGCCCGGGAAGGTGATATGCGGCACCCGGGCAAACAAATCAAACCCACCCCCCTGCTGCCCGCTGATCGCCTCGGCCAACAACTTGCCCGCCAAATGCGTGGCGTTCAACCCATGCCCGGAATACGCTTGTGCGTAATACACATTCGGCTGATCCTTGAGTCGCCCGATCTGCGGCAGGCGATTGGCGCCGATGCCGATCATCCCACCCCATTGATAGTCGATCTTCACCCCACCCAGTTGCGGGAATACTTCCAGCATCTTCGGTCGCATGTACGCGCCGATGTCCTTCGGGTCGCGGCCCGAATAGTGGCAGGCGCCACCGAACAGCAAACGCCGATCTGCCGAGAGTCGGTAGTAATCCAGGGCCACCCGTTGATCGCAGACCGCCATGTTCTGCGGCAGGAGTGAGTGCGCCAGTTCTTCGCTCAATGGCTCGGTGGCAATGATGTAGCTGCCGGCGGGCAGCACTTTGCCGCTGAGTTCCGGATTCAGTTCGTTGAGGTAAGCGTTGCAGCCCAGCACCAGCGTCTTGGCGCGAACAGTGCCTTGTGCGGTATGGACCGTTACTTCCGGGCCGTAATCGATGCGGGTCACCGCCGATTGTTCGAACAGCTTCGCGCCCAACTGCTGCGCGGCGGCGGCTTCGCCCAGCGCCAGGTTAAGCGGGTGAAGATGGCCCGAACCCATGTCGATCAGGCCACCGACATAGCGGTCGGATCCCACCACCGTATGCATTTCATTGGCTTGCAGCAGCCGGGTTTCGTAGCGGTAGCCGAGGCCGCGCAGCTCTTCGGCGTCTTCGGCAAAGCCTTCGAGGTCGCGGGGCTTGTTCGCCAGGTCGCAGTAACCCCAGGTCAGGTCGCAAGGGATCTGAAAACGCTCGACGCGCTGGCGGACGATTTCCACCGCTTCCAGGCCCATGAGTTTCATCTGGCGCACGCCGTCCGCACCGATCACGTTGGTGAACTGATCGAGGCCGTGGCCGACGCCCCGAATCAATTGCCCGCCATTGCGTCCGCTGGCGCCCCAGCCGATCTTGTGCGCTTCCAGCAACACCACGCTGAAACCACGTTCGGCCAGTTCGAGCGCCGTGTTCAGCCCGGAAAACCCGCCGCCGACCACGCACACGTCCGCCACCAGATCGCATTGCAGTACCGGATGATCGGGCTGCGACAGGCTGCTGGCGGCGTAGTAAGAGGCGGTGTGCTGGGCACGGGCATTCATGTGAGCGTCCCTGATTCGTGTGTCTGGAAAATTTGACGGAGCATAAGCCGGACCTTCCGGCGCGGGCAACATTGGTCGGTTGATGCTGTCTGGATCGCGGCTTTTGCGTCAGACTCCCGGTCTGTCCCGCTTTTGGTTACCGCTTCGATGAGCTGCAACAGTCAGAAAATTCGCACGCTGCGCCAGCAGATCCCCTCGTTCGATTGCGTGCCCGGCTGCCATGACTGCTGTGGACCGGTGACGACCTCACCGGAAGAAATGTCCCGCCTGCCGCGCAAGACCCGCGCCGAGCAGGATGCGGCGATGGATGAGCTCAACTGCGTACACCTGGGGCCCAATGGCTGCACGGTGTATGACGAGCGGCCGCTGATTTGCCGGTTGTTTGGCACCACCAAGACCTTGCCGTGCCCGAATGGGCGGGGGCCGGTGGAGCTGATTCATCCGCGGGTGGAGAAGCAGATTCATGAGTACATGGCTTCCACCCGACAAGTCCTCGTCTAAGGGAAGACCTAGTCGCCTGTAATCGCTAGCAGGCTAGCTCCCACACTGGATCTGTGTCCGCTGAAGATCAACTGTGGGAGCTAGCCTGCTAGCGATGGGGCCTGAATAGACACCAAAAAGTCTCAATCCGGAATCGGCAAGCACAAACTCTCTTTCACCTCTTCCATCACGATATAGCTCTTGGATTCGCGCACATGCGGCAGCTTGAGCAGGATATCGCCGAGCAATTTGCGGTACGAAGCCATCTCGGAGATCCGCGCCTTCACCAGGTAGTCGAAATCCCCTGACACCAAATGGCACTCCAGCACGTGAGGCAGCTTCAGCACCGCACGTCGGAACTCTTCGAAAGTATCGCCGGATTTGTAGTCGAGGCTGATCTCGACAAAGACCAGGAGACTACCCTTGAGGTGCTGCGGATTGAGCCGGGCGTTGTAGCCCATGATGATCCCTTCGCGCTCCAGCCGCCGGACCCGCTCGGTACACGGCGTGGTCGAGAGCCCGACCTTTTCCCCCAGCTCGGTGAAAGAGATGCGTCCGTCCGCTTGCAGGATCCGCAAGATGTTGCGGTCGATCTTGTCCAGCTCACGTTTGGTTTGAGTGTTGGTACGCATAGGGGATGCGCCTCCGTGAAAAGGGTTTTTGCCGAGAATTCTCGCCAAATATAGGCAGTTATATAGTGAAAAGCACTGCCTAATCTTTTTTACACTGCGCACATCAATGCTCTACAACTACGAACGTCAGCGGCGAGCCGCGATGAGGGATATGAAAATGCGCGTTATGGTCTTGGGTAGCGGCGTCATCGGTACCACCAGTGCTTATTATCTGGCGCGTGCCGGGTTTGAAGTGGTGGTGGTAGACCGTCAGCCGGCCGCTGCCATGGAGACCAGTTTCGCCAACGCCGGGCAGGTATCGCCGGGTTATGCCTCGCCATGGGCCGCGCCGGGCGTGCCGCTCAAGGCCATCAAGTGGCTGTTGCAGCGCCACGCGCCGCTGGCGATCAAGGCCACCGCCGACATCGACCAATACCTGTGGATGGCGCAGATGCTGCGCAATTGCACCGCCAGCCGTTACGCAGTGAACAAAGAGCGCATGGTCCGTCTGTCCGAGTACAGCCGTGACTGCCTCGACGAATTGCGCGCTGAAACCGGCATTGCCTACGAAGGCCGCAGCCTCGGTACTACACAACTGTTCCGCACTCAGGCTCAGCTCGACAACGCCGCGAAAGACATCGCCGTTTTGAAGGAGTCCGGCGTGCCGTTCGAACTGCTCGACCGCGCTGGCATTGCTCGGGTTGAACCGGCGCTGGCCGGCGTCACCGACATCCTCGCCGGTGCCCTGCGCCTGCCGAACGATCAGACCGGCGACTGCCAGATGTTCACCGTTCGACTGGCCGAAATTGCCGTGAAACTGGGCGTGGAATTCCGCTTCGGCCAAGACATTCAGAAGCTCGACTATGCCGGTGATCGCATCAACGGCGTGTGGATCGACGGCAAGCTGGAAACCGCTGACCGCTACGTGCTGGCACTCGGCAGCTACTCGCCGCAACTGCTCAAGCCGCTGGGCATCAAGGCCCCGGTGTATCCGCTCAAGGGTTACTCCCTGACCGTGCCGATCACCAACCCGGCGATGGCCCCGACGTCGACCATTCTCGACGAGACCTACAAGGTCGCGATCACTCGTTTCGACAACCGTATCCGTGTCGGCGGCATGGCTGAGATAGCCGGTTTTGACCTGTCGCTGAACCCGCGTCGGCGCGAAACCCTGGAGATGATCGTCAACGACCTTTATCCTCAGGGCGGCGATCTGGCCCAGGCGAGTTTCTGGACCGGTCTGCGTCCGACCACTCCGGACGGTACGCCAATCGTTGGCGCCACGCCGTTCAGCAACCTGTTCCTGAACACCGGCCACGGCACGCTCGGCTGGACCATGGCGTGCGGTTCCGGCCGTTTGCTGGCCGACCTGATGGCGAAAAAAACGCCGCAGATCAGCGCCGAAGGCCTCGATATTTCCCGTTACGGCACCAAACTTCAGGAGTCCGCAAAACATGTCAATCCAGCGCCAGCTCACCAATGAGCGCATGAGCCAGATCGTTGTCCACAGCGGCACCGTTTATCTGGCAGGGCAAGTCGGCGACGACATGAGTGCCGGGATTGAACAGCAGACCCGTGAAACCTTGGCCAACATCGAGCGTTTGCTCGATCTGGCAGGCACCGACAAGAGCCGTTTGCTGTCGGTGACGATTTACCTGAAAGACATCGACGCGCATTTCGAAGGCATGAACGCAGTGTGGGACAAGTGGCTGCCGAAAGGCGTCGCCCCGGCCCGTGCGACAGTTGAGTCGAAGCTGTGCGAACCGGAAATTCTGGTTGAGCTGTCGGTTGTGGCCGCTCTGCCGTAAGCCTGTCAGAAAGATCCCTCTCCCGGTGCTGTTGGCGGTTTACGCCGTCAGCCAGTGCCGGTTTTTATTTCCATGACCGCCTAGAAGCCTGCCGCCATGCGTCCAGCCCGTGCCCTGATCGACCTTCAAGCCCTGCGCCACAACTACCAAATCGCCCGTGAGCTTACGGCGGGGGCCAAGGCCCTCGCGGTGATCAAGGCCGATGCCTACGGCCATGGCGCGGTGCGTTGCGCCCAGGCGCTGGAAGCCGATGCGGACGGGTTTGCCGTGGCCTGCATCGAAGAAGCGTTGGAGCTGCGCGCCGCGGGCATTCGCGCACCGGTGTTGTTGCTGGAAGGTTTTTTCGAAGCCGATGAGCTGGCGCTGATCGTCGAGCATGATTTCTGGTGCGTGGTGCATTCCTTGTGGCAGCTCGAAGCCATCGAGAACGCCGCGTTGAGCAAGCCGATCACGGTCTGGCTCAAACTCGATTCGGGCATGCACCGGGTTGGCTTGCATCCAAAGGATTATCAGGCGGGTTATCAACGACTGCTGGCCAGCGGCAAGGTGGCGAAGATCGTCTTGATGACCCACTTCGCCCGTGCCGATGAGTTGCACGAGCAGGCCAGCGCCGAACAGGTTGCAGTGTTTGAAGCGGCGCGCCAAGGTTTGTCCGCCGAGGTCAGCCTGCGCAATTCGCCGGCGGTGCTGGGTTGGCCGCAAATTCCGAGTGACTGGGTGCGCCCGGGCATCATGCTCTACGGAGCCACACCGTTTGAAGAAGCCAACGCCGTGGCCTCCCGTCTGCAACCGGTGATGACCCTGGAATCGAAAGTGATTTGCGTACGTGAACTGCCGGCCGGCGAGCCAATTGGTTACGGCGCCAAATTCATCACCCCCAAGCCAATGCGCGTTGGCGTGGTGGCCATGGGGTATGCCGATGGTTACCCGCGTCATGCACCAACCGGCACGCCAGTATTGGTAGCCGGACAGCGCAGCCAGTTGATTGGCCGGGTGTCGATGGACATGCTCTGCATCGATCTGACCGATGTGCCGCAGGCTGGCCTGGGTTCAACCGTGGAGTTGTGGGGCAAAAACATCCTCGCCAGCGAGGTGGCTGCCGCCGCTGACACGATTCCCTACCAGATCTTCTGCAACCTGCGCCGCGTGCCAAAGCTCTATTCCGAGGGTTAGCGGTCAGCGGTCCGTACCGGAAGTCAACTGGCTGAACAGGATTCAGGCCAAAGTGTTGTAAATACTGAACGCTGTCGCCATGATAACGCTCAATATTTCTACTACTTGAATCCCTGGAGGCTCCAGCATTGGACGTCGGTGAACGACTGCAATCCATCCGTAAGCTCAAAGGTCTTTCCCAGCGTGAGCTCGCCAAGCGCGCGGGCGTCACCAACAGCACGATTTCCATGATCGAGAAAAACAGCGTCAGTCCCTCGATCAGTTCGCTGAGGAAGGTACTGGGCGGGATTCCCATGTCCATGGTCGAGTTCTTTTCCGAAGAAATCCTGCAGGAAAAACCGACGCAGATCGTCTACAAAGCCAACGAGCTGATCGATATTTCCGATGGCGCAGTGACCATGAAACTGGTCGGTCGGGCGCACCCGAGCCGGGCTATCGCGTTCCTCAATGAAATCTACCCGCCTGGCGCCGACACCGGTGACGAGATGCTCACCCATGAGGGCGAGGAAACCGGCATTTTGGTGGAAGGCCGACTGGAACTGGTGGTCGGACTCGAAACTTTTGTGCTCGAAGCCGGCGACAGCTACTACTTTGAAAGTACCAAGCCACACCGTTTCCGTAATCCGTTCGATGCGCCGGCGCGACTAATCAGCGCAGCTACTCCAGCGAATTTCTAAGAAAAGAGGCGTCCCGCCAGCATTGCGGAGGTGCCCGAGTTGTTTTTCCGCCACGCATAAGACCCCTTCGACTTTAGGGTTGTTTCAGTGCGGCGGGCTTACCGCTATACTTGCGCCCGCCTGCGAACCGTGGCCGTGGGCGTGACTAGCCACCATTGAGGGTGAACGCGTGAACCTAATTATGAAAATGCTGGCTGCACCAGCAACCGTATTGGCCCTATGGGCTGTCAGCGCTCAAGCTGCGACGAACGACGATATTGCCAAACGCCTTGAGCCAGTCGGCCAGGTTTGTGTGGCGGGCAAAGAGTGCAAGGGAATGGAAGTTGCTGCTTCGGCGGGCGGCGGTGATGCCAAAACCCCTGACTCTGTGATTGCGAAACATTGCAACGCTTGCCACGGCACCGGCCTGTTGGGCGCGCCGAAAGTCGGTGATGCGACAGCTTGGGGCGACCGCGCCAAGAAAGAAGGCGGCCTTGACGGCTTGCTGGCGAAGGCGATCTCCGGCGTCAACGCGATGCCGCCTAAAGGCACCTGCGCCGATTGCACAGACGCTGATCTCAAAGGCGCCATCCAGAAGATGTCCGGCTTGAAATAAGCCTGCATCTCCAGCGAAAAGCCGCTCACGAGCGGCTTTTTTGTGCCTGCGATTTGTGTTCGGGGACTATTCTTTGCAGCAAAGGCCCGGCAAGCTCGGTCCAACCCCAATTCACGGAATGTAAGGGAGGATCAGATGGTGCAGCTGTGTTCTATCGAGCAGGCGGTCGATGACGTATTGGCGCGGTTGCCGGCGCACATCCACATGGGCTTGCCCCTCGGCTTAGGCAAACCCAACCGCTTCGTCAACGCGCTGTTTCAACGTGTCGCGCAACTGCCCGAACGGCAGCTGACGATCTACACCGCCCTGTGCCTGGGCCGTCCTGCCTTGGGTGACGGTTTGCAAAAACGCTTTCTCGAACCCTTCATCGAGCGAGTGTTTGGCGATTATCCAGAGCTGGATTTCCTCGCCGGCCTGCACAAAGACAACCTGCCGGCGAATATCCATGTCCAGCAATTCTTCATGCAGCCCGGCAGCCTGTTGCATAGCGCGTCGGCCCAGCAGGATTACGTGAGCAGCAACTACAGCCACGCAGCGCGGGACATCAACGCTGCCGGTTTGAACTTGGTCGCGCAACTGGTGGCCAGCCATTCCGAGCATCCCGATCGCCTCAGCCTGAGCTGCAACCCGGACATCACCCTCGACCTGTTTCCGATGATCGCCAAGCGCCGGGAAGCGGGGGAGACGATTCTGTTGGTAGGGCAAGTCCACAACGACTTGCCCTACATGCCGGGAGACGCCGAAATCGGCATCGACGCGTTCGACCTGCTGATCGACGAGAAGGACAACACCACGTTGTTCTCCACGCCGAACATGCCCGTGGGTTTCCAGGATCACTTCATCGGCCTGCACGCGAGTACGCTGGTGCGCGATGGCGGCACCTTGCAGATCGGCATCGGTGCCATGGGCGATGCCCTGACCGCTGCGTTGCTTGCGCGCCAGGCTGACAATGACGGTTACAAGGCGTTGCTGGCGGATATCAACCTCAGCCAGTGGGCGCAGTTGATCGAGCGCGAAGGCGGAATCGAACCTTTCGCCAAGGGTCTTTACGGTTGCAGCGAAATGTTCGTCAACGGCTTGCTGGTGCTGGCCGATGCCGGGATCGTGCGGCGCAAGGTCTACCCGGACGTGCCGACCCAGCAACAGGCGAATGCCGGCACCCTGGATGAGGCCGCGCAAACCGACGGCATCAGCGTACATGGCGGGTTTTTCCTCGGGCCGCGCAGTTTCTATGAGCGCCTGCGCGAGTTGCCGCAAAACAAGCGGCTCGAATTCAACATGACCCGCATCAGCTACATCAACGAGCTCTACGGCCAGGAAGAACTCAAACGCTTGCAGCGCCTGGATGCGCGCTTCATCAACACCGTGTTCACCATGACCCTGCTCGGTGCTGGGGTGGCTGATCAGCTCGAAAGCGGGCGAGTGCTCAGCGGCGTTGGCGGGCAGTACAACTTCGTCGCCCAGGGCCATGCGCTGGAAGGTGCGCGTTCGGTGCTGCTATTGCGTAGCTGGCGCGAGGCGGGCGGTGAGGTCAGTTCAAACATCGTCTGGGAATACGGCCATTGCACGATCCCGCGGCATTTGCGGGACGTTGTGGTCACCGAATATGGCATCGCCGATCTGCGCGGCAAGACCGACGCGGCGGTGATCGAGGCGTTGCTGAACATCAGCGACTCACGCTTCCAGCCGGGGTTGATCGAGCAAGCGCAAAACGTTGGCAAGTTGCCGAAGGGTTTTCGCATCGATCCGCGTTTTGCCGACAACAGCCCGGAGCGCTTGCAGGCGATTCAGGCACGGCATGCGAATTTGTTTCCGGAGTATCCGCTGGGGTGTGATTTCTCTGCCGAAGAGCGGGATTTGCTGCGGGCGCTGAACTGGCTCAAGAGCAAGTTCAAGCTCACGGAAATTCTGGAGCTGGGCAAGGCTGCGCTGGATGCGCCTGAGGCTTCGCAATACCCGGAGCATCTGGAGCGGATGCAGCTGACGAACCCGGAAGGGCTGAAAGAGGATTTGTTTCAGCGTTTGTTGCTCACCGGCCTCAAAGCCACCGCGCAATAACAGCCAACACAAAACAACTGTGGGAGCCAGCCTGCTGGCGATGGCCGTCTGTCAGCCATGAAGGTTTTGACTGACACGACGCCATCGCCAGCAGGCTGGCTCCCACAGGGGAAATGCGGTGCTGCTGGCTATTCGATGAAGGTAACCACGCCATCCTTCAGCGATTGAACCCGAGCCAACGACTCAACCCGATAACCCTGCGCATCAAGCTCCGCACGACCACCCTGGAACGACTTCTCGATCACGATACCCAAACCCGCCACGGTCGCGCCGGCCTGTTTGATGATCGAGATCAGCGCCTGTGATGCCTTACCGTTGGCCAAAAAGTCATCGATGATCAGCACGCGGTCGCTGCTGGTCAGGTGGCGCGGGGAGATCGCCACGGTGCTTTCGGTCTTCTTGGTGAACGAGTAAACGGTCGCCGACAGCAGGTTTTCAGTCAGGGTCAGGGACTGCTGCTTGCGAGCGAAGATCACCGGCACGCCGAGGTTCAGACCGGTCATGATCGCCGGAGCGATGCCCGAGGCTTCGATGGTGACGATCTTGGTGATGCCCGAGTCCTTGAACAGGGCAGCGAACTCGTCGCCGATCAGCTTCATCAAGGCCGGGTCGATCTGGTGGTTCAAAAAGGCGTCGACCTTCAAGACCTGATCGGACAGCACGATGCCTTGTTCGCGAATTTTCTGGTGCAGTGCTTCCATGAAGCGTTCCTCTACTGGCGCCGGGTGCGCCCAGCTTGTAAAAAGTGGTTGGTTAAAAAGTAGGCAATTCTAGCGCTTTAACATCGCGCGTATATCAGCCAGTGCGGTATTTCCGCGAACCGCTTTAACTTCGACCGGCGTGTCGTCGTTGCCTTCCCACGCCAAATCGTCCGGCGGCAGTTCATCGAGGAAGCGGCTCGGCGCGCAATCGATGATCTCGCCATATTGCTTGCGCTTGGCCGCGAACGTGAACGCCAGGGTTTGACGCGCGCGGGTGATGCCCACGTAGGCCAGGCGGCGTTCTTCTTCGATGGTGTCGGCTTCGATGCTGGAACGGTGCGGGAGGATTTCCTCTTCCATGCCCATGATGAACACGTAAGGGAATTCCAGACCCTTGGAGGCGTGCAAGGTCATCATCTGCACGCCTTCGGCGCCGTCTTCCTCTTCCTGCTGACGTTCCAGCATGTCACGCAAGACGAGTTTGCCGATGGCGTCCTCGACGGTCATCTCGCCTTCTTCGTCTTTCTCGAGCGTGTTCTTCAACGCTTCGATCAGGAACCAGACGTTACCCATGCGGTAATCGGCAGCCTTGTCGCTGGAACTGTTGGTACGCAGCCAGTTCTCGTAATCGATGTCCATGACCATGCTGCGCAGCGCCGAGATCGGGTCTTCCCCGGCGCACTGCTCGCGGACCTTGTCCATGAAACGCTTGAAGCGCGACAAGCGATCGGTGAAGCGCGCATCCAGATGCTCGCCCAGACCGATTTCGTCGGTGGCGGCGTACATCGAGATTTTTCGTCCGGTGGCGTAGTTGCCAAGCTTCTCCAGCGTGGTCGAACCGATTTCCCGGCGTGGGACGTTGATCACCCGCAGGAAGGCATTGTCGTCGTCCGGGTTCACGATCAGGCGGAAGTAGGCCATCAGGTCTTTCACTTCCTGACGTCCGAAAAAGCTGTTGCCACCGGACAGGCGATACGGAATCTGGTGGTGCTGCAGCTTCAGTTCGATCAGCTTGGCCTGGTAGTTCCCGCGATACAGAATCGCGAAATCGCTGTAGGGGCGGTCGGTGCGCAAGTGCAGGGTCAGCAGTTCCACGGCCACGCGCTCGGCTTCGGCGTCTTCGTTGCGGCAGCGGATCACGCGAATTTCGTCGCCGTGGCCCATCTCGCTCCACAGCTGCTTTTCGAATTCGTGGGGGTTGTTCGAGATCAGCACGTTGGCGCAGCGCAGGATGCGGCTGGTGGAGCGGTAGTTTTGCTCCAGCATGACGACTTTCAGGGACGGATAGTCGTCCTTGAGCAGCATCAGGTTTTCCGGGCGGGCGCCGCGCCAAGCGTAGATCGACTGGTCATCGTCGCCCACCACGGTGAACTGGTTACGCGTGCCGATCAGCAGCTTCACCAGCAAATACTGGCTGGCGTTGGTGTCCTGGTATTCGTCCACCAGCAGGTAGCGGACCTTGTTCTGCCACTTTTCGAGAATGTCGGGGTGTTCCTGGAACAGCTTCACCGGCTGCAGGATCAGGTCGTCGAAGTCCACCGCGTTGAACGCCTTGAGCGTGCGCTGATAGTGGGTGTAGACGATGGCGGCGGTCTGTTCCTTGGGGTTGCGTGCGTTTTCCAGGGCTTCGGGCGGCAGGATCAGGTCGTTCTTCCACGAGCCGATCATGTTCTTGATCTCGTCGACGCCGTCGTCGCCCGAGTATTCCTTCTGCATGATGTCGGTCATCAGGGCTTTGACATCGGTTTCGTCAAAGATCGAAAAGCCCGGCTTATAGCCCAGGCGAACATGTTCCTTGCGGATGATGTTCAAGCCCAGGTTGTGGAAGGTGCACACCGTCAGGCCACGGCCTTCGCCGCCCTTGAGCAGGGTGCCGACCCGTTCCTTCATCTCGCGCGCCGCCTTGTTGGTAAAGGTCATGGCGACGATGTACTGGGCGCGGATGCCGCAGTTCTGGATCAGGTGCGCGATTTTGCGGGTGATCACGCTGGTCTTGCCGGAGCCTGCACCGGCGAGCACCAAAAGAGGGCCGCCGACGTAGCTCACGGCTTCTTGCTGCCGGGGATTGAGTCGGGACATACGAAATCAGGGAGTCATTTGTGAAATGGGCCGGCATTTTAACAGGCTCAGCGATTTGTGCTGCTCTCTCCGACTTGTGACGCAATACGCTATCTCTAATTGCCGGTTTTGATACTTTCAAGCAGGATGCGCGGTGTATTTGCGGCTAATGTTCGTATTCCAGACACACAGCCACGTTTGATAACTGATGTCATTTGGTCATTGGTTACCGGCGCGGCATAATGCCCGCCGCCTACATCTTTGCAGAGTCTAGGGAGCTAGCTTGTCTACGCCTGTCGAACCCTTGCGTTTGCTGTTACTGGCCGAAGAGCCAGCGTGGGCAGCGTTGTTGCGCGAGTGTCTGGCTCCGATGGGGAGCTCGGCCGTGCTCATCAGCGCGCCAAGCTGGGAGTCGGTCAGCAGTCTGTTCGATGACAACCGCAGCGCGGTGTTGTTGACGATTCCTGCGCTTCAGCCTCTACCTGGCCGTTGCAGCTTGCCGACGGTGTTGCTGCTTGAGCACGAGCCACTGACGCCGCCCGATGGTGTGAGCGACTGGCTGGTGCGCGATCATCTCGATCCCGGCATGCTGCGCCGTTGCCTGCGCCATGTGCGTGAACGCGGCTTGCTGGAAAACACCCTGCAACGCCTGGCCGAGCAAGACCCGCTGACCGGCATCGCCAACCGCCAGGGTTTCCAGACCTTGCTGGCCGCGCGTCTGGCGGAAAACGACGGCCGCGGCCTGGCCCTCGGTCACCTTGACCTCGACAACTTCCGTCACGCCAACGATGCCCTTGGCCACCAGGCCGGCGACCGGTTGATCCTGCAAGTGGTCGCGCGGCTGAAAAGCCAGCTTGAGGCCGGCGATCAACTGGCGCGGCTGGGCAGCGATGAATTCGCCCTGCTGATTGACACCCGCCGCGCGCCCCAGCGTGCCGAATGGATGGCCGAACGCATCACCGAAGCACTGGCCGAGCCTTACTGGGTCGACGGCGAAAGCCTGTTGATCGGTTCCAGCCTGGGCATCGCCCACGCCAGGGCCCAGGCTGGCGCCGACCCGCTGATGTGGCATGCGCATATCGCCATGCAGCAAGCCAAGAGCACTCAGGGCTGCACATTTCATATCTTCAACGAACGCATCAACCGCAATGCCCGCAGCATGGCCGACCTCGAAAGCGAGTTGCGCCGGGCTTTGCGTCGTGACGAGCTGGAGTTGCATTACCAGCCACGCATGAACCTTGAGGACGGCCAGATCGTCGGCCTCGAAGCCCTGGTGCGCTGGCGGCATGCCGAGCGCGGGTTGCTGGCGCCCAGCGAGTTCGTGCCGCTGGCCGAGCAAAGCGGTTTGATCGTGCCGCTGGGTTACTGGGTGATTTCCCGGGCCCTGCGGGACATGCAGGCGCTGCGCGAACGCGGTTTGCCGGCGCTGCACATGGCGATCAACCTGTCGTTCCGGCAGTTTCAGGACAGCCAATTGCTGTCGACCCTGAGCCGGCTGATCGCCGAGCGCGGCGTCGAGGCGCAATGGCTGGAATTCGAGCTGACCGAAACCGCGGTCATGCGCCGCAGCGATCTGGTGAAGCAGACCATGGACGCGCTAGGACGCCTGGGCGTGCGCTTCTCGCTGGATGACTTTGGCACCGGGTTCTCGTCCTTCGTGCACCTCAACAGCCTGCCGATTGCCTTGCTGAAGGTCGACAAGAGCTTTGTCGGCGGCATGGAGGAGCGCGAAGAGAATCGCAAGCTGGTGCACGCCATGATTAACCTGGCGCACAACCTCAATCTTGAAGTGGTGGCTGAAGGCGTGGAGACGGCGGAGCAACTGGATTTGTTGCGCGGGTTTGGTTGCGATCAGGTGCAGGGGTATTTGATCAGCAAGCCGTTGCCGTTGGCGGAGTTGGTTGAATATCTGACCTTCGGTTCCAGCCAGCAGCCCGCCCTGGAAGTCGTGGTCTAAACACGACTCCCTTGTAGGAGCGAGGCTTGCCCGCGAAGGCGGCGTGTCAGTCGACATTTTTGTTAACTGACACGCCGCCTTCGCGGGCAAGCCTCGCTCCTACAGGGATCTCAATCTGGCTGAGGGACTTCGAAACGCTGTACTGAAGGCTCCCGCCGAATCATCCGCTTCATCTTCCACTCAAACGCCAGCGTCAAACTCACCGCCGCACAGGCCAAGCCCAACGCCAATCCCCACCAGACGCCCGTCGGCCCCCAGTTCAAGTTGAAGGCCATCCACCACGCGGCCGGTGCACCGATCAGCCAATAGCAACCCAGCCCGACCAGAAACGTGGTCTTGGCGTCCTTGAGCCCGCGAATGCAGCCCATGGCGATGGTTTGCGTACCGTCGAACAGCTCGAACCACGCGGCCACCGCCAGCAGGCTCACGGCCAGATTGATGACGTCTTGGAACGCCGGGTCGTTGTGGTCCAGGAACAAGCCGATCAACTGATTCGGCAGGAACCAGAAGACCATGGCAAAGCCCAGCATCGACGCGGCGCCAAAGGCGATCCCGACCCGACCGGCCAGGCGTGCATCGAGCAACTGCCCGGCGCCGTAATGCTGGCCGATGCGCATGGTGATCGCGTACGAAAGCCCCGCCGGGATCATGAACGCCACCGAAACAATCTGCAGGGCGATCTGGTGCGCCGCCAGTTGCGTGCTGCCCATGGTGCCCATGCACAGCGCGGCGAACGCGAACAAACCGACTTCCACTGCGTAGGTGCCGCCGATGGGCAGGCCGAGGCGCCACAGTTCTTTCAGATACTGTCGGTTAGGCCGCGACAAACCCTGACGCAGCGGATAAGCGTCGTAAGCCGGATGCCGACGAATGTGCAGCGCCAGCGCCACGGCCATCAGGTTGGCGACAATCGCCGTGACCAGCCCGATGCCCACCAGGCCCATTTTCGGCAGGCCGAACATCCCGGTGATCAACGCATAGTTGAGCAGGAAGTTGGCCACGGTGCCGCCGAGGCTGATGACCATCACCGGCGTTGCCCGGCCGATGGCGCTGGTGAAACCGCGCAGAGCCATGAAACTCAGGTAGCCGGGCAGGGCGAACGGCAGGATCAGCAGAAACTGCCCGGCCGCCTGGACGTTGGTTTCGGTCTGGCCGAACAGCAGCAGCACCGGTTTTAGGTTCCACAGCAGCAGACCCGCCACCAACGCCATCAACCACGCCAGCCACAATCCGGCCTGGGTCAGTCGCGCGGCGCCAACGATATCGCCCGCGCCCTGACGGATCGCCACCAGGGTGCCGACCGCCGCGATCACGCCGATGCAGAAAATCGACACGAACGAATAAGTCGCCGCGCCCAGGCCGCCACCGGCCAGCGCTTCCGGACTCAGGCGCGCCATCATCAAAGTGTCGGTGAGGACCATCAGCATGTGCGCCAACTGCGAGGCAATCAACGGCCCCGCCAGCCGCAGGATGGCCCAGAGTTCGGTACGTGCTGGATGCTGCATGGTCATCACGCCTCGATTATCAGAGAGAACAGGAGAGAGCCGATTCTCGGCGCTCTGCGGGGTTTTCACAAAGGGATAAAAAGGATGGGTGGCATGAGTCAGACTCATGCTGACAAGTTTCTGCTAACGTGGCCAAACCGCGCTATAGGAGCTTTCCGAATGTCCCGTCGTCTTCCTCCCTTGTATGCCCTGCGCGCATTCGAAGCGGCGGCGCGGCATAGCTCGTTTACCCGCGCCGCGGAAGAACTGTCGATCACCCAAAGCGCGGTCAGTCGACACATTCGTACGCTCGAAGAGCATTTTGCCTGCCGGCTGTTTCATCGCAGCGGACGCAACCTGCAACTGACCGAGTCAGCGCGGCTGATCCTGCCCGGCATTCGTGAAGGTTTTACCGCGCTTGAACGCGCCTGCAATACCTTGCGCGCCGAGGATGACATCCTGCGCATGAAAGCCCCGTCGACGTTGACCATGCGCTGGCTGTTGGCGCGCCTGAGCCGCTTCCGGCACTTGCAACCGGGCAATGAAGTGCAGTTGACCAGCGCCTGGATGGACATCGACACCGTGGACTTCAACCACGAACCCTTCGACTGCGCCGTCATCCTCAGCACAGGGAATTTTCCCCCGGACTGGGAGGCGACGCTGCTGTTCCCGGAAGAGTTGATCCCGGTCGGTGCGCCGAACCTGATGGACGATCAACCGTGGGATGTCGCGCGTCTGGCCAGCACTGAACTGCTGCACCCCGCACCGGACCGGCGTGACTGGCGCACATGGCTGCAACGCATGGGTCTGGCTGATCAGGTGTCGCTCAAGGGCGGGCAAGTGTTCGACACGCTGGAGCTGGGCATGATTGCTGCGGCGCGGGGCTACGGCGTGTCCATGGGGGATTTGCTGATGGTGGCGGAGGATGTCGCTCAGGGCCGTCTGAGTTTGCCGTGGCCGACTGCCGTGGCCAGCGGTGAGCATTATTACCTCGTCTGGCCGAAAACCCGCCCTGGAGGTGAACGTTTGCGCAGGCTCAGCGATTTCCTCCAAGGCGAGGTCCGGGCCATGGATTTACCGGATGTCGAGCGCTTGAGCTGAATCGATAGAGCCTGTGCAATAGAGGCTTTGCGCCATATCCCGGCTAATTACTCAAGTATTCAGATTTGCCGCCGAAAATCTGCAGGTGGAACCTTCGTGCAGGTTCGACGTAATTCCCTTATTAGAATTTTGCCGAGTGCGCGTCGTGATCAGGATGATCCGGTCACTTGGCCAGGAGCTGTCATGTCTCAACCTCGTGCCCGGATCGCCTCACAGCTTGGTCTTGCGCTTGCCGTGATACTGGCGATTGTCATCACTGGCAGCACCGTGTTCGCTCTGCGTTCGCTGGACACCGCCAACCTCGCCACCCGCGAAGAGCACCTGGCCAGTGAAGCCCGGTTGCTGGCCGATCAGTTGAGTACCTTTCACGGCACGTTGCGTGAGAGCACCCAGCGCTTGGCCGGTCTGTTCGAGAAACGCTTCAGCGCGGGTCTGAGCGTGCACCCGGAAGAGCCGGTTGCCGTGGCGGGCACCCAGACCCCTGGCCTGCACTTGGGCAGCGAAGTGTTGAACAACAACTTCAAGGAAGTGGACGAGTTCAAGCAAATGACCGCGGGCGTTGCGACGGTGTTTGTGCGCAGCGGCGAAGACTTCGTTCGGGTCAGTACATCCCTGACCAAACAGGATGGCAACCGGGCCATCGGCACCTTGCTGGATCACGCTAATCCGGCCTATGCACGATTGATGGCGGGGCAGAGCTACGTTGGTCGCGCCTTGCTCTTCGACCGCTCCTACATGACGCAGTACACCCCTGTACGTGACAGCGGCGGTAAGGTGATTGCCGTGCTGTTCGTAGGATTCGATTACACCGACGCGCAGAACGCGCAGTTCGAGAATCTCAAGCGCTTCCGCATCGGCCAGACCGGCTCGCTGGCGTTGCTCGATGAACAGCGCAAATGGCTGGTGCCGATCGCGGGCGTGCAAGCGCTGGATCAGGCAGTCCCGGCCATCGTCGATCTGGCGAAAACCCCGGGCAAGGGCGATTTCTGGAGCGACAAGTCCGAAGACTTCTACAGCGTGGCCGTGCCGTTTGAAGGCGGCCCGTGGTCGGTGGTGGCGAGCATGCCGCAAGCCGAAATCAGCGCCGTGACCTGGAGTGTCGGCATTCAATTGGCGATCGGCAGTCTGCTGGCGATGTTGATCGCGGTCGGCTCGGCAGTCTGGCTGCTGCGCAGCAAGCTCGCGCCGTTGGGGGATCTGGTGCGTCAGGCAGAAGCATTGGGCGCCGGTGATTTGAGTGTGCGCCTGAGCGTGTCGAGCAATGACGAAATCGGTCAGCTGGCCCGTGCCTTCAACCAGATGAGCCAGGCGTTGTCGACCATGGTCGAGCACATCCGCAAGGCTTCCGGCGAGGTCAACAGCCGTGCCCAGGCCTTGTCCGGCCTGTCCGGTGGTGCCTATGAAGGGATGGAGCAGCAGTCGGGCGAAATCACCAGCATGGCCGGCGCCGTGGAAGAGTTCAGCGCGACGTCCCTGAACATCGCCGACAACATGGGCAACACCCAGCGTCTGGCCCAGGAAAACGCACAACAAACGCAGATCGGTCGTACGTCGATGGACGAGGCTTCCTCGTCGCTGGAGCAAATTGCTGGCGCCTTGAACAGCACCGCGACGGTGATTAACACCCTCGGCCAGCGCTCCCAGGAAATCGGCGGCATCGTCGGGGTGATTACCTCGATTGCCGATCAAACCAACCTGCTGGCGCTGAACGCGGCCATCGAAGCGGCCCGTGCCGGTGAGCAGGGTCGTGGTTTTGCGGTGGTGGCCGACGAGGTGCGCAACCTGGCTTCGCGTACGCGTCAGGCCACTGATGAGATTTCCGGGATGATTCAAAGCATCCAGCAGGAAACCGGCAACGCCATCAGCACCATGGAACAAGGCAATGTGCTGATGCAGGAAGGCTTGTCACGAAACGCCAATGTGGCCTCGGCCCTGGCGCGGATCGATGAGCAGAGCCGCTCGGCGGGCCAGCAATTTGCGGCGATCACCACTGCAACTCAGGAGCAGAGCAGCACCGCGACGTTGCTCAGCAGCAACCTGCAAAGCATTGCGCTGGCGAACAGTGAGCAGCGTGAAGTGGTGTCGAACCTGGCGGTGACTGCCAAAGAGCTGGAGAAGCTGGCGGCGGACTTGCGTCATGAGGTTGACCGGTTTCGTTGAGTCGCCTCTGAAAAAGCTATCGCGGGCAAGCCCGCTCCCACAGGGTATAGATCGTTCCAGCCTCTTGTGAACGACACAAATCCTGTGGGAGCGGGCTTGCCCGCGATTGGGCTCACCTCAATGTTCAGATCAGACGATCAGTCGCACTTGGCGTTGCTCGACACTTCCTTGCTCGCCAGTTTCAACTGCTTGCCCAGCTCTGCCGCGTTGGTGCTGCTGTAAACCCGGCCGCCGGTGTTTTCAGCGATGCAACGTGACGGGCCACCGGCGCCGATTTTCACTACGTTGACCCGCAGGCGTGGTTGTTCCTTGGCGATTTGGCGGGAGACCGCGCAAACGTCTTTCTGGCAACCGTCCTCACCGTCGACGAACATCACGATCACCGCATCGTTATTGCGCCCGTCGACGGTGCTTGCCGCGTGAGCCAGGCTGTCGGCCAGCGGTGTTCCGTCGTTGGGCACCAGGCCTCGAATTCCGTTGATCAGGCGCTGACGGTCGCCAAACTTGAACACGCCCTGGTCCGGTGTGCTTTCGCAGCCGGCGAAGGTGATGAGGCGCGTGTCGATCTTCGGATCGAGCCCGTTGATCATGCCGGCCAGCGAATCCTTGGCGACGTCCATGCGGCTGGGCTTGGCGAAAATCTGCGTGGTGCGGTTCACATCCAGGTATTTGTTGAGCTCATTGCCGAAGAACCAGTCCTCGTCGGCTTTCACGGACTTGATGTTCAGATCCATCGAGCCCGAGGTGTCGAGCACCACCACGAATTGCGGGATCTCGGCGTTCGGCGCTTTTTTGCGGCAGGCGAAGTTGTCCAGCGTCGGAGCCGGAGGTGGTGGCGGTGGTGGTGGCGGCGCGGCCACGACCGGTTTTGGTGGTGGGACCGGCTTGGGTGGCGGCACCGGTTCTGGCGCGGGTTCTGGTTCCGGAGCAGGTTCCGGTTCCGGTTCCACGACAGGCTCGGGAACCGGCTCAACCGGTTTCTCCACGGGCGTCACCACCGGCGCAACCGGCGCTACCGGTGGAACCACGACAACCGGTTCACGGTGCAGGAACCACCAGAGCCACAGCGCCAGAAGCAGCAACAGCAGCGCCAACAAGGCCGCCGCGATCCACCAGCCACGACGCGACGGCGGCACCACCGGCACCACCGGAACAACCGGCGGCACGATCGGTTTGGGCGGACGCTGGTTCCAGCGCACCACCAGCGGCTCACCGTTGAGGCTGTAGAGTTTGTCCAGCTCGGGGGTGCCGAGCAGGCTGCGCAGGTCATCCGCCACCGTGGGCTGACCGCGTTTTTGCAGTTCGTCCGCCAGTTGTCCCAAAGACGTCTGACGCACTTCATAGGTTTCCAGCAATCGTCGTTGCGCGTCCTCGTTGAGGTCGGCATAGGGTGTGGGTTGGCCACCCAGTTCGGTCCACCATTCCAGCACCTCACCGCTGCCCATTCGCGGGATGGCGAAGAGGCTGGCGACGGTCGGTGGAAAGTGTTTCTGGATGAGGGCGACTTTGGCTTGCAGCGCACTCATCCCCTCCGGTGTGGCTTGCGCATCCCTGATGACCCGCTGCATGACGACGATTCCTGAAAGGGTGCAGGCCTCCATCGGGAGGCCTGCGGGGTGAAAAGTTACTCTTCGTAACCGAGGCTGAATTGCAGCTGATTAACTTTCTTCTGTAACGCCTTCAGTTGTTCCTGCTTGGCGGCCAGCGTCGCAGGTGAGGCCTTGGTCACGGGCGCCGCCTGCGAGGCCTTGAGCTGCTGCTCGAGCCCGGCAATCTGCTTTTGCACCTGGCTTTCATTACCATGCCGGGCCTTGAGCGAGGTCAGCAACTGGCCCAGCGACTGGTTCAGCGCCGCCTGGGATTTCTGCTGGCTGGCCAAGTCGGTCTTGGTGCTGAGCTGCTGGGCCTGAATGTTCTCGTACACCTGGCGGAACATCGCGTTTTCCTGCCGGGACGCAGTCAGGGCCATTTCCTTCTGCTTGACCTGATCGCTGTAACCACCAGAGTAGTCGCAGTTCATCTTGGTCAGCATGCTGCTATCGCGATTGGTCGCGTCGCATTCGCCTGGCTTGGTCGCGCAACCGCTCAAGGCCAGGACGGCGGTGAGGACCGCCAGCTGTCGTAGAGTCATGTGCTTAGCCCAGAGTGATCGCGGAACGCTGGTTGTACAGACCGTCGACTTCCTTTTGCAGGGCGGCGACTTTCTGGTTCATTTTCATAATGCTCACGTCCACCTGCTTGATCTCGGCGCCGGCGCCTTGTGCACGCTCGGCGTCGGCCACTTTGGTGTACTCGGTGACCTTGTTGCGCATGTTGCCGAGGTCTTTACGCAGACGCGCGATGTTCGAATCGATCTCGGCGATTTGCACTTGGGCCTTGGCCTTGTCGACTTTCTTGTTGGCGATGTCCTTTTTGATCTGGGCGATTTGCGCCTGATCATCCTGGATCACTTGCTGAGCGGTCGCGGTACGGGCGATCACGTTCTGGGTGTCTTGTTCGACGTCGCTGTTCATCTTCGCCAGGCGGGTGGTGGTGTCGGAGTATTCGCTGCGACGCTGATCCAGGTAGTAGTTCGCGCCCATGGCCACGCCACACGCGGTAACACCGGCTGCGACGGCGCACACGGCTTTGTTGCTGCTGTTGGACAGCGCGCAAGCGAGGATGCCGACACCGGCGCCGACCGCGCAGGCCTGGTAGCCGGACTTGCTGAAGAACTCTGCGTCTTGACCCTGGGTCAGGCGCGGGTCGGTCCCGTCGCTGTCGCCGAGCATGGAGCTACCGGTGTTGGCGCAACCGGTCAGTAGCAGGCTGCTGGCGAGAACGAAAGCGATCTGTAGCTTGAAGCGAGTCCAAAGGCTGCGCGACATGGTGAAACTCCTCGGTGACGGTGTTGAAGTGTTGTTATTGAGATGAGTTATTGAGTGACGGTTTTGCAGCTTTTCAGCCAGGCTTCAGTGTCGATCTTCTGCTTTTGCAGGAACGCCTTCTGATTGGCCCAGTGGGTGCGCAAGTAAGGTTTGAGGTCTTGCAGCTGTTTGTTGCGGGTGATGATTTCTTCCATCACCGGGACCTGTGCTTCAAGCAGCGGCTGGCCGTACAAGGTTGCCGATTCCACCAGGCTGCTGGCGTAGTAGCGGCTGAGCTTGTGCAGACGGTCTTTCTGCTCGTCGAGTTTGCCTTTACGCATGTCGCAACTGGCGTCTTTGTCCGCGCTTTCGCAATTAAGTTTGTAGTTCTTTTGCAGGAAGTCCACGTACTGGCCGTCGTCGAGCATCTTGGTGCACAGGAATGCACCGAGGTTGAGGCTGGCACGGATCGCCTGGTCGCGGGTTTCTTCCTGCTGCTGATTGCTGGCGCGCAGCTGGTTCTCCAGCGCCTGGAGTTTTTCCTTGAGCGCTTTGTCTTCCACGCCCGAGGCCAGGGTGTTCAGGGATTGCACGGTGCCTTTGTCGGCGGATTCGGTTTCCTTGCTGCCGGTGCCGAGCTTCTTCCAGCTGCTTTCGATGCTGGCGACCCGTTCGCGAGAGGTGAGGGTCGGGGAGACCAGCACCAGTCGCAGGCCGGTGGTTTTGTTTTTTACCTGACCTTCGGCGTTGTAGTACGGCTCTTCCTTGCGCAACGCGGTGCGCAGATCGGCTTGCGCAGTCAGGTAGTTGCCGCCGCGGACCACGTAGCCGCCAGCCTGGCCGTGCTGGCGGTCGAGTTTGTTCAAGCGAAACGGTTCGAACATCATCTCGTCGACGTTGCCGAGCATGTCGTGCAGGCCCAATGGATTGGGTTTTTGCAGGCCGGACAACTGCACTTTTCCGTTGGACGATTGCGCCCCGGCAAACCACTCGTAGGCGTTGATGCCGTCGGGCATCGGGTAACGCGTGTCGCGAAATTCCGCCGCGCCGACTTCCAGGCCGCCGCGAGCGGCGAACTCCCACTCGACTTCCGTCGGCAGGCGCAGGAAGCCCAGCGCGCCGTCTTCTTTCGGCAATTTGCCGGCAGCGTTTTTACGCAGCCACAGGTTGTATTTGTCGGCCACTTCGACGGCTTGCACCCAGCTCACGGACACTTGCGGCAGGCGCATTTTGGTGGCGGCGGTGGGGCAGGTTGCGTCGGTCAATGCCGCGTATTGGAGCTGACTCATCTCGTACTTGGCCATCAGGTAGTAGCGGGATTTATCGTTTTTCGCCCCGGTGAAACTACCTGCGATGAAGGTCGGTCGAGTCTGTTCGACGTAGCCGTATTCCGCGCCGTCCTGACCGATGTTGATCGGATAGTCGTCTAGCGGTCCGGCGACCGGAATGAACACTTTGCGAAACACCATCGAACCTTCGCACGGCATCGGCAACACGACGTCGCTGGCCTCTGGCATCGGGTTGTAATACTTTTCTTCCCAGCCCGCCGCCGAGGCGTCGAGCAGGTAGCCGAGGCTCAGGGGCAACAGCAAGCCCAAACGTTTATAGCTCACGCAGACTCTCCGCAGGTTGGATGTTGATTGCTCGCACGGCGCCGATCACGGCCACCAGTGCAGCGACCAGAAAGGTCAGGAGCAGGGCGGCGAGCCCGTGCCAGAGTGTGATTTGGCAGACGAAGGTGCCGGTGGCCTGGCTGCTGCCCAGCAAATAGTCGAACAAATGGCTGCCGACGGCGTAAAAACCCAACCCGCCGAGGTAACCGGCCAGGCTCAGCACCAGCGCTTGCAGGACCACGAAACCGGCGACCGCCGTGCGTTTGAAACCCAGCAGACGCAGGACCGCGAGGCTTTTTCGCTTGCGGTCGATATTGGCCAGAAAGGCCCCGACCATCGACGCCACACAGCCGATCAACGCCGCGAGGGCAATAACCCCGAAGATAAGCCCCAGCACATAGTTGATGGCTTTGACGTTGTCGATGTCGGCCAGTCGGCTCGAGGTTTCGATGTGTTGTTCGTTGAGCCAGCGTTCCAGCGGCGCAACCTGATCGATGTCGCGGGCATAGAGTCGTGCGCGGGCGTACAGCGGTTGCAGATCGCCCAGAGGTTTGCCGGTTTCGATGCCGAATGCGCTGACCTGATACCCGTCGCGAAAGCGCTCCAGGTTCAGCAACAACGGCGGGGCGACAAACCCGGCCGCGCGACCGAAACGAGCACCGTCGAGCACCGCCAGCACCGTCAGCGTCATCTCGCCGCGCTCGTTGACGCCTTCCAGTCGGCGCAACGCGCGCAGTTGCACGCGGTCGCCGACCTTGGCCTGCAAGCGTTGCGCGGCGCGAGCGCTGAGGATCACTTGATCGCCGGTGGGGTTGAGTTGCGGCAGGTTCAGCTGCGGGTCGCCGGGTTCGGTGGCGATGATTTCCGCGCCTTCGACGAAGCGCTGCATCCCGATCAGCAAGTCCGCCTGGGTGTTGAGCGAACGGGTCTGGCCGAGAGCAAAACCGGTCTCGGGACGCTGGCGCACACGCTCGATCCAGGCCGTATCGTAGTTGCCATTGCTGAGCATCTTCACTTCAAGGTTGCGCGGGTCACGCAACAATTCGTCCTGCAACTGGCTGACCACCCCGTGTTTGAGCCCGAACAGCAGCAACAGCGGTGCGATCACCGCCACCAGCGAGGCGGCGATGCACAACGACACCTTGCGGTCGTGCCAGAGGTCTTGCAGGGCCAGCGTTCCGAGCAGGCGCAAGCGGTCAGTCCATCGGTTCAAACAGCGTTTCTCCCTGACGGCTGGTAGCGCCGAGTCGCGGCAAGCCGAAATCTTTCAGCAAGGCCCAGTCATGGGAGACCACCAGGGCACTCAGCCCCATGCTCGACACCAGACTCAGCAGCAATTCGAACAAGCGCCGGGCGCTGTGCGGGTCGAGCGCGGCGGTCGGCTCGTCGGCCAACAGCAGCAGCGGTTCATGGGCAATCGCACGAACGCAGGCAACGCGCTGGCGTTCACCGATCGATAGCGCTTGTGGCTGTTTATTCAGCAAGCCTTGCAGGCGCAGCACCTCAACCGCGTGATCGATGTGCGCGCTCTTTACCGGCATACCGAGCAAGCGGCGCGGCAAGCTGATGTTGTCGCGCACGCTCAGAAACGGCAGCAAGCCGCCGCTCTGCAGAATGAACCCCAGATGACGCGAACGCACGGCCGCCAAGGCGGGCTGGTCGTCGCTGGCCAGCAGTTGGGCGATGTCCTGATCGTGTGCTGCACCCAGCCGAAAACGCTCAAGCTCGACCGGCGCCAGCAACAGGCCGATGGCTTCGAGCAACGTGCTTTTACCACTGCCGCTCTCGCCGGTGATGGCGAGGATTTCTCCGGCACCGACCTGCAAATGCGGCAGGCGCACGTGATGGGCCAGCGCGCCTTCACCACGGCGCACCAGCAGGTTCTTGATATCGAGCATCAGCGTCTCGTTAAGGCATCATTTCGAGTGGCACGGGGTACACGTTGTCCCGCGCATCGCTGTCCTTGGCTAAAGCAACCCAGCGGTCGACGTCAGCGTTGTAACGCTGGTAGTGCCGCAGTTTGGTATTGAGCGTGCGGATGAATTTCTCCTGCGCCAGGCCATCCCAGCTTTTCCAGGTTTCTTCGTCCAGGTTCAGCACTTCGCTCTGGTAAGGCAGGTCTTCGAGGTACTCGCCGAGCACGCCCATGTCCGCCAGTTTGGCTTTGCTGTTCTGCTTGAGCTGGTTTGGATCGGCGCCCATGGTCGCGGCCACCGAGCGCAAGCGGTCGAACATTTCCGTCGGCGAGATCAGGCCTTCGTTGGCCGCGTCGAGGATCTGCTTCATCACATCGCTCAAGTCGCTGAGCTGGGACTTGGTCAACAGCACCCGCACATCGGTGGTCGGGATGTTCTGCTTGATCAGGTCGCGGTCAGTGATCCACGCCTTGAACACCGGTGGCGCCTTGCTGTTGGTCTTTTCGCCCAGATAGGCGAGCTGCATGGCGTGGCCGATCAGCGCCGCGTCTTCGAGCATTTTCTTCTCGGCCGGGTCCTGCTTGGCGTTCGCCGCGCTGCCGATGGCGTCTTCGCCCATGTAGGCGGCTTTCACCTGCGTCGTGATCGCGGCGGCCAGTGCGTCGACCTTACGGCCGAACTCTTGCACATCGCCCGCATTTACCGGGTAGTACAGCGAGGTGTTGGTGCCCGGGTAAGTCGACAGATCCTGGTACTGCGCCGCGGCCTTGGCGTGATCCTTGACCCCGGCCGGGGTTTTCAAGTGCAGCGTATAGATAGCTACGCCCGGATTGGCGGCCTCGATACGCACCTGCGCTGCGCTCAACCCGGTTTTCGACAGTTTGTCGTCACCTTCGATGGCGCCCGCGTCGGTGATCAACACCACGTAGCGCGCACCGAACTGGCTCCAGTCGACTTTGTCGATGCTCTCCATGACGCCGGCAAATGAGTCCTCATCGAAGCTGCTGCTCGACACGGTGGCCTGTTTGAGGTCGGCGATCTTGGCGAAAAAGTCGGCGCTGTCTTTCACCTTGGTAGGGTCGGCGTACATTTTAGTGGTGTATTCCAGCCCCGGCACCGCCTGGGTGTTGGAGCGGAAAGCCACCATGCCGAACTTGACCTGCTTGCCGAGGTTCTGCGCTTCGATCCGCTGATAAACCTTGCGGATCGCCTCGCGGGTACGGTCGATGTACGGGTCCATCGAGATCGTCGAATCGATGACAAACACCACCGCCGCACTGAATTCCTTCAGTTGGCTGGCCGCTTTGTCCTCGGCTTCTTTACCGCCGGCCGCGCTGTTGGCAGCAGCGCCCTTGGGGTCTTTGTCATCGGGCTTGCTGACCGATGCGACGTTGAGCAGACGCGTGCGGAAACCACCCTCGGTCATCACTTCTTCGCCGCTGAGTACCGGCAGCAGGTAGAACTGCTTTTGCAGGTCGACGAAGTATTCAGGTTCT
Organism: Pseudomonas sp. RT6P73; assembly: GCF_054897715.1. NCBI lineage: Bacteria > Pseudomonadati > Pseudomonadota > Gammaproteobacteria > Pseudomonadales > Pseudomonadaceae > Pseudomonas > Pseudomonas sp. RT6P73. Next base: position 5,694,931 of record NZ_JBUBUV010000002.1, on the reverse strand, counting down.
TCAGCCAGTACGCCGGGGGCTTGCTTGCCCTTTTTCAACGTGGCGCGCAGCGGGGCGACTTTGCTCACCGGGTCCGGCGCATCGAGGATGCCTTCGACCGTGGCGCGTTCCTTGAAGAACAGCAGCCGGTCGCGATTGGCCGGGTTGGTGAAGGCCAGTGTCAGCTGCATTTTCCAGTCGGTGGTGCAACTCGCCGGCAACCAGCCAATGGTTTTGCCATAGCTGTCAGGGCCGACTTTCAGCCACTCGGCGTTGGCGGCTTGCGCGCGTTCGTACACATAAAAGCGGCTGAACACCGGTTGCTCATCGGCCGCAGCACCGCCCGCCGTCGGGCTGATTTTGCAGCCCGGCGTGGTCAGCACGCGCTGGAACAAGGTTTTTTTACCGGCCTGGATCAGCGGTTTGTCATCGGCCTGGGACAACGGGCTGATGCACAACGCCAACAGCGCGGCGCTGCTCAACAGGAAACGACTCAGGGGCGAACGGATCACTTCTGCAACTCCTCGAAACGCTGCTTGGCTTCGGCGTTGTTCGGGTCCTGGGTCAGGATGGTTTCATACCAGTAGGCGGCGGTGGCATTGTCTGCGGCCGGGAAGCACTCGCTGGCCTTCAGGTATTTGGGGTCGTACTCGCGGGCATAGGCGTTGGCAATCAACGAGTCACCGGCCTGGGCGCGGTTGGCGTACAGGCGCTGGGCGACGCCGCAGTGCTTGCCGGCCTTGGCTTCGTTGATGATCGCCAGCAACTTGGCGCTGTCTGGCGCAGCCTTGATGCAGGTCTGGACGAAGGTCAGCTCGGGCAGGCTGTTCATGCTGTCGAGGGTGCAGGCTTGTGCGTCGGCACTGGCCGGTGCGGCGGCAGCAACCGCCGGGACAGGCGCCGGAGTGCGTTTGTAAAACCAGAATCCGGCCGCTGCGGCCACCAGCAACAGCACGACGAGCGCGAGGCCGATGAGGCCTTTGTTGCTTTTCTTCACCGGGGCCGGCGGCGGGGTGTAAGCGGGTTCGTTGGGCACCGATTCCAGTTCGATTTCTGGCTCGGCGGTGGACAGGACCAGTTCCGGCAACTCTGGAATTTCGGGTTCTGGCGCACTTGGCGCTGTCAGGTCTGCACCGCCATAAGTCGAGCGCGTCTGGCCGCCGGCCGTGGATGGCAGCAGGCCGACGCCTGGCTTGACCACACCTTTATCGGTGACCTCATTTTGTTTCTGCTCGCGCAGTTCGATCAGGAATTGCGAGTTGGCCCCACCCTCTAGCAGCGGATCGACCACTTCCGGGCCGAGCAGGGTTTCAATGGCTTCACCACTGGCCGCAACCGTGAAGCGCGAGACCTTGAACCAGAACGGATTGTTGCTCCAGGCCTTCTGGTCCTGGAGGTAGAAACTGTCCTGGTTACGCTGAATGGAGAACTCCAGCTGTTCTTCGCCACCCTGCCATCTCTTCACAGTGAGGCACGCCTGGCCAGGCACGTTGGGTTCTAAGGCGAGCAGGTCGACACGAATTGGCATTGCTTATCTCGCTGTGAAGGCTGTGAGCACATGGCCCAGCCGTTCATTCTGTTCAGGGGTGATTTCGCGACCGGCACCATGGCCGGCGTTGTCCTGCGTGATGTAGGCCAGGCCCGAAAGCCAGTCGCCCAGATACCGCTGCGCCTGGTTCGCCGGTTGTGGCGGCAACACCGGCACTTGTCCCGGACCGATGTCGGTGTAGAACGAGAACAACGGCGCTTTGGCACCGGCGCGGCTGTTCGGGCGCTCGTTGACCGGTTTCTGCAGGTAGCCGAACCAGGACACGAAATCGCGCAGAACCCGCTGCACTTCAAGCACTTGGCGCTCAACCAGTTGATCGCGCCGCGCGCCGCTTTGCGCACGCTTGAGCACCGCACGGCTCAGTTGGCCCGGCAAGTCCTGGCGGTAACCGGCGGTGATCAGTTCATCGACCACCGCTTCGATCAGGGCCTTTTCCAGCCCCAACAGGTTGAGCAGGCTTTGTCGGGTGGTCAGCTCGCGCAGGTGCGCAATCCAGGCCTTGAAAGCGGCTTTGGCAAAGCGGTGCTCGTTGCTTTGCAGTTCCGGCGCCGGGGTGTTGGTTTTACTGCTGACTGGCGTTTCGTGGCTCAGGTCGTCGCCGAAATCGAAGTCGAAACCGGCGTCGTTGCCGTACAGGCTCTGGCTCGGCGTCGAGGCGACCGGCTCATCGCTGGCGGCGGGCGCGTCATCGGTTTCGTACACACCGCTGAGGTACAGGTCGCGCACCGATTCGCTGGGCATGTCGAGTTCATCGATGAACTCGCCGAGTACGGCCGGGCGGCGGCCCAGACCGGTCAGAATCATCTGTGCCTGGGCTTTCTTGGCGGCTGCGGCGCCGTCACCGTCGGCGTGATACCAAGTGCTCAGGCCGTGAGTGGTCAGGCCTTCGAGGCATTCGTTCAACTGCTCGCGGATGCGTTGCAGTTTGAATTCAATGTTGGCCACGCCTTTGAAGCTGCCGCTGAAGTGGCTGATGCCACCGTCGTCGTTGCGCAGCATTTCTTTCCAGGCGTTGGCAGGATTGCTGATGTGTTTGCACACCAGCTCATTGCCGGCAAAGCTTGTACCCAAGGCGTCAACGCGTTCCTGGTAGCTGGCGTTGAGGCCGGTTTCGGCGCCGCTGGCGTCTTGAACGATGAACGCCGCGTCCATGCGCGGTTTGCGCACCAGGAAGGTGTTCTGGAATGGTGTGCCGGCCCAGTCGTTCATCCAGCTCAGGCTGCCGAAGCGTTCGAGCATGGTCAGCTTGACCATGCCGTTCCAGCTCTCGTCGTACTGATCAGGCGTCAGGCTCAGGGAATTGGTGATGCGCAGGTCGAGCATGGTCAGTGCCCAGATCAGGCCGGTGTCGCGTTTGCTGCGGGCGGCTGCGTCGGCGCCCTGGGTCTTCTCGATCCAGCGCGTCAGCACCGGGCCAACGTCGTTGACGTCGCTCTGTTTGGTCGAGCCGGTGCAGACCACCAGCGCGTTCATTTCCTGATTGTCGGTGTAGCGTTCGAACAGGTAAGCGACCTTGCCGCGCAGAATCAGCTGCGAGACGGAGTTGTCCTTGGTGGCGGACTCCGGGTCGCTGGAGTCGGCGATCTCGTGCAGCTTTTTACGCCCGCGATAACCGGGGAAGTCCAGCAAGTCGACCTGGTTGACGATATCGTCCGCCGGCGCTTCGATCAGTCCGAAAGTCATTTCGGCGGTCAGTGCCGCCAGTTGCGCAACCGGGATGCCCTGGCTGTTTTGCAGGCGTCCATCGACCTGGGGCCGCACGTCAATCGGCAAGTCCCGCGGGCTGCCGAAACGCTCGAGGATGTCGACGTTCATGATGCTGTCGCGCTGGCTGTAAGTGTCGTTTTCGAAACTCACCAAGGCCTTTAATGGCGCGAACACGGTCTCGGGCAGGCCCAGCTTGTGCAACGCGCCGGCCAGTTGTTGGTACACGCGCGTCAACTCGCTCTGTTCACCCCAAAGGATCGAAAACAGCTCGGCACGTTCCTGGAAATTCAGCCGTGGTGCCAGTTGCAACGCTGTCGGCCAATACAGGTGTTCGAGCTTCTTCACCGAGTTGCGGAAGTTGTCCCGCAGGTAATCCCACAGCGACACCAAGTCGTCGGCGCTGACCCCCGGTTGCATCGGCCCGGTCTCGCGGCCTTCAAACGGCTTCAGCACGCGCTGGATGCGCTCTTCATCGATCTCGTAGGAGATCCGCTCAAGGTCGAAGTCCTTGAACCAGGAGTTGGCGAGAATCTTCGCCAGCTCGATTTCCTTGAACAGCGTCAGCTCGACCGGGAATTGCGGATCCTGGCTCGGCGTGGCGCGACGGCTAAAACGCGTCACCAGGCCAGTGGCTTCCTTGCCGCCACCCACGGGGTTGATGTGCTTGATGAAGTCCAGGCGCTGGCCACCGAAATCGGTTTCCAGCTTGCCGTTCTGACCGGCGGCAAGCGCCGAAATCAGGTAGGACTTGCCGGCCTGGGACAGACCGAAAAAGCCAATGGTCATCGGCGTGCAGGCCACGCGACCGAGGCTGTGAGCCAGGTTGCGGGCGCGGTGCAGGCGGATGTTGAGGTTGTCGGCTTCGCTGTCCAGGCGCGGCGCGTTGCCGCGTGTCTGGCCAATCCATTCCAGCGCCTGACCGGCACCTTCATAAACAGCGGCCCAACTGGCGGAGAGCTGAGTTTGTTCGGGGGTCAGGTCATTCATTTGCGTTTCACACTTCCACTGTCGAGCCAGTACTTGGTCTCGCTCAGGCCGGCGTCGAGCATGGTGTTGAGTTCCAGCTCGAGGTCGCTGCGCGGGTTGAAGTTGACGTTGTTACTGTTGGATTCGATATCACGAACCGAGAGGCGGTCGCTGACCAGATCCTGCTTGCGCGTGTACTTGTCGGCCGCCTTGACCTCGAAGCGCACCTTGAGCAGCGGTGCGCTGCCGTTCTCACCAATCGCGCGGGAGAACTTCTCCCGGCCGGCCTTGGTGAAACGCAAGGTGTACAGCGGCGAAGCAGCCCAGCGATCGGCGGCCAACTGGCGGAAACCGAGGCGCAAATCACCGCGCATTTCCAGCTGCGGCGTGTCGGCGTCATCGCCCGTGCCGATTTCCGGCAACTTGATTTTGTAATCTTCGGACTGGATGTCGCGGTACAGCACGTCGGCATCCTTGATCACGTTGTTCAGGTCGATGACGCCGATGTGCTTGACCGTCGAATACGGCTTGAGCGCCGAAGAGCGGAAGTAGAAGTTCGGCACGCTGTGGTTGGCGCACAACAGGCACAGCATGGCGCCCACCGAAGCAGTACTTTTCGGGTCGTCGATGCGGCCGTTCTTGTGGAACGGATACCAGCCGCCGGTGCGGTAGTTTTGCAGCGCCAGAATGCGCCCCGGTGGCAGCGGCAGCACCTTGCGAATAAACGCCTGGATGCCGGGCAGTCGCGAAGGGCGGCCGGTCAGCAGCAGGACGTCGCACGGGTAGTGCGCGACCACTTCACAGAGCGCGCCGAGGATCTTGGTGATGTTGATCTGATCGTTGAGGAACGCGGCGTGGAGCTTTTGCAGGTCGAAGCCGATCAACGATTCGTACAGGTCGAAACCGCTCTGGCCCCCGACATCGCGGCGCACGGCGGCGTTGACGTAGTCGAGCACGGTCTGGCTGATCGCGTTATCGCCCAGCAACAGGCGATAACTTTGCGGGCTGACTTCCTCCGGGACTTGCGGGTCGTAATGCTCGTAAGCCTTGAGCAACGCCAGGCCCAGTGGTGCGAACACCTGCAGGTTCAATTGCTGGCGCAGGATCATGTCCTGGGCGCTGACCGATTCATCACCGCACAGCCGTGACATCAGCGAATCCGGGGCTCTGACGCCGGCATTCTGCAAAGCCTTCTCGAAGCTCGGCAGGATGAAGTCCTGAATCACGTCCAGCAGGATGTCGTCGCCGGCCACTTTGAAACCATCGCGAAAACGCTGCTCGGGCACGATGTGCACGTTGCTGCCGCTGCCGGTGTTGCCGGCGCGGTCGAGGCGATAGTCAGTGATGACCAGGTCGGTGGTGCCGCCGCCGATGTCGATGGTCGCCAGGGTGATGCGCTCGCGATCAGTCTTGTCGGGCCGGGCGATGGTGTCGAAAAACTCTTCCGGGTGACCGGCGAAGTTCTCGTTGACCTCGGTGTACAGGTACACCAACTGGCCGCAGGAAGCTTCGTCCCATTCCACGCGAATGCTCGGGATCGGCGTGCGCGGGCTGGCGGCCTGATCCTGATGCGGATCTTCCTCGCCGGCGTGCCAGCCGAGGCTTTTCCACACCAGGCCGATGGCTTGCTGCATGCGTTCGTTGAGAATGCTGCGCTCGGCCTGCGGCATGCCCGGTGGCACGGTCAGGGTGATGCTGTTGAGTTGGCGCGGCACGCGGGTGTGACCCTGGCGCGAGCGTTGGGCCGGACTGTTGATTTGCGACAGCGCCTGGGCCAGCACTTCGGCGAGCATGAAGGTCATCAGCGAGCTGCGCGAATAACGCGGCATGAACACCGGCAGGCGATCGTCTTCCTCGAGGCTGTAAAGTGCCTCGCCGGTTTCGTTGATCAGGTGCGAGAACGGCGCGGCCGTGGCGTACGGCTCGTTGTCGGTCTTGATGTAGGAGCAGTTGAAACGCCAGCCGTGGCCGTAGGCGTTTTCATCCCACAGGTAACGTTTCGGGCTGGACAGGCCAGTCGACCCTTCGGTGCCGCGACGACGGCTGGCCAGACGGCTGGCCTCGTTGCCGACGCGGGCGATCGTCGCCCACTGGAACGCGTCGTGACGGCCGCTTTTGACCGAGCAGTGGTCCTTGCCGAAATATGCCTGGGCGAACTCCACACGGCTTTCGAACGGCAGGTTGTAGGTGTGTTCGGGAGTGATCAGGTCGCGCAGTTCCAGCACGTAATTCTGCTTCAGCCCGGAGCCGGCCTGGCCATGGTTCTCGATCAGGATGCCGCAGGTGCGCGAGTTGCCGACGTCCAGCACCAGGTCCACCGGAATCGGTTTGACCAGGCCATTGCTGTCATTGGCGACCACTTTCAGCTCAGGGATTTCCACCTTCGGCCTGGCGGTCGACTGCGCCGCCGCTGACGGCGTGCTCAACAGGCTCAGCAGATTGAGGTAGTGCGCCAGGTGGTGGTTGGCGCGGATGTCGATGTCGAGCTCTTCGCGCGAACGATGGGCGTTGCCCTCGTTGAACACTTCGAGCAGCCATTCATTGACCCACGGCTGGGCCAGGAACCAACGGGTTTCGCTGGCCTTGGTCGCCAGTTTGAAGGACACGCCGGAGCTGATGTCTTCTTCGTTCGGCGCCAGGTAGGCGGTGCCGTCACGCTTGGGCATGACGCGGCTGTCGAACGCCATCGTCAGGCGGTGGGTGTTGCCATCGATGTCTGGCGTGGCCAGTTTCACCAGGCGCATACGCGACCAGTTGGTCGGGCCTTCGTCGAAGCGGTGCGGCGGCATGAAACGGAAAAACGGCGTCGGCAGCCAGACACCGTCCAGCAGCTCGAGGCTGCTTTTCATGTCGACGCTGAACGCCGGTTTGGCCTTCTCGACCTTTTCCGGTTCGGGCTCGTAGAAGTAGAAGTCTTTCTCTTCGTTGTACATCAGGCGGCAGATCAGCCCGCTGATCATCGGCGCGAACTCGCCCGCCGGTTCCTTGCGAGGATCCAGGCACAGGGCGAAATCCATGAACTGGATACCGGTGTCACTGACGAGCGTGACGGTGTCTTCGAATTGGGTGACTTCAGGCAACATGTCGGGTTATTCCAGTCTTATTCGCCCATCTGCCGCATGGACATGGGGAATTGATCTTTTCCGTAACCGCCGGTGCAGTCCGCGACCGTGGTCGCCCCTTTGCGGCAGTTGACCTTGGGCATGTCGTAAGTGCTGCCATCGCCGCACACGGCCTGGCCCTGGCTGTCGATGGCGAGGCTGCCACCCTTCATGGTAGCGCTCACTGGCCCGCTGCACTTCGTACCGTCGGCCTGGTGTACGGTGACTTCGCCCTTACCGTCCTTGAGCTGGTATTCCAGACGCAGGGGCTTGCCGGTCCGGCGATCCTGAATGCCGGCGCCGGCGCGGTACTGACCATCGAGGAACTTGGCGGCACCGTCGGCGGCGTCAGGCGGAATGCTCAGGGCCGGGCCCGGTTTTGCGGTTGCGGCTGCGGCTGCGGCTGTTTGTGCGTCGGGCGGAGTGACGGCAGGCGCCCCGGTTTTGTTTTCGGGTGGGGCGGTTGGCGCGGTTGGGGATTCGGCGGCCGGGTCTTGCGTGACGTCGGCGGGCGCGGCATCAGCTTCATTACCCGCGACGGCTGGAGCTTCTACGCCATGAGTGCCGGTCACGGCTGTGCCTGTGGTGGAACCTGAAACGGTGCCGGTCACGGGAACGCCATTCACTGTTGTGGCATTGCCGGTCAGTTGCGGCTCTTCCAGCTGTTTTTCCACCGGCACGATGCCTTCAGGCAGCAAGTCCACCGCCACCAACGGAATCGGCACGCAACCGCGCAAGCCGAGCAAAAGCCACAACAGCAGCAACAAGAACGGCAGCAACAACAGCCACCACCAACGACGCCACCACGGACGAGCCACCACCGGCACGACGGGCGCCACAACCGGTTCTTCGACCACGGGTGGCAGCGTGAAGACGGGCGGAACCTGATAAAGGCAGTGCAAGGGATCGCGATTGCCGGTTCCGGCGTGCTCGAAACCCCAAAAGGTCAGCACCGGTTTGCCTTGCACCAGGTAGACGAAGTTTTCGTCAGGGAAATGAATCACGCGCTTGAGCAGCTTGCCGAACACGGCTTTGTCGCCTTGCTGCTGTTCGGCCGGGTCAGTGCCCAGGAAACGCTGGCTCAATTCATCGAGCGCAGTCTTCAGGGCTTCAAGTTGGCGACGGGCAGGTGCGCGCTCTTCTTCGGTCGCGCTGCTCCACGGGATTACATCGCCGTCGAGGCCGCTGTACCAGTCGATCTGGTTGCCGAGTTCGTCGCTTTGAGGAATGGCCAGGTGATCGACCATGTCGGGGTTCTTGCGGCGAATGGCTTCGCGCAATTGCAGGGCAGCCCGGTAAACCGGTTGACCTGTTTCGCCGAGGGCTGTGAATGATCCGCTCTTACCGCTGCGTAATAGTGCCCCGCGCATTCAAACTCCATATGTTCCGTTGCGCAAAAATGACAGACAAAGGTGTCTGTTCTTGCTCCTGCATTTAGCTGGTGACCTTAATGTCATAATGATGTCGCCGTCAAACAGAGGAGGTCCAAAACCGTATGAGACTAGCGTAAGTGTGCGGAGGTTGCATGAGGTCAATGTGATTTGAGTTTGTAAGGCTGGGACGTTCGCTTCTTTAAGCTTGCTGAAACGTTTCATCAGCGCTATAAAAAATGCACAACTCCAAGAAAGGCTTTCCTCATGACCCCGCTCAAACTCGCCGTCGCCCTCGGCGCGCTGACCGCTGCCTCCCACGCCATGGCCTGGGATTACGTGCTGCTCGACACCGACAAGGCTGCCCAGAACTGGCAGATCACCAGCCAGCAACTCGGCGTAAAAACCGACAAACCGTTCTCCGTGACCCTGCGCACCTTGCATGGCGGTCGGCAGGAGGGCGTCAGCATCATCGACATCGATAACGGCACGATGAAACTCTCGGTGGTGCCGACTCGCGGGATGAACGTCTTGCAAGCAACGGTCGGTGATGTGCGCATGGGCTGGGATTCGCCGGTCAAGGATGTAGTCAATCCGTCCTTCATCGAACTCAACGGCCGCGGCGGACTGGGCTGGCTCGAAGGCTTCAACGAACTGGTCGCCCGCTGCGGCTACGAATGGGTCGGCCATCCCGGTATGGATAACGGCGAACTGCTGACGCTGCATGGCCGTGCTGCCAACATCCCGGCCAGCAAAGTTACCCTCCATATAGATGAAAAACCGCCGTACGCCATCAGCCTGCGCGGCGAGCTGAAAGAGCAGGCGTTCAAGAAAGTCGACTTTTCGGTGATGACCGAATTGGTCACTGAGCCCGGCAGCGTAGCGTTTGCCCTCAACGATACGTTGACCAACAACGGTGATTATCCGAAGGAATACCAGGCGCTGTACCACAGCAACTTCAGCACGCCATTCCTGGAACAGGGCGCGCGTTTTGCTGCGCCGGTGAAGCAGGTGTCGCCGTTCAACGACAAGGCCAAAGGGGATTTGCCGGATTGGCAGACTTACCGTGGGCCGACCAAGGACTATGACGAGACGGTTTACAACGTTGTGCCTTATGGCGATGCCAAGGGTGATACGTTGACTGTGTTGCATAACAAGGCGGGGAGTCTGGGCGTTTCCCTCGGCTTCAACACTCAAACGCTGCCTGTGTTTTCGCTGTGGAAAAACACCGATACCCAAGGCCAGGGCTATGTCACCGGGCTCGAACCGGGGACCAGCTTTTCCTATAACCGGCGCTATCAGCGGCCGCTGGGACTGGTGCCGACGATTGCGCCGAAGGAGAGCAAGCAGTTTCAGATCAGCTACAGCTTGTTGGCGGACAAGGGCGCTGTGGATAAGGCGCTGAAGCGGGTGAGTGATATTCAAGGTGGGCGAGAAACTGAGGTTCGGCAGGTGCCGTTGGTGGATCTGAGCAAGGAGTAAGCAGCCTTGGAGATGAGCAGTGAGCCTGCGTTCACTGCTTATTGGAGGGCTAAAAGGGAAGTCTCATCTTTGAGGCTTGCGCGGCGTCAAACAAACGCCGGATGAAATCGAAGTCGTTCCAGGTTTGATTGGTATAAAACCGATATTCCTTATTTTCGATCTCGTCCAAGTAGTAGATGACGTACTCCGCATATTTTTCATCCGCGTTGAAGCTGTAACGCAATGAAAGAGAAAAGATTTTTTCTTTGAGTTTCACAAGCGAGTTGTTGTCGTCATAACTCCAGGAGAATTCGCCTTGCTCTGTTCTCACGGTGAGTGTCTTGACGAAATCGAGAAATTTAGGCGGTAACATATTGTCGCCCTCTGGCTGGGTTAACCTTTTCAAGGTTTTCTTTGATGTTTTCAAGATTGTGGTGAATAAGGAATCTCGTCGGCTTTTCAAGCGGAGCGCTTGCCGATGCGAAAACCCCTCTTCTGATGGCGATCTCAGTTTCCCCAAGAATTTTGTCAATCCTTTCGAACTCCTGACCTGTGCCGGGTATTTTGGCAAACAGAATCCTGAAATGCTGATAGCACTTCAGCGCCAGTAAATAGTTTTCAGTGTCCACATAACCTGCTGCTTCATTGAGCGTCGCAAGGCATTCGCTTACGGCTGAGGCGCCTTCTACAGCTTTTGCTTCCTTGAGCACTTTCTTGGCTTCTGCACTGATGCTTCGTGAGTAACGAACACTGTGCAGAACTTCAGCTATTGAAATGATGAGCGCGACGATGGTTATCACCGTGCCAACGTAGGAAAAGTTGTTTAGATACGTCGGAGAGGCGACAACGATTTCCTGCTGCAGGAGCGCAGCCCACACGATGGCAATGCTCGTCAGGCAATAGACGAATCTGATCCAATGACTCTTTAGTAACTCCATGTATTACGGACGCTCTCTCTGAATAGTGATCTGAATGAATGATTTTGCTGTGATAGCCATCGGTTACGCTGAGGCAGGTCGGTATTGCAGGGCTTCCGCCAAATGATCGCGTGTAATTGCATTCACCTGTTCAAGGTCTGCCAATGTACGGGCTACCTTGAGCAGGCGGTGGGCCGACCGGAGTGACAAGGTCAAACGCTCGCAGGCGGTTTCAAGCCAGGCTTCATCGGTTGTGGATAACTTGCAGTGGCGGCGCAGTCCCGGCAAATCAAGGAATGCGTTGGCGCAGCCTTGGCGCTTGTTTTGACGCTCCCGGGCGTCGGCGACCAGTACCGCAGCAGTTGCGGTGTCATCACCGGGTTTGAGCGCAGGGTTCAACGCCGTGGCTTCCCGAGCGACGGTCAGGTGCAGGTCGATCCGATCCAGCAGCGGCCCCGACAATTTGTTGCGGTAGCGCTGAACCATGTCCGGAGTACAACTGCATTTGCCGCTGGGTTCGCCAAGATATCCACAGGGACACGGATTCATCGCGGCCACCAATTGAAAACGTGCCGGAAACCTCACGCGATCCTTGGCGCGGGAAATCACGATGTGGCCCGATTCCAGTGGCTCCCTTAAAACCTCCAACACCTTGCGATCGAATTCCGGAATTTTGCTGTTTGAGACGTCAATCACAAAAAATTGTCAAAAATGCGGTGAGCTCCGCCCCGCCGTGACTAATCGGCTCTGGTGGTAGGGTTATCGAAACGAGGGGACTCCAGTTAGCGGCGATAGCAGCTCATCTTCGTCCATGAGATGTCTTTCGAGGTCAGGTAGGATCAAAACTCCTAGCGTGTAATTGAATCCACTACCCTCGATTACAAAGGCATGTTCTTCAATTTCAAGCTCTGCTGATTCTCGCGAAAGCCAGGCGCTCGCAGGAATGCTGCCGGACGTTCCAGTCGCTGATCGCATTGCATTGTTCAGTACTGACTGAGCGGGAGGTTCAATGGTTTCGTTCCGAGTGGCGAAGTAAGCACCAGATCGGAATGCCCGCTCGTTTGAGCAGGACCAGTCAAGGAAGCCGTCTTTGGCTGATAGAACGATAACCCTACCCGGTGCTACCTCACGCCATTTTAAGGCGGCTGCGATGACTGAAACACCGTATCGATCTGCACAGTGACGTATCCGTCCGGGCAACTCATCTACCCAGCCCCGCAAGGCCAAGACATGGTGTGCACTTAAATTTAAGTGGACACCAGTTCTAGCCTTTAAGCGGGTATTTCATGCAGCCACAACGCCGTTCCTACTCCAAATCCTTCAAGGCCCAGGTCATTCAAGAGTGCGCCCAGCCAGGCGCTTCGATTGCCAGCGTCGCCCTCAGCCATAGCCTCAACGCAAACCTCGTCCACAAATGGATTCGGGTGCAAGCGCAGAAAAGCACGGCGCTGCAACCTGCATTCATTCCGTTACCCATCCAGTTGGTCGGAGCAAATTCGCAAGCGGCATCATCAAATATCTGCGTTGAGATCCAGCACCCACGCGGCACCGTCAAAGTGAACTGGCCGACCGAAAGTGCTGCTGCCTGCGCGACCTTTCTTCGAGATTTGCTTCGATGATCCGCATCGATTCCATCTGGCTCGCCACCGAGCCGATGGACATGCGAGCTGGTACCGAGACCGCTTTGGCCAGAGTGATCGCAGTGTTCGGTGCGGCGAAGCCGCACTGTGCTTATCTGTTCGCCAATCGGCGCGCCACACGCATGAAAGTTCTGGTGCATGACGGCTTCGGGATCTGGCTGGCTGCTCGCCGGTTGAATCAAGGCAAGTTCCACTGGCCAGGCATTCGCCAGGGCTCTGAAATGGAGTTGGATACCGAACAACTCCAGGCTCTGGTGTTGGGCCTGCCATGGCAACGCGCCGGCTCCGGCGGTGCGATCACACTGCTTTAACGGCTGCCATTAGCCTATCGATCTATCGCCGCGAACTGCCTGCTCTGGCAAAATCGGCACCATGACTTCTCTCCCCAATCTCGACCACCTGACTCCCGAACAACTGCGTGCGTTGGCGGCGCAGTTGATACAGCGCGTCGAGACGCTCGACCATCAAGTCGACACGCTGGGTAAGACGGTTGAGACGATGGGCAGGAAGATCAATCGCGATCAAACGGTGATCGAGAAGCTGACCCACGAGATCGCACAACTCAAGCGTTTGAAGTTTGCCAAGCGCAGCGAGCAGATGAATCCTGAGCAGGCCAGCTTGCTCGATGACCTGATCGATACCGATATCGCGGCGATTGAAGCAGAGCTTCAAGCCTTGCAAACAGTGCTGGCCCCGACCGAGAAAAAGCAAAAGCCCAAACGCACTGCTTTGCCGGCAGAGTTTCCACGCACGCTAACCCGACGTACTTCAGTAGGCGGAACGTGGAAATCCCGTATCGCTCCCATTGGGAAAGCAGTTTGCAAAAACTGCCCATGGTGGTGCGGGCGAAGGAACGAGGAAAAAGCGAACGCCGTCCTGTAATGGGTTGGATAGAGGTTGAAACATCACTTCACGCGAAAGCGGGCAGACGTCCTCATGGTCTCTCTTCACACGAGAGTAGGTAGAACCCTTTCAACGGAAGGAGAGCAAATGAACGCAGCAACATTGGCGTGTGCACCTTCCGGCACGTCGTGGGACGGCATCGATTGGATCGCCGTACAACGTCGTGTCAAAGGGCTGCAAGCACGTATTGTGAAGGCTGTACAAGACGGCAGGCATAACAAGGCGAGAGCCTTGCAATGGCTGCTGACTCACTCGTTCAGCGGCAAAGCTCTAGCCGTGAAACGTGTGTCTGAAAACAAAGGCAAAAATACCCCCGGTGTGGACAAGGTCACTTGGAATACGCCTAGGGCCAAGATCGGTGCGATAGAGTCGTTGAAGCGGCGAGGCTACTCGCCGCTTCCGCTTCGGAGAGTCCTCATTCCGAAGAAAAACGGTAAGACGAGACCTCTCGGAATTCCCGCGATGAGATGCCGGGCCATGCAGGCGCTTCATTTGCTGGCGCTGGAACCGATAGAGGAAACCACCGCCGACCCGAACTCTTATGGATTCAGGCCGGAACGCTCAACTGCGGATGCCGCCGCACAGTGCTTTGGTGTGCTGTCACGAAAAGCAAACGTGGAGTGGGTGTTAGAGGGCGACATTCAAGGCTGTTTCGACAATATTAGCCATGACTGGTTGATCGCCAACATTCCCATGGATAAGGCGATTTTGCAGAAATGGCTCCAGGCCGGTTATGTCTACCAGAACCAACTGTTCCCCAGCCACGCGGGAACCCCGCAGGGAGGCATCATACCCCGGTGTTGGCGAACATGACGCTGGATGGGTTGGAAACGATGCTGGCGAAGAAATTTCCCAACGCGAAGTGGACAGCCCGAAAAATGCGCGTGGTGCGCTATGCAGATGACTTCATCATCACAGGCTGTTCGAAAGAGTGGCTGGAGAATGAAGTCAGGCCCGCTGTGGTTGATTTCTTGGCAGAGCGTGGACTTGTTCTCTCTCCGGAAAAAACCAAAGTAACGCACATAGGGGACGGGTTCGACTTCCTCGGATGGAACCTGCGCAAGTACAACGGCAAGCTCCTGATCAAGCCGTCCAAGGCGAACATCGGGGCTCTACTTGCCAAGCTGCGAGAGTTGATCAAGACCAACAAAACGATACGACAGGCGAACTTGATAGGTTTGCTCAACCCGGTTTTACGGGGTTGGGCAAACTCCCGCTACTGCAGCTGCTGATCAAGGTTCACGTCAACCGCAGGTTGACCCTCAAGAGCTGCAGCAAGCGAGACAGGGCTTATTGCTTGCCTTGCTGCAGGCGAGCCCTGGCCGACCCAAGGAAGAGTTATACGATTCACCGTATGTCCGTGGTTGTGGTTTACAGTGCGTTCCGTCGCTGATGGAGATGGCTTATGGTGGACCGGGTAAGATATAAATCCGGTTAATATTTCAAGTCGCGGTTTGTCTTTTACAATTTATTTCTAACGACCGTATTGTTGGTTACAGCCTCTACACTGGTCGCAGTAGTGAAGCTCCGAACCTACCTACAATTTTTCCCGGGCGCGGAAGCGCTCGGGTTTTTTAATCTCTTTTGCTCCGAATGAGGTCGGTTCAGATTCAGAATCTTGACGTACCCCGGCCCCGCTGCGCTGAGGGACCTGGTTTTGACAGATTTTCTGTTGGCTACGTTGAGCAAGTTTGTTCAGATATCACGCTATATCTGAAGCCGGCGTCCAACTGTAGCCGTTCGCAGCACACTATTGTGGTAAAACGGCTTTGTCCCAAATGCCCAAGCACGGCCGTGGATATAAATCGAGGACCGGTATCGCACAGTTATTGGCGGTCAGTACGAAGCGACTCGACGCCTATCAGGTGCAACATGTTGCACCGGTACAGACCAGCATGGCTCGCGAAGTAACTGATAGTTCCCACGTCTTCAGTGCGCCTTAAGCACCGCAGTCGCTTCGGATGATCAAACGGCCTGCTGAACTAGAAGTCCCAGGTCCGGTACCAGACAGTGACGCATTACAACCTCCGGCTGATTTATAGGATTAATGCTGGCGTTGTCTGCCTTCAACCCCGGGTTCAGCAGGCTCAAGACAAAGATTCGAGGGGCGTGATGGCCGTGGATCTTTGAGACTCCCCCAGTCGATTGTTCGATGGACGTGGTTCAAATACCAGGGTGTTGCCCCCGGCGCTTGGGTGTCATGCAACTGGAAAAGGAGATGCCCCTGAAGGAGAGGCTATTTATTTGGCTGATGGGCGAAGTGGAACCGACCTGCCGTAAGCACTGACCTGATAGGGCCGACTCACGATGCACTATATGTTTTGGCATTCCCGTATTAGAAAAGGTGGGCTACTGATGAGCATGGATGAATTTCGACTGGTCAGGTTGGCTTATAGCAATGGACGCCGATGTCTCTGGATAGGGAGAAATCGACGCTACTCTGATGCTGCATGGTCGGGCCAAGCTTTTGCACTTAAATGCCGAGAGAAAAGCCATGCGGGGTTCTTCCCCTAGGGAAGGTCTGAAGTACCCACCGATTTTTCATGCCCTCGCTACTTGAGGCTCAAAAAATCATAAGTCGGTCGAAAATCAGACCTTTCTTGCCCTTAACTCATGGTTCTTTCCTTTGATCGCGCTGTTTCAGGGCGATCAGCCCGCATTACAGGCGCACCTCGCCCATACCCATCAGCCGTTTTCGAACCATCCACAGGTTCGACAAAGCGAACAAGGTTGTCTGTTGCGCGATGTTTTTCGACAAACCACGAAAGCGCACTTTCGTATAGCCAAACTGGCGCTTGATCACGCGAAACGGATGTTCAACCTTGGCCCGTACCTGCGCTTTCGCGTATTCGATCTTGCGTCGCATGCGCCCGATCAAACTCTTTTTCGCGTGCTTTTTATAGCTGCTGGGTCGGGCGGCAATGGACCAGATCATCTTGCGGTCCTGATGCTCTGGGCGTTTGTCCACTCCGGTGTAACCCGCATCCCCGCACACGTAAGTTTCCTCGCCGTGCAGTAACTGATCGACCTGTGTCACGTCCGCTACATTCGCTGCGGTGCCCACCAGTCTATGCACCAAGCCGGATTCGGCGTCGACGCCGATGTGCGCTTTCAGTCGGGTAAAGCAGGAGTGTTACCACTCCTGCCTCCCCTAAGAACCGTACTTGAGAGTCACCCCTCATACGGCTCAAGCCTTCCAGCAGCCTGAGTGAGACCGGGCTACCTGACGATGCGCTCTTCGGCGCTCAAGGTACGATGTCCATGTTGGGTCGAACGGGTTCGCTGCACTGCATATTTTGATATGCCGAACGATCGAAACACTGGCAGCGGCAAAGAGCCAAACAGGTTGACTCATGCCACGTACTTTTTCCTTAGAGGCAAAAACCCAGTGCCGTTGACCCACTACACGGAAGTAACGTTGTTTTACCCAATGGGCATTTTTCATGGCATGCCGACGGACAGCCCAGCGCCATAACACTCGCCAAATCTGATGGTCGATCCACGCGAAACGCTTGGCAGCGACAACATGGCGATGATACATAGCCCACCCCCGGATCACCGGGTTCAGGGCCAGGATCAGGTTTGCTTGCGTCGCCGCCTTGTTTCCGTTTGTGATTTCCCGGACCTTGTCCAGAAGCACTTTCACACTCTTGCGAGCCGGAGTGATGAGTAGCTTGCCAGCGTACTTGCGTACGTTCTGGCCCAGAAAATCGAAGCCTTGCGAGATATGCGTGATGTGAGTCTTTTCATCAGAAAGTTCCAAGCCTCGCTCTTTCAGGAATGCCTCAATTGCAGGTCGAACCTGATATTGCAGGATAGCCTTCGAAGTTCCCGTGATGATGAAGTCATCGGCATATCTCACGACGTGTATCTTCAATGGCTGTCGCTTTCGATCCGTCGAAGCCACACTTGTGTGGACAACATGTTCCAGCCCATCTAACGTCCAATTCGCAAGTATCGGGGAGATGATTCCCCCTTGCGGGGTTCCTGCCTCCGTTGCGAACAAGGCTCCCTGATCGACATACCCGGCTCGAAGCCACTTACGCAGAACCACTTTATCCATGGGTACGTTGGCGAGCAGCCAATCGTGACTGATATTGTCAAAGCAGCCTCGAATGTCGCCCTCAAGTACCCATTGTGCCGAACTGCGTTTCGCCAGTGCATTGAAGCAATGTGCGATTGCATCGGCCGTGGATCGCTGCGGCCGAAATCCATACGAGTTGGGATCCGCGCGAGTTTCTGCAACCGGCTCAAGTGCCAGTTTCCACAGCGCCTGCATTGCGCGATCCCGCATCGTTGGAATTCCCAGCGGGCGCTTCTTGCCATTACTTTTGGGTATGTAGATACGTCTCAGCGGTTGAGGGCAATAGCCCCGATGCTGTAACGCTTGCACTCCCTTCGACTTGGCCAAAGGGGTTGACCAGATCTTGCCGTCAACGCCCGGTGTTCTCTTGCCTCTATTCTCCGTCACTCGTTTCACGGCCAATATCTTGCCGCTGTACGAGCGAGTCAGCAGCCGCTGCAAGGCTTGCACCTTGCCCCATCTGCCTTCTCGTGTTGCCTTGGCTATACGTACCTGGAGTCGTTTCACTTGCGATTCGATTTGGCACCAGGATAGGGGCCAGAGCGACTCGAAGTTCGAAGATGCACCAGTGCCCGCCGCTGCTTGTGCATGGGGTGTGAGCACTACCATCTGCCTTCCTCCGTACAACGATTGATCAGGTTGTTTCGCCATGGAAGACCTTGTGGAAGTCTGCTCGCTTTCGCGCCAGATGATCTTTCAACCTGTATTCGCCCCATTACAGGGCGACTTTCGCTTTTTCCACATTCCTTTACCCGCAGCACCAACAGCTTGCTTTACAGCTCACCTGCCGAAAACGGCGGCGCTACGGGCTTACCCTGTTCCACATGAATTTCCAAACGGGTCGGGCTCCTCGATTTCGCCGGCGGCACCACATCCACGAGGGGGTATCGGTAAGACCCCCTGCCTGTCCGCATACCTTTTGGTTCAAGCCTATCAGCATCTTTGGCTTGGCTATTTTGACGACGTTTATATGAGGTTCACGTGTGTTAGCCGTACCCGTTCATCCCTAGCCCCTCTCCGCCTTGATGCTGGCAGATTCAGTCTGGCCTCGCGGTTCGACCTACCGAAATATCGGCGGTTACATTGTCCCCAGAGCTTCAGACCCAGCTGTTACCGGCCACGCCTGTCTGGGTAGGGAGCGAGTGGTGGAACAATCGGTTCCGTCGGGCGTTAACCTGCGGAACAGAAATCCATGCGACTTTCAGGTCGCACTCCCGAAGAAATATTGGTTTCCTTTCTTCGTCTGATGCATTTCAGGGTCGCGTTTGCCGTCCTTGTTCTTGGTCGAACTCGGCGCGTGAATGATCGTCGCATCGACCACCGTGCCTTGGCGCAGCATCAAACCACGGTCACCCAGATAGCCATTGATGACCTGCAAAATCCCGCCAGCCAACTCATGCTTTTCCAACAAACGGCGGAAATTGAGGATCGTGGTTTCATCGGGAATTCGATCCAGATTCAAGCCCGCGAACTGGCGCAAAATCGTCGTTTCATACAGGGATTCTTCCATCGCCGGATCGCTGTAACCGAACCAGTTCTGCATCAGATGAACCCGCAACATGGCCATCAACGGATACGCCGGACGACCGCCGTCGCCCTTTGGATAAAACGGTTCGATCAAGGCGATCAAACCCTTCCAGGGCACGACCTGATCCATCTCGATCAGGAAGCGCTCGCGGCGGGTCTGCTTACGTTTACCAGCGTATTCGGCATCGGCGAAGGACATCTGTTTCATCGAGGCTCAACCGTTCTGTTCGTGTGAGGTGGCTATTTCACCAAATCTAGAAGTCTTTTTCAGAGTTTCCCTAGGAAAAAACCTTAACATGTGTATTCCAAATACTGCGGGTTCCCTACTTGCAGTGCACCTAGGCGGGTTCGAGTCTGATTGAGATTCGCCGCCCTAAGCAGTGCAAGGCGCTCTCAATGTTCTCGATTTTCGAGGGATAACAGAAATTGATCAGGCAATAGACGTGGCCCCTTGGCACGCCCAGACGACGGGCCAGTTCCGTTTGGGTGATTCCGGACTCCAGCAGCGCATTCCATAGCGCAATCTTGGCGGCGGTCCGCGCCGGCAGATGCAAGTGTACGTCCTCAGTCTGCAATTGGGTGTGACCGGCGGGAATGGCTCGGCGCTGATTAACATACATCGACAGCACCGCTTCGAAGTCATCCAGGGCACAGGCCAGCGCTTGTTCGAGCGTATCGCCGGCAATATGCAGCTCGGGGATTTCGACGTTCCTCAGCCAGACGCTGTCAGGTGCTCGATGAATCTGTAAGGCGTATTCAAACATGGTGACTCCCTTCATATAGGCAACTGGGTCACTTCCTTGGGACCCACGGGGTGAGGTTCGATGTCAGGTGAAAACGGCGCGCTGATTGTCAACACGTCGGTGCGACGTGAAAGTAACGGAGCCTCTCTCTAGCGTCATGGCTTGGGATATCCCTGACGCTAGCACGGGCGGCGAACTGGCCGAGCGGATCGACACGATCTGAAAAACATTCGCGTGGAAAATGAGCAACCCTGCCCAATGCGGGGCTGGACGGTTTTAAGGGTTGGAGACGAGTGTCGAATGATTGGGCTGAAGGGTATGCGCAAACCGGCAGAATTTCTCCACGCCGTCACCCTAGGCAGTTGCGACGGGCCCCCGTCGGCGTCGAGCGGCAGTGATGGGCTTCTCAAACAATCTATTGATCTGGTTCAGCTACGGTACAGCGAGGGTACAGCGGGCGTTCAGCAACGGATCGGTAGCCTTGCTGAGTACTCAACGCGCTAAGCGCCTCAGGAAAATCCCCCATGACCCACCTCAAAAAAATGCTGTTGGCTTTCTCCCTGCTGGGCACCGCAGTCGCGGTGCAAGCCGAGACCAAGAATTTTGCCGGCCTGACCTATGGCCAGACCAGCAACCAGGTCAGCAAATCCAAGTCGCTGAACGACAACCTCAACCATCCGAGCGCCGACGGCATCATCCACAAGGACCACACCTTTGGGTTGCGGGTTGGTCGGCAAAGCGACGACAGCCGTTACTACGCCACCTACGACAACGTCTCGGGCTCGCACCATGCCAACAAGCAGCGTCAGGAAAACCTGCTCGGCAGCTACGACCTGTTCCTGCCGGTGACCGCCAGCACCAAACTGTTCGGCGGTGCTTCGGCCGGTCTGACCAAGATCAGTCAGGAATCATCCGGCTTCAGCCGCGACACCAACGTTGGCTATACCATTGGTGGCCAGGTCGGGGTGCTGCAACAGGTGTCGCAAAACACCTCGGTGGAGCTGGGGTACCGTTACCTGCGCACCAACGCCAGTACTGAGCTCAATGAGCACGGTGGCAGCAAACAGGGCTCGATGAAAGTCAACAGCAGCGCCCAGACCTACTTGGCCGCTAATTACGCGTTCTAACCAGCGTTTCGCACAAAGATCCGCGCCGGATACCCTAAGGTATCCGGCGTCGTTTACTCCAGGAGAACGTGATGAAATTGCTGGTCGTGGAAGAAGACGCATTGTTGCGCCATCAGATGCATACCCGGCTGAGCGAAAGTGGGCACTTGGTGGAGTCAGTGCCCGGTGCCGAAGAGGCGTTGTACTTGGCCGAGCACTTTCAGCATGACCTGGCGCTGATCGATCTTGGTTTGTCCGGCATGAGTGGGCAGGCGTTGATCCGTGAGCTGCGCCGCCGGGGCAAGACGTTTCCGGTCCTGGTCCTTACCGCGCGTTGCAATTGGCAAGACAAGGTCGAAGGTCTGGCGGCTGGGGCTGACGGCTACCTGACCAAACCCTTTCAGTTTGACGAACTCGATGCTCGTCTGAAGGCCCTACGGCGCCGTGCCGAGGGGTTCTCTCCGTTGACACTGTGCGCCGGACCGTTGTCACTCGATCGCCAGCGCAAACAGGCGGCGCTTGATGAACAGCCGTTGGCCCTGAGTACCTACGAATATCGCATCCTCGAATACCTGATGCGCCATCATCAACAGGTGGTGGCCAAGGAGCACTTGGTCGCGCTGTATCCGAATGACGCTCAGCGCGATCCGAATGTCATCGAGGTGTTGGTGTGCCGGCTGCGACGTAAACTCGAAGGTCTGAACGGTTTTAAACCCATCCACACCGTGCGAGGCCACGGTTACCTATTCACGGAGCGCTGTACTTGACCCACTCACTGCGTCCCTTGGTTGATGCTCGCCGCGACCCTGATGGCGATCGTGCCGGTGACCCTTGATTGTGCCGCTGACGGGCGAGTTGGCCAGCGGTGTGGCGATCACGGCGCTTATCATCACCTTCTGAGCAATCAAGGGGGAATACGACAACGGCCAACCTCGTCATTCAGCATTTATCAGGCTGACCACTTATTTACTGCGAAGCCAAGGAGGCACCATGCTTGAAAGTGGGTTTTCATCTGGTGATCGAAGGTAAGGAGCCCATGACCGTCCAAAGCGACTCAGAAGTTCGCTGCAAGACGGCCATGGCCAGCATACTGGCGGTGCAGCGATTGCAAGGTCGAAAGGCCGTTGGGGCCCGCTACGTCAGGGCCACAGACGGGTCGAAATGACAGCCTGCGCGTTTTCGCGATGCCTGCGGACGATTTCAGTGGCGGTTTGTTTACTCATACCAAAATCTCGGGCGATCCACCTGTAGCTGCGACCAGCTTCGATGACTTTGGGGTAAAGCTTGTCGGATTTTGGGCGTAGCCTACTTGCCGTCCGAGCATACGTCCCCGGGCGCGAGCAGCGGCTAGGCCTGACTTGACCCGTTCACTGATGAGATCACGCTCCAACTCGGCAATGCCGGAGAGAAACATCGCCAGCCTACGACCATGCGGGGATGAGAGGTCGAACGCCATACCGTTCATGGCAATGACGGATACCTCCAACCCACCAGTTCACGTGTTAAGAAGGCCGACCACCCCATCGAGACCGCTCTGTTACGAGAATGACATCGATCTGCCGTGACTGGGTCAAGGCCATGATTTTTCGCCCTGCCGCGCGGTCAAGCTTCGTACCAAAACCGGTCTCCTTAAAGATCTCAATGGGATTGTAACCAGCACGACTGGCAAACGCCGTCAGGTCACGCTCCTGCCGTTCGCATGATTGGTCGGCGGTCATAGGGGCACAACTCGGAATCCCAGCCGATGCGCTCATCATTTATGCGGAGCGGTGTCAAACTCGCCAGCAGCATATGGAGCGTTGCGTAAAATTTATAGCTCCAAGACGTTCAGTGGCTGCGGAACTCGAGCCATTCGTGATTGGCTTTTCGATCAGGCTGAAGATGCTCGCTCCAGCGAAGATATTGCTCATCGCCTGGTGGCCCGTTGTCGTGAAACGCTAACGATCTAGCCCACGATATCGACTATTGAGCGGTTGTGTGCAGACGCAATGGTCGCCGCCGAACGGCCACCGAAACGCGTATTGCGCAAAGCCCAAGGCTGACGCAAGCGCGACTCGATGGGCTGGTGGCGGAAATTGTCGATGGCCGTATCTGCCGGTTCATCTGGCTTCGCAAATTTGAGGTCGGCAACAACTCAGCAGCAGCGAACCGTCTGTTAGACCCACTGGAGTTTCTGCGAGGCTTGGAAATCGATCCGCAGACGCTCACTGGTGTTGCGCCACACCGCATTACACGCCTGCGTCGACAGGGTGAACGCTACTTTGCCGATGGCCTGCGCGACATAAGCTCGACTGCGCTATGCGCCCCGTATGTTGCGATGCCTGAAACTCGAGGCTGCCTCCCTGGCACAGCCCTTGATTACGGCGGCAAAAGCTATTGGAGAAAGGCTCGCGGCACCGACAGACGACTGTTTCTTCCGGCCGAATTCGAAATGGCACCACCCTCTGCGAGCACAAGATCAGGAGGACACCCGTTTTTTGGAAGTGGCAGTCCTGTCTCACCTGCGCGATGCTTTCGGATCCGGTGACATCTGGCTGGACCATTCACGCCCCTACAGCGATCTCAAACAGGTCCTGTTACCGAGAAGTACCGCACAGACAAATGCAAGGCTGGCCGTCCCCTTGGATGCACAGGAACTGATATTTGATCTCTATCGTCGATGCCGACTGTTCGGATCATTGAAGTCGATGCAGCTCTTGGACTCACCGAAACTTTCACCCATTTACGAACGGGTGTGCCAGGCGGCGACCAGATCGGTTTGCTCAATGTCCCAGTCAGGGACTTTTTGGCGCGATAGCATTGAATGGGCCCGTGTGTGCCGACGGTTAACGGTGGACTGACTCATTTCAACATCGAGATCATCGACACCGCCGCACTGCGGGCGACTAAACGTGGGATAAAACCCCTGTTGAAATTGTTTATAAAATCAATGAGTTCATATTAACTTACAATTTTGTCGTGCGCTGCATTGGGTTTCAAGCAAATAATCGAAGCTTACGCCATCAAGGATGACGGTGTGTCGATGTGAATGTTCCATCGAATACTTAATTGAAACGGACGTCATGCTGAATCAGGGCTTAGGGCTATTCCATCGTAAAACCTCTGCATTGCGCCATACGGCTTTTCTCTGTTTGGCTCTGCAAATTTTTAGTATCGCAAGTGCTGTCGCCTCCCCCCTCTTGAATGGGGCTGTTCCGGGCGTACATCATAAAAAGCAAAGCGATGCAACTGCCTCCATGCAAGAGTACGTCCTGCTCATTCCTGCGGAGCGGGAAACAAACGCGAACATCGCTGCCCGTTTTGGTGTTTCCGAGTCGGCGCTGGCCGCTCTACAAAACCAGGCATCGCAGGCAGGTTGGACGGGAGGAGCGATACTGATTCCCCGTCAGACAACTGGTGAGTCGCGCCTGTACCCCGCCTATACCACGCATGCGCTCGCCAAGGGCGAGACGCTAGGCTCACTGGCGATTAAAGTGAATCGCTCTGAGCCAGAGCTGCGCCGGCTCAACACGCTGGTCCTTGGTGATGCTGTTCTAAGGAACCTCAAAGAAGGCGATGTTTTTTTGATCCCCGCACCTGCTGCGATGAATAAAATCAGCAGGGGGGTGGATACACAGAAAAACCAGCAAGACTTCGAGGCGCTTTTGGCAAAGGCCGCTGTACAAGCGGGGGATAACTATAAATCACAGGCTCGGGGTCGCTCGGATCCTGCAAATTTCTTGGCCCAGCAGGGGGCTGCCAGCGTAACAAATGCCGCAAACGGCGCAATCTCTTCTAGTCTCGAAGAGATTCTCAGTCCTTATGGGCGGGCGCAGGTTGGCGTACGCGCCAATACCAGAACGCATTCGCTTGATCTCAATGTCGATTATTTGCATCCGCTTTTGCAAAGCGATGACGACATCCTTTTTGCCCAGATAGGTGCCCGTACTTTCGATGATCGCAATATCGGAAATGTGGGCCTGGGTTACCGTCGCCAGATCAACCCGGAGCTGATGCTGGGCGGTAATGCCTTTATCGACCAAGACTTTAGCCGCAGCCATACTCGAGCAGGGATAGGAGCGGAAATTTGGGGTAATGCTGCGCGCTTGGCTTCCAATGCCTATGTGCCTGTCAGCGATTGGAGAAAATCCGATCAACACCGTCTGAACTCCGATCCCAATCGAATGAATTTGTTCGAGCGGCCTGCCTCAGGCTGGGATACGCGCGTGGAAACCTTGATTCCAGGCTTTCCGCAGATGGCCGCCACCGCACAATACTTTCAATGGAAGGGTAAGGGGGTCGATGCCTTTGGTGGCGGTAAGTTGAAGAAAGATCCCACAGGACATGGCGTGGGGCTGAAATGGCAACCGATTCCGTTGCTTGGCTTCACCTCGGAACATCAGCGACTCCAAGGGGGGAGTGGGCAGTTTCAATTCGGCATGAGCTTGAACTGGAGCTTTGATCGCGATCTGAAGAAGCAGTTGCGCTCAGAGCAATCAACGGCCTTGAGACCGCTGGTATTGGCCAGGCAGGATTTTGTAGACCGTAATTACAACGTGGTTTTGAACTACAAAGAGCAGGCTAAATATCGTCACTTCGGGTTTGTTTCCCAAACAGTAGTTGTGCAGGCTAATCCACTGTCGGGCACCCACGTGACCCAGGCCTCGCCAATGCTGCGAGGCATTCCTGCCGCAGGTTTTGTGCGTTATGAATTGGCGAACAACACCCCGCTGATAACGATTGATCCCCAGTCAGGTGTGAACACCTTGACTCCTGGCGCCGAGACCCAGCAGGTTACCGTCATTGCACGTCTCTATATGCCGCGTTTGGCCTCCTTGGAGAACAGCAAGGGAGTCGTTGAACGGTTGCTAGCCTCCGCGGGGAAGGTCTTGCGAGCCACTGCTGACTTCTTCATTGTTTCGGTCCATGCCAACGAGAATCAAGGTATTCCTCAGAACTATCTGGAAGTTGCCGATGCCAATTATCACTTGGCCGTCATCGAAGGGAGGCCCATTGCCATTGGCTCTATCGAATTGGCGGTTATCAATGATCGCTCGCCGGCTAACGACAGCACGCCGAACATTGTGGAGGCGACGGTCAGGGATGAGGCGGGGCGCCCGGTCGCTGATGCCGAGGTGAGCTTCACGCTCAGCAATGCGGCGACGCGTAATGCGCAGCTTGCGGTCACCGACGCAGGCGGTGTAGCCCGCCTGAGTTTTTCCAGCAACATAGCCGGAAAGGTTTCCGTCACGGGCGAAGCCAATAGTCGAACCCACGCGATCGATGTTTATTTTATACCGGATGTGCTCTCGGCGAATATCAACCTCAGCGTAGATAAAGATGAAGCCATAGTAGGTCGGGACGAAGTGGTTCTGACCGGCACTCTTTTTGATGGCAATAATAATCCGGTAGACGGCGTAGCGGTGGGGCTTGTGGCTACTCATTACGCGACGATCATTCGTAGCGCGATTACCGACCCAGAGGGACGCTTCAGCGTTAAGCTTAAAAGTGACAACGCTGGGAGAGTCGACGTGACGGCGAGTATTGATGGTGATGAAGCCTCTACGTCGAGTATTTCTGTTCTCTTTTTGGCGGATACCAGCACGGCGGTCATCGCCTCGGGCAACCTGGTGGTCAGCAGCAACGGTGCGTTGGCCAACGGCACTGCCACAAACGCGGTGACCGCGATGGTGACAGATGCCAAGGGCAACCCGGTAGCGGACATGCAGGTGAGCTTTACAGCCACTAACGATGCGGTGATAACGACAGCCGTGGTCAACACCGATGCCCAGGGTCAGGCCAGCACCACGCTGACCAACACCAACGCCGGCGTCAGCCGCGTCACGGCGACGGTGAATGGCACCGAGGTGAGCATGGACACCACTTTTGTGGCGGATGCGAATACTGCGGCAGCGACACTGAGCGTCACCAGCGATGCCATTGCCGATGGCAGGGCCACTAACACGGCGAGGGTGATCGTCAAGGATGCCAAGGGCAACCCGGTAGCGGACATGCAGGTGAGCTTTACAGCCACTAACGATGCGGTGATAACGACAGCCGTGGTCAACACCGATGCCCAGGGTCAGGCCAGCACCACGCTGACCAACACCAACGCCGGCGTCAGCCGCGTCACGGCGACGGTGAATGGCACCGAGGTGAGCATGGACACCACTTTTGTGGCGGATGCGAATACTGCCGCAGCGACACTGAGCGTCACCAGCGATGCCATTGCCGATGGCAAGGCCACTAACACGGCGAGGGTGATCGTCAAGGATGCCAAGGGCAACCCGGTAGCGGACATGCAGGTGAGCTTTACAGCCACTAACGATGCGGTGATAACGACAGCCGTGGTCAACACCGATGCCCAGGGTCAGGCCAGCACCACGCTGACCAACACCAACGCCGGCGTCAGCCGCGTCACGGCGACGGTGAATGGCGCGGAGGTGAGCATGGACACCACTTTTGTGGCGGATACGAATACTGCCGCAGCGACACTGAGCGTCACCAGCGATGCCATTGCCGATGGCAAGGCCACTAACACGGCGAGGGTGATCGTCAAGGATGCCAAGGGCAACCCGGTAGCGGACATGCAGGTGAGCTTTACAGCCACTAACGATGCGGTGATAACGACAGCCGTGGTCAACACCGATGCCCAGGGTCAGGCCAGCACCACGCTGACCAACACCAACGCCGGCGTCAGCCGCGTCACGGCGACGGTGAATGGCACCGAGGTGAGCATGGACACCACTTTTGTGGCGGATACGAATACTGCGGCAGCGACACTGAGCGTCACCAGCGATGCCATTGCCGATGGCAAGGCCACTAACACGGCGAGGGTGATCGTCAAGGATGCCAAGGGCAACCCGGTAGCGGACATGCAGGTGAGCTTTACAGCCACTAACGATGCGGTGATAACGACAGCCGTGGTCAACACCGATGCCCAGGGTCAGGCCAGCACCACGCTGACCAACACCAACGCCGGCGTCAGCCGCGTCACGGCGACGGTGAATGGCACCGAGGTGAGCATGGACACCACTTTTGTGGCGGATGCGAATACTGCGGCAGCGACACTGAGCGTCACCAGCGATGCCATTGCCGATGGCAAGGCCACTAACACGGCGAGGGTGATCGTCAAGGATGCCAAGGGCAACCCGGTAGCGGACATGCAGGTGAGCTTTACAGCCACTAACGATGCGGTGATAACGACAGCCGTGGTCAACACCGATGCCCAGGGTCAGGCCA
This sequence comes from Pseudomonas sp. RT6P73, assembly GCF_054897715.1. Classification (NCBI taxonomy): domain Bacteria; kingdom Pseudomonadati; phylum Pseudomonadota; class Gammaproteobacteria; order Pseudomonadales; family Pseudomonadaceae; genus Pseudomonas; species Pseudomonas sp. RT6P73. The sequence goes on along the minus strand of NZ_JBUBUV010000002.1, from coordinate 5,666,657 downwards.
GCACCACGCTGACCAACACCAACGCCGGCGTCAGCCGCGTCACGGCGACGGTGAATGGCACCGAGGTGAGCATGGACACCACTTTTGTGGCGGATGCGAATACTGCGGCAGCGACACTGAGCGTCACCAGCGATGCCATTGCCGATGGCAGGGCCACTAACACGGCGAGGGTGATCGTCAAGGATGCCAAGGGCAACCCGGTAGCGGACATGCAGGTGAGCTTTACAGCCACTAACGATGCGGTGATAACGACAGCCGTGGTCAACACCGATGCCCAGGGTCAGGCCAGCACCACGCTGACCAACACCAACGCCGGCGTCAGCCGCGTCACGGCGACGGTGAATGGCACCGAGGTGAGCATGGACACCACTTTTGTGGCGGATGCGAATACTGCGGCAGCGACACTGAGCGTCACCAGCGATGCCATTGCCGATGGCAGGGCCACTAACACGGCGAGGGTGATCGTCAAGGATGCCAAGGGCAACCCGGTAGCGGACATGCAGGTGAGCTTTACAGCCACTAACGATGCGGTGATAACGACAGCCGTGGTCAACACCGATGCCCAGGGTCAGGCCAGCACCACGCTGACCAACACCAACGCCGGCGTCAGCCGCGTCACGGCGACGGTGAATGGCACCGAGGTGAGCATGGACACCACTTTTGTGGCGGATACGAATACTGCGGCAGCGACACTGAGCGTCACCAGCGATGCCATTGCCGATGGCAAGGCCACTAACACGGCGAGGGTGATCGTCAAGGATGCCAAGGGCAACCCGGTAGCGGACATGCAGGTGAGCTTTACAGCCACTAACGATGCGGTGATAACGACAGCCGTGGTCAACACCGATGCCCAGGGTCAGGCCAGCACCACGCTGACCAACACCAACGCCGGCGTCAGCCGCGTCACGGCGACGGTGAATGGCACCGAGGTGAGCATGGACACCACTTTTGTGGCGGATGCGAATACTGCGGCAGCGACACTGAGCGTCACCAGCGATGCCATTGCCGATGGCAAGGCCACTAACACGGCGAGGGTGATCGTCAAGGATGCCAAGGGCAACCCGGTAGCGGACATGCAGGTGAGCTTTACAGCCACTAACGATGCGGTGATAACGACAGCCGTGGTCAACACCGATGCCCAGGGTCAGGCCAGCACCACGCTGACCAACACCAACGCCGGCGTCAGCCGCGTCACGGCGACGGTGAATGGCACCGAGGTGAGCATGGACACCACTTTTGTGGCGGATGCGAATACTGCGGCAGCGACACTGAGCGTCACCAGCGATGCCATTGCCGATGGCAGGGCCACTAACACGGCGAGGGTGATCGTCAAGGATGCCAAGGGCAACCCGGTAGCGGACATGCAGGTGAGCTTTACAGCCACTAACGATGCGGTGATAACGACAGCCGTGGTCAACACCGATGCCCAGGGTCAGGCCAGCACCACGCTGACCAACACCAACGCCGGCGTCAGCCGCGTCACGGCGACGGTGAATGGCACCGAGGTGAGCATGGACACCACTTTTGTGGCGGATGCGAATACTGCGGCAGCGACACTGAGCGTCACCAGCGATGCCATTGCCGATGGCAGGGCCACTAACACGGCGAGGGTGATCGTCAAGGATGCCAAGGGCAACCCGGTAGCGGACATGCAGGTGAGCTTTACAGCCACTAACGATGCGGTGATAACGACAGCCGTGGTCAACACCGATGCCCAGGGTCAGGCCAGCACCACGCTGACCAACACCAACGCCGGCGTCAGCCGCGTCACGGCGACGGTGAATGGCACCGAGGTGAGCATGGACACCACTTTTGTGGCGGATGCGAATACTGCGGCAGCGACACTGAGCGTCACCAGCGATGCCATTGCCGATGGCAGGGCCACTAACACGGCGAGGGTGATCGTCAAGGATGCCAAGGGCAACCCGGTAGCGGACATGCAGGTGAGCTTTACAGCCACTAACGATGCGGTGATAACGACAGCCGTGGTCAACACCGATGCCCAGGGTCAGGCCAGCACCACGCTGACCAACACCAACGCCGGCGTCAGCCGCGTCACGGCGACGGTGAATGGCACCGAGGTGAGCATGGACACCACTTTTGTGGCGGATGCGAATACTGCGGCAGCGACACTGAGCGTCACCAGCGATGCCATTGCCGATGGCAGGGCCACTAACACGGCGAGGGTGATCGTCAAGGATGCCAAGGGCAACCCGGTAGCGGACATGCAGGTGAGCTTTACAGCCACTAACGATGCGGTGATAACGACAGCCGTGGTCAACACCGATGCCCAGGGTCAGGCCAGCACCACGCTGACCAACACCAACGCCGGCGTCAGCCGCGTCACGGCGACGGTGAATGGCACCGAGGTGAGCATGGACACCACTTTTGTGGCGGATGCGAATACTGCGGCAGCGACACTGAGCGTCACCAGCGATGCCATTGCCGATGGCAGGGCCACTAACACGGCGAGGGTGATCGTCAAGGATGCCAAGGGCAACCCGGTAGCGGACATGCAGGTGAGCTTTACAGCCACTAACGATGCGGTGATAACGACAGCCGTGGTCAACACCGATGCCCAGGGTCAGGCCAGCACCACGCTGACCAACACCAACGCCGGCGTCAGCCGCGTCACGGCGACGGTGAATGGCACCGAGGTGAGCATGGACACCACTTTTGTGGCGGATGCGAATACTGCGGCAGCGACACTGAGCGTCACCAGCGATGCCATTGCCGATGGCAGGGCCACTAACACGGCGAGGGTGATCGTCAAGGATGCCAAGGGCAACCCGGTAGCGGACATGCAGGTGAGCTTTACAGCCACTAACGATGCGGTGATAACGACAGCCGTGGTCAACACCGATGCCCAGGGTCAGGCCAGCACCACGCTGACCAACACCAACGCCGGCGTCAGCCGCGTCACGGCGACGGTGAATGGCACCGAGGTGAGCATGGACACCACTTTTGTGGCGGATGCGAATACTGCCGCAGCGACACTGAGCGTCACCAGCGATGCCATTGCCGATGGCAAGGCCACTAACACGGCGAGGGTGATCGTCAAGGATGCCAAGGGCAACCCGGTAGCGGACATGCAGGTGAGCTTTACAGCCACTAACGATGCGGTGATAACGACAGCCGTGGTCAACACCGATGCCCAGGGTCAGGCCAGCACCACGCTGACCAACACCAACGCCGGCGTCAGCCGCGTCACGGCGACGGTGAATGGCGCGGAGGTGAGCATGGACACCACTTTTGTGGCGGATACGAATACTGCCGCAGCGACACTGAGCGTCACCAGCGATGCCATTGCCGATGGCAAGGCCACTAACACGGCGAGGGTGATCGTCAAGGATGCCAAGGGCAACCCGGTAGCGGACATGCAGGTGAGCTTTACAGCCACTAACGATGCGGTGATAACGACAGCCGTGGTCAACACCGATGCCCAGGGTCAGGCCAGCACCACGCTGACCAACACCAACGCCGGCGTCAGCCGCGTCACGGCGACGGTGAATGGCACCGAGGTGAGCATGGACACCACTTTTGTGGCGGATACGAATACTGCGGCAGCGACACTGAGCGTCACCAGCGATGCCATTGCCGATGGCAAGGCCACTAACACGGCGAGGGTGATCGTCAAGGATGCCAAGGGCAACCCGGTAGCGGACATGCAGGTGAGCTTTACAGCCACTAACGATGCGGTGATAACGACAGCCGTGGTCAACACCGATGCCCAGGGTCAGGCCAGCACCACGCTGACCAACACCAACGCCGGCGTCAGCCGCGTCACGGCGACGGTGAATGGCACCGAGGTGAGCGTAAGCACAATTTTTATAGCTGATGTGAGTACTGCTCAACTGTCATTAAATGTATTCAGAGACAGACAAGTTGCTGATGGCTGCTCTAAAAATTCTGTTAAAGCTATCGTGGTAGATGCTTACGGCAATCGAGTTGAAGGCCTTTCCGTATTTTTTGATGCAATCCTTGTGGCGATAGATAAACAGCGTCAAACCGATATAAATGGTGAAGTTGTGATGGAGTTTGTAAGTGCGGTCGCGGGCACGAGTCAAGTTATGGCTGGTTTGAAAAAAGGCGAACTAAATAAAGCTGTGAGCACTGTATTTGTTGCCGACAACAAAACGCCGACTGGTATTTGGGATCGAGTCGACAAAGAAACGTTTCGGCTTACCGTCAAGGATGCCTATGGTAATCCACTTTCATGGACTCGCGTGAATTTTTACGGTAAAGGCGTGTTTTTTGCGGGTCTTTTTAATCCCGTTAAAGTAATAAAAACCACGGACAACAATGGGCAGATCCTTATTTCATATATGCATGCGAACGCTCTGGCAGGTTTGGGTGGTAGTATCTCGGCCACGCTATTTGTGAACAATGCACCCTTGGGCGCTGTTGATATTAAACCTTGGTGGGACCTCCTCGCATGGAGAAAGCGTGCGCCTGTTCGAAATGGGGATTGAGCGCGCGATGAGTATTTTTATGAGTTAGATGAACCTATAGCAGCTTTTGGATGAGCGCGAAAGTTGATCATGGATAACGAGCAGTTTGAGGAAAGTGGCATCAGCGCTGGGTGGAAAGTAATGTATTTGTCGCAGATTTGTGCTGGATATGTTCCCGTCCCCCTCGGGCAGGGTCGGTCCAAGCGAAGAATGCGGCAAGGGTGCCCGGCACTGATCGCTGTATTGACCGAAGACTTTATAATTCCAGAAAAAAACAAGGGGCGATGCTTATAAAGCATATGCTTTTTGCAAAGCTTACAGCGCTCGGTTGCCTACAGTCGCAGAGCCTCGAAATAAGTTTGGAGTGAATTTGAATGTCAGGGCGCTCTACTGGGCGAGTAAAGACGGTGGGCCTATCACCGGGACGACTGAGCTTTATGTTCTAGAGTCCGGTGCAAGCGGCCCTGCTCTCAGTATAATCTCTAGTATCCTAATCACGCACGATACTGTTTAGCCAATTACTACGAGATGCCTCAAACAGGTGCGGCGCTAATAGAGGTTGGACATTTAATGGAGTGTCAGGTGTGTTTATTTGTCTTCTACTTATTAAATGGATTTTTAACTTGGTGCCGTTGGCAGCAGTTACTGCCCACAGAGCGCCTGGCGCTATACGCGCCTGGATATTTTCAGTTTTCGCTGCTGAACCTCTCAATTTGGCAGCTACTTGTAATCAAAGAAGTTGGTTCGTGCAGCAGTGTGAGCTTAACAAGAGCTTACACCTGTATGGCCGACTAAGCTCGGCAAGCAATAGAGAGTCTCCAGCCGCGTTTTGGCAGGTCTCGGTAGGGATGGCAGTTACCTGCCCCCCCCCCGCACAGATCCGTACGTGCGGAACTACCGCGTACGGCTCCTGCCCCGGGTACCCGGGTATGTGGTGCGAAGCGATCCTCAGGGTAAGGATGTGCATTTCAGGTCTAGGTATGTAGAGGTCAGCAAGGCGTCCGTAGCGTGACCATGGAAGCCGATTGCGCTGGCTGCGACGTTTGAGGGCTTGCCGCCATAGACGGCAAACCGCCAGACGAAATCCACCAAGACGTATCAGATTTCCCGGCACCGCATGGTAACTGAAGTAGCCCGCCGGGTAAGCAACTGACCCACGACTTGAACAGATTCGTGCCGTCGGCGTTTCAGCTCATCCCGAATGGCCAGCAGCGTCGCACGCATTCGCTTCTTGACCGTCAGTCGCAGTATTTGGACCCACCGCTTCTGTTCGGTCTACAACAGTGCGTGAAGCCCAGGAAGTCAATCGTCTGCGGTTTACCTAACCCTCGCTTCCTACGATTTCTCGCAGCAAAACGACCAAACTCAATTAGCCGTGTCTTCGAGGCGTTTAGAGATAAACCGAACCTGGCCAACCGTTCCTGCAACTGCACCCGAAAGTGTTGAGCCTGCCATTGCGTCCTGAAACCCACCACGCTGTCGTCCGCGTAGCGCACAACGATCACATCGCCACGGGCATGCCGCTGGCGCCACTGCCTTGCACATAGATCCAAGATAGATATTCGCCAGTAACGGCGATTTAGCGCCGGCAACAATAGAGCAAACTCCCAGGTCATTTCCCGCCAAGGAAAACAGCATGCTTTCATGGCGTTGATCAATGATATTCAGGTTGAATGGTGAGTGGCGTGAGGTGCCGAATATAAAAATATTTTCGACATGCATGTCCTTGAGTGCCAAGTTTATGGTGCTCAGGGTTTCCTCATATGTAACGATCACTAGCGCGGTTTTGTCCAGCCATTCCAGTGCCAGGTGCTCTTGATTTAGAGTCAACTCAGCTATAATGGATTGAGGGTTGATTTGCAGGTGTTTAGTTATAATGGAGTAACCGCTGTTATAGGCCGTTTAGGAAAAGCGAACAGAAAGGAATCCTCGCCACAATGAGAACGCCCCGAAAGCCCACCATCTACAGCAATAAGTTGACCGCACAGCAGAACGCAGTGCTGGCCAAGTTCGAAACCCTCACCGGTCAGTGGCCGATTGCACTGGAAGCATTCGAAGCGGGCGAACTGACCGCCGCTGAGCTGTGGCGCAAGCAAGTCGCTTGGGTCATAGGCGTGTGCGCCGATGTGGTCAACATGCCGTTTTAATCGCCGCCGGGCGGAGTGCCCCGGGCGGTACGAGTAACGAACACTAAAAGGAAAGGAGCCCCCCAGCATGACCGACACCCTGGCCAACCTGGCCCGGCAGCAATTGGCGCGGATTTGTGCCCAGGTGACTGCCGTCGAAACCGTTTTGGCGCGCATTCGCGCACATGGCGATCCGCTGCATGCCGAGGCGGAAGCCCGGGCGCGGCAGCAGATTGAGGCGCTGAGTGCCCAGGCCGAGACCTTGGCACAGCGTCTGGGAGACGACCCGCCTCGGGTGCTGCACTGACGCCGGTACCGGAAAAATTAGCAACTAACCGGAAAGACTTTTCTGTCTCAAAGGAACCCCTCATGCCGTTGATGATGGACGCTGACCCCTGCGGCCTTACCTGGATGCAGTGCAGGGTACGCGTGCTGCGCGAGTCGCGCTGGTCAATGCCCTGAAAGCCCTTCCTCAGCCGCCCACTTGCCAGCCAACCGCCGATTTCCAGCGGTATTATAAGGCGGCCGACCGCGCGCATATCGAGGCCCGCGCACGGCTGGCCCGGCAGGTGGAGGAGGACGAAGGGGGGCGGTGTGGTGTGTTCCCTCTAAGCGTAAAAACGGGTCTGCTAATTTTTGCATACATAAAATGGCTGGGGCCGCGGCGGGGGACTGGGATAGATTGCGAGGCTTGCACGGAGCAATCACCCCACAAAAATGACCCCCTGTGATGCAGACACTTGATCCGGCTTGGCTGAAGCTGTTAACCATTCATCTGGCCAAGGTCGACGCCGCGCACCAAGCGCGGCAGGACGCGTGCGTGGTGCAGGCAGTGCGGTTTAGGGGCTGCGCGCCCGCGCGGAAGGACGTGCTGAATGGGGATGTGTGTGGCGCCGGTGTGCGAAAGCGCGCAGGAGGACTTGATCGAGGCAGTGCGCGTGGTGCTCTACAGTCACGTGGTCGATGGTGACCTGCCTCGGTAGCCCTGACCCCGGGGTTACCCATAACGAATTGAAAGGACTCCCGCTATGGATGAGACTGAAATGAGTGCACCGAACAACCCGTTTGCCGATAGGCCCTTGCATCACCTACTGTTTGTGAAGTTACGCAACGGCGGGTGGGGACCGGCGAGTTTGGCGCCAGGCGTCGCCGATCGGCACGGTATCAGTGTCGAGGAGCTGAAAGCGCATTGCCGCCTGACCGGTGAGGAATGGCTCGCCCGGGACGGCGCGCTGACAGAAGCGGGCCAGCGGGTGTACGACTGGGCGAAAAGCTAAGCCTGCTGCGTTACGAATAAACGCGCCTTATTGCTGAAACAAGCCATAAATAGGAAAATAGCCGGCTGACTTTCAAAGTCATACCCAATCGCCCTGCGCTGACAAACAGGGCAAGCAGCAATAACCGCACGCGTGTAGGCAAGGAAGCCTTCCTCTCAGCGGCTCCCGATCGGGCGTCGCTGTAAACGGGTGTTAATCACGCCCCTGAAAATGGAATTGTCTCAAGTGTTAGAAATAATCAAAGATCCCGACGTGATCATGGTGGGGGCCATGCTGGTCTGCGTGGCCATTGGCAGCTATCTGGATTATTGCCAGAATAAAAATCCAGCCCCAATCGATAACTTGAACAGGTCTCCCGGCCATGAGTGAAACATCAGGGAGCACGGCGGATATCTCGGTTGACGAGTGGCCCTTGCCTCACCTGCTGTTTGTGAAACTACGCAACAGTGGGAAAGGGCCGGCGAGTCTGGCGCCAGGCGTGGCGGCACGCCATGGCCTCAGTGTCGAGGAGCTGAAAGCACATTGCTGCCTGACCGGTGAGCAATGGCTCGCCCGTGACGGCGCGCTGAGTGAAAGCAGTCAGCGGGTGTACGACTGGGCGAAAAGCTGACCTGTGCTTTATTACGAGTAACGAGCTTTACGACGCCATTGCACGGCCGGCCCGGCATGTGGAGGAGATCGCCGAAGGGGAGGGCGCTGTGGCGTGTTCCCATCCGTATAAAAAAGCGCCTGCAAATTTTTGCATATCTAAAATGGGGGGCGCCGCGGCGAACCGGTTAGACCGACAGGCTCGCACTGATCCACCACGAACGAAAAGGACCCCCGCCAATGAGTTTGAGCCCTTCCCCGGAAAAAACGCTGATCCGCCTCAATGCCGCCGTGGACATGATCGATCAGGCTGAGGATCCGTTGAAGGGTGTGGCTTGCCATGGCCTATGCCATCGGCTATATCGACGCCCCTGGCGATGAACGATTGATCAGTCTCGACGGTGCCGAGCTGTACCGGCAGGACGCGTATACATGGCGCCGGTTGCGGCTAGCGACGTTCGGCGTGACCGCGACGAACCCTAACAACAGAAAGGAACCCTCGCCATGCCGATGATTGAAATCGAAATCGATAATCCCGACACGTTGAAGGGCGTCCGTGATGGGGTCGCAGCGCTCGACGAGACCACCAATAGGTCGTGGCTTTTCGAGCATTACGCTTTCGTGTCCGGCTGGATGGCTGGGTTGCATGTCGCCGGCGTGATCAGTGCCGAGACGGCCGGGCAACTGCATCGCGAGCTGGAAGCGGCCTATGCGGCGCGCCAAGCCGCGCTGCCTGACGAATAATCAGCGGGAGCCGCCGCCGTGTTTTTTTGGTTACGAGTAACGGCATTTATGTTCAACAGGGGGTACACCTGGGCAAAGGGTGGCCTCCTTTTTATTGGTTCTGTCCCGTCCTGAATAAGGTTTACACCTTCTGATCTGTTTTTCAGGAGGACGTGATGGAATCAGCAAAAAGGCGTAGTCAGCGAGGCTACACGCTGACTTTTAAATTGTCGGTCGTGGACCAGGTCGAAAAAGGCGAGCTGAGTTATAAAGAGGCTCAGGAGCGCTACGGGATTCAAGGCAAAACGACCGTTCTGACGTGGTTGCGCAAGCATGGTCGGCAAGATTGGAGCCCAGGCACATACATTGGCTCGCCGAGGATGGGGTCCATGCCCGACAAAAACCGACCACTAACGCCAGAGCAACGCATCAAAGAACTTGAAGAACAGTTGGCGCTGTCCAATCAGAAAGCGCAGTTTTTCGAGGCGGTCGTCGATGTCTTGAAAAATGACTACGGTCTCTCTGTCGTAAAAAAGCGTCCCGGCAAGTCCTCGCGCAAAAACGAATCCAAAACCTGAGTATCAGCAGGGCTTGCCAGTTCATGGGGATAAGCCGACAGGCTTACTACAAACGCAATCGCGCCGATGCTGCTCGTCTGGTTCTGGATCAGAAAGTTGCCGATTTTGTTCAGCAAAAGCGTCAGCGGCAGCCACGTCTGGGCACCCGAAAGCTGCATTATTTGCTGCATTGCCAGCCTCAACTTGAGCTGCAAGTGGGTCGAGATCGGCTGTTTTCGATTCTGCGCGAAAGGCGTTTATTGGTGGCCTGCAAGCGGGCTTACCACAAGACGACCGACAGCCATCATCGCTTTCGACGTCATCCGAACCTGCTCAAGCCCGGTCCTGATCAGGTTGTTGCAAGCGGCCCGGAGCAAGTCTGGGTGGCTGACATCACTTATCTGCCCACTCAGGAAGGTGTGGCCTATCTGAGCCTTGTGACGGATGCTTTTTCGCGAAAGATCGTGGGCTATCACGTCCATGAAAGCCTGCACACCGAATCGGTAGCGCATGCGCTGCGTCGAGCAGTGAGTCAGCGTCAAACCGTGCAGCCACTGGTGCATCACTCAGACAGAGGCAGCCAGTATTGCTCGGGTATGTACCAGGAACTGCACGCGAAACACGGCATCCGGTGTTCGATGACGGACGGCTATGACTGCTACCAAAATGCCCTGGCAGAGCGGGTCAACGGAATCTTGAAGACGGAGCTTCTGCTTCAGCGACCACAGGATTTAATGCAGGCGAAAAAGATGGTGGGTGAGTCGATATCGATCTACAACCGCGAGCGGCCGCACCAGTCTTTGAAATACAAAACGCCCGATGCGGTGCATCGGGCGTTAGGGTGAAACAGGTGTAAACCTATTTCAGGACTAGACATTCTTCACGAAATACTGGGAAACACAGAAACACACGCCGATTTGATTGATGATGTTCGTGCGAGCAAACACAGCTAACAAACCGACGTTCTTATGCGCGATATTAATATTTTCCTTCCTTTTTGGGACGGCTTTTCGTCACGATCAAGCCTGATGGTGACGCCCTCCAGATCGATCTGACACCCCACGCCATCCGATTCCCTTCCTGTGGAGGGTGCCAAAAAACCTGTTCAACCACGCATGAGTATTGCGAGCGAGTCATTCGTGATTTGCCTATTCTCGGTCGCGCGGTGCGCCTGAGCGTTTTGCTCCGGCGCGTTGGTTGCCGCGATTGTGGCAAGCGCATGGAGGCCGTCAGTTGGCTGGATCGCTATGCCCGCATGATGCGCCGCCTGGCCGATGCAGTCATTCAAGCCTGCGAGCGCCTTTCCACCCGACACGTGGCTCAGCTGTTTGGGCTGCATTGCCTGGTGATGGACGAGTTCGCGCTGTTCAAAGGTCATCATTGCGCCAGCGTGGTGCTGGACGCCGATACACGACGGGTTCTGTGGGTTGGCGAAGGTCGTAGTCCTGCGGCGGTCAGGCCATTTTTCGAAGGCTGGGGCCAGAGGTTACGCTCGAATCGAAGCGGTGACGATGGACATGAATACTGCTTTTGATTGATCGGGTCCGCGTCGACGAAGCTAATCGGCTACGCCATTACAAGCCTGCTCGAAAGATCATCAAACAAGCACGAGGGCTGTTGCTGTGCAATCCGCAGAACCTGAAATCGCCGGAACAGCAGGTTCACTTGCAGAATTTGCTGGCGGCTAACGCGTTGCTCGCGACTGTTATGACCGCGTCGCTTGGGCGCAGGCCCAAGGGCAAAATCAGCAGGCGCTTAATGCGTACAACAGTAAAGCCCGCGATGTGACGACCGTGATGTTGCTCCTGATGGAGCAGGCCAAGCATGGTGGCGCACTGTCAGGGTAGGACCGCCGGTTTCCAGCACAGTGTCATCGCTAAAAAAATGCCGACACGAAAACCACGCAGCAGCCTTTTTGACAGCTCGATTTCGGATTGAAAGACCACCAGCCAATCCGCCGAATTAATGCCGTAGTGTACAGACAGTGAAATCGCTGTGAATTTCTCTCAAATTCACGGCAGGGCTGCCTGCCACTGAAATTCTGCTGCTTGAATAGAGACGGTACCCCATCCAACAGGAGAATCTCATGCACACCGAAGCGCATTTCGTGTTGAAAGATGTCTTGAGGACCTGCCAGACCCTCAATAACTTTGCTGACCGCGCGATTAAAAATCTAGAAGCGGATATTCCCAGCGACCTGGACGATGAGGAGAAGAGTGAGCTGGAGCGGGCTTTCAACCTGATGCGCCTCACCTTGGCGTGCATCAGTCCGTTGATTTCTGCCACGGTTGATAACGCGCGCCAGAGGCGCATTGGCTAGCGCGCTTTGTTTATGCTCTGTCTGCCAACCGATCCGGTGTGTCAGGTCGCCCTCCCGCCTTTCGATACTTGCGCGTAACGAGGGTATCGCCATTCACACTCCCACTGGTTTGACGCCGGGTCGGCCGCGCGCTTGAAGAGGAATTATCCGTATGCCGCATTCACTTACCCAAATCCCCCTTGCCCCGCTGGACCTGCAGGCGGTCGAAGTGCCCAGCGCGACTCTGCACACCACGTGGGAGCGTGAGCTGTGCAGCATTGGCGAGCACCTCAGTGTCCCGCGGATCCTGCATCAGGTGGCCCACGCCCAAGGCTTTGCCTGGGGCCTGTATGCCGGCGAACTAATCAGCGCCGAGCAACATCGGGCGATGAACGAGGCGGTGCAGCGAGCCGAACGCGCGGTCTTTCGGCGCATCGCAGAGGACGAGCCATGATCGGCGGGGCGATTCAGCCCGCCCCTCAGTCAGCGTGGATCTGTGATGCGGTGGGTGGGCCGAGTCCGCGGAATAATTGGCTGTGGACGATGCTTAGAGCCTTTCAAAAAGGGATCGACGACGAACCCTTGCGGCCTTACCTGGAGGCTGTACGGGCTACCCGTGCTTCGCGAATTGCAGTGCTCAATGCCCTTAAAGCTTCTCCAGCCGCACACGCCGCAGCAAATCGCCACGTTCAGACGTGACTATAAGCTAGCCAATCTCGCGCACACCGATGCCTGCAAACAACGGGCTCGGCAGGTGAGTGAGATGGTTGAAGAGGCGGGCGATTTGTGCAGGCCTGCACTAATATTCGACACACCCAGTGCTGATCAATCACCCACGAAAAGGAGCTGTCATTATGACGACGATTGATCCGGCTTCGATGAACGCGCTTGCGGTATTGGTTCATCAAGTCGATGCCGCGAAGCAAGCATTGTCAGACGCGAACCGCGCACTGGAGGCGGCGGCGAACGCCGCTGAGCCTGCGTGGTTGGTCTGCTTCGAGGCGTTGCGTCGGGCGGGGGACGATTACGAAAGCGCGCATCTGGACTTGGCCGAAGCGATGCTCGAGGTTCTCGGCGGCTCTGCCGCAGAGGACGACGAAGGCTAGGCCATGACTTGTATAAAGGCCCCAACCCGAAGACTGATGCAAGGATCTTTTGTGGGCATGGAAACCACAACCTACGTGCAGGCGCCCACCGGCCAAGCCTCGGAGGCACCCTGCTCGAAAGCGATCGCAGTGGGTTGATTCTTTACCTCGACGACGGCGACTGGGGGTTCAGATGAGCGCGCGTGCAGGACATGAGCGAAACGCCCCATTTGCCGCGTTGAACATGCCACGCGCGGTGTATGCCCAGGTGAAACGCTTGGCCCACATCGTCCAGGCCCGCAGCGATTGCGATTGCGATTGCGAGCGTGCTGCGGCTGAGGCCGATTAGCTTCGTCGACGCCAACCCGATCAATCACCTCTCGGCCAAATTTGGCCACCACATGGAAGAGGTCGTAGACCCCTCGCGCTTGCGGGCTGTGCTGATGAACCTTTAGGTCAATGATGTTTCATTCCATCGCCACCGCTTCGATGCGGGCACAACCTGCCGGTCCCATCTCTTCGAGAGCGGCCTGATCGCCGCCCGGCTGCGGCCCTCGCCACTCCACAGCGCGCGTCCTGTCTCGGCATCCAGCACAACGCTGACATAGCGAAGCGCCAACTTATTCATCACCAGCCGTCGCGGTGAGCAATCTCTCTTGCAGCGCTTGGCACGCCTCAGGCGTATTCAATAGTTCACGAAGATGGGCTTGTTCCGCTTCAGCGAGGCTAGAAGTAGCGCCGAGAGTGTCGGTAATGGGCCGGTCCAACGTTCTGCATCTCTAGATCAACTCCAATGAAATCCAGCACTGGTGGCACGAGTGGTACTTGGCAAATGAGCGTGGGTATCAGGTAGCGTAGGCGAAGGTCGCGCGTGCATTCAGTCGGTGTTCAGGGAGCAGGCGTTACTTTATTGACTTATCCTCATCTGGCCTCCTTACCGATTTTTGAGTACTCAAGGCGGGTTACGCCAACTACGCTTTCTAACGGGGGTTGCGTCTATCGATGCTCGATTACTTGGGCTGGAAGGTTATGAAAGAAAATGTCTACTCTCGCAAGCAAAAGCGTTGTTGTGCCATCCTCAAGCTTCGAGCCGATCCAAGTATCTGCACGATCACGGTGATCATTTCACGGAGTGCTACTAGTGCTTAGTTCCCTTCGTCTGCGCTTGATGTTCGCCGCAACGATTCTCGCAGTGCTATTTATGCTGGCTTTGATGCCTTTAATACATGGAGCGTTCACTCTGGCGCTTCAAGACGCCATTGAGCAGCGCTTGGCATCGGATGTCGCCACGCTGATCTCAGCTGCTCGGATAGAGAATGGGCATTTACAAATGCCGGAACAGTTACCAGATGAACGCTTCAATCTCACTGGCGGTCGTTTGCTTGGCTATATCTATGACCGCGACGGCGGCACGGTCTGGCGCTCGAGTGACACCCCTGCCGAGAGCATTAATTACACGCCGCATTATGATGACCACGACAATAAGTTTGCGCGTTTGCACCAGGCCAATGACCAGGAGTTTTTCGTGTATGACGTCCAGGTCAAATTGTTAGGAGGCCAAAGTACGTCATTCAGTTTTGTCGCGTTTCAATCGGTAAATGACTACGAACTCACCCTCAAAGGCTTGCGCAAGCATCTCTATCTGGGGTTTGGCGCAGCCTTCCTGGTCCTGTTGGGGGTGTTATGGATTGGATTGACGTGGGGGCTCAAGGCGTTGCGCCGGCTCAGTCAGGAGCTGGACGAGATCGAAAGCGGAGCTCGCCAGAGCTTGGGCGAGCGGCACCCACTTGAATTGCTGCGCCTGACCAGTTCCCTAAACCGGTTGTTGTACAGCGAACATGATCAGCGCCGTCGTTATCGGGACTCTCTTGATGATTTGGCCCATAGCTTGAAAACTCCGTTGGCGGTATTGCAGGGTGTCATCGAGGGCATTGCCCTACGCGAGCAAGATCGGGGTCAGGCTCGGGTGTTGCAGACCCAGATCGAGCGTATGAGCCAGCAGATCAGCTATCAATTGCGGCGCGCAAGCTTGCGCAAAACTGGTTTGGTGCGCCATCAGGTTCGCTTACAACCTGTGCTGAAAAGTCTTTGCGATACGCTGGACAAGGTTTATCGCGACAAACGCGTCAGGGTGACTTTGGCGCTGTCGGAGCAAAGTTGTGTACCCATTGAGCAGGGGGCCTTGTTGGAAATGATGGGCAATCTGCTGGAAAATGCTTACCGCCTTTGCTTGAGCGAAGTGCGTATTAGTGCGTATGAAAAGCGTGGCGGCGTTGAATTGTGCGTTGAGGACGATGGTCCCGGCGTGCCTGCGGATCAACGTGCTCGGATACTCCAGCGCGGTGAGCGGCTTGATCGTCTGCATCCGGGGCAAGGCATTGGTCTGGCGGTGGTCAAAGACATTATTGACAGCTATGGCGCTCAGCTGACTCTGGACGACTCGTCGCTGGGCGGTGCGGCGTTCTGGATTTGTTTTGACGTGCGCCGATGAGTGCCTTGCCATCGCAGGTCGCAGGTCGCAGGTCGCAGGCGTAGCTGAAACCATGCGGCACCGGCCGATCTGACTCCCTGCACAGCACAGGGGCGCATCGAACTCCAATGGCAGACTCAAGCCGGCCTGCCCGCAACAAGGCGCTCATTGATGGCCAAGTCGTGGCGAATTCCGGTCTGATCGTGCAAAAGTCCGCCATTTACCCAGGCTGATGGCAGGTGAGGTTGGGGTTCCACGCCCACCCCAGATTTTTTTGTCGTAGGTTAGGCAGCAATCCTAGTAAAGCTTTGTTATCCAAGATTGGGCTCTGCCACAATGGAATCCAGATCGATCACCTTGTCGTCGCTGTTGATGGTGTATTGCCCATTCAGCAGGATGTGCCTCCAAGCCGCTGGTGAAATCTGTGTAATAAGCGCCACGGCCTTGGCGTTATCCCTGTCTTCATACTTCGTCAATAGTCGCGATAGCAAGGCCGAGTTGTAATAGATGATCTCTGTACGTTGCGTTCCAATTGTGGATCGCGCAGGTAACGTAGCGTGTAGATACTGCGGATTAGCCTGTCGTACTCCAAGATTGCACGACGTGTTGGATTCGGCGCGGTGTACGTGCAAAGCTTGCGAATTAGCATGCCCTGGGTCAGTTCTTTCAGACCCGGCGTGGCGACGATCTGATCGATATTCGGCTTCTCGTTGACGATGAGTTGCCGATTAATCTGTCTGACCGGTCGGATTAGGCACTTCTCGTACAGTGCCGGATCATCAGCGCAATACAGCTCAGCCAACTGATCCGCTTTTCGAGCAGGTCGACGCCGTCGACCTGCTCGATGAAGTTGAGCAAGTCGATTTCGATGATGTCTTCGCCGTCGACCGTCAGCTTGTAGTAGCTGCAGGTGGTGGTGATGCTGTGTTCGGTGTCTTCGCCGGGTTGGGCATCGCCCATCTCGATGGTTTCGTGACGACCGCCAACCACGATTTCCACGTTGCTCATTTCCTCGGTGTCGTCTTGCTGAAACGCACCGGTGAAACGCAGCAGGACGCCCGAGGCCTTGATCATGCCGAACTGGCGCAGCGAGATCAGATCGAGGCCGCGGGTTTTCCATTCCAGCTGGATACCGTCGTCGGAAAAGCCCAGGTTCGCCTTGACCGGGCCGTTCATGCCGCCGCCGCGATAGCTTTCCATCTTGCGACCGAGCGCGGGCAGGGTGACGGTCTTGGAGACGCCCAGGTAGCTATGGCCGTCGTTAAAAAGGTTCATGTTCTTGAGTTTGCGGGGCATGGCCATGAAGGGGTTCTCCGATCGGCGGGCGGGTGTTGGCCTCCCTCAGCAGGGAGGCCAAAGTTAGCTCTTGATGCGGCTGGAAAAGTCGACCAGGTAACGGTCGGTGATGCGCTGGCGCAGCGTGAGGTCTTCCAGCGGTGGCACCGGGGTGTAGTCGTAGTCGATGTAGAGCTTGCCGGCCTTGAGCGTGGTTTCATCATTGATGTCATCGGGGAACCAGGCGCTGCCACCAATCAAGTAACCACCGGCGACCATTTCGCGGAACTTGTCGTTGATGCTTTCGAGCATGTCGCGCACCAACGAAGGGTGCATGGGCCGATCAATGACCCACATTTGCGCGTTGGCCATGGTGTCGGCCAGCACCTGGGCGGTGCGGGGGTAGTTCTCGAAGGCGAACAGCGGATCCTCGCTGCAGGTGCGACTGCCCCAGAAGCGATAACCGCCCTCGTTGATCAGGGTGGTGACTTCGTTGCCGTTAAGGTAGTTGGCATCGGTGGCCGGGTTCTGCAGATCCCAGAACACGTCGGCACTGATCCGGTGACGCCGTTGACGGCAACGTTGGAAAGGGTTTTATGCCAGCCCACCTCCTGATCGATCTTGGCGCGCAGACCCAAGGCTCGGGCCACCGCAGGCGCGGTCACAGTGGCATTGGTGACGGTGTTCCAGTTCTGGAAGTCCGGCCAGATGACCATGACCTCCCGGGCGCCAAAGTTCTCGCGATACGCCGTGGCTTCTTCCTTGGTCTGGCAGCCCGACGCGCTGACGTAAGCGAAGGCGCGCAGCTGCTGGGCAATGGCGACCAGCGCCGTGGCGACGGGGAGGGTGTCCAGCCCCGGCACCCCGAGGATGCGCGGGGTGACCTTCAGGCGTCCTTTGGACGCGAGCAGGGCTTTCATGCCGGTGTATTGGCCAGTGGCGTTGGTGGTGCCGATCAGGTTGCTGGTGGTCTCTGCGTCGGTCGCGCCCTTGGCCACCCGCACCACCACGGTGAGCGGTTTGGTCTGGTCGGCGATTGCCTGCAGGCTCGCGGCCAATGTGCCTTCGGTACCGGCCTTGCCGATGGCGGTTTGCACGTTGGTGATGAGGACCGGGGTGTCCAGCGGAAAAACGCTCGCGTCCGCGTCTTCGCCGGTACACACCAGACCGATGACAGCGGTGGAAACGGTGCGAATGGGGCGGGTGCCCTCGTTGATTTCGAGGACGCGGACGCCGTGATGATATTCGTCGGCCATGAGGATTGCCTGCGCAGTGATGAAAAGATGTGCACAGGCTGCCGCGCGCGCGCCGCTGGGGCGAGCGCACAGGCTTGTAGGTGGGGGCATTACAGGCAACAGCAAAAAAAGGCGGAGAAATGTGCCAGCGTTAGTGGCGCTGCTCCATGAGCCAGCCGGGTTGGATTGGGCGCTGCTCTTGCTGGGGAAAGGCTGACGCCTGCGGCCAGTCGCGCAACTGCCGGCGGTAACGCTGCAGCTCTCCGAACAGTTCAGCGCTGAGGGTGCGGCGGATCTGGCTTTCCAGCTCGTCGCGATGCCGCGACACCGGCTATCGGTGGCCAGCAGCTCGTTGTCGCGCCAGGCACGTTCAATCATGACCAATGTTTGCGCTGACGGCGGTGGCGGATCCGCGAGCATGGGCAAACGGTCCTCGCCCATGACAACACGCTTGCCCTGCGCCGGCCCTGCGATCAACTGCGCGTACAGCTCATCGGTAATGTCGACGGCATCATTGGGAATATTCTCCCCGTGGATTTCGACACTGTAGAAGCCGGCGGTGGACGGTGAATAGAACATGTTTTCCCGCTCCTGCAGGCGCATTGTTGAAGTTCATCAAGACAGTGGCCTGCGCCGCATTTCTTGAGCTGGTCCCTAGGTAAATGGGCGCACTTGGCGAGTACCAACGCGCGCACGCGATAAAACCAACGACGGCGTTCGGGAAGCTGAAAGTCGCGTAGCCATTGGCATTTGTCATGCTGTACCCCCACTGCAGGATCGTGCCGCCCGCCAGTTGCTGGAATCCGTTTTCACCCATATAGCGCTGAAAACTGACCAGTTGGGCGAAGTGGCTCCCACCCAGCTTTCAAAGGCGACGTTGCCAAAATCTGAAGAGTCGATCTGGACGTTGACCTTGCCGGCACCGTCATAGCCCATCTTCACCACATTAGACAGTTGCCCCCAGCCCGT
Source organism: Pseudomonas sp. RT6P73 (assembly GCF_054897715.1). Lineage (NCBI taxonomy): Bacteria > Pseudomonadati > Pseudomonadota > Gammaproteobacteria > Pseudomonadales > Pseudomonadaceae > Pseudomonas > Pseudomonas sp. RT6P73. The sequence continues at coordinate 5,647,602 of NZ_JBUBUV010000002.1, read as the reverse complement.
GCCTTGTTGCACCGGGGTAAAGCCCAGGTTGGGCTGCTTGCTGGCCAAGGCGTTATTCATGCTGGTGACGAAGTTGGGGTCATTACCCAGTGCTCGGGCCAGCGCGTCCAGTGTTCTCAATCCTTCAGGCGCTGCCCCAATCAACGCGGTGATCGCCGCCTGCACAAACGCCGTGTTGGCCAACAGCTCGCTGTTGTTACCCGCGGCTGCCGTCGGAGCGGTCGGTAGGCCGCTGAAGGCCGGTGAGGCTTCAAAGGCAAGGGGGCCAAAGTCAAAGGCGTCGACCTGGAGTTTGACCTTGTTGACACCGTCATAGCCGATCTTCACCGCGTTGGGCGTTTGCCCAGCGCCCGTGCCTTGTTGCACCGGGGTGAAACCCAGATTGGGCTCCTTGCCGGCCAGGGCCTTGGCCATGGTGGTGGCAAAGTCGGGGTTATTCGCCAGTGCCTGTGCCAGAGCGCCCAATGTGTTCAGGTCATTAGGCGCCGCGCCGATCACCGTGGTGATCACGTCCTGCACAAACGCGGTATTGGCTAACTGCTGGGTATTGGTTCCCGCTGCAGCCGTCGGGGCGGTCGGTGTGTCGATGAAAGCGGGCGAGACCAGCGGGGCGAGTCCGTAGGTGATGTTCTGAAAGGCCAGCGCGGTCTTGCCGAGGTGGATGGGTGCGTTGCTCACCAGGAGCCAGAGCGTGTCGGCCTGGCGAGGCGTTGAGGGAGAGCAAGATGGGAAGGGCTGCAATCGAGGAGTGCTCATCCTGGCTAATACGTGTTAATGCACCATTTCTGGCGCACGAAAAAAAGCCCGCCGATGGGGGGGGCGGGCTAAAACTGTGAAAACGTGATTCAACAAAATTTACATCCACTTGAACGCATGCAATGTTCGAGATGAAACTGAGGCGACCAGACAATCCCGGCGAGGCCTGTAAAGCGTGTATTCCTGCGTGTAACGGAATAGACCGCAACCCTCGCATCGACTGAACGCGCGCCCAGGGATGTGCCACATTTGGGGATGAAGGAAGTACCGGAACAAAAGATGCGCTTAAGTCCAGTATCGATCATCCGCGTATTGCCTAGATCATGGCCTTTACAGGGCGATGATCAAAACCGTCAACACCGTAATCGCCAAACTGATCAGAACCTCTCCCGTCAGCGGCGGCGAGGCTGTCACGAACATCACCGTCATTGTCGTTAACACCGTGGCGGCACACATCAACCGCGTCCTGCGCGAATAAATCATGTACAACGCTCCGTAAACCGGCAGGAGCGGCGCAGCAAGGCCTTCAGTCGCGCCTGCAGCTCGTCGAACTGAAAAGGCTTGACCAGGTAATCGTCCGCCCCGGCTTTCAGACCTTCGACCTTATCCAGCCAGTTACAACGCGCACTGAGGATCAGGATCGGAAAGGTCTTGCCGCGAGCGCGCAACTTCCGAATCAGCTCGAGCCCACTCATGCCCGGCAGGCCGAGATCGATCAGCGCCAGGTCATGGTGGCCCTGCGCGGCGAGGACCAGCGCCTCTTCGGCACTGGCCACCGCCTCGACCGCATGGCCGCTCTGACTCAGGCAGCGTTGCAGTTGCCGGCGCACCAGCGCTTCATCTTCTACGACCAGCAATTTCATTCCGCGCTCCTGAGCCCGTCGCCATCAGCCATCGGCTGTGTGTTTAGAACGCGTAATTGGCCGACAGGTAGGTCTGGGCGCTGCTGTTAAGTTTCATCGAGCCCTGTTTGCTGCCGCCGTGTTCATTGAGCTCGGTACTGGCGTTGGTTCGCAGGTAGCGGTAACCCAGTTCCACCGAGGTGTTTTGCGACACCTGCTGCAGCACACCGACCTGGCCACCGACGGTGTACCCGGTGTTGGTGTCGCGGCTGAAGCCGGACGATTCCTGGGAGATTTTGGTGACGCCCGCCGAGGCACCGCCAAACAGCTTGGTGCTACCGGTCACCGGCAGGAATAGGTCGTAGCTGCCCAGCAGGTTTTCCTGACGCTGCTTGTTGGCATGGTGCGAGCCCGACACGTTGTCGTAGGTGGCGTAGTAACGGCCGGTGTCGTTCTGGCGGCCGACGCGCAGACCCACGGTGTGGTCCTTGTGGATGATGCCGTCGGCGCTCGGATGGTTGAAGTTATCGTTCAGCGACTTGGATTTGCTGACCTGGTTGCTGGTCTGGCCATAGGTCAGGCCGGCAAAATTCTTGGTTTCGGCTTGCGCCGCGGCCGCGGTGCCCAGCAGAGAGACAGCCAACAGCATTTTTTTGAAATGGGTCATGGGGAATTTTCCTGAGGCGCTTAGTGCGCGTTGAGTACCTAGTAAGGCTACCCATTCCCTGCTGAACGCCCGCTGTACCCTCGCTGTACCTCAGCTGAACAAGATCAAACGATTGTTTGAGACTCTCCATAATCATCGCACAACGCGGTTGTCCGGTCCAAAGTCGATAGACATAACTAAGCCCGAGTATCGCTTACGTTGTTTGGGCCCATTGCTCCTACAATCCCTGTTGAACCTGGCGCGCGCCGTCATCCCCCCACCACGCCTGCGGGCTAAAGGGGTCGCTTTTTCTGCACTTCTGCACCTGGCTCAAGACAGCCAGGGCTAGGGGCTGCGTATGCGAACAGAAGGCAGGAAAAGCCTGCGGATCCCTGCAAGGGTGGGATAAATACAACGATGTGACAAAAGCGGGCTCCGGTGGCGATTGCTCGAGCAGATCCGAGGCTTGCGCAAAAGTGTCGCTAGCGTGAGTCAGCAACTGATTGCGCCGAAGACCTGGCTCTCGGCGCACAAACATGGGCCGTCGCCAGTGGCGGATAACGTGGGGGAGTTTGCCGGCCATGCGGCGAAGGCGCTGCAGCTGGGCACAAAGCTCAAACCGATTACGGGCTGAAAAAGAGCCCGCCACGATGGGGATCAATGGCGAGCTAAAACCGTGCTCTTTACCAACTGCCGTAGGGAATTCCGAACTTTTCGATGTAGCGCTGCGACTTCTCCCTGATCTTGTGCGCATACCGGCCTTCGGTTTTGCCTTGGCTCGGCCCCAAAGGTTCCACTTCTGCCTGAGCTCGAGCGACCTTGACCGACTCGTTACAGCTATCCCTGACCCACACCTGCACAATGCCGCCGGGTGCCAACCCCACCACAAGCCAGGCTGAGTAGCGAGAGCGCTTGGTCTTTGGGCATGGCTGACTGGTCGACGCTTGCATGATCTGTCGGGCTTCTTCCGGAATATCCACCCAGGTCTTGTAGGTTTGCGGCTCAACGATCGACTGCCAGCGGACAAAAATTCGTTTAGGTAAAGCAGCACCGGTCACAGGCCGGATATTCCCGCCAATTCTCTGCCAACCTCGCGCGGAATCAGTGCCGTCTTCCGGGCTGTCTGTCCCCAACGCACCGCCGGCGCCGTTGTTGAACAACCGGCCGTGGATGTCCTCCACCGTACTGTTCTCCACCCAACCCACCATGTATGACGGCCCCTGAAAATCAATGCTCCACCAGGGGTGATGTTGCTCCTGCTCATCGGCTATCGTCCCATTGGCCTGACAACCGCTTACCAACAACAGGCCCACCAGGGCCAACCACATTTTCATCGTCCTTGATCTCATCCGGGTGCGTGAGGGTGCCGCACGCGCACGGCATCACGCGTGGGGGCATTGATGTCAACACTGAGGACTCACGCTGCCCCGTGGTATCCAAGGGGTGGTTCCAGTGCGCGGACATATGGATATAACGCAGTTTTAGCAGGGTGTCTTCTGCCGGCGTGACGCTGTAGTCACCGGCGACAAACCTATCACACAGTGGCTGAAGCTCTTCCGGTAATTGGTACTCGAGCGTCTCGGGGATGTCCTCGAAACGCACCCCTCTTTCCTTGGCCAGTTCATACATGACCCGCAGGTACACCCGCGACAGCTCACCGTGTCAGTACCGATGCAAAACTGACCCACCCTACCGGTTGAAAACTGACCCACTTGGGCAAAATGCAGCTTTTGCGAGCTGCCCATGCTGTCCCAGGAGCAACACGTGGAAATCAGTGTTCTTATTCGTCAGGGTTTGTCTATTCGGGCCATCGCCCGGCAGATGGGCTGCTCTCGCAATACCATTCGACGCCACCTCAAATTACAGGCCCAGCGCCAGCCCGTCGTCTATGGCCCGCGCGCGCAGCGCGTGGGCAAGCTTGTGCCTTTCGAGGCCTATCTGCGTCAGCGCGTAGAAGCCGCTCGACCCCATTGGATTCCCGCCATCGTGCTGTTGAGGGAGATCCGCGAGCAGGGTTACGAAGGCGGATACTCAATCCTCACCAGCTTTCTGCTGACCTTGAAATCCAAGGCAAACGAAGCCGTCGTTCGCTTTGAAACCGAGCCCGGTGAGCAGATGCAGGTGGACTTCACCGTCATTCGGCGTGGCCGCGATCCGTTGTTGGCATTCGTTGCAACGTTGGGCTGGAGCCGTGCGACCTACGTCGTTTTCTCCCGTCGCGAAGACTCCGCAGCCTGGTGTTCCGGTATCGAAAAGGCGCTGCGTTTCTTCGGCGGTACGCCGCGAAAGCTACTCTTCGACAACGCCAAAACTATTATCCAGGAACGCGATGTTTATGGCCCCGGTCAGCACCGCTGGAATCCCGCGCTATTGAATTTGGCAGAGCGCTATGGCTTCACACCGAAAGTCTGCCGGCCTTATCGGGCGCAGACCAAGGGCAAGGTCGAGCGCTTCAACCACTACCTGAAAAACAGCTTCGTAGTGCCACTGGCCGCGTCACTTAACCAGGTCAGCTTGCTGTTGGACGTTGAAGTCGCGAACAGCAAGATTGGCCCTTGGTTGATGGAGGTCGCCAACGCCCGAACACATGCGACGACGGGCGAAATACCGCAACACCGACTGGATACCGAAGTGCACCACTTGTTGCCCCTGCCAGAGATCCAAGGGGTTGCGAGCAGCATGATTTCGGTCGTCCAACCCATGCCGGTGGAAAGCTTGCAGCATCCGCTCTCTGTCTATCAGGCACTGCTTGAGGTGCGTCCATGAACCTTCAACATCTGCGCATCGAGTCTCTTTGCCAACAGTTCAAGCTGGACACTTTTGCGACGGACTGGCCGGCTCTGGCCCAGCAAGCGGCCGAAAAAGAAACGAGCTATGCCGACTTCCTGGAACAGCTTCTGCTGAGCGAGGATCGCGCTCGAAACGAGCGTCGGCGGCAAGCGCTGCTGCAACAGTCCGGGCTGCCGGCGGTGAAAACGGTTGAACAATACGACTTCAAATTCGCCAGCGGCGCGCCGCAAAGCCAGATCCTGGAACTGGCCGGGCTGGCCTTCATCGAGCGTAAGGAAAACGTCGTACTGCTGGGGCCTTCGGGCGTTGGCAAAACACACTTGGCCAGCGCTCTGGCTCATCGGGCGATAATGGCAGGCATTTCCACCCGATTTATCTCTGCCGCCGACCTGACTTTGCAACTCGTCGCCGCGCACCATCAAGGGCGCCTGGCCCAGTATTTCAGTCGCGTTGTTCAACGCTCGAAACTGCTGGTGATTGATGAGATCGGCTATTTGCCTTTTGGCCGTGACGAAGCCAACTTGTTCTTCAACGTGATCGCCAAGCGGTACGAACATGGCAGCTTGGTGCTGACCAGCAACTTGCCGTTCAGCCAGTGGGCAACGACCTTCGCCGACGACTCAACACTGACCGCTGCGCTGCTGGATCGGCTTCTGCACCATGCGCATATCGTCCAGGTCAGCGGACAAAGTTATCGACTGAAGGACAAGCTGAAATCAGGTCAGGTGGTGCCGAGAGAAACGGCCTCGCCACAAAAATAAACAGACCTCAAACACCGCCGGGGTGGGTCAGTTTTACTTCGGTAGGGTGGGTCAGTTTTCAACCGGTGTTGACAACCGCGCACCGGTCGTTTGAGTTGCAGGCCGGCATACACCCGTTTTTGCGCAGGCTCCATGAAATTATCTTTCACGCGCTCAACCACCTTAGGCGGCGGCGTCACCACCTCGAGCATGGCCTCGGGCCAACCTTGGGCCACCAACTGGGCCTTGTGAACCAGCGCATCGCGATAGATCGAAGTCGTTTTTACGTCTGTGCCTTGGGCCACGGTTAATCCCTGCATCGGCCCCACCAGCACGCACCCCTGCGCCTCGGCTCGGTAACCGCCGCCGATGTTCGAGTGCACCCCTGGCACTACAATCTCCGGTGATCGGGGGCTACCCGATTCAGGGCAAAGTTGGCCCGGTATTCATCGCGCGCCACCAGCTGCACCACATTCGAAAACAGCACGCTCGGCAAAAGCAAACGTACACCTGGCGTGAGCGCACTTTGAACATTGCCCCAATTGGTGAAACCGGCCACCGAAGCGACAGTGTCGAACAGGCCGATAAAACCCATGCGGATGTCGCTGTTGTAGAAGTCCAGAAAGGTCCGACTGAAGGATCGTAGCCAACTTCATCTTGAGTTGTTGCCGCACCGTATCCCCCAGTTTTTGCCACTCCTTTAATGCCCTCGAAACGAACTCAAGGCTATAGGTCATCTAGCGAAACTTTAACGCGTTGCGGAGCAGCCAGGCGTTCACGCACCGTGGACAACAACGCTCCATCGTCCTCGGTCATCAGCATGGGCTTGAACGGTAATTGGCCTCGCTCTGCCACGTATTGCAAGGCTTGACGCATCAGCTCAGAAGGCGTCACACCCAGTTTTTCCAGCTCAAGGTAAGCCCGTGCCTTGAGATCATCGTCGATACGAACGTTGATGGATGCCATGGGATACCCCCACTGTAATGACATTTGTCATTACAGTGGCGTAGAAAGATTTTTTTGGCAAGCCCGGGGTTTGTGGAGCAATGGAACAGAAAGTGCACTTAAGCCCAGTGCCTGCCCGCAAACACGCGTGCTGTATGGGCAGTTCGATAAAACCACCGCTTTATGAAACCGTTTCGGGGGGGCACCAAGGAAGGCAATACCACCCCGAAAAGTGGTGCGACAACCTCGTTTCGCTAATCAAAGTTCGTTAATCAACAACCTCTGATTGGTAAAGCGAACTCTAATTCGTGCTTACGTTGGTTTTCGGTTCCATTGCGCCTCCAACCCCCTAGTACGATTTTTCCGCATTCTGTAGTCATCCCTAACGCAATTGTGAGGTCACTATCGGCGTACTCACTCATTTGCAACTGCGTAATACCTTAACCATCGAAGCGCTATAAACACCGTCGTCCCCGGTAAATTGATAGAAGCCACGGACAGCCTTCCCAGGCTTCAGGACTCCTTGAACAAGACTCTCATCGATGGTGTCGACGTGATAGGCATTGCCCTTTGCGTCATAGGCCTGGAAGCACAGCTTGCTCAAATCAACGTCTTTTTGACCCCCGTTCAAAAGCATAGCGTCAAAGGATTTGAAATGAAAACTACGTTCGCTTGTCCAGATTGATCCTTGATCCTTTTGCGTTGACCACAACATCAACGATTCTGCGGGCGCCTCAGCCTGCGCATTCAACGTCACTACCGTCAGCGCAAGTGCAATGAAAGTTTTGATAGTCATTTTCGCTCCACATAAAAGGCCAGCATAGTGGATCTTCGATGGTCAAAACTAGCGCGCCGAATTCGGAAAGTGCGACACGAAGTTGCTTACTGAAGTTTTTCCCACTTCAGTGGAGGGAACCGCCCGTGTCACCGGGTGAACCTACGGGCTCCTCCTTTTGTCTTCCTGATACCCCGAGAATCTCAAAATCGATGCCTTCACCGAAGGCACCCGACGGACTTACCGGTTCGATAATTCAATCAGTGCCAGCGTCCAAACGCGCCCGGTTGAGCACTGTGGCGACTTGTCGCCGCGGGGCGATTTATCCGGTCTTAGCGCCCGCAGGGTGGCCGAAGGCCAGGGCAGGCCAGTTTCATCGGCCTGGGCCGCTTAGACAGGCAGTCACGCGGTCGTCAGGAAACTGCTTTATATCTGCGGGTGCAGGGGTCGTAGACCCTTGCCGGGGTTTGGGGCGAGCAGCCCCATTGCACTGTTCTCGCGCCGTGCCTCCGGCACGACTTGCGCGACCATTGTTGCTTTGAGGAGGTGTACAGAGGGGGTGCGGATACCTCGAAAGTCACTATTTTTACCCGTAGGGGATACTGAAGGGGGATAAAATCTCACTTAATAAAAAGATGACGCAACTGCGCTCGAAGAAAGGCAGCTTTCCCCGTGAAATCTCCGACCGGATGGCAATTGGTTGGCCAGCACAGCCGTGAGGAGCCGCTTTTAAAGCGGTTGGAGGGTTATTGCTGAGCTACTGACGTGACAATGCCTCCGCCTGAGCGGATGCGCTAACAGAGAGGATTTAGCCGCTACTGGTGAATTTCTTGGTGAGCTGCTTTTTAAGATCCGCCAGCGTATTGGTACCGGCGATTTTTTCGGGGGTTATCTCACGCTCTGGAGCGGTTCAGCGTGAACGATCGATGGATCGCCGGCAGTGCCGGCTTTGGCTGACTCCTTGGCTTTCCAGCGTTGACGGGAGATCTCTCGCTTGAGCTCCTCAAGGGAGCGGCGCTCGCGTTCAGTCTGGCGGCGCAGGTCGACCTCAATCAACTGCGCCGCGCGGCGCTTCTTTGCAGCCTTCTGCACACGTTCGTAGACGAAACCCAGCCCCAGGTCAATCCAGAGCTGTTTGGTCAAGCGCACCAGGTGCAGTCCATTCTCGTTCGTTTCATCAGACGGTCGCAACAGACGGCCCACGCCCCACCGGCTTTTGAAAGCCCCCCCGCAGTGTCCACGCCAAAAAATCGTTCCAGGCGGTCGTGGATGCTGAAAAATCCCCGAGCCGTCCGGCTCCATCCCTCTAACCCTCACGCGGCCCTTCGTGCGCCGGTGCGGAAGCAGAAGCCCCGCTGCGGCAGCAATGCCTTAGACCAGGGGCGGTAGCCGAACAGCTCAATCTGTCGGCGCTGCGTATATTGCTCATGGTCCGTAGTTGCCTCAGGCTCAAACTCCTCAGAATGAAAGTACAAAAGCGACATCGTTCTCTACGTCAGAAGTCCAGGCGAAACGGAAGAAGGCGTGCTTGGCCTCAAAGTAGCTAATCTGCAGGATGCAGTAGACTTGGGCATGGACTCCAGAACGACTGGTGGCGAGCGCGAGTTCCGCCACCGACAACGAGAGGTACTCCAGTTGCTGTCCATCATCGAAATCGGGAAGCCCATAGAGCGCTTCCTGCTCGGCGCCTGACAGAATCGTCAGGAGTTTATTCTTTGCCGCCATCGGTTGGCGCCTCAGCGTCCTTCTATCCAATCTTCGACGGCTAGTACGCCATCAGGAACAAAAGCAAACGCGTTATCATTGGTAATGAGCGTCGCGTTAATCGCTACAGCATGCGCAGCAATCATCATGTCGAGTGCGCCCAGCGTGATGCCAATAGCTGCGCATGACGCTCGTAAATCACCATAGACCGCGGCGGCATGCCCATCCCAGGGCAATATCTCGACACGAAGCAAAAATTCTCGGATTAGGTTCGCAAGGGCTGCAGGATGGCCTTTACGGGCCAAGCCATAAAGCAATTCAGCTTGTGTAATAGCCGAGATAACAATGCTGTCCATCCGCTGCATTGCTAGGCGTTCACGAACTTCGGGGGGATTTCCCTTGATCACGTAACTCGCCGTGTTTGTATCGAGCATATAACGCTTCAAAATAGCTCCCTATCTTCGGCTGGCCGGTCTTCCCGATCGGCCATGAAATCTGCAGCAATCTTGGTTCGATCGGCGAGTGCGAAGAACTCTGACCAAGAGGCAGGCTTAGGTGACAGTACAATGTCGCCGGTGTGGAGATCTCGACGTATGAAGACCTCCGAGCCCTGAAACCGAAACTCTTTGGGAAGCCGTACGGCTTGGCTTCGCCCGGTGACGAATAATTTAGCGGTGGTTGACATGGGGAACCTCCTTCGTGATAGCTATCTATAGTATGTATCCTACAGCGATAACCATCAATGATACCTATCTCGTCGCCGAAAAATCGGTACAGATTGAGTATCCCCCTAGCAAACTAGTCGGACATGGTCCTGTATGGCACGCAAAACAACCCAAGCAGGACCAGTCTGCGCATTCCACGTCATCCGGCCGGGCAGTCGGAGCGCAGCGACACTGGTTTGCAGTGTTAGTCTGAAGTACCCGTCGTTGTCAATTTCGTTGCATGCCGACGCATTGATTCGCCCTTGAGTTAGATGCAGTAGGCGTTATGCACCAACCGATCGAGGATCGCATCGGCTAAAGTCGGATCACCGATCAGCGCATGCCATTTGTCCACCGGCATTTGGCTGGTCACCAGGGTCGAGCGACCTGTAACCGTCTCGGCAGGCTTTATGAGCCAGGGCACAAGCAAGCTAGGTTTTCCCACCCCCGGTGGGGCCTCCCATGATCACGTTCAGGCGGTCACGCAACCATTGGCCGCTGCCAAGTTGCAGGATCAGGGACTTGTCCAGGCCGCGCGGGCTTCGGTAATCGATATCTTCCAGACATGCGTTGTGGCGCAGCCGGGCTGCTTTCAAGCGGGTGTTCAGGCGCGTACTTTCACGTTCAGTCATCTCGCGATCGACCATCAAGCCCAGGCGCTCATCGAAGCTGAGGTCGTTGATGCCTGCCGTCGCATGCTGTTCATCAAGCGCTTTGATCATGCCGTGCAGGCGCAGGGTTTGCAGTGTTGTCCAGGGCTGGATTGGGTAGCATGGTGATGCTCCTTTATCGGTCAGTAATAGTAGTCAAGCCCGCGCAGGTCGATATGTTCCTCAGGCAGCAGTGCCAGGCTCTGCTGGGTCAGCGGGAGTTGTTCCAGTCCTTGGCGCAGGATCGACTCGAGGCTTTTGTAGCTGCATGCGCCCAACGCCAGCGCACGCTGGCAAGCGGCTTCCAGCCGCTCTTCACCGTGTTGTTTACCCAGGCGCAGGATGCCCCGGCAGGACCGAAAGCCATGTTGCGGATGGATTCGGCGTTCGAGAATGTAGGCGATGACACCGGCTGTGTTCGGCCCGGTTTGCCCTGCCCAGCGGATCAACCGTAGTGGCGTCCATTCAGCATGTTCGCGATGGCTCTTGGGCATATGCCCGGTCTGAGTGGTATGGCGACCTTTTTGCAGCATACGCCAATCGCCGAATTGAGCTCACCCAGCGAGAAGAACTGGCGGTTGCACAGTGCCGCTAAGATCCAGCGTTCGACCACCTGCACCCCGACTTCAACTTTGGATTTGTCCTTGGGTTTGCGTACGCGTGCAGGTACCACTGCGACGCCGTAGTGCGCCGCCAGATTGCGGCAACTAGGGTTGGTGTCCGGCTCATAGTGATGCGCCTTGCTGACGCCGCTGCGCTGATTATCCGGTATCAGGATCTGCGATGTGCCGCCCAGAAAAGCAAAACAGGGGGCGCGTGACCCTAGCCAGTCTGACAATTGCTGCGACCAGGTGGCCTCGACAAAGGTGTAGTTGGAAGCACCCAGGACGGCGACAAAGACCTGAGCCTGGCGGATCTCACCGGTGTGCCGATCAATCACTGGCACGGTTTGGCCGGCGTAGTCGACGAACAGTTTTTCGCCGGCGCGATGCTCCTGGCGCATTACCAAGTCAACCTTGCCGACCCAAAGCCAGTATTGCAAAAGTGAGGGTGACCATAGATTTTCTGAAGCGCCCCTACTGGTACGGGTGGTTATGGAGTGAAGTTTTTCCCGTCAAGAAATCTGGGGTTTGAGCATAGAACCCCAGGTTAGACCTGGTTCAAAACGGGTCACTGAGTCTGATCGTCGGTTTCCATAATGAGCAAACTCAACTCAACGACAGAGCAATGTAGCAATTCGAGCGCGTGCACAATACGAGTCTGCTCATCCTCGGTGGCAATGGCGGGCAGGCCCTGCTGCAGATTCTTAAGGGCGCGTCGAGTGATGCCGTTGAGCGTTGTGCAAACTTGCAAAACCTCTTCCAGCACAAAGGGCTTTTGTGTATCCATGTGCAGATCCTCATCCTGAGTTTGTATTGCGTTTTCGTCCTTGAAAACGGATTCTGGGCAGCGTAGATGGGATTTAACATACCGCACAGCAAAGGTACCCTGGGGGTTGTATCTAAAAATTGAGTGGCTGCGCTTTCTGCAAGGGGTGGCGGCCTGAACATCGGTAGGCAGTGCGCCCGATTTAGCGCGTAATTGAGTGGCCACTGCGCCATGGAGCTGACATTTGGCGGGGGGGCATACGAGTTCTGCGTAGAAACTGCAGAGCGGCGCGTGGGCATGAGTTCAATGCGCCGATCGCTCGCCAGCGAGGATCGAGCCTGTTGGTGCCGCGCTCCATTGGCGGTAGAGCCGTGCCGCCGCCAGCCGTTTCAAACCTTGATGCCGTCTTGTTTGGTGGGCTGAAAGTCGTCCTCATTCCTGGAGGTTTGGTCGTCCAATTAGTCAACACTCTTTCACCTCATCCTGCGCTCCGTACAAAAGCCCTTAAAATATCGATTAGGGTAGAACTCTCGTCATTAAGGCCAGGAGGCCACGATGGCAAAGCGGTATGAACTCCCCGACATAGCTTGCCAATATCCACTGGAACACGTCGCAGCGGACGCCCGCGAAGTGAAAGTTGCGCAAGCGCTGTCGCGGGACACGGGGGGATGCATGCTCAGTCCGTATTTTCCAAGCGTCACGTATGATGGTTCTCAATGGGCTGTTGATCCACAAAAGCATTCGACTAAAACATTGCCAAGTGGTGCAGGAGGTTACCGATTGATCAGCATTGGCCCGCAGTCAACACGTGCGCTTGGCGAACAAGGCAACCAGCTAACACACAAAGGGCGAATGTCTTCGAGAGGGCTCAAGGTTTGTCGGTCAGGGTCTTCAGTTGCGCACCCTGAATCCTTAACACGGTCAGTGGCAAATTGAGGAAGTCTCCTGAGTCAGGCTCGACCAGGCGGCCTGACACCTCGATCAGCGCTTCATTATCCGTCAGGGATTTTATGACGAAGTGTCCATAGGTCGGGAACTGAGTGGACTCGCTGTAATGCCGGCCGTTCCAGTCGGCCAAGAGGGTCAGCGTTTTATCCTGATCTTTGTAATCGTCCACCGAATAGCCGGCTTTCATGTGCGCACGATCCCAAGTGAATGAGAAGACATTTTGCGCATCCAGGTTGGAATACAAGATGACGGAGACAACCTCAACACTCACCGACGCCGTACGGATTAGGGTGACCTGGTCGGCTCTGATTCGAATATCTCGAACCCCCATGCCGGTGTCCAACTGGACTTGAGGCCGTAGTTGAGGGGCCTCTTGCGCACAGCCTGCCAGAAGCAAGACGAGCATACTGGCGCTGATGAATGGGATAACAATGTGCATGACTGGCTCCTGGCCCTCAGTCCACCCGATCAGGCGATGTTGATGTTACGTTTATATTCCGTGCGCCTGGGGATGGCCATAGTCTAGGTCAAAAATGCCGCCAGTTTGGAGAGAAACCTTAACTGCCCGTAACAGCGCTGTTCAAGGAGGCGATCAGCCAGGCTTGAGGGGCTGATCGGCGACGTCGATGGTGAAAGGCGAGGACATGCTGAGCGCAGGCGCTGCGTTGCAAGCGTAACAGTTGAGCAGGCAGAAATCCTGATGCGTTGGCCAATGGCGGCTTTAGCTCATACCTGGCGGAGAAAGGGGAGCGGAGCCCGCTGGATGGCTTGATTGCGGGGCTCCAGCATCAGTGAACTTAATCCAAAGACAGCGCCATTGAGCCGTTCCAATGCTTGGGTAATACGCGTTCGCTCGTCCGCGCATGAAATGACGGTTTGCCCCCGCGTCAACTGCTCATGCCAGCGCTGAATGATGCCGTCGAGCACGGCACAAACTTTCAATATGTCCTCAAGCGAAGAAGGAGCTGGTGTATCCATTGCAAATCCCAATCCTGGTGCTGTTTATGTGTTCATCCTTGAAAGCGGTGCGCTCAACGGGCTGAGTCAGTGGCTTAATGCCCGCAAGGTAAACGTATCTGTTGTTTCGCCACCGAGTCTGCACTTCGCGACGCTTTTTGGACGACTAATGTGCTGCCTATCCCCGCAGTTTATTCAGTGCGTGGCCAATAACTGCTTCAGGTCCTTTCCCGTCACTGTGACCGTGGAAGGGGGCAATCGGACATAGTTGCCCGTTGTCGTGTCCACGAGCAGTCCGGAAAAGCTGAGAACGGCAGCCTCGGGTGTCAGGGACTGGATGGTCAATGTGACAGCCGTGGGGAAATTTGGGGATTGGGTGAACAGATTACCGTTCCAGCGGGTCATCAGTTCAATTTCCGGATGATTGTAGCTCAGACTTCGTACGGTATAGCCGGGATGGATGTTCGAGCGCAGCAATATGATATCAAATATTTCTCGATGCTTTGAGCCCACGAGGATCGAGATGGTGGGTTGACCTGCGGTATTCCTCCCGGGAATTACCCGCTTCACTTGTTTAATGCTAATGCGGTGGGGTTGCGATTCAAACAGTCCTGTGTTGTTCACCGAGTGAATGCCCGCCTGATTGGTCAAGCTGTCGATATCGGAGCAGGCTGTTAAAAGGCATGCAAGGCCCAAAATCATCTTGTTTTTTAGAAAACGTTCCATGTTGCTTTCTCTGTTTATTATATGGCACCCCCATCCTTGGTGGCGAAGCAGGCAGTTTTGCAAAAAATGGAAGCGCTCTTCAATAGTGGCGCTTTGCCGGGGTGGTGCAGAAATACCCGACTTTAAACTTTAAAAACCTTGTCGATAAGTGGAATGCCTACGTTTATTAAAAGCACGTAGGCGCGATTGTTTCCAGGTTATAGAGGTGCTCGTGCATCTTCAGGAGTGATGGCTGTTATTTTAACGGCTGGCGGAATTCACCAGTCGTTGTGAACAGCCTTCTGGCTTTAGCGCATTAAGTGTAAGGCTGATCGGCGCTTGCGAGTTGATAGGGCGCTTCGTATTCCCCATTCATTAACTAAAATATTACCAGTCCAATCAAGTCAATGGACGATACCCTTTGGCAGGCGTCGCGCAAGGTTGTATCAAAAATTCTCTTATAAGCCCCCGCTCTGAGGTGGTGGACGTCGCGCCCAAGCATCCCGCTGGGGGCGCTTGAGGCGGCATGTGAAATCTGGTGAATTCAATATTTTTGCGTTGCCGTCAGGAGTTCGCCTGCAATAATAATGAGTTTGTCCTCGTTTTCAGGAACGTTGACTTCATGACAGCAGTTCGTAAAGCCGCCACCGTTGACCACATAGAGGTCGCTCATGCATCTCGATGACAGCCGATGCTGTTAACGAGCAATCCCTTTGAGTTTTCGCGGTACTGAAAACCAATCCACTTTTTGCACCATGGGAAAAGCTCGCGATCCATGAATAATCCCGCTCCCGTAACGGTCGTGTTACCGCCCTCCCTGCTCGATACTCTGGAAACCTGTCTGCGCGCAGAGGTCGCCTATTTGGCCTTGGCCGATGATGCAAGCGAAGACGCACATCAGACGGCTGCAAATGCCTATGAAAACGCTTGTCGGCTCGTCGCGGCTGGTTTGGCGCAATTGTTGCCAGGCCTTGGGCTCGGATCGCTTGGTGGGGCATTAGTTGAAAAGCGGCGCCAGCGGATGGTGCGTGGCTAGGCTATAGGACCAGCAATGGCGCAGAGAGATTCGCTGTCATGAGTGTTGGACACAACCGTCTACCTCAGGGTGGCCCCGATATCGATCAATCTGAGTCTGCGGGGCGTTATTAGCAAATGGCGGCGCTACTATCACCGTGGTCTGCTGGGGCCTGTACCGATCAGCGACATTACTGCCTGTCACTGCCACCGAGCCCGCATCCATTTCACCTCAGCCGGTTCATGCTGAGTACCCTGACAGACTGAGCATTGAATTCACTCATGCTACGGAGTATTGAAGGCTCACCCTGACCCGCAAACGCTCCAGCTCGTCATGCAGCAGTTGCTGCGATGATCGCTTCACCCATCATCTGGATTGCCGTTGGCGTCACGCACATGCGCCGTGGTTTTGATGGTTAGGCCAGGGATGGTAAAGACCCAGTTGGGGCCGGGGGCCGGCGTTGAATCCTGAGACCTGCAAGTCCCTGTTCAAAGCGTTGTCCGGAAAAAGACATTTCGCTACCTCTATGACGTTGGCGACAGTTGGGATCACCGGATCAGAGTCAAAAAACTGTTGCCCTCCATCACCTGCGCCCAAGTGCCATATTGCGTCGACGGCGCTAATGCTTGCCCGCCGGAAGATGTAGCGGTGGGCCGATATGCCGATTTTCTTGAAGCGATGGCGGACCGAAGCCACCCAGCATCGCGCTATGCTGGAGTGACATGGCAGTATCTTCTATTCAACGGTTTTTGACTGGGAGCGAGTCAATCAGTGGTTAAAGGGCGATTAAGGTCTGCATGCAAGGCGGTGTCGTTCGCACGCTTACCCATCAAGCGATGGGGGCGCTCGATAAAGTTTGAAACCGACCCCAGCCCATTGCGCGGGTGGTGGTTTGAGTGTTTGTTGGAATCAAGGTCAAGCGCCAGATGCGCCCATCATGATGTATCCGGTTTAGCGCTTGCCGGCGAGCTAAACGCTAACGGACATCCGCTTCGCAGAGCGACTACTCGGTGCGAAGCAGATGGCGTGGAGCCGTGACGAAACATCTGGTGGACGGGCGCTAAAACTCGTCTGACGCGCATGAGCATCAGAAGACCGTGGGAGGGGTTACGGTTGTGCCATTGCTGCTGAACTTCACTGCGTTCGGGCTGGCATGATCAACCTGAAGGTGAACCGGGGTATAAAACTTGATGCCGTTTTTATCGGTCGGGGTTGCGCTGGTGGTATGACCGGATACATCGATGTTTTGGCCATTCAAGGTTGTCACACCGCTGAGCACCACACCGGCCTGGCCCCCTTTACCTGTAATCACCAGGTCGTTTTGTGCGGCTAAAGTGTTGTTGCCGAAGATCACGACGCCCTCACCATCGTTTTTAAAATCCTCTGCGTTGCCGCTCAGAGAGAGGTTATTGGCATTGAGGGTGTTGCCCTCCAAGAGCACGCCCAATGCCCCGGTCCCGTCAATATTCATGTTGTTGCTGGTTAACGTGCTCTGGCGAATGACAACACCCTGTTTTTCCGGCGTCAGCGCCGCGTCGGCGAGACCGCTAGTCTCAACGTGGCCGTTTATAAGAATGTTGCCTTTGTTTTGAATGTTTGATGCCGCCGTTAATGTGGTGTTGTCGATATCCACAGCGCCGTTTGCACCGTAGGTCGTGTTAATGCCGCCGCCTTGTCCGCTCAACAAGATGTCGCCATTTTGGGTCTTAAGTACACTCTCGGCCAAGACCAGTTTGTGCTGACTGAATGCTTTAATGTCGCCGCGCGCTGAGTGCAGTTCGGCGTTAGTAAGGGATACCGAGTCCTGGGACTTGATATCAATGTGGTGAGCCGCTGAGAGGCCGGCTCCAATATGGGTTCGGCTACCACTGGTGACCGTAATGTCGCCAGCGGAATCGATACTTTCGGCAATGATCACACGGTTGCCGGAGAGATTGACCGAGCCTTTCAGATCGCCCAAGGAGGCCGCCTGAATGCGCCCTAGGGATCTGACAGCGCCTTGTGCCTGAAGGGTCACCGTACCGGCGGACACGGTGCCCTGATGGGTCACATTGCCGCCTTTAGCCGTCCCATCCACGGTGATGTTCAAAAAGGGGTTTTGAGTGGACTGGGTCAAAATGAATTTGTCGGCGGAGACCATTTGCACGGTGCCGTTGGCGACCTTGATCGTTCCCAGGTTGCGGATCTCCCCTGCACCTGCGAGCACCACATATCCCCCAGAGTTGGCCGTAATGGAGCCGGCGTTGCTGAGGACGCCAGTACCGCCAGCGGTAAAGGTCTGTTGGCCGTTCATGAAGTCGTTAGCGGTCAGTTGACTGGTACTGGCGACCAGCGAACCGACGTTTACTTGGGCGCTGTTACCCAACAGCACACCATTGGGGTTGATCAGAAACAACGTACCGTTGGAGCTCAGGCTGCCGTTGATCTGACTGGCGGGGCCGGCAATCTGGTTCAAGGTCGCGCCGCCAGCAGGTACCTGGAAATTGACCGAGTGGCCCTGAGCAATATCAAAAGAGCCCCAGCCAATCACGGCATTGGTCGAACCCTGAGTAATGTTCATGCTCGTGCCAGAGGCACTGACGGTAGCTTGGCCTTGAATGACGTTGTCGAGCGCGGGCAAGCCTTGAGCAACCGCAAAAGAAGGCATCGACGCCTGGATGGCGACAGCCAGAAGGGCGAAAGTCGTCGGCAGGACGCCGCGAGACAAGGGTTTTGCCAGCCTAGAAGTGTGCTGAAAGGGCATGGTGGTTAGCCTGTGTTTAATTGTTTGATAAGGGCGACAGTCGATAGTGCCTTGATGCGATGCGCAGCACCGTTTGGCCGCGCGCCGAAGGCGGGAAAATCGTGAGGGACATCCCAAGGCTGACCAAATCAAAAAGCCGAAAATCATGACATTTCACAAGCAGTGGTTTCATCTGCCCCATAAGAGCCGCATACAAACGACGCACTCTGCCAACGCCTGAGAAAGAGGACTACACCATCCACCAGCGCTACCGGTCCAAAGTACTGCCGTCTACGCCACGCGTAACCGCAACCTGGTCATTCACGCCACTGCACCCCCCCCCAAAAAAAACTGCAGGTTGCGATATTTGCCGGGGCGCCTTCATTCATCACTGCAAAACCTTTCACGTTACTTGCGGCCACTGTGGCTTTCTCGTGCCGTTCACCCCGGGGCCAAACAGGGACAGCGCAGGGCTGCGAGGCTTTTGTCTGGTAAACGGTGGCGCAGTGGCTTGCTTCGTAAGCATCGAGAGCTGGTCAGTGGTATAGAGCGAAGCTGAATCACTGGAGAGCGCGGCCATCAACAACCTTTTGGCCTGTGACCCCCCTGATTATTGAAAATCACTCTCTGCAGATAACCGCCCCTGGGGATCATCGCAGCGTTATCTTATTTGACTACCTCAATGGCGTTTCGACTTGTGAAGGCACCGCCGTTGCGCATGGGCAGGTCGTTCATCGAAAAAATCATCGAGGTCAATTAAATGCCGTTGTGCGCAAGCCGTGAAAGAGCTGTGATTTCTTCTGAAATTCATAGAGGGGCTGCCTGCTGCTGGCATTCTGCTGCTTGAATAAAAAACAACATATCCCGCAGGAGCGTCCTATGCACACCGAAGCGCATTTTGTGTTGGAAGATGTCTTGATGGCCTGCAAGACCCTCAATATGTTTGGAGACCTCGCCATCAAAAATCTCGAACACGGTATACCCAAGGCGGGTTGGCTAGGGGGTTACATGCTTTGACCAGGCCTGCCAATTCGGTCGAGGGCCGGATGGGGGGCGCTTTCAACGCCCCTGATTGGCTGGCCCCACGGCGCTCGTTCGGTCACTGCCGCCTTTACTTTCGCAGAGGGCCAATGCACGACATTCGTCGATCAGGCGAACGTCTTAGAGGCGCGTTGATGAGGGAACGTTTTTGCTATTCCTGTCCGAGGACCTGAAGTTGAATCTTTCTGAACGTGCGTCTTCGACAGATGAAGTCGATGAGGGAGGTGGATCATGGCGGCAAAAGGGCCAAAGCCTAGCTGGTGTATCACCATTACCTTTGGCGATGAGGAAAACAACGGCTTCGTCACCCTCGGCGGCGCTGCCTGCGATACGCAGACCGAATGGGAGCAGCACTGGCAAACCATCCTGGCGTCTCCGCAGGGCTTCGACGATCCAAGCATGCTGGTGGCGAGCAAGTTTGATCAGGACGGCGAGCGCCTCGAAGAGCAACGCATCAGTGCGGCTACTGCGCAACGGCTATTGGGGCGTCCCTTGGCGGAGTTGTTAAAGAGAGCCGAACGAAAACGTCATTTTCCTCGGGCGCGTTCGTGAGTGTGAGTCAGGAGAAATTGCTCATCAAGCATTGCAATGCGCGCGCTCATCCTTCAAGGCGGGTGGGGGCAGCGTCTCATCCCCGACGTATGCCGGCTGACAGGCCTGTGAAAAGTCATAAATGTGGGGTTTTTCATTTGGTAGAACGCTGTCGCCCCCCGCAGGCTTCTTGGCGCATGCCGCCGTGGAGCGGTGCGCTATTTTTAAGCATTCGCGTCGAAGCGACACGCCGTGTTTCCTTGGCCGTACCTAAAAGGACAGCCCCATGCCAACCCCGCGCATACCCAGGTCATCGTGGTGCGCCTTCAGGTCCTTCAGGGCTGGGCCACTTTTTGTTATCCCGGTGACCGAGCTCTGAGTGTCAACTTGCACTAGGCAATCTAGGTACTACGAGATTGTGGATCTGTGTCGTGTCACCTCCTTGCTTCGCAGCGTTCATTCCCTCTGTGATTATCCCCGTCCAACCCTTAATGGAATGGACCAGGTACTTTATGACATTCCATTATCTTCCTCGGCGCCTGATGGCGTCAGCACCGTCCTGCATTGCGCTGGTGATCGCAACGTCCGCTTTGACGGCGCAGGCCAACCCCATATCCCGGCCTTCAGCAGGTTCCTTGGGCAATCAACTGAATCAGGATGCGACACAGAGGCTCCCTTCAAAGCGGATTGACGAGCCGCTGCAAAACGAGGTGGCTGAACCGTCCGCCGACTCACAGGATGCTGTGGCAACGGTGAGGCTTGAGCATGTGCGTTTCATCGGTGCTGAGATGTTCAGCGAAGATGAGTTGCAGCGCATCGTGATGCCCTGGACTCAACGCGACGTCACGATGGCCCAATTGTACGAGATGATGAGGGCGGTGGAGTTCGCCTATCACCAGCGAGGGTACTTGGCCGTGGGTGTTGCGCTGCCTGTTCAAAACATGCAAGACGGCGTCCTTGAAATATTGGTGACGGTGGGGCGGTACGAAAAACCTGTCGTTACCACCCAAAACCCGCGCGAATTGCCGTTTCTCTCCGGCCTGGTGGAGCGCGTCACGTGTGATCAGGCCTGTGATGGGCAGCGTCTGATCGAAAGTGCGCAAGTGGATCGCGCGTTGTACCTGCTCAACGATTTGCCCGGTATCAGTGCGCGCGGCAACTTGAAGGCCGGCTCCCTGCCCGGCACCAGCTTACTTGAAGTCAATGTCGCAGCGATCAAAAGGCTCGGCGGTTATGTTGAGCTGAACAACCACGGTAACCAATTCACCGGGGAGGAGGTGCTCTCTACCGGCGCACAACTGAACTCGTCTTGGTTCACGGGGGATCAGCTTATGCTTGATGCCGTCAGCAGTCTGGAGGCCCTGCAGCATACTACCGGTCTGCAGCAGTTCAGTGCAGGCTATAGCTTGCCTGTAGGGGGCTTTGGTACTCGCGTAGGGGGTGGCTACAGTCACCTGGAATATCGTCTGAATCAGGAGTATCGAGCGATGGATGCGCACGGCAAGTCTGATAGCGCCAACGCCTGGATCAAACACCCGCTGTGGTTGTCGCATCGTGGTCGTACGGATGTGCGCCTTAGCTACGAACAATCGCGTTATGCGGATTCATACAACATGACGTATAAGCCCCAACGCGATGTCGACACGACGACTCTGGAACTCTCGGGTAATTTGTACGGTGATCGCCAGATCACAGGATGGCGCTTGTCTTCAACCCTGGGCTCGCTGAAATATGGCCTTCCCGGTGATCAAGAGTTTGATCGCATGACGCGCAAAAGCGCGGGAAGCTTTGCCCGCCATCGGCTCGACGCCTTTGCCCTGAAGGGGCTGGATCACAAATGGGAGCTGTATGGGGCGTTCAGGGGGCAGATGGCCAATCGCAACCTGGACAGCTCGCAAGGTTTTGTGATGGGTGGTCCCAATGCGGTGCGTGCATTCAGCACCAACAGTCCGACGGTCGATGAAGGTTGGCAAGGAAGCGTGGAGCTGCGCCATGTTCATCAGGCTCTGGGCATGCAATGGACCGCCGCTGGCTTTTATGATGTCGCGCAAGGGCGTGTGAATCGCCATGCTTGGGGTAAAGGCAATGACACCCAAGTCCGATTGTCGGGTGCGGGGGGCTATCTGGGCGCCACGTTCTTGCGGCAATACAATGTACGTCTGACGTACGCTCAGCGCTTGCAGGACAATCTGGATGCGGATATCGATTCCAATCAACTCTGGTTGAGTCTTTCCACGGTTTTCTAAATGGATCAAAAGGTGAGACTGTCAAGGACATTCTTGGGTAAGACAGGCTAAGTCATTTGCGTTTTTGACGAGTCTGTCAAGCGACAGGGCGCCATTCTCAATATTCTGTAACAGAGATATTTAAGGTCTCTTGGTGATTAGTTTATTTGTATTGCGCATGGCAAGTTTTCACCCTTATTCATACAGGCAGAACTCAAGTTGTTGTTAGGTTCCCCCTTGGAGCTGCACGTGAATTTCAATACAGGGATTGGGAACAATACTTATGCGAACGAAAAAAACACTATGCCAAACGACACTGGCGCTGGCCGTCACCACGGCTTGCGGCCAACTGTTTGCCAGCGGTTTTGCTCTTAACGAACAAAGCATCAGCGGGATGGGAGTCGGTTTCGCAGGACGCTCTTCCTCCGCCGAGGACGCCAGTACCGTGTATGGCAACCCGGCCGGGATGGCTCGGCTGGACGGCCAGCAAATCACCGGCGGTGTGGCGCTTCTGAATGCGTCCACCCATATCAGCCAGGTCAGCGGCAGTTCCAGCGGTACCAATAAGGGGGATATGGTGCCCTTGACGGCGGTACCCTTTGGTTTTTACACCAACAAGCTCGACGACCAATGGGCGGTCGGTTTTGGTGTCTACGCCCCGTTCGGCCTGGTGGCTGATTATGAAAAGAGCTTCCAGGGTAACGCCTTCGGCAGCAAGAGTGCCGTCAAGGTGGTGACCTTCCAGCCGACCGTCAGTTATGCCTTTAACGATAAGGTGTCCATTGGTTTTGGTCCGACGATCAACCGCATTACGGGCACCTTGGAGTCGGATATCAACCTGCCCATCCCGGGGACCGGTTCCAACAACATCAAGATCGAGGGAAGTGACACCGCGCTTGGTTTCAACGCCGGTTTGCTGGTGCAGGCGACCGACACCACCCGTGTGGGCCTGACCTATCATTCATCCGTGAAGTACCAGCTCGACGGCCACACCGAAGTGAGCAAAGGCACCAACGTTCCCGCTTCAGTGCTTAACAATGGTCGCTATGACGCTTCGCTGAAAATTGACACGCCCGAGTCCTGGGATCTGTCGGTGACGCAAGACCTCAATGATGCCTGGACGCTGTACGCGGGGACAACTTGGACACGCTGGAGCCGTCTGAAAGACATTACGGTCAATAACGCTGGGGTTTCTCCCTTGAACGGTGCGCTCGCCCCGAAATTATTAGGGGTCATCCAGGAGGAGCAGAACTGGCACGACACTTGGGCTTACGCGGTGGGGACCTCTTATCGGGTCAACAAGCAATGGGTGCTGCGCACTGGCCTGACCCTGGACCAAGCGCCCACCAACAACACCGATCGTTCGCCGCGCATGCCAACCGGTGATCGGACGATTTTCAGCCTCGGTGCCAGTTACGACGTTCTGCCTAACTTGACTGTGGATGCGGCTTACGCCTACCTCAAGGAGGAATCCGTCAAGGTTAAACGCAGCAACTCCTTGGGGCAGACTTACGGCGCCAAGTTCGCCAACAGTGCTAATGGTTTCGGCTTGGGGGCAACCTACCGTTTCTGATCGTGATGATATAACCATATAAGGTCTCCCCCATTGGCGTAGCGCTGTTTAACAGCGCGGCGGCAATGGGGGAGGCAGGTGACAGTTTCCGTACCGTTCTGCGCTCGTCGAGCATCTTTTCGAGGCTTCGAAGCTCTTTGGCAGCAACGCTCATTTTGGGGCTTTGAATGTTATGCCTGCCAGCGGGCGTGCATTCATTGGCCCCTGTAAGCACGGCTGATAAAGCGTCGCCCGTGATCCTTTAGCCATTTGGTAAACGACAGCAGAACCGGTGTTGCGCTTTCATGTGCAGAGTGCGTGTTGGCTGATGCCGATGGGCGAGCGTCAGTGCTTTTTTTTTGTGGGGGCTTGCGGAGATGTCGGCCGCCGTCCGCCGTCTTCTTAAGCCTGAGCTTCAACAGTCGCGCACGGCGTATGAGGAGGCAGCAGTCCACTCCCTGTACATTTGCCTCGGCTATGTACAGGTCTGTTGTAGCGTATCAAGTTGTCGTAAGCGGTGATGATAAATGGCCATTGGGCATTAATCGATTCACCTGCATTGGCTAGTATTTTCGTCGGGAAATGAAAATTTCCTGGCGAGTTTGCACGCTCCTAATTTGCCCCAAGGCATGGCAAACTCGAATGGGGCAGGAGTAGCTTTAGTGCTACTGATCCGATTTTTCTAAATTTCAGATAACTCCTAAGGTGATCTGTGGTTCTTGTTTTTAATTTGAACAGTCAACCGCTCGTCCTGTGGATGGGGGGCATTCGTTCACGCTCTTTATGTTCAACGAACACTTATTTCGTGATGAGCGGCGGCCAAGACAGAGCGGTCATGGGCCTATTACTTATTATTCATGAGGTCTCGCGTTATATTCGCGATTTTTATAAATTATGAGGCGGTAATGCAAGCACGAAAACCGATTAGGATTATGCTGCTGGATAACCATCCCATTATCTTGCTTGGTCTTGAACTGTGCTTGGGAAGTATGCCGGACTTTGATGTGGTGGGGTGTTTCGGTAAGAGCAATTTATTGATCACGGCCTTGCGTAATCAGGAGGTCGACATTGTTTTGTTGGATTTTTCCCTGGCCCCCGGCGATGTCGACGGCCTAAGTCTGATACGGGGACTAAAAACTCGATTTCCCCATGTGCGTTTGTTGGTGGTCTCTGCGGTGCAGGATTTTGCCTCGGTGACGATGAGCCTGCGGTGCGGTGCGGACGGCTTCATTGGTAAAGAGGTGGAGCCCGAGCAGTTGATTATTGCCGTGCGGCGAGTTGTAGCAGGGAAGATTTATCTGTCCAAGAGCATGAGTAACTTAATTTATATCCAAACCGTTTTTGCTCAGGAGCAATCGGAGCAGGATATGGAGCATGAGGGATTAAATCTTAGTGCCGTGAGTTCAAGTTTGACGTTTCGAGAGCATGAAGTCTTACGCTGCTATCTGGAGGGAATGTCCGTAACGGAAATCGCTGATAAATTTTCGAGAAGTATCAAAACTATCAGTACTCAGAAGCAATCGGGGTTGAAAAAGTTAGGGCTGCGCAATGCCAATGAGTTATTCAAAATGCGACATTATTTAGACCGCTGAGCAGGTTCTTCACGGGAGGGGCGGCAGGTGAAGTCTGCGCCAGACTATCCAGTCAATAGGGCGGCAAGCATGACGAGTCTCAAGACGAGGCATCGAGATCTTGGCGTTGTGGAAAGAGGCCGGCCCCGTGCTTATCTCGACAGCATTGTGCAACAGCGCTCTTTCCCTCACGCCTCAAGCAGCATGACAGGGTGCAACATGGTCTGTCGGGTTTAATGCAGTTGAGCACGCCTCAAGTTTTTGATCGTATCAATTAACACGTCAAAATGTGAAAAGGGTTTGTGGATGTGTCGATCAAAACCCGATAAAAGGGAATTCTCGACGTCGGTGTCTGTACCATAGCTACTCAAGGCAATAGCCGGCACTCGTTGGACATGGGGTAGTCCACGTAAGGCGCGCATTAATTCAAAACCACTCATGCGCGGCATTTTTAAATCACAGATCACCACGTCAAATCGGGAACGTCTAGCCGCTTTGAGTGCCAGCAAAGGCTCAGTGTAAGCGCTGACCTCAGCGTCTTCCACTTCCAGTAATAGCTTGAGGGTCTCCAACACCTCAGGCGAATCCTCCACCAGAAATATCGATAGACCAGCGAGCCGTCCGATAGGTTCGGTTGATCCTGCGGGCGTTCGACAGGGGGCCTGGAGTTGACGTGACGGCAGGAGTTCTTCCGGTCGTTGACGTGCGCAACGTCCTTCGTGATGGCTGATTAAGGGCGACGGCGCGTTCGTTTGGCCGCTCTGATGTTGATGTGCACGTAAACAGGGTATTTCTACGAACGTCAGGACCGCGCCCCCTTCCTGATTGTCGTTGGGGCGCAAAGGCATGAAGCGAGCAAGATAATGCTGACCGTGGGTATTGCTCACCTCGCACTCGAATCTTTTAAGGGATTCAATAACCCATGCGGTATCCTGCGCCAGGTTGTCATAGTTCAGGCAATGACTGATGTCCAGAATTGAACGTCCCACATCCCCCGGCAACAGGTTGAAAATGTCCTGGATGCGTGGTGTGAACCATTGAATATGCCGGTTGCAGTCGATGCATACCGTGGCGATGTCCATCGCAGCGGTCGAGCGTGTTAAATGGGCATTGATTTTTTCGCTCGCCGCCACTCTCTTTTCAAGCGCAGCGTTATTGCGTAGCAGCCAGGCGTTGAGGGTTGTCAGTTCCACTATGGCGTGAGCGGACACTTCATTGGTGACTTGAAGCTCGGTGTTAACTTCCTGTAATTGTTCATTGCCAGATTGCATTTGTTTATGGATACGCTGAAATTGCTCGATCATGGCTTGCAGGTGAAGTTTGGTTTGTTGCAGTTCTCGCTCAACCCGATCGAGGGTTTTGCCCTCTGCTTGCGCTAAAGTCGGCACACGGGCTATTTCAGCCGGTAACACTTCGACTTCGTTGAACATCACCAGGGTGTATTCTGATCCGCTGTGTTGATAGGGGTGGGCCGCCAACTGGATCAGATACTGACGGTTATCGCGGATAAGCCTCACCGGGCGGGTCTTAATCACTGCGCCGCTTTCTTGGGCGCGAGATAAGGCCAGGCACATTTCCAGGCGCATCTCGGGTTGAATGTGTGTGAGCAGGTTGCAGGAGGGCTCGCCAGCAACATGGCGCAAAAAGCGTCCAGCCCCTTCAGTCAGGTGCAGGATGTTATGAGCGGCATCCACAATCAGGCTCGGCGCCGTGGCCGTTTTGAGTGCGTGTTGGTGAAGGTTGAAATAGGAAGCTGCGCGCTGCTCGAGAGGCTGCGATTCCCCCTGGGGGCGATCAATAGGGGGAGGGAGGTGGCCCTCGCTGACCGGTGCATTGATCCCGTGAAGGGGGACGACCCATTGCGCTTGGCCAAGGGAGTGCGGCACGCTAGCTGGCCCTGACGCATCGGCGTCTTCCTCAGAGGCAGGGCAATCCCCTGTCAGTATCATCTGCGTGAGAGCAGCCTGTTCTTGCGGATTATTTTGCAAATACTGGTAATAGGCACTCACATCCGGCTGCTCCGTCACCCGCATCCGCTGTTCAATCCCGAGCCAAATGTTCGAGTGTTTATACGGTTTGAGGTCATGCGCCGTCAGGGTTTGAAGATGACGCAGGATGTCCTGCAGCAAGGGCTCGGCAAGCTTCACTTCGCACTCCGGTGCCGGGGGGCATATGGTAGATCTGGATTATTAATAGGCACGTTCACTCCTTACGTCATCACAAATTCAATCAATCAGCGTGCAACGTCAACGGCAGGCCAAATCAGTCCTCTCTTGCTTACCTCCCTGTTGGGTCCGCAAGGTTTTCGCCGGGACCACTGCCCTGATCGTTGGCGGGTTAACGGCGCCGACGCGACGCCGGAACGCCTCCGTTGTGCTGTTGATAGTAGCCGAGGCCTCGACGTGATAACGCTGGATTGCATCGATGATCGGTATCACACACGGTTGGCCATGCGATGGGCATGACGGGAGCGCTTCGTTCGGATTCGAGCCTAAACGTCAATGATCGCTTATGAGCGCGATAGACAAGAGCAAGTGCCTATATCTATCGTACGCACCGGGACCATGCGCCAACAGCACATCACATCCATGTGCTTAAACGGGTTGAATGGCCATACACCTGGCAGCCGTAGCCTCATCTTAACCGACAGCTTCAATACGAGCAGCTGAGAGTTCGACGACGTGACTCAAGTGCCAGTTCCCAGCGATTCGCACTGTCAAGGCGTATGAGAATCCGTAATGTAATCGACGTTGACGCATAATTCCTCGTGGCCCCAGCGTGAAGGATTAACGCCCAATTATCTTACATTAGCAGGTCAGCGACAGCCCCCTGCATCCTCATTGCGTGTGCCTGGCAACACGATACAAATGGCATATCCTTGCGCACATCGGTCAAGTCGCAGAAAAACTAGTCGATAGCTGTAGGATTGCCCAGCGTCCGACTGGCATAACCGACTGCCAGATAAAATTACGCTATTTTGCTTTTTCACCCGATGACGCACCAGCGACAGGTCAATGACCGACCGACTCGGTAGCGTGGGCACAGCTTGATTAAATAGTTCAAAAACATGCTCGATAAGGTACGGCGAGAGGATGACGTCGCCGCAGAACCGCGAGGTGGATAGTGCTTGAGCTCAAAGAGGACTCGGCAATGTCTGCCCAATAGTGCCGCGAGTACCCCGTGCAATTGTTGCTCCGGCCCGAGGCGCGGGTCGACCCCTTCTCGCCAGTCTCGTGCCGATCATACGACGGTGTCGAGTTGCTGGCTGTCACAGGGAGGTTTTTACCGATCTGAACGGACCTGACCCGGCAGGCATGTAGTCGATAGAGCAAATACTCTTAATAGAGGAGGTGCCCAATGAGCACGCTACTCATTCGTGCGACCATTGGCGTGCTGCTGCAAATGCAACTTTGCGAGAGCCGGGAAGGGGTACGTTAGCCCTGGTGTCAGGCCATCGGCGATGCCAATAGACCAAGTGGGTCAGGGCTAGCTAAAGGGTAAGATGTTCATCGCGTGATTTCAGAATAATCCTAAGGATCCGTCAGGTTCGATGGCTATAATTAAAAAAACAGCATGATGAGGAGCGCGTTTTGGCCTTTAGCACTGCGTATTTAGTTAGAAAACGAAAAGGCTGAGAGGTGTTGTCGGGGGTAGCATTGGCAGCTAAGGGTTTTCCATAATTATAATTCGTCTTATTCAAGTCGCATTTTCATCCGCGCACGCCATTTTCAATTAGGCGCCTTAGCGCGTATAAATGGGGGTGACAAAATGAGTGCAATTGAAACTATTAGTGGTACGCCATGTACAATCACGCAGCCAAGGAGAGTGTTTCGCCTTCATAGTACTGATCATTGCGCACAGTTTTTCCTCCTTGAACGGCTGCTAGTGGTGAGTGATGGACACGCTGTCACGCGCCATGAGCTTAATTTCAGCACTGCTCGAATTCTGGAGTTACTACTCGAGAGCCCCGGTGAAATTGTTCATCGAGAGGCCATTTTTGCCTTTGCCTGGCCGGGCAGGGTGGTCGGACAGAACAGCCTAAACCAGGCGATTTCAGGCCTGCGTGAGGTGCTAAATGACAGCGAACACAGAGCGATTATTCAAACATTGCCGCGGCGGGGCTACCGATTTAATGCGTTTTACCTCCAGCCTGATGAGACAGAACTGAATGTGGGCATTGCTAAAGCGGGTCAAAAGAATGCTCATGGCAATGCGAGCGCCCTTGGCATGGGCGTGCGGCGAGTGAACAAGTTGAGCTTGACCCGGTCGATGATTGTATTTCGTTATGGACGCCTGCTGTTGGCCTCGACGGTCTTTATCATGCTGATGGCGTTGATGTGGCGCATCGATTGGGAGTTATTGACGCCGTCCGGCATGTTCGGTGTGGAAGAAGCGGTGGGCAGTTTTAACGTACGGCATAAGCCAGAAGACGCCCTGTAGTGGATTATAGCTTAAGGGGCTGTATCGTGCGTGAGCGGCTCGCAAATGTGATTCAGTCGTCGTAAGTGATATTTTATATTTTATAAAATTATGTGGCTGGGGAAAATTATATATCGCTGCAGGAACGAAGGATTTTAGCAGCACGTCAATAGTCGTGTTCCAATGGATCAGGCTGAGTTTCGTAGGCGAACCAGAATGAGGGGGGGGCTCAATCGATTCGCCTATCGAGGATCAGGCGATGGGGACCCACCTTTGGACGGCTTCAATGGAGTCGAATGGCCCGCTGTTGAAGCATATTTGGGCGTGAGGAGCATACTGGTGAATGGTGTTGAGGAGTTTCTCAAAGAGGGGTAGATATTCGGGAACAGTACGTACGCCTGCGCCAATGAGGACGCAATCATAAGGTCTTTCCAAAAGCTGAGCCAGCAATGCCGCCTGCGCCGTGGATTCACTTTCAATCAGGCCTAATTCGGCCGTATAACCCAGTGCATCGAACTTTATAAGATCAGCGTCAATGGCCGCCTCAAGCCTTTCGGGCGTCAGCCCTGGCCACTTGCTGTAGTCCACCGCGCTGGGGTGCCATCCAACAATTAGAACATAGATTTTTTCCTGCATTCGGTATCCTTGACTAGATGTGAGTGTGCCCGCCGGGTCGGTTGACAGTGGGTTATTCAGGTACAGGGTACGCGTGTTCAGCTGAATGCCTCCTGAATCATCCCTTGTGGAAGAAACCCCTTGGCACGACGGTGCCCTTTTGATGATCAAGAGCGAGCAGCTTTGCACAGTGCCAGATGCCCCGATGCGGACGGACAATGCTCAACGGTCGGCTGGGCGAGATGGGTTTGGTCGAGCCCCGAACTCAGGCTCATGGCCGCGCGAGTGTTGATCGGCATCGATAGGGAGGCCAGTAAGCCAATAAAGATCATCGCCATGGCGAATAAGCTGAGCCGGCGACCGCGAATTAGGCGTGAAGGCTGCAACGAGGCTTGAGCAACTTTGCATCAGCCGGCGATCTTTCAGGTTCGCCAGCATCACCTGTTGGGCCGCAGCGGCAGGCGGGCCCCCGTGCCTGAAGTGATAGTGAGATCACCGCTGCAGACTCACAGATCCTTACCAGCCCAAGACTTTAGATCTCTTTTGCTTGGGTTGCCTGCCGGCCTGAATTCAGTGAGCGTGGCCGTCAGTGGATTCTTGAAACACTTGCCCATGTCGATCATCGCTTGGCAGAAGCGCAAGCCATATTCGCCGGCATGGACGTGTTATTCTTTTTTTCCGCTTTCCGCTTTCCGCTTTCCGCTTTCCGCTTTCCGCTTTCCGCTCGGCAATAGCTTTTTCGTTATCGCTCAGTTTTTAGTGGTGACTTGTGCTGCTCGCATTGTTCGTATCGTTCGATAACCCGATCGCTCCCGCTTTTTGCGTGAGCGAAAACCGGGAGGATGAGAAGGGCGTTAAGGGCGCAGGCTTTCAAATTAATATGCATAAAACTTCCCTACGTGAGTCAATCTTCAAGTGCAACAGTCCAGTCGTCGACCAGTCGCTTGATTGCAGGCGCACGATGCCGTCCTCAACGGCTGGCTGACAAGGGCGCACGTGCCGTAATTATTTCAGCCAGCCAGCCAGCCAGCCAGCCATCGAATGAATGGGTGTTTGATGACTCTCGGCAGGTGGCATCCATGTTGTATATTAACTAGACTGTTTGTTTTGAACTTGAATCCTGGAGTCGAGATGTCTTTAATTAATCAATACCGCGCCACCGAACAAGCGATCAACGAGCTTAAACAGAAGCTCGACACGTTGGGCAATAACCCAAGTTTATTGACCGAGATGGAGTTTGAGGAAAAGTTACGGGCGCTCATGGGCCAATACGGAAAAAGCCTGCGCGACATCATCGCGATCCTGGACCCTCAGCGAGGCCGGGTGGCGACCGAGGTTACCTCTGTTCGGAGGGTGCGCACGGTAAAAACTTACCGTCATCCTGAATCTGGTGAAGTGATTCAAACCAAAGGTGGCAATCACCGACTGCTTAAAGCTTGGAAGCAACAGTACGGGGCCGATACGGTGGCAAGCTGGTTGGCGTAACCGCCACCTCTAGCACCTGTCAATAATCGCCCCGGTGGGCGTCATGCATAGGGGTGGGGTCAGTCTGGGCCTAAGGGAATGATACAGGGCTCCTGATAAATTCCGTTGATCTGAGTAACATTGGCGCAATTGGGCAAGAGGCCTGAATCGTGCAGCCAGTGTAGGCAGGTCACGCCCAGGATTGTCACCAGGACGCTCGTGATCAGGGTCAGTGCCAGTGTGCGCAATTTCTTGTTCGCGAAGAGTGTCATGTCATCTCCTTTTCGTTATGAGCTTCACTGCACCCTTATGACTGCTCCGAATAAACAGGCCCGATAGGGGCCTGTTTATCGTCGTACAACACCTTACGGGGTGGCGATCAATTGTCTCAGGTGCGCCCCTCGCACGGTGATCATCGAGGGGGACAAGGTCAGGTAACCTCCTGTACTCGGATCGACCAGAGTGGCGGACAGATAGAGTACGGCTTGCTCAGGCGTGATCTCGCCAATGGTCAGGCTCACAGCGGTGGGATGTTGATCCGATTGGATGAAGCGGTTGCCGTACCAGTTTGTGCTCAGCAATACTTCTGGATGGCTAAAGCGGTCGCTTCGAACCGTATAGCCCTCTTTGATGTTTGAGCGTAACAAGGTGAGCTCAAAATGATTTCGGCTGTTGGAACCCAGTACAATCGAAGCCGTGGGCTGACCAATGATGTTGCGAGCGGCCATTACCCGCTTTACGTACTTCACGTTTATTTGGGTGGTTTGGCGCAAACCCGAGGCGGGGCTCAGGTTGGGATCGCCGTAATGCACGGCCAGGTTGTCTTCCTTATCACTACAGCTGATCAGCAGGTAAGCCAGGCCGGTGATGATCATCAATTTTCCAATACGTTCCATGTGCGGTAAATCTCCTTTGTTTGGCCTGTCACGATTGATCAGGTCATTGAAGCGGTAACGCGAGATGGCTCAAGGGCCTTGAGTTGACGGGCTAGTGTTAGTCAAAATCCGGACAGTCGCGGCGATCTCCAACACAACCCACTCCTTTCATCCGTCCTCGATTTTTGGCTGGGAGCCAAAAGGTATGCCGCGCGACGGGTTGTCAGTGCGTGCAGGATTGTGGCGCGATCAGTCTGTGCAGCAAGTCGCCTTTAATCGTGAGAGTCGAAGGCGCCAGGGTGAGGAATTTTCCGGAGGACATCGACAGCAATTTTGCCGACAGTTCGATCACGGCCTCCGTCGCGGTCAGCGAGCGGATCACAAACCGGGTATAGGTGGAGCGATAAGCAGACTGAATGTAGTGCTCCCCCTCCCAGTTGGCGCGGATGGAAAAGTTGGCGACGCTATTGCGCCGGTCATCCACCGAATACCCTTGTTTGACGTTGGCACGTTCCAAGGTAACGTCAAAAAAATTGACATCATCAGGGCCGATGAAAAGGCTTACGCCCGGCTCATCGCCATTGATCCATCCAGACCCGATCAGGCGCACCTGTTCACTGGTCACGCGGATGTCTTGAGACATCGGGCCTGCACTGCCGCAAGCCTGCAGAAATATCGACAAAATGGTCATGGTCGTTGTGTGGTTAGCCGTAGACAGACAGATGCTCTCCCTTGCTGAGTGGTCAATACCCGCAGATTAGAGGGTGATGATAAAGGCTGCCAAGGCCACGATTGCCAAACAGCCCAGCACGTTCCCGGTCAGGGGCATCAACAAAATTATCGATAAGACGGTCATCAGGGTGACTGCGAGGGTCAGGTGCAGGCGTAACGAGCCAATCATGTGCAGTGCTCCGTAACAGGTCATCGTGACTGTGCGCGATGTTGATGGAAACAACGCCTCCACCTGATGGTCGCTCTCGCTCTGGGGATGGCGCAAGTGTGCTTCATCTTCAGCCACCAGTAGTTTCATAACAGACCCTTAAAACCAGACTGAAGGGGGTTGGGGCTTCATCAGCCGGACGCGGGGAGCGTATTAAATGCAGGGCTGCACTTTACTCATTCCCTCCTGAACGTCTGCTGAATCCCGGCTGTACCTGAGCTGAACCAAATCGAACAAGGCTTTGATCGTCTTGTCGGGTCGTTTGTGCGTCGTCTAGTGGCGGTACTAACCCGTGAACTGGGTGCCAGGGACTCAATGCGAGCGGATAAGTGCAGCGGCAGTAGGAGGGGCTTGCCGAGGCGCGAGTGGGGGTGAATGCACAGCTGGCTGGGCAGTTAACCGTACTCACTTCGAGCGGGGATCGACAGGGCAGGCCCGCCGCGGTTTACGGACGTTGCAGTTGTGCTGTTCCAATTCGCCGGCGCTGGCGTGCCATCGTCAAGTACTGGGGACGCTGTATGTCTTTGGGTCGCATGATGGGCTCTCACGCTGGTCGACAAGCAGTCAGGGACTTAAAAGTGAGGTGAAAAACCCCCGGCCAGTGCCGGTTCAAAGGGCTTCTGCCTGAGGAACGATACGCGCATGAATTTGCTTTGGGGTGTTCCCACCAAGGACGCGTTGCATGTATGGCGCTTGTTAACGAGCGCCTGGTTGTTGATTGCGCTCAGCACATGGGCCGCTCGCCTTGCACTGAGGTGTGGGCTGCAGCCTATTTAAACGCGGCATTTTTTTTGCGCGTTTGATTCGTCACAAAATATTCCGTGCAAGCCAGTGCGCGTGGAAAGCGAGCGCGTCTCAGCAAGGCGGTTCTGCGCCGTATTGCCCAGGTGCATCGTATTGAAGGGCGCTAAGCTGGGTTTGCCAGCTGAAGTGGCGGGGCTGTCTGACACGCGGGATGAGGGGATTGCCAGTGCAGATCTGCGAAATGTGCCACGCTTAGGGCGCACCGCCGTTGCAGGTGCCGAAGCGTAGAAGGCTCGTAGGGTCATGTGTCGATAGGTGTCAACACCGGTTGAAAACTGACCCACCCTACCGAAGTAAAACTGACCCACCCCGGCGGTGTTTGAGGTCTGTTTATTTTTGTGGCGAGGCCGTTTCTCTCGGCACCACCTGACCTGATTTCAGCTTGTCCTTCAGTCGATAACTTTGTCCGCTGACCTGGACGATATGCGCATGGTGCAGAAGCCGATCCAGCAGCGCAGCGGTCAGTGTTGAGTCGTCGGCGAAGGTCGTTGCCCACTGGCTGAACGGCAAGTTGCTGGTCAGCACCAAGCTGCCATGTTCGTACCGCTTGGCGATCACGTTGAAGAACAAGTTGGCTTCGTCACGGCCAAAAGGCAAATAGCCGATCTCATCAATCACCAGCAGTTTCGAGCGTTGAACAACGCGACTGAAATACTGGGCCAGGCGCCCTTGATGGTGCGCGGCGACGAGTTGCAAAGTCAGGTCGGCGGCAGAGATAAATCGGGTGGAAATGCCTGCCATTATCGCCCGATGAGCCAGAGCGCTGGCCAAGTGTGTTTTGCCAACGCCCGAAGGCCCCAGCAGTACGACGTTTTCCTTACGCTCGATGAAGGCCAGCCCGGCCAGTTCCAGGATCTGGCTTTGCGGCGCGCCGCTGGCGAATTTGAAGTCGTATTGTTCAACCGTTTTCACCGCCGGCAGCCCGGACTGTTGCAGCAGCGCTTGCCGCCGACGCTCGTTTCGAGCGCGATCCTCGCTCAGCAGAAGCTGTTCCAGGAAGTCGGCATAGCTCGTTTCTTTTTCGGCCGCTTGCTGGGCCAGAGCCGGCCAGTCCGTCGCAAAAGTGTCCAGCTTGAACTGTTGGCAAAGAGACTCGATGCGCAGATGTTGAAGGTTCATGGACGCACCTCAAGCAGTGCCTGATAGACAGAGAGCGGATGCTGCAAGCTTTCCACCGGCATGGGTTGGACGACCGAAATCATGCTGCTCGCAACCCCTTGGATCTCTGGCAGGGGCAACAAGTGGTGCACTTCGGTATCCAGTCGGTGTTGCGGTATTTCGCCCGTCGTCGCATGTGTTCGGGCGTTGGCGACCTCCATCAACCAAGGGCCAATCTTGCTGTTCGCGACTTCAACGTCCAACAGCAAGCTGACCTGGTTAAGTGACGCGGCCAGTGGCACTACGAAGCTGTTTTTCAGGTAGTGGTTGAAGCGCTCGACCTTGCCCTTGGTCTGCGCCCGATAAGGCCGGCAGACTTTCGGTGTGAAGCCATAGCGCTCTGCCAAATTCAATAGCGCGGGATTCCAGCGGTGCTGACCGGGGCCATAAACATCGCGTTCCTGGATAATAGTTTTGGCGTTGTCGAAGAGTAGCTTTCGCGGCGTACCGCCGAAGAAACGCAGCGCCTTTTCGATACCGGAACACCAGGCTGCGGAGTCTTCGCGACGGGAGAAAACGACGTAGGTCGCACGGCTCCAGCCCAACGTTGCAACGAATGCCAACAACGGATCGCGGCCACGCCGAATGACGGTGAAGTCCACCTGCATCTGCTCACCGGGCTCGGTTTCAAAGCGAACGACGGCTTCGTTTGCCTTGGATTTCAAGGTCAGCAGAAAGCTGGTGAGGATTGAGTATCCGCCTTCGTAACCCTGCTCGCGGATCTCCCTCAACAGCACGATGGCGGGAATCCAATGGGGTCGAGCGGCTTCTACGCGCTGACGCAGATAGGCCTCGAAAGGCACAAGCTTGCCCACGCGCTGCGCGCGCGGGCCATAGACGACGGGCTGGCGCTGGGCCTGTAATTTGAGGTGGCGTCGAATGGTATTGCGAGAGCAGCCCATCTGCCGGGCGATGGCCCGAATAGACAAACCCTGACGAATAAGAACACTGATTTCCACGTGTTGCTCCTGGGACAGCATGGGCAGCTCGCAAAAGCTGCATTTTGCCCAAGTGGGTCAGTTTTCAACCGGTAGGGTGGGTCAGTTTTGCATCGGTACTGACAGATAGGCAGAGAGGTAATGTGCCGACACTGAATCATTCGGCCCGTTATGGGGGGGAGGCAGGTTTTTGTGCCATGGCCTTAAGTTTTCTGAAAGGTAGACTACGTTGATGGACTTCTAGTTGTAGATCTTGGCCATGGGGTCGTGAGGGCTCTCAGTCACATGGCGGTGTTTCCTTGGGTTCAGTTCGAGGCAACACGGCTTCGGCGTTCGGTGCGATAAGCGGCGTCGGCCAAATCGCGCATTTCCTTCTTTTCGTCGGCATCGATCAGGCCTTGGGCTTTCAATTGATCGAGTTCCTGACGTAACTCGCGGTGCCAAGCATCCACGCTTACGATAAGGAAGGTATTGCCTAGCCGTTCATACCAGTCAGCCAGGCGGCGTGTTTTTTTGTCGCAAGCCTTCATGATCAAAAGTCCTTTTATCCTGAGCCGCGAGCTCATTACTTGTCAGAGATCTGTCCTTGCATAACTGGCGGCATTCTTACGCCGCGGCCGTTGATTGCTGCGCGTAAGGCCTATAAGGAGTCTGTCCCTCTGCCTTGTCTGTGATACGGCCCCTGACGATGCACGCGAGCATAGATAAGGGCGTGTTGGGCCTTTACGCTCGCATGACTTGGTTAGGCATTCAGCAGGGATCAGCGTGAAGTTTTTGCGGCATTTTCTTTTTGTTTATCCGCTCGCGGCGTTTCAGGCCGAGGATCGGATGTCGCCTCAAGTGCGGTGGTCGCGGCAGATTGCAAGGCCGCGGCCTGTTGGCTGTAATCACGCAGGTAAACGATAAACTCTTGCAGAAGACGATCCCACAAGGCCAGGTTGCTGTGCAGATGCTGGGGGCTGACGCCGGCGCCGACTGTGACATCCAGGTCCATTACCAGAAAGTCGCTTTGCACCGACAAGCGTGCAAAACGGCGTGTCGCATTCCAGAGTTCGGTAATGCCAGCCGGCAGTGCTCCCTGAATTCGCAAGGCGCAGCTGTAAGTGAAGTCGATGAAGGCATTCGACTCGATGGCCTGATTACCAAAGCGCACGGCATAGCCGATGCCTTGGCTAGCGCTGAGCAACTGGATCACGCCATTTTGTTCGCTTTGATTGACCCGGTAACCGGCCTCTTGCAAAACATCCGTCAGGTGTTGCGGGGTAACCTGCGTAATCAATTCGTCGTAAGCCATGGTGATAAATTCCTTATCCGTGGAAGTGAGGTCCGTTTCTACGCTGCCATATTATCGAGCGCATGCCGGCGAGTTTCTCAAGAAGAGCGGTTGCAGTGTTGCGGTGCTCTGGCTATTTATCAAGGAGTTGATCGATGACTGGTTATGTTTTTATTATTTTTGATTGTATTTGATGTTTTGTCTGGGCTGGATTTGGGGGTCGTTGCTTTTAGCTTGTTGAAGCGGTCACGTGGGTGGTCGTGCTTATGGATGCAGGTTTAACGGGATGCGCGGCGTGCTGTACGGGTATCCCGGTGCGGGGTGTTGGCGAGCTGTTTGTGCGTTGTATCGCTGCAATAAGTTGCCGCGCCCTGCCAGTATTATTTCTTGCTGGCTTCGTGTGACGACGCACCTATGTACATCGGCTTGTTGCGTTCGGTTTCGTGCGCTCGCGTTTCGTGAAAGAGCACAATTAATTTTTTTTGATAATGTGACATCTGAAATCTTTGCAATACTTTGCTACAGAGCGCGTCGCATCACGGCAATGATCTTCGCCTCATTTTTTATCGCGTTATGGAGCATCCATGAACAACGCTATGCGATTATTATTTGCGAGCGGCTTGGCCTTACTGGCCTTCCAGAGCATGGCTCATGAGCCAAACGTTTCCTTGGTCCACTTCAAGGGGCCACTTTATATTGTAGAAGACAAGGAGTATGAGCAAGAAAACTCGATGGTTTACATCGGGAAGGAAGATATTACCATTATCGGCGCGACATGGACGCCGGTAACTGCCGAGACGCTGGAAAAAGAGATCAGAAAAGTCAGCGCCTTGCCCATCAAAGAAGTAATTAACACCAATTATCATACCGATCGGGCAGGCGGAAATGCCCATTGGAAAAAACTGGGTGCAAGTATTGTATCCACGCAAATGACTGACGACCTGGAAAAAAGCCAGTGGGACAGTATCGTCGATTTCACAAGCCAAGGTTATGCTCAGTACCCGAAGCTTGATGTCAGCCTGCCGGATAAAGTGTTCCCGGGTGACTTTGAACTGCAAAATGGCAATGTTCGTGCCCTGTATTTAGGTAAGGCTCACACCGAAGACGGAATTTTTGTGTATTTCCCGGCAGAGCGTGTCTTGTATGGCAACTGCATCCTTAAGGAAAACCTCGGCAACATGAGGTTTGCCAACCGTGAGGATTACCCGAAGACCTTGAAAAAACTCAAGGGGCTTATTGATCAAGGCGAACTCAAGGTCGACTCAATTATTGCTGGACATGCATCGCCCGTTCATGGCGTAGAACTCATTGATCATTATCTAACACTGCTTGAAACGGCGGCAAAATAAAGTCGATAACAATCAAGTCGTGTGACGGTTGGGGAGCCAGTCCGCCGCGCTGCACCGCCCGCGAGCATTAATGCGTTAATGATCAATAACTAACGGT
Source organism: Pseudomonas sp. RT6P73 (assembly GCF_054897715.1). Lineage (NCBI taxonomy): Bacteria > Pseudomonadati > Pseudomonadota > Gammaproteobacteria > Pseudomonadales > Pseudomonadaceae > Pseudomonas > Pseudomonas sp. RT6P73. The sequence goes on along the minus strand of NZ_JBUBUV010000002.1, from coordinate 5,608,483 downwards.
CGTTTGTGTCGTCACACCGAAAATTGCCTTTTCTTGCCGACGTTGCGCCATAACCTGTTTGTTCAATTACTACGAGCCACCGTCATGAAGTTTTCCCTAAGTCGCCGCAGATTTTTGCTCGCGTCAGCCGTTATTCCTCTTGCCGCAAGCGGCCTATCCTGGGCTGAGGAAATACCTGCGACTACACAAGCGCAAGCACACCAGCAGCTTGTGCAACTTGAACTCACCCTTCGGCGGACGATTAGGCGTATTTGCCTTAAATACGGCTAACGGCCGTCAGCTGGACTATCGATCCGAGGAACGTTTCCCGGTGACCAGTACGTTCAAGTTGCTGCTTGCCTCCGCGATCCTGGAGCGTAGTCAGCAGGCGCCCGCGCTCATGCAAAAACACATTCGGTATGCCCAGGCTGATCTGGTCAGTTATTCGCCCATTACCGAAAAGCACCTCAAAGAGGGTATGACGGTCGCCGAACTCTGTGCGGCCACGGTCCAGTACAGTGATAACGCCGCCGCGAATCTGCTGATGAAGGAGCTGGGGGGACCGGTTGGGATGACCGCTTATGCGCGCTCCATCGGCGACAGTGAGTTTCGCCTCGATCGCTGGGAGCCAGAGCTCAACACCGCCATTGCGGGGGATGTCCGGGATACGACGACCCCTAGGTCGATGGCGCATAGTTTGCAGCGACTTACGCTAGGGGATGCCCTGCAAGGGCCTCAGCGCACGCAGTTAAACGATTGGTTGATCGGCAATACGACAGGGGATGCGCGTATTCGCGCGGGAGTACCCGCTGGTTGGCAAGTCGGCGACAAAACGGGAGGCGGCTCCTACGGCACGGCAAACGATATCGCCATCATCTGGCCCCCGAACCGTCCACCCATCGTGCTTGCCATCTATACCACGCGTCATGACCCAGATGGCCAATCGCGCAGCGACATCGTGGCGGCCGCCGCACGGATCGTGGTGGGCTGGGTTGATTGATTGCCGCGGTCTCTTCGTCACGGCGCGCAGACCGGATCATGCCGGGGAACAGGGGGGGATTACCCCGCACGCCTTTGAGCTAGGCATTTTTCGTTTAGCCATGGGGCGTTGCCGAACAGTGGCTTGGGGCGAAAGTCGACCAGGCTGCGGGTCAGGGTCAGCCGCTGCAAGGAGTAGCGTGCGTTTTCGACAACCAGGCTGCGAGATTGAGCAATGGATTGACAAGCATTGCTGATCTGGCGAGTAGAGCATTTGTCGGCCCGAGAATCTGCGATGCGACTGAACGTGTTGGACCCGGGGCTGGTGCGCAGGCTTGCGCGGTGGCGATCATCGGTATTAACCGAGTGCTCTTGGCTCAAAGCAGGCTCTCGTTGCCATGTTTATGGAGAAAACCTTGGACCACCAATTGGACGATCAATTTTTCGCCGCGTCTGATCAGGTGCCATGCCCTGTTGCGTCGAACGCAACGACTGGCATGAACTGTGACGCAGAGGGTGCGCCGGTGTTGCCAATGAAAGCGGCCAAGCGTGTCTCACCTCCCGCGGTATTGTCCGTTTTTGATTTTGACGGCACCTTAACCCGGCACGACAGCTTTGTGCCCTTTCTCTTTTTTGTTTTCGGCAAGCGAATCGCGTGTCGACAGATGCTCAAGCTGGCTCTGCCAAGCTTGGGGTTTGTCTTGGGAGCTTATTCACGGGACGAGTTGAAGGCACGGCTGGTACAGACCTTTTTGACGGGGGTCAACGCCCAATGGCTTGGGCAGGCTGCGGCTCGGTTCAACCAGGCACGCTGGAGCAGGATGATGCGCCCGGCGGGCTTGCGCGCCGTCGCCGCCGAAATTCAATCCGGGGCGGTCGTCACCCTTTGCTCCGCCTCCCCGTCTTTGCTGCTGCGTACCTTTGCCGATCGCCTGGGGGTCGAGCTGATTGGCACCGAACTCGAGATCGTTGACGGGTTGCTAACCGGTCGTATTATCGGCGGTAACTGTCGAGGTGGAAACAAAGTGCTGCGTCTGGAAGAGGTGTATGGGCCTCTGCGGCAAATACGCTTGCGAGTGTGGGGCGATTCTCCGGGTGACAATGCCTTGTTGTTTCGGGCGCAAGATCCTCATTGGAGGCCGTTTCATCCGCGTTGGCAGGTGTGGTGAGCGGATTTGTGGCTAGCTGCTTGCACACTCGGTGTCCCTCCTATGAGAGGGGGCACGCCATTACGTGGATAGCTACAAATCAGCGAAGAACGAGCGCGAAAGAGTGACGCGAGTGTGGCTGTCGCAACGGTGCCACGCTCTGTTTTACTTATGAGGCGATGTGGCCAATTGGCGTTTGAGCAGCAGGAAAATACACCCGCCCAGAATTATCGTTGAGACTGGCAGGGCGAGAAAGACACCTTTTATCCCAAGCCAGGGAGCCAGCAGTAGCAGCGCAGGAATCTGAATCAGCATATTCAAGAGCGTGACGGCGATGGCTTTTTTGTTGTCGTTCACCGCCTGAAAATAGGCGGCGGCCAATACCAGACCCCCATCGATGAACAAGGCAAACAGATGCAGCTGCAGCGCCTGCACCGTTGCCGCGGTTAACGTGGCGTCCTCGGCACTGACAAAAATGCTCGTCCAGACTTGTGGGACGAGGAAGAGCAGGGCAACGAACACCAAGCCGCTGCCAAGAATCCAGCGCAGTGCCAAAAAGAACGTTTGTCTGATTGGCGCCTTAAGGCCTGCTCCGTGGAAATAACTCACGATCGGCTGCATTCCGGTGGCGAGGCCTTCGGCGAGCAGGTAATAGACGGTCATGACATAGCCACTGACAGCATAGGCGGCCACATGCACCGTATTGCCGTAATGCATGAGCGCAAAGTTGTGCAGCAAGACGGCGATGCTGGCATAGAGGTACATTAACAAGCTGGAAAAGCCGCTGACCATGATCGCGGTCAGCAGTGTCGTTTGTGGCTTGATCCAAAGGTACGCGCCTTTCAAGGGTAGCGCGCTGTATCTGGAGAACAAAAAACTCATACCGATGATCACCGACAGCGACTCACCCAAGACAGTGGCCCATGCTGCCCCCTCCAGTCCCCAGCCCATCAGGACAATAAACACATAATCGAGCAGCACGTTGGTGACGGCCCCCGCAAGCATCATGAGGGTGGCCAGTATGGGCGCGCCGAGGTTGCGCACGAGAATGGGGAGGGCCAGGCTCGCCATGATTAACGGTGAGCTCCAGCCAAAGACACGCAAATAGTCGCGCCCGTGGCGCAATACGCCGTCCTCAACGCCCTGGGCAAGCAACAAGTGATCGCCGAACATGATGATCAGCGAGCCGACAACCAAGCTCAGTACGATGAGGCCCCACAGACCGTGGATGATGAACTGCTGGGCTTTGCGCGGGTTGCCTTCGCCCTGTGCGATTGAACAATGAATACCCGTGCCCATCCCCAACATCAGGCCGACGCCGGCCATCAGTCCAACCCAAGGCCATGCGGTGTTGATTGCCGCTAATCCTTGTGCGCCGACAACGTGACCAATGAAAATCCCATCCACAATCTGGTAGAAGCCGCTGACCAGCATGGCAAACACGGTTGGCCATGCATATCGCCAGTAGGTGGCTGAAATGCTTGCGCTGGTGAGAGGGAGGTTTTTTTCGGGCATGGGTCTAACCTGGCAATGTGAAGACCTGACCATCACTGGTAGGGCTGTCGTGAAGTGGCGCTGCATTGTCCTGCAGGCGACACGAGGTTTATCGGGGCAGGTGCTTGAGTCTCCTCCTCATCACCATGCAAAGCTGGTCGTCCACGCAGCGAGTTGGCAGCAGGCCATTCGATGGTAAGTGAAAAGCAAAAGACAGGAAGTGCAAGGCGGCGACTGCTTGGCAGATGCCAATACACTCCAAGCGCGTTGGGGCTTGTGACTCATTCGTACTACCAACCGCTCAATCTACACGGGCGCAACGTTTGCACCGGCACGATGATTACCGAATCGTGCCGGCACCCATTCATGGACTAAACGATGTCATGCATGCTCGGATGCGGTAGGCAGAAATATGCCCTGACCAGGGCCGGCGCCGGTAGATCCCTGGAGTAGAGCCAGCCTTGTGCTTTTTCTGCGCCCAGTGCGCTGATACGTCCTGCTTGACGCATGGTCTCAATGCCCTCGACCACGACGTCGATGTCCAGCTTTCTGGCCATTTGCAGCAAGTGGGACAAAATGATGTTCGAGGAGGCGGTTTCGCAGCGCACGGTGAATGACTTGTCTATCTTAATGATGTCCACCGGCAATTGATCCAGATAAGACAAACTGGAATAACCGGTGCCAAAATCGTCCAGCACGATTCGATGGCCTTCGGCGCGCAGGCGGTTCAACTGAACGGCGGCCCGCTCACGGTCCAGTGCCACACGTTCTGTGACCTCAAAGGCAAACCGTGACGCAGGGAGCTTGTATGTGTCCAGAAGCTGTTTGATAAAGTCTGGGAACGTGGGGTCCGTGACATCGGCGGCCGAAAGGTTAATCGTGATGTAAAAAAACTCGTCACACGCCCAGAGAACCTGTGAATACTCCTCGATGACCTGCCGGCATACCCAGCGGGTTACATTTTTCATCAGGTCCCGTTGCTCCAGCTCCGTAATAATCGTTTCCGGATTAAAGGTCGATCCCTTGGCGGGCCAGCGTAACAAGGCTTCTGCCCCCAACCATTTTCCCGACGGTATGTCCACGATCGGCTGATAGTGCACCTTGATTTCGTTAAGGTTAAGCGCGTTAAGAAAGTCAGGAACAGTGCTGACGCGATCCTTGTGACACAAGACGATTAACTTTCGAATAATCCAGCGCCATGGAGAGTCTTGAGCCAGAAATGGGAGGGAGTAAACGGCGGTAAGCCGTGATTTCGTCGTCAGTATTTCCGTTGGATTAACAGTGTTCCGACTAAAAGAAAAAAAGGAAAAAAAAGCTCGCCAAGTGCGACTTGGGACCGAGGCAACAGGTACCTTACATTTCATGTAATCCCCCTATTAGCTAATTAGTTAGTCACGTCGTTGGGCCGGCGCACAGGGAGGGCAGGGGCGCGGCAATTATGGGCCTCCGCCCACAGGCCGGATGCATTCCTAGCGTCTACGTAGTAGACAAGGCCTTAGCAAGGTTGAGTATAGGGATAAGAGGATTCCGGCAAGGGCAATAGTTGTGAATTTATTGGAATTCACACGAACCCTAGGGCTTGGCTCCGGACGTTCATGTTCAACGTACGTGACATGGGGTGAAACTGAGGGGGGGCAACCGATTTGTTCGATTTAGCCAGAATCGCCTAGGCCTTTGAATAATGCAGGCATCCCAGTATCCCAACGCTTTAAGGTGCATGCACTGCGCGATGTTCTCAAGCATCTTATTGCGCCAGTAGGAAGGGCGACAAGGGGGAATCGCGCCCTTGTCGCAGGTCTCTCATTGTATAATGATAAAGCTATGGTGTTTTTGAAGCAGGGCGCTTATGTGGCGACACCAACTCTGCTCGGAGAATGTTAACATGTTTGGGGGCCGTTAAACCGATACGGATATTGCCGTGGCGTACGCTCAGCACCTTCACAGTCACTACGTCATTCAATACGGCCGCTTGGCCGGGGCTAAACTCCAACTCGATCATTGACATCGTCCTTTGATTAATGGCTGAGGTAGGCTGGTCGTGCGAGAGGTGGCGAGTAAAATAAAGAGTTGTGAAAAGATGATTTTTGATAAGCCTCTGGATCTATCGATTTTTGCAGACTGAATTCCGACACGATTTTCATGGCTGCGCCAGGCGTTAACACTTTAGGGCTCTGGTCCGAAACAACGAACAGCACTCAATTCTTTCACATAAAAACACAGGCTGCCTCCAGCGGTGTTGAGTTTGTACAGCGTGAGTTCAGACAAAGCCGTAGAAAGAAACGTTTGATTAAACGAAATATCCCGATCAATGGGCAGGGTGTAGTTTGGCGTATTCTCATCTTTTTGAATAATAAAACGCCCGCTGCCGGCGAGGCTGCTGACGAGCTTCAATGTGTATTTACGGCTATCTTGATGGATGGCTTCAAATTGGTGAAGTTGTCGGCCGTGCGACTGCAATCTTAAATTGGAGGGGTATTCTGTTCCACTGCTCGAGATAACAGTCCCCGAAGCAAAATATATACCCTGAAAAACGGGCTGTTGGGACAGGACTATATAGATTGCGTGCAGGGTCGTTGCCAGCACAATCGCTGAGATGAGGCTTGCTCTAGTGTTAAATGTACGGCTCATTCCAGGCACCCCTTAAGTTGTTCGGTTGTGAGAGTGCCTAGCTGCTTTCTGTGAACGGTTAAAAACTTGACATTGGTTCCGCTGTCGATGCAGGTGATTTCATAAAAGCTGTGCATGCGGTTAAAGATCACCGTTTCTGGTCGGTTGACCATACTCATCAGGCGAGTATGTACGGCCCGCAGATCATTTTTGATCTGGGTCAGTTCCTCTTCGCTTTCGATGGCATAAATAGTGGTCAGGTCCCCTGTGCTCTCCTCTATGACAGACAGACCGGACTGCTCGAACAACAGCCAATCAATGCGCCAAATAAACGTACCCAGAAGCACGGCCAGCAACGTCGCCAGCATAAAATTGACCGAAGGCCTGATAGCTGGGGCGTCTGGTTCGGCCGCAATTGCTTGCGGCGGTTCGATGGTGGGAGCGGGGCCATGTAGTGGCAATGAGTGACACTCTTTCATGTCAACAAAACAGCTTGGCTCGGGGTCATTGCAGAGAAAGGCTGAGTTGAAGCGGTAGCCACGTCGTGGAAAGGTTTGGATGATGGCCCGATGATCATCGTCATGAAACAGCTCGCGGATGTTGGAGATGGCCTGATTGAGGCTGTTCTGGCCGACCACGCGGCGCGGCCAGGCAAATGAAAAAATCTCTTCTCGACTAACAATGACGTCCGCCTTGAGGATCAATAGTTCCAAAATTCGGCTAGAGGTATAGCTAAGTTCGACATTCTTGGCCGACGATCCATCATGAATGATAATTTGATGTTTGGAAGGGGTGAAGCGGGCATGCTGCTGACCGTCGAGAAAAGTAATGAAGTAGTTGTAAGTATTAAGATCGTTTTCGGAGGATGTGACGTTGTCATTGGTTAGCATGTTGTGTGCCTCTGTGACCTTATTCGCGACCAGACCAGCAAATTCATTATCCAGACGCCGCAAAGATCTGGCGCCGGTGGCTTCAATATTCGCGCAATTCAATTGCGCAGGAGACTATGGCCTTTCAACGGCTGATGAAAGCAGGCTTTTGTAACTCGGAATGAATTCCAAGCCGACCGCCTTGAATACCAAAGTATCGCTAAACTCATGCACTCAGTGCGCACGCGAACGCTTTTCGGCGTGAACCGACTGGGCCCTTGGGCGCAACTGCAAAGTTCAAGATCTTGCCGCCGCGACGTGGGCATGGTCGTCATATTCTAATCGCGTCACCGGTACTATTATTGGGCGGGCGTACTGGGTACGACGCGACGGTTGTCCGTACGTTAGTGCCAGTAGGACCTGCTCGTTCAGGTGTCAAAGTGCGTGATCAATGCAGCCATTAAGAGCCTTCTATAGGTGTCTCGGACGACTCTATTACCAGTCACGGTGCTCTCAATTCGGTGTGGGGTGGCATTTACCCGAAATACGGCGATTGCTTACATCCATTGTGTGTTGCCCAAGTGATGGATCGGCGCAGGCCTCTTCACTTTCCGGGAGTGAGTAGTCGTGCAGCAGTGCATGTACCCTCACATTGTTTCACCATAAATGAGCATGCTTGATGCCATGATAGATCAGATTGGCGTAGTGACTGTTTCGCTGCGCGTGATAATTGATAAATTCACTGGTATTCACCGTTTGAGGTCTGTTTTTTGCTCTTGTGTCGTCTTCCTTGGCATCCTGATGAGGATGCCTTGCGCTTCAGTTAGTGGGTCAGCATGCGGGGCGTGGCGGTATGCGGTCGTGATGGCGCACTTCAGAAGAGTGCTTTTTACTGTTAGCGAGATTGTCGCGCGGCTGATCGGCGTATCGGGTGTTAAATGCTTCGACACCAGGCCGCATTGTTGGGTGGTCTAGTTGTCAAAATAGATTATTCATAATTATTTCACGGCGCTGCAGTGCTGCCCTGGTTCATCTGGCGCGGTGTGGGTGCCGGTAGTGATGTGTTCGTGTTGTGGGTGGCGTTAATCGCGCGTAATCATTGCGCGGGAATGGGGGTTGGGGTGGGTGGTTGCGTGGAAGTTATCCGAGTGAATTCATGGTGATTCATGTTGCTTGATGGCTTTAGTTGTGAAAAAGATATTGGTGTTGGCGGGTAATTCCAATCAGCAAGGACAGCCACAAGGTGAGCGCTATAAAACACGACTATGATGCGTTTAATCGGACCCGCTTACTCGGTTCAATCTAGCGAACGGCGATTTCAAGGTAGGTTGGGCGCACGCAGCAATGTTTTGGTGACCTCCTTCAATAGCAATTTGAAGTTCTGATCAAATCGATCAGGTGGAGATGCAAAATGACAGTGGCGATCTCGGTAGTTAATAAAAAGACTCATGCCTCCAGCTCCGTTTCAGGATTGCATGCCTCCATTGCCGAGCCCTCCGTGGTGGAGGTGTCGGTTGAGTCGACCAAAGACATTGCTTCGCTTGTTCGCCAAGGCGATGCCCTGGTCATATCCCTGCGTTCCGGTGAAGTCATTACCCTGGATGATTTTTACCTGCTGCATAAGGGCGTGCGTAACAACTTGGTGATTCAGGATGCCCAAGGCTTGTCGACACCGGTTTTGGATGCGGTAGGTGTGCCGGTGTTGGACACGGGCAGTTTCGTAAAACTTGAAAGTATCCAACCCTTACTGGAAGTTTCCAGCTCGGAGTTTAGTGGTTGGTGGCTAGCGGGTGCGGGGTTGTTGGCCGGAGGTGTGGCGCTGGCCAGTGGTGGTGGTGGTGGTGGTGGTGGTGGTGGTGGCGGCCATAGAGAAGATGCTCCTAGCGCTCCGGCCGGTCAGGCACCCAGCGCGCAGGCCGCGATTACGGCGATCTCAGACTCTGGCGTCGCCGGTGACTTTGTCACCAATGATCATACACAGGTAGTCATCGCACAATTGGACGGTACGCTCGCCAGCGGCGAGCGTGTGCAGATCTCGGTAGATGGCGGCGCTTCATGGCATGACGCTGTGTCGGTCGGTGGCAATACCTATGCTTATGATAATTCCGCCAATACGTTGCCCGATGGTGTGTACAGTTTTGAGACCCGAGTCGTCAGCGCGTCCGGTACGCCAGGCGTTATTAGCCGCCAGGTGGTGGTCATCGACACTGAGGCCCCAGCGGTCATTGAAACCATCAGCATTACCCAGATCAGTAATGATACCGGCATCAGCGGCAATGACTTTATTACCAGCGACAACAGCCTAGTGTTCACTGGGAACCTGGGGACAGTGCTCTTAGCGGGTGAGCGAGTAGAAATAAGCCTGGATGGAGGGAACTCGTGGTTAACCGCGACCCTCTCAGGCACCACTTGGAGTTATGACAATAGTCTTAACCCCTTGCCTGATGGTGCCTACACCCTTCAGGCGCGGGTTGTCGATACCGCTGGCAATGTGGGTCAAATAACCAGTCAGAGTTTGCAGATTGATAGTGCTGCACGCCATGCGATTATTAATATTACTTCAATCTCGCCTGATAGCGGCATCAGCAGTATCGACTACATCACCAATGGCACGAAGCTGACCTTCTACGGCACATTGAATGCGCCTTTGGGACCTGATGATGGTGTGCGAATCAGCCTGGACGGTGGCGTCACTTGGAATCAAGCCATCGTCACCGGTACGACGTGGGAATATGATCCCCTGCTTGACGGGGCCTATCACGTTATCGCTGAGGTCATTGATACAGCGGGCAACGTCAGTAGTTCTTCAAGTATTGATATTTTCGTTGATACAACTGTACCGACGATGTCCCCTGGTTCCAACGTGGTCACTAACGCCGATGGCAGCCTAAGCGTTTCAGGCGCACCGGGTACCGCTGAGCCGGGTGTTATCGTCACGGTTGTTTTCCCTGACGGCACTACCGGCACCGCGGTGGTCGCCAGCGACGGCCACTATGGGCCTATCATCAGCGCGACGTCACAGCCCAGCGGTGGAGTCGATGTAACGCTGACCGACGTGGCAGGTAATATTAGCACCCCGGTGGTTTTCTCCCACCTTGATGTGACACCACCGAGCGAAACCATCAGCCTTGATGCGATCACGATCAACAGCGGGGTCAGTGGCGACTTTACCACCAGCGACAACACCCTGATCTTCAGCGGTGCCCTGGGCATCGCCCTGGCCGCCGGCCACGGCGTCGAGGTCAGCCTGGACGGTGGCGTGACCTGGTCGGCCGCGGCCGTCAGTGGCACCAGCTGGAGCTTTGATCACAGTGCCACCGCCTTGGCCGACGACAGTTATGCCGTGCAGGCGCGGGTGGTGGACGCGGCCGGCAACGCCGGCCTGAGCGCCAGTCAAACCGTGGTGGTGGACACGCAAGCCCCAAGCCCTAGCGAAACCATCAGCCTTGATGCGATCACGATCAACAGCGGGATCAGTGGCGACTTTACCACCAACGACAACACCCTGATCTTCAGCGGTGCCCTGGGCATCGCCCTGGCCGCCGGCCACGGCGTCGAGGTCAGCCTGGACGGTGGCGTGACCTGGTCGGCCGCAGCCGTCAGTGGCACCAGCTGGAGCTTTGATCACAGTGCCACCGCCTTGGCCGACGACAGTTATGCCGTGCAGGCGCGGGTGGTGGACGCCGCCGGCAACGCCGGCCTGAGCGCCAGTCAAACCGTGGTGGTGGACACGCAAGCCCCAAGCCCTAGTGAAACCATCAGCCTTGATGCGATCACGATCAACAGCGGGATCAGTGGCGACTTTACCACCAACGACAACACCCTGATCTTCAGCGGTGCCCTGGGCATCGCCCTGGCCGCCGGTCACGGCGTCGAGGTCAGCCTGGACGGTGGCGTGACCTGGTCGGCCGCAGCCGTCAGTGGCACCAGCTGGAGCTTTGATCACAGTGCCACCGCCTTGGCCGACGACAGTTATGCCGTGCAGGCGCGGGTGGTGGACGCCGCCGGCAACGCCGGCCAGAGCGCCAGCCAAACCGTGGTGGTGGACACGCAAGTGCCCAGCCCGAGCGAAACCATCAGCCTTGATGCGATCACGATCAACAGCGGGGTCAGTGGCGACTTTACCACCAGCGACAACACCCTGATCTTCAGCGGTGCCCTGGGCATCGCCTTGGCCGCCGGCCACGGCGTCGAGGTCAGCCTGGACGGTGGCGTGACCTGGTCGGCCGCGGCCGTCAGTGGCACCAGCTGGAGCTTTGATCACAGTGCCACCGCCTTGGCCGACGACAGTTATGCCGTGCAGGCGCGGGTGGTGGACGCCGCCGGCAACGCCGGCCTGAGCGCCAGTCAAACCGTGGTGGTGGACACGCAAGCCCCAAGCCCTAGTGAAACCATCAGCCTTGATGCGATCACGATCAACAGCGGGGTCAGTGGCGACTTTACCACCAGCGACAACACCCTGATCTTCAGCGGTGCCCTGGGCATCGCCTTGGCCGCCGGCCACGGCGTCGAGGTCAGCCTGGACGGTGGCGTGACCTGGTCGGCCGCGGCCGTCAGTGGCACCAGCTGGAGCTTTGATCACAGTGCCACCGCCTTGGCCGACGACAGTTATGCCGTGCAGGCGCGGGTGGTGGACGCCGCCGGCAACGCCGGCCTGAGCGCCAGTCAAACCGTGGTGGTGGACACGCAAGCCCCAAGCCCTAGTGAAACCATCAGCCTTGATGCGATCACGATCAACAGCGGGGTCAGTGGCGACTTTACCACCAGCGACAACACCCTGATCTTCAGCGGTGCCCTGGGCATCGCCCTGGCCGCCGGCCACGGCGTCGAGGTCAGCCTGGACGGTGGCGTGACCTGGTCGGCCGCGGCCGTCAGTGGCACCAGCTGGAGCTTTGATCACAGTGCCACCGCCTTGGCCGACGACAGTTATGCCGTGCAGGCGCGGGTGGTGGACGCCGCCGGCAACGCCGGCCTGAGCGCCAGTCAAACCGTGGTGGTGGACACGCAAGCCCCAAGCCCTAGTGAAACCATCAGCCTTGATGCGATCACGATCAACAGCGGGGTCAGTGGCGACTTTACCACCAGCGACAACACCCTGATCTTCAGCGGTGCCCTGGGCATCGCCTTGGCCGCCGGCCACGGCGTCGAGGTCAGCCTGGACGGTGGCGTGACCTGGTCGGCCGCGGCCGTCAGTGGCACCAGCTGGAGCTTTGATCACAGTGCCACCGCCTTGGCCGACGACAGTTATGCCGTGCAGGCGCGGGTGGTGGACGCCGCCGGCAACGCCGGCCTGAGCGCCAGTCAAACCGTGGTGGTGGACACGCAAGCCCCAAGCCCTAGTGAAACCATCAGCCTTGATGCGATCACGATCAACAGCGGGGTCAGTGGCGACTTTACCACCAGCGACAACACCCTGATCTTCAGCGGTGCCCTGGGCATCGCCTTGGCCGCCGGCCACGGCGTCGAGGTCAGCCTGGACGGTGGCGTGACCTGGTCGGCCGCAGCCGTCAGTGGCACCAGCTGGAGCTTTGATCACAGTGCCACCGCCTTGGCCGACGACAGTTATGCCGTGCAGGCGCGGGTGGTGGACGCCGCCGGCAACGCCGGCCTGAGCGCCAGTCAAACCGTGGTGGTGGACACGCAAGCCCCAAGCCCTAGTGAAACCATCAGCCTTGATGCGATCACGATCAACAGCGGGGTCAGTGGCGACTTTACCACCAGCGACAACACCCTGATCTTCAGCGGTGCCCTGGGCATCGCCTTGGCCGCCGGCCACGGCGTCGAGGTCAGCCTGGACGGTGGCGTGACCTGGTCGGCCGCGGCCGTCAGTGGCACCAGCTGGAGCTTTGATCACAGTGCCACCGCCTTGGCCGACGACAGTTATGCCGTGCAGGCGCGGGTGGTGGATGCCGCCGGCAACGCCGGCCTGAGCGCCAGTCAAACCGTGGTGGTGGACACGCAAGCCCCAAGCCCTAGTGAAACCATCAGCCTTGATGCGATCACGATCAACAGCGGGATCAGTGGCGACTTTACCACCAGCGACAACACCCTGATCTTCAGCGGTGCCCTGGGCATCGCCTTGGCCGCCGGCCACGGCGTCGAGGTCAGCCTGGACGGTGGCGTGACCTGGTCGGCCGCGGCCGTCAGTGGCACCAGCTGGAGCTTTGATCACAGTGCCACCGCCTTGGCCGACGACAGTTATGCCGTGCAGGCGCGGGTGGTGGACGCCGCCGGCAACGCCGGCCTGAGCGCCAGTCAAACCGTGGTGGTGGACACGCAAGCCCCAAGCCCTAGTGAAACCATCAGCCTTGATGCGATCACGATCAACAGCGGGGTCAGTGGCGACTTTACCACCAGCGACAACACCCTGATCTTCAGCGGTGCCCTGGGCATCGCCTTGGCCGCCGGCCACGGCGTCGAGGTCAGCCTGGACGGTGGCGTGACCTGGTCGGCCGCGGCCGTCAGTGGCACCAGCTGGAGCTTTGATCACAGTGCCACCGCCTTGGCCGACGACAGTTATGCCGTGCAGGCGCGGGTGGTGGACGCCGCCGGCAACGCCGGCCTGAGCGCCAGTCAAACCGTGGTGGTGGACACGCAAGCCCCAAGCCCTAGTGAAACCATCAGCCTTGATGCGATCACGATCAACAGCGGGGTCAGTGGCGACTTTACCACCAGCGACAACACCCTGATCTTCAGCGGTGCCCTGGGCATCGCCTTGGCCGCCGGCCACGGCGTCGAGGTCAGCCTGGACGGTGGCGTGACCTGGTCGGCCGCAGCCGTCAGTGGCACCAGCTGGAGCTTTGATCACAGTGCCACCGCCTTGGCCGACGACAGTTATGCCGTGCAGGCGCGGGTGGTGGACGCCGCCGGCAACGTCGGCCAGAGCGCCAGCCAAACCGTGGTGGTGGACACGCAAGTGCCCAGCCCGAGCGAAACCATCAGCATCGACGCCATCACGGACGATTCCGGGGTCAGTGGCGACTTTACCACCAGCGACTTCACCCTGATCTTCAGCGGCGCCCTGGGCGTGGCCCTGGCCGCCGGCCACGGCGTCGAGGTCAGCCTGGACGGTGGCAGCACCTGGTCGACCGCGGTCGTCAGCGGCACCAGCTGGAGCTTTGATCACCGCACCACGGACCTGGCCGACGGCAGTTATGCCGTGCAGGCGCGGGTGGTGGATGCCGCCGGCAACGCCGGCCTGAGCGCCAGTCAAACCGTGGTGGTGGACACGCAAGCCCCAAGCCCTAGTGAAACCATCAGCCTTGATGCGATCACGATCAACAGCGGGATCAGTGGCGACTTTACCACCAGCGACAACACCCTGATCTTCAGCGGTGCCCTGGGCATCGCCTTGGCCGCCGGCCACGGCGTCGAGGTCAGCCTGGACGGTGGCGTGACCTGGTCGGCCGCGGCCGTCAGTGGCACCAGCTGGAGCTTTGATCACAGTGCCACCGCCTTGGCCGACGACAGTTATGCCGTGCAGGCGCGGGTGGTGGACGCCGCCGGCAACGCCGGCCTGAGCGCCAGTCAAACCGTGGTGGTGGACACGCAAGCCCCAAGCCCGAGCGAAACCATCAGCATCGACGCCATCACGGACGATTCGGGGGTCAGTGGCGACTTTACCACCAGCGACTTCACCCTGATCTTCAGCGGTGCCCTGGGCATCGCCTTGGCCGCCGGCCACGGCGTCGAGGTCAGCCTGGACGGTGGCGTGACCTGGTCGGCCGCGGCCGTCAGTGGCACCAGCTGGAGCTTTGATCACAGTGCCACCGCCTTGGCCGACGACAGTTATGCCGTGCAGGCGCGGGTGGTGGACGCCGCCGGCAACGCCGGCCTGAGCGCCAGTCAAACCGTGGTGGTGGACACGCAAGCCCCAAGCCCTAGTGAAACCATCAGCCTTGATGCGATCACGATCAACAGCGGGGTCAGTGGCGACTTTACCACCAGCGACAACACCCTGATCTTCAGCGGTGCCCTGGGCATCGCCTTGGCCGCCGGCCACGGCGTCGAGGTCAGCCTGGACGGTGGCGTGACCTGGTCGGCCGCGGCCGTCAGTGGCACCAGCTGGAGCTTTGATCACAGTGCCACCGCCTTGGCCGACGACAGTTATGCCGTGCAGGCGCGGGTGGTGGACGCCGCCGGCAACGCCGGCCTGAGCGCCAGTCAAACCGTGGTGGTGGACACGCAAGCCCCAAGCCCTAGTGAAACCATCAGCCTTGATGCGATCACGATCAACAGCGGGGTCAGTGGCGACTTTACCACCAGCGACAACACCCTGATCTTCAGCGGTGCCCTGGGCATCGCCTTGGCCGCCGGCCACGGCGTCGAGGTCAGCCTGGACGGTGGCGTGACCTGGTCGGCCGCAGCCGTCAGTGGCACCAGCTGGAGCTTTGATCACAGTGCCACCGCCTTGGCCGACGACAGTTATGCCGTGCAGGCGCGGGTGGTGGACGCCGCCGGCAACGTCGGCCAGAGCGCCAGCCAAACCGTGGTGGTGGACACGCAAGTGCCCAGCCCGAGCGAAACCATCAGCATCGACGCCATCACGGACGATTCCGGGGTCAGTGGCGACTTTACCACCAGCGACTTCACCCTGATCTTCAGCGGCGCCCTGGGCGTGGCCCTGGCCGCCGGCCACGGCGTCGAGGTCAGCCTGGACGGTGGCAGCACCTGGTCGACCGCGGTCGTCAGCGGCACCAGCTGGAGCTTTGATCACCGCACCACGGACCTGGCCGACGGCAGTTATGCCGTGCAGGCGCGGGTGGTGGATGCCGCCGGCAACGCCGGCCTGAGCGCCAGTCAAACCGTGGTGGTGGACACGCAAGCCCCAAGCCCTAGTGAAACCATCAGCCTTGATGCGATCACGATCAACAGCGGGATCAGTGGCGACTTTACCACCAGCGACAACACCCTGATCTTCAGCGGTGCCCTGGGCATCGCCTTGGCCGCCGGCCACGGCGTCGAGGTCAGCCTGGACGGTGGCGTGACCTGGTCGGCCGCGGCCGTCAGTGGCACCAGCTGGAGCTTTGATCACAGTGCCACCGCCTTGGCCGACGACAGTTATGCCGTGCAGGCGCGGGTGGTGGACGCCGCCGGCAACGCCGGCCTGAGCGCCAGTCAAACCGTGGTGGTGGACACGCAAGCCCCAAGCCCGAGCGAAACCATCAGCATCGACGCCATCACGGACGATTCGGGGGTCAGTGGCGACTTTACCACCAGCGACTTCACCCTGATCTTCAGCGGCGCCCTGGGCGTGGCCCTGGCCGCCGGCCACGGCGTCGAGGTCAGCCTGGACGGTGGCAGCACCTGGTCGACCGCGGTCGTCAGCGGCACCAGCTGGAGCTTTGATCACCGCACCACGGACCTGGCCGACGGCAGTTATGCCGTGCAGGCGCGGGTGGTGGACGCGGCCGGCAACGTCGGCCAGAGCGCCAGTCAAACCGTGGTGGTGGACACATTGACCCCAGCGGCGACCCCAAGTTTCAGCACGATCACGCTGGACTTAGGGACTAGTGATACAGACTTCATCACCCGTGACCAGCGCCTGCTGTTCAGCGGTGGATTACTCGGAACTTTGGAGAGCAACGAGACCCTGCAATTTAGCATTGACGGCCAATTGGCCTGGGCCTCGGTGACCTCGATCAGCGGTGCTGACTGGTCCTATGATTACCAAGGCGTTAGCCTTGCCAACGGCTCGTATACGGTGCGTCTGCGAGTAGTCGATACCGCGGACAACGTCGGCCAGGAGGTGCAAAAAACGCTGGTTATCTTTAATCAGGTACCGGCCGCCAGCGTGGCCATCACCAGCCTCAACAGTGACACCGGTACCGATACCACGGACTTTGTCACCAGCGAACAGCAACTGGCATTCTACCTGACCTTGGCCGGTACTCTAGGCGCTGATCAGGTGGTGCAGATCTCGCTGGACGGGGGGAGTAGTTGGAACAACGCCTCGTTGCTCAGTGGCAACACCTATGTGTTTGACAATACCGCCGCGACCCTGCCTGCCAATACCTTGGGTTTCCCTTCGTACACGCTGCAGGCACGGGTGTTTGATGTGGCGGGCAACAGCAGCGCAGTGGTCAACAAGACACTGGTGATCGATACCCAGGCACCTGTGACCGGTAACTCGGTCACCATTGCCAGTTTTACTGACAATGTGCCCCAGGACACGGGTGATTTTGCCAGCGACACCCTGACTAATGATGCCACGCCGACGCTCAAGGGCGCGTTCACAGGCCTGGCGGCCACTGACGAGCTGCGCGTGTACGAGGGCACGACCTTGTTGGGTCTTGCGACACTCAATGCCGGTGCCGGCACTTGGAGCTATCAGCTGCCGATCACGTCCGACGCCAGCCATACCTATCGGGTGGTCATTACCGATCATGCCGGCAACGAGGGCACCTCCTCCACGCCCTTCAGCTTGAGTGTGGACAGTCAAGCACCCGGCGCAAGCAAGAACATCACCCTGGCGGCCATCAGTCCGGATACCGGTGATGCCAATGACTTCACCACCAACGATAACCATCTGACTTTCAGCGGCGCACTGGGCGCGCCGCTGGAGGCCGACGAGCGGGTGGAGATCAGTCTGAATAACGGGGGCTCCTGGACGACGGCAACCCTCAGTGGTGATCGCAGCAGTTGGACGTTTAACAACAGCACTTCGGCGTTTGCCACGGACACCGTGCAGGTGCGGGTCATCGACACGGCCGGCAACGTTGGGCAAAGCGCCAGTCAACTGGTCACAGTGGATACGGTGGTACCCACCACCACCGGTTTTCTCACCGGCATTTCGTTCGATTCCGGTCTTGACGGTAACGACTTCATAACCGCTGACAATGACCTGCTCTTTTTGGGCGAGATCTCCTCGATATTGGCCGCTGGGGAACACCTGGAGATCTCCTTCGATAATGGCGTCACCTGGACCCGCGATCACATCAGTATTTTTGGCGACCCGCTGGTTTCGACCGTATGGAACTATGAAAACCCAGGCGTGGCGATGGGTGACGCCGACTATTTCGTCGCGGTGCGGGTAGTGGATGCGGCCGGGAACCCCGGCGTGACGGGCGCGGTCCAGAAGGTGGTGATCGACACCGCCGCCCCTGTGGGCAACGTGATTGAAATTTCCACTATTGACCCGGACAACGGCAGTCCGAACGACTTCAAAACCAATGTCGGGGAACTGACCTTCACCGGCTTCATCACCGATGACCTGGAGCCAGGGGGATGGGTGGAGGTACGTGTCAACACCTTGACTGTTCCGGGTACTTGGGCCACGGCAACCATGGCGCCGAATGGCAGAGACTGGACATTCGACAACACGGGCATTTCTCTGGGCAACGACACCATCACAGTACAGGCCCGGATTGTTGATGGGGGGGGCAGCATCGGGCAAACCGCCACCGAAACGCTGGAGATCAATACCACGGCGCTGACCACCAGCGTCACCCTGGACTCGATCAGCGATGACACCGGTACCGCGGGTGACTTTAACACCTACGACACCACCCTGACGTTCAACGGCCAGTTGAGTGCCGCGCTGGGAGTCGAGCAACACCTAAGGATCAGCTTGGACAACGGTACGTCCTGGACCAACGTCACGATATTCGATGTTAGCGGCACCCAATGGAGCTACGACAGCGCGGTGGCACAGGGTCAATACACGGTACTGGTCGAAGTGTTCGATAACTTCGGCAACATCAGCCCTAACGGCGACTCCAATCTCCTCACCGTCGACACCACGGTGCCCACTTCGAGCGTGGCGATCAGCTCCATCAGCCTGGACAGCGGCGTGCTGGGTGACTTCACTACCAATCAACAGAACGTGGTCATCAACACCACCCTGACCGGTTCGCTCCAGCCCGGCGAACAGGTGGAAACCTCCCTGGACAACGGCGTCTCGTGGCATCTTGCGACGTTCGTCAGCGGCAGTACCTATGCCTATTCGGCCACCGGCTTAGGCGTTGTTGCCACTGAAACCACCTACACCGTCCTCAGCCGAGTTATCGATGCGGCCGGCAACCCACAGGTCGGCTCCACCCAAGAGGTGAAAATTGACCTGGCCGCTCCGACCGGCAGCGTGACCCTTGACGACTACACCGATACTGTGTTCCCACAACAAGGCACCTTCCTCTCCGGCACCCGTACCAATGATCCTAATCCGACCCTGCGCGGTACGGTTTCCGCGAGCGTCAGCGATAAAGTACAGGTCTATGAGGGAACCACGCTGCTGGGTGAGGCCACAGTGGTCGGCACAACCTGGAGTTATCAGCTGACCATGACCGACGGGCTGGCGCACACCTACCACGCTGTCCTCACTGACGTGGCGGGCAATGAGGGGGCTTCATCTGCCAACCTGACCCTGACCTACGACATTGTAGCCCCGACCACCACCGTCACCCTGACCGCCATCCAGACCGCTGGGGGCCTTAATGCCGACCATGGGCTGAGCACCACCGACTTCAAGACCAATGTCCGGGAGCTGAAATTCAGCGGTGCGCTGGGCGCTGCCTTGGCGGTGGATGAGCATGTGGAGTTCAGTTTCGACGCTGGGATTAATTGGTTTACCGCCACTGCAAGCGTTGGTGATACCACCTGGAGCTATGACAACAGCGCCAATACCTTGTCGGGCAGCCTTTACAACCTCAAGGTCCGGGTGGCCGACGCTGCTGGTAACGGTGGGCCGAGCGTCAGTCAGAGCCTGGAACTGGACACGGACGCTCCCACTGTAACGGCGTTCATCAGCTCGATCACGCCAGATACCGGTGTCAGTACCGACTTCAACACGAGTTCCACAACCCTGTCCATCAAGGCGACCGTCTCAGGGGCGCTGGGCAGTGGCGAGACCGTGCAGATCAGCATTGACAATGGCACCAGTTGGGATACCGCAGTACTGGACAGTGGTTTCATCTACAGCATCAGCAAGTCCGGGCTAACATTGCCCAGCTATAACCTCGTTACCCGCGTGGTGGACACGGCCGGTAACGCCAGCGCGACGTCCGCCGTGCAAGTGCTGACCATCGATACCACTGCACCGACCGCAACAGCGGTTATCAGTGCCATCAGCGACGATAACGGGACCAGCAGCAGCGACTTTATTACCAACGATCAGACGCTCACCGTCAGCGCAACCTTGACCGGCACCTTGGGCAGTGGCGAAACTGTCCAAATCAGTGTGGACAACGGCACCACCTGGAACAACGCGAGCCTGTTCAGCGGCGCGATCTACCAATATACCCATACCCCCACCCTGGCCGCCAACAGCTACAACTTCAGGGCTCGGGTCGTAGACACCGCCGCAAACGCCGGCACCGTGTCGGCCGCGACGGCCGTGACCATTGACATCACCGGCCCCGCCGTGACCGCCATCGCATTAACCGCGATCAGTACCGACACCGCCGCCGGCCTCGCACTCGGCACCGCCAGTACCACCAACAGCGCCCTCAACACTGACCGCAACACCCGCGACCCACTGCTCACCGTATCAGGCACCTACACCGGCACCATGGTGGCGGGCGAAGTGATGCAAGTCAGTACCGATGGCGGCGTCACTTGGACCAACGTGACCACTCTGGACACTACAGCCAAGACTTGGAGCTATACCGATCCAGTGGTCAGAACCAGTGCCGTGACCTACCAACTGCGCGCCATCGATACTGCAGGTGCTCAGGCCGCTGGCACCACCTCGGCCGTGGTCACGGTGGACACCTCCGCGCCGTCGATCACCAGCTTGATCGCACCGGTACTGACGTCGACGTTTGACAGCAATGTGCAAGGTGACAACATCACCACCTTCACCAACGTGACCTTCACCAGCACCACCAGTGGTACCGCGGAGGTCGGCACTACCATCGCATTGGTTAACGATCTGAACAACGACGGTAAATACTCCCAAGGGATGGACTCGATCTTGGCGATGACCACCGTAACCGCCGGGGGCGCGTGGACACTCACGCCTTCGGCGCTGGCGGTGGGCAGTTATCACCTAGGATTGATGCAGGTGGATACTGCCGGTAACCGAAGTGCCATGACGGGTACTACACATCTAAGGGTGGTGAACTCGAATGTGTCTTTCGCCACAAATTTCGGCACAACTAATAGCGGTGATTTAAATTCCATTAAACTCAATCATAGCAGCCTCTGGGCTACATATGTCGCGAAAACCGGTTCAGGAGCAGCTATATACATCCAAAGTGGTCTGGGTAGCAATGCTCTGGGATTTATTGGGACTGACTTTGGCGTTATGAACTCTGTGACTTATGCTGACTTTCAGCGTACAGGGTATCAAGGTCTGATTTCTATTGGGCAGGCAACCAGAGTTCTGATAACGTCGAATGATTTAGCTTATACAGCCGTCACATTGAGCGGAAACACAAGAACCAGTGGGGGCGTGGTCGCTTATGATATGACCGGTGATGGATATCTAGACTTTGCTTTTGGTGATATTGCGGGTACAACCCTGAGTTTTGTAACTAATGACGCAGGAACGCTTCGCTGGATGAACGGCACCGCCACGTCGGGCACTGGACGGCCAACAGGCACAGGAACTGTGAATAATTATGCCGAGGCCTCGGCGGTTGACCTGAATAATAATGGCACGGTGGATATAGTCGAGCACACCAATGGCAATGGCACTTTTGCGCTGACGACCTTTATCAACAATCAGACCAGTGCAACCAGTTTTACTAGCATGAATCACTTGCCAGGGATATTTGTCACGCCCGGGGGAGGTAGCAGCGCAGTCGCCATGACCTGGGCCGACTTTAACAATGACGGCTTTATGGATTTATTCCTGGCTAAAGGTCGAAATCAGGCAGGTTCGGCCGATCTTTTTAACAGTCGTATCTACTGGAATGACCATTCTGGCGGTTTTGGTACCGCTATTGGGACCGCCGCTGGCATGGCGACGTATTTTCCCGATACGTTAAATGGCTCCGGATCTTTTGCCGTCGACTGGAACCACGATGGCAAAATGGACGTCATTGAGGCGCCGGTGACAGGAGTGGCTGGTAATGTAACCCTGTATATAAATCAAGGAGGTGGAGTTTTCGATGCGGGAACAGGTCTTTACGGTAATAATACTCTTATAGGTATAACCCCTGTTGACTTTGGTTGGGATGGGGCGACGGATTTATTAGCTAATGTGACTGCGGGAACTTCAACAGTATATGTCCGTAATAACAATTCCGTTTCCGACGGTACAAGCTTGCATTTGCAGATTTTTGATGCGCAAGGATTGAATGTGTATTATGCAAACACGATTCAATTATACAGCTCTGCTGGTACGTTGGTTTCCTCACAAATAATAAACCCGCAAGCGGGGATAGGCAGTAATAACTCCTCGGCCTTGGTGTACTTCTACGGTCTCAGTGCCACCGAAACCTACACCGCAGTGCTGGTGAACAGTGTCAGTGGTGTATCTACCGATGTCAGTGGTGTGAGCACCCTCGGTGGCAACACCATTGAGAAGGTCAACACGACCTGGACCGGCTTGACGGCCGGTCTGGCCACCCACAACTATGTCTTGTCCGCGGAGGCCGGCACCAACACCGCTTCCGGCACCTTTATCGGGACCGGCTACAACGACACCTTCTTTGCCACCGCCGGCACTGACACCTACAGCGGCGGGGCCGGCTGGTTGACCCATTACGGCTCGCCGGTGTGGAGCATCATCGGCGGCGAAGATGTGGTGGACTTTACCTTGGCCGGTACCACGACGGTGACAGCGAGTCTGGCCACCACGGCGGCGCAGAATACCGGCTTCAACACAGCAACCTTAACCAATATCGAAGGGCTGATTGGCGGGGCAGGCAACGACAACCTGACGGCTAGCAGCACCGCTGGGGTCAACTCGCTGCTCGACGGTCGCGGCGGGAACGACATCTATACCATCACCGGGGGTGGCCATACGCTGCTGACCTTCACCAACCTGGACAATAACCATGTGACCGGCGGCAATGGCAGCGACACGGCGATCGGCTTCGGCCTGGGCAATATCACCACCGTCACGGCGGCCGACGTGATCGACCTGAGCGCCTTACTCAAGGGTTATACCGGTACTGCGTATGTCTATAACGACGTCACCACCAGCAAGAATGTATTGGATAAGGCGTCGGAGGGGCTTATGAATTACCTGAGTGTCACCCAAGTCGGTGCCAATGCGCAGATCGCCATTGACCGTGATGGCACGGGCTCAACGCACGCCTCGACGACTGTGCTGACACTGAATAACGTGACGACGGATATGGAGACCTTGTTGGTCAATCATCAACTGATTGTTTGATTAGAAACGGTTGCGGCAGTGCGTCGTGTGTGACGACGTACTACCTAACTCGAAGACGAATTGGCGCTTACCCAATTTAGACGTGTGCTATTTGGCTGGGATCTCTATATGCGTAGTTATATAAGGGTGTCTTCTGCGTGCCCGCTCATCACTGAAAATGACGTTAAATGTATTAAACCTCCTCTTAAGGTTGCACTCTCTGGTGTGTTGTTGGCGTTGATGTTTCAATCGATGAACCTGCCGGCCGCCCATGCAGATATCTCACCGGCGATGGAAGTTACGGATACCGCTTTCATCACACCGGAAGCGGCGATTATGTTGGCTTTTTCACGCAGTCCCGCCTTGGCCCAAGCGTTTTCGCTTATCAAAAAAGGCGAGGCGCGCCAAGATGAAGCCCTGAGTGCCTATTACCCGCAACTCAGTTTGGCCAGCAGCTATGGTCTGCATGATGAATATACCTACGGGCCCAAGCTGAAACAGCTGATTTATGATTTTGGCAAGACGTCTGGGGCCATTGATAATCAAACATTCCTGACCGAGTCTTACCGTGATGATCTGATGAAGACCATCACCGAGGTGACCGGTAACACCTTGCTGGCGTATTCCAGCGTCAAACGTTATCAGGAGATCATTGCGGTCACGCAAAAGATGATTGACTCGTTGGAGACGGTGAAGTCGACTGCCGAATTACGCCTGGCGTCTGGTTTGAGTTCATCCGCCGATGCACTTCAGGCGGCGACGCGTATTGCCGCGTTTAATACCACACTGGAGCAATACCGCAGCCAGTTGGAGAACGCCAAGGTTAGCCTGGCGCAATTGACCGGCAAGCGTGCCCAAACCCTCGCCGAGCTTCCGCAGGCGTTAGCCCTTGAACTGGATCGGCAGGCCGATAAGGTTGATTACGGCTCTATTCCGTCAGTGCGCTCAGCTGTTGCACAAGTCAAAGCGGGTGAGGCTGTTCTTGGCGCTACCAAGGCGCAACACATGCCGAGCATCAGTATGGACGCCGCCCGGCTTCGTCAAAACCAGCCCAACATCAACACCCGCGCTGGCTGGGACAATCAGGTGGGCGTCTCGGTCGATATCCCGCTGTACCAGGGGGGAGCCATTTCGGCGCGAGTCTCCCAGGCGTACGAGGACCTTGAGGCCTCCAAGGCGTCGGTGAATCAAGCAATGCTGGAGGCCGAGCAAAGGACCGCCACCGCCGTGAGTAACTGGCGCGGCGCGCAAGCACGGTTGCAGAGCAGTCGTTACCAGGTCGATATCGCCACCCGCACCCGCGATATCTACCGGGAAGAATACAAGCTGGGCGATCGCAGCCTCACCGACATGTTGAGTGTGGAACAAGACGTTTTTCAAGCGCTCAGCAACAGCGCCTCAGCGAAATTTGATCGCTATGACGCCGTGATCAACTTCGCCGTTATCCAGAACACCTTATTGCCTTTACTGGGCGTTGACAGCCCGTCAGGCCAGGCATTGCCCAATCTTTAACGGTGCTCAGCGTTTAGCTCGGCACCCGAACTTATAAAAGATTATAAAAAAGAGTTAAGGATTTATATGAGCGACATTGGCGGCAGTATCGATATCAAGAAATGGATCGCGGCATTTGCCCGGGTGTCCGCTTCATATGGACATCCGGTGGACGATCAGTATTTGCTCCAGCAAATGACTTGGCATCAAGGTGCAACGTTTGAGCAGAAGCTCCTGCGTTTGTCAGCGTTGATGAATCTGCAGGCGAAAATAAAGAACCCCACCAAAGTGCATGTGAGCCCCCAACGGGTTCCGTTTGTCGTGGTGCAAGACGATGGTCAACTGGCGGTCGTGGAGTCGGTCAACGGCGACGGCGGGCTGAGCTTTTGGCTGACCGATGGCAGCGACCTGGTCAACGAATTACCGGCCGACGAATTCTGGGCGCGCAGCCGCGCCATGGTGGTCCTGCTCAGCCCTGCGCTGCGAGGGCGAGACGCGCGGGTGGATGAGTTCGTCAAACCCTATGAAAAGCATTGGCTGGCCCAGGCCTTTCGCGGGATGGGGCACAAGATTGCCGAAGTGTCCCTTGCCTCTCTGGTGAGTAACGTACTGGCCCTGGCGGGTATCCTGTTTTCGATGCAAGTCTATGACCGGGTGATTCCCGCCGAGTCGTATAACACGCTGTGGGTGCTGTTTATCGGGGTGCTGCTCGCGGCGGTCTTCGAGTTTTTCATCCGCATGGCCAGAACGCGGGCGTCCGATCTGATGGGGAAACATGCGGATCTGAAAATATCCAGTTTTCTGTTTGCCCGTGCCATGGTGATCCGCAACGAAGCCAGGCCCAAGTCGACCGGTTCTTTCATCTCGCAGATTCGCGAAGTGGACCATGTCCGCGAAATGATCACCTCCAGTACCGTGGGGGCGGCCGCCGACATGCCGTTTGTGCTGATCTTCATTGCCATCATGGCCATGATCGGTGGCCCGTTGGTGTGGGTTCCGTTAGTGGCCATTCCGCTGGTGGTCATTCCTGGCTTATTGCTGCAGTGGCCGTTGAGCAAGTTGTCGCGCCAGGGCATGCGTGAGAGTGCCTTGCGCAGCGCGGTGCTGGTGGAAACTATCGAAGGTATTGAAGACATCAAGGCGTTGCAGGCTGAACCCTACTTTCAACGAGTATGGGAACAGAACCACGAGGTCAGTGCGGACATTGGCATCAAGCAGCGCATGTGGGGCGCCATGTTGTCGAGCTGGGGCGGGCTGGTACAGCAATTATCGTATTCGGCGATGCTCGTGATGGGCGTGTATTTCGTGTTAAAGGGCGAGATGACCACCGGTACGTTGGTGGCGTGCAGTTTGCTGTCCTCAAGGACGCTGTCGCCACTGATGCAACTGACCATGGTGTTTTCCCGTTGGCAGCACGCCAAGGTGGCGATGAGCGGGTTGGATGAGCTGTTAAGAAAGCCGATCGACGTGCCGTCTGAAGATTCGCGGGCGCACTGTCCGCACTTGTTGGGCAATTACCAGCTCAAGCAGGTGCAATATGCGTACGACTACATGCAATCAAAAAGCGTTTTGGCCATCGATCATTTGAATATTGCCCAAGGCGAGCGTATCGCCATTCTCGGGCGAGTCGGGGCCGGTAAATCGACCTTGCTCAAACTTCTGGCCGGGCAAGGTGTGGCCACCCAGGGCAAGGTCACGCTGGATGGCGTGGACCTGAGTCTGATCGACCCGGTGGATGTTCGTGCGCAGGTCGGTTACCTGGGGCAGGACGCGCGACTGTTTTTCGGCTCGCTCAGACAAAACCTGCTGATGGGCCACCCCCACGCCACCGAGCAGGAGATGCTTGATGCCCTGGCGGTCAGCGGTGCCCTCACCATGCTCAAGCAGGATGCCTCAATCCTCGATCAAGTGGTTCATGAAGGCGGCAAGGGGCTGTCTGGCGGGCAGAAGCAAATGGTGCTGCTCAGCCGCATGTTGTTGCGCAACCCCAAAATCGTCCTGATGGATGAACCG
This sequence comes from Pseudomonas sp. RT6P73, assembly GCF_054897715.1. Classification (NCBI taxonomy): domain Bacteria; kingdom Pseudomonadati; phylum Pseudomonadota; class Gammaproteobacteria; order Pseudomonadales; family Pseudomonadaceae; genus Pseudomonas; species Pseudomonas sp. RT6P73. The sequence continues at coordinate 5,581,643 of NZ_JBUBUV010000002.1, read as the reverse complement.
ACCTCAAACATGGATGAAGGCCTGGAGCAACAGGTCCTCAAAAAGATCGATGAGTGGGTCGCCGGCAGAACTTTGGTGGTCGTGACCCATCGTTCTGCCCTCTTAAAGATCGTCAATCGCATCGTCATTGTGGAGGACGGACGCATTATCGACGACGGTCCGCGAGACAAAATTCTCACCAAATATGCCGCTAACGCCGTGAGCGCGGTCAGCCCCGTGGCGCCCTCCGAGATGGCTAAATAGTGTGACTCCAATAATTGGCAGGTGTGAGTTATGAGTAATGTAGTGGCGAGTGAATTGATGGCGTCGGACACGGTTCGACCGTCCTGGATTATCTGGTTGTCGTTCCTGGCGCTATTGGCGTTTGGCGCGTGGTCGTATGTTGCATTGCTTGATGAGGTCACCGTCGGGGCGGGAAAAGTTGTTCCTGCCGCTCAAGAACAGATTATTGAAAGTCTGGACGGCGGGATTATTTCGCAATTGCTGGTCAAGAAGGGCGACCTCGTTAAAAAAGGTCAGGTGTTGGTTGAGCTGGATCCAGACTACTTTGAGTTTACCGTCAAGGAAGCCAGCGTGCGTGTCGTCGCGTTGCGGGCCTCGATTGAACGGTTGAACGCTGAAATCAATAAGAAGCCTCTGACGTTCAGTCACGATGTCCAAGCCGATCCGGAGCTGGTCAAGCAGGAAACCGAACTGTATACCGCGCGCAAAGAAGGGTTTGAGGCCACCGTGGTCGATCTGAAAAAGACCATGGCGCTCATCCGCGCGGAACTGGCCATGACCGACCCCTTGATCAGCAAAGGCGCGGCCAGTGAAGTGACGTCCATACGCTTGCGTCGCCAGCTGTCAGAGCTGCAAAGCAAAATCAATGATGTGACCAGCAACTATTTTGTCCAGGCGCACGAAGCGTTGGTCAAAGCCAAGGCTGAGATGGAAGCGCAAAAGGCCATCATGTCGGGCCGCGAAGAGCAGCTTGATCGAATGGTGCTGATGTCGCCCGTGGATGGAATCATCAAAGAGATTCACGTGACCACGCTGGGCGAGGTCCTGAAACCTGGCGAAAAACTCATCGAGATTATCCCGCTGGGCGGCGAGATCCTGATTGAAACCAAAATCAATCCTCGGGATATCGCCTATATCCGTCCGGGCCTTGCGGCCAATGTAAAACTCACTGCCTACGACTCTTCCATTTATGGGGATATCAAAGGCGTGGTCGATATCGTTTCCCCCGACACCATCCGCGATGAGGTTCAACCTGACCAGTACTTTTACCGGATATACGTGCGTACCAGCAGTACTTCGATAAAAAACAAAGCGGGCCGTGAGTTTCCCGTGATGCCGGGCATGGTCGCGAGTGTGGAGATCAAAACCGGCGCCAAGACGGTGTATGACTATTTGCTCAAGCCGTTGAACAAGTTCAAGGAATCGCTCAGAGAGCGCTGAGTTTGCGCCTTTATCACTGACGCGAAGGAGGTGCATATACCACCCAGCCAAAGAACGCAAAACAGGTGAATAAGTTTGATATTCCGACAAAGAGCCTGGCTGATTTCCGACTTGAACCGGTTAAGCCAATGCTCAATTACAAGAGGATGTTGAAATGAAACGTGCCGCGTTAATCATTGCGATGACTGCACTTCCCCTGGTGACCTTTGCGGCGAGCCAAAACACCCTCACCTTCAAGGGTGAGGTGGCCTCGCAAACCTGCCAAGTGTCCATCGACGGCAGTTCTGCCACGGTTGTGTTGTTGCCGACGGTCTCCGCACAAAGCCTCAACAAGAAGGACACTACCGCAGGTGAGACGACGTTCAGTGTGATGCTCAGTGATTGTGCTGCGCCCAAGCAGGATACGCCCATCCTGACTCGCTTTCAGGGTTCGAACGTGACGGAGGGCGGCAATCTGGGTAATACCGGCACCGCATCAGGGGTGGCGGTGCAACTGCTGGACCCTAATGGCGAGCCGGTGCGCTTGTCCGGGCTTACTTCTGTCGAAGGACTGGTTCTAAAGCAAGACAGTACCTCTGCCGACAGCACCTTTTCTGTTCGTTACATAAGTGAGGGGGGCAAGGCCACCGCGGGTTCTGTGACCGCCACCGTGCAGTACTCGATCAGCTACTTGTAAGGCATCAACGCGATACTGCCGACCTGGTTTGGGGTCGGCAGCTTGATGCTCTCTCAGACGTTTGGTGGAATGAATCCGTTATGACTTACCTGATGCGATTGAGCGTTTACGCGTTGTTTGTTTGCGCCATGGTCTTTGCCTCACCGGCTTTTTGCAGTGTGGTGTTGGTTGGGACCCGAATCATTTATCCCGCGTCGGTTTCTGAGAAAAGCCTGCAGTTCAACAGCCAGGATGCCTACCCGAACCTGGTGCAGATCTGGGTGGATAAAGGTAATCCACAATCGAAACCGGAAACGGCCGATGCGCCCTTCGTTGCGACCCCGCAGATATTCCGGATGAACCCGAACGCCGGGCAACTGGTGCGTCTGGTGTACACAGGCTCAAATTTGCCGGCCGATCGGGAGTCGGTTTTTTACCTCAATTTCATGCAAATGCCGGCACTTAAGGCAAGCCAGATGACTTCCAATCTGTTGCTGATGGCGGTCACCAGCCGGGTGAAGGTGTTCTATCGCCCGGCCGGCCTTAAAGGCAATGCCGATGGGATTGCCAATGCCCTCAAATTCAAGCTTCAAGGTAGCGGTGCAAGTGCACGTATTCAGGTTGAAAATAACAGTGGTTTTCACGCGGTCATCAGAGACGCCAGTCTGGTGGGGGGAGGGCAAACGATCCCGCTGGTGTCCAGTGTCATGCTTTCGCCGAAAAGCACCGATTCCTGGCCTATTCCTTCGCCAACTCAGCCCATCCCCTCCAGTCGCCGGCTGCACCTCACCCTGGTCAACGATTTAGGTGCGGATGTTGTCAGCGAGCTTGCCTTTGAGTGACGGTTTAGAGCGGTTGCGGTATGGGTAATGGTCTTGAGCCACACGCCTCTGGCTCCAGTGTCTGCTGCCCGCGTTGTCTTGTCATTGCCTGTCTGTCTGCGTTCGCGGTACTGGGTCTTTGCGATGTCCGGGCGCAAGCCTCTCCCACGCCCCCAGCAGTCTCCAGCGAGGAGTATCAGTTTGATGAAAACCTGTTATTTGGGGTCGGATCCCTGGCGCGTTTCAACAAATCCAGTGCCGTGGAGCCAGGCCAGTACACGGTCGAGTTGTATATCAACAATAATTTTGTGCAGCGTGCAGAGGTCCGCTTTTTTGACGCGCCCGACAAGGAGGTCCAGCCGTGCCTGCCCGCGACCTTGCTGGAAAACGCTGGGGTGTTACGCAGCGCTATTCAGGCCGGGACGAGCGAAGACTGTCCGCTCTTGGCGCAGACGGTTAAAGGAGCCTCTTTTACCTTCGATCTGGGCACCCTGCGATTGGACTTGAGCGTACCGCAAAGTTTGATCAATCGCACACCCCGCGGCTACGTCCCCCCCTGACCGTCTGGACAGCGGCGCAACCATGGCGTTTATGACCTATAACCTCAACCATTACCATGTGACGCGTACGGGCAGTCACTCCAGCCGCACGGACTTATCGCATGCGATGCTCGGCAGTGGGTTGAACATGGGCTTGTGGCGATTACGCCACCAAGGCAACCTGCGGTACGATGCCCAAGGCATGGAGTGGCGCAGCACGCGGCTTTATGCGCAACGGGCGGTGCCCAGTCTGCAGAGTGAGTTGACGGTAGGGGAGGGTTACACCTCGGGACGATTTTTCTCCGGGGTAAGCTATCTCGGTCTGGAGATCGGCTCAGACGATCGAATGCTGCCTGAATCCATCCGCGGTTACGCGCCGACGGTGCGGGGCATTGCGCAAACCAATGCCCAGGTCAGCATCCGGCAGAACGGTAACGAGATCTACCAGACCGTCGTATCCCCCGGACCGTTTGAAATCAGTGACCTCTACGCCACTCACTACAACGGCGATCTGCAAGTGTCCGTCCTGGAAGCCGATGGCCGTCAGAGTCGGTTCATCGTGCCGTTTTCTGCTGTCTCGGAGTCCTTACGCCCCGGTCTCTCACGCTATCGCTATGCGCTGGGGCGCACGCGGGACACGGGCGTGGATACGGCGTTCACTGAATTGACCTACCAGCATGGCCTGAACAATGCAGTGACAGTCAATAGCGGCCTACGCTGGGCCCAAGACTATCAAGCCTGGCTGGTCGGTGGCGTGTATGCCAATTGGCTCGGTGCCTTTGGCCTGGACACGACCTATTCGCAAGCGAATGTGGTGGGGGAGGGGGCCATGAGCGGCTGGATGTCGCGACTGTCCTACAGTCGTATGTTCGAACCGACCCATACGCACCTGACCGTGGCCGGTTATCGTTATTTCAACGCAGGCTACCGGGATTTTGGGGATGTGTTGCAGAGCCAATCGGCCTACATCAACACGGGAACCGCCGTGACGCGCTACTTGCCGCACTCACGCCTGGACATTTCGGTGAATCAGGATCTGGCCGCTTTCGGCTCGGTGTACCTGTCCGCCTCGATGCAAAACTACCGCGGGGGACACGGCCGGGACACCCAGCTGCAGGCGGGCTACAGTCAGACCTTCAGCCATTCGGTCAGCCTCAACCTGTCGGTTGCCCGTCAGACGACGGGAGCGACGCAGTTCAATGATACGAACAGTTCTTTCGCTATGCACAGCAGTGATTCCATCGACACTGGATTTAGCGATAGCCTACGTACGCCAGGCACCACTGAAACGGTTTTTTTGCTGTCCGTTTCCCTCCCGCTGGGCAGCCCCTCGAACCCGCTAGCGCCGATCCTCAACAGCGCTTTTAGCCACAGTGCCAGCTATGGCGATGTGTATCAAAGCTCTCTGTCGGGTGTTTCGGGGGAGGATCAAAGCCTAAGTTATGGCGTCGGTGTCGTGCATGATGTCGAGCAAGCGCAAAACACCCTCAGTGGCAACCTGCAAAAGCGCTTGCCCAAAGGCGCCGTTGGACTGAGTGGATCCAAGGGCCCGGATTACTGGCAAGCCTCCGCCAACGCCCGGGGCGCCTTGGCGGTACACGGCGGTGGGGTGACGTTTGGTCCTTATTTGGGAGAAACCTTTGCTCTGGTACACGCCAACGGCGCTGCCGGTGCCAAGGTCATCAATGGCCAGGGCGCGCAGATCGACGGGGGCGGTTTTGCGCTGGTGCCCTCATTGACCCCTTATCGCTACAACACCATCGCAATCAGTCCTGAAGGTATGGATGAGAACACTGAACTGGAAGACGGCCAACGGCGTATCGCCCCGTTTGCCGGCGCCGCGGTCAAAATCGATTTTGTCACCCGCACAGGTGCGGCCTTGTTGATCAAGGTGCATTTGGCGGATGGCCAGCCCGTCCTCATGGGCGCCGATGTCATCGATGAGCAGGGCCGTGTGGTGGGCATGATGGGCCAGGGCAGCCAGGCCTATGTTCGTAGCGAGCAACCGCGCGGTCATCTCACGCTACGCTGGGGCGAAGGGGCTGAGGAGAGCTGTGCCATGGCTTATGACCTGCAAGGGCTCGACGTCAAACAGCCGTTGCTGCGTCTGGATGCAGAATGCCGTCCCCAGGAGTGATGACTTGATGCCCAGCCTTCTTGTGCCCTTGCTGATGATGTTGAGCGTGCTCTGGAGCGCACAGGCGCATGCTCTGTGCGAGCAGGTCTATAACGGGTTACAGACCAACGACGGCAGTTCGGCACAGATCAATGCGGGCAAGATCAACCTGACGTCCACCCGCCTACAGCCGGTGGGGGTGTTGTTGGCCAGTGCCGTGGTCAGTGCCGTCAACGCGCCGGGAATGAGTGCCGATTCGGTGCTTTGGCAGTGTGACCTGGCGGACAAAGACCAGCTCTATGAACTGTTCGCCACCAACGGGGCAGAACGGGTGGGCGGTTACTGGGAAATTGGCGACGGTGCGGGAGCCTCTACAAGCGATGGGCTGCCGGGCTATTTTGCGACCTATTTTGCCTATGTCGGTCTTAAACTCACCCATTTGAATTCAGGCAAGGCCTTTGCCCGTTATTGGCAGCAAAGTCCGATCACGCAATATGATGTCGTGGGGCAGAAAATCCAAATCAAGGCCAAACACCTGAGCATGGTCCAGGCCGAACTGGCACGGGTCTCGGCTATTCCCCCGTTGGGAGGCAGCAGTAGCGATCATTGTGCCGGCCTCGCTCAACGAAAGGCCAACAGCACCTCCCGTTATACTTGTCCTGTGCCCAATGCCTATATTCAATTCAAAGGACCGGGGATTGTCTCCGACGCGGCCGGCTCCGATGCCAATACCAATCGTGCTTTTCTGGGCGCGCGCAATGGTGTGGCGTTCGGCCTGCGCAACGCCGCCTCCATCAGCTACGACGCCGCCTGTACGGTTAGAACCGTGACACCGGTGGTGACTTTCATGCGTGTGACGGACCATCAACTCAATGCCGGGCAGACCAGTGAAAGCGATTTCTCCATTGAGCTTGAGTGCAATGATGTTGCCCAGAACGCGGTCGCCGCCGAGAACCTGTTTGGCATTCAGGTGTCGCCCAATGCCTATGAGCAAGCCCTCAAGCTGGGGTTGGTCACCGCAGATGGCGCCGTAACCTACCTGGTGTCCACCGGCTACGGCAGTGACCCTGCCATTGCCACCGGAGTCGGCATCCGCTTGCGTCACAATGGGAGCGGTACGCCCATGAATTTTGTCGGCCAGACCGGGGCGCCCGTCAGTCTGGAGGGCCGCCGTGGAGCTGGGGGGTGGTACCCCATTGGAGAGGGGCAATCAAATGACGCCTCCCGATCGGGGACGTATTTTTACACCCAGTCCATCACGGCCATTCTCTCGGTGTTACCGGGAATGACGGCGAAACCGGGAAAAATCGATGCCGTGGCCGTGGCCGTGGTGTTGGTGAAAGTGCAATGACCTGCCTGCGACGGATGATGACTGGCTTCCTGCTGGTGTCCGTGTGGGGCGCGAGCGCGGCCCTGGAAGAGGCTAACGCGGGAGTCATGGCGCAAAGCACTCGAGTGATTTATCTGGAGGGACAAAAAGAACGGACGCTGATGGTGGCCAATACCAATGCCTATCCCGTGTTGGTGCAAGTCTGGGTCAACCGTGGCGAAGAAACACTGGCACCGCAGTCGACACTGACCCCGATGATTGTGTTGCCTCCCGTGTTTCGCTTGCAGCCGGGTGCCTTGCAGGGCGTGCGGCTGATGTTCAACGGCGATCCATTGCCTGGGGATCGCGAATCGGTGTTTTGGCTCAATCTGTACGAGGTGCCCCCGACGCGGGCAAAAGCGCCGAGCATGGCCGCTAAAATCGCGGTTGCCATGAATACTCAAATGAAGGTCTTCTACCGGCCGAAAGCGTTGGCCACGACCGTTAACGACCTTGGCTCGGCGCTGCGCTTTGGACTGCAAAAATCAGCCAGCACCAGCTGCCTGATGGTGCGCAACCCGACGCCCTATCACGTGTCGTTTGCCTCGCTGGGCCTGCTTAAACGCGGCCAGGAATTGCTGGTCTCGCCCGCTCACGACATGATGACGCCGCCATTGAGCGAGAGATGTTACGCCTTGCCCCAAGTGCACAGTTTCGAGGCCCCCAACAGCCAGGTGCGATTTACGTTGATCGATGACGCTGGGCATGCTCGGGAAGGGACTGCGCCGATGTCGTTGAGCCTTCCCCAAGTTGGGGACGAGGACTAATTTTAGATCCCTTTGTCATCAGTATTGTCAGCTTTGCCATCGGGATCGAAGTGCGCGGGACAGGATGACCACGCACTTTGTATCCATGCTGAACGGCAACGACTTATGGTTGAGCAGGTCCAGCGCTTCGCCGGCCACGCCCAGGCGTTCAACGGTGGCCAGCGCGGCGTTCTGGTTGAGGGCGGAGCCCGGGGATTTGCTGCAGGGCCAAGCCCATGCCGTTCAGCCCCGCCAGGCCGACGCCCATTTGTTTGATGCGTTGCTGACCCTGTTGGCTCACCTGGTTGAAGCTGTGGTTGACCAATGGTTGATTGACTCGGTCAACCAAGCGCAGCACAAAGTCAAGTTTGCGGGCGGCGGAGTGCTCATGCGGTGATTGATCCTGAGGAATATTTTGTGACGAATCAGCCAGGCAAACCCCTGCAGCGGATGTGTACAATTCACCCACCATCCCCGTGCGCTGACTGGTCGGTGCGGGGGTGGGAGGAACGATCTAAGGGCGCACTAGACGGCTCAGTCCATGTCCTATGCATGGTGAAAAGCATGCCCCATCGCTGATTCATCTAGTGCGTATTGTTCCTTAAGGCAGAAACCACGATTTAACCCGGTGCACATCGGGTTTTTTTCGCCTTTCAGTGCCATGGCAATGCCATTGGCCACCGCGATGCCATGCGCTCCAGTGCTCATCTGTCAGCCACTTGGCCGTGCCCAGGTTGTCCGCCGTGGGCTCAGCACCCGGCAGCCAGCGCTCGATCAGGGCCATCAACTGGCCCAGGCCGTTCTCGCTCAGTCGCTTTGCACGGTCGAGGTTTTTTTATGACGATCTCCACGTCCGAGCTCCTCAAGCAGCATACCGGCCAGTTGCATGGTGAGTACCAGGTTAAGCACGAGCGGGACGCAGTGCCGCCGACTGCTCGGCCTGGACCGGCCTTTCAACAGATGGACGGGGCCACTTTGTTGTTTGGGGTGACAGCGTGTGACTATCCGCGTGCGCTCGATATGCCCGCGTTGTAAGAGGCCTGCGCGGCGGTCATCGGTTATCAGGTAGTCCGTGCATGGCCAGCCAAAAGGAGTCATCCGGATCATCAACTGCGTCGGTCAGCTTTGTCTTCACTCAGGGGGGCGTTAGTGGCCTTGGCCTGTTCGGCGTTCAGTTCCAGGATATGTGCCCGCACCGCTTCTTCGATGAAGCGCGACGGGTCGCCCTTACGGCCACCGCCTTGGCTGGCCAGAAATATGCGAAGTGATTGGTCGGTGTCGGTAGAGACAGCGACGCTTCAGCGAGTGGTGTTCCAAGGTCGATGCCCTGAAGCCGGCCGGATGCGAACGAATCTCCAAGAGATTGCCAACTGATGAGCCACCTTACACTTGGGGATTACGCCGCCCGGGTGCACAGAGCCACTCGTGCCCCTTCAGCATGGCGTCCCAATAGATGCGTGGCAACGCCTCGGACTTGAGATGCCACGCCAGTCGGGAAGGCCTGCGACCATCCAGCAACCACCTCGGAAAGGTTGGCAGAATTGTTCCGCCATAGCCAAATTCGGCCAACACAATTTTGCCGCGTTCAACCGTCAGAGGACACGAGCCGTACCCATCGTAAACAGCCTGCAACGGATGACCATCCAGGCAGGCGAGCGTGTTCTCTGCCACGACGGGGGCTTGCTTGCGTGCAGCGGCAGCTGTCTTGGCATTGGGGGTGGAGCTGACGTCACCGATGGCAAAAATATTGGCATAGCGCTTATGGCAAAGCGTCTCCTGGTCAACCTCTACCCAGCCTGATTCGTTTGCCAGCGTACTGTTGTGGATGAAATCAGGCGCCTTTTGCGGTGGGCAGACGTGCAGCATGTCAAAGTGCTGAGCATGCTCAACCGTCTGTCCATTGGCATCGGTTCGGCTGAAGGTGGCAACACGTTCGGGCCCATTAACGGCCACGAGGGTCGATCCGAAATTGAGCTGAGCACGATAGCGTTCGACGTACTCCATCAGTGCTGGCACGTACTCGGGAACGCCAAACAGAGCTGGAGCAGAGGTGTGAAACTCAATCCCGATCGCGCTGAGCGCCCCTTGACGACGCCAATGGTCGGCGCAGAGGTACATGGCTTTTTGCGGAGCGCCTGCGCACTTGATGGGCATGGGCGGCTGGGTAAATAACGCGTGCCCACGGCGCAGCGTTTGAACCAGCTCCCATGTGTAAGGGGCGAGGTCGAATCGGTAATTGGAGGTCACGCCGTTTTGGCCGAGCGTCTCAGCCAAACCGGGAATAGCATCCCAATCAAGTTTGATGCCAGGGGCGATGACGAGGGCCCGGTAGGTCAGTTGACGACCGCTATTGAGCGTTACCAGATTGCGTTCAGGCTCAAACGCTGCGGCTGAGGCTTTTTCCCAAATCACCTTGTCTGGAATAAGCGAGGCCATCGGGCGCCGGGTAAACTCCGGTTTGAATACCCCAGCGCCTACCATTGTCCAGCCCGGTTGGTAATAGTGCGATGTGGCGGGGTCTACGATGCATATCTTCAGGCCTTCTCGACGCCTCAGAAGGCTCGTGCAGGCAGCAAGGCCGCCGGCACCCGCACCGATAATCACCACGTCGTAGCACTGCACTTGCAACGCTTGTGTGAGAGGCCTTTTCCCTTCCAGGCGCGGCCGTAATTGAGAGACGTCAAAACCAGCTTTGGCGGCATCGGACAGGATGTCATCGGGCGAACGCGTGCCCGCGAGCGATAATGCCCACAGCGATGTCGATCTATGGCCTGTGCGGCAATACGCCAATTGTGGACCCGCTAAGGTGTCCAGTGCCTTGGTAAATGCAGTAATGCTAACGTCATCAATCTCGCGACCAACCGGAATATAGGCAAATCCCATATTGAGCGCCGCTGCCGCTGCGGCGATCTGCGCCGCTTTAGGCTGGTCAGGCTCCTCGCCATCGGGACGATTGCAGACCAGGCTTCTCACACCCTGTTGGTAAAGCGCCGGCAGATCCTCTACGTGCAGTTGGGAGGAGACGAAGAGGTCATTGTCTAGACGTATGCTGTGCATGGGGGGGGGTCCTGGCAAGACTCGTCCGTAGCCAGCCCCATCGAGGTTGGCCCGCCGGAATCAAAACTGATTGATGGGTAGCTTCAGGTAGCGAACGCCATTCGCTTGCGCAGCCGGCAAATGCCCCGCCTGCAGGTTCACCTGGATGGCGGGCAGCATCAGTTTGGGCATGGCAAGGGTTGCATCACGGCTATCACGCAGGGTGACAAACTCCGCCTCGCTGACACCGGTGTGCACATGGACATTCTGTGTGCATTGCGCCCCGACAGTGGTTTCCCAGCGGTATTCTTCACGTCCGGGCGCCATGTAGTCATGACAGAGAAATATTCTAGCCTGCGCCGGGAGGGTCAGTAGTCGGCGAATGGATCGATACAACGCAGTGCTGTCTCCGCCCGGAAAATCGCACCGCGCCGTCCCATAGTCAGGCATGAACAATGTATCACCGGGGAAGACCGCATCGCCGATCACATAGGCCACGCAGGCGGGGGTGTGGCCAGGAACGTGAAGGGCACAAGCCTTGAGGGTGCCGATCTGAAAGACGTCTCCGTCCTGAAACAGCCGATCGAACGCCTCGTCCGGCTCGTTGCCCTGCGCTGGATCATTGAAGATTTTCCCTAAGAATTTCTGGATTTCGGTGACGTGCGCACCGATTGCAAGTTGGCCACCCAAGCGCTTCTGGAGCACCGGCGCCGCAGAGAGGTGGTCGGCATGAACGTGGGTTTCCAGCAGCCACTCAACCTTGAGGTCGTTCTGATGAACAAAGTCAATCACGGCATTGACGGACCGCTCATTCGCCCGTCCACTGACATGATCGAAGTCAAGAACACTGTCAATGATTGCGCAGCTATCGCTGGATGGGTCTCTCACTACATGGGTAATGGTGAACGTTGCTTGGTCAAAGAATGAGGTCACGACAGGAGCGCAAAGCTCTTGGGACAGCACTCTTAAGACGATCTTCCTTGCTTCATCGAGTGCAGGATCCTGGCTATGATTCACGATGATGTCACCTCCATGGTGATGTATAAACAATCCATATTCCCTACGCTAGCGGATGGCGTTTGGCAGCTCAAGCACCTGAAGTTGGCAATATTGCAACTGAATGTTGATCGCTCTGGTTAAGTTTGATTGCGCTGGATGCTTGGCAAGAAAACCAGGCAGAGCGAAAGGGGCAGCATGCGTCTGGCCCAGCCAGCTACCCAGCCCCACCCAGTCAAGACATGGAGCCCCACTTAAATTTAATTGGCGCCGTTCAGAACGTGCTCGAGCCCGTGTGGGTGGTAGCGATGGCGCTCAGCGTATTAGAGCGGTTGGTCGGGCGCTGCGCACCGTCGCGCGGGGTCGAAAAATGACCTGTTTGCCGGTGACGGTGCCGGTGGAGAACGAGCGGCTGTGATTTACAGTCTGGTGGCCACGGCCAATTAAAATGGGTTAAATCTTGCCTGGTAAAATGCTCAAGCAAATGCCACGAAAACTTAGAGCAGGGCTAAGCCGTTTTTTCAGGATCGATAGGGGTGGGGTAATGGGGCTCCAACATAACCGCACACGCCTCAAGCAAATGGCCATTGATGAGATCCAGGGCTTGCATAAGCAAGGCCTTCTGTTGCTCATCCGGCACGGTGGGTAATCCGCTTCGTAGGTTTTCGCGCGCTTCTCGGGTAAAGGCCTCAAGCGCTTCGCAGGCCTGCAATACTTCGAGCGTCGCAACGTATGTTGTGGTAGTCAACGCTGTTCCTCATCCTGGAGCTGTCGATGTTTTCTTCCTTGAAAACGAGTGGTAAGCCGCTGAATAAAGCCTGAGCAAACGTGCGAAACCAGCGGCGATGGCGATCTCTTTTATTCAAGCAGTAAGCCGGCAGCTTTGCAGCCCCCGCAGAAGGTCTGCGTGCCGCTGGGTTTCGATTGCCTGCCGAACGCGACCTCTTTCCCCAACCAAACGGTTTAAAATGATCGGTGCTGCAAGTGGTGAGCGTAGCGACAGGTTCTCATCAGGTCCAGCACGCGCCGGGGTCATCGGTTAGACGCAGTCACAACAGTGTTCTCCTGGGGCCGTGGAAAAGGAATAATCCGTTCCCAGATAACTATCCCAAAATGGGTATTTTTCAGGCCCATGTGCGGATTCCATACCCCCGTGGACGAAATTACACGCGCACTTAGACGGTCATCTTTCACCGATCCGTCCCCAAGCTCGAACAGGCCCCACGGCATGCTCGACTGGTAGACAACCCGTTTGACGTTGGCGTCGAGCAATGTTCCGCACGCAGGAAGTTCTGCTTTACCCCATGCAGTCGCTGCCAGGTCAGGGCCGGTAGTTGATGTTTGATCATGGGCTCCAATCTGCTGTTGCAGGCCTGTGCCAGCAGTACCGCGCAGAGGCTGACGATCAACTCTTCGACCTGGGCATTGAATTCACTGGCGTGGGGAAAGGCGTCAGCAAAGCCGGCATGGGCCTGATCCTCAACAGCAGTTCGGTAAGCCCCCGCTGGGCAAAGCATCTACCTGTCGTGAAAGTTATATCAGACTGGAGTTACCTGATGGTGAGGGGGCCATTCCAATCACCGCATCCTGAGTGAACTCATTCGCACAGTGCATGCCGAAGCGTCGACGACGGCGGCACGCAGGATGACGCCCTCAACGATGCATCATCGCGCAGGACCATGGCGACCAAGGCTGTCAAGCCACCCGCGGCGCTCTAGATTTGCCCATGCACATGGACTTCTTTATTCAGCAGGTTCAAGGGTAACTTCTCCACCGTAATGCCGATGTAAAAAGCGATGCGTTTCTCGCCTTCGTTACACTCCGAAACAGGCGGCCTACAGACAGCCTACAAACACAGCAGCGATTGTCTGTTAGCCTCGGTCGTATTGAAGTACGAGATGTTGTAGCCCTGCGGGTTACACTAAGTGTTTTTGGCTAGTCATCAGCCTGTTCAGTGGGTTGTTTTTACTGGCGGCCATCTCTGTCCGGTTTTGATCGAGCGGATTAATCGAAGCCGCCTGTTCGCAAAATAAATGGTGGGAGTTTTAATCATTGGGTATTCGCCGCTAAACCGACCTTGCAGGGCCTGGTCGCTATCTACAAGCTTTGGCTTGAGTCGCTTGTGGAAACAAATTGATCCTTGCGTTTTTAATCGGTACGCGCCAATCGTGAATTAAATGCCCAAATAAACCCTTGAGATCAAATGATTGAACACCCGCCTCAATTCATGGCAATCTACTTTCGGAGTTGTCGAAATAAATCCTCGCGAAAATAGAATTCGCTTTTGAAGCAAGACGCGTCTGATTGAGGTTGATCGAGCTTGTCGCAATTCGACTTGGCTTGCCATTAATTTAAACCGCACAAGAACCCATAAAAGGATTCTCAATGACCATCATTGCCTCGGAAATTGTTTCGCCTGTCGAAAACGCAGCATGGAGGTGGGAGAGGCTGTTCGAGCAACTATCGCTACCCAAGGACGTGTGCGAGAACATTCAAGTAAAACTCAATGACGCGCACCTAACGTCTGTGTTTATGATTGCGCAATTTGAAGAAGATCGATTTGTAAGGATCTACACCGCTGCTCTTGGAGGCTGGGCCCGCGATATTTATCGTGCTGCGCGCCTGCTTGTGACTCAACACCAACATCAGCACCTTCTGGAGACCATTCACGATCGAAACGATTCCCCAGCGGACACGTTGACGCGTTCAGTGACCGGAGGGGCTCCTTTCGCGCTGACATTTCAAACGCTTTTCAACGAATCGTGGCCCAGTCTTTGTATTCCAGGACAAATCGAGGCATGGGACTCTCCTGCCGCCTATCTGCTCTCGCTTTACCGAAACGTCGCAAAATGCGAAACGATTGAGCCCACACAGGATCCTGTGGTATTTGACGCGTTGTCACTGGCACACCGGCGCCGTGATTTAAACGCCATCATACTGAGTGCCGAGCAGTTAAAGACGTCGACTCAGGCTTTGACCTTGGTCAATCCTCTACTCGAACAAGCGATACTCAACAAAACCTCGCACACGGATGTAGCAACGCTCTATAAAGGCTTGGCGACCACTTATTATCCAATGCCACTTCCGTTCCACTTGCCCTATACGCAAGTGAAACAGGCGCTGCAGGAAAAGAATATTCATTTGGGCGATGTTGTCTCTCTGATGACCCCCTTGTCAGGCTGGGGGGCGGACGATGAAATGTCGATGGTCGGCTATCTGGAGTGGAGCCCGCCAGAGCATGCCGTGTGGATGGTCGAGGAAAATAACAATGATTACATTGATCCCCTGCTACGGCCGACAGACCAGGGAGTTGCATTAATTACCTTTTGCCGTGTGACCGGACTCGCTCGGCGGGACGTGGAAGAATTGCTCTGTCTGCAGGAGTTTGCTTTAAGCGATCAAGAGGGCGCTTCGTCTCTTGAAGGCAGGTACTACATTACCGGCACCAGAGGAAAACCAGTCACGCTGATAACAACAGCGGATGGGCAAGCGTTTTTGCAATGCACAGATCAACAAGTGCTGCGCATGCTTCAAATGATACGACTGCATCAATTGCTTGATGCCCCTTACGGGCAATTAGATGCGCTGCTTTCAGTGTGCTTTAAAAATTATATAATGTCGCGCAAAAGATTTGAGGTCCTGCATGTGCTGGGCCTATTTCGCTACTTAAGTCGAAAATGTGCATTAACCTTGGAACTCTTTATTGTCTTGCTAGGCGGCTCGCTGTCGGTCGCGACCCCGCAAGGTCTGCCCTCATTCTTTGACCGAATTTTTAACACAAAGGGGCAATTTGAACAGCGGCTAAGCCACACGTCATTGCCAGCGAATGCCGAACAATTAAAAATATGCCCTGCAAACATCATCAGTCAATTGTGTGCCGGTATTGGGGTGAATGCCGTGACACTCACCGAACTGGCATTGCATCTTGATAAAGGTAGCACTACATCGTCGCCAAGCGGTTTGGCGTATTGCTCGCGACTTTATGCTTTTTCCAAGCTGTCAGCACTTTTCGGGCTAAAACCGCAAGAACTGTTGATCGTATGTGGTTGGCGGAACTGCAATTTGCTAGCCCACTCACTTCAGCCTGAGGAGGCGGTTGACATCCTTCTCCGCTTAGACACCGTCGTGTCATGGCTACGTCAACAGCAATGGACAGTGGCTGAACTGCAGTCGATTTTGAGCGCTGATATGGCAAAGCTGGATTCTGATCGGCCGGTGATTCTATTCCTTGAGAAGCTTGCCACATTGGCCCCTCAGCTCTCAGATGATGCCGCCTGGGATAAAGCGATCATCCAAGCGGTGGCTCATCTGGTTTCGGTTTCACCGGATAGGGTTCCCTTGTTATTGAAAGCGATGGGCCAGACAACCGAGGCATTCAGGGCATTAGCGACAAGCGCCATTGACCCAGATAAAAACGTACAACAAGAGGCGATCGCCAGCGGGGTGGCATTTACCTGTAAGTTTATGCGTTATGCCGCAGCAATATCCCTGTGCGGGATGAGTGCTGCAGGCGTAGAGGCCTGGGTTAATCACCCCGACTGGTTCGTTTGTTGGGACTCCCAACTTTCCTTCGACGCCATGTATTCCATGCGAGCGTTTGTCCTACTGCTAAATGCGATCAATACGTCAGAAGCACAGGTCTTAAGTTATCTGAGTAATGCCAATAGCGAATCTGCAAACGATTTGAAGGCAGCCTCTACATTATTACCCCTGGATCTCAGCAGCGAACCCCGCACGTCACGAGAGCTTCTAATGTTGTCGCGGGCGCATACATTGGCCGAGAAAACCGGGCTGTCGGAGGCCGCTCTGAATCAACTTAAGGGCTTGCTGACAGAGTTGGCAGATGTTGAAAAAACATATGAAGCGTGGCAATCGATCGCAAACCAACTAATCGCCAGTGTTTCACATCGCCCGGATTAACAATCAGTTGTTATTGCAATGATGTGCGGGTGCCGCCACTCATCTGTTATATGGTCTTTTTTATTGTTTGGAGCCTCACTATGCCTCAGCTATTTCAGGACGCGATCAGCTGCGCGAAGCGCGATGCATTGATCAGTTACTACCTCGGCAAGAACATCGCCAACAACCCTGCCGTGCGGACAGCCGAAGACCTCTACGATTACTTGCTGATCGATCCACTTGTTCACAGCAATGTCGTCACCAGCGAGCTGGGCGAGTCCATCGCCAGTGCACAGCAATATCTCAATCGCGCGATGAAAGGATTGGAGCCCGCGCTCAGCGCCACGCCGGATGAAGTCACTGCCTGGCAGCAGAAAAATAGCCGTTACGCCGTATGGGCCGGCTATCAGCAATTGCGCGCTTATCCAGAAAATTATTTGACCCCGACCTTGCGTCTCAGCAAGACGGAACTGTTTTCTGCATTGGAAATACGTTTAAGCCAAGGACGAATCAGCGATGATGGCGTTCAGGCCGCCGTGCTGGATTATTTGAACCAGTTCGAAGAGATTAGCAATCTGGATGTCGTCAGCGGGTACCAAGACGGGTTGAGGGCTGATAAAGACGACATCTATTTTATTGGCCGCAGCAAAAAAGGTCCTGACAGTTACTACTGGCGCTCACTGAACATGGACCTCTCTTCAGACGGCGCCATCCACCCGGATGCTTGGAGTGAGTGGAAAAAAATCGAAGGCTTGTCGGCAGCGACACGTGGCTCAGTGCAACCCATGTGCATGAATGGACGTTTATATGTTCTCTGGTGTGAAGCAACGGAACACAAAGAGACGGCGTTGACGAAAGAGGCCAGTAAGCCTTTGAGCTACAATCTTTCTGTAAAGCTGGCATTTAAGCGTTTCGATGACAGCTGGAGCGCGCCCCAAGAAATCCACAGTGACGTTTACGGTCAGCAGCCACAGCGGTTGATCGCAGTGAAAGATGTTACCGATTCCAATAATACATTTTTACGGCTTGAGGTCTATGGCGCAGAAGATGTTGCGTTGGTTGGAAAGACGTTCGACGCCTTGCTAAACTGCATCGATGCTAAAGAGAAAATAAATCTTTGTGAAATTTACCAATCGACCAGTATCCAGCATCCTTACAATAAGTCTACCGTTAGCTATACGCTCACGGGTCAAAGTAGCGTTAATGTCAGAAAGTATCCACTCTTCGTTCCGGCAAATTCTTTGAATCTTCAGTTACAGATCGACTACTCAGTCATCGATACTACCCTTCACATTACCCCTTTTTTGAGTTCAGGCCCTATCTGGTATATTGAGCCTACGGAGGTCAAATATAGAGTTTGGATTTTGAACCCAGAAAAAGCGGCGGAATTTACGTTGACAATGGAAGAGCTTAGAAGCGGCTCTAGAAAAATACCAATTAGCCTGGAGAGGGAGGACGAGTTCCAAAAGCTGTTTCATTCAGTCACCTATACCCTAACCTTTGCTCAAGGCTTGGGGCCGAGCAGGGAGCCAATGGAGGTCGAAATCCTGCAGTGTGTGGATATACATTATTTAAAAGCGAATTCTAACTCAAAATATTCCATTCGCGTGGACGATCAATTCATACAGACCTTGGTGTCCGCTGCAGAAGATCGCCAGCGGCCACCGATTCGTTTGAACACCTTGTTTGCCAAAGAGTTGATCCGTCGTGGCGAGAACGGCATTGACGGGGTCATGGCCGCCGCTCATGTGGCTCAACCCGGTGAGACTATCTCTGAGATCACCACAGCGCTGGATTTCAAAGGTGCCAATAGCTTGTATTTATGGGAGCTGTTTTTCCATATGCCTTTTTTGGTCGCACATCGATTGAATCAGGAACAACGGTTTGAGGACGCGACCCGATGGTTACACTACCTCTTCGATCCGTCATGTGCTTCCAGGCCGTGGAACGGACGCACGTTGATAGACATCAGCAACGGTGCAAATTTTATTGCAGATGATCTTACCGACCCTAATGCCCGTGCCATGGCCGACCCCACTTTGTATCGCAAAGCGGTGTTCTTCAGCTACGTAAAAAACCTCATCGATCAAGGCGACGCTTGCTACCGTGAGTTAACGCGTGACGGTCTGGCTGACGCCAAGCAATGGTATAAACAAGCTCTGGCTTTATTGGGGCAACAGCCCGATGAGAACCGCGCACCGCGTTGGATACCTCAAACCACGCAAGAGGCTTTCGACAAGGATTGCTTGCTGCGCCTAAACGAGAAGGCCGACGGTCAGCTGCATACGGGGATTTTCGTTCTGCCGCGTAATGCGGCTTTGCATCTGTTTTGGACACAGCTCGAAACGCGTTTATTCAACCTGCGCCATGGTTTGAATATCGATGGGCAGCTATTGTCGTTGCCATTGTTTGATGCTCCTGTGGATCCGCTTGCACTGCTGGCCTCTGGGCGTGGCGAAGCGAGCTCAGGCCGGCCGGGAGGCCCGGGACAACTGAACGTGCCCCATTATCGATTTGCGGTCATGATCAACAAAGCCAATGCTGCGGTCGAGATGCTAATGCAGTTGGGCAACGCCTTGCATAACGCACTCGAGCGTAAGGACAGTATTCACCTGGAGGTGTTGCAGCAGGATCAGCAATACAATTTGTTGACGCAATTCACTCTCGGCATTCAGGAAGAGTCCATTGCGTTGAGTGTCGCGAGCCAAGCGGCTCTGGAGGTGAGCAAACAAGCGGCGCAGCTGCGTGTGGATCATTACACGTCGTTGGTGGAGCAAGGACAGTCTGGCGTAGAAATTGCGGCGCTGGCAATGCACGGCGCTGCCATTGCCGGCTCAGTCGCAAGCACCGCCCTCAGATCGGCCGGCGGCATTGCCGATTTGGCCCCCAATGTTTTTGGGCTTTCAAACGGTGGGATGCGCTATGGATCGGTTCTGTATGCCGCCAGCACCGTTGTTGAGGTGGGGGCATCGGTACTGTCACAAAGCGCTTCTATTATGGAAATGTCGGAGCAATATCGCCGCCGTCAAGCCGAGTGGACGCTGATGCGTGATCAGGCCATTAAGGAGGTGGCGCAGATTGGTAAACAGCTCGACGTGGAAAAACAACAGCAAACGATTCAGCAAAAACAGCTGCAGCAGCTCACGCAGCAGCAGAGCCATTTAAAGGAAACACGCGATTTTCTGTCTACGCGCTTTTCAGGCGAAGCGCTATATCAATGGATGACCGGGCAATTATCAACGCTGTACTTCCAGGCTTACGACGGCGTGATGTCTTTATGTTTGTCCACCGAGGCGGCTTGGCAGTACGAAACAGGTGTTTTCGATGGCCCACGCTTTATTCAGCCAAGCGTCTGGAATGATCGTTACCATGGAATGCTGGTGGGAGAGAGCTTGAAGATGGGCCTGCAACGTCTGGAGCAAGCCTATTTGATGCGCAATCAGCGTAAGTTGGAGATTGTTCATACCGTATCGCTTAAAGCCTTGCTGGAGGGCGAGGGCCAGAGCGACTGGAAGACAACTCTACTCAACCAAGGAACATTGGGTTTTGTGTTAACAGAGCGTCATTTTGCTGAGCGCTATCCCGGCCACTATCTACGCCAAATCGCCGCTGTTTCGGTCACGTTGCCCGCCCTGGTAGGTCCTTACCAGGATATACGAGCGGTGCTGTCACAAATCTGCAGTGGTTTCGTCACCCAGCCCGAAATTGAAGGCGTTCAATATCTCCTCGATAAAACGGGCAATTCGTCTTGGGTGCAATCCAACCTGCGAGCTCATCAGCAAGTGGCGCTATCAACAGGCATGGATGATAGCGGTGCGTTTCAGCTCAGCTTTGGCGAGGAGCGCTATTTGCCGTTTGAAGGCACAGGTGCCGTCTCGTCCTGGCAATTGTCCTTCCCCAACCATCGATGCGATGACCAGCAAAAGATGCTCGCCTCACTGACCGACATCATCGTCCGTGTTCGTTATACGGCACGTGATGGAGGACCGGACTTTGCAACGAAGGTACAGGGCCTTCTCGCCAAGCCCGCACCGGACTTGCTGAGTTAATGATCGCGAACTGATTTCCAGCCTTTTCATTCAACCTGCCCAAAGCTTCGCGGCATCAGCCCTTGTATGCAGGTGCTGATGCCGCGTGCCGGGCCGGTAGGCATTCGACTTTGGAGTTTGCGTATGCAATCACTTTCCCCTTCCCCCGTTCAGGTCCCGGTACTTTCTCTTCCCAAAGGTGGCGGTGCACTTCACGGCCTAGGTGATGCACTGAGCAGCACCGGGGCTTCTGGCATGGCCACCTTTTCTATTCCGTTACCGGTCAGTACTGGTCGTGGTTTCTCACCAGGATTGGCCTTGCAGTACAATAGCGGCGCGGGCAACGGCATCTTTGGTATTGGTTGGGGATTGGCGTTGCCCTCTATTTCCCGGGAGGCTGTTTACGGCGTACCTCACTATACGCCGACCGATACACTCCTCGGTCCCAACGGGGAGCGCCTCGTCGCCGAGCGCGATGAGAGCGGGCAACTCAAGTGCATGCCCGCCACCGCGCATCCTCGATGCACAGTCACCACCGCGCATCATGTGCAACGTTACTTTCCACAAATTGAAGGAGCCTTCGACAAAATCGAGTGCTGGACCCCCGATGCCGGTGGGCCGTGTTTCTGGCTGATGCAGGCCGCGGACGGCACCCTGCATCAATTTGGACGCACAACAAACGCGCGCATCGCCGATCCAGCCCATCCCGAGACCCATATTGCTCAATGGCTACTGGAAGCTTCGGTGTCGGTTAATGGTGAGCAAATCCGTTATGAATATACCAACGACCAGAAAATTGAGTGCTTTGACGGACGAGAGCAAGGTACCCAGCGCGTTCTCACAGGCATTCGCTATGGAAATCGCTTGGCGTGCTCTGATCTCGGGTCTGCGATAGCGGACCAGGACTGGCATTTCAATCTGATCTTTGCCTATTCGGATACGGCTGATGTTCGCGAAGAATGGGCCGAATGGGATGATATGGTCACGCTACGCCAAGATGCTTTTTCGCGCTACGAATATGGCTTTGAAGTGCGCACTCGGCGTTTATGCCGGCAAGTGCTGATGTACCACCGTTTTCCTGAACTGGCTGGCGATGAATGGGTGTTGGTACAACGCCTGGCCCTTACCTATGCCGAGGACGCAAGTATTTCCCACCTGAAACGCGTCGACTTGATCGGCGTCTCAGAGCAGGGGGAGGATCGTGTTCCGCCGATCACATTTGAGTACGCAGGCTGTGACCTGGCCACCATCGTGTCGCAAGGCAGCTTTACGCCTAGGCCCGATTTCCCCGATTGCGCAACCGGGGCCTATCAGCTTGCAGACTTGTACGGCGAAGGGATCCCAGGCATTTTGTTACGCGACACTACGGGTTGGCGTTACCGCGCGCCCCGGCGCAATCGTGTAGTGGGTGGCGATGCTGTTGACTACGCTGATTGGGTACCCCTACCGCAATCCCCTATTGGACAGACCGGTGAATCCGGGCATCGTTTGTTGACCGATTTCACTGGCGATGCTCAGCTGGATTGGGTCATTACAGAGCCAGGTATGGCGGGGTTCTTTTCGCAACGACCGGATAAAAGCTGGTCGGACTTCACCCCATTCTCAGTCTTCCCTCCGGAATTTACCCAGCAGCAAGCACAACTGGTGTCGTTGGTCGGCAGCGGCTATCAGGACTTGGTGCTGATCGGCCCGAAAAGTGTGCGGCTGTATGCCGGACTCGGCAAGCAGGGTTTTGCGCCCGGTATTGATGTTGAACAAGGTGAGGCGGTTTCTCTTCCAATGCAAGGTGCGCAGAACGAGGTAATTGCTTTTAGCGATATGCTCGGTTCTGGGCAGCAGCATATGATCCGGGTTCGTCATAATAGTGTGGAGTGTTGGCCGCATCTGGGGCATGGTCGTTTTGGCAGCGCGATTAACCTGGCTCAGGGAGTCTGTTTCGATGACGCCGTCAACTTCGACCCGCACCGGGTATTTTTGGCCGACATTGACGGGAGCGGCGCACCGGACCTGATTTACGCCCACACCCACTCTTTAGCCATTTATCGCAATCGCTCAGGCAATCGTATTGACGTACAGCCGGTGCGCCTCGAATTTCCAGAGGGTGTCCAGTATGACCGTCTGAGCGTGCTCCAGTTTGCGGATACTGATGGCTTAGGGTGTGCGAACCTGCTGTTGACACTGCCGCAACGAGAAGCCTCAGAACGCCATTGGTATTTTAACTTCAACCACCAAAAACCCTGGCTACTGACCGCAATGGATAACGGCCAGGGCCTCAGATCATCGATTACCTACAGGAGTTCGGCACAGGTATGGCTCGATGAAAAGTCGACACAGCCAGACGCTGTCTGCCATCTTCCCTTTCCTGTGCATACGGTCGCCAGCCTGACGCAACAGGATGCGATTTCCGGCAACCAGTTGACGCAATCCTTTCGCTACCAACGCGGGTTTTACGACCGACAGGAACGTAAGTTCCGCGGCTTTGCCCGGGTGGATAGTATCGACACGGAGGCGCGAACCGAGCAGAGTCACAGTACCAATGAGGCACTCCAGGGGCAATCAATCCCAGAGACGGTGTTTGCTTCGGTGCTCACGCGGACTTGGTACCACCAAGGCACCGTGCAATGTGGTGTTGATCGTCCCGGCTATTGCCAGGATGACCCGCAAGCCATGACTCTAGCGGCGACCCTGTATACCGGGTACAGAGGACAAACGGTGCAACCCGACCAGCGAGTCGTGATGGCACGAGCGCTGGCGGGGAATGTGCTGCGCACTGAAATATGGAGCACTCCACCCGCGCAACAGGTCGATGCGACTGCGCGGCTGTATAGCGTCAGTGATTCGCGCTATGGGGTGGATCTATTGTCATTGCATGAGCAGAAGGCTCTTGTGGTCATGCCCCATCTGCTTGAGAGCTTGCAGTACGAGTACGATGGCGTTCCCAGCGATCCGCGTTGTACGCAGCAAATCAATCTGGCCTCGGATATTTATGGAAGGCCAACCCACAGCGTGGCGATCGTCTATCCCCGCCGACTCACCCTGGCCGATGAGCCGCCGCCCGTGCTTACCGACCCGTGGCAGCAGAAGTGGTGGCGCGACTCCCATGACGCTGCGCAGCGCTTGTTATCTCTGACGGAATCACGGCAATCCTATTACCATCTGACCGAGGTGAATTGCTGGCGTCTGGGCTTGGTGAAAGAGAGCTGCAGCGTTGCTCATGAGTTTTTGATCGACGGTGACTTCAGCACCAGTGCCGCAGGCGCCGCCTGGCGCGAGACGCCGCTGCTCAGCTATGAAGTCCTTACCCAAACCACCACCGGCAACCTATTGATCGCCGATGCCCCCGATACTCGCCAGATGAGCAGTCTGCAGGTAAGGCACTATTACAATCAGGCCGGAACCTTAGGACAGCCCACCTTGCAAGGGCTGCTGCACCACATGGAAAGTGCAGAATTGGACGCATTGGCACTGTCCGCCTACGAGCGAGTGCCCGGGTTAGAAGGAGCGCTCGACGAGATGCTGGAACAGGCGGGCTACCATCGCATGGCGTGGGGATTGTTCAATCCAATGCAAAGCACGCTGGTAATCCCAGGCGTGGAGATTCAGCCGTTATGGGGCATTGAGTCCGACTTCTGCGCCTATGCCCCAGAGCAGTCTTTTTACCACCTGATTAGCCATAGTCCCAGCCGCCGTACCGAGCATCCAAGTTCTTTTACTTATGACCGTTATGACTGTCAGGTTGAGACGATCATCGACGCACTTGGTCAAACATCGCACGCGTATTACAACTATCGCACGATGCAACCGTTGCGGTTTGTGGATATCAACAACAATACCCAAGAGGTTTTCTGCGATGGCTTGGGACGGGTTTTGGCCACGACTGTTTACGGGACGGAAAATGGGACTGCCGCGGGCTTCGAGCCGCTCTATGATAGGGTCATCGATGCTGACGGTGTCCCTCATTTTCGCACGCGCTATCAACGCACCATCCTTCAACTTGGCGACGCGATCGGACAGCTGGCTGCAGCCGATGAATCAGGACGAGATGCGGCTCAGATAGCTCGAAGAACCATCCTGGGAGGGTGGGCTTCGATAATGTATTACGTGCCCCACAGTGGGTCCGATGTACATGCGCCGGTGCATACGGCCGTCTTCTCCGCTGACCGCTATCCGACAGACACAGACGGGCAAGTACGTATCGCCATTAGCTATTCGGATGGTTTGGGCCGTACCGTGCAAACAAGCACCAAAACGGCCCCCGGTGTTGCCTATCGCAGCGATGGCAAGCGATTGATGAGCACTTTGGGCAAGGCCGTTGAAATTCACACCCGTGCGCGTTGGCTGGTATCCGGTGGGCAGGAATACAACAATAAGGGCTTGCCGGTACGCACCTATCAGCCTCTGTATCTCGATACCTATCACTATGTCAGTGAGCGAAGTAGCCGGCCAGAGGCTTATTACTTTCAGCATGAGTATGACGCGCTCGGACGGGAAGTTCGCACAACGCGCCCTGATGGTTATTTCCAGCGCAAAACTTTTTGGCCCTGGTATGTCGTTGCCGAAGACGAGAACGATACCGCGTGGGAAGTTAATGCGACCGATGCGGACGTGTTGGCCACCCGTGACCTTAGGGAGGCTTATGACTAATTTCGCCCTTCACCGCCACACGCCAACGCTGCAGGTCTACAGTCCGTTCGGTTTATCCGTGCGCAGCGTTGCCTATTACCGACGCTCGCCAGAAGATGAACCCCATCCCCGCGTCACTGCCACTGCCACTCGGCGTGCGGGACGGGTGAGTCAGCACTGGGACCCGCGGCTGTTTGCCCTGAGTGATCCGCCGAGCGCCGACACCGCCAACCTCAGCGGCCTGACCTCGCTGTCGGGGCGGCCGTTGCTGACCGACAGTGTCGACGCCGGCTGGCAGTTGCATTTATGGGGCGCGTCGGGTGAGTTGCAGCGGGCCTGGGATGGTCGCGGCACCCGCACCCGGCAGAGCTACGATGCGTTGTTAAGGCCAGTCGCCGTGTTTGAACAGCGCCTGGACGCACCGGAGCACTGCATCGGCGTGACCACCTATGGCGATCAGACGCCCGAGGCGCTGGCGAACAATCAGTGCGGCCAGCCGGTGCGGGTGGACGACACCGCCGGGTGCCGTCAGCTCCACGGCTACAGTCTGCAGGGGGCCCCATTGGCCGAGACGCGCCATTTTTTACAGGATCTGGCAACCCCGGATTGGCCGCAACTCGTCGAGCAGCGTGATGCACTTCTTGAGCCTGAGAGTGCAACCACGCGCTGGCATTACGATGCACTGGGCACGTTGCTGCAGCAGACCGATGCCCGCGGGAACAGCCAATACACCGACTATAACGTCGCGGGGCAACCTGTTGGCAGTCGCTTGCAATTGAGTGCTCAGGCTGAACCGACGACGGTGATCCGCGACCTCACCTACAACGCGTTTGGACAACTCGCCACCGAAACCGCAGGCAACGGCGTCACCACCACGGCCATCTACCGCGCCGACACTGGCGCCCTGCAACGCCTGGTGGCGCAGCGCGCCGATAACAACTGTGTACAAGACCTGCGGTATAGCTACGACCCGGTTGGCAATGTGCTGAGCATCACCGATGCCAGCCAGTCGATCCGACACTTCGCCAATGCGCGTATCGAACCGGTTAACACCTATGCCTACGACACCTTGTCGCAATTGATCCAAGCCACCGGGCGCGAGGTGAGCCGCCGTGGCCACGGTCCTGCGTCACGGGTCTGTGTGGACCCCGCCCAGTTGGTCCACTACACGCAGCACTATACTTACGATGCGGCCGGTAACCTGCACACGCTTCAGCATCGTGGAGCACAACGTTACACGCGCAAGATGCAGGTCGCCGAGTGCAGCAACCGAAGTCTGTTGCAGAAAGCGGGCAGCCCCCTGCCCGAGGTCCAGGCATTCAGCGCCGGTTTTGATGCCAACGGCAATGTGCAGCAATTGCAACCCGGGCAGGTGTTGCAATGGGATGGTCGCAATCAACTGTGTCAAGTCACGCCCGTAGTCCGCGATGCAGGGCCAGACGACACTGAACTTTATGTGTATGACGGCGGTGGCCAACGGCTGCGCAAAGTACGCCTCAGCCAGGCCAAAGCGGTTAGCCACATTGCACAAGTCCGCTATTTGCCAGGGCTGGAAATCCGGGAGGACAGCGCGACTGGAGAAACGCTTGATGTGATCACTGTGCAAATTCCCGGGCGTTGCAGTGTGAGGGCACTGCACTGGGGGGAGACAGCGCCGGACGGTATCAGCAATGATCAGCTTCGTTACGGCGTGGGTGATCATCTGGGCTCCAGCACCCTGGAGCTGAACAGCGAAGCCTGCCTGGTCAGCCAGGAGGGGTATTATCCGTACGGTGGGACGGCTTGGTGGGCGGCGCGGGATAACACTGAAGTCAAATACAAGACCATTCGCTACTCAGGTAAAGAGCGCGATGCCACCGGCTTGTATTACTACGGGTTTCGTTATTACGCCCCGGCTTGGGGGCGCTGGATTAATCCAGATCCGGCTGGAGGGGTGGATGGGCTGAATCTGTATCAAATGGTGGGTAACAATCCAGTCAAGTATCTAGATCCCGACGGCAGGTGTAAGGTAAGTGATAAATATATCTGCGCAAATCATATGGAACCACTTGCAGAAGCATCTAAGGCCGGTAACTTTGCTGTCAGCTTCAGGAAAGCGGGAGCCGCGACGCTGCGTGCTTTACAGGAGGGGGCGGCCGCCAAAGGACATAATATTTTAGGAAAAACCATCAAAGACAGCTCTCTGGAAGCCGCCTATTCTGAAAGAGCGCCCGACATATTGAAAAAAGTACAAGGTGCTGGAATTGAAGGCTTTGTCGGGAGCTGGGATAATACAGGGTTAGTAGGTCTAGTTCTGAGCGGCGCACATGAGTTAGATGCACACGTCTACCCAATTGATATCAATAATCTCGATGCTAGCCTTGCTGACTTGAAAGCGATGGACAATTGGAAAACACGCCCTTTTACTGGGGATTATGACATGCATGATCTTATTACATTTCGTAGCGGGAAGCCTCGTACAATGTTGGCGAATTCAAAGGAGGAAAAGGACGCCATTGATAAAATGAATGAGTATGTAGCTGTAGCCGACGACAATCGACGAGGCAGAGGAAACCAATTTAATACCATACGGCATGGGGCCCAAGTAAATTATCCCGACCAAACTAAACTTTTTGAGAGAGAAGCTTATGCAGAACATGGCTTGGTGGGGGACGTCGCCCGCGCCGGCCAGTTTCCTCTGGCTATGCTTGATAGGGGAAACTGGCAAATTATCGAAAATATCGGTGAGCTCGCCTCGTTCTATAAAAGTATCGGCGCAACAATGAAAAATACTTGGATGCCGGATGGGGACCGGACTTATGGTAATCAACCGATCGTTCGACAGTCGCAGCGAAAGAGCGACTTACGATGATTTTTAAGTAGGTGGCCGGTTACGTATTCTGATTGACTCGGCCCCCGTCGATGTTGAAAGGCACAATCGTAGCGTCTCAGAAATGTCACTGAAAATTTACTAATCTAGGTGTTATACGAAAAATCTTGAAACACTGATATGGGTAAAATCGCCGCCAAACGACAGGAGCCAATGGCAATCTGCCGATTGACCCGGTTACGACCTGCGCCGGCAAGAGCTTGTCGCAATTGATCGAGGCCGCCGGGCGTGAAATGGGCAGCAACGGTCATGGCCCTGAGGTGCTGGGTCGACAGTCCCAACTGGTCAACTTGCTGGCCCAGTTGGCTGAAGCTGTGGTGGATCCGGTCGATCAGGCGCAACACAATCCAGTTTGCTGGTAGAGGTAAGTACTTAAAGGTCATGTGTTCTTGAGGAATATTTTGTGACGAATCAGCCAGGTAGCCCCTGTAGCTGATGTATACAATTCGCACACTATCCCCGTGCGGGACTTGTCGGTGCGGGGATGGAGGAACGATCTAAGGGCGCTCTAGAAGGGGCAGTTCATGTCTTATGCATTGTGGAAAGCATGCCCCATCGCTGATACATCTAGTGCGTATCTTCCTCAAGGTAATTCCGCGTTTTTAACCCGGTGCAAACCGGTTTTTTTCACGTGCGCCAGGCATGGCGCCTTGCGCGAGCGCAACCAGCTTGGCTGTTGTGGCCTCGCTGGTGACTTGGAGATGAAAATCCGCTACACACCCGACAAGGGGAAGTGTTAGTCAGAGGCGGGGGTGACCGCGAATCCGAAGGAAGCCCAGGCAAAATGCTGGCCTGACGAACAGGAAGCGGATAGAGGGGCGTAGCGGGGTGAGATGGCCAATAATCATCAAAGCCCAATATTTGCGTGTGTCACGAGCGCTGGCGTAAGCCAGTGATGCTGGGAGTAGGCCTCCCGAAGTCCCTGCAGGAGCTGGATTCAAACCGCCCGGTGCTGCTACGTTCAAAAGGCATGGTGGTGAGCGACTGTGGAAAAGGCGCTGATAAACCGCCTCAGGTATGTATTGAGAAGAGGAGCGAAAGCAACCCGTCCGAAGACGCATCGTTAAGGGCTCAAGCGCTGTCAAAACCGAGGCTTGCAAGTAGCCTTGGGAGCAAGTCTGGAGGATATCTGCATACCGTCCGGATGGCAAACGGTGTATAGGCGGCATGAACTCAATACAGGCATTGATATGGAGCATGAGAACCTCGCCTTTGATGCAAAGGGAAATGACAAGCGGCTATCACCGCAAGAAAGAATACCGATGTAAAGGCCGAGGACGGAGCCATTCGTAGTAGTGATGAAGCTCTTGTAATGAGAATGGGAGCGAAGGGATGGCGTTGCCTAGCTCACTTATGTCGTCAACCGGCTTTGGGCCGGGAAGGGCGGCATGAGCGCAGGAAAGTCGTACAGCATTTCCAAACTGATAGTTTGGGAGGCCTTCAAGCGAGTGAAAGCCGATCGAGGGGCCGCTGGGATAGATGAGCAATCATTGCCCAGTTCGAGCCGAAGCGGCAACGGAACGTGTACAAGGTTTGGAATCGCATGTCGTCGGGTTCGCGCGACTTGCCTTTATCCAGCTGCAATCGTTGTCGTTCTAGCGCAGCAGTATCCGTGTTCTATTTTTTCTTTTTCTTCGAGGGCACCCAGCCGGCGTTCATATTCATCCTTTAGCTTTTCGGGCGCACAAGTTCATCGAGCCGGTCCGTTCGTATTTGCTGATTGTCACAGACACGTTCGCCACCAAAGCGGTAGGCATCGGTACCAATGCAACGATAATAGGCATAATCTCGGCGCTGGCCTTTTTACCGTAATAGTCGTAGTGACAATGGCCGCAAACGGTCAAACCCTGAAGTAGGTAATAGCACCATGACGGCTCTGACGCGTTCTGCGATTCTCAGCAAGTTGCTCTTGAACCGACTGAAATAACCCTTCGTTGACGATTGCCGGTACGGATATCTCGACCCACTGACGTGGATCCGTATGCGGTTGAATACCCCTTCCTGGGCACCTCCGCACTGACAACTCTAAGGAAGTCCGCGTTTCTGTCGGTTTTAGCTGCTCATAGACCCTCTCGAGCTTCACAAGAGAATCGATTTGGCTCAAAAGCCAGACGAATACGCCAGATCCGCGGTTTTCGGCTCATGACTGAAGTCTCCCATCAGAGGGGGGCGATGACCTAAATGACGAGAACAATCTCGACGTCGGGGTATCCCGCATACCTCGGAGCAAAACTCTCCCTTGTGGGGGGGGGGCAGATTCCGTAGGGAAGAGTTCGTGTGGATAAACAAATCCCGCCTTGAACCACTTCCGTTTGGTCCGTGGGAACGTTGGCGATCATCCAGTCATGGCTGATGTTGTAGATACAGCCTTGAATATCGGCCTCCAGCACCCATTGCCCCCTGTGTTTTCTTTGCCTGGCAGATGAAGCATTGCTCGCCTGCATCGGCGGTTGGGCGCTCCGGCCTGAACCCATAGGAGTTTCAGATCAGAGTGGGTTTGGCAATTGGTTCAAGCGCTAGCAGATACAGATTGGGTCGATGTCCAGCGTCAGGTAAGAAGGGTGCAAGCACGTATGGCGAAGGCAACATAGGAAAGCAGCCTGCAATGGCTGCTGACTCACTCGTTTCGCGGCAAGGACGGGATGTCGGACGGGCACTGAAAATAAGAGTACGAGAGGGGAGAAATCTCCTCTATCGTTTGGTGTACGCTGGTGCAGAGTAAAGAAGCATCACTCCCAATCCATTTTTTCGTCCGGTGTAAAAACATGCTTCCCTTTTGCTCCTAAGGACTTAACACGTACCGGTGTGGGGCTTTCGATCCAAGGCTGCAAAACATACTTTGATATTCCATTCGGGCTTCGTTCTACAGTAACTTTTCCAAACCGAGCAGTTACCTCCGTCCGTGCATCTTTATTTAATTCGTTGAAAAGATTTTCGGCAAAGCCGGAATATGGGGTGTCCACACCGTCAATATTTGGAGCAATAAGATTGCATGAAACCAAGCTAATCCGACCAAGGTTTTTGTCCCCTTCACTAAACTTCAAGGCTTCGAATAAGCGAGCCTTTTTTATTGCGCCCACAAAGGATTGTACTTTACCACCCTCTTTGTTTATTGGAATTTTTATATGTTCCGGCCCCCCATGGAACCCGGCTATCTGATCGTTACCTTTGTAGTCCACCCAATTGAATTTTAATAATTCCGGCATAATCTCAAAAGTCGGATCCTTTGGCCCAACGGATCCATGCATCACAAAGAATAACCTCGTACGTTCTCCTATCTTCGGGAAATTTTTCTCCCCGTCTGCATATTGTAGCGAGGGGTAAGGATTATCAGCGGTGGATTCTAGCGTCGATCTAGGATCCCAATGAATTAAAATCGCTTTGCCGTTCGCGTTATACTTGGTGAACAGACGCTGTGCATAGGTTTTGGATTCGAAGTCGTCACCAACATGAATTATAAAGTTGAAATCAAACTTCTGCAGGCCGTTAGTATCTCGTAATGTAATTGGATTATTCGACACGAACGCGAATAAATTTAACCCATCCACGGTGCCGGCCGGATCCGGATTCAACCAGCGTCCCCAGCCCGGGGCGTAATAACGAAACCCGTAGTAATACAAGCCGGTGGCATCGCGCTCTTTGCCAGAATACCGCACGGTCTTGTACTTGACTTCGCTTTGCTGGCTCGCCGCCCACCAGGCGGTGCCACCGTACGGGTAATAGCCCTCCTGGCTGACCAGGCGGGCCTCGCGGTCCAGCTCCAGGGTGCTGGAGCCCAAGTGGTCACCGACGCCGTAACGCAGTTGGTTATTGCGCACGCCTGGCGGAGTGCCCGCCACCCAGTGCAACACCCGGACGCTGCTGCGCCCCGGGCTCTGGAGGCTGATGACATGCAGCGTCTCGCCACTGGCACTGTCTTCGCGGATCTCCAGCCCCGGCAGATAATGCACTTGCGCGATGTGGCGTAGCGCCTTCGCCTGGCTGACGCGCACTTTACGCAGCCGTTGCCCCGCGCCGTCATACACGTAGTGTTCGCTGTCGACTGCCCCAGACTCGCGGACCACTGGCGTGACCTGGCACAGCTGATTACGCCCGTCCCAGTACAACGCCTGCCCGGGTTGCAGCTGTTGCACATTGCCGTTGGCATCAAAACCGGCGCTCAGTTCTTGTGCATCCCTCAAGGGACCGCCCGTTTTCTGTTGCAGACTGCGGTTGCTGCGTTCAGCGACCTGCATCTGGCGCGTGTAACGTCGTGCCCCTTGATGCTGCAGAGTGTGCAGGTTACCGGCCGCGTCATAGGCATAGCGCTGCGTGTAGTTGACCAGCTGGCTGGGGTCCGCTGACACCCGCACCTCAGGGCCGTGACCGCTGCTGGCCACTTCACGCCCGGTGGCCTCGATCAATTGCGACAGGCTGTCGTAGGTGTAGGTTGTGACCGGGTCGATCCGCGCATTGGCAAAATAGCGGATCGACTGACTGGCATCGCTGATGCTCAGCACATTGCCGATCGGGTCGTAAGCATAGTGCAGGTCTTGCACACAGCGGTGATCGGCCCGCTGCGCCATCAGTCGTTGCAGGACGCCGGTATCGGGGCGGTAGGTGGCGGTGCTGGTGACGCCGTTGCCCGCGGTTTCCGTGGTGAGCTGGCCCCAGGCGTTGTAGCCGAGGTCGCGCAGCACCGTCGTCGCTTCAGTCTGCCCCTTCAGTAGCAAGCGGCTGCTCACGATCTGCCCGGCGACGTTGTAGTCGGTGGATTGGCGATTACCTTGAGCGTCGGTCTGCTGCCGCAACGCGCCCAGCACATCGTGGCGCCAATGGGTGGTTGCCTGCTGACGCTCGAGCAAGGCCTCCCGATCCTCGACAGCAGGCGGCCAGTCGGGGGACGTCAGTTCCCGCAAAAAGCGCCGCGTCTCGGCCAATGGGGCCCCCTGCAGACTGTAGCCGTGGAGCTGACGGCACCCGGCGGTATCGTCCACCCGCACCGGCTGGCCGCACTGATTGTGCGCCCGCGCCTCGGGCGTCTGATCGCCATAGGTGGTCAAGCCGATGCAGTGCTCCGGTGCGTCCAGACGTTGTTCGAAGACGGCGACAGGCCTTAACAACGCATCGTTCGTATGCCGCGTACGCGTCCCCCGCCCATCCCAGGCCATCTGCAACTCGCCCGACGCGCCCCATAAATGCAACTGCCAGCCAGCGTCGACACTCTCGGTCAACAACGGCCGACCCGACAGGGAGGTCACGCCGCACAGGTTGGCGGTGTCGGCGCTCGGGATCGCACTCAGGGCAAACAGCCGCGGGTCCCAGTGCTGACTCACCCGCCCCGCCCGCCGAGTGGCAGTCGCGGTGACGCGGGGTTGCGGCTGCTCCGAGGAGCAGCGCCGGTAATAGGCGACGCTGCGCACCGGCGAGCCGCTGGGATCGGACACCTGCAGCGTCGGGGTGTTACGGTGAAGGGCGGGATTCGTCATACAGCTCCTTGATGAAAGTCGGGGGGCTCGGTATTTTCGATGAGATGGCTGCACGATGGTCGTTGCAGGCTCGCTCGCGTGTGTCGGGGGCGGTTGCGTCGTGACGCACTACATGCTGCCCTGCAAAAGCGATCAACTTGCACTTGCGGAGCCGAGAACCCGATGCCACCTGTTTCGGTCATGCCAGGCAGCCAAGCGATTATTTCAACGGCAAGAGCCGGCCAGTCCCGAGGATCTGGATCATTCCACGAATGCACCACGGCACGCCTTTCCATGAGTGAGTGGGGTAAACCTACAGGAAAGGGACGATCGTTTGGACGGTGACGGGAAGTCTAAATGTCGTCAAATTGTTGCTTCGATCCCACTGGGCCGAGTTGGGAGCATATCAATCTGATAGGCGTTTACGTCTGGCGTCGCAATGCGAAGGTCGGAGCGGGGGAAATTCAGGCTTCTGCGGCGATTGAAATGGGCTTAACGTACTTTAAAGTCCGTTTACTGAAGCGACCCCAACTACCGCAACAATGGCGAGAAAAAACTGCCAGTACGGCTGACCTGCCGTTGTTTTCCAAAAAGCAAACCTGCGATCCAAGAGGTCGAGGAGGTTCTCGCAACGGCAACCTCAGCCCAAAAATTGCGGCGTCCAAACGTCACGAGCCGACGTTCGTAATACAGTTGATTCAAGCGAGCCGTGCGTAAGAGATCACAGACATCCCAAACAGGATGACCCTGAGCTGACATACATCTTTCGCTGGTCCTCAGCGGTAAATTTCTCGGCGATTGCCCAACTGCACCACCAGGATGCGCAAGGCTCCATCCTGGATCTCACAGATGACGCGAAAATCGCCAACTCGATAACGCCATAACCCACCCAATAGGCCCGTCAATGCCTTGCCCGTCGTGCGCGGATCTTCTCGACCAGCAATTCGTTCATCCATGAAATCAAGGACGCGTTTGGCGGACTGTTTATCGAGGCGGCGCAATTGGGTTTTAGCTGTATTGGTGTACTCAATCGTCCAGACCAAGGTCTTTCCTTACGTCCGCCGCGGAATGAACTGTCTCTTGGTTTTTACGGACACGCTCCAAGACATCAGCCGCGAGGTAGTAATCCTCAAGATCGGTCAGGCCATGATCAATGATTTCACGCAAATAATAGGCTTTGGTACGCCCGGTACTTGTCGACAAAAAATTTAGGCGCTGCTCGATTTCGGGGGCTAAGCGAATGGATGTAGTCATATGTTGCCTCCTGTGTAGTACGTGTATTCATATTATCACAATTATCATATCAGGGCCGCGACTACGAAGGGATTGAAACCTACCTGTAGCGACTTGCGGGGGGCTACACCCAAGGCGCAATCACGACGCTTGGTTATGGATGGGTTTCCATTACTGCCCCAACCCCATGCTCCGCCATTGTCTACGCCATAAAAGCTAACACCGGGATAACGTCCGGTGGCGCCCGGCCAGTCATCACCAGCAAGTGACGCCACCCCCCATAAGGCACCTTCTAGCTCCCGTCTTTAAACGCCCGGATGCGGCGATTGCTTCAAAGACCCAATAGGTCAGCCCAGCGGCCTCTTTTCCACAACTGGTCCGGTTCCGGACGCTGGGTGGTGTAGTCGTGCGGAATCGCTCCGACGCCGGTCAGGGGCAGCGGCGCGCGGGTGTCGGTGTTGAAGACGATCAATCCGTGGAAATAGTGGTGCCCCGGGGGCGCAGATAGGCGTAATCGCCCGTCCGGGCCGCGAGGTGCTCAATCACCGGCGCGGCAATCGGTTCCACCACGCGCAGATCCACCTGGGTCATCGTCGATACGTTGGCAATGGGCACACAGTAGTGCCGTTGGCCAGCGGCGTCGATGTAGTCGCTCGGTTCGCCCATGGCCACTGTCCAGCTCACGACCCGGTCACTCAGCTCCCTTTGCAGGCATACGTCCAAGTGGAGTTGCCCTTCAGTGACATGAATGGGGACGGCTTACAGCTCGGGCATTCACCCGCAGCCCTTCGATGTAGGCAATACCGGGACTCAGCATAAAGCGGCTGCCGTCATAGCTCAGGCGCAACGCCTCACCGAAAAAACAGGCACGGCCGTACAGGTCACGGTGGTACTCGCGTGCGCGCTCATCGATGCCGGCCAGACGCACAGTGAAGTCGTGTTGCCAGGTGCTGGCATCGATGGTGATGGCGGTCAGTGCCTGGGCACCGTCGAAGGCCACCAGGGGGGGCAGGTTGTTACCGATCTGCAGCGGCGGGATGTTTCGGCGCTTTTGCTGCAGCGGCACGCAGGACACGGCGTACAGGATGCCGTCTTCGTCCTCGAGGCACACCCAGTTGAAATCCCAGTCGCCGATGTCCGAGCCGAGCTGGGCGCTGTACACCACCTGGGGGGCGGTTCCGGCAGCGGTTGCAGCGCGCGTTGGTCAATACCCTCGAAGGCTGACCGACGTGAGCGGGGAAGCTTTTGAAGGGTTTGTCATTGAGGCGATCCAGCAGCAGTGTGATTGCTGTGTTGAGTTCGCCCTAGGAGAATAACTGGCGGTGGCGCAGCACCGCCAGGATCCAGCGTTCGACCACCTTAACGCCAACTTCGCCTTGGCTTTTGTCCTTGGGTTTGCGGGAACGTGCAGGCAATACTGCGATGCCGTAATGCTCGGCCAGATCGCGGTAACTAGGGTTGATGTCCGGCTCGTAGCGATGCGCCTTAGTGACGCCGCTGCGCAGATTGTCCGGCACCAGAATCTGCGATGTGCCGCCGAGAAAGGCGGAGCAGCGCGCGTGCGAGCCCGACCAGTCCGGCAGTTTTTGCGACCAGGTGGCCTCGGCGAAGGTGTAGCCGCGCCGAGGACGGCGACGAAGATCTGGGTCTGGCGGATCTCGCCGGTTCGCCTATCAATAACTGATACGGTCTGGCCGGCGTAATCAACGAACTGCTTCTTGCAAGTGCGCACCTGATTGAGCGTGAAGAACCGAAGACGACAAGGCGATACCTGAACGCCGTAATTAATCGTTAGCGAATGCGGCGTAAGGACAGGCTAGTTTCATAGCCCTCGCACATATGTTTCAAACATTTCTATGTCAAAAAATGGAGTGGGAAGACCGGCATCCATCAGTTTTTTTTCAGTTTGCGAACAATCAAACACGATAGTGGGCTCTGCGTGTTGGAGTGCATCCTGTGCGGAGACAATTTGTGCTTCTGTTCGTAGTTCAAGGAGCGGTGTGATCGGCATTGCATCGCAACGGTCCTCATGCAATTTCAACACCTTCAGCCATTCGTCATACGGCAGGATGTCCATCGGCACTGGCGCAAGGCGATTGTAGAATGCAAAGCACTCGGCCAAGGATGTTTCGTTCATGGACGGAGGATGAAAGGTGTGGCTGGATCCCATTGATCGTTCACCGAGACAGGCGATGGCTTGGGCGATAAAGTCGACCGGAGCAAAAGAAAACTTTTTAGCGTTATCGAATGCGACGCCCATCAAAATGCAACTTTTCAGCATCCGATAGAAAGATTGTGCTTCATCATAGCGTCCGTGTTGCGTATCGGCCGCCACCAAACCCAACCGGAATACGTTGCAGGGAATACCTCGGGAACAGGCCTGTTGAACCAGGAGCTCTCCCGCCCATTTACTGGCGACATAACCCTCTGAAAGCAAGTGCTTTTCCTCGGCAATGGAGGAGTGCTCGTCAATTACGTGGTGTCCTGTTCGGCCTCGAGAGGAAAAAATGCCTTGAGTGGAAATGTAATTGAATTGTTTGGCTTTTCCTGTCACACAAAACCGCAAAAGTGTTTGCGTTCCATCAGCGTTTGTTGCACGTGCCATTTCAAAAGATTCAAGGTGATTCATGCTCGTCGCATTGTGATAAACAGCATCAACTTCTGTCTGCAGTCGGGCCGCCGTCTTTTGGTCCATACCTGCTAAAGGTTGTCGCAGGTCGCCCTCGATGACGCTGATACGAGCACTATCGGTTTCCTTCCATAGTTGCCAGTGCTGCATAACCTGGCTTAGCCGCTGGTCGGCACTTTCGGTTTGACTGGCTCGGACGAGGCAATAAATACGGGCGTCGGTTGTATCCAGCAAAGAGCGTAAGAGGAATCGGCCAATAAACCCGGTCGCACCTGTCAACAAGATGACCTTTTGATGTTTGGGGAGCGGGCTATGTGGTGCCAATTGGATATTGGCGTCCAAAACAGCGACGTTGGCGTTAACGTAGGCTTCAGTCGCGGCACCGAGCTCAATACGCCGAGTGAACTGCAGCAAGGTTGGGGCCACGAACAAATCTTTTACCTGCAAATTTGTGCGCAAGACCTCATTGATACGCGCCACGGTACGGACAGCTACCACGGAATGCCCGCCCAGTTCAAAGAAGCTGTCGTGACGGCCAACGATACTTTGACCTAATATCTCGCTCCAAATTTTTGCCACCGCACATTCCAGCGGTCCTTGTGGCGCGTGGTATTCAGCATGGATAAAAGCTTCACTCCCAGGCGCAGGCAAGCCCTGACGGTTGAGCTTGCCATTGGGGGTGAGCGGCAGTTGATCCAGCCGGACATAGGCGGCCGGTACCATGTAGTCCGGCAGCAGGCTTTGTAAATACATGCGCAATGCTTTGGCATCGACAGCCGACTTCAAGTGGGTCGTGTAATAGGCCACCAACTGTTTTGCTCCGGCCGAAGCGTCATTCACCACTACAACGGCGGCCTCACGTACCGCCTCGTGAGTATTTAATTGTGCTGCCACTTCACCGGGTTCAACCCGAAAACCACGAATCTTGATCTGTTCATCAACGCGTCCCAGGCACTCGATATTGCCATCTGGGGCATACCGTCCCAGATCCCCGCTTTTATACATTCGGGCATCCACTTCGGTCGCAAACGGATCTGTCAAAAAGCGCGAGGCCGTCAATGCGGGCTGATGCAAATAGCCATGCGATAAAGCGGCGCCGGCAATATAGATTTCGCCGATGACCCCGACGGGCACAGGCTGCAATGCGTTGTTCAGGATGTAGATCAGTGTATCGGGGATGGGCTTGCCAATAGCGGGCAGGTCAGGCCATGTGTCGATGGCATCGGGTAGGGTCAACGAGGTCGTAACATGCGACTCGGTAGGACCATAGTGGTTATGCAATCTGCAGGTTTTCATCTTCATGAAAAAAGCCCGGATGTGCGGAGTAATCCGCAGCGACTCTCCAGAAGTGAAGATGTCTTTCAAGTGACACGTCAATGCCGCCAGATCCCCTTGGGCATCGTTCGTCACTGTTTCAGCCAGCATTTGCAGAACGATACAAGGCAAGAAAAGGCGTTCAATACGCGAGGCGCAAATACGCTGAAATAATGCCCGACTATCGAGTCTGGTTTCGTTAGGAATCAAGATCAGCTCGGCGCCGACGCTCAGGGTACTGAAGATTTCCTGGAACGCTACGTCAAACCCGAGAGCTGCAAACTGCAACGTCGGCCCGGTGACGTCATTTTGCGTCTGAGTGGCTTGCCACTGTAATAAGTTGAGCAGTGGCGCATGGGGCATTACCACCCCCTTCGGTTGCCCGGTTGAGCCGGAGGTATAGATTACATAGGCAGAATATGGTGGAGCTAATCCTGGCCGTTGCGGCTGTGGATTGTGGGTGGGGTGATGGGCAAGGGAAGGAATGTGTCCGGCCTCAATATCCAGCAGCAACACGGGCATTGGCGGAGGAGGCAGCGTGTCCTGCAGCCGTCGCTGCGTCAGCAGCGCCACCGGGCAGCTGTCTTGCAGCATGTACATCAGGCGTTCAATGGGATAATCCGGGTCCAGGGGGACATAGGCTGCGCCGGCTTTCAAAATACCCAACAAGGCTATTACCATCTCTAGGCCGCGATCGATGTACACCGCCACCCTGTCGCCCGGAGCAATACCGATGGCGAGCAGGTGATGGGCGACCTGGTTCGCCTTGGCATTCAATTCACCATAGCTCAACTGATGCTCTTCGTAGGAAACGGCGACACTGTTCGGCTGCGCCATCACCTGGCGCTCAAACAGGTGATGAACCCCCGAGATTTCGTCAGCGGATGGCTGAGGCGGACATTGCTGGTTTTGCTCGGGCGTATCGTTAGCACTGAATAACTGACGGTGCTCGGTACCCTCCAGCAGTGCGATCTGATCGAGACGGCCACCTTCGTCGTCAAGCATCCCTTGAAGGATGCGTTTGAGGTAGTCCACATGGCGCTGTATGGTGTTCTGGTCAAATAAGGCGGTGGCGTACTCTAACGTGCCAGAGATTCTGCCTTCCGCCTCACGCAGGTCCAGTAGCAGATCGAACTTGGCCGTGTGGTTCGCCACTTTCAATCGGCGAACATCCAGTCCTTCGAGTTGCAGCTCCACCGCTTGTGTGTTTTGCCATGCAAGCATGACTTGAAATACAGGGTGGTACGAAGAGCTGCGCGTCGGGTTCAGTGACTCGATGACCTTCTCAAAGGGCACGTCCTGATGCGCATGGGCGCTGAGTGTTTGGCTTTTTACCTGCTCTAATAACTCGTTCGAACATAGTGCTGGCGGCACCTTGACACGAATGGCTAAGGTATTGGCAAAAAAGCCGATCAGGTTGTCCAGCTCAGGGTGTGTCCGGTTTGCCACTGGCGAACCAATGACCACCTCATCTTGCCCTGATAGGCGAGTTAACAAACTCGCCCAGGCAGCCAGCACCGTCATGTATAAGGTGGTGCCATGCCGTTGGCTGAGAGCTTTCAGTCCGGCAGTCAAGGTGGCATCGAGCTCGATACCGATAGCCTCGCCTGAATAATGGCGTTCAGACAGTCGGGCACGATCGGTCGGCAGTGTTAACAAGGCCGGTGCATGAATCAGCGTGCGCTGCCAATAGG
Source organism: Pseudomonas sp. RT6P73 (assembly GCF_054897715.1). Taxonomy (NCBI): domain Bacteria; kingdom Pseudomonadati; phylum Pseudomonadota; class Gammaproteobacteria; order Pseudomonadales; family Pseudomonadaceae; genus Pseudomonas; species Pseudomonas sp. RT6P73. The sequence goes on along the minus strand of NZ_JBUBUV010000002.1, from coordinate 5,541,186 downwards.
CAGATTGCTCCTGCAAGATGTCTGGACTTAACCACCTGCGCTGCCACACCGCATAGTCGGCGTAGTGAAACGGCAAGACCTTTAAGGTTGGGTTTCGATCTTGCTGAAAAGCGCTGTAGAGCGCTTCCAGTTCCTGCCTTAGCACCGCCAGTGACCAGCCGTCACAGACGATATGATGCAGCGTTAGCAACAAGACATGGTTCTGCTGATCCATATGAACCAGCCGCCCGCGGATCAGTGGCCCTTGTTCCAGATCAAAGGGCGCAAGAGACTCCTCTGTGCTCACACTTTTTAGTTCGGAATCAACGTCTGGGCAGGCGCTTAAATTCAGGTAGGCGAGGTCAAATCTTACGTCCTCTGCGGCGATACATTGAATTGGCCCGCTCGCCCCCAGCGCAAAAGTCGTACGCAATGCCTCGTGGCGCAGGATCAGCGCCGTAAAGGCTTGTTGCAGCGCCTGTCTGTTCAGGTCACCCATGATATGCCAGCTTTCTGCTACATGATAAGCCTGACTGCCGCCGTCTAGATGGGCGAGGAACCATAAACGTTGTTGGGCAAACGAGAGAGGAAGAGGGGATAGGCGCGGCGCCGGAAGGATGTCGGGCAACCGCATGCGACGGGCTTTGGATGCGGCTAGCGCCAGTGCATTCAATTGGGGATAGGCAAAAAAATCAGCCAGACTCAGCTCAAAACTCAAGCACTGGCGCAGCCGGGTGAGGACGCGAATAGCCTGTAAGGAATGGCCGCCCAGTTCAAAGAAATGATCGTGGCGACCGACCTGTTCAAGGTCGAGTATTTCGCACCAGATCCGAGCGAGCGTGCATTCCAACTTTCCTTGCGGAGCTTCATAATGTCGCCTGGAATAAGCGTTGATATCAGGGACGGGTAGCACTTTGCGATCGAGTTTCCCGTTGGGTGTCATCGGCAAATGCTCCAGTGGCACATAAGCCGCGGGGCGCATGTAGTCTGGCAAAATGCTTCGCAAATACATTCGCAGCGTAGAGGCGTCGACGGCCGGCTTTATTTGCGGCGTATAGTAGGCCACCAGGTGTAGAGCTCCCGAGCTGTCGGCAGACGCTGTCACGGCGGCTTCGCGGACTAATTCATGGCGGGTCAAAATTGCTTCGATTTCACCCAGTTCGACCCGGAAGCCGCGAATTTTAATTTGATTGTCGTTGCGGCCAAGGCATTCAATATTACCGTCCTTTCGATAGCGTCCTTGATCACCACTTCTATATAAGGTAGCGCCTATATGGCCGCTGAATGGATCTGGAATGAAGCAGGCGGCCGTCAATTGCGGACGATTAAAGTACCCTGCTGCCACGCCAGCCCCGCCAATGTAAATCTCACCGACGACACCTACAGGAACAGGCTGCAGGTCACTGTCGAGGATGTGGATGTGTGTGTTGGCTATTGGCTTGCCAATAGGGATGCGACGCGCGTCTTGCGGCACATCAATCGCCCGATAGGTCGAGGCGAACGTCGTTGTTTCTGTGGGGCCATAGCCATTGAGCAGGCACAAGGAGGAGTTATGGGAAAGTATCCGTCTAAAGGCAGAAGGACTGGCATGATCCCCTCCGCACAACAAGATGCGTAAGCGCGAGAGTTCCAAGGCAATCAGGGAGGCATGCTGATTGAAAAGGGTGGTGGTTAGAAACAGGACGGTTACTTGAGCGTTCGTGAGCAGTCCCGCTAGTTTCGAAGAGTCCAACGATATCTCATAATCAACGATCACCACGCGCGCGCCGTTCAGCAGGGCACTCCAGATTTCCAACGTGCTGGCATCGAACGCCGGATTAGATGCAAACGCAATACGATCAGTTTTTTGAAAGTCGGCATAACCATTTGTCAGCACCAGATTTATTATTCCGGCATGCGTGACAATAACGCCTTTAGGCTCCCCGGTTGAGCCAGAGGTATACATGATACAAGCAGGTAAGGAGCCAGGCCGGCCCGCTCGAATTTGAGGTGAGTGGTGTTCGGCCACGTCTACATCCCCAAACTTATCGATATCCACCCGTTGAATAGTGCCAAGCTCAGGCAGATCCAGCTTTTGCAGAGTCAATACAAATTGCGCTTGGCTATCATGAAGTATCCACTGCTGTCGCTTTTGAGGGGCATTGCTGTCCAACGGTACATACACTGCGCCGCACTTTAGGATGGCGAGTTGGGCCACAATAAAAGCCACAGATCTGTCTAGTAATATTGCAATGTGTATTCCTTTCTTGACGCCAATACTAAGTAAATAGCGCATCAAGTCATCAGACTGTTTGTTCAGATTTTCGTAACTCACGTAAACACCGTTATGCTCAATGGCAATGGTGTCTGGATGTGAGCGGGCTCGAGATTCAAATAATTCGTTGGCCAAAAGGATTGATTTACAATTGTGCATATCATTTGAAATAGGGTTATAGCTATTGTCGTCTGTACACTGTTTTTGCATAAGTCCAACTCCTTTTGATTTTTAGTTTTCGCAGTTGTTTTACGGCTCGCTAATTCCCGTAGTTAATTGCTGCGCTCATTTGGCCTCCTTCCGTTTAGATGGTTCTGGAAACTCTCTTATGAAGAGCGACCCTGAGGACGTCTGCCCGCTTTCGCGTGAGATGCTATTTCACCTCCGCCAGATACAGGGCTGCATTGGCTTTTTCCTCAATCCTCAACCCACACCTCCATCAGCCTTCCTTGCAGTCTGCTTGCCCGATGTTCCGGGCAGAAATATGCACACCAGTTACATGACCCTGTACCCGCAGTGCGTAATCGAGCATCTCACCACTCACCTTCTGGTCCAAGCCTGTCAGCATCTTTGGCTTGCTAAAAATAACGAGGTTTATCAACATTCACTAATGGTGGTCCTATTATTCAGCCAAGCGTCCTCGCCACAGGATGCTCGTGCGGTTAGAAGAACCTCGCAGCGCTTCCTTCTCTTTCGAAGGACTTCATTGTCCCGGTGGCTTCAGACCAAGCCGTTGCCAGCTTCGCGTGCACCTGTAGCCGACTAACATGGCGTATCTCTTGTGGGTAGGTTGTTTTTTTCGTCGGCTTCTGAAGAAGGATGGAGAGCTGCGTCAATAACTCCGGTAACGCCGTGTTCGCTGTATCCCACCCGACATCCAGGTTGATATCGAAGTAACCGTGAGCAATGCGGTTGCGCATCCCCCGCATGCTGCGCCATGGCACCTGTGTGCGCGCCTGGACGAACTCAGCGTGACCGTCCCTGACCTTTGGGTTTTCGTACGCCTCTTGCGTCCTGGCTTAGTCTCTTGAAAACCTTCGTTTTTGAGCGCTCACGCGATGAGAGCAAGCCGTCTGCCCATGTCGAGCTCAATACGACCGTATGGGTTCACGTGGTGATAGATCAGTGGCGACAGGGCGCGCCAGTCGTCTGTCGTCACGCTCGCGCCAGGCCGTTTCTGCCAGTACCTCCTAGATTAAACAGCGTATGACGTAAACCAGACTGTTTGAAGCTCCGACCCCTGATTTCACCAAGGCGGTTGAAGAACATCACCCCGGCTAGGGCGGTGCGAGCGCTCGCTTCGGTGAGCCATCCCGCAAGTCGCACAAAGGACTGACAGGCTGGCCGGTGGCTTCCAGATGTTTTGTATCAAAAGTTTGCTCAAAGCCTAAAACCGCCGTTGTGTCACTTTCCCGGGCATTTTTCTTTCTTGCAAAATCGGCTTCGTCGGTTAGATTGGTTCGAGACAGGACGCCATTACGCTTTTGGCGTACTTGCAAACAGCTAGACAAGGAGCAAGTCATGAACCAGAAGATCCAGCAGGGTGCTACCGCGCCCAACCATCAAGACAGCGAAAAAGTACTCTTCAGCAAGGAAGAGTTGCAGGTCTTGAGCGGCGCCATCAAGAAGTCCACGACCCGTGTTTGCGAAACCAAGGAGGCGAGCTGCGGGTACCCCCGTTAAACTGACCCCGAAAAAGCAAGAAAGGACTTTCTTGCTTTTTCACTTTTGGGGTAATGAGTATTCAGTTGTCATCCAGGGAGGTGGACATGAGGGCGATCTTTATCGGCCATCAAACGTGGCTTGTGGAACATGGAAGCACCAGGATTCTGATTGACCCGCTGTTATGTGAAGACTTCGGTCTGGTCGACGAACACCGGATCGAGATCTATCCGCCGCGTACTGTCGATGCCACCGCACTATCCGATGTAGACCTGATTTTCCTCAGTCACGAACATTCCGATCATTTCGATATCCCGTCGCTGAACCTGTTGCCACGTTCCGCCCGGTTCGTGGTAGGGGCGACCATTGTCGAGCCGGTCAAACAATGCATCCGCGACCTAGGGTTCACCCTTACGCAAGTCAACGACACCGAGCCGATGCGGGTCGGCGACTTGAGCCTGCGCTTCTACCCGGCGGATCCGAAGACCGCCCTCTGGGAAAGCCGGGTCACCCAGGTGCATATCGAGGAGGTCGAGCAGCCGAGCAGTGGCCTCTTCATTGCCGTGGACGCTCTGGTGTCCGAAGTGTTCAAGACCGATATCGTCGAAGGACGACTGGCACCGCCCAAGCTGGTGATCGTCTCGAACAACTCCAGGGTATCGCCTCCGGGAGCCTTTCAGTCCCTGGAAAACTGGGGCAAGAACGGGAGTGACAGCAACCGTAAGGTCGGACCGCTGGGGATCGGTGTGCTGAGCGCCGTGCTGACCAGCTACATGGACGATTTTCCGGTGCAGCCCGCGAACATAGCCCTTTGCGGCGGCGGGTTCATCAAGCGCCTAGGCGGGTTCGCCGCGTTCCCGTTTTCCGACCAGCCGACATTGAGCCGGTTGGCCAATCGGCTCAGCTTGGACACCAATATTGTCGGCCTGCTGCCAGGCGAAGCCTTTGCGCTGGACCCTGGTCCCGGGCCTCAAGCGGTTATCGACTGGGTCCAGCTGGACAAGGTGCAGCACAATTTGCTGATCGGGGAGCTGGATCAGTTCATCGAGGCGCGCAAGACCGTCGAGGTGGTCGCTTCGGTGCGCCCGGACGTGCAGGACACCGAGGCGTATGAAGAGCTCCTGCGACGCGCGCAAGCCGAGCTGCAGCGCCTGGCAAAAAGCCTGATGCTGTTTAGCACCGGGCGCAAGGTGTTGGCGATGTCCCATTACAAGGGTCGCAAGCTCGGACCGAAAAGAATCGTTTTCAGTTTTGTCTCGCATGCCCTAGGGCGTCAGGACAGCTATGCGCTGAACCTGATCAGCGGCCAGTTCGAGGCTGAGGCGCACAACCAGTTCGAATCGCTGGTGGCGCAGTATCCCTTTGGCGTATGCCTGCCCCTGGTGGACTTCATCGGCATGGTCGAGGGGGACGTGCAGATCTGGGACATCGTGGGCGTTTCGGTCCAGTCCTGGTTCGAGAGCGGAATCTTCGACGGCCTGATCCCGTTCTTCTACAGCTACTACGGCGAGAACGGCAGCCCTGAGTTATTGGCGAAAATCATCGGACGCAGCATGCGGAACCTGGAGGTGTGCCCATGAAGCTGACGATGATTGGCCACGAAAGCTGGTCGCTGCAGGCTGGCGATAGCCATGTGTTGATCGACCCGGTGCTGGGTCGTGGCTTCGGTTCCGATGCCGACCGGCAGTTCGCGATAGTCCCGGCGCGCAACGTCGATCTGCAGCGCATGCCGCCGGTGGATGGAATTGTCTTGACCACCGAACACCTACAGCACTTTCACCCGGCCTCCTTGCGCCGCCTGTCGTCGGACTACGGGCATTTGCTCAAGTGCAAAGTGGTCTATGTCCCGGAACTGTTTCCCGGCGCGGCCGAGGCGATTGTCCGCGCCTGCGGTTACGAGGTGCGGCGGGTCGACACTCAGGCCGAGTTCGTCATCGGCTCGCTGAGCCTGCGCTTCTACATGCCCTGCACCGAGGTACTGTTCTGGGACAGCCGGGTAGCGTCGCTGCATATCGAGCATCAGGGCCGCGAGGCGCTGTTCATCCAGTCCGATACCCGCATCGCCGACGCCTACTTTACCGATGTCAATAATGGAGCCGTTGCCTGGCCCCAGGTCATGGTGATGACCAATAATTTCCAGGGCAGCGGGGCGCAAGGGCCGATCGGCCTGGACAACCTGTTGCCGGTGCCCGACCAACGCTACACCCGGGTGTCCGGCTTGCGTCTGCTGGACGAAATCGTACACAAGCCGATGCGCCGACTGAACCAGGTGCCAACCCTGATCCTCGCGGGCAATGGTTATCGCGATCCCTTTGGCAAGATGCATCACCCCTGGTCGAACCTCGAACTGGCGCAGATCTGCAGCGAACTGTCGTTGTTGCGGGCGGTGCACTCACTGACACCCGGCGAAAGCTTCGACGTGGCGCCGGCACGGCCTGGTGAACCGACGGACTGGATCTGCGCATCCGAGGAACAGGCAGGGCCCCGTCCGGCGAAAGGGCGACGCCGAACGGTCTCGCTCGACACACAGCGGATCAAGGCCCATCTCGATGAAATGGCCAGGACCTGGCTGATTACCCGCTACGGCCAAGCGCTGATGACCCAGAGCAACTACCTAGGGCGCCCCGTTGGCCCGTGCCGTGCGGTGCTGCAATTGACCCGGGACGACGGCGTCGGCCAACAATGGTTGCTGGACGTGTCCAGGGTCGAGTTCGTCGAGGTGCCGGACGAAGGCGCGGGGGCGATCAAGCGTCATCCCTACGGCATCCGTGTCGACCATGACGATTTTTGCCAGCTGCTTCTCGGCGAGTTGCAGATATGGGAGCTGCTCAACCTGTCGGCATCGCAGTGGTATGTCGCGATCGTTATGACAGCCCGCTGGCGTTCTGGCTCGAGTATTACAACGCGCAAGTGGACTATGGACGCGCCTTGCGCAGTTATGAAATGTCCCTGGCGACTGCGCCATGAGCGGGCAAAGAGCCTTTGAACATGTGCATCTGGAACTCCTCGACGCCGCTCAGGTACAGCTGCGGCGGCAGGCGCTCGCCGAGCTGTGGTCGAGCGTTATCAGGTTCTGCGGGTACCCGCCAGTCGGTGAAGTCCTGGTCTGTTCCGGCCTGTGCATGGCCTCGAGCGAGTAGGTGGTGATCAAGCGTTACTTCGACGAGGCGGCCTATGCCGCCGAAGCCAGCGGCTACTTGCTGTTCCGCTACAGGCATGCGCCATCAGGATGCGCGGCATCAGGTACTGGTGCTGGAGTCTCTCCAGGGCCGTTTGCCCGGCCCGGCCGACCTGCCTGAAGTGATTGCGGCCTACGCGGCGATGCATGCCACGGCCCTGGCGAATATCCAGCGGGTCATGGGGCACCGCAGTACCCCTGAATGTCTCGATCCCTGCCTGTCGTCCCGCTGCCGTTTCCCCCCTCCTGTTCGCCGGTGGCCTGCTGTCCATGATGACCCAGGAATAAAAGGTTCATACCTGGCTGCGTACCGTTTTGGTTCAAGCCTGTCAGCACCTTTGTGCTGGTAGATTCCGCTTTCCCCTCACGGGTAGGCGTACCGAAAATCGGCGGATACATTGTCCTTAGAGCTTCAAACCGAGCTGTTACCGGCCCCGCATGTCCAGGTAGGAAACGGTTGATAGGACAACCGGTTTCATCAAGAGACACTCCAGCGAAACAGACATTCAGAAGACCTCAGGTCGCACGGTACCATGCTCCTCAAGCCACTAATTCCAGTGTCCTTGGCGTAAAAAGCCGTTCCGGTGAACTTCAAGCCTATGACTAGCGATTAAATGGCGATTAGTTGTTGTTTTGCGATAATATATAAAGTATGTTGTTGCCTCTACTTCTGACCTTTAGAGGCTCCAAATGACCAGTAATCGTTTAGCTCAACTCAGTCAGCGTATGGCTATTTTTACCCTTCTGATTATCTTGGGCATGCTGGTACTCAATACCGCTCTCTGGATCTTTCCTGCACTGGGTGACAGTGGCCTAGGGATGGGGTTCGCCCTGAGTGGCATGATGCTTTCCCAGCCCACGATGACGATTGAAACACTTGTCTGGTGGCAGACGCTCGGCGCGATATTGCTGTCGAGTGTGCCGCTGCTCGCCTTAGCCAGTGGCCTGAACCATTTACGCAATCTTTTTCAAGGCTACGCCCGTGGGGAGTACTTTTCCGGCACTGCAGCTATGCATCTGGGTAAAGTCGGACGGGGGGTGGTGCTCTGGGTGACAGGCAGCTTCGTGTGTACACCGCTGCTCAGCATTTGGGTCACCTTACTTGCCCCTCAAGGAGAACGTTCTTTGATGATCAGCTTTACCTCTGCTGATTTCGTAGCGCTGTTTCTTGCCGCGTGCATCGGTGTGATTGCACGCATTTTGCAGCAAGCCAGTGAAGTCAATTCTGAAAACCAAACCTTTGTGTGAGGGACATCATGCCTGTAATTATTGAATTAGATGTGATGCTGGCTCGGCGCAAAGTCAAATCAAAAGACCTTGCCGCCGCTATTGGCATCACCGAGCAAAATCTATCGTTGCTGAAGCAGGGTAAGGTCAAAGGCATTCGCTTGGCCACCCTTGAGGCAATCTGTCAATACTTGAGCTGTCAGCCAGGTGATTTACTGACCTATCAAGCTTCCTCGGGCGAGTCGCAACCCTCCTAATTGACAGGAGGTGCGGGTAATGGAGGTCGTGACCTTTGGTGCGTTTTTCGGCCCATCGTGCCCGCCCATTCCGCTAACACGTGACTGATTTACGCCTGTTTCGAAACAGCCGGTCACGTTGTTAGCGGAATACTCCCACTGGGCCTACATGCCCTGTTCTGGCTTTGCCGCCGGTATTGTGCTGTCTGGCCACCAAGCCGCCGCAAAATCACAGCTGCAGCCGTACTGCTGGCTATCGCCCATTTTCCCAGCCAGCAGGCTGGCGGTGATCGGGCCAGCGCACGGTATGCTCAGTAAACAACTGCCCAGATCATCGTCTGTCAGTTGGCCAGCCAACTCTTTATCCAGTTCCTTGATCTGCTCATCCAAATAGACAAAGTGATCGTACAGACGCTGCAACAGCACGCTCAGTCGGACTGGAAGCTCATGCTCTGCCAAGACGCTGGACAGGCGCTTCATGACGCTCAGCCCTTGCGGCAGGTTGATGCCGAATTCCAACAGAAAGCCATGCATCTGATTAACGGGCTTGGTGCGTTCGCCCACCAGTGATTCACGCAAGCGGAGCAATACGGAAAGCGTCTGCTGGGCCTCGGTTTTGGGCGCAACAAAACGCATCGAGGGCCGCGAAGCGGCTTCACAAATCGCTTCGGCATCGACGAAGTCATTTTGTTGCCTTTCACAAAAGGCTTAACAAACTGCGGGGAAATCAGCTTGGCTTGATGCCCCAGGACCATCAACTGGCGAGCGACAAAATGCGCTCCGCGCAGGCCTCCATCACCACGGTGCAGGCGGGTAGGTTGGCAAAGAACCGCATCATCTGCTGTCGTGAAAGCTACTTGCGAAACAGCTCTCGGCCGGCCTTATCCTGGCCGTGCAGATGAAAGGTATGTTTACCGAGGTCGATACCGACCATGCCAAAACGCTCATGGTGATGGTCTCCGAATTTAAAACACCCTGCGAAAGCGTAGCTCTTGCTGGGTGTCGGGGTGCGCATTCCACGCCATCCGGCCACCCAGCCCACCAACATCCTGCCACCTGTTCCACACTCATCCGGCCAGGCAGTCGGAGCGCAGCGACGCAGGTTTGCATTGTTAGTCTGAAGTCTGTGTTGCCGTCAATTTCGTCGCGCGCCTGCGCATCGATTCGCCCTTCAGTTCGATCCGATAAGCGTTGTGCACCAGCCGGTCGAGGATCGCGTCGCCCAAGGTCGGATCGCCGATCAGTGCATGCCATTTGTCCACCGGCATCTGGCTGGTCACCAGCGTCGAGCGGTTGCCGTAGCGGTCGTCCAGCAGCTCAAGCATGTCGCGCCGTTGCGCGGCGGTAAACGGCGCCAGGCCCCAGTCGTCCAGGATCAGCAGGTCGGTCTTGGCATAACCCGCCATCAGTTTCGCGAAGCGGCCGTCGCCGTGGGCCAAGCCCAGCTCTTCCATCAAGCGCGACAGGCGCAGATAGCGCACGCTGTAACCGTCGCGGCAAGCTTTGTGGGCCAGCGCGCAGGCGAGCCATGTTTTGCCTACGCCAGTCGGGCCGCCGATGATCAGGTTCAGGCCGTCGCGCAGCCACTGGCCGCTGCCCAGTTGCAAGATCAGCGCCTTGTCCAGGCCACGGAGCTGCGGTAGTCGATGTCTTCCAGGCAGGCGTTATGGCGCAGTCGTGCGGCTTTGAGGCGAGTCGTCAGGCGTGCATTTTCGCGCTCGGTCAGCTTGCGGTCGACCATCAGGCCGAGGCGTTCGTCGAAGCTGAGGTCATGGATATCCGGTGTTGCGTGCTGCTCGCTTAAGGCTTTAATCATGCCATGCAGGCGCAGGGTTTGTAGCTTGTCCAGCGTCGGGTTGGGTAGTATTTTGATGCTCCTCTTTCAGGTCAGTGGTAATAGCCGGGGCCGCGTAGGTTGGGGTGTTCGTCGGGTAACAGCGGCAGGTTTTGTTGGGCCAGCGGTAGCTTTTCCAGACCTTGGCGCAAGATCGATTCGAGGCTTTTGTAACTGCACGCGCCCAGTGCCAGAGCCCGCTGACAAGCGGCTTCCAGCCGCTCTTCGCCGTGCTGTTTACTCAGGCGCAGGATGCCCAGGCAGGCGCGGAAGCCGTGCTGCGGATGGATTCGGCGTTCGAGGATGTAGGCGATGACGCCGGCCGTATTTGGGCCGGTCTGCTCTGCCCAGTGGATCAGCCGTTGCGGCGTCCACTCAGCGTGTTAGCGGTGGCTCTTGGGCATGTGCTCGATCTGGGTAGTGTGGCGACCTTTGTGTGGCGAGCGTCGGTGGCTGGCGACTCGCTGGTTGGCGTGGAAGCACTCGACGGTCTGCGCAGTCAGACGCACTTCGAGTTGGTGCTTCACCAACTGGTACGGCACCGAGTAGTAGTGGCCGTCGACTTCGACGTGGTAGTCGATGTGTACCCGTACCTTTTTCCATTCGGCGTAGACGTAGGGATGTTCTGGGAGCGGTTGCAGCACGGGCTGGTCGATGGCCTCGAAGGTTGAGCGGCGCGAGCCGGGCAGCTTTTGAAGGGTCTTTGGTTGAGCCGATCCAGCAGCACGCCGATGGCCGTGTTGAGTTCGCCCAAGGAGAAAAACTGGCGGTTGCGCAACGCTGCGAGGATCCAGCGCTCGACTACCTGTACGCCGACTTCAACCTTGGCTTTGTCCTTGGGTTTACGCGAACGTGCGGGCAGCACGGCCACGCCGTAATGCTTGGCCAGGTCGCGGTAACTGGGGTTGATGTCGGGCTCGTAACGGTGTGCCTTGGTAACGCCGCTGCGCAGATTGTCGGGTACCAGTATCTGCGATGTGCCGCCGAGAAAGGCGAAGCAGCGGGCATGCGAGCCCAGCCAGTCAGAGAGTTTCTGCGACCAAGTGGCTTCGGCGAAGGTGTAGCTGGAGGCTCCGAGGACGGCGACGAAGATCTGGGCTTGATGGATTTCCCCGGTCTGCCGGTCGATGACCGGCACGGTCTGGTCGGCGTAATCGACAAACAGCTTTTCGCCCGCACGGTGCTCCTGGCGCATGACCACGTCGACCTTGGCAGCCCAGAGGCGGTAGTGCTCGCAGAACCAGCTGTACTGGAAGCCTTGCGGATGGGCGAGTCGATACTCTTGCCAGAGCAGGGCCAAGGTGACGCAGGGGCGGCGCAACTCGGCATGGACATGAGCCCAGTCAGGCATCGGCCTTTGATCGCTGGGAATAGCGAGCGGCGGCGGAAAAAGATGCCGTTGCAACTCGGCGTCAGTCAGCGCAGAGGGCCAGGTCAGGCCGCTGGCAGCAAAGCGATTGAGGTACTCACCGACGCTAGCTCGACCTACTTGCAAGCTGATAGCGACCTGCCGGGCAGATAGGCCGACCTCGAATTTGAGACGTAGCACTTCTCGAATCTTACGCATGGATAACCGCTTCACGACGACCTCTCTGCTTCGATAAAAGAGGTCGATGGTAGTGAATTAATCCTGCGTTGCTGCCTGCCTTATGGGTGGCCGGATCATCGTGGAATCAGTGGCCGGATGTTGATGGAGTGGGTGGCGGGATGCCCGTGGAATCCGCAGTCGGGGTGACCATCTCATTAGCTCCTCACCCTTGTCGTTGCTATTAGTCATAAACATAACCGTTTGCCTATCCCTTATATTAAAGGGGAAACGGTGTCCTGTCTTTCGGGGGGCTCGTTCATCCTCGGTCAATCCGACGCCTTACAACGCCACCCTTTTCGTACCGCCAACAACGTAGCTACAGCGGCAGAGCCACTGCTATATGGACAGGTGGTCGCGGCACAATCAGGTCCTGTGGCGGGGAACTACCAGGGGAGCCTACAGAATTCGGAAAAGTGCGACACGAAGTTGCCTGCAGAAGTTGTTCCCACTTCAGTGGAGGGAACCGCCCGTGTCACCGGGTGAAGGCTTGAAAATGAACATGGTACGGTATGCGGACGACTTCATTATTACCGGCAGCTCGAAGGAATGGCTGGAGCTTGAGGTGAAGCCCGTCGTGGTGGGATTTTTGGCGGAACGTGGGCTCGACCTGTCGCCTGAAAAAGCCAAAATAACGCATATCAAGGAGGGGTTTGACTTTCTCGGATGGAACTTCCGCAAGTACAACGGCAAGCTACTGATTAAGCCGTCGAAAGCAAATGTCAAAAGGTACTTAGGAAAAATTCGGGAAGTCATCAAGGCCAACAAGACGTCTAAACAGGCAAATTTGATAAGACTGCTTAATCCCATATTACGGGGATGGGCCAATTATCACTGCCACGTAGTCGCTAAGGCAACCTTCACTCGAGTTGATTCAATGATCTGGTCAATGCTGTGGCAATGGGCATTGAGACGGCATCCGAACAAGGGAAAGCGCTGGGTCAAGAAGAAGTATTTCAAGTCCCAGGGCACCCGCAACTGGGTGTTTTCTGCAACCGAAAAAGATGAAGATGGAACTAAGAAGGAGCGCAGCCTGCTGCGGGAATCTGATACGCCAATTGTACGGCACATCAAGATCAAAGCGGCTGCTAATCCGCACGACCCGCAATGGGAACCGTATTTCGAAGCCCGATGGGTCAAGAAAATGCTGAACTCGGGACGCGGTCGCTCGAAGTTTTACCGTGTCTGGTTAGGGCAGGACTGCAATTGTCACGACTGCCATCACCCCATCACAAAATCAACGCCGTGGGCATGTCGCCACATTGTGAAGCGGTCAGATGGTGGGACTGACGCGGCAAGCAACCTTCAAATGCACCATCTCAATTGCCAAAGGCGACAGCACTCCGAAAAAGAAGTTGTATGGCCGTGTGTCGAAAGATGCCTTTGAAAGGCTCGAGCTGAGTGCGGGGAAACTTGCACGCTCAGTTCTTCGGGGGCTGGGCGCGGGTGACCGCGTCTGGCTACCCAACAATCGTACGCTAAGGTTTTCCGACCTGTCGTAACGGTCTGAATTTACCGTCTTCCAGCTTGCGGTTCTACCGCCAGACGTAATCGCCGGTCAGTTTGATGTGCTCCCAGCCCAGCGGCGACAGGTATTGATACAGATCGGCATTCATCTGCTTTCCAGCGTCCGTAAGTCCTTGGCTTGCCCGCTCCAGGTTGACCGTGTTCCACAGTACAATGGCGGCGGTCACCAAGTTCAGTCCACTGGCCCGATAGCGCTACTGCTCAAAAACTCCGATCCCTGATTTCACCAAGGCGATTGAAAAACACCGCCCTGGCCAGCACGTTGCGCGCCTCACCTTTGTTCAGCCCTGCATGGATGCGACGACGCAGCTCGACGCTTTGCAGCCAGTCCAGAATGAACAACGTGCGTTCGATGCGTCCCAACTCACGCAAAGCCACGGCCACACCGTTTTGGCGTGGATAGCTGCCGAGCTTCCTGAACATCAGCGAGGCCGTTACAGTGCCCTGTTTGATCGAGGTGGCCAATCGCAGTATTTCATCCCAATGGGCGCGTATTTGTTTGATGTTCAACCTGTCGCTGCTAATCATCGGTTTGAGCGATTCATAGGCGACATCGCTCCCCTTTGGGATGAACAGCTTGGTGTCGCGCAGGTCACGTATGAGGGGCGCAAAGCGAAATCGGCCGAGTGTGGGCGAAGCGACAATTTGACGACATTTAGGTGGGGGAAACACGCGCCCCCCCCGGAAATGGTCATCCGAGATGCACGCTCTACGTCTGAAGCCCAGATCTCATTGCTGAGGGCTGAGGTAGTTTTGTGCGATCATCCGTACTGGTTGGGTTCCGGCCAGCCCCGCGATTGACGTGAAAACCCCTGGGTAGAATAGACAAACAAGGTGGCGTATTCGCCATTCGACGAAAGGCATTACCCCCTTCTGGTGGAGCGCGCTCCCCGGGTGACACTCGTCATTGGCCCTGGTTCAACAGCCTCTCAAATGGTGCGCTGGGGGATGGCCGATACACCGCCGGGAACCGCCTATCTTGCCTGCCGCTCAACCAGGGCGGCCCGAAATCCTTCTCAGTTTAGCAGCGCCCAGCGCGAACTTACCGCCCCCAGAAGTCACCGACGCAGGGAATCTACCTGACACTGCGCGCACGCCCGTGAGCGGGGAAAATGTGCCGCCAGTTGAGTGATGTGGCGATAAGCCAGCATTGTTGCGCGGAATCGTTTGGGCACACTGCCCGGCTCACACCGACAGGATGGACGCGCGATGGATCGGCGCAAGCAATTGGAACGCGACGTTTTTTTCAATCTAGCCACTCCGCCATGGCAGGGCTATCCCTTAAAGGGCCGAGCCCATTTTCGTTCGCGTTCTTTGACCAGCGTGAGCACTGGGTTTACTGATGATTTTCCTGAGCCTGACGCTTTTTCGTTCTTTTCCGGCCAACCGCCCATGGCGATGCTGGACGGTCGAGAACGGCTGTATCAGGTCTTTCGCACGTTTGACTACCCCTGTCAGCTCAATGCAAAGCGCAGTGCAATGTAGGGCTTGCCGGCCAACGATCGAACCTCCTTACAATGGAACGCACCCACATGGAACCTACTGGCAAAGCCCTGGCCCTCTCTCCGCAACGCTGGTCAACTCCGCTTGACGCTATCGGTCCAGGGGACGATTTAAAGGCGCTGGTGGCTGAGCAATAAGGTTTTTTCGCTCGGCGCCCGAGAGGCTCCATCGCGCTTTGCCCAGGTACCGCGGCGGTCCGTCCGTGGTGCGAACGGCGCAACGGGTGCTTGCCACGTCTGGTGGTCTAAGAGCCTTCTGTTCACCAGTACCGACACGGTCTCATGCAGGATCGCTACTGAACGCTTCAAGGAAAAATAGCCATGTTGATATTGTCTCGCACCGCAGGTAAAGCCGTGATGATCGGTGATGAAATCATTCTCCAGGTACTGGCTGTTGATGACCATCAGGGGCACGTAAAACTCGGTATCGAAGCACCGAAGTCTCTAATGGTCCGCCGGCAAGAGCTCCACAGCCGTGTGCATCACTCTACGTCAAAGGTGGTCATCACGTACAAACGCAGAGCGCGGGCCTGGGGATCTGATGACGCCTAGGCAAAAGGGTGTGTTTTTAAACAAACGACATAGTTACACATTCGCCGACACGCCCCCTATGAGTACCGATGGTCATGGCGGTGAAATTAATCCGGCCAATAAATCTGGGGTTTGGACGCAAGATCCCTTGGATGGAGCGGCGTTTTTCAAGGTGCTTGTCGCGTCAGCCGTCTAACTATGCCGCTCGTTTCTCGACCTGTTGCTCTCGATCCGGGTTCAACAACACGGTACCGATCGGCTCCCAGTTACGTGTCCGACCTGACCACCGCTCCGGTTTTTTCTCCTTGGCTCGCTCTCACAACTCATGTCGCCGGGCCAAGACCTGATGATCCAGTCCTCAATGCCGCTCAGTCGGCGTGACGAACCGGATACGGCTATGCCGGTGCTCGTTGTTGTACCAACGCATGAAATCCCTCGCCCAAGCGCGTGCCGCGTCCAAGCTGGCAAAACCGTCCTGTGGCCATTGCGGGCAGTATTTCAGTGTTCTAAACAGCGACTCCGAGTAGGGATTGTCGTTGCTGACCCGCGGTCGGCCCCGCGAGGGCGTGATGCCCAGTTCGTACATCTTGCTCAACAGTGTTACTGATTTCATCGGCGCTCCGTTGTCCGAGTGCAGCACCAGCGGTTCGTGTAAACACTGCTCGCTGATCACGCTGCGTTGCAGCAGCGCGGCGGCTTTCTCGCCGCTTTCCGCGTCGTAGACCTCCCAGCCCACGGCCTTGCGGCTGTAAATATCCTCGATCAGATAGAGGTAATAATACTTGCCGCGTATCGGCGACGGCAGATACGTGATGTCCCACGACCACACCTGATTGGGCGCTTTGGCCGCATGAGTCGTCGGTGCTGCGTACCGCCTGGGGCGCTGACTACGGCCTCGATGTTGCTGTTGACCCGTCGCACGCAAGACGCGATAAAACGTCGCCTCCGACGCCAGATAACGCCCTTGATCGGCCAAGCGCGGCACGATCTGGCTCGGCGGCAGATGGGCATACGCAGGGCTGTTGCACAGCGTCACAATCGCCTGTCGCTCGACTTCACTCAGCGCATTACGCGGCGCTGGTCGTACGGTGGTCGTTCGGGCATCGGCCTCGATAACGTCTGTTTCAGTCCACCGTTGCAAAGTCCGCAGCGATAGACCGATTTCCCGGCAGGCCCGGATTTTTCTGGCTCCCGCCGCGACCGCGTTGCTCAGCCAGCCAACGAGTAACTGCCGTTCTGGCAAAGACGTCAGTTGTCCTCGTTGTCGGTCCCCCAGTAGTCGTTGAGCTTTTTTCGCAGCACCAACAACGCGGCTGTTTCAGCGAGCGCCTTGTCTTTGCGGCGCAGTTCGCGCTCAAGTTCCTGGATGCGTTTCTTGTCTTTGCGCGACTGCTCCCGATCTTCTTTTTGCTGAGCCTTTTCCGATTTCTGGCCGGTGATAAAGGCTTGTCGCCAGGCAGTGATCTGCTCGGGGTAAAGGCCTTTGCGCCGGCAATATTCGCCCAGGTCGATCTCGGACAAGCCGGCCGCTTCAAGGACGACAGCAAACTTGGTTTCGGCTGACCAGTTCTCGGTCAACGGCTTATTTTCAGACACTGCACTTCCTTCAGAACTGAGCTGCTTGCGCCAGTTGGACAAAGACATTTCGCTGACCCCTTCGCGCCGGGAAACCTCGGCCATCGACAGGTTCAGTGGGGGAAGCAGCATCTTCAGTAATGCGGCTCTGCGTTCAGGTGAATAATACGGCACGACCAGTCTCTTTCCGCCCCCGATATGCTTTTTTAGGAGAAACCGGAGAGGCGACAACTATCCTGACATCGGGGGAGCCTCCCACAGTGGCGGTTTGCTGCAATTGGGTGAGAATTGCTGGCGCACGATATCAGGCCCACAACTGGCGTGTTGTCGCACGAGCAATCGATCGACTTCGCTTTGGGCATTATCGTTGACGGCGACGTGTTCGCCCGATGACATCCTATCTCCTGATGCAGCGAAGACTGGTTTTTACGTATCCCGATTGCGCCCTCGTCTAGAAGGAAAAAGATTACTCAAGCACACATTGGAAGCGCACCACTACGATGTTGTGATTATCACTGCCGGGGCGGTGCAGGCAGCCTTGCTGCCTGCAGTTAGAACAAAAAAAGATCTGACTTTTGAACAGCCAGCGGCTTTTGAGCCTCTACCAACGACGGTATCAAAAGTCGCTGACTACTTCAGACCTTACTTAGAGAGTCAATGGTGGCGTCACAATAAAACCGTTGCTAATAAAGTTAGCAGGAGCCGCGTCGGAGGTGTTCTGTGTGTTGAGTTTTCCAGAGAAACTGATGCCAAGGTCGTTTTGCGCTTCCCCTCGCACCAAGGTCCGCTGCGAGCTCAAGGTATTATTACCGTTGAAGCGGATACCGGCTCCCCCTCCGACACCGAACATATTCAGCTCTCGTTTGGCCGATAGAGTGTTAGTCCCCATGAACATAATGCCGATGTCCTGGGCATCTAGCGGACCCACAAAGTTATTATTGCCTGATACGATTATGGCGTCGGCTGTCAGCTTAGCGTTTTGAAAGTGAACGCCAGTCTTGCCTTGACCTTCAAGTTTAATGGTTTGACCTATCAGCTGGCTATCCGTGATCTCCACACCTTTTGCTGGAGATTGATAGCTACTATTATTCCCTGTAATCGAGATCAAAGCCTTGGGGGCCTTGGCCTCCAAACGAGAGCCATCGATCCGAACGGCACTTTTGTTAGGACTATAGCTGTCTATGCCGGGGTTTGCTGTCAAATGAATATCGCCTGAATACGCTTGTAGTACACTACTATCCACGGACATCACACTGCCACTTTTAAGTTGGATACCAGCATCACTCATCAAGGGTGAAACAATAATCGAGAGCTCCGTATTAACATCTATGTCAATACCTGTCTTCGCCCTCAGTTGGGCCCCTTTAATTTGCGATATGTATTTGTCGCCTCCGTTACCTCGGATTTCAATTTTCCCGCCGGCCCCGATATCACCCATGATATCTACATGGCTTCCCGAGAGACCGACTGAACCTGTTAGGTTGCCAATAGAGGTTGCCTGAATGGTGCCCAATGAGGCTACCAAACCTTTAGCATTCAGCGTGACTGAGCTCGCATTGAGAGAGCCATTGTGCTTGATATCGCCACCGGTGGCCGCACCGTCTATTTGAATATCAAGAAATTTGTTTTGGGTCGGAATTGTCAGGGTAAATTTATCGGCGGACACCATCTGGATACTACCGCCCAGTACATTAATCACACCGTTGTTATCGACCCCATCCGCACCAGCGAGCACCACTTGGCCACCTGAGCCGGCGGTAATAGTTCCGGTATTGGCGATCTTGCCCGGACCCGCGAGTATCACTTGGCCCCCTGAACCGGCGGTGATAGTTCCAGCGTTGGCGATCTTGCCCGCGCCATCTGCGGTCAAGATGGACTGATTCTTCATAAAATCATTGGGATCCAGTTTGCTGCTACTGGCGACCAGTGAGCCGACTCTCACGTTCGCGGCATTGCCAAACAGTACGCCATTGGGGTTGATCAGAAACAGCGCGCCATTGGACGACAGGTTACCGTTGATTTGGCTGGAGGGGCCAGCAATCTGGTTCAAAGTAGCGCCACCGGTTGGCACCTGAAATTTCACCGAGTTGCCTTGGGCAATATCAAAAGAGGTCCAGCCAATCACGGCGTTAGGAGTGCTTTGAATTATGCTCATTGAGCTGCCACCGCTGATGGCGTTGAAACCGACGGCGCTGACTGTCGCCTGACCATGGGTGACGACACCGCCAGTGGGTAGCGCGTCTGCCACGGCCATCGAGGACTGGGTCGCGACGAGCACTAGCATGGCGAGCGCGCCTAGCGCGCTCGGGAAATCGTTTTTCGACGGTTGTTTAGAGGCGCTGTAGTTGCGTGGGTACACCATAAACTTATTCCTGCCTATAAGAATCAAATCGGCGATGGCCGTATTGGCGCAGCGCGAGGTGAGAGCGCGGCCTCCTGTCGCACCGGAGTCGGCAGGCCGGATCGTGGTGGCGTTTTCGAGGGAAACCAAATATAAAGTCCTCATTCATGACTTTTCACCGCACCCTGTTGTCGCCTATCACCCATGCGGCATGCTGATCGCCGCGCCGCAGCCACACTGAAAAGTTCCGCGCCCCCTTCTGTTGCTCGTCCCCTCATTCACACCCAATCATGGTCTGTCGGTCTCAGAACATGGCTTGGCATGCCCGTTGCCGCCCTCTCAACGGTTGAGCGACGTTTGCGGGCTTTCGTGGGCTCAGCGGGGCGGCCAAGGCATACATTTTTGCACCCATCGGATTAATCAGTTGGACCAGTCGCATCGATCAAACAGGGTCCCCCATCACCATGATTAGACCTTCGAACAGCCGTGTTGCAGAGCGCGCGTGCTCACTCGGTGACCGCTAGCAGGGGATGATAGAAAAAACGAGGAAAAACGTACGAGACGCCCCCGTTATTGCTAGCGAACAACGTGCGGCGCTGACCGGTCCGGATGGAAAATTCCGTGTATCACTATACAAGGCGCTGTTCTTTATTAAGGTCGCCGGCGCGATCAAATCTGGCGCCTTAAACCTGATCCGCTCGGAAAAATACCGTTGGCTCGAAGAGTACCTGACCCCCAAAGCCGATTGGGACGCTCAGTGTGCGCAGTACCTCATTGGAGGGTGTCGCCGACGGCCAGACTACCCTGCGCCGGCTCGATGCGCAGTTGGATGCTCGTTTCAAGAAAATTAACGAACGGCTGAAGGCAGGCGCAAATCCTTACCTCACGGTACGCGCCAAGGGCACTTTCCATGTCGGCACGCCCAAGATTGAGGACGTTGACAGTCCTTCGCTCGGCGTCTTCTTTCCAGAGCGAAAATATATTTCCTTGCTCGAAGCGTTGGCGACAGTGGATCACGCCAGCCAATTTTTCGGCGAATTTGAGCATTGGCAACATAAGTACCAACGTACAAAGCACCCAAGAAGGTGCTTTTCGCCGCCATCATTGTCTACGGTTGCGACATCGGCCACCGCAAACTCTCCAAGCAGATCGATGAGAACGAACTGGACAACACGGTGAACTGGTATTTCTCGCTGGCGAACGTGCAGGGCGCCAATGATCGCATCCTGCAATTAATGAACCGAATGGATCTGCCCAATACTTACCGCGGCCCAGACGAGATCCTGCATATATCCAGGGACGGACAGAAATTTGAAGTGGCTGTGGACTCCCTCAATGCCAACTACTCCTTCAAGTATCTTGGCAAAGACCGAGGCGTTAGCGTGGTGAGTTTTATCGACATGCGTGACGCGCTTCCCCTTGATCAGCGTTTACGGGCTTCCAGGCTCACCGTCGGCCCCTAGCCATCAGGTTCGGGAATACCGTATTAGCAGCCGCTCCAAGGACGTATTGAACAGGCTGGGCAGCGCAAAAATAGCTCCCATTGGAATTCAACTGCTCCTTTAGATTTCATATTTCATAGTCAGTTCGCCCATGGCAATTCACTCCAGCATGCCGCTGCAAAGGGCTTCGATTGTTTCAATTAATTGCTCGTACTCCACTGGCTTTGTCATTTGACGATCAAAGCCGGAATCTTTTGTTTGATGCGGGGGAACGGCATAGCCCGTCAGCGCAATCGTCGGGGTAAATCTGTGTCGATTGGTTTTTCGCAGTGCCTGGACGAGTTCATGACCGTTCATTTCTGGCATGCCAATGTCTGAGAGGATCACGTCGTAGTGCTCATCTGTAGCGTTTTTCAACGCAAGTAGTGGCTCACTGAAAGTGTTGACCAGCGCACCCTCCATTTCGAGCAACATCCGCATGGCCGCCAGGATTTCAGGAACGTCATCCACCACGAGGACTTTGAGCCCCTTGAGACGACCGCTTTGCTGATTTTTGTCATCAGACCCGACTTCCAGCACCTGATCGGAAAGCGGCAAGAACACTGAGAAAGTGCAACCGTGACCCAGTCCCACCGAGCGGGCCGTAACAGAACCACCGTGAGCTTGCACCAACTGACGAACCAGCGACAGGCCAATGCCCAGCCCGTCGCGCTGAAGGATGGCTACTTTGGGTGCGGCCTGACTGAAAAGGTCGAAGACATGTTCGATATCGGTGGCGGAAAGTCCGATACCGTTATCAATGATCTCTATTTGAGCCCTATCCTCACGCCTGCTGAGTATGATCTGAATCCTGGCGTTCGTCGGACTGAACTTCAGCGCGTTGTGCAGCAGATTCCATACCACCTGCTCCAAGCGTGTGGCGTCGCCCTCCACGATCATTGGAGCAGGATTTGAGGAGGGAATCTGCAGGTTCAACTCAACGTTTGGATACTCTTCGACGGCCAAGGCATGAATTTCCCCAAGCATGGCCGCCAAGTCGAGCGGAGTTGTTTTGAGTTTAAGTTTACCTGTGCGGATACGCGCTACATCAAGCAAGTCATCAATAATACGCGCCTGACTGGCGACCGCATCACTGATCGTGTTGACCGCCTTGCTCGCCTTGTCAACGCTGCGGATGGCCGGCAAGCGCCGCAGGATTTCGGCGTTGAGCTGGATTAGATTGAGCGGGTGTTTGAGTTCATGGGACATGACGGCGAAGAACTCGTCCTTCATGTGACTGGTGACTTGGTTTTCCGCGATCCTTTTGCTTTGTGCTTCATGCAGGCGCTTGTGGCCGGTCAGGTCGCGAGCGATTTTCACATAGCCCATCACCACCTCCGTCCTGAGCAAGGTGATTTCCCCGCTGGAGAAGAAACGACTTCCATCCTTGCGCACATGCCAGCGCTCATCTTCGCCGCGACCGTGCTCGCGGGCTTGTCGCAATTCGTTTTCAGGTATGCCGGCGCCGCGATCATCAAGTGAGAAGATCAAATCGTAATAGGCGCCAATCACCTCGGTGCTGGTGTAGCCGAAGATTAACTCGGCACCTGTATTCCAGTCGGTGATCAAGCCCTGCTCGTCGAGGATGATAATGGCGAAGTCATGGGTGCTTTCCGCCACCAGGCGCATGCGCTCCTGGCCCACACGAAGATCGTCCTCTGCTTCACGGCGCTTGGTGATGTCGATGAAGGTCAAGACCGTGCCATCGATGTGACTCTCACTGGAGCGGTACGGTAATAAGCGGGCGATATACCAGCGGTCGTCGCTACTACTGACTTCGCGCTCCATCATGTTGAGTGACTCAAACACTGACGTGGCATCGTCTGCTAGCTGCGGGTAATTCAGGCGGTGTGTGATGTCCAGCAGAGAGCGACCAGTATCCACCGGGAGCATGCTGAAAATGTCCGTAGCCCGAGGAGTGAACCATCGAATATGCATGTTACGGTCGACGAACACGGTGGCGATATCGGTGGAGGCGATCAGGTTAGCCAGGTAGTCATTGATCTTATCGGTTTCCTCGACCTTGGATTTGAGTTCGTAATTGACGGTGAGGAGCTCCTCGTTGATCGACTGCAGTTCTTCCTTGCTGGTCTCAAGTTCTTCAGTGGCTGAACGGAGTTCCTCATTGATGGCTTGCATTTCTTCATTGGAAGCCTTGAGTTCTTCACTGGAAATTTCCGAGTGCTCAATGGTCTCCTGCAAGTGTAGCTTGGTACGTTGCAGTTCGTTTTCCAAGCTAGTAAGCACTTGGCTCTCAGTTTGGAAGTTCAGTCCATTAGAAGGCATGTCGGGGTCAACGTGAGAAACCTCGAACACGATCAGGCGTACGTCCTGATCAGTGGCCTTATCCTTGTAAGGCTGAGCTATGATATCCACCAGGTAATCACCCGCCGGGTCTTGCACTCGACTCTTCCTGGACATAATGGGCTTGCCACTTTGCTGCGCCTGGAACAGCGTCGTACGTAGCTCCAACCTTAATTGAGGCATGATAAGCGTCAGCAAGTTGCGGCTCATTTCGCCGGCCACATAGCGGAGGAATCGGCCTGCCCCTTCACTCATATGCAAGATGTCGGTATTGACGTCCACAATCATGCTCGGCGGCAAGCGTTGTTCAAGCGCCCGCTGGTGAATATCGGCGTAGGCGACTTTTTGCTGCACCTGCGCCAACGGAGGAGGGGGCGAGGTATTGAACGAAGTAAAGCCGCCGCGCGGCATGGTGGGCGCACGCCGACCGATACCGCCTACCTTCGCACGAAAAATACGGTTGCGCTTGTCCACAGGGGTGAACAGTTCAGGGCAAGCGTCGGCAGACTCGGACGACCCCATGAACAAGTAACCACCAGGTTTCAACGCAAAATGGAACATTTGCAGGATTTCACGCTGAATATCCCGCTCCAGATAGATGAGCAAGTTGCGACAGACGATCAGGTCGATTTGAGAAAATGGTGGGTCTAATAGGAGGCTGTGCTTAGCGAAGAGGATTTTTTCGCGAATTTCCTTACATACCTTGTATCGCTGAGCATCTTTTACAAAGTACTGACGCAGCCGTGTTGGCGGTACATCGGTGAGAATGGCTTCGGGATACTGTCCAGTGCGCCCGATACTAATTGCTCTTTCATCGATGTCGGTTGCGAATACCTGAAGCTTAACCGGGTTGGTTTCGAGCTTCTGATGTTCGGTACACAGGATGGCCAAACTGTACGCTTCTTCGCCGGTCGAACAGCCAGCAGACCAGATGCGGACTTCGTCAGGTTTTGGTTTTTCTAGACCGCACCCCATTAACGCTGTAAGTACATGACGTTCCAGTGCCTCGAAAGCTTCGCGATCGCGAAAAAAGTTGGTCACGCCGATCAACATATCGCCAAGTAGATTGTTGGCCTCTGCGGGATGGCTTTCCAGATAGCTGAAGTAAGCCGGCAGATCTGGTTGCGCGGTCACTTGCAGGCGACGTTCGATACGCCGCAGCACGGTAGCGCGCTTGTAGTGTTTGAAGTCATGCCCCGTACGCGTTCTCAGCAGCAGCAGGATGTCCTGCAGCGTTTGCTCGGCAGACACGCGCTCGTGCTCCGCAGCGTCGGCAGGCAACTGCATATCATGGGGAGTTGGCAGTTTGATGTTTTGCGAGTTGCGCCACAATTCAACCAGTTTCAGAGGGATTTCGGCGACGGGTAGCACCACATCCACCAGGCGAGTTGCGATGGCGGCCTGAGGCATGCCATCGAATTCCGCGTCTGAAGGCGCCTGAACAATAGTCACCCCACCCTGCTCTTTGATTCGCGACAGCCCAACCGCGCCATCACTGCCGGTGCCGGAGAGTACGATGCAGAACGCGTATTCCTTGTGTACGTCCGCCAGATCGCGGAAGAACAAGTCGATGGCTATGTGATGTCCGAGCGGTCGAGGGGTATTGATGACCCGTAAATAACCGTCATTCATAGATAGCTGGCTGGCAGGTGAAATCACATAGACGTTATTTCGCTCAATGGCACAGGTATCGTTGACCTGGTGCACCGGCATCGGTGTCGAGTCCTGAATGATCTGGTCAGCCACACTTTCGTGGTTGGGTGAAAGATGCAAAACGATGACGAACGCCATACCACTATCGCTTGGCATCTGCTCGAAAAACGTTTTCAGTGCACCTAAGCCGCCAGCCGATGCCCCAATTCCCACCACAGGGAACGGAAGATGACTGGGAATTACGCCTTCGCGCTCGGGAAGCGAAGAGGGACGTTTCAAAGTTGTTTTCATCGTCAATTCTCGTACGCCATTGGCGGCGATCGGCCGTTGCGAAAGTCATGCTTGAGTATAGAGCCGTAGAGACGTCTCTGGGGTAGTGCTCTGCATGGATGGCATCGAACACTAGTGTGGTGGTGTTTCAGAAGTACCACTGAAAATTCACTTGACCAGCGCTCGCTGCACGAGCGACTGAGACGAGAACGTCCTCGGTTTTCTTGTTGCACCGGAACGGCTTCGGGTTCTGGCTGTAAGCCTTTAGGTAATGCTCAATCGGAGCGAGATCCTTGACTCAGACGTGTGCCTGTCGCTTGATTCACTTCTCGCTCAACGTTGAGAAAAAGCGCTCGACTAAATTCAGCCAGGGAGCCAATGGCTGGCATCGTCGGGTTTTACCTTGCAATACCTCTCGCTGAAGTTGTTCATCTGAAATGGTGCGTGGCCGACCAGAGCCCGGTTTATCGTTCAAGCCCAGCAGTTCCAATTTAAAGAAATCGTGACACCACATGGCTGCGCAGGCAAAAGCTTCTCGGCACGCAGACGTGCATCCTGAGGGCCTTTGCGGAGCTTGACCCGGCGCAAAAAATTTCGCTTCTTCAGGGTTTGAAAGGGAAATGACAGTTGCTGAGCGGCCCATTTCGATACACGGCACTTGATAAGTGAGTTTTTACAGAGCCTAGACCAGTTTATCAGTGGCATTTCTGAAGCACCGCACTAGTAAGCAGTGCTTTAAGCGTTGTGAGCATATTTCAGTCCATCGAAAGAAGTGAAACTTTCAGATAAACAGCACAAGTCCGAAGGAGTTTTCCAAATATTTCTAACGGCGCTCCTGAGTGTCAAATGGCCGCCATAGACATTTTCCGGTCAAGATAATTGTGTCGCCTCGTCGTAAATGGCTATCGACGGCATGATTAGGAAACCGGCGATCATTTACTAAGACGTTTGGTAAAGACTTCTCATCAGAGGTCGAACTCGGATAGAGGATTGGAACTGTTTATGCAATTATCCTGTTGCCAGATCATCACGCTGCTATCACTTAGATGCGGTGCAAACTAACGTTTGCGCAATGCCATTCATCTTCAAAGCACGCATTTGAAGCCTGACGGAACCTCGACAGTTTGCTGAATAGGCTTCCTTTTTTCGATTTCTGGTCGGTAATGAAGGCTTGTCGTCATGCAGGATTTGCTTGGAGTAAAGATGCTCGCCCAGGTCGATCTCGGACAAACCGGCCGCTTCAACGACGACAATAAACTTACTTTCGGCGGACAACTCTCGGCAGGTAACTTGTTTTCGGACCCTACACTTCCCTAAAAAACCGAACTGCTTGCTCCAGTTGGAAAACGACATTTCGCTGCCCCCTTTCGTGTTGAGGAACCTCGGCCATCGACAGGTTCAGCGGGTGAATACTATGGTGGAACCAGTCCCATTCCGCCCCGGATATGCTTTTTTAGTAAAAACCGGAGGGGCGACAACTATCCTGACGGCGGGGGATACCTACAAAGCCATTGGTCAGTAATGACCATTGGAAACACCACTTGTCGAGATGATTTTTCACACGGCTAAGCGTACAGAGCATTGCTCACGGCGAATTCGTTTCCGAATTGGCAGCTATTAAAAGTTATAAATTAACACTAAATAACGTGAAAATTATGGCGCGAGCCTCATACTTAGTGGTGTTTATATTTTGAGGCGGTCAACTTTGGGCGCGTTATTGTTTCTTCGCACAATCGCTGCCGTTGCTGCGTTGTGTTTGGGGGGCGACGCTTGGGCGGCTCCCCAGCTGCAAATAAAGTTTCATATGGGGCTCAGTTACGGTGCAACTCAAGTAGTCGGTGGCACGCTTGTCAATTTAGGCGACGCTCCAGTTTATCGAGGCTACCTGATTGTAACGCCGATCAATGCCCAGTGCCGTCCGGGCACTAGCGTATTGCACGCCATCGGCGCAGTGCAATCGGGTGAGGAGCAACAGTTTCGTGTGCCTGTTCCTGAACGTTTTTCCCGCTACCGCTTGCAAGTGGGGGCATTTGACGAACAGGGCTTCATCGTTCCTGCTACGGATGCTGGTCAGACAATACTAGACGGACGGCTCAAGGAGGAGCGAGAAGAATGCAACAAATTTCGAAACGATTGAGCGTCTCAAAATACAAGATTGATATTTTAGCTGTTGTGATGTGCCTTGATTAAATGTTGTTGGGCTCCTGCGTCATTCGATGAGTTGCGCACAATGCATTTTTGAGCATGGAGTGTCTAGCAGCCTGAGGCTGGTTTCAGTGGTTGAGTTTCTTTATCCAGCATTTACCGGTGCTGCGTACTTAATTGATTTGCCGTAGGTGAAGTTTAGTTATGTTGTTTTCAAAGAAGGCGATTACATATTGGACGCTGCTATGTTTTACAGGGAATGTAACGTCATCCGGAGCGACGCCTTTTCCTCAGGCCATCGCTGTGGAACGGCAGCAGCAATATCTTATCTATCCACCGAATCAAGGTGAAACGTTGGAGTCGGTGGCCGAGCGCTTTTCGCTGCCAGTCAGCTCATTAAGCGCCTTGCGCGAGCAATTCCAAGCCTACGGATGGTTGTCTACGTCGGTCCTGGTGCCCTACAGTTCCGAAGGGGAGGCGCGCCTGTATAACAACTATCTCATCTATCAACTGAAGGAAGGTGAAAGTCTTGCCGCTGTTGCTGGCAGGTTCAATCGTTCGGCCCGCGAGCTTTCAACGTTGAACGGGCAAGTCATGCTCGCCAGTAAATTGACTACACTGAAAGCCGGCGACTTCATTTTGGTGCCAGGGCCTATAGGCTCGTTCGATAACAGGGCATCGGCTCAAAACCGTAAGGAGCAAGAAAAACTTGTAAGCGGTGTCGCCCAGGAAGTCGTTGGCGCGGCCCAAATTCTCGGAGCCAACCAACGAAGAGGGGCGGATCCGTCTGGCATACTCACACAGCGTGCAGCCGGGGGCTTAACGGGAGGTGCGTCTCGCGAGCTCGAGAATTTCCTCGGTGCGAATGGTACCGCCAAGGTCGGTATTCAGGCCAACGTTAATAATGGCCAATTCAATTATTCACTCGATTACCTTCAGCCTATTTACGAACGCGAAGACGACATTTTTTTCGGTCAAATTGGTACCCGCACTTTCGGCGAACGTAATCTGGCCAACCTTGGCTTGGGTTATCGGAACCAAGTCGATGAGCATTGGGTATTGGGCGTCAACAGCTTTATCGACCAAGATATGTCGCGTAACCATACGCGTGGGGGCATTGGTGCAGAAGCGTGGACAGATCAGGCACGCTTCTCGGCCAACTACTACACGCCGCTCAGTGGTTGGAAAAACTCCAAAGACCATCGCCTTAACAGCGACCCAGATACTCGTATTCTTCAAGAGCGTGCTGCCAGGGGCTGGGACGCCAATGTTGAGGCAAGCGTACCTGGCGTTAGGCAGTTGTCCGTCTCGGGTAAATATTTTCAGTGGGGTGGCGACCGGGTCGATGTATCGGGCAGTCGCAGTCAGACTGAAAAGGACCCAAGGGGATATACCCTGGGCACCAAGTATCAACCGATTCCCCTGCTGAATCTGAATGCTCAACACACTAAAGTGACGGGTGGCCGTGCTGGCTGGGATCTGGGGGTAGGTTTGACGTGGGACTTTGACAAGTCTCTTCAACAGATGCTTGATCCCCAAAAGTCCATTGCCTTACGTCCATTGGCTCAAGCCAAGACCGATATCGTCAATCGCAACTACAATATCGTTCTTGAGTATCAGGAAAAGGATAAGTTCGCACCGCTGGCCTTTGCGCTGACCAGTATGAGCATGATGGCAGGCACTAACGATCCAGGGCTGCGTGTTCAAGGCGGACGTCAAGGAAACATCACTTACTCATCATCCGACCCAGCAACGCTGAGCGTCGATTCCGTGAGCGGTTTGTTAAGCGCCATCATGATAGGTACGGTGACCATTACCGCATTGGAGCAAACTGGCGCCGGTAAAGTGTCTGGCTCAGCCAGCTATACCGTGACGGTTACCCCAAACACCTCTGTCGCGCCTAGCATCAGTGGTCTGAGAATCGTTGGTCAGGCGAGCAGAGGCATGCCTGTGATGGAGGTGGGTCAAACTCTGTCGGCCACCTATGCTTTTAATGCGAATACCGGTCATCCTGACGACGAGTCTCTTTATCTGTGGGGGCATCAGGCAACGACGGAAAGTAATGTCGGTAGCGGTCAAAAGGTAAAAGACAGGGGCCAGGTGCCGGGTTATACCATCGGTGAACTGGATCTCGGCAAGGTGCTGGAAGTGTCGGTACAGCCGAAGAATGGCTTGGGTGTGCTCGGTGTGACGCAGACCCTGGCTGCCGAAAGCGCGGTGATTAACTCTTCTCAGAAGCCCCAGATCAGTGCGCTGACGATCACCGGTACTCTGGAACTGGGTCAGAAACTGACGGCGAGCTATACCTACGTTGACCCGAACGGTGGGGCGGATCATTCGACGTATGCCTGGGGTCTGCAGAGCACGACGGCCGCGGCGGTCGACAATTCGACGCAAGTGGTGCCTGGCGATGGCACTGTGAAGTCTCCGGCCCTGGATAGTACGTATCTTGGTGCGGTGGTGGAACTGTCCGTGCTGGCCAAGAACAACCTGTCGGTGCCGTTGACCGGTAACAAGCTGACGGCTGACACCAGCGGGCTGGATACGGGTGGTACAGGCGGCACGGTGATTGATTCTTCGCAGAAGCCCCAGATCAGTGCGCTGACGATCACCGGTACTCTGGATTTGGGCCAGACACTGGAGGCGAGCTATACCTACGTTGACCCGAACGGTGGGGCGGATCATTCGACGTATGCCTGGGGTCTGCAGAGCACGACGGCCGCGGCTGTCGACAATTCGACGCAAGTGGTGCCTGGCAATGGCACTGTGAAGTCTCCGGCCCTGGATAGTACGTATCTTGGTGCGGTGGTGGAACTGTCCGTGCTGGCCAAGAACAACCTGTCGGTGCCGTTGACCGGTAACAAGCTGACGGCTGACACCAGCGGGCTGGATACGGGTGGTACAGGCGGCACGGTGATTGATTCTTCGCAGAAGCCCCAGATCAGTGCGCTGACGATCACCGGTACTCTGGATTTGGGTCAGACACTGGAGGCGAGCTATACCTACGTTGACCCGAACGGTGGGGCGGATCATTCGACGTATGCCTGGGGTCTGCAGAGCACGACGGCCGCGGCTGTCGACAATTCGACGCAAGTGGTGCCTGGCAATGGCACTGTGAAGTCTCCGGCCCTGGATAGTACGTATCTTGGTGCGGTGGTGGAACTGTCCGTGCTGGCCAAGAACAACCTGTCGGTGCCGTTGACCGGTAACAAGCTGACGGCTGACACCAGCGGGCTGGATACGGGTGGTACAGGCGGCACGGTGATTGATTCTTCGCAGAAGCCCCAGATCAGTGCGCTGACGATCACCGGTACTCTGGATTTGGGTCAGACACTGGAGGCGAGCTATACCTACGTTGACCCGAACGGTGGGGCGGATCATTCGACGTATGCCTGGGGTCTGCAGAGCACGACGGCCGCGGCTGTCGACAATTCGACGCAAGTGGTGCCTGGCAATGGCACTGTGAAGTCTCCGGCCCTGGATAGTACGTATCTTGGTGCGGTGGTGGAACTGTCCGTGCTGGCCAAGAACAACCTGTCGGTGCCGTTGACCGGTAACAAGCTGACGGCTGACACCAGCGGGCTGGATA
Source organism: Pseudomonas sp. RT6P73 (assembly GCF_054897715.1). Lineage (NCBI taxonomy): Bacteria > Pseudomonadati > Pseudomonadota > Gammaproteobacteria > Pseudomonadales > Pseudomonadaceae > Pseudomonas > Pseudomonas sp. RT6P73. Next base: position 5,510,313 of record NZ_JBUBUV010000002.1, on the reverse strand, counting down.
CGGGTGGTACAGGCGGCACGGTGATTGATTCTTCGCAGAAGCCCCAGATCAGTGCGCTGACGATCACCGGTACTCTGGATTTGGGTCAGACACTGGAGGCGAGCTATACCTACGTTGACCCGAACGGTGGGGCGGATCATTCGACGTATGCCTGGGGTCTGCAGAGCACGACGGCCGCGGCTGTCGACAATTCGACGCAAGTGGTGCCTGGCAATGGCACTGTGAAGTCTCCGGCCCTGGATAGTACGTATCTTGGTGCGGTGGTGGAACTGTCCGTGCTGGCCAAGAACAACCTGTCGGTGCCGTTGACCGGTAACAAGCTGACGGCTGACACCAGCGGGCTGGATACGGGTGGTACAGGCGGCACGGTGATTGATTCTTCGCAGAAGCCCCAGATCAGTGCGCTGACGATCACCGGTACTCTGGATTTGGGCCAGACACTGGAGGCGAGCTATACCTACGTTGACCCGAACGGTGGGGCGGATCATTCGACGTATGCCTGGGGTCTGCAGAGCACGACGGCCGCGGCTGTCGACAATTCGACGCAAGTGGTGCCTGGCGATGGCACTGTGAAGTCTCCGGCCCTGGATAGTACGTATCTTGGTGCGGTGGTGGAACTGTCCGTGCTGGCCAAGAACAACCTGTCGGTGCCGTTGACCGGTAACAAGCTGACGGCTGACACCAGCGGGCTGGATACGGGTGGTACAGGCGGCACGGTGATTGATTCTTCGCAGAAGCCCCAGATCAGTGCGCTGACGATCACCGGTACTCTGGATTTGGGTCAGACACTGGAGGCGAGCTATACCTACGTTGACCCGAACGGTGGGGCGGATCATTCGACGTATGCCTGGGGTCTGCAGAGCACGACGGCCGCGGCTGTCGACAATTCGACGCAAGTGGTGCCTGGCAATGGCACTGTGAAGTCTCCGGCCCTGGATAGTACGTATCTTGGTGCGGTGGTGGAACTGTCCGTGCTGGCCAAGAACAACCTGTCGGTGCCGTTGACCGGTAACAAGCTGACGGCTGACACCAGCGGGCTGGATACGGGTGGTACAGGCGGCACGGTGATTGATTCTTCGCAGAAGCCCCAGATCAGTGCGCTGACGATCACCGGTACTCTGGATTTGGGTCAGACACTGGAGGCGAGCTATACCTACGTTGACCCGAACGGTGGGGCGGATCATTCGACGTATGCCTGGGGTCTGCAGAGCACGACGGCCGCGGCTGTCGACAATTCGACGCAAGTGGTGCCTGGCGATGGCACTGTGAAGTCTCCGGCCCTGGATAGTACGTATCTTGGTGCGGTGGTGGAACTGTCCGTGCTGGCCAAGAACAACCTGTCGGTGCCGTTGACCGGTAACAAGCTGACGGCTGACACCAGCGGGCTGGATACGGGTGGTACAGGCGGCACGGTGATTGATTCTTCGCAGAAGCCCCAGATCAGTGCGCTGACGATCACCGGTACTCTGGATTTGGGTCAGACACTGGAGGCGAGCTATACCTACGTTGACCCGAACGGTGGGGCGGATCATTCGACGTATGCCTGGGGTCTGCAGAGCACGACGGCCGCGGCTGTCGACAATTCGACGCAAGTGGTGCCTGGCAATGGCACTGTGAAGTCTCCGGCCCTGGATAGTACGTATCTTGGTGCGGTGGTGGAACTGTCCGTGCTGGCCAAGAACAACCTGTCGGTGCCGTTGACCGGTAACAAGCTGACGGCTGACACCAGCGGGCTGGATACGGGTGGTACAGGCGGCACGGTGATTGATTCTTCGCAGAAGCCCCAGATCAGTGCGCTGACGATCACCGGTACTCTGGATTTGGGTCAGACACTGGAGGCGAGCTATACCTACGTTGACCCGAACGGTGGGGCGGATCATTCGACGTATGCCTGGGGTCTGCAGAGCACGACGGCCGCGGCTGTCGACAATTCGACGCAAGTGGTGCCTGGCGATGGCACTGTGAAGTCTCCGGCCCTGGATAGTACGTATCTTGGTGCGGTGGTGGAACTGTCCGTGCTGGCCAAGAACAACCTGTCGGTGCCGTTGACCGGTAACAAGCTGACGGCTGACACCAGCGGGCTGGATACGGGTGGTACAGGCGGCACGGTGATTGATTCTTCGCAGAAGCCCCAGATCAGTGCGCTGACGATCACCGGTACTCTGGATTTGGGTCAGACACTGGAGGCGAGCTATACCTACGTTGACCCGAACGGTGGGGCGGATCATTCGACGTATGCCTGGGGTCTGCAGAGCACGACGGCCGCGGCTGTCGACAATTCGACGCAAGTGGTGCCTGGCAATGGCACTGTGAAGTCTCCGGCCCTGGATAGTACGTATCTTGGTGCGGTGGTGGAACTGTCCGTGCTGGCCAAGAACAACCTGTCGGTGCCGTTGACCGGTAACAAGCTGACGGCTGACACCAGCGGGCTGGATACGGGTGGTACAGGCGGCACGGTGATTGATTCCAAGCAGAAACCTAAGATCGATAACCTGCAGATCAGCGGTACTCTGGACCTGGGTCAGATCCTGACGGCGACCTATACCTATACGGACCCGAACGGCGGCTTGGATCGTTCGACCTATGCCTGGGGTCGGCAGGACACGGCAACGGCGGTCGACAGTTCGACGCAAGTGGTGCCTGACAATGGCACCGTGACGTCTCCGGCCCTGGATGCGCAAACGTATTATGGCAATTTGGTGGAGCTGACGATATTGCCTACGAACAACTTGAAGGTGCCGCTAACCGGGGACAAAGTAACGGCGACCCACGAGATTGCTCCGGGTGTCACTGATGTGGAAATTATAGACTTCGATTCCGGCGCAGCCGTTGGCAAGGTTGGCCAGAAGTTGAAGGCCACCTTCAACTACGTGGGCAACAGTGACGGTGCGGTGAACTTCCAGTGGTACCGAAATGGTGGGGCCATTGCTGGGGCCACCAACCAAATCTACCAGTTAATCTACATGGATCAAGGTGCAGATATTACCGTTGGGGTGACACCAATTTCACAGTCAGGTGTGGCGGGCTTAGAGAAAATCTCTGACAGACTTCAGTCTATTGCAAGTGGGATCGAGCCTTTCATTCAACCGGAGGTGACAGCGTTGAACTGGCACGATGCAAGTAATTTTTGTTCTAGTCAGAACGCCAGGTTGCCAAAAGTAGATGACTTAAAAGAACTATTCACCAGGTTGACGGGCGATGTGGAGGCTTCTGAGGAGAATGCGCCTGGTAACGGAATCATGCGCGACATTTATGGATGGCCGTTCGAAAACGGGGAGGCGAAAAACTATTACTGGGCCGAGGAGGCGGTGCCCGGGACTGGGACCTGGGATGAACATTATGCCGTCGAAATGAATAACGGCCATGTGAGCAAAAACGTTGCAGGTACCTTGATGCAGGTGGCCTGCATCAAGTGAGATAAGGAGCCTGGCAAGCAGGCCGCTAGGTTCTGTACGAAAAATACTGTCGCAGACACCACTTGGCACAGGCCAATTAGACCATCGCCGCGAAACTTGTTGCGAGCTTGCCGAAGCGCGTAACGATGCGGCGATTTTCCCTCAGCCAACCGAACATGCGCTCAATGATGTAGCTCTGTCGGTATTTGGGTCGATCAAGCAGCCTAGGCAACTCCGGCTTGGGAGGCGTTTCATGTCACGCAGCGGAATTACGAGTTACATTAGATATGCGATCGCAGTATCGGCGCAAAGTTTCAGCGTCATACCCTTGTCAGCCAGCATCCATCGGCCGTTTGCCAGGGCGCCTACGCAGGTTCGGAATGTTGGCCTGATCCAGCAACGACTGGGCGTAAGCAATATCGCTGGCTTGCCCGCCTGAAAGCAGGAAACGCCAAGGCACGCCATTGACATCGCCCAGCATGTGAGTGTTGGTCGTCAGTCCGCCCCGACTGCGCCCGAGCGCGTGGTTTTGCGGCTCTTTAGGCCCTACTGAGACGGTCACCCGCCACCCTTCGAAGGTTACGCTTTTGCAGGGTGCTTTCACCGCGGAGATCATCATGAGTACAGTGACACTAATCGCATCGATATCGGCAAACATAACTTCTGTCTGCATGCCTAGGGCAAGGCCGGCAAAGAAGTTTTGCGCAAGAAGTGCTCACGACAGCAGACGATGGTATTCCTAGCTAATCATCCCGTGTGTACTGTGGTAACGGAGGCCTGTGCTGGCGCCCACTGGATCAAGGCTATGGGCCATGAAGCCAAGCTGATTTTGCTTCAGTTCGTGAAGCCTTTCGTCAAAGAAAAAAAACGACTTCGTCGATGCCCAAGCCATATGCGAAGCCGCCTCACGCCCATCCATACGCTTCGTAACACCTAAATCGCCTGATCAACGAGCGCAGTCCGTTTCCCAGCGGATCCGTGAATCATTGATCCGCGACCGTACCAGGACCGTGAATCAGATGCATGGCTTTCTACTCGAGTTCGGCATCCGATTGCCGGTTAGGCTGACAGCGATCAAGCGCCCGGCCCCAGTTTTGGGAGAACACAATCTCCGTCCGGCTCACTGCGCTGTGATCTGCCTCCTCAATGTTGGACATGAAAAGTATACAGAAATACGCGAAATTGTCGGTTGTGGAAGATTGCTGTTCGGGGGAGCGCAGGTCACCGAGAGGTCGCGCATCGTCACGGAGTCAATGAAAAATCCGGGTGCGATCCGGGTGAGGGGATTTAATGTTTTTTAGTCAGATTGCGAAGGGGGCTTGCGCAACGCTCTTCCTCAGCAGCGCAAATTGACACTCCATTGATGCGCTGCAATGCTTGTATTGCATTCATTTAATAGAGATCAGCCATGGCTATTTCACTCAGGCTTCCGGAGGGCATTGAGGTGCGCCTGGAACATCTTGCAGCGCTCACTGGGCGCAGTAAAACGTACCACGCCAAGAGGCTATTTGTGAGCATCTGGAAGATCGGGAAGACCTTTACGTTTCCGAGCACGCATGATCGAAATTCGGGCAGGCCGAACCGAAACTGCATCACTGGAAGAGGTGATCAACCAGCATGGTTTGGACGATTGAAGTAGATCAAGCAGCTGCCAAGGAGTTGAGCAAGATCAATCATCAAATCGCCCGCCGCATTGTCAAGTTTTTGCGAAGCCCTGTTTCGTTATTGGATGATCCACGCAGCATTGGCGAGGCCTTGAAGGGGGCGGCGCTTGGGGGGGGTTGGAAATACCGAGTAGGCGACTACCGGATAATCAGTAGTATTCAAGACAGCGTGGTGACGATTCTGGGGGTGCGGATTGAAAATCGCCGAGATGTATACCGGAAGCACTAAAATCGATTTGAGAATAAAATCATGGTGCAACGTCTGAAACGGCCAGCGAAGGATGGCTATGGCTTTAAAGTATTCTTTTTACCGGGATTTCCTTTGTCGTGTAATTCCACCATACGCGCCCCTGTTGAGGGCCCCGTTTACAACAAAAAGGGACTGTTATGGAGCGCTACATGAAAGTGCGACATCTTACCGGTATGCGTCCTCTTGGTAACGTTGCCATCTGGGTTATGTTGACTCTCATGTCTACTGATGCACGGGCTGTAGTGACCGAGCTCCCCCTCCTCTCGCCCGAACATGCAATGATCTGGGCGGCGCCGGTGGACACAACGTTTAATCTCTATCAAATGACCCCCACGTTGTATCGCAGTGCTTTGCCTAACACAGAAAACCTACCATTACTGCAGCAATTGCAGGTCAAAACGGTGGTTAGCTTTATCAAGGTGAATGATGCTTCATGGTTGGGCGATGCTCTTGTCAAGCGAGTGAGCATTCCTCTGCATGCAGACAGGGTCGACGATGCCGACGTGCTGCGTGTATTACGAACCTTGCAAGAGGCTGAAACCAACGGTCCTGTTCTGATGCACTGTAAACATGGTCGTAACCGTACCGGCCTTATGGCAGCCATGTACCGCACCGTGGTTCAGGGCTGGAGCAAGGAAGAGGCGCTCAAGGAGATGCAACAAGGCGGGTACGGCGACCCGGGGCAGTTGGAGGACGCGATGCATTATGTAAAAAACGCCGATATCACCCAACTGCGCTTGGCTTTCGTCAAGGGCGACTGCAGTACGTCGCAACTATCAACTTGCCATGTGCGCAACTGGTTAAAGTCGTACTGAAAATAAGTGCCCCACCGCAGTTACCTTGCATGAGTCCGGCGGAAATCCACTGATGTGGCAGCAGGTTAATTGGGCCCCGACACTGACACGCGATTCTAGCGACACTCGCGCTATATTATTGACTTTGCACTTGTCGATTGGGCAATCGCGGCTAAGCAGCAATCTGATAGTACCTGGAAGGCAGCTGATACCTGCTCACGGTGTACGCTGATGTGGAATTTATTTCCGTCTTTCCTGCCAGCACATTGAGGCTGTTTGCGCAGGGCCACTACAAAAAGCAGTTAAGTGTCAACACCGGTTGAAAACTGACCCACCCTACCGAAGTAAAACTGACCCACCCCGGCGGTGTTTGAGGTCTGTTTATTTTTGTGGCGAGGCCGTTTCTCTCGGCACCACCTGACCTGATTTCAGCTTGTCCTTCAGTCGATAACTTTGTCCGCTGACCTGGACGATATGCGCATGGTGCAGAAGCCGATCCAGCAGCGCAGCGGTCAGTGTTGAGTCGTCGGCGAAGGTCGTTGCCCACTGGCTGAACGGCAAGTTGCTGGTCAGCACCAAGCTGCCATGTTCGTACCGCTTGGCGATCACGTTGAAGAACAAGTTGGCTTCGTCACGGCCAAAAGGCAAATAGCCGATCTCATCAATCACCAGCAGTTTCGAGCGTTGAACAACGCGACTGAAATACTGGGCCAGGCGCCCTTGATGGTGCGCGGCGACGAGTTGCAAAGTCAGGTCGGCGGCAGAGATAAATCGGGTGGAAATGCCTGCCATTATCGCCCGATGAGCCAGAGCGCTGGCCAAGTGTGTTTTGCCAACGCCCGAAGGCCCCAGCAGTACGACGTTTTCCTTACGCTCGATGAAGGCCAGCCCGGCCAGTTCCAGGATCTGGCTTTGCGGCGCGCCGCTGGCGAATTTGAAGTCGTATTGTTCAACCGTTTTCACCGCCGGCAGCCCGGACTGTTGCAGCAGCGCTTGCCGCCGACGCTCGTTTCGAGCGCGATCCTCGCTCAGCAGAAGCTGTTCCAGGAAGTCGGCATAGCTCGTTTCTTTTTCGGCCGCTTGCTGGGCCAGAGCCGGCCAGTCCGTCGCAAAAGTGTCCAGCTTGAACTGTTGGCAAAGAGACTCGATGCGCAGATGTTGAAGGTTCATGGACGCACCTCAAGCAGTGCCTGATAGACAGAGAGCGGATGCTGCAAGCTTTCCACCGGCATGGGTTGGACGACCGAAATCATGCTGCTCGCAACCCCTTGGATCTCTGGCAGGGGCAACAAGTGGTGCACTTCGGTATCCAGTCGGTGTTGCGGTATTTCGCCCGTCGTCGCATGTGTTCGGGCGTTGGCGACCTCCATCAACCAAGGGCCAATCTTGCTGTTCGCGACTTCAACGTCCAACAGCAAGCTGACCTGGTTAAGTGACGCGGCCAGTGGCACTACGAAGCTGTTTTTCAGGTAGTGGTTGAAGCGCTCGACCTTGCCCTTGGTCTGCGCCCGATAAGGCCGGCAGACTTTCGGTGTGAAGCCATAGCGCTCTGCCAAATTCAATAGCGCGGGATTCCAGCGGTGCTGACCGGGGCCATAAACATCGCGTTCCTGGATAATAGTTTTGGCGTTGTCGAAGAGTAGCTTTCGCGGCGTACCGCCGAAGAAACGCAGCGCCTTTTCGATACCGGAACACCAGGCTGCGGAGTCTTCGCGACGGGAGAAAACGACGTAGGTCGCACGGCTCCAGCCCAACGTTGCAACGAATGCCAACAACGGATCGCGGCCACGCCGAATGACGGTGAAGTCCACCTGCATCTGCTCACCGGGCTCGGTTTCAAAGCGAACGACGGCTTCGTTTGCCTTGGATTTCAAGGTCAGCAGAAAGCTGGTGAGGATTGAGTATCCGCCTTCGTAACCCTGCTCGCGGATCTCCCTCAACAGCACGATGGCGGGAATCCAATGGGGTCGAGCGGCTTCTACGCGCTGACGCAGATAGGCCTCGAAAGGCACAAGCTTGCCCACGCGCTGCGCGCGCGGGCCATAGACGACGGGCTGGCGCTGGGCCTGTAATTTGAGGTGGCGTCGAATGGTATTGCGAGAGCAGCCCATCTGCCGGGCGATGGCCCGAATAGACAAACCCTGACGAATAAGAACACTGATTTCCACGTGTTGCTCCTGGGACAGCATGGGCAGCTCGCAAAAGCTGCATTTTGCCCAAGTGGGTCAGTTTTCAACCGGTAGGGTGGGTCAGTTTTGCATCGGTACTGACAGTTAAGGCTCTAAAGGCTAAGCCGTTGTGTGGCAGGTCGAGCTGATTGCAGGCATCAGAATATTCCAAAGCCTGCGAGGCTTGCGTGAAGTTTGGTAGCGATTCCTTCTACATCTGTTTCTGTAAGCTATCAAAATCCCAAAGTAGCTGGTGGTGGATGGGCAGGGCTTGTGCAATATCGAGTGCTTCGAGCCCCCGAGCAATTTAAGCGAAGTTTTGGGCGTGGCTGAGTAAGGGTTGGATAGCTGGAAAGGTTCTCGCCTTCTGAAACAGCGTCGAGTGGCATGTTCTCAAAGGGGCTGCGTGCATTGAGGTGGCAGAGCAAGCATTTACTTATTTAGTCGCAGGATAAAGTTTAACCTTCGCGCTCAGTCGAGGTATTTGCAATGCCACCCGAGGTCGTCTCGGTGGCCCCGCAGACTCATCTGGCCGTCGTGGGCGACGCCGATAGCGTCGGTCAATCTGGGTCTATTAACGCGAACACAATGCGATCAACTCGAAAGTCCTCGGCGTACTGGAAGTCGGCAACTGCGCCAGGGTGAAGGGTTGATGGTAATCGATAGCTGTCCCAGCCACCGATGGTTTTTACCGAGTTAGGTACATCAAAACTGCCTACGGAGCGAAGGGGGGGACCCAAGAGCGCTCGCACCAGAAGCTGGTTTTTGGCAGCAGAGTAGGGCGCAGGTAACGGCCCTGAATAAGCCTCTACTCCATTTTCTATATCACCCTGCAAGATGATTTGAATGGCGTTGAAACGCTTTGTCTCAGCGCCAAAAATCAGCTCAATACCTGGCGTTGGCTCAATCTCCAAGGTGCCGCTGTTCGCGTATAGCGCTTGCAAAGGACCGTCGGCAATAGTTCCCTGAGCGACGAGAAAGTCGTAAGAATCTCCCAGGCTCTTTATCCAGCGCTCCAAGTTTATGGCCGTCATTGATTACCTCCGTTTTTACCAAAAATTAGCGGATTGTGTTAAGTCGCAGATGACCTCGCTGAGTCGCCTGCCCGAAGTGGTTAATCGTAAGATTTTCCCTTCCGCGCGCGCTATAGATTTAAATACGTTGTCTTCTATTGATGGGGCAGAACAAAGAAAAAATCAGCGTGTGAGCCTGATTTAATGTGCATAAGGCTCTGTCGTACACTTTTGCTAGCGACTAGTGCTCGCAGGTTGCCAGTTATCAATGCCGCCCGGTTGTTGATTGAGCATTATCAAGCCGGGGGGAGCCCCCGAAGTTTGGTAGTGCGAGCTGATGCATTGGTTTTTCGCTCGGGCGGTGTCAAGTCCAGCTCGGCAGCTCTGTCTGGTCTGGTGACATCGTCTACCCCTCCTCTGGGGTTGAGGGATACCCGTTCGTAGGGATTTTATTAAAGTCCACTAACGCTGGCCATAGCAGCCGGGTATTTAAATAGTGATATGTTTATGAAAAACGCTCATTTATTGTTGCGTGTTACGCAGCTGCTGTAGTCGGGGTGTGAATTATGCTATACGGCTGCTGAACTTCATGTGCGTCTGTAAACATGGGTTCGGTTATTGCTTGACAGCGTCTACGAAGACTCGCGCCAAGTGACTTTGCCAGAAACCTGAAACTGCGGCTGATGCTGGTTCTTGGCGGCGTTGAATAGCTTGCCAATAATGCGGTCGTGCGAGTCGATGATTTCGTCGGTGACGGTGGCCATGCCTTCTATGGCTATATCCACGAGGGTGGGGCGTAACAGCACTGCCGCTCAAATTTGCCCAAATCAGCAGGCGTCATCTGACGCCCTTACGTACGATTTTGAGCAAGCGGTCCTGGGTGCACCTGCCGCTCGATGCCTGCAGGCAGGCAAGAGCTTGCCAGGCTTTTAAGGCGCTCTATGTGTTCGAGCATATGGCGGGAGTTAGGTTTGGCAGACGACTGGCGCAGCCATGCCAGCTATATCGTCTTGCTGCCCTCTTAGCGCTTAAGCAATTTGTCCAGCCGCTGACGGTGGCGGAGGCGGTTTCCCGCGAGTCGCTCGGTGCGGCCGTGAATGCGCCGGTTGGCACGGGTAATGGCTTCGGCGCCAACGCGATCGATGACGTCAACTGACGATAACAACACGCTTTTGTGGCGAAGTTGCTGTACCAATTCCGTCGCCAGCACAACGCGGTTTGCTAAGCCAACTCGTCCAAGCTATGTACCGCTGCACCCTGTTCGTCATCGCTTAACCTTCGACCGGCGTCGGCTTGACCATGATCAGGCTCGCTCACTTTGCCATCTTTCGGACAGGTTTTTGGGGTAGAGGGTTGTCAACCGGGGCAAGGTTTCCTGCACCTGTTCCAGCGAGGTCATCAGATGAACCTGATCCTGAAGGTCTATGGCGAAATCGAATAGCTCGCCTACTCGGCTGCGTGATCCCTCGTTAAACACCGCCGTCGCCAGTTGATGCAGCTTCAACAGGCCGGTGCGCAGTTATGGCGGTCCGCCGTGCTTGCTGTCGTGCAGATCGCAGCGCGGTACGCCCACTGCATCGACGCACGCAGTAATGCGGCCGTCTCGAAGTTCTCTGGTGACAATTCGTCCATTCTTCATCGGTGATGCTGGTTGTCATGCGAGTTACTCCCTCGTTTTGAGCAGCGCTCGGCATTCTACAGGCCAAGCACGCTATGGGATCCGAGGCGCAGGAGTTGGAACACGGCGTCATCCGGCTTGCGATAAATCAACACTAGGTCGGGCTTAATGTGGCAGATCTCGATGATCTTTCCAGTCGCCAGTGAGGGCGTGATCGCGGTGCTTCTCGGCCAGCACCTGGTCATTCGCCAGGGCTGTGACGTCGGCAACGAATCGCTCGCCAGTGTCTGACGATGCGCGTCTTTGGCTTCGCTCTTGTAGTCGCGCTTGAACCGGCCGGTCTGTTCAATCGTCCGCATTCAGCTCTGCCATCAGATCCTCGACGTTAGCGAACGACTTCAAGCCGCCACGGCGTGCTTCCTTCATCGCCTCGATGGTAGTGGCGCTCGGTACCAGCGGCTCGAGGGCGAGGCTTTTTCGCGGGCGACTCGTGTCAACATGATGCGGAAGGCGTCAGACACGGTTAGTCCCATCGCGGCGAGTACGGGTCGCCTCTTCCTTGGTGCGCTCGTCGATGCGGGCACGCACTACAGCATTTGCGGACATGGTTTGAGTCTCCAGATGAGTGGGCTACATGTGGCCCACTCAAGTTGTGAACGCACGCGGCTCGACTCCGGCGGGGCCTGTGGGAAAACACATGTTTACGGCAGGGCGGCGACGACATCCAAAACCGGCTGTCATTTTTAGAAGACGACTGCACTAATTGATGGGACTTAACGCCAGGTGTGCAGGCGGCTCCTGACAGCGCAGTAGCAGAAGTCATCTGCACCAATCTCGACTATGCCTCAATACTCCTGTGCACGCGAAGTATGAGCATGGAATCAGTCACATCACCGATTACCGAGCAAGGCGTAGAGCCCGACGAGGCATGGGCTTAGGCTCAACACAGAGCAGAAATCAGCGGGCCACTGGCGGCGCTTGAGGGGGGAGCCGAGCTTGGCAAGGCGCAGGGTTTGTGACGGACTTGGTGTGCGGTCGATCCAGCGGCGGGAAAGGCAAGGGCGTCTGTCGGAGCCGGTAGGGCGCATCATTACGCGCCGGCACCCGCAGCTTTTGCGCTTGCAAGCCCGTGCAACATCGCGGTGGAAGGTCGCCAGACTGTGCTTCTGCTTGGTCAGGACGCGCTTTTGCAGCAGCTCCTACCGTGGCCCTGCGGATCGCCGGTCTTGACCCACTCAAGGTCACTCGCCGCCGGGAAGGCCAGGATGCGTCCGGCAAGCCTGCAAGGTGTCGCCGGTGAGCCTCCCCGCGTGACCGCGCCGTTGGAACAGGTGCAGATCGATCACACGGAGAAAACCGGTTTGAGCCAGTGATGCTGTCGGAGGGGGAGGCTAACGACGGTTGCGTTCATTGCTTGCCAGCTTCGCCACGTCGCTCCCGCTGCGTCGGCACTCCCGCAGGACATAGCCCGCTACCTGCTCACACGTAGCGAAGACATCATCGGTGAACTGGCTCACCTGCTGATGGCGGCGGCAATCGCCGACATGGAGAGCGGCGAGGGAGCGATCAATTCGCAGGCTCAGCATGGCTGATTACCCTGGCCTTAGCGAGGGGCGACGCCAGTTCGAACGGGAACTGATGTGAAGCCAGCACCGCGCTGGCCGCTGCACCCGTTCGGGAAAGGGGAAGCTTTTTCGTCTTGGCTCAATCGTGTCGTCGTCTGCTACCAGTTGGATATCCCCGATCTTTTGGAGCACGATCTCGGTCACGGCCAGGTCGATGACTTGGACGCCGCACCGCCTCAGTCGTTGGTGATGGCTCTCTCCCGACGAGGCGGCATCGAGCGGGACTGGCTGCGCGGCATGAGCCTACCCGGCTGGGTGTCCTGGCTGCTGGATAGTCTCAACGGCCCGCTTCCGGCAAACCTGGAAACCTATGCATGCCAGTTCTCGATATTGCTGCCCAAGCGCAGCCCGCCGGCATCATCCACAAGACCACACCTTGGGTCTGCATGTCGGTCGCCAATACTACGCCACCTTTGAGATCCGCTCACTGACCTCGGCCGAGGCGGAGATCGAACGCTGGCCCAGTTGCACCACCCCGAGGTCAACGCGCCCGTCTGCGGATGGTAAGGCAGAGCCCTGCGACGTTGATGTTGCTGTTTGGATAAGCGAACAGATTGTGCAATTAGCTCAGCCGGTTTTTGACTTGACCCAGTAATATAAATACACACTTTATTAATGCACTATCTGCTTGTAGTTAAATGTATAAACCTTCTCAGCTACACGCCTATTCCAAAGAAGGGAACCCTGAAGAGTATAGGAGGAGGATGCAAACTTAAAACTCCACGAGAAGATTGTACTCGTCGCGGATATTGCAATAGCCATTGTTAGAGAGAAATACTATGAGTGAAAACTCCAGATTGACCTGGAAGCATTTCCCCGCCGGTGAACATGGCTTCTATCGTGCGCCAATACTGATTTCTGGCGAACACGATGCCGTCCTCATTGACGGTGGCTTTACTTTCTCGGATGGGAGAGCGGTCGCTGAAGCCATCAAAAGCAGTGGGAAGACACTGACGACGATTTATATCAGTCAGAGCGATCCTGACTACTATTTCAGCTTGAGGCCCATTCAGGCTGCGTTTCCCGAGGCCAGGGTAATAGCGGCGTCGGACACGATAGCAGCGATCAAGTGCAGCGTCGAAGCCAAGCTGGCGGCCTGGGGGCCTCAACTCAAGGATAACGCTCCGCAAACCTCGGCAGATATCGTGATGCCTGAAGCCTTCGACGATCATGCGCTCTGCCTCGAAGGCCATACGATCGAGATCGCGGAAGTCAAGGGTCTTGATAACCGCCGATATCTCTGGGTACCTTCACTGCGTGCGATTTTTGGCGGTGTTTTGGTGTTTTCCGGTGTGCATGTTTGGACCGCCGATACAAAAGGTTCTGACGCTCGCGCAGCCTGGTTGAATGCTCTCAGCTCAATGGCAGCACGCAATCCCGAGATAGTTGTCCCAGGACACTTGGCGCTCAATGCTGCAATAGACGTATCTGCGATCCACTACACCCGAGACTACCTACTTGCATTTGAGCAAGAGCTTGCGAAGAAGGAGAATAGCACTGCATTGGTCAATACCATGAGCAAGCTATATCCGGTGGCCGGCATGGCCGTTGCTCTGCAGATTGGCGCTAAGGTTGGGAAGGGAGAAATGAGCTGGGGTTGAGTGCGATGTCGTCGTAATCGGCTGACGAAGTCATTTACACTGAGCGGCTCGCTGGAACCGCTCAGCGTCAGCGGTTGGGCGAATTGCTTAAGCACAAAAAGGGGCAACAAGACGACATGGCCGGTATGGCGGCGCCAGTCGCCTGCCCATTATGAGCCTCATAACCATAGGAGAAGCGGCAACAAAGGTAATGGACCCAGGCACACACGCAAGTGCCGTGGCGCAGTATGCATGGGAGGCGCAACCGCATGGCTCATGGTGACTTCGATATCAACCTGGATGTCGTGTGGGAGACGGTAAAAAAATGGTGTTGCCGGAGTTGTTAGCGCAGCTCCCCACCGTTCTCCAGGACCCCGACGACAAAAATCCTTTAAGAGAAGTCACTAATCGGCTATGCACGTGTCTCGACGCAGGATCAGAACCTAAAGCTGCAACGTGAAGCTCTGACCCTGGCGGGATGCCAGAAGGTCTTCGAGGACAAGGTACGTGGTACGCAGGCAGACCGGCCTGGTCTGGGTAAAGCGCAAGAAATACTGCGTGAGGGCGACACCTTGGTGGTCTGGAAACTGGATCGCTTGGGGCGTAGCGTCAAGCAGTTGGTCGACCTCGTCGGCGAGTTTCACAAACAAGGAGTTCAGTTCAAGAGCCTAATACCGGCACCCCATCCGGCGGGTTCTTTTTCCATGTACTGGCCAGCCTCGCTGAAATGGAGCGCGAACTGGCTTTTGAGCGCACTGTGCGGGGGCTCGACGGCGTCCGCCAACTCGCTCGCAAAGGTGGCCGCAAACCCAATATGACCGAGAGCAAAATCATGTCTGCCAAAAAGCTGCTGGCCAGCGGTGTTCCGTCCAGGGACGTGGCCAAGAACCTCGGTGTGTCCTTTCCTACTCTATAACCGCTGGTGCCAGCCCCTGCACATGCTTCAAGCGTGCTTTACATCCCGTTTTCTGAGACGGCCCCTCTGCTGAGGTCGACCTGAATGGGGCTGATGCTAGCGGGGCGGCGGATTGGAGATCGACGCCTGCGGGCCCGTCTGCAATTGGCTTTAAGCGGGCTTGATGAGGGAGGCTGCGGGCTCCTGGGGGCGTCGCTGCGCAATGTGTTGAAGGATGGCCGCTGGCGCCCTTGCTCAACTGGGGCGCGGAAGGGGGGGCGCTGTATCCGATATTGCACGAGAACTTTGGCTGGTGCATGACTTCAACGGGTTGCCCGGTGCCGATTGTGGCTTTCCAGGAGCGTCACTACGCACTTTGTAATGAAGCTGGACTTCTGTAACGGCGTCCGATCGGGTATTGGTACCGTTCTGTAATCGCGACGCCGCTCACAAGGCTGTGTTTTCGCGTTTTCAATCACGAGCCTCCCGATCCCGGAACACGCTGCGCGAGCCATTTATGAATAAACGTCCGCTGTATTTCGACTACGCCGCCACCACGCCGGTGGATGAGCGAGTCATCAAGGTCATGGTCGAGTGTCTGGGCTTCAATGGCAATTTTGGCAACCCAGCCTCCAGCTCCCACGCATTCGGGCAGCAGGCACGGCAGTCGGTCGAGCTGGCACGGCGTCAGGTCGCTGAACTGGTGGGCGCCCAGCCCGCGCAGATCGTCTGGACCTCTGGCGCTACCGAATCCAACAACCTCGCCCTCAAGGGGGTCGCTCAGGCCCGTGGCGTTGCTGGCGGCCACATCATTACCAGCCTGATCGAGCACAAGGCCATCCTCGATACCGCCAGGCAATTGCAGGAGGCCGGTGTTGCGGTAACCTATCTGGTGCCGGACGCCGATGGCCTGATCACCCCGCAAGCGGTCAGCGAAGCGATGCGTGAAGATACCTTCCTGGTGTCGCTGATGCTGGTCAACAACGAGCTGGGTACGGTCAGCGACATTCCGGCCATCGGCCAGGTGGTGCGTGGCCGACAGGCGCTGTTCCATGTCGATGCGGCACAGGGCGCGGGCAAAGTAGCAATCGACCTGACTGAATGGCCGGTGGATCTGATGTCGTTTTCCGCACACAAAATCTACGGCCCCAAGGGCATTGGTGCGCTGTATGTCGGCCCGCGGGCGCAACAGCGCTTGGTGGCGCAGATTCACGGTGGTGGTCACGAAGGCGGCTTGCGCTCTGGCACCCTGGCCACCCATCAGATTGCAGCTATGGGTGAAGCGTTCGCCCTGGCAGCGGCTGCATTCGATGAGGAAAAGGCTCGGATCGTCGCGCTGCGGGAACGCCTGCTCGATCAATTGCTCGGCATGCCTGGTGTGCGCCTGAACGGCTGTGCGCAGCAGCGCGTTCCGCACACCCTGAGCCTCACCCTCAACGACGGCGAGTTCAATTCGATGGCATTGCTGGCTTCCATCGCCTTCTCCGCAACTTCAGCCTGCAGTTCTGCGAACAATATCCCCTCTCATGTGCTGCTGGCTTTGGGGCATGATGCTCGTTCGGCCAATCGCACCATCCGCCTGAGCCTGGGGCGGTTCACCACAGAGCAGGATATCGATCAAGCGGCACAACTGATTAAAGCGGCCTGCACCAGTGCGCCGGCATTTTGGCAATAGTTCAATAAAGGCCAGCTTTGATTGGCTATTACCCTGTCGTGTTTTGCCTGCCTGCTGGCCGTCGTCGAGGCGCCTGCGGGCTGTGCGACGTTTCGCTGGCGCTATGCGGCTGATCTAGACGTGTGAGGACCAGGCAGCGAAACTGACCGGTCCTTACCCTCCTTTTTAAGGTCGCCCTGCCGGTGGCGCAGATTGCGGCAGCCGAAGGTCGGCGGTCGCCGTGAGTTTTTCCTGCAAGCTGCCGCACGACGACCTCGCGTGGCGAAAGGGGCCTGCACTGGCTGCACAGCGAAGCAGTGCAGTGACGGGGTTGATGCCTGGGCAACTGACTATGCCCGGCCGACGCCAAGATTACCAACTGGGCCGTAAACGCGAAATCAACGCTCTGGACAACCAAGAGCGCTCTCCAAGCAGCACCAAATTAGCGCCAGGACCGCAGTAGCGAATAGTAGGAGACGCCAACACTCTGCAAGCGTTGTGCGCACAGAGCCTGGTGACTGGGCAAGCCTGTCATGCAGCGATTGGCGGCAGGTCGAGTTGCCGGCTGCGTATTCGCCAAGATTTTACTTGGCATTGGTCGATCATACTTGTCTGTTGCCTCAGTAGATCGGCCTTTGGAGCATTCGGTGAATGCATGCAACGTGATCTGTCTTAGAGAACCACGCCTTGCATGGCTGACTCCCCTCTCTTATAGGGTAATGCTGTTCACTTAAGCGGAGCAGCCTTACGGTCCACTGGAAACCGGGTTTTTGAAATTTTCACTGTCCTTGGCCTCGAAGGCCTTGGGCGGTGATCCAGAAACAATCCCCCTATCCCTGCTCTCAACTCAGCCAAGCGTCTTCCTGTGGCTGAAATCGGATTAGCCGCCGCCATCACGATCAGTTGCACGGCGATGTACTGACAAACGGGTTTGAAACGGATGTCCGAGGGGGCCCGGCCAAACGTCACCGCCGCCTGACTGGCCTCTCGACGAATCACGTTGTAAGCCAGCAAAAGCCCCCACACTTCCTGATAGACCAGCTCGACTTTTTTACTGCGCAAGGTCATCGCGTTCTGTTGCATCGAACTCTTGATGTCTCTGAAGCCCAACTCGATTTCCCAACGCTCCTGGTAAAGTTTGGCAACGGCTTGAGTGTTGTAGATCTTGGCCGGCAACGACGTCATGACGGTCTTCACCTTGCCTTTAATTTCATAACTGACTTCGCGTACTTCCCAGTGCGTTGGAAGATCCGGGTTTCGCTTTCTGGCCTGCGGCGAGACTTTCATACGCACTAAACGGTCGTACTGGCTGTAACGGGCCACTTCCTCGCAGATCAGTCCTTTTTTTGCCGGGATCAACCAATGACGGTTGATGCCTGCTCCGCTCAGGCTCGACAGCAGCTCGGCACCCCAGAAACCTTTGTCGAACAGCGTCACCGAGTGGTCGGGGATCTGCTGCAAAAATTCGTCGGCCAAGCGCATTTCACTGCGTCGATAAGGGCTCAATTGAGCATCCATGATCACGTGCGAACGCACATTCATCAGGGCCACCAGGCGCAGCATCGGAAACGGCGTCTGGCGGTCGCTTGGAGTGTTTCCCGACCCGAAGTGATCTCGAAGCTCGGGCGTATCCGGAGTACGCAAAAGTGCACCGTCCACCGCGAATACCTGCAGATCATGCCAGGCATCGTCGTCATAGCGCTCCGCCCCCCATTGGGTCCCGGTCTTGCGGAATAACCACTCAACAGGATCGGCACCGAGTCGCTTGCGCGCCTCGGTTACACCACTGCGGGCCAATAAGTGGTCGGTGGCCAGGCCTTGAGCGCAGATGTTCAAACGTCTGGCCACCTCATGAACCGGCTCGTCACGAAACAACGCCATACCGAGCACCAACCAGAGCACTTGGTCAGCGGGCAGGCGACGTCGGCGAATGGTCGCCTGACTGGAAAGATCCAGCGCAGACGCTACCCACTCGATGGGAATGTTTTGGGTGAAAGTACTCAGGTCACAGAAGTTGAAAAGGTCGCCGAGGTCGAGCAGATCTTGTTGAACAGACATAAAAAATCCGATGCCAGAAGTCTGGCATCGGATTTTCGGATAAGCCCGGCTTGGACTCAAATACTTAAGTGAACAGCATTACTCTTATAGGGAGGCTTAGTCGCTCACGGGAAAGCGATCGCATATTGGGGTCGCCTCATAAAACGGAATTTAAAGTACGTTAAGCATGAAGCCGGTCATCAACTTATGATGCCAGCACTTTGTAACCCGTCGAACGCCCAATCTTCAGTTGTTTGGCAATCTCCATCGCACTGACACCCTGATCGTGGAGCGTGAAGATCTCGGCTTTATCCACCGTAGGCTTACGGCCAAACTTCACGTCCCTGGCCTGTGCTTCCAGCTGGCCCTCGTTGGTGCGCTCCAGTATCCGCAGACGCTCGGCCTTAGCCAAGACTGACAGGATAGTCACCTCCATTTTGCCCATGGTGCCCTCAGTGCTGATGCCGTCATCCAAAAAGCGAATGGCCACGCCCATGTCGTCAAACGCTTTAATCAGCTGGATCATGTTCGCGGTATCGCGACCAAGCCGGTCGAGCTTTTTGACCAGGACAACATGGGGAGCCTACAGAATTCTGAAAAAATCGTACTTCGCTAAGGTTTTCCGATCAGTCGTAGGCCCGCCAGTTTGATGTGTTCCATTCCTGGCTCAGCCAAAACCTATCGGTCTTCGCGGGTGTGCCACAGGCGCAACAGGTAGATTGTGGAATCCACTATCTCGTAACGCATCTCGTATTGGCCCAGTGGGACCGAAGCAACAATTTGACGACATTTAGACTTCCCGTCACCGCCCAAACGATCGTCACTTTCATGTAGGGTTACCCAAATCGCTCATAGAAAGGCGTGTCGTGGCGTATTGGTGGAATGATCCAGATCCTCAGGATCTTATCGGCTCTTACCGTTGAAGCGCTCGCCTGGCGGCCAGGCATGACCGATATAGGTCGTATCGATTCAGCGATTCAACGCAAGTTTATCGATTGGACGGCAGCTTTCGAAGCGTCACGACGAAACCGCCTCCCACACACGCGCATGAGCCTGCAACGACCATCGCGTGCTGCAATCTCATCGAAAATACCGAGCCCCCCCCCGACTTCCCTAAGGGTGCTGTATGACTAATTCCGAACTTCACCGTCACACCCCGACGCTGCAGGTGTACGATCCCAGCGGCTCGCCGGTGCGCAGCGTCGCCTATTACCGGCGCTGCTCCTCGGAGCAGCCGCAACCCCGCGTCACCGCGACTGCCACTCGGCGGGCGGGGCGGGTGAGTCAGCACTGGGACCCGCGGCTGTTTGCCCTGAGTGCGACCCCAAGCGCCGACACCGCCAACCTGTGCGGCCTGACCTCCCTGTCGGGTCGGCCCTTGTTGACTGACAGTGTCGACGCCGGCTGGCAGTTGCATTTATGGGGCGCGGCGGGCGAGTTGCAGTTGGCCTGGGATGGCCGCGGCACCCGCACCCGGCAGACCTACGATGTGCTGTTGCGGCCGATCGCGGTGTTTGAGCAGCGCCTGGACGCACCGGAGCACTGCATCGGCTTGACCACCTATGGCCGCCAGACGCCCGAGGCGCTGGCGCGCAATCAGTGCGGCCAGCCGGTGCGGGTGGACGATACCGCCGGGTGCCGTCAGCTCCACGGCTACAGTCTAAAAGGGGCGCCGTTAATCGAGACTCGGCGCTTTTTGCGGGAACTGACAACCCCCGACTGGCCGCCTGCGATCGAGGATCGGGAGGCCTTGCTCGAGCCTCAGCAGGCAACCACCCACTGGCGCTACGATGCGCTGGGCGCGTTGCGGCAGCAAACCGATGCCCAGGGTAACAGCCAATCCACCGACTACAACGTTGCCGGGCAAACCGTGGGCAGCCGCTTGCTACTGAAGGGGCAGACTGAAGCGACGACGGTGCTGCGCGACCTCGGCTACAACGCCTGGGGCCAGCTCACCACGGAAACCGCGGGCAATGGCGTCACCAGCACCGCCACCTACCGCCCCGATACCGGCGTCCTGCAACGACTGATGGCGCAGCGGGCCGATCACCGCTGTGTGCAAGACCTGCACTATGCTTACGACCCGGTCGGCAATGTGCTGAGCATCAGCGATGCCAGTCAGTCGATCCGCTATTTTGCCAATGCGCGGATCGACCCGGTCACAACCTACACCTACGACAGCCTGTCGCAATTGATCGAGGCCACCGGGCGTGAAGTGGCCAGCAGCGGTCACGGCCCTGAGGTGCGGGTGGCGACGGACCCCAGCCAGTTGGTCAACTACACACAACGTTATGCTTACGACGCGGCCGGTAACCTGCACACCCTGCAGCATCAAGGGGCGCGACGTTACACGCGCCAGATGCAAACCGCCGAGCGCAGCAACCGCAGCCTACTGCAGGCTGCGGGCGGTCCCGTGCCGGAGGCCCAAGCGTTCAACGCCGGTTTTGATGCCAACGGCAATGTGCAACAGCTGCAACTCGGGCAGGCACTGCACTGGGACGGGCGTAATCAGCTGTGCCAGGTCACGCCAGTGGTCCGCGAGTCTGGGGCAGCCGACAGCGAACACTACGTGTATGACGGTACGGGGCAACGCCTGCGCAAAGTGCGCCTCAGTCTGGCCAAAGAGGTGCGGCACATAAGCGAAGTGCGCTATCTGCCGGGGCTGGAGCTCCGTGAAGACAGTGCCACGGGCGAGACGCTGCAGGTCATTAGCCTCCAGAGCCCGGGGCGCAGCAGCGTCCGGGTGTTGCACTGGGTGACGGGCACTCCGCCAGGCGTGCGCAATAACCAACTGCGTTACGGCGTCGGTGACCACTTGGGCTCCAGCACCCTGGAGCTGGACCGCGAGGCCCTCCTGGTCAGCCAGGAGGGCTATTACCCGTACGGAGGCACTGCCTGGTGGGCGGCGAGCCAGCAAAGCGAAGTCAAGTACAAGACCGTGCGGTATTCTGGCAAAGAGCGCGATGCCACCGGCTTGTATTACTACGGGTTTCGTTATTACGCCCCGGGCTGGGGACGCTGGTTGAATCCGGATCCGGCCGGCACCGTGGATGGGTTAAACCTATATCGGATGGTTAGGAATAACCCTCTATCCAAAAAAGATGACTTTGGAACTGAGTCTAGAAGTATCAGTCGTCGAGAATACTATATGGCAAAAATAAAAGATTATATTCCGAATAAAATTAGTTCGTACTTCGCACCACCGGGTGTAAATTTGCGACCTGGCCGCAGAGGCAGCGACGGCAACTATAGACCCTCTAATTCATTCAAAATTAAAAAGCTTTCTGATGAAAATGCCCGCCTCATACTCTCTGACTTTGAGAAGGAATACAAACGACTTGAGTCAGCTTTTGACGAGGATAGTTCCGATATGTCGGAAGAAAGTATTGATAATGTAAGAATCGCCTCTCACTTGGCTGGCAACACACTTCCAAATTTATACAAAGGCAATAAATATGCATTGGTCGACAAGCACAATACAGCTTATGCTTTCGCCCAATTAACTAAAAACCAAGCAGGTAGATCGATCGAAGTCAACGTGGTAATGTCACACCCCTACACCCAATTTTCTAAACATGATAAAGAAAATGAAAGGGTATCTGAAATAACGGCGGGTGAAAATAAAAATTATTACATCAAGGGGGCCGGAAATGTGTTAACTACCCTGGCGATTGCGAAAGAGATAAAAAATGCAGGCTTTAGAGTAAAGACAATTACCACAAATGCTATTAATATACGCAGTCAGGATCTGGCCCATAAACTAGGAGCATCTAATGATAGCGCATCGGGGGTGCTAGCCCCTTCGTATAACCGTAATAATCGTCGGGGAGGTTTTGTGTTAGAGCCAACGGTGGCCCCTGAGGATTTAAATATTCTAGATGTCAATACAGGACGTTTGTACATATAGGGGGGCACCTCAGAAAACGGAATTTAAAGTACGTTAAGCAAACCGGTCATCAATTCACGATGCCAGCGCTTTGTAGACTGTTGAGCGGCCAATCTTTAGCTGCCTGGCAATCTCCATCGCGCCGATACCCTGATCACGCAGCGCGAGTACTTTGAGCTTGTCCACAGTAGGTTTGCGGCCGAACTTGACACCCTTGGCCTTTGCTTCGCCTTCGTTAGTTCGCTCCAGTATCCGCAGGCGTTCGGCTTGAGCCACGGCTGGCGAAATGGTCACCACCATTTTTCCCATGGTGCCCTCTGTGCTGATGCCGTCATCCAGAAACCTGATGGCAACTCCCATCTCGTCAAACTCTTTAATGAGCTGGATCATGTCCGCAGTATCGCGACCGAGCCGGTCGAGTTTTTTCACCAGAATCACATCGCCTTCTTCGACCTTGAGCCGGAGCATCTTTAGGCCTTCGCTTCAAATGGCTGCCCGATACCTTATCGGTAAAAATCCGGTTTGCCCTGACATTTTCTGCTTTGAGCGCCTTTATCTGTACATCGAGGGGTGGCCACCGTCACCGACGAAATCATCGACCTGCACGACCGTATCGTGGGCAAGCTGTTTAACGCGGCCAAGAATAAACACCAGAAACAGTTCCAGGCATCCGGCAAAGCGATCAACGCCAAGGTGCGCCTGTATAGCCGCATCGGCCAAGTCCTACTGGATGCCAAGCAAAACGGTGACGATCCGTTTGCCGCCATCGAAGCCGTCATGTCCTGGGACGCTTTTACCAAGAGCGTCACCGAAGCGCAAAAGCTCGCGCAGCCCGAAGACTTTGATTTTTTGCATCACATTGGTGATAGCTACACCACGCTGCGCCGCAATTCATCGACGTACTCAAGCTACGGGCTGCGCCCGCGGCCAAGGACGTGTTCGATGGTATTGAGGTGTTGCGCGCAATGAACATCAACAACTCCCGCAAGGTACCCATCGATGCCCCAACCAGCTTCATCAAGAAACGCTGGAGGAAACTGGTGATAACTGACGTCGGTATTGACCGACGCTATTACGAGCTGTGCGCGCTATCGGAACTGAAGAACGCACTGCGTTCCGGCGACATCTGGGTGCAGGGATCGCGTCAGTTCAAGGATTTTGAGGACTATCTGGTATCACCTGAAAAAATCGGCCGTCTCAAGGCCAGTGAACTGCCGCTGGCCGTGGTCACCGACTGCGACAAGTACCTGCATGACCGTCTGGCTCTGCTAGAAGCGCAGCTTGTCATCGTCAACCGCATGGCGTTAGCCAACGATCTGCCGGATGCCATCATCACAGAGTCCGGCTTGAAGATCACTCCGCTGGATGCGGCAGTGCCGGAGACAGCGCAGGCGCTGATCGACCAAATTGCGATGGCTCTGCCGCACATCAAGATCACTGATTTGTTGTTAGAGGTGGACGAGTGGACGAGGTTCACCCGGCACTTCGCGCACCTGAAATCGGGCGACGAAGCCAAAGACAAGTACCTCCTACTGTCCACCCCCTTGGCCGATGCGATCAATCTGGGCCTGACCAAGATGGCCGAGTCTTGCCCTGGCACTACCTACGCCAAATTGTCCTGGCTGCAAGCTTGGCCTATCCGTAACGAAACCTATTCGACAGCACTGGCGGAGTTGGTGAACGCGCAGTTACGTCATCCATTTGCCGCGCATTGGGGAGACGGCACCACGTCATCGTCAGACGGTCAAAATTTCAGGACGGGAAGCAAAGTCGAGAGCACGGATCACATCAACCCGAATATGGCAGGAGCCCGGGGCGAACGTTTTATACACATATTTCCGACCAATACGCCCATTTCATATCAATGTAGTCAACGTGAGACTGCGCGACTCGACCGATGTGCTAGGCGGCCTGCTGTATCACGAAGCCGACCTGCGCATTGAGGAGCACTACACAGACACAGCAGGCTTCACCGATAACGTCTTCGGGTTGATGCACCTGTTGGGCTTTCGCTTCGCACCGCGCATCCGTGACCTGGGCGACACCAGGCTGTTTATTCCTAAGGTCAATATGACTTATGACGGGTTTGAGTCGATGATTAGTAAAAACAAGCTGAATATCAAAACCATTCGTACTCACTGGGATGAAATCCTGCGGCCAGCCACCACCATCAAGCAGGGCGCCTTAACGGCCTCCTTGATGCCAAAAAGCTCGGCAGCTATCCGCGTCAAAACGGCTTAGCCGTCGCCCTGCGCGAGTTGGGCCGCATCGAGCGCACATTGTTTATTTTAGATTGGTTGCAAAGCGTTGAGCTGCGCCGCCGCGTGAATGCCGGGCTGAACAAGGGCGAAGCGCGCACTGCGCTGGTCAGGGCTGTGTTCTTTAATCGGTTGGGCGAAATCCGTGATCGCAGTTTCGAACAGCAACGTTACCGAGCCAGCGGCCTCAACTTGGTGACGGCTGCAATAGTGCTGTGGAACACCGTTTACCTCGAGCGGGCCGCCAACGCATCGCGTGGACATGTCGCGTTGTCGATGAATCGCTATTGCAGTACCTGTCGCCGCTGGGCTGGGAGCACATCAACCTGACCGGTGATTACCTGTGACGCCGCAACGCCAAGGTAGGCGCGGGAAAATTAAGACCGTTACGACGACTGCAAATGGCTTAGCGTACTTTGAAATCCCTTTGCTGAGGCGACCCCATATTCGGCTCATCGATTGTTTTTCATGATTATTAACTTAAATATTACGTGCTGTCGCGCCATTGACTGGTGTTCGGCGTGGGCAAATGTATTTTGATCGACCCTCCCATAATCTCTGGGATTCCGGCGACTGGTCGCATTCGTGGGTGCTGCTGGGGCGGGTGAAATTATACGAATTCATGAGTTCGGAAGGCGTGACTTGTGAAAGATGCCAATCGTTTATGGTCGCGTCTCAGATTTCATATGGCGCGTAACAATGAAAATAAAAAACAGGACTATGATGTGTTCAAAATAAGAGGCGTTTTGCAGGCGAATCGTCAGTTGATTGACTAGATCGGCTGGGGGGCGGATTATCCTCCACCCATTGGGCATCCCAAGCGTTGTTTAGCGGCTTATTAGAGAAAGTTAAATCACTGATGCAAGGATTTCTACCCAAGTCGATAGGTAATACCTAGTCACTTAGAGGTAGAGACCATGGTATTCCTCAGGGGATAGCCTAGAATTTAGGCGGGTGACGGGTCTCATAATCAGCAAGGAGGTCGTTATGCATACCAAGGCTCAACTAGCAGTGGCGGATATACTGGTGGCCTGTAGGGCTCTCGACGATTTTGGTAAGCAAGCCATGTCCATCTTGGCGCAAGGCGCACCATATCCGCTGGACGATAGGGACCGAGTTGAATTAAAACGCGCAATAGACATTTTTCGACATACGCTTGGCACGATAGATCCCTTCATTTCTTACACGATCAGACAGGCCAATTATTTAACCCCGCAGCCCACGCTGCCTTTCTTGTAGAGGACCTAGAAAGTACCCATCCCGGTCCATCCCGGTGGGGTAATGCTGGGCTCGGCGAAGAAGCTTGCTCGGTTTTTCAGCAACGAACGTCGTATCGTTATCTTCTTCTCACTTTGCCAAATTTGTCGTTGACTTCCTGGGTTTTTCCTCGGTCCGCAGTCGAGCAGCTATTAGTGAACGTCAATCGCTTTCTCGCCGTAGCATTCCAGTCCATCACACCTTTTTTTCGGTAAACCAAGATGTTGAAGTGGTCCGTAATAGCACTGTCGCATCCAGTCGTGTCAGTGCCGCTGAGCAGCTTCCACATGCAAAGGTTCGTTATGCAGGGGTCTTGATGAGCGAAGGCTGACGACGCGCCGAAAACAACGGTGCCCAGGATCAGGCTCTTGATATACTTGCCCGGAGCGAAACGTTTTTCAGTCCGATACAGAGTGCCAGTAATTTTCATGGGAGGTCCTCGATGCGGGCCGGGCAGTGCCAAGCGTGTGGAATTTCGCAATATATGCCAATACAGCGCGCGGTGCTTTCATTGTCCCAACTGAACATACTCTAACACGACCCAGTTACACACTTCTCATATAATGCGGGGACGTGCAGCTGTCCTGACTTCTATCGAGTCGGACGGTAGCGGCGGAGGATAACTGCCCATAGAGAAACTTTTACCTCCACGTCACTAGCGAGGCCGCCGGCCCCATTCAAGCTGGTTGCACTTGCGCGCCAGTCGCTATGCTTGGCGTACCACAAAACGTTCTTCACAGGTTTTGCCAGCAAAGCGGTCTTTGATCTCTCTAAACACTGCTGCCCGGCAGCTGTAGACCATGCGCTAATTACCTCGATACGCTTGGGGATGAAGTCGATGTATAGCGCGTCATCAAAAAACGGAAGAACGTATCAATATTGCACATCATAGCACCGGTGAGATGTGTTTGTTCGCACGAACATCATCAAATCAAATCGGCGTTCTAGTTTCTGTATTCCCCGGGGCTCCGTGGAGCGAAAATGCTGAAGAACCTACTTACCCCCAGAGAGGCATACAAAAACGGCGAGAAAAATCATCTCCGAGCATGAATATTATTGATTTTCCCCTCCGCCCCAAAAGAGGTAGTGATGTCAATCCAAGCACTAAAGTATTAATGAATACAAGCATAATGATGCTTGCTGTGGTCGACGCCGCCCGTGTCATTAGTACCATTATGCATGCGGAAAACAAAGTGGCTAATAGCTCCACTCGTGCCTTCATCGCGAGTCCAGTAGTTGGGCGATAATCCACCGCAGGTGCTATTAGGACCTAAAGGCCAGCCATGCTTCAAACACATGTCATAATTCGTACCTCCACTCGTATAACTATTAAATATTGATCTTAGTTCGGATTGACTTGGAAGTTTAGCCCCTGATTCTACACATGCGCGGTTGGCCTCGCGCCATAGTTTTGGATCAGCTTGAGGCTTGACAAACTCAGAGATCAACACCGCAACCACCGAGTAGCGGACATCAACGGTTGCGGCCATGTTACTCCCAGCGGCGTCCTTAACCTGGAAGGTAACTGACGTTGCACCACTAAGAGTCGTCGGCGTCCCCGTCACTTTTCCGGTGCAGGTGTCAAGTAACATGCCAGCAGGCAATATCCCGGCCGCAACTGAATAGGCATAGCATTGCCCCGGCAACAAGTGACCGCCGCTGGCAGTGAGGGGCTGGAACTCAGGGGCTTGACGGTCAACCTTTAGTAGCTGCGCGGTATGGTCGAGTATTGCTGAAAAGATCTGCGCTACCGAGTATGAGACCGTGCTGGTGGTAGTGGCGGTGACCCCGTTGGCGTCCCTAACCTGAAAGGTTATGGACGCGGCGCTAACTGGCGTTGGAATTCCCGAGACCACACCCGTGTCGGCGTTAAGGGACATACCCTGCGGCAATGTACCGCTCGCCACCGAATAAACATAGGGCGGACGACCACCGCTGGCAGTGAGCGGCTGGAACTCAGGGGCTTGACTCCCCTCCTGCAGCAACTGCGCGGCGGTGTTGGCGGACGCAGTCGTGGCCGCATTCACCGTAAAACTCACATTGAAATCAATCACGGCTCCATCCGTGTCCGTTGCCTTAAAATTGATGTCAGTTGCAGTTTGTTCGACTGTCGGACTGCCCGATACAAAACCACTCGAGGTATTCAACAATAGGCCGGCCGGCAACGGTTCGCTTGAGTATCTGATCTCTCCTTTCCCACCGATCACGTGAAACGGCTTAACATTGATGCTGGGCTGACCCACGGTGAGTATTTGCGCTGCTAAACCGCTGTTGGGAACTATCTCAAGCACGGCCACAAAGGTGGTATCCACACTCACGGCCTGACCATTCACGGTCGCCGTGACGGTGCTGACCCCGGCTTTGGTGTTGGTCAGCGTGACCTGCACCTGGCCCTGGTCGTTGGTCACTGCCGAGGCGTCAATCGTTGCACCGTTGCTGGCTGTGAAGGCCACGCTCTGAGCCGTCAGCGGGTTGCCGTGGGCATCGGTCACCGTGGCGGTCACCGCGTTGCTGTGAATGCCGCTGGCCAGTGCACCGTTGCTGCTGACCACCAGGTTGCCTGAAGCGAGGGTGGCTGTGCTGGTGTCCGCCACAAAGGTGGTATCCACACTCACGGCCTGACCATTCACGGTCGCCGTGACGGTGCTGACCCCGGCTTTGGTGTTGGTCAGCGTGACCTGCACCTGGCCCTGGTCGTTGGTCACTGCCGAGGCGTCAATCGTTGCACCGTTGCTGGCTGTGAAGGCCACGTTCTGAGCCGCCAGCGGGTTGCCGTGGGCATCGGTCACCGTGGCGGTCACCGCGTTGCTGTGAATGCCGTTGGCCAGTGCACCGTTGCTGCTGACCACCAGGTTGCCTGAAGCGAGGGTGGCTGTGCTGGTGTCCGCCACAAAGGTGGTATCCACACTCACGGCCTGACCATTCACGGTCGTCGTGACGGTGCTGATCCCGGCTTTGGTGTTGGTCAGCGTGACCTGTGCCTGGCCCTGGTCGTTGGTCACTGCCGAGGCGTCAATCGTTGCACCGTTGCTGGCTGTGAAGGCCACGTTCTGAGCCGCCAGCGGGTTGCCGTGGGCATCGGTCACCGTGGCGGTCACCGCGTTGCTGTGAATGCCGCTGGCCAGTGCACCGTTGCTGCTGACCACCAGGTTGCCTGAAGCGAGGGTGGCTGTGCCGGTGTCCGCCACAAAGGTGGTATCCACACTCACGGCCTGACCATTCACGGTCGCCGTGACGGTGCTGACCCCGGCTTTGGTGTTGGTCAGCGTGACCTGCACCTGGCCCTGGTCGTTGGTCACTGCCGAGGGGTCAATCGTTGCACCGTTGCTGGCTGTGAAGGCCACGCTCTGAGCCGCCAGCGGGTTGCCGTGGGCATCGGTCACCGTGGCGGTCACCGCGTTGCTGGCCGCGCCGTTGGCCAGTGCACCGTTGCTGCTGACCACCAGGTTGCCTGAAGCGAGGGTGGCTGTGCTGGTGTCCGCGATAAAGGTGGTATCCACACTCACGGCCTGACCATTCACGGTCGCCGTGACGGTGCTGACCCCGGCTTTGGTGTTGGTCAGCGTGACCTGCACCTGGCCCTGGTCGTTGGTCACTGCCGAGGGGTCAATCGTTGCACCGTTGCTGGCTGTGAAGGCCACGCTCTGAGCCGCCAGCGGGTTGCCGTGGGCATCGGTCACCGTGGCGGTCACCGCGTTGCTGGCCGCGCCGTTGGCCAGTGCACCGTTGCTGCTGACCACCAGGTTGCCTGAAGCGAGGGTGGCTGTGCTGGTGTCCGCCACAAAGAACACTGAAACGGTATCTGTAGAGGCGTCGTCACCATCAATCCTCGCCGTCACTTCGGTTTTCCCAGCTTTACTACCCTGTAGCTTAACGCTGAAGCTTCCCTCGGCATCGGTGATGACACTGCGAACAATCATAGCTTCATTAGTGGCAACCAACCCTACTGCCACACCTTCAACCGGGTTTCTATTTCCATCAATCAACATCCCGGATAAGGTGACATCATCCTTCCCGACCATCGCAGTTTCTTTATTTACCTTGAGGTCAATGTGTGCCGAGATCACGTCCGGGATGAAATAAACATCAACTGCATGGGTTTTACTATTGGCTTGCCCCGTGACAGCCATCTTCCCGGCGATACTGCTCGAAAAGCTCAGCCGAGCCAAGCCATCTGCATCAGTCATCGCAACCTGGGTGCCTCGCGTTATCGTGCTGTCCAGAGTGAAGCTGACTTCTGCGCTGGAGATCGGACTACCAGCTTCATCTTTCACCATAGCTTCCACAATATTTTGTGAAGAGCCATTCGCCGGTGAGCGATCATTGATTATCTGCAACTCGATGGAGCCAGCGATAAGAGGTTGTCCTTCAAGGACCTCCAAATGGTAACTGTCGTTGGCCACTTCGAGGAAATGTTGATGGACGCTTGAAAGATCAGCAGCATGAACCGTTGGAATGAGGAAGGCTGTAGCAGCTCGCAAAACATTGCCCGCAGACGCCAGCCATGTTTCAACAACCCCTACCTCCTTCCTCAGCGAAGCAATGCGCGGCATGTAGAGTCGTGCAATAACGGTAACATGTTGCGTCTCTGCGCCTGGGGCCGCTGTGATCACGCCGGACAGGGGATCGATCGTCACCAGCTGCGAATTGTTAGCCAACTCATAACGCACAATGCCTGACGCTGGCGTTCCGCTGAGCATCGGAGAGGGTTGAGAAACCGGGCTGGCCAATAGCGGGTTAGCCTGAACGGCTACGCTCTTCGAAGTGAAACCAAATGCGTGATATTTGGCCTCTTGTTTATAATTCAAAATAATATTGTAATTACGATCAACGAAGTTTTGCTTTGCCTGAGCCAAGGGCCTGATGGCGATCGAACCGGCAGGGTTCAACTGTTTATAAAGGTCCTGATCAAAACGCCAGTTAAAGTCAATACCGAATTTAAACTGACCATTTCCGCCATCAAGCTTTTGATGCTCGGAAATAACGCCGATGAGGGGTATGGGCTGCCATCTCACTCCCACACCATACCCGGCCGGATCCGTTTTTAACTTACCGCCTCCGAAAGCATCGACGCCCTTACCACTCCATTGAAAATATTGTGCCGTAGCTGCCAACTGCGGCACGCCCGGAATCAAGGTTTCTGCTCGTGCATCCCAACCTGAGGCAGGACGCTCGAACAAATTCATTCGATTGGGATCGGAGTTCAGGCGGTGCTGGTCAGACTTTCTCCATCCGCTGACAGGAACATACGTATTTGAAGCCAAACGTGCCGTATTGCCCCACACTTCTGTACCAAACCCCGCACGGGTATGGCTGCGGCTGAAGTCCTGGTCGATGAAGGCATTACCGCCTAGCATTAGGCCTGGGTTGATCTGGCGACGATAACCAAGACCCAGGTTTGCGATGTTGCGATCATCGAAAGTGCGGCTACCTATTTGAGCAAAAAGAATGTCGTCATTGCTTTGCAAAAGTGGATGCAAATAGTCAAGATTAAGATCAAGCGAATTAGCTCTAGTACTGACTTGTACGCCGACCTGAGCGCGCCCAAAGGGCTTCAGAACCTCTTCCAGACCTGAAGAGATCGCCCTGGTGGCAGTATTGGTTGCAGTGGAGACACTATGGTGGGCCAAGAAATTTGCCGGCGCGGAACGACCTCGAACTTGCTGCTTATAACCCTCCCCTGCTTGCAGAGCAGCGTTCGCCAAAAGCATTTCGAAGTCTTGCTGATTTTTCTTTGTATCCACTCCCTTTCCGATTCTATTCACCGGCACAGGCGCTGGGATCAAAAAAACATCACCTTCTTTAAGGTTTTTTAGTGCTGTGTCACCTAGGACCAGCGTGTTGAGCTTACGCAACTCTAGCTCGGAGCGGTTCACCTTCAGTGCGAGTGAGCCGAGTGTCTCACCTTTAGCTAGCGTATGTGTGCCATAGGCAGGGTACAGGCGCGACTCGCCAGTAGCGTGGCGGGGAATCAATATGGCTTGCCCCGCCCAGCCTGCTTGCGAGGCTTGGTTTTGTAGAGTCGTCAGCGTCGATTCGGAAACACCAAAACGGGCAGCAATGTGCGCGTTTGTTTCTCGCTCTGCGGGAATCACCAAAACATACTCTTGTGCGGGAGAAGCAGCATAGTGCTGGCTTGTGTGGTGCGGGCTCGGATTAACTCCATTTAGAAGAGGAGATGCGACCGTACTGGCAATACTAAATAATTGCAGTGACAGACATATAAAAGCCGTAGATTGAAAAGAAGAAATATTACGATGAAGCAGCCCAAAGCGCATATTTGCAAGACGTCCGTTTCTGATAATTTTCGCAATGAAAATTCACATTGACACGTCATCCTTGACGGCGAGTCTTTCGATCATAGACTGGAAATACTTAAATGCACTGCAAGTATGTAACAAAATATTTATGTGAATTTAAAACCAAACTGGAGCATTAACCAGTCTCCGCCACTCTGCGACAGCAGTTATGCCCGATCTGCAGCACCACGCCGCCAACCAACGGCCGTGTTTCGATGGTGGCCACCGACGCGGCCGGCAATGCCAGCGCATGGGTGCTCTCGGGTAACAGCGACACCACCGCGTCCTTGCTTACGGCGGTGCGCTAAACGTCACTTTCCCTCGCGCCGACGAGGCGCAGAGTAGCGTCAGTCACGTCAATAGCACGGTGTATATCGATCCGGTGGCGCAATATTTTCGTCTTCACGCCAATTATTTAACAGTGTTAAGGATCAGCTTCTTGATGTACTTGCCCAGGCGAAACGTTTTTCAGCCAGGTACAGAGTGGCTGCCGTAGTTTTTCATGGAAGTGTCCTAAGCAGGGCGCCGGGCCGTGCGGATTACTCGCTCATACAGTTTCAACGTCGCCAAGGTCGCGACAGGCAATCGCTAGCTCGGCCAAATTTGCACACTACCCCCTCAATGCCAAGTCTTTTAGCCAGGCTGTACACAGCAGTCCGGACGGGGTAGGGGGAGGTAAATGTCCATATTTGTCGCAGCCTCTTGCTAAGGTAGGGATGAATGCCCTGAGTGGCCGTCCGCCTCAAATTCGAGCGGGGCGCCCCAAGGCGTTTGCGGGTAAATCTGTCAGAACTCAGGCAAAGTTAAATGTCGTCAATTACAGCTATGCCCCGCTGCGCCTCCACCACCACACTGAGTCCTTGAGCTCATTCTAACAACCATACATCTTTTGCAAAATAGTTCCTCTATTCGTTTGTAAATCGCGTCCTCTTAAAAAAGGTGAGCATTACGAAGAGAGTGCCAAAGGGCTACAGGTTATCGATGATAATCACCAGTGTAGGGTTGGCGACATCCAGGCGAACATAAGGTTTCGTTCGGATGGTGTCAGCAGCCCTCATGTTGATAGCGGGCTAACCTGTATGACCAGGCACGAACGAAGTCATACACGCAGAAAAGATACACTCACCCGTAATGAACGGACCGGCACGGTGCAACAGCGTTTACTAAAGAATGTTCACCGTGAGGGTGTTCATGAAGGCGTAAATGGCAAAGTGTTCGCAATTCGTGTGTTTAGACGTTCAACAATTACAAGCAAAGCAATGGAGATTTACCTCATGGAAAGAATTACGAAATTCATGGCCAGTATCGGCCTTGCGTCTGTACTGTTAACTTGTAGTCATGTGCCGAGGCTTGCAATCGCTGCAAGCGACGATTCTGGTAGGCATACAGTATCAGTCGTAACCCCAACTCCCGCCCGGAGCATTAGCTTCAATCAGGTGAAGCGCGTTGCACCTGCATTCAACGCCGGCGGCGAGCGCACGGCGTTTTTGCTGTTAAGCGCAGACGATCAAACCCTGTTGGACATTTATCTGTTGCGATCGACCCTCAAGGAGGGCTACTCGGTGCAAAGCCACCGATGTGAGAAGCCCGAGGTAGAGGTGAGGGTGCAATGGAGGGGGAGGCGATTTTCTCAATCCAGCGAACACCCAACAGTCGTCAACCTGACGATCCACTCAATCACCCCCACCGAAGCCATCATTGACGTCTCCGGAACATTGATCAATCTTGCGACAGGCACTTACGTGAATGTGTTGTCGACGGGCATACGTGTGAGTGGTGAGAACCTAAAAATGCTGGTGGATGAAATCTGAAGTGTTGCAATGACTCAGGAGGTCCGGCCTGTACCGGACCTCTCCAGCCGAGAATGAGCCTACACGGGCAATATGCGCCCGCAAAGAAAAAGGATCCCGGTGCCCTCGCCTTGATGGGTGCATACCTGTTTTGAAAAACCACTACCACCTACTCGAAGCATCGGTCAGAGCTTCAAGGTCTGGCCCCTGAATTGTAAACAGGCTCTGTGGCAAATGGATGAAGTCACCCGATTCGGGGTGTACCAATCGGGCCAACACCTCGATGACGGCTTCCTGCTCCGAGAGGGTTCTGACGGCGAAAAACGTCTGTGTCGGAAGTTTAACTGATTCAACGTAACAGCGTCCGTTCCAGTTTGCGCTAACTGTTTGTGCCTTGTTTTGATCGTAAAACTCGTGTGCTGAATAGCCAGGACTTAGGCTGAGGCGATCCACCGTGATCGCGAAGTAGTTTTGTGGGGCTGTGCGAGTGTAAAAGAACAACGTGACCGATAAAGGACTAATGGCGCCCACTTTCACCAATGGCACCGCTCGTACATGGATATCACTGAGCTCTGGGCTCGTAGTCGTGTTAACAAGGTGATCCGCGACAGGCTCATTGCGGGTACAGGCAATTAACAAAAACGCGATTAACCCCATGACAATTAGTTTCATGGTTGTTGTCATTGACAGGTTCCTTGCCTGTAGCTGTTGAGTATCAGGCTGAACGGCATGATGGTCGAGCGTATCAGCCACCATTCTGCAGGTTTTTGCCTTTCCCTCGAGGTGGGGCACATGGCTGCTGCTTCCTCACAGTAGGGGCCCATACCTTCTCTGTGGCACTGGCCAAGGGGCGTGTTAGCGTGTAGTGAGCCTCTCGGCTCCGTCGACAAAAATGTCATAATTTTTTTGCTCAAGGTGGACAGCTGAATGGAAGGCGTGATTACAGGAGTGAATAGTGGGATTCGGTTTGTCGGTCAACAAAGGAGTGTATGTGGCTCGGTTCTTCGGGGGGGGATAATTCACTCGAGTGAGGCAACTTCAATGACTGCGCAATGTTAAGAAGGCTGATCCGTGTTGACCGTGTTGACCGTGTTCAGTGGGTAGGCTGGCGCATTCGCGACAAGCTCTCTCAGATTGGCGTCAGCCTAAGAGAGTGATGTTATTGGCATCTCGCCCCACGCCGATGACCGAGCCCCAGACATACCCAAACAAACAGCGACTTTTCGCATTGCATTGTCGCCACGGGGTTGTACGCGGTATTTCCATATGTGGGTAGAGAGCTAGGTGGGGGGTAGGCAACTTTGTTGCTACCGTCCCCGCGCGAATGTGAATTAGCAGGGGGGCGGTCCAAGCAACTTGAATACAGCAATCGTGAGGGCCAGGGTGAGTAGTGAGATCAAAGCGCTGCGCGACTAATACTCTCTGACCATGGGGTTGTTGGCTTGAACTCATGTTGATGCAAAATGCCGCTTGAGTCACCGCGCGAAAGTATAAAAACACGTTCGCTTTTTCTGGTCTTGCTGTCTCAGACAAGATACAAAGTGGGTTTTTTAGGCTCCTTAGGAGTAGTGGGGCCGGCATTCCAAAGAAGCGGAGTCAAGGCGTCGAGTGTACGACGCATAAGAGTGAATGTGCCTTTGAGTAATAGTATTTCATCCTCCTCCAACCCCAGTTCCTCAGGTCCGTCCAGAATATGGATTTTTACCTGTTTACCCAAGTTGTTGAGTGTGTCGATGGTTTGAAGGATATCTATTATCGCAATACGTGCTTGTGTATTCATGGGTTGGCGCCCCTGAAGAGTTAACGTTGATAACCTTCTAGAGTAGAGCTGAGCAGGCTAAAAATTGCCATCTCGAATTTGTTAATTTTCATCAGAAGTTATCTTTTGTTTATAGGCTGATTTTAAAGTGTGGGAAGTGGCCACGGTATCGCCAAGTGCGGACCACGCTGGCGAGAGGGGGTGGCCCATCATGGCCCGCTGCTGGAAGTGTGTTCGGCCATGCGCGGCGATAGGAGGGTGGCATAGGTTGTGTGGCGCGCGCCCCTCCCATTGTCACCAATTAAATGCGGCAAATACGGCAGGCGGAACGAACAGAGGATTTTGTGAATACTTATTAAATGCGGTCATTTTCGCCATCTTTGCTGCGCTATCGTCTTTATGCGGGGATGCCTTTCTGTATCTTTAGCAGCAATCTAGAAATGTCTACATCCCGTTTCTTATTGAGGTAGTGATGTCCAGAGTGATCGTTATCGACAGTCAACCACTTATTCGTGCTGCAATTAAATCAATTCTGGATGAGCAGGGGCATATTTTAGTTGCGGAGACGGATAATGGCGTTGACGGGCTAAGGTTGGTGTATGTGCATCGGCCCGATCTGGTTGTATTGGATATTTCCGTGCCCAAGATAAGTGGAATGGCGCTTATGCAGAAAATTTATGAGTTCGACAAAACCATCGAGTTACTGGTATTGACAAGTTATTCAACGGCGCCTTGGTTTCATCGCTGTAGAGCTGCTCACGCCTCGAGGATTCTGTCGAAAAATTGCTCCCTAGAAGAACTCAAAAGCGCGATCAATCGTTCGGGCTCCGGCCATGATTTTTTGAATGAGCATGGCCTCTTTTCGGAAACATATACTGAAGAGGAGCAACTGATTGCCGCGCTTTCCGATCGAGAGCTGACAACCCTCCAATTGCTCGCGCAAGGGATGAAGAATAAGGAAATAGCAATTTTCCTGGGAATCAGCAATAAGACGGTCAGCACCTACAAGACTCGCGTGCTGGGTAAGCTGAATATACCATTATCAATTCATCTTCTTGAATTTGCGAGGCGTCACGGCTTAGGTTAGTCAAACTGACGGATTTGAATGAAAGGGCATGGGCTGCTCAGCTACGCACCTAGCCAAACGAGTGTCGCAGGTAAGTCTGGACAGCGGTAAACGCTGCCTATTGGGCTCTCGCTGCCGGACAAGGCCGATCTAGGTGTACTTCGAATCGGCTGATGCCACCTGTACACCTCTTTAACATGCCCTGGCAGGGCTGGAACGCCAATGAACACATTAAAACGTTATCAAATCGCTTTGCAGTTTGTGCTGTTGTTATTGGGAGCGGTTGCCCTGAGCAGTCCGCATGTTCATGCAGAAGAGTCGTGCCAGATTCGTCTCGGGCAAACAGAGGTGGATTTTGGTATATCCAAGCTCCGGGAAATGCCCCTCGTCTGGATACTCACAACCTGTACGCCGTCGGCACGCGTCATGTGCCTCTCAGTGCCAGTTGCCCCTCCAGTTCCAAGCTGATCCTAGCCGAGCGTTTTCGCTTTGCGTCCCGCGGCCAGATGCAGGTACGCCTGAGCAACGCCTTGCTCGACGGCCGTGCGGTGGATTTGGCATTGATTCGGGCAATGGGTGATGTGCCTGGCAGGCAGCGTCCATAATTGACGTGGCACCGAACCTTGATTGTACCCGTCAGGGGCGGCTTGGCCGCCGAGGGTAGTTTGCTGTCGTTACAACCCCGGGGGGGGGCTGGATGAATTCAAGGCGCACGACAACAAGGCACTTGAGGGTAAAATACGCGAGTACTGATCGCCTATACGGCGTGCGCGCGTATCGTCAACTGGGTCGTAAGGGGGGGCAAGCCCAAGATGGCCGTGAGGGAAGTCAAGGCAGCCTGGATTCGCTAATTTCTTCCTGGGTATGGAGAAATGCGCGCCGGAACACCAAGGGTCTGGAAATTCCGGGCAAAGGAGCTTGCGGATTGCCAGCCCCGGAGACAATGATCGTGCCAAAGTTGAAAATGCGGCCGAGAATGCCTTGGTGCACTTGGATACTTTCAATTTTATGAATGTTTATTTCGATAGTGGCGCGTTTAATAAAACCAAACTTGGCGATTACGCGTTTGTTGGTTACGGCAAGCTCCGTGGTGAAATAGCGAATCGCGGCGATGGCCAACAATATCAGCCCGATACCGAACAACGCGGTGAAAATAATCCCAGGCACAATCAGGGGCATCATCGCCCAGATACTGATTTTCCCCTCGTAAATGATTTTCTCGCCTTTGGTAATGGCGCTGTCGATGTAACGTCCCATATGAATATCCTTGATTGATGAACCCGTTAGTCACTTCCTGATGAGCCTCTAAACGCATGCCCCTCGTTGCTAATCAAGACGTCGTTTTTCGCCTCAGAAAACGAAACATAAAGTCGTTTAAGCGTGCTTAGTGGCTGGCAATCAGAGGAGGCAAGAGTGAGTGAATCATGCTCTTCCAGCGTCATCTTGGGCTGGGGGCTCTCCGGCAAGGTTGATTCTCTTGAGCCGCCCCTATAGTCCGGCTAGATGGGCAGAGGAGAGACTGGAAGGGCTGCTTCGCAGAGACCCCTGCGAAGCAAGTACCCGGATAGGCGAATTACGCGCAGGGTTATAGCGAGTCACTGCCTATCATGTATCAACCTTAAAAGGTCGTGGCTGAGGTGCCAATCGTTGCCGAGCTCACCGGCTCCAGCGGGCTCGGCCAGGAAAGGAAGCTTGATAATTCGGAAAGCTTGTGAAAGGTGGTGCCGTGCTGGGTAGTCACGTAGCTGTCCTGAAGAGTCACCGCACTGTTATTGCCTTGAAACCAGCTAAGTCCGGAATTTTTACCGTTGAGGAAAACCTCGCCCCTCATGGCATCGAGTGCGGCGCCACTGACCCACACCCGGTCACCAGCGGAAATATCAATGTTGCCGTCAGTCGACTCAACCGAGTTACCGTAAATGGCCACTCTATCTTTGGACTTGATGTCAATATTCTTGGCGGCCACCAAGTTAGCCAGGACGTGAGTTCTGCCATCGCCGTTTATCTTGATGGCACCGCCCGACGTAATATTTCCTGCGAGTACCATATTACCGCCTGAGGAAAGGCTGACTGAACCATTAAGATCATCTAGCGAGGTCGCCGTGATGCCGCCCAATGACCTGACAGTACCTAGCGCTTGGAGGGATACTGCGCCGGCCGACAACTGGCCACTGTCATGGTCCACGTCCCCCCCCTTTAGCCGTTCCGTCCAGCGTGACCTGTAGAAAGCGGTTTTCGGTGGGCATGGTCAGCATAAACTTATCCGCCGAGACCATCTGAATGGTGCCGTTGGGTACCGTGATCGAACCTTTATTCTCGATCGTCCCTGCACCGGCGAGCACCACATAGCCCCCCGAGCCGGCGGTGATTGTCCCGCTGTTACTGATCATCCCGGTACCGCCGGTGGTAAAGGTGCGACTGCCGTTCATGAACTCCTTGGCGTCGATCGCGCTGGTGCTGGCGACCAGCGAACCTACGTCCACACTCGAGCCCTTACCGAATACTACGCCGTTGGGATTGACGAGAAACAAGGCCCCCGTAGAACTCAGGTTGCCGTTGATCTGGCTGGCAGGGCCGGCAATCTGGTTCAAGGTGGCGCCGCCTGTGGGCACCTGAAAATGAACCGCGTGGCCTTGGGCAACATCAAACGAGTTCCAGTTGATTACGGCGTTTTGTGAGCCTTGGTCAATGGTCATGGTATTGCCGACAGTACCGATGCTCACCGAGCCTTGGTTGACAATACCGCCGCTTGGCAATAGGTCAGCTACCGCCATGGTGGACATGGATGCTTGCAGCATGGTGGCTGCCAGGAGACTGAGGGCGGCGGGAAACACGCTTTTTAGCATTGGCTTTGAAGATGAGGAAGAATATTGGGGGTTGGTCATGAAAACTTCCCTGCATTTGAAAAGGCAAATAACCAAGAAGAAACCGTCCGTGTCTTCCCGGCACGATGAGCACCGCGTCACTGTGGTGTGGGGCGCCTAGCCTGTAGGCTCCTTCAGGCACAGCCAAATAAAAAATCCCCAATTAATGACTTTTCACGACAGCCCCGCGGTCGTTAGTCCCATGTCAGGCCGCAGCGCTGAAGCATTGCAGAAGCGACCGCGACGATGTCGCGCATTCACCGATTGGTTTCGTCGTGCTGTTGAGAGCCTTTTCTGAGGGGCGTATCTGGGCTGTCTGTGCGGATACTTGACGCTTCGCACGACCACACGTTGCGCTAGGGGCATAGACACCACCTCGCCGTCACGGAACGCAGTGTTCCGTGCGCAGTGCACCTCGGGAGCAGCCTCACCCGGATCAATCCTTGCTGTTAGGCGTGGACGGCCCTCCTTATGCTCCGAGATCAGTGTGGCGGTTGCGAGAACACAAAAAACTGCGGTGCTGGGCATTGCTTTTTCATGGACGCTAAAACCGGTCCTTTGGACGTGTTTTCAATGACGTTCTGCGTAACTATTGCGCACACATCCATCGAAGGTCGCCCGGATCGGCGTCGGCGCTTGAGCCGTGCGCAGCGGCTTTCCCTGTTCCGTCGGGCCCGAGGTGAATATGCAGGGTTTCTGGTCAGTCCCAGTGACCTGAGCGACCTAGCTGTATTTGGATAAGTCATCGGCGTGATGCAGCCACCATA
Source organism: Pseudomonas sp. RT6P73 (assembly GCF_054897715.1). Lineage (NCBI taxonomy): Bacteria > Pseudomonadati > Pseudomonadota > Gammaproteobacteria > Pseudomonadales > Pseudomonadaceae > Pseudomonas > Pseudomonas sp. RT6P73. Next base: position 5,469,674 of record NZ_JBUBUV010000002.1, on the reverse strand, counting down.
AACCGATAATGCCAAAGGTAATCAGGACGTAGGTAATTAAGGCGGGCGCTACATTACGTAGGGTCATCGGCGCGACTGATTTCATATCGTTTTCTCTTGCTTTGCGGCTCCCGACGGCCGATTCAGGAGGCGCCCGCCGTGTTGGACGGTGGCCGGGGATAGAGCCAGGCCACTGCGCGGTATAACCGTGATTGACCTCGCCTTTGCCTCCTCCATGGGCGCCCGCTGATACGGCAGGCAGATCCAGCCCGCTTGTTTGTGCTAACGGGCTACGTCCCCTTTCTGACGCGCAAAAAAGAGCCCGCCGATGGGGAGGCGGGCTAATAGCCACGGATGCTTCGTGTGATCCAGTAAGTCCAACGTCCCGTACATGCTCACATGTACGGGATAGGGCATAGATTACCAGAGGCCCCCTGTTGCGCCTGTAGGACGACTGTAGGGCACCTGTTTCCGAGTGTGACGCGAGAAAGTAAGTGTAGTGTCGACTGGTGTAAACAGAGGGGGAGGCGTTTGGGGGAAGCAATGGAGTCTGCGCCTGCTGGAAAGCGGCGTGCTCTGTGCCATCCTCATAGGGCGATAATAAAAGCGGCCAACGCCATGATCGCCACACTGACCAGCACTTCGCCGGTCAATGGCGGCGATGCCACCACGAACAAACCGATGAACAGCGCAGCGGCGCCCATCAACCGAATCCAGCGCCCCCGGGTCATCGACAACGCTCCGTGAACAAATAGCCCTGATCACGCACGCCGTCGATCGGCGTGAAGCCATTCAGGCCTTCGAGCTTGAGCCGTAGATGATCCATCAGCCTTTCGAGGACATTCGGATCGTGCGCATCGTCGTTCAGGTGCAGCTCCATCAAACGTTCCTTAGCCACCAATTGCTGGGGATGGCGCATCAAGTATTCAAGAATCCGATATTCATAGGTCGTCAGGGTCAGCGGCCTTTCATCAAGCGAGGCCTGCTGGCTGTTGAGATGCAATGCCAACGGACCTGCGACCAAGGTTGGCGGGGTGGACCCGCAGGAGGTGCGTAGCAATACACTCAGCCGAGTGTTCAGCTCATCGAACTGAAAGGGTTTGACCAGATAGTCATTGGCCCCGGCTTCCAGGCCTTTAACCTTGTCCTGCCAGTTACTTCGTGCGGAAAGAATCAGGATGGGATAATGCTGGCCGCGGGCCCGTAGCTGACGGATCAGCTCCAGGCCACTTATCCCCGGCAATCCGAGATCGATCAGCGCCAGGTCATGGTGACTCTGCACAGTCAGCGCCAAGGCCTCTTCGGCATTAGCCACCGCGTCGACGGCGTGGCCGCTCTTGCTTAGAAAACTGTGCAACTGACGACGCACCAGGGTTTCATCTTCAACGACCAGCAGTTTCATTACGCGCTCCTGAATCCGTCGCGGACATTAATCGTCAGGTGGGTTAGAACGCGTAGTTGGCCGCCAGGTAGGTCTGCGCGCTGCTGTTGAGCTTCATGGAACCCTGCTTGCTGCCGCCGTGCTCATTCAGTTCGGTACTGGCGTTGGTGCGCAGGTAGCGGTAACCCAGTTCCACCGAGGTGTTTTGCGACACTTGCTGCAGGACACCGAGCTGAGCGCCGACGGTGTAACCGATGTTGCTGTCACGGCTGAAACCGGGCGATTCCTGGGCGACTTTGGTGATACCCGCCGAGGCACCGCCAAACAGTTTGGTGCTGTTGCCCACTGGCAGAAACAGGTCATAGCTGCCCAGCAGGTTTTCCTGGCGCTGCTTGAAGCCGTGCTGCGAACCGGACACATTGTCATACGTCAGGTAGTAACGGCTGTCATCGTTTTGCCGGCCCGCGCGCAGACCCACGGTGTGGTCCTTGTGGATGATGCCGTCGGCGCTGGGGTGGCTGAGGTTATCGTTCAGCGATTTGGATTTGCTGAACTGGTTGCTGGTCTGACCATAGGTCAAACTCGCGAAATTCTTGGTTTCGGCCTGAGCCGCGGCTGCGGTGCCCAGCATGGAGAAAGCCAGCAACAGTTTTTTGAAGTGCGTCATGGGGGATTTTCCTGGTGAGTTAAGTGCGTTGGGTGACGGCGCAACATTACGCATTTGTCCCTGAACGCTCCTTGAACCCACGCTGTACCTGAGCTGAACCAGATCAAACGATTGCAATGCACAATCCTCCCCCTCATTTTGAGCCATGGCTTACCCGTCGTTTCATCCTCGTCTGGAAGACGATTATCGTAACCGGGTGCTCATTGTTGAAGATGACGTATTAGACTCAAGTTCTAAACGCGGACAGGGGAAACCAGGCGTGTCATTGCATGGAGTTGAGAACACTGTTCGTGGTCGCCGTCCTAGGATTGATGATACTGGCCATAGCACATTGATGAGGGTCTGACAGGTCTCGGATAGATATTGAGACAGTTATATCGAGGGACATTAAAATCTGCGCTAACGTTTGATCCGCAGCCTCATCGGTGGACTTGCCCCTACAAAACCGGACACCAACTCCCAGTTAAATTGATGCTGCCGCCAAGCGCCTGAATCCCTCGGTGAGCGATAGTTCAAGGCGCTGTGCGGATGCTGCTCGTTGTAGTGTTCGAAGGCAATTGCCAGGTTACGCAACGCCGTTTCTCGATCCGGCTTGGGCATGTGCGCCACGTAATCACGCTTGATCGTCTTCACGAAACTCTCGGCCATGCCGTTGCTCTACGGGCTACGCACCGGTGTGGTCACCGGCTGCAAGCCGATCTGCCGAGCAAACAGGCGCGTCTGTTCGGCGGTGTACGCCGAGCCGTTGTCGCTGAGCCATTGCACCGGCGTGGTGGGCAGTTGATCACCGAAGCGCTTGTCCACGCTTTCCAGCATCAAGTCGCGGATATCATCGCCGCTGTACCCGGTCGGGCTCGCGACCCAGCCGGTGGCCTCGCGATCACAGCAGTCCAGGGCGAAGGTCACGCTCAGTTTTTGCGCCGTCCTCGCAGCGGAACTCAAAGCCGTCCGAGCACCAACGTGTATCGCTGGTTTGCACGGCAATACGGCCTTCGTGCCGACGCGCTACTCCCGGTTGCGTGATCCGGCGCTCTAGCAGCAAGTTGTGATCACGCATGACCCGGTAAACCCGCTTCACGTTGATCGCCGACAACGACTGCTTTTCACGGGCACGACGCAGTAATCCCCAGACACGACGGTAGCCATAGCTGGGTAGTTCGCTGACCTGTTGCTGGATTTCAACTACCAACTCAGCATCGTTCACGGGCCTGCTTGGCCGAACTTTGGGCGATACCGATTGCTTGATTCGAACCGTTAATTGCGAGCGCGCCACACCGAGACATTCGCTGACCAACTTCACTGGTCGTCCCCCGGCAACAAGGGTGAGTGCGCAATCCATTTTCGCGACCGGGCAATCTCCACGGCCTCTTTGAGGATTTCTGCTTCCATCGTTTTCTTGCCCAGCATCCGTTGCAGTTCTCGGATCTGCTTGAGCGCATCGCTCAGTTCGGACGCAGGAACCACCGCTTCACCGGCACTGACCGCCGACAGACTGCCGTCCTGATACAGCTTGCGCCACAGGAACAGCTGGTTGGCATTGATGCCGTTGCGCCGAGCCACCACCGAAACGCTTTGCCCTGGCTCAAGACTCTCACGAACCATGGCCAGTTTTGCTCTGGGCTCCAGCGGCGCCGCCGCTCCTGGCCCAAAAGCTCCCCACTCTTATCGTTGCTGTTAGTCATAAACATAACCGTTTGCCTATCCCTTATCGTAAGGGGGAAACGGTGTCCTGTCTTTCATGGGGCTCGTTCAATCGGTTTAGCCTGCCATTGGTCTTTATCCACCTATTGTTGTGGGCTCTTTTTCTGACAACTCAAGCGGTAATGCTTGGACCTCCACTTAGACACCACGTCTTCACGCTCAGGGTGGTCGGCAGGTGAAGTCGATCTATGTTCGGCCCCCTTTCTGCACGGCCTAGGCAGCTCGCAGAGGCTCCGGTGCCCAGTTCATGCCGGTGCTTTCCACTCCACGCGTTTCATCGCCGTCAGATCCTGGTCAACCAAGGCTTTGGCCAATTCGGCTTTAAGTCGTTGTGCATGCTTCAGCACGGTGGGGCGCCGCCGGCGCGTTGATCGACGCTGAACTCCGATTTGGTGATATGGATGAGGCCCAACAGCGCTGGACTGGCGAGATTAAAAACTGAATGTCGAGATCAAGCAAAGCTCGGTTTCAAACGACGTCGGTCAACTCTTGCAAAGCATCCCCGGCATCGCTCCCCTCATCGCTACCGCGCTGGTGGCGGCTGTCGCTGATGCTTCGGTGAGGGTGTAACTGCGCGGGGAGGTGAACGTACGCAATGTTTTATTTTCGCATCGAACCCTAAAGCGGTGGTGAGCAGGCCTGCTGTTTCAGGAAAGCTATTCGAGGCCTTTATCTATCACATGTAAAGCTGATGTTGACCCGTATGTTTACGCCTCAAACCATCGTTTGATCTGGTTCAGCTCAGGTACAGCGTGGGTTCAAGGAGCGTTCAGGGACAAATGCGTAATGTTGCGCCGTCACCCAACGCACTTAACTCACCAGGAAAATCCCCCATGACGCACTTCAAAAAACTGTTGCTGGCTTTCTCCATGCTGGGCACCGCAGCCGCGGCTCAGGCCGAAACCAAGAATTTCGCGAGTTTGACCTATGGTCAGACCAGCAACCAGTTCAGCAAATCCAAATCGCTGAACGATAACCTCAGCCACCCCAGCGCCGACGGCATCATCCACAAGGACCACACCGTGGGTCTGCGCGCGGGCCGGCAAAACGATGACAGCCGTTACTACCTGACGTATGACAATGTGTCCGGTTCGCAGCACGGCTTCAAGCAGCGCCAGGAAAACCTGCTGGGCAGCTATGACCTGTTTCTGCCAGTGGGCAACAGCACCAAACTGTTTGGCGGTGCCTCGGCGGGTATCACCAAAGTCGCCCAGGAATCGCCCGGTTTCAGCCGTGACAGCAACATCGGTTACACCGTCGGCGCTCAGCTCGGTGTCCTGCAGCAAGTGTCGCAAAACACCTCGGTGGAACTGGGTTACCGCTACCTGCGCACCAACGCCAGTACCGAACTGAATGAGCACGGCGGCAGCAAGCAGGGTTCCATGAAGCTCAACAGCAGCGCGCAGACCTACCTGGCGGCCAACTACGCGTTCTAACCCACCTGACGATTAATGTCCGCGACGGATTCAGGAGCGCGTAATGAAACTGCTGGTCGTTGAAGATGAAACCCTGGTGCGCCATGCCAGCTTCACGGCTACAGACGCTTAACATTGAAGGGGTAAGGGGAGGTCTTTCAGCGTCTAGCGCAGGTTCGGTGCAAGGCTTTGATTGACTTGACTATCGATTGACCATTTAGGATTTTACGTGATGAAAGTCTTTGTGAAAGCGTTAGTGTGCAGCGCTGTGCTCCTTAGCGTTACGGCGTGTTCAACCATCAATGGGCTGGATTCGTCTGATAAAGGTATTTCCTTTGAAGTGTCCAATAAACCCTACAGCGAGATATGGAAGTCCTCTGTCAATGCGATGAGCACTAACTTGACGATCGTTGAGGTAGATGAACGCAAGGGGGTGATTAAATCTGAAGCACGTCCGGGCTTGGCTACCTGGGGAGAAGTCGTGGGCGTTTTTATTAAACCCACCACGCCGTCAGGGGAGCGTTATTTAATTCGAGTGATTAGTAAAACGCGCTCTTCGTTCCAGATCACGGGCCAAGACTGGGCGCCGTCCGTTGCGGCTCGCATCCAGGCAGACTTGCATGCCAAGTAATGACCGACTTTGATTACCCTGAAGTTTAAGTCGCCACTGTTTAAAGGTGTATCAGCGGCGTCGGGGTGGGCTGAGTCGGGGCACCGTCGATCAAATGTCCAAACGTGCGATTTGACGGTGCGAAATGCGTTAAAACCTTTCGGCTCCGAATCATGTGCCCTCACAACAGCGCTTCAAAAGACGTGATCAGGTCAAGCAGGGTTCGCGTGTTCTTGCTGAGGTCGGACTGATCAAGTTCAGAGATCAAGTGGGTCAGTTGTTCTGTGATGGCGCTCAGTGATTGAAGCTTTTCGATAGAGGGCGAGGTCTCGTGCAGTTGTTGAGCTTCGTCCCACGCCAGATGAATGTAAATATCCAGCGATGCCAGGTTCTTGTGGCCTGTGAGCTCCTGTACTTTGCGCTTCAACGTCTGCGTGTTCATTAGCGCTTCCCTGAAGTCGCTGAGGGTCTCGATTTTGCTACGCATGATTTGTGCGACGAAGATCTTGGTAATAAAACGATGGCGGAACAGATGTGGGCTGACAGGCTCAGCAATCTGAGCAAGGGTGCGCAACTTTTGGATTTCGAAGGTGATGGTGTTGGCGCAAAGGGGGCGACCACTGGTCTCACTGACGAACAAATAACCATGATCGAGTTGCGTTGTCAGATGCTTGGCCATCAAGGGGGCGCGATGCACGTGCACATAGTCGGTCAGTAGCTGGGTATCCCGATCGCTGATCGGAATTTCCCGATACGTCAGCCGGTCGTTGTGCTCCGGCGCATCTGCCCTTGGCGTTTTCCCCGCCTGCTTGACCACCAGCATGCGTAAATGGCCGGTTTTTCCGGCGTGGGCCACCGAGGCAAGGGTCAGGTGTTTTAATTCCAGCCGTCGCCCTCCGGTCATCTCCAGGGTGCGGATCATTACCCGTCGTCGTTCTTTGACAAAGGCGCTTGCGGTCTGATCACTGAACGCTGCGAGACGCAGGCGCTTGATCTGTTCGGTGGTGATGGGCAAGCGGCGTGAAATCCTGGACTCCAACGGCATGGCAGCATGATGCAGTCCCATGCCCCGCATCTTGGTCCCATCCGCCAAGACCCTGTCGTACAGCTTACGTTGGATGCTCAGCCTGACCGGCTGGACAAATGAGGTAGACAAGTAGTGGATAAATTCGAGGCCTGGGTTTTGCGGGGCGCCGGTCCTTGGCGACGGGCGTTGTCGATCGCGGTGCGGGCTGCTTGCCGGAGCCGATCGAGGGTGCCAAAGCCCCCCGGCACATGGTGTTGGCAGTAGCGTTTGAACGTGTTGAGCGAGACGGCAAATATCCTCTGTTCCGGTCTAGTCATGCGGCACAAATTGCCTTGACTTTTTAAGCTTGCAACAAGGGTTGCATCGTCGGCAAAGTGGGCAGGCTCGGTTTGTATGTGTTCAAGCAAAGCAATCAACGCCTGAACATAATGCGCTTGGGTCGCCACCGGAATGATTTTTTTCATGGCAATGGCCTGGGGTGAATCGTCACGATAATCTTGAAGGTTGTCGCTTCGTCATCGTGGATAAAGTGCGGTTCAATGCTGACCTCCTGGTGAGCCAGGCTGTGCTCGATATAAGCATCCAGAGCGTCCTCGCCAAGCAGCGTAAAATCGCTTACCCCGTAACGATCTCGCATAAAGCATTTGAGACCCTCTACCTGCGCAGCCCCCTTTCTCAGCATATCCGCCCCCCACTCGGATTTAACCTGCCTCAACACTTCCCCGGGGGTGGTATCTGATATGTAGTGGTAAATCATTTCCGTGTCCGAGTGCCCCAGCATCCAGCGCAGCACATCCAGGCCGTCCTGCTCCTGGTGCCAAAAGAAAATCTGAGCAAAGAAGCGACGCAATTGATGGTGTCGAAAATAATACCGTCGCCCCGTTGCATCGAGGGGCGTCTCGAAATAATCACAGAAATAGTCGATGCTTTCATTCATCGCCACATGAGTGAGTTTGCGCAATGGCCCGTAAATACTGGGGTAGCTCAATATTTCGACAGGCTTGTGCAGCAAGCCGGCCTCGATCAGTGACGTTTGCAGGCCTCTGAGCGAAACCAGCATTTGCGAAACAATGGGAGGGATCGGTCGGATGATGGATTGATTGTGATCAAACAGACCGGTTTTTCGATTCAGCGTTACAAGCGATTGCAAATCAGCTGTCAGGCAGGTATCTGCCATGGCGTGTTGCAGCTCTGATGAACGGCGTGCTTCGAGGGCACCCAATACCAGACCAATGCCACCGAACAAGATGCGTAGCAACTCCCACAGACCTGGTGCCTGTCGATAGCCGGAAAAAAAATCGGCGCGACTTGTTCGCTTCTTTGAAAACTTGCCTGGGGTTGTCTTCACGCACCACTGCTGAACATGCAGATCCTGCAGTATCGGGCAGAGGAAGCGGGCAAGGGAGTGTTTTGACGCAAACGCCCTGACGGTTTCGCGCCCGCCTGGTGTGCCGCACGCGCCAGATCAAGGTAGCTGGAAAGAATCGCCTGACCATAGACCAGATAAAACTCGATCGCATGGCGTATCCCGATGAGTACCGCACTGACGGGCGCGCTGATATAGCGGCCGCTGCGAGTGATGTTGAACTGATCGACCAGATAGGTTCTGTTCACCTCGGGGAATGGGGATAGGGGGCACGAGCAAGAATAGGCCGACACGCTGTTCAAGCCTTGCAGCACATGAATAAACTCACCCATTCTGGCGATGTTCGGAGCGCGGTGTTGATGACGGGTGGGGGCTGGCGGATGTTCCCGACACCATCGTTCCATGGGCAACAGCGACAGAATTTGAGGTGAGGGACACTTGATTCGTCCCAGTGTCCGGTTGGCGTAGAGGGCCTTGATGATCTTGTCGGTATTGAGACCCCACTGAAAATCCGTGGCGCCGTTTCTCTTGTACAACCCTTGCTGCCATAACACGGCGCGAAGTCTGATGATTTTATCGGGCGTCAAACCGCCCAGGGCCACCAGCTGTTGATCGATCAGACTGCCCCCCTCGAGGCCGTCCAGACGCACGGGTGATTCGGCCAGGAACGGAAATTGCGCCAACGTTTGAGCAATGCTCGTTTCTTGTGTGCTTTCAACCAGCGTCTGGAGAAACGCGTTCAGCCGACGCGGCCACTCATAAATTGAGGTGGTAGAGCGTGCGCAAGACGCCAATTGTACGAGCAACGTTTTCATGTCGTTGGCGGTGAACAGCCGAAGACCGTTCTGTGCGATACCCAACGCTTGCCAGTTCAGCAAAAAATAATCGATGAGCTTGACGGTGATATTCACGCGCGCACGTATGGAAACGCTACTCGCAAAGATACCCTTGCTGGCGCTTCCCTGTTCGGCACTGCAAATCCACATTTTGAACAGTTTGACGAGCTCACCGTGGTCACACTGCCCAAGCGTCAGCGTATCGCTCAACACGATCCGAAAGTCGAGTTCAAAGGCGTTTGAATGACCAAACTTCAGCGTCCAACAATCTTGCTCGAAGGGCGAGTGCAAAAAGCTAGCCGAGTGAACGTCATCCAGACGGTGGGCGTCGTAATGAGTGAGAAACTCGAGGGTGGCTTTTTCAGGGACATGGCCAAGTCGATGCTTATTGTTCATACACCACCCCTCGCTTGAAATTGATGGGGCCTTGGGAGCGGGCGGCTTGCACCATGTCCAGCCACTCAAGGCTGTTTTCTGCGTCCGACTCAAGATAGGTCAAAAGATGCTGGGTGAACTCGGCCCAATGTCGGGCTTTTCCATTAAGCCGTCCAGGGTCGGTACCGCTCAGCAAATGCAGTGTGAGCAGAATGCGCAGAGTCACGATGCTAAGGCAGATAAAGGTCCTGTCGCCCAAACGGTCAGTGGTAATAGAGGCAGCATCCTGAGGCCGTGGAATAGTTAAAACATGGTGCTCCAAAAAAGCATCCAGCTTCAGAGCACTGTCGAAACCTGTTGCTTGAAGCAACAGCGGAGTATCGACCATCGCCTGTACGATGATGCCCGTCTGAAACACTCTCACCCAACGATCTCGGTAAAAGTGCAGGATGCTTGAGGGCAAGTACCGTAGCAGCAAATCAGGGGTGTAGGCATTATGGCCCAGCGCTTGGGCCATACGGTAAACACTGCTGGTCTCAAAAAATACCAGAACAGCCGCCGTACTTCTCATTGTTGAAGGACGCAGCAATGAGTGGGCCAACTCGGGAATCAGGGCGTGGCTTTGCGGGTGCAACGCCATCAATTCGTCGCGCAACGTCGTCAGCATTTTGGGGGTGAGTTGAACTTTGCACGCGTAGGGGGAGGGGCGTCCGAAGCCAGACTTACAGGTGAGTAACAACCGGCGCCGCGCGTCATCGTTTTGTGTCTTTAAATACGCGCGAAGGGGGGCGGTCATCAGCGCAAGAAACTCGACGAGTTTTTCGCTCTCGGTGGTCAGCTTGACCTGCATTTGCGAGCTGGCCGCCTGCTTGCGGTCTTTATACCCCAGCAGGTAATAACAGGTATCGCCTGGTTTTTTCCCTACCCGCTTGCCGTTGCGATTGAACAACTCCACGCTATTAAGAAAGCTCGGTGTGATCTCTGGATGTAACCGGATTAACTTCAAGCAAAAGGCAAGCAACGTCTCTGACAATGGCAGTGCTAACGTCTTGCCCAGGCCTTTGATCTTAAGTCGATGGTTCCTTTTTGCACGGATTAACGCGCCGAACCCATTCCCCCTCAGCGTTGCCGCCAGATTATTGAGTAACATAGGATTATCGGGCGATGTGTGGCGACCACCGTCCACGGATCGCTTGGGACCTCTATCCATGGGCGCCTCCCTCGATAAGTCAGGATCACCTAGAGAAGACCAAAGAAGATGCTTTTGAAGCTTACGCGGATTGTCGAATGCAGGCAGTCAGCCCGCTTAGTACTGGAAAGCCGGTCTCTCAAGCAAAGTAGATTTTTGGAGCGCGCAGGTAGCTTTGACCTAGATTTTGAACCTGCTGGAGGCTTGGCTGGTGCAAGCAAACATCCACCTAAATGCGTATCTTCAGAAAATAAGGAGGCCTGTCTTTCCTTCCCGGCGTTAAGGCCTGCATGCAGCCTCAGTGAATTTTAATCCAATGGAAAAAAGGGGGGAGCGATTCGGGTCGACCCATTTTTGTGCAAGATACGTAAGCGGCCACTCAATCTTACCTACCTTAAATTCATGTGCTTTTTTATGGGCGAGTACAAGTGATAAGAATTCAAAATAACCGTTTGTTAGGTTGATTGCTGAAGATCATTTAGATGTTCAGATATTGTATCCAACAGTTCATTAACTGATGATGAGGAAAAACCCGCCGCTATTTCCGATTGGGCCATTTTAACCGTTTGCAGTAACGATGAGAGGTGCTGGCTGCGAATCGCCGAATCTACAATTGTTTTTCTGTTAGATATGTCCGAGAAAGCAAGGTGTATGTAGTTGTCTAAGGAGTTAATGTTTGTGTGACCTGTCCATTGTTGCACCTCGCGTTTGAAGGATTCAGTATTGATTAGTAGATTCCTGAATTCGTCAGGGTTATTGAAGTCATGCTGAATGATCAATTTTATGAAATACTGAGTGATGAAACGATGCCTGTACATGTGTGGAGATAGGCGCTCATTGATGTCCGCTAGTCCCGCCAAGTCAGAGATCTCTTGTGTGATCGTATTTGGCATAAGACCCTTTCCAGTACGTGCGCTGATAAACAGCAAGCCACCATCATCAACTCCCAGAGATTTGATTTTTGGGAGTCGGTTAAACTCGATATACGAAACAATGAATTTCAGATCTGGAATTGATATGGGCAAATATCGATGATGAATCAAATTCCCCCGTTTTTTTGCCGTTATTATTTTTAATCCAATGGTTGGATCATGGAGTGCTGCATATACATCATGCGTTGTTATTGAAACCAATTCCGAGCGCCGACAACCGGTATGGGTAAGTAGTTTGAGCATGACAAATCTGCGCTTTCTGAGGAACACATCTTCAGTGTTAGCAGCTGCGGTGATTATAGAATTAGAATGAGCCTCAGTGATCGGGAATCTTTTTTTCTCAGGAGATGGTTCAGGGAATGATCGGTGATGCCAATAGTATTTGGTGATGCGCTTTTTTCCCTTTCCAATTTCTATTTCAGCTTTTCTTCGTTCAGCTTTGATCACTCCGTCTTTACCGACGAACTCATCTCTACCAGTGATTTCCCCGATGTATGCCAGTAAATCAACACAGGTTTTCCCAATCGTAAGTATCGAAGACGTCGACCGAGTAGTGTGTGTCGTAAGCGTTGACTTTGTATCGTTTAGCAATGTCTGCATGAAAAATACAAAGAGAGTATCTGTCATTTGCGAAACATCAATAGCGTTATGAGAGCAAAAGCGCAATAAGTGGCTTATGTTACCTGCATAGGTTTTTAATGTCCCGCCTTTGTAATTGCGCGATAATCCTTTTCTGTAAAGAGAGTTCATGTAGCAATTGGAGAAGTGACACCATGTACCATCAGGGTAGCGAAGCATCGGGATGTAAGAGGCCGAGTTAAAAATGTATGTTTGATCGGAAAGTACCGCTAAAGGCAGTTGAAAGTTCTCTGAAGTCAAACGATAAAGTTTAGTCATTTATAGCTCTGGGGTATTTCAATAGTGCATAAATTTCTAATTGTTGTTTTTCACAGAGTTGAACAGTTACTAAATTATTTGTCTTCTTGGCGTACGACCTCGCTTGTTCCATGCTTGTTTCTAATGCAATGGTGTAGCAAAGTATTTCTTCGTTGAGAAGCTGTATTTCTCTCTTAAGGGTAATGATGTCATCTCTTAATGTTTTAGGTTTTTGTTGATCTGAAATTCTACCCTTTACTGGGGGAAGTGCTTTTAGTGCTAATATCCTTGCATGGTCCAGAGCCTCAAAGCCTCCTGAAAGGAAGCAATCTGCACGGGTCTTCAATGTATTTAAAGAGCATGAGTAAATGTTCTTATCTGGAGCTGAGTACCGAGAAACTGAACCTTGTGATTTCAAGAATCCCTCTATCGATGATTCACGATATTTGTGCGGATGAGAGGCAATATCGAGAAGAAAATTATAAAGATTGAGTGTGGAGTGCAGTTTTTTGCTCATTTTGATTTTATCAATTTGGTTATAAGTCTATAGGTAGTTACATCGTCTACTTTAATAAAATACGGCTCGACAGTCAGCGATTGGTTTTCGATTAGCGTTTCCAAGTAAATCTCTACTTCTTGGGAATCCAACACGGTAAACTCATTTGTGCCAAAATGTACAAATAGAGCTGCCGCGAGCTCGTTGGATACCTCTTCGTCGCCAGCCGCTAAGGAGTCTGCTAAGTAAGCTGCTTTTACTCCGCGAAGTACTTCTCCAGGAGTGGCCTCAGTAATGTAGTGATAGAGGTGTTCAAGATCCGCGTGGCCTAAAAACCATCGCAATGTATCAAGGCCGCCAAACGAGTTACCCCAAAAAAATATCATCGAAAACCCGCGCCTCAGTTGGTGCTGACGGAAATAAAATCGTGATCCTTCGCTGTTTCGAGGTGTCTCAATGTAGTCGCAGAAAAAATCAATACTTCTATTGTAAGCGGACGAGCGTAATCTCTCTTTTAGTCCTTTTGCATATCTATCAGGCGGGGCAAATAAGTGTGTATATTCAGTGATGAGTTTGTTCTTTAGCAGAAGACTTTGAAAGTTTTCCAACGTTTCAATGAGGTGGACTCCGATGCTTGGAATAGGCCTCCTTAAAATTTGTTTATTAGATAAAAACCCGGACTTGGCGTTATAAAATATTAAATTGCATTTAGATTTATCAAGGCACTCAAAAGGCATCAGGCTTATGAGTTCAGATTGGCGTCGCGCCATCAGTAATCCGACGATCAATTGCGCCGCGCCATAATATACTCTTAATAGTTCCCACAACCCCTCGTTGCTGCGAAATCTCTTAAAATATTCCTTAACTTTGCTCTCTCTAAGTTCTTTAGAGAGTTTTTTGCCAGCCAGCATCTTGGAACTAAGACTCCAGCATTGGACTCCTAGCGCCGCTAGCCGAGGTGTAATAGCTTTGCGAACCCACCAATCCGAATCCGGATCATTTACGCTCTCACCATACTTCGATTGAGCAGCAATAACAGCAGAAGCAGATTGGAAAATGTCATCCCCGTACTCGTAAATAAAATTGATAGCCTTCTGAAGCGCAGGTAATAGGATGCTCGGTCTCAGTGTCTTAAAACGCATCGTTTGTGCTAAATTTAGGTGCGCCTTAAAATAGCCCAAGCTGAGCTTTGTAAAAGCATGGCTGGGAATTTCAATCCCTAACTCTGGGAGTTTATGAATTGCCATAAAAGTTGCATAGTATTTGGTAAACTGTCTCTCTGTCATTGAGTCTTCATTAACTGCGCGAACGCTAGCTACATTGTACTCAGTTGTCATTCCTGGATAAGGCGCCAGATTCAAGTCCGGTAACGAATTTTTTATACCGGACCCTAAAAGAGTGTTCTTATAGATATGTGAGGAGAGTCGGGTTGTGCTTACCGATAATCTGTAACCTGAGTTAAGATGTGGGCCGTAATAATCGTTCTCGTGTAGCCATATTTTGACTTTAAGAGTTTCGCTTGACGAAAGCCCATACGCTGTTTCATTTTGAACCATTAAAGAATAGAGGTCGGGATTTTTTTCAGCGAAACGTAAGACAATTTGATCGCAGCACTCACTGGTTTTTCTTAGGAAGTCGATCACGGTTTGCCGCCAGTTATAGACTCCTTCGTTAGCTTTCTCCGAGTTCGATAACTGATAAAAAAATGACGCGATATCGTTTTCTGTTAGAAGATCCAATCCATGGCTGGCAAGCTTAAGGCGCGAACGGTTGAGCAATAGGTAGTCAATGATGTTTATCGCTCTTCGTGTGTTAGCATAAGCGGTTATACTACCTGGTTTTACCCCTTGATTTAAATTCCGGGTGTTCTGAACGGTTATCCAGTTTTTGAATATTTGGAGTAATTTTTTGTTTTTGGGGTCGGAGAGTTTAGACCCATCCTCAAGCTCTACATTGAAGTTGAGGCAGAATCTATATCCGCGCGCAAAATCAAAATACCAAATATTGGAATCGAAATCCGAGGTCAGCCATTCGCTTTCAAACCGCGTTTTCTGAGCGGGAAACATTTCTTCAAGAAAGGCCAGTGCATGATTTTTTTCTTTCGCGCTCATTTATATGGTTATCCCTAGTTTGATTTTAGCGTTTGAGAGCGCAAATTGGATGTCAGGTCGATCGCTAAGGCATGAGTCAACATGAGTGATTATTTTAGAGCTGAGAGCTCTCCAAAGATTTGATTGTAGGGGGCTGCTAGATTTGTACCTTGAATCATTAAGCTTTAATAGCTCTTCAAGAATTTTCTCGTTTAGCGATACTAATATAGAGCTGTCGGGCTCCGCTTCGCTTAAGCGATTGGTTGATTCCTCTGGAGGTAGTTTGATTGAATGGTTAAATAGAAACTCCTCAACCTGTTCTAGGCTGTCAAAACCCGAAGCCCTCAATTTGTAGGGGCTCCCATCCATCGCTTCGATAATTATTCCTGCTTGAAAAATTCTAATCCACCGATCTTGAAAGAAATCCCAAATGGGGGCTGGGAGATAACGCGCTAAGAGCGATGGATCAAATGATTTATGGCCAAGCGCTTCAGACATTTTTTTTGCGCTTTTTGATTCTAAATAGATCATTACTCCAGCGGTCGCGCGAACTGTAGACAGATTCGCTCGTGGTGCGAGGTATGTCGCTTCAGTATGATCTAGGCGGGTGTATTTTTTTAACCCGGTTACGATTCTTTCTAACGAAATTGGTGAAGAGGTAATCGAAGACAGCTTTGGTCGCTGAAATTTGCCGAAGCTCCTGACTGCGGAAAGCAGCAAATACCGATAACTATCGTCTCCAATTGATTTTAGGTGTCGTCTGCCATAGTCGGTCACGTCGATTATTTGTTGAACAAGATATGCGCCGAACTCACAAAGGTTAATAACTTGCTCGGCTTCACGGTGCCCTTTACGAAGTTTATATCCGACCAACTGATGCCCGTTATCAGTTGGGATGAAACCAATTTTTTTCCCATGCTCATCAAATATTTCCAAGCTCTCCAAGAAACCAACAGTGATTTTTGGATACAAACTTACGAGCAGTAGGCAGTGTGGGTACAATGAGCCTGTTGTGGCTAAGCCTAGCTCATATGCTGTTTCTTCAGCAGGCGCAGCGAAAATTTGGACTGCTCGCTCCATTATATATGAGTAAGAGTGCTCTTCGATATTTCGTGCGGCATTAGCAAAGCATGCTGGGTTATTGCGATCTCTCATCCATTGAATTTGACCGCCCTCATGTTCTCCATGTCCACCGATCCAGCGAAGTGTTCCATTAGGTACTTCTTGTAATCGACGATTTAGTCTGGCGTCAAGATCCGCGACCTCAGCCTTAGCCCAAGTTGTTAAGTCGTTCATTGATGAGGTTAGGTTGTCAAAGATGTGGTAGATAACCGCTTGGTCTGTAACTTCTAGTGGAATATCGTGCAATAGTTTAGAATGTACAAGTGTTCCGTCATTTCCAGTACTGACTCTGGAAGCCGCATTGTTATAAAGATTTTTTGGTAACACGGGTAATCCAGCATACCCCCCACTCAGTAAGGACGCTGGAATAAGCTGGGTGCGTACGAAGGCTGAGAACTCAACGTTCCAGGCCGACGCAATGGTGCTTAGTTTCTGGCCTTTGCCGTTGTTATACGTTGTTGTGACGTAATACTTCACAAAACGATCCCAAAATTCGCTCATGAATACATCAGAAGTTAGGTGTGTAGGTGTAATGTCAGATGGCTGAGCCTCTATGAACTTTCCCAGTGTCGATAGTAATGGCATTGCTCGATAGCGCCTGCCTGATAAGAAAACATAAGTCTCAGAATAGAGTTTCCTTGTAAACTCCGCACCAAGCTTTCGGTAAAATGCCCATAATGGAAGAAAATGCTTTCCTCCAGAAACGTTCTGCAATGGCCACCCTCGCCAATATTCTATTTTTTTGGGGCATTGCTCTAAGGCATTCAGCACATTTAAGTATTTTTCTATTGCTTCGGTGGTCAGCGGAAATAAGTAATTTTTCTTGGTGGGGTAATTTGCTGATAGGAGTGGAGTTAATGATATGAAGAACTTTGCTCGTTGAGTTCGTAGTAACAGAGTCGTTTGAACATGTTTTTCTGAATATAAAAAACCAAGAAAACCTTCCACCACTTTTCGGAATTTCGGATGCGATGGCGGAGTAGCCAACTGACGGGTTATCTGGAGGTAGCACTCAAAACTCCTAAGCGTAATCTGCTTCACCGATGAACATAGCCGACCACGGCTCGATATTGCGTTGGTAAATATTGCCCTCTGGTCCTCATGCAACTGCTCAAACGGGTAGTGTTCATAGTGGGCGCCATTTGAGAATGTTGGCATCGATTTTACGGCCGGAGATTCCATACTAAGCCTCTGATCTGACGGTCTAAAATTGATTTTTGACAGCTAAATCTAAAAAGTCAAAATACGAGTTCGTCGAGGAACAGCACGCCATGGTGGGCGAGGGTGATTTCGCCGGGTTGTGGTTTCGATCCACCACCCACCAATGCAGGGCCGGAAGCCGAGTGATGGGGCTGGCGGAATGGTCTTTGCGGCCAGTGGCTGAGTGGCACGCAACTGGTGACGGATTGAATGGCTGCGACTTCCAGTGCCTCGTTTTCGGCGAGCGGTGGAAGCAAACCCGGCAAACGACTCGCCAACAACGTTTTCCCCGTCCCCGGCGGTCCGCTAAATAGCAGGTTATGAGCCCCAGCCGCCGCAATCAGCAATGCGCGCTTGGCCGAAAGTTGTCCCTGCACTTCATTCAAATCCGGATAGGGTTTGCTGGCGTAGAGCAAGCCATTGGAAACGTAAGGTTCAACCGGCGTATGTCCATTGAAGTGCGCGACGGCTTCCAGCAGGTGATCCACGGCAAACACCTTCAACCCGGACGCCAGGCACGCCTCCTCGGCATTCGCCCGCGGCACCATCAACGAGCGTCCGGCCTTGCGTGCGGCCAGCGCAGCCGGCAACACGCCTCTCACGGCACGTACCGCGCCTGACAGCGCCAATTCTCCCAAGCATTCAATGTCATCCAGCGTCAACGTCGGCACCTGTACGCTGGCGGACAGAATCCCCAACGCAATCGCCAGATCAAATCGTCCGCCGTCCTTCGGTAAGTCCGCAGGAGCGAGATTGAGCGTGATGCGCCGCGCCGGGAATTGCAGCCCCGAATTAATGATCGCGCTTCGCACCCGGTCCTTGCTTTCCTTTACTGCCGCTTCGGGCAAACCGACCATCGTCAAGGACGGCAAGCCATTGGCCAGATGGACTTCGACGGTGACGGCGGGAGCATCCACGCCAATCTGGGCGCGGCTGTGGACGATGGAGAGGGACATGGTCGTTCCTTGAGCTAAACGAGAGGCCGCTTCCTGCGGGTTTTTTAAGGGTAGACGGGGAGAGGGAATTGGTGGGTCGGTTACGCGAGCAAACTTTCGCGGGATGTTACGGCTACGAACAAGAGCATCGGCGAGGTACAAAAAAACCGCCACTAGACGGTTTCTTTCTCGAAAAAATTCAGCTTCGTCCACCGGCCAACCAACCGCTTGGCTCAAGTTCTTTGCCATGCGCGATGGCGACTTCAATAAAGCGCCGTTGATTGGCCGATAAACTTCCAGCCAAGCGACGTGCTTCGGCGTGAAACTCGGCAATTTGTAACAGCTTCGCCTTTCGCTTTTTTGGGCTCATTCGCACCTCCTTGGATTGGATGTTTGTTTGGCGGAAAGCGTAGAGGAACGGGTGCGAACTATTAAATCAGGCTGGAGAGCTGCTTTTTGTAGGACCGTGCCTAAAAAGTTGAAGGACGACGGTGAAAGAGCGTGGATGGTCTTGCGATCAGAAGGTTGCTGCTTATGATCTCGCTGAAACAGCCGTAGAAGACGCGAATGAAAAGGAATGGAATGCGCCCGATTCATCCAGGTGAAATTCTCAGCGAAGAGTTTTTGAAGCCGCTGGATATTGCAACCGCGGCTTTGGCTCGATTGCTGAACGAGCCAGAGGCGGAAATAGGCGATGTTGTGAGTCAGCAGGTCGGTGTCAGTGCGGGTCTGGCGAAGAAGCTATCCGTCCACCTGAACACCACGTCTGAGTTCTGGCTGAACCTGCAGTTGACTTACGATCTGCGTAAAGCCGAAATCGGACGTGGTTGCGCTTTAGGTGCTTAAAGCGATTGCAGCATCCGCGAAGCTCGCTTCCACCACGGTGCATTGATCGCACGCTGCGGCCGTTCACCCTCTGGCAGCATTTGCGGAACATCCTGCAACCGAATCCACGGCTGGTTGTTCCAGTGCAGCAAACTCAATGACATCTCTGGCCAGTTCAACAAACTCAGGACGGGGCGTTCAGTTGACGTCGGTTGTTGGGCATCTCTGAGGGCCGGCACTACGTCGTGGGTCAGCCATTCGCGCAGGCCTCGGTATTCGGGGCAGTAGTGGTAAACCAATAGTGCGTAGACGCCGGATTCGCTGATTAGCAGGGTGTCTTCGATGGCGCCGTGGATGAGGACTCGCGCGGATTGATGCTGATCAGGATCGAGTTTTCGGACGGCGCGCTCTTCTAGGTAAAGGCGAAGAAATCGGCCGAGGTCGCGGGCGCTGAACCAGGCCTGGTTTTCGAGGAGGAGGGCATGGAGGTGGAGGTTGTGGCGGGTGAAGATGTTTGGAGTCAGATAGTTGTCGTCCATGAAGCAGTACTCAAAATTCGCTTGATAGATAACTGCCACTTATCGTCGCCAAACAATAAGGGTGGCAGCTGCGTGCGGGTTGGCGAACCGGCCAAGCGAATACCGGCAGACCCGAAGGTCTCCCACACACAGCCGCCATAATTCGAGTCGGGGAGAGATACCCGATATCGGATAAGGTTGCGTGCATTGCTTGGTTCCAAGTCGCCAAACCCGGTGCTGAACATTCAGCATCGGGTGAGCTTAGTAACCGGAGCATCACGGCGCTATCGGACGGCGGTGGTGATCTTTGTAGGATGTTGCCGAGATTGTGGCGGGGCGGCAGATCAAGAGATCTCAGCCTTCGACAGTTCCTACAGGGGTGGTCTATCCAATGTGGGAGGGCTGGTAGACCGAGGCGACTCCATTCGCGGGCAAGCCCGCTCCCACAGGGAATTGCATTTCACAGAGGAGTCGGTGTGTTACTCAGTTGGCGGATTCAGCTTCGCTTCCAACTCCGCAACCTTCGCCTCAAGACTCTCCAACCGTGCCCGGGTCCGTGCCAGCACAACCATCTGGCTATCAAACTCTTCACGACTCACCAGGTCCAGCTTGCTGAAGCCGCTCTGCAGCAGTGCCTTGAACTGGCTTTCGATTTCGCTTTTCGGCAACGGGGTTTCGCCGCTGAAGAGGCGGGAGGCGGTGCCGGTCAGGGCGTCGAGGAAGTCTTTGGGTGCGAGCATGGGAAATGTCCTGTCAACAATGGCGGGCAGTGTATCACGCAGTGTCTATAGTCAATTCCGACCGCAGGGATGCACGCTTTTCGCGCATGTGGACGGGCGGCCGCGCACTGTTGTTGTGCGTATCCGCCGGGCCGTTTGTGTGAAGCGGCGGTTGGCAGCGGCCAAGGGATTGAATTCAGTGGGTTTTGGCGAGATGGCAAGCTTTCTGCTTAGTCGGTAGTGACCCATGCACTGATGCAGTCGCTGTGACGAATGCAGTGCGCCAAGCGGAACGGGGAAGTGTTTCGCTGGGAGTGGTTAGCAGGCGTCGGACGGGCAATCCAATGGCCGACGATGCGTTACAAAGCCAGGCACTGCGCTTAGACTTGAGTCGGGTTTGTTTTCCTGGGGCAAGTCCACCAATTCGGGAGAGAGTTTTCATGAAGCTAGTCACTGCCATCATCAAGCCGTTCAAGTTGGACGACGTGCGCGAATCGCTGTCCGAGATCGGCGTGCAGGGCATTACCGTTACTGAAGTCAAAGGCTTCGGACGGCAGAAGGGTCACACCGAGCTGTATCGCGGCGCGGAATACGTGGTCGATTTTCTGCCCAAGGTGAAGATCGATGTCGCCATTGACGACAAGGATCTGGACCGGGTTATCGAGGCGATAACCAAGGCTGCCAACACCGGCAAGATCGGTGACGGCAAGATCTTCGTGGTCAATCTGGAACAGGCGATTCGCATCCGTACCGGCGAAACCGATACCGACGCGATTTAAACGCCGCCACAAACCCAACGCCCCAGGAGAAAACAATATGACTCTGCGTAAATTCGCAGGGCTAGGAGCCCTGTTGTCCCTCGTAATGCCCAGCCTGGCTATGGCGGCAGACGAAGTGGCGGCCCCAGTCCTCAATTCCGGCGATACCGCCTGGATGATGACCTCGACAGCCCTCGTGCTGTTCATGACCATTCCCGGCCTCGCGCTGTTCTACGGCGGCATGGTCCGGTCGAAAAATATTCTTTCCGTGATGATGCAGTGCTTCGCCATTACCGGTCTGATCAGCATTCTGTGGGTCATTTATGGCTACAGCATCGCGTTCGACACCACCGGCATGGAGCAGGGCGTCGTCAACTTCAACTCGTTCTTCGGCGGCATGGGCAAGGCATTCCTCGCCGGTGTCACGCCTTCGAGCCTGACCGGTCCTGCGGCGCTGTTTCCTGAGGCGGTGTTCATCACCTTCCAGATGACCTTCGCCATCATCACCCCTGCGCTGATCGTCGGTGCCTTCGCCGAGCGGATGAAGTTCTCCGCCATGCTGATCTTCATGGGCGTGTGGTTCACCCTGGTTTACGCACCGATTGCGCACATGGTCTGGTCCGGCAACGGCGGCCTGATGTGGGACTGGGGCGTACTCGACTTCGCCGGCGGCACCGTGGTGCACATCAACGCGGGTGTGGCCGGTCTGATTGCCTGCCTGGTGCTGGGCAAACGCAAAGGCTTCCCGACCACTCCGATGGCGCCGCACAACCTCGGTTACACCCTGATGGGCGCCGCGATGCTGTGGGTCGGCTGGTTCGGCTTCAACGCCGGTTCCGCCGCTGCGGCCAACGGCACGGCCGGTATGGCGATGCTGGTGACCCAGATCGCCACCGCTGCCGCTGCACTGGGCTGGATGTTCGCCGAGTGGATCACCCACGGCAAACCAAGTGCACTGGGTATCGCTTCGGGTGTTGTGGCCGGTCTGGTTGCCATCACCCCTGCCGCTGGCACCGTGGGCCCGATGGGCGCTCTGGTCATCGGCCTGGCAGCGGGCGTGGTGTGCTTCTTCTGCGCAACCACCCTGAAACGCAAACTCGGTTATGACGATTCCCTGGACGCCTTCGGTGTGCACGGTATCGGCGGTATCCTCGGCGCGATCCTGACCGGTGTGTTCGCTGCACCGTCCCTGGGTGGCTTCGGCACCGTCACCGACATCGCCGCGCAAGTCTGGATTCAGTGCAAGGGTGTGGGCTTCACGGTGATCTACACCGCGATCGTCACCTACATCATTCTCAAGGTCCTGGACGCTGTCATGGGTCTGCGTATCACGGAAGAAGAAGAGGCCGTCGGCATCGACCTGGCACTTCACAACGAACGCGGCTACAACTTGTAGTACGCGCATAAAAAACTTGCCCGGCTTGCCGGGCATTTTTTTGTCTGGAGTTTGTCAGTGAAGGGCCTGCTGAAAGGTTTTTTCGTACACGTTTAGTGGCGTTTACGACGGGCGTTTTTCTGCGGCCAATGGCTTACATGATTGAAGGAATATTAGGGCCTTTGTTTTTTCCCTGAGCGCGCTAGAATGCGCCCCGAACGAGCGGAGAACTGTATGTGGCAACAGACTCTGATAACCCTGCGGGCACGGCCCCGGGGCTTTCATCTGGTAACGGACGAGTTACTCGCCGGCCTGCCTGAAATCAAGGCGTGTCGGGTCGGTCTGTTGCACTTGTGGCTGCAGCATACCTCGGCGTCGTTGACTATCAACGAAAACGCCGATCCGGCGGTACGTCTCGACTTCGAACGATTTTTCAATCGTCTGATCCCACAAGGAGCAGACGGCTATGAGCATAACGACGAAGGCCTGGACGACCTCCCGGCGCACTTCAAGGCCAGCGTGCTTGGCTGTCAGCTCAGTTTGCCGATTTCGGCAGGCCGACTGGCGCTGGGGACCTGGCAAGGCGTTTATCTGGGCGAGCACCGTGATTTTGGCGGTGCCCGTAAAGTCCTCGCCACCGTGCACGGTGAAGAGGCATGAACCGCTGGTCACCAGCGGTTATTGAATTTTTCCGGCGGCTGTCGACAGACGGTGAAGCTGGGCTATAACTAATCTGCTTTTCGCAAGTCATGAGGTAGAACATGAGCGACGATGATCTGGAAAACGACGACCTCGAAGTAGGCGACGACGACGAAACCGAAGAAGGTCTGGAAGCGGCGACGGACGAGGTCGTTGAAGACGACGGTGGCGAAGATGCGCCGGCCCCTACTGCCAAAGGCAAAGCCAAGGCTGCGGTATCGGTCGATGAACTGCCGAGCGTTGAAGCCAAGAACAAGGAACGCGATGCTCTCGCGCGGGCCATGGAAGAGTTTTTGGCCAAGGGCGGCAAGGTGCAGGAAGTGGAGGCCAACGTGGTCGCCGATCCTCCCAAGAAGCCTGACAACAAGTACGGCAGCCGGCCTATCTAAGCGTCTGCCCTTGCTTGCTGAAAAAGCCCGCCGTCGCTGCTAATGCTGTTCACTTAAGTATTTGAGTCCAAGCCGGGCTTATCCGAAAATCCGATGCCAGACCTCTGGCATCGGATTTTTTATGTCTGTTCAACAAGATCTGCTCGACCTCGGCGACCTTTTCAACTTCTGCGACCTGAGCACCTTCACCCAAAACATTCCCATCGAGTGGGTAGCGTCTGCGCTGGATCTTTCCAGTCAGGCGACCATTCGCCGACGTCGCCTGCCCGCTGACCAAGTGCTCTGGTTGGTACTCGGCATGGCCTTGTTTCGTGACGAGCCGGTTCATGAGGTGGCCAGACGATTGAACATCTGCGCTCAAGGCCTGGCCACCGACCACTTGTTGGCCCGCAGTGGTGTGACCGAGGCGCGCAAGCGACTCGGTGCCGATCCTGTTGAGTGGTTATTCCGCAAGACCGGGACCCAATGGGGCGCGGAGCGCTATGACGATGATACCTGGCATGATCTGCAGGTATTCGCGGTGGACGGTGCACTTTTGCGTACTCCGGATACGCCCGAGCTTCGAGATCACTTCGGGTCGGGAAACACTCCAAGCGACCGCCAGACGCCGTTTCCGATGCTGCGCTTGGTGGCCCTGATGAATGTGCGTTCGCACGTGATCATGGATGCTCAATTGAGCCCTTATCGACGCAGTGAAATGCGCTTGGCCGACGAATTTTTGCAGCAGATACCCGACCACTCGGTGACGCTGTTCGACAAAGGTTTTTGGGGTGCCGAGCTGCTGTCGAGCCTGAGCGGAGCAGGCATCAACCGTCATTGGTTGATCCCGGCAAAAAAGGGACTGGTCTGCGAGGAAGTGGCCCGTTACAGCCAGCACGACAGGTTAGTGCGTATGAAAGTCTCACCGCAGGCCAGAAAGCGAAACCCGGTTCTTCCAACGCACTGGGAAGTACGCGAAGTCAGTTATGAAATCAAAGGCAAGGTGAAGACCGTCATGACGTCGTTGCCGGCCAAGACCTACAACACTCAAGCCGTTGCCAAACTTTACCAAGAGCGTTGGGAAATCGAATTGGGCTTCAGGGACATCAAGAGTTCGATGCAACAGAACGCAATGACCTTGCGCAGCAAAAAAGTCGAGCTGATCTATCAGGAAGTGTGGGGGCTATTGCTGGCTTATAACGTGATTCGTCGAGAGGCCAGTCAGGCGGCGGTGGCGTTTGGCCGACCACCCTCGGACATCCGTTTCAAACCCGTTTGTCAGTACATCGCCGTGCAACTGATCGTGATGGCGGCGGCTAATCCGATTTCAGCCACAGGAAGACGCTTGGCTGAGTTGAGAGCAGGGATAGGAGGATTGTTTCTGGATCACCGCCCAAGGCCTTCGAGACCAAGGACGGTGAAAATTTCGAAAACCCGATTTCCAGTGGACCGTAAGGCTGCTCCGCTTAAGTGAACAGCATTACGCCGTCGCTGCGGGCTTTTTCATGTGCGGGGGAAAGTAGTCGAAGTTGCCGGGCACCCTGTGGGAGCGGGCTTGCCCGCGATGGGGCCATCAGATCCAACAGTAATGCTGGCTGACAGTCAGCTATCGCGGGCAAGCCCGCTCCCACAGGGGCGGTGGTGTTTTCAGGATCAGTGTCGAGAATTCCAGAGGGCCAACAACGCCGGCAACTCGGTCAGGCTTCCAATCTCCGCATCCGGCGCCTTCTCGGCTTCCCACACCTTACCCGCCGGGTTAAACCAGATCGCCCGCAACCCCGCCTGCTGCGCTCCGGCAATGTCATCTCCCGGGTGATCGCCGATATGCACCGCCGTCTCCGCCGTTGCACCACCACGCTGCAACGCCTCATGGAACAGTCGCGCATCGGGCTTGGCGATGCCGATGTCTTCGGCGCACAACGCAAACTTGAAGTAATCCGCCAGCCCCAGCCGGCGCACATCGGCATTGCCGTTGGTGACCACGCCCAGGGCGTAATGCTTGGCCAGTGTCTCCAGCGTCGGCTCGACGTCGGGGAACACCTCGATCTGATGCCGGGCATGCAGAAACACTTCAAAACTCTTGTCGGCCAGGTCCGAAGCCTCGCCGTGGTTGTAACCGGCTTCTTCCAGTGCATGGAACAACACCCGGCGCCGCAGCGCACTGATGCGGTGTTTCAGGCCAGGTTCACTGCCCAGGATGCGCTCACGAATCGCCCACAAATGCTCCACCGGCACCGCGCCCAGGTTCGGTGCGTGCTCGGTCAGCCATTCGCGCAGTATGGCTTCGGCGCTGACGATCACCGGGGCGGTGTCCCACAGGGTGTCGTCGAGGTCGAAGGTGATCAGTTGGATGGTCATGAATCATCGCCCTTAATGCGTTTGGCCCGTGGATGGGCGCTGTCGTAGACCGTGGCCAGGTGCTGGAAGTCCAGGTGGGTGTAGATCTGGGTGGTCTTGATGTCCGAGTGGCCGAGCAATTCCTGTACGGCGCGCAAGTCTTGTGAGGATTCCAGCAAATGACTGGCAAAGGAATGCCGCAGCATGTGCGGGTGCAGGTTCTGCCCCAGCTCGCGCTCGCCGGCCGCCTTGACCCGCACCTGTATCGCCCGTGGGCCGAGGCGCCGGCCTTGCTGGCTGACAAATACCGCGTCGTCCGCCGGGTTGGTCATGGCCCGCAAGGGCAACCACAGTTCCAGGGCTTCGCGGGCTTTTTTGCCCACCGGCAGCAGTCGAGTCTTGCTGCCCTTGCCGAGCACCTGAACCATACCGTCGGCCAGATCCAGCTGATCCAGATTGAGTCCGGTCAGTTCGGAAAGCCGTAAACCCGAGGAATAGAACAGCTCCAGAATCGCCTGATCCCGACGTGCCAGGAAGTCATCTTCCACCGCGCCTTCGAGCAGCTGCAGTGCGCGGTCGGTATCGAGGGTTTTCGGCAGCCGACGTTCACCCTTGGGCGGCGCCAGGCCGTTGGCCGGGTCGTGATCGCAAAGACCTTCGCGGTTCAGGTAGTGATAGAGCCCGCGGACTGCCGACAGCAGCCGCGCCAGGCTACGGGATGATTGGCCCTGTGAATGCAGGCGCGCGATCAGGCTGCGCAGACGCTGGATATCCAGTGCGGCCCAGCTGCTGATGTTCTGTTTGACGCACCAGCCCAGCACTTTGTCGAGGTCGCGGCGGTAGGCGTACAGCGTGTGGGGCGACACCTGTCGCTCACTGCGCAGGTGTTCGCAGTAAGCGTCCAGTTGCCGTTCCATGGTCAGCGTACCGAGCGCAGGGAGCTGTTGACCCGAGGCAGGACGCGGCCCATGACTTCGGCGATGTAGCTCAGGAACAGCGTACCGACCGAGCTTTTGTAGTGCTGCGGGTCACGGCTGGCGATGGCCAGGACACCGTGGATGCCTTGATAGCTGATGGCGACGACGGCGGTGGAGCCGATCTGCTTGCGCTGCTCTTCGCCGAACAGAAAGTCCAGTTCGTGCTCACGCAGGCTGCCGCTGACGCTTTTGTCTTCCGAGAGCAAGCCGCCAATGGCCGTTTGCGCGTCGGCATGGGTGACCCAGCGGCCCACCGGCATGGGATTGTCGCCCAGCAGGATCAGGCTGACAAAAGGCACCTGGAAGTCCTGGCGCAGACTGTCTTCGACGCTGATCACCACGTCTTCCAGACTGTTGGCGTCCATCAGCGCGAGAATCAGGCGGCGGGTCTTGTCGAAGAGGCGGTCGTTGTCGCGGGCCACGTCCATCAAGTGCGAGAGGCGATGACGCAGCTCGATGTTGCGGTCGCGCAGGATCTTCATCTGGCGCTCGACCAGCGAGACGGTATCGCCGCGCTGGTGCGGAATGCGCAAGGCCGGGAGCAGTTCTTCGTGCTCGACGAAGAAATCCGGATGAGCCTCCAGGTACGCGGCAATCGCCGCCGCCTCAAGGCTTTCGGAAGAGGATTCGTCGGGCTGTTGGGCGGGAACCTGGGGCTTATCTTTCATGGATTCAACTCTCTCAAAGACGCACTTGTCCTTCATAAACGCGCACTGCCGGGCCGGTCATCATGACCGGTTGGCCAGGGCCTGCCCATTCAATGGACAGACGCCCGCCAGGCAGGTCGATCAATAGCGGCGAATCCATCCACCCCTGGCTGATCGCGGCCACTGCGGCAGCGCATGCGCCGGTTCCGCAGGCCTGGGTTTCCCCGGCACCACGTTCCCAGACGCGCAACTGCGCGCGGTTCCGGTCGATGACCTGAAGAAAACCGACATTGACCCGCGCCGGGAAGCGCGGGTGGTGTTCGATTTTCGGCCCCAGTTCATGCACCGGTGCGTTGTTGATGTCGCTGACCCGCAGCACGGCATGGGGGTTGCCCATGGACACGGCGGCCAGTTCGACCGTTGCACCCTCGACATCGAGCTTATAACTCAGGGCCTGTGCTGGCGCATCGAATGGAATCTCGGCCGGCACCAGGCGCGGTGCGCCCATGTTGACACCGATCTGGCCGTCGCTGCGGATATCCAGTTCGATGATGCCGCTTTTGGTTTCGACGCGAATCTGCCGCTTGGCGGTCAGGCGCTTGTCGAGCACGAAGCGGGCGAAACAGCGCGCACCGTTGCCACACTGTTCCACCTCGGAACCGTCGGAGTTGAAGATCCGGTAACGGAAATCCACGTCCGGGTTGCTCGGTGCTTCGACGATCAGCAACTGGTCGAAACCGATTCCGGTGTGCCGGTCGCCCCATTGCTTGGCATGCTTGGGCAGAATGTGCGCGTGCTGGCTGACCAGGTCGAGGACCATGAAGTCATTGCCCAGGCCGTGCATCTTGGTAAAACGCAGCAGCATGGTTTTACTCCGGCAGCAGGCTTTCGCCAGCAAACAACTCGGCTACCGTCTCACGGCGACGCACTTCAAATGCCTGATCACCGTCCACCAACACTTCAGCGGTACGGCCGCGGGTGTTGTAGTTGGAACTCATGACAAACCCGTAGGCGCCGGCCGAATGCACGGCCAGCAGGTCGCCTTCTTCCAGAGCCAGTTCACGATCCTTGGCCAGGAAGTCGCCGGTCTCGCAGATCGGGCCGACGATGTCATAGGCGCGAGCCGCAGTAGCGCGAGGGCGCACGGCGGTGACGTCCATCCAGGCCTGGTACAGCGCCGGGCGGATCAAGTCGTTCATGGCCGCATCGACGATGGCGAAGTCTTTGTGTTCGGTGTGCTTGAGGTACTCGACCTGGGTCAGCAGCACGCCGGCGTTGGCGACAATGAAGCGGCCCGGCTCGAACACCAGCGCCAGGTCACGACCGTCGAGTCGCTCGCGCACGGCTTTGATGTAGTCGGCCGCCAATGGCGGCTCTTCATCGCGATAACGCACGCCCAAACCACCACCGAGATCGATGTGGCGCAGGTAGATGCCGCAATCGCCGAGGCGGTCGACCAGGCCCAGCAGGCGGTCGAGGGCGTCGATGAAGGGTGGCAGGGTGGTCAGTTGCGAACCGATGTGGCAATCGACGCCGACCACTTCCAGGTTTGGTAGTTGCGCGGCGCGGATATACACATCTTCGGCGTCGGCGATGGCGATGCCGAACTTGTTCTCTTTAAGACCGGTGGAAATGTACGGGTGCGTGCCGGCATCGACGTCCGGGTTCACGCGCAGCGAGATCGGCGCGCGAACGCCCAGTTCGGCGGCGACCACTTGCAGACGCTCCAGCTCATCGGTGGATTCGACGTTGAAGCAGTGGACGCCAACTTCCAGGGCGCGACGCATGTCGTCACGGGTCTTGCCGACACCGGAGAAAACAATCTTGTCGGCGCTGCCGCCAGCGGCCAGTACGCGCTCCAGCTCGCCACGGGACACGATGTCAAAACCGGCGCCCAAACGCGCCAGGACATTCAGTACACCCAGGTTGGAGTTGGCCTTGACCGCAAAGCAGACCAGGTGTGGCATGCCGGCCAGCGCATCGGCGTAAGCCAGGTACTGGGCTTCGATGTGGGCGCGGGAGTAGACGTAAGTCGGTGTGCCAAAGCGCTCGGCGATGGCGGACAGGGCAACACCTTCCGCGAACAGCTCACCGTCACGGTAGTTAAAAGCGTCCATGGCGTTCCCTTATTGGTAGACGTCGTGCTTGTGTGCTTTGGAAGCAGGCTGCTTTTGCGACGACTTGGCCTGCTCGGCAGGGTCCTGGGAATCGTCGGGCAGGTATAGCGGGCCTTTTTGACCACAGGCCGACACAAGGCAGGCAACCGCGACTAGCGCGGCAAGGGAAGAGATCAGGCGCTTCATGGCGAAATCCTTGAAAATGCGTTAATTGCGCCGGAGTATACCGGCCACCCGGCAGCTTGCCTATGCGACGGGGCTCCCGTCCGGCGGGGCTTGTCAGAGCCGGTGGATATCATGCAATCCCTGTGGGAGCGGGCTTGCCCGCGAAGGGGCCGGCACATCCAAGCATCTCTGTTGATTGGGCCACCGCTTTCGGGGCAAGTCGAATCGTCGCACCGCCGCTCCCACAGGGACTGTGTTTGGAGTACCGGAATCGGCCCTTGGTCGTTATCCTTTGCAATCACCGGGGCTCGGCCGTATCTTGCGGCGCTTGAGCGTGAACAGACACTTTTTGAGGTTGCCGTAATGAGTTTGACCGAAGCCCGTTTCCACGATCTGGTCGATGCCACCCAGCAGACGCTGGAGGATGTTTTCGATGAGAGTGACCTGGATATCGATCTGGAGAGCTCGGCCGGTGTGCTCACCGTCAAGTTCGAAAACGGCAGCCAGTTGATCTTCAGCCGCCAGGAACCGCTGCGTCAGCTGTGGCTGGCGGCCGTGTCCGGTGGTTTCCACTTCGATTACGACGCCGAGAGCGAGCGTTGGATGTGCGACAAGAGCGAAGAGCAGCTGGGCGAGATGCTCGAGCGCATCGTCAAGCAGCAGGCTGGCGTCGAACTCGACTTCGAAGGTCTGTGAGATTGTGACGTCACCTGCGCCTGTTCGTCCGCCCAAGCCGCTCTACAGCAACGTCAGCCCGGCGGTGCCTTCGCCGTGCAGCGGTGTGTGCCGGCTGGACGAGCAGAAGGTCTGCCTCGGGTGTTTTCGCCATGTCGAAGACATCCGCGAATGGCGCTCGGCCGACGACGCTCGTCGCCGTGTTATCTGCGCCCAGGCCTCACAGCGCAAATCCTGCACCTGACGCTGCGCGCGATCTGTAGCAGCTGGCGAAGCCTGCGTTCGGCTGCGCAGCAGTCGTTAGATCAGGCGATAAGGTGTATCAGGAATACCGAGCACTCAGGTTTTACGACTGCTGCGCAGCCGAACGCAGGCTTCGCCAGCTGCTACAGATGTGTGTGGTCGCCCCTGACTTGTATATTTATTGAGCTGTGATAGTGTCCAGAAACGCCTCAACCCATCGAGGCTCGTGAAAACCCCGCCTTTTTCTGGCGGGGTTTTGCTTTTTCTGTGCAGAAGAAAGGAGTCTGCCTCTATCATGACCGCACCTTCCATCACCCTTACTCGTCTGGACGTGCAACGTCTGGAACGCCTGATCGACAGCCTGGATGACACGCTGCCGGGCGTTATCGCGCTGCAAACCGAACTGGATCGCGCCGATACCCTGGTCGGTCACGATGAAGTGCCCGCTGATGTCGTCACCATGAATTCCCGTGTGCATTGCCGCGAAGAAGGCAGTGGCAAGGACTATCACCTGACGCTGGTCTACCCCAAGGATGCCAACGCCGACGAAGGCAAGATTTCGATTCTGGCGCCGGTTGGCAGCGCACTGCTCGGTCTTAAAGTCGGTCAGCATATCGACTGGCCAGCACCGGGCGGCAAAACCCTCAAACTGACCCTGCTGGAAGTCGAATCGCAACCGGCCGAGGGCGGCCACTTTCCGGAATAACCCCCCTCAGACCTGCTCGAGCGCCTCATTCAACGCGCGCTCCAGGTCGGCCTTGTAGCGCAAGTACAGATTGCTTGAACTCTGACCATCACCGAGCAGGCCCGACAAATCCAGGTCGGTGATGTAGCAGCGATAGCGCTCGGTTTCACGGCGCTGCTCGACGATTTCCTGGGCGACCACGCTGAACAACTGCTCGCCATACTCCAGCTCTGAAAACTCCCGCTGATTGCAATACAACGTGACCTGCACCTGTCCGGGCGCGGCTTTGCCGATGATCGCCTGCACGTCATAGAACGGTTTGTTGATCGGGGTTTGCGGCGCTGGCCGGGCTTCAACCCGACGCGCCCGGCCAGGGCCTGATGGCAATAGTTGGTAATACAACGTGTCCAGGTTCAGTGGCTGGACGGTGTTCATCGGCAGTAAGGCGTCGCGTCGGTACTGGATCGATTGCAGGAACCGTTGCAGCGGCACCAGCAGGCTTTGCTCGTCGTGATAGGGCAAACGCTGCTGCCACAGGGCATTGAACTCATCCAGTACGTACAGATCAGCTTGCTGATCGTTGATTCGGTAAAACACCTGAATGCATTCGGGCTGGCCCATGGGCAGGAGCAGCGCCAGGTCGTGGTCTTCCAGGGCCATCGGGTCCAGGTGCAGCGGGCTGTAGCTCGCCAGTTCTTCACCCAGGTAATCGAACAGCGCTGGCAACGTGGCGAGGGCGACGTAATTGACGTGGCCGGGCACCAGCTCCAGAACGTGATAATGCTGCTGGACCTGAACCAGGTAACGATGATTGAGCTTGCTCAGCAGCAGGTTCTGCGCGGTATCGAGGACTTCTTCGACCCGCCGGGCGATGAATTGCGCACGGTTGTGGCAGAAGCAACGAACCCTCAATTTCGGTTGTTGTGGTCCGTCAGGCAGGTTGTTGAGGTAATCGCGCAGGCAGTCGAGCAGGGCGTGAGGGCCGTCGTAGCGGTTGACCAGAACTTCGTTCCAGCTGTTGAGCGTGACCTGGTCCAGGGTCAGCACCAGGTTTTCCCGCACCCCGGCGTAGCTCAGGGAGTCGGTGCGCTCAGTGGTCATCAGGATATTCAGGTCGCGGTGGTGCTTGAGCGGATCGACGCCGACGTTCACCAGAATCAGCACTTCACTCGGCACACTGGCACGCAACAACGGCTCTTCGGCGACGGTCGCCAACGGCAAGGCGATGCTTTGTTGCAGGCTGCCGAGCAGGTTGAACAGTTCAAATTCGCTCAGGTCGCTGGCGCCCGGGTGCAAGGCGAGGCGGGTGCTGCTGTCGATCACCCCATTGCGGTGGCACCAGGTCAGCAGTTCCAGCAATTGGCGGCTGCGCTTGATTGGGGCGAAATGTTCCCACTCGTGGGCGGTCAGGCTGCCGTTATACAAGCCCCACTGGGTTTGCCCGGGTTCTTTTTTGTTCGGTGCTTGCACCAGGGTCAGGGTGTCTTCGGCCAGGTCCGGGGCGATGCCGGGGTTGATGAACTCGACTTTGTCCGCTTTGCGCTCAAAGGCTGCATACAGCCGCCGACCCAGCACGTTGAGGTCGCGTTTGTTGATCAGGCTGACGGTTTGCTCGTTGCGAGCAAACTGGGTCAGGAAGCGGTAGCTGTGGTTCAGCTCGTTGACCAATGCCCGGCGTTCGGTGCTGACCTGGCGGACTTTCCATTGGCTGCGGCTGTCGAGCAGTGCCAGTTGCCGCTGATCCCAGTTCCATTCGTGAGCCAGCCGCTCGAGCAGTGAACGCTGCCAACTCTGGGTGCGACTGCTGCCGGTGAGCTTGCGGTTGACCTTCAGGTACAGCGCGCGGCGTACCAGTTCCAGGCGCTCCGGCTCGCCACGCTCGGTGAGGTATTCCTCGATGCGTCGGTAAACGACGATGTAGGGATCGAGCTCGTCGAGGTCCAGTTGATTGGCAAATACCGCCTGCTTGAAACGCAGGCTCAGGCAGTGAACCTTCGGGTGTTCGCTGGCGTAAACCTCGGTCAGCAGAAGTTTGAGCACTGACTTGTAGGGCGACTCGATGCCCTTGAACAACTGCCAAAGCCCGGCGCCGATGAATTCCCCAGGCGGGATATAGGCCAGATGCCCCAGGTCCAGCGCCTCGTCGGCGCGGATGAAACGCTTGGACAGCAGCGTGTGGGTATAACGGTCGTAGGCGGCTTCTTCGTAGACCGGCACCAGCCACCAGATCGGTGTGCGACCGGCCAGCCAGATGGCGGTGCGGTAGAACTCGTCCAGCAGCAGGTAGTGCTGGGTCGTGCCGCAGTCATCCGAGCTCAATTGCGTATCGCGCTCGCCGAGCACGAAGCGGGCAGGGTCGATCAGAAAAAAATGCGCCTCGGCGCCCTGGCTGGCGGCCCAGACCTCGAGCAATTGGCATTTTTTTCGCAGCTCGGCGAGTTCGTTCTCGCTTAAGTCCGGCCGGTGACAGACCCATACGTCCATGTCGCTCTGATCGGCCTGGGCCAGGGTGCCGAGACTGCCCATCAGGAACAGCCCGTGAATCGGTCGCGGCGGGTTGCTGCCATGGCGCGGCTTATAGGAGAACGATCGGGTCAGGCGCTGGGCTTCAGCGAGGGCGTTGGCGTCCGGCTCGAAATTCGACAGCCCGGCCGGCGTGCTGCCCGACACATAGCCAGGCAATAACGGATGATTAACGTGGAAGAACAGCGGCAGCAGCGTCAGCACCGTTTGCTGGCGGGTCGACAGCCCTTCCATGGCACGGGCCATGCGGCCTTCGTTGAGCTTGAGAAAACGTGCGCGCAGTTGCCTGAGAACCTTGCGGTCGATTCCCTCGTCCAGATCGGGGCGGATTTCATGGGTGCGGGTCATGTCAGCTCAAACCGGCTCGCGAGGCACGGACGTAGGGTCTGCGGATGAGGGGCAGTTTAGCGCCTCGGGCCCGGGACTTTTAAGCTGATTTTGTATTTTTGACGTCAGATTTCTATCGCGTAGCGACCGCAGGTCACAAAGTGTGCCCGCGGAAATCCCGTAGCAGGGGTTTCCGTGGGCGATGCGGTAAAACTCAGGCTGTTTCCTGGACGCTCAGAATCGTCAGAACGGTTTGTACATTTTGCGCGGCGTCACGACCCAGACTGGTCAGATAACCACCATCAGGCTGGTCGATCAGTTCTTTTTCGTACAGGCGTTGAGCGGCAGCAATGGCTTTCGGGGCAGCGGTCTGATGAATTTTCAAACCTTCCTGGGAACTGTCCAGGTTGAAGAGGGCGAGGATTTCCAGTTCGGCAACCAACTCAGGGGTAAGCGACATAAGGACTCCAGACTTTCTAGGAATTGGACGACAGCGCCCCTAAGGTGAGCCCACTCGTGCGGCATGTCCAGTGCCTGCATCAGGGTTTTTTCACCTCGGGATGCGTTCCCCCGTGGGTGGTGCGGCAGCGGGGTGCGTAGGAGCGAGGCTTGCCCGCGAAGAACGATGACACGGTTTGTATGGAAAAACCTCAGTGCACCCTTCGCGGGCAAGCCTCGCTCCTACGGAATCGGGGTTATTTCTTTTCCGGCGGCAGCTCTGGCAGCGCGCGCAACGCTGTTTCGTACCATTCGGTATTGAACGCGCGGTCTTCTTCGAGGATCGCGTCGATTTCAACCGCCAACACGTGGGCCATCAGGCTGAGGATTTCTTCACGCTCGTAACCCACCAGGGTCAGCTTGTTGAAGGTTGCCTTGGCCGCGGGCGGGTTGTCGCTTTCGATCTGGTTTTCGATGGCTTCGATCAGGGTGTTTTCGGTGAATTCTTCTTCGTCGCTATCGATGTCGGTTGGCTCGCTCATGGCAGGCTCCTCAAGTTTAAGGCGGCCAGTTTACCTGCATTCAGCGCTGTGATGCTGCTGGCAGAAATCGCCTCGGCGTTCTATAAACAGGCACTGCCAACCCCGCACGGCCTGGAGGCTATTTGATGCTCAAGCTTTATGGATTCTCCGTCAGCAACTACTACAACATGGTCAAGCTGGCGCTGCTCGAGAAGGGCGTGCCGTTTGAAGAAGTACCGTTTTACGCGGGCACCAGCCCGGAAGCGCTGGCCATCAGCCCGCGCGGCAAAGTGCCGGTCTTGCGCGCCGAGCAGGGCTTCATCAACGAAACGGCGGTGATCCTCGAGTACATCGAGCAAAGCCAGAAAGGCACGCCGCTATTGTCGAGCGATCCTTTCGAACGCGCCCAGGTGCTGGCGCTGGCCAAGGAAATCGAGCTGTACATCGAGTTGCCGGCTCGCGCGTGCTACGCCGAGGCATTTTTCGGTATGCAGGTGCCGGAGGCGATCAAGGACAAGACCAAAGCTGAATTGCTGCTGGGGTTTGCGTCCCTGGGCAGGCACGGCAAGTTCTCCCCTTATGTGGCGGGGGACAGCCTGAGCATTGCGGATCTGTACTTCTTGTTCAGCGTGCCACTGGCCTGTGCGGTGGCGCAGAAGCTGTTCGATCTGGACTTGCTGGCTGAGATGCCGGCGGCCAAGTCGCTGTTGAAGCGTCTGGAGCAGAACCCGAACGTGCAGCGGATTGCGGCGGACAAGGAAGCGGCGATGCCGGCGTTTATGGCGATGGTCGCGTCTAAGAAGTAGACGTGTAACGATCTCGAAAATGCTTTCGCGGGCAAGCCTCGCTCCTACAAGGACAAACACAGTCCCCTGTAGGAGCGAGGCTTGCCCGCGAAGCTTTTAGCGACTGGCGAGCAAGGCTTGGCCGCGAACCACAGCCTTCTTGACCTGCGCCGGCGCAGTGCCGCCAATATGGTCACGGGCGTTCACCGAGCCTTCCAGGGTAAGCACGGCAAACACGTCCTGATCGATCTGGTCGCTGAACTTGCGCAGTTCCTCCAGGCTCATTTCCGCCAGATCTTTACCGCTTTCGACGCCGTACTTCACGGCATGGCCAACGATTTCGTGGCAGTCACGGAACGGCAGGCCACGGCGTACCAGATAGTCAGCCAGGTCGGTCGCAGTGGAGAAACCTCGCAGCGCCGCTTCGCGCATCATCGCGTGCTTTGGCTTGATCGCCGGGATCATGTCAGCGAAGGCGCGGAGCGAGTCGCGCAATGTATCGGCGGCGTCGAACAGCGGTTCCTTGTCTTCCTGGTTGTCCTTGTTGTAGGCCAATGGCTGGCCTTTCATCAGGGTCAGCAGGCCCATCAGTGCGCCGAAGACGCGACCGGTCTTGCCACGCACCAGCTCTGGCACGTCCGGGTTTTTCTTTTGCGGCATGATCGAGCTGCCGGTGCAGAAGCGGTCCGGCAGATCGATGAACTGGAACTGCGCGCTGGTCCACAGCACCAGCTCTTCGGAGAAGCGCGACAAGTGCATCATCGCGATGCTCGCGGCCGAGCAGAATTCAATGGCGAAGTCGCGATCGGACACGTTGTCCAGCGAGTTGCCGCCAACCGCGTCGAAGCCCAGCAGCTGGGCGGTGAATTCGCGGTCGATCGGGTAGGTGGTGCCCGCCAGTGCGGCGCTGCCCAACGGCATGCGGTTGGTACGCTTGCGGCAGTCCACCAGACGCTCGTAGTCGCGGCTGAGCATTTCGAACCAGGCCAGCATGTGGTGCCCGAAGGTCACCGGCTGTGCGGTTTGCAGGTGGGTGAAGCCCGGCATGATGCTGCCGGCTTCGCGCTCGGCCTGCTCCAGCAAGCCTTTTTGCAGGCGGGTGATTTCCGCCAGGATCAGGTCGATCTCGTCACGTAGCCACAGGCGGATGTCGGTGGCGACCTGGTCGTTGCGGCTGCGGCCGGTGTGCAGCTTTTTGCCGGTCACGCCGATGCGGTCGGTCAGACGCGCCTCGATGTTCATGTGCACGTCTTCGAGGTCGATGCGCCAGTCGAACTGGCCGGCCTCGATTTCACCCTGGATGGTCTTCAGGCCATCAGTGATGCTGTCGCGCTCGGCGTCGGTCAGCACGCCGACTTTGGCCAGCATGGTGGCGTGGGCGATCGAGCCCATGATGTCGTGGCGATACAGGCGCTGGTCGAAAGTGACGGAGGCGGTGAAGCGGGCGACGAAGGCGTCGACGGGTTCACTGAAGCGGCCGCCCCAGGACTGATTGGTCTTGTCAGTGCTCATGAATTCGCTCGTGTCGGCTGGAGAAAAAATGACGGTGGAAGCTGCCGCGGATAATAACAGGGTTGCCAATCCTGTCGCTGACGCTGGTCGACAGGTTTTTTTTCCGGGGCGCGGTCCATACTCAGGACATGCCTTGTGGGAAATTGCGCAACGATATTTTTCAATTGAGCAATATCGTCCCGGCAACCGTCTACAGTTGGACAGTAGGATCAGCGCACTTCCCGGCGCTGCGGCTGACTATAAGAAGAGGGGGTGTTCATATTGTGTATCGGCAAACCCTACGGCGATACCTCGCTTACGCGGGCCAGAGCCTCCAATCACTTGGCAGATGAAAATTTAGCCGCCGGTCTCGCGGCACTTTTTGGCCCTCGCGCTAGTCTTAGCGTGGATCGCGGTGACGGACGTCACTTCACCTGTCTACGCTATCCTTGTGCGAGACTCACGCAGGAATCCAGCGCAATATGAATGTCCTGATCGTTGATGACGAACCCCTAGCCCGCGAGCGCCTGAGCCGAATGGTTGGCGAACTTGAGGGATACAGCGTCCTGGAGCCCAGCGCCACGAACGGCGAAGAGGCGTTGGCACTGATCGACAGTCACAAACCGGATATCGTGCTGCTCGATATCCGCATGCCAGGCCTCGATGGCCTGCAAGTGGCTGCTCGATTGTGCGAACGCGAAACCCCGCCCGCCGTGGTGTTTTGCACCGGGCCCGATGAATTTGCCGTGGAAGCCTTGCTGGCCAGCGCCGTGGGCTATGTGGTGAAACCCGTGCATACAGATCATTTACAACATGCGTTGAAAAAAGCCGAGCGGCCCAATCGTGTCCAACTCGCCGCCCTGACCCGCCCAGCCGCCGAAAGCGGTAGCGGCCCACGAAGCCACATCAGTGCCCGAACCCGTAAAGGCATTGAACTGATCCCGTTGGATCAGGTGGTCTACTTCATTGCTGACCACAAATACGTGACCTTGCGACATGAAGGCGGCGAAGTGCTGCTGGATGAACCGCTCAAGGCCCTGGAAGATGAGTTCGGCGATCGTTTCGTGCGCATCCACCGCAACGCTCTGGTCGCCCGGGAACGCATCGAACGCCTGCAACGCACGCCGCTGGGGCATTTTCAGCTATTCCTCAAAGGCCTCAATGGCGATGCCCTGATCGTCAGCCGTCGCCACGTGGCCGGCGTACGCAAGATGATGCAACAGCTTTAATTCGCTGTTCACAGGCGAGCTTCACACCGTTTGCTGGACGTTCGAGGCCAGGGAGGCCGCGCAGTTTCTGATACAAGTCAAAGTGGATTTGGCTGAGCTGTTATTATCCGCCGTATCTATTCAGTACGGATTGATCCATGTCCTCTCGCGAAATCCGCATCGCCACCCGTAAAAGTGCTCTCGCCCTGTGGCAGGCCGAGTACGTCAAGACCCGTCTGGAACAGGCTCATCCGGGTTTGCTCGTGACGCTGGTGCC
This sequence comes from Pseudomonas sp. RT6P73, assembly GCF_054897715.1. Taxonomy (NCBI): domain Bacteria; kingdom Pseudomonadati; phylum Pseudomonadota; class Gammaproteobacteria; order Pseudomonadales; family Pseudomonadaceae; genus Pseudomonas; species Pseudomonas sp. RT6P73. The sequence continues at coordinate 5,430,799 of NZ_JBUBUV010000002.1, read as the reverse complement.
CATGGTCAGTCGTGGCGACAAGCTGCTCGACTCGCCCCTGTCGAAAATCGGTGGCAAGGGCTTATTCGTCAAGGAGCTGGAAACCGCGCTGCTGGAAAACGAAGCCGACATCGCCGTTCACTCGATGAAAGACGTGCCGATGGATTTCCCCGAAGGCCTCGGCCTGTTTTGCATCTGCGAGCGCGAAGACCCGCGTGATGCCTTTGTTTCCAATACCTACGCCATCCTGGATGAGTTGCCCCAAGGCAGCATCGTCGGCACTTCCAGCCTGCGCCGTCAGGCTCAGTTGCTGACCCGCCGCCCGGACCTCGAAATCCGCTTCCTGCGTGGCAACGTCAATACGCGCCTGGCCAAGCTCGATGCCGGCGAATACGACGCCATCATCCTCGCGGCGGCCGGCCTGATCCGTCTGGGCTTTGAAGATCGCATCACTTCGGCGATCAGTGTCGACGACAGCCTGCCGGCCGGTGGCCAAGGCGCGGTCGGTATCGAATGCCGCAGCGCTGACAGTGAAATCCACGCGTTGCTGACGCCATTGCATCACCAGGACACCGCCACCCGCGTGACCGCGGAGCGTTCCCTCAACAAACATCTGAATGGCGGCTGCCAAGTGCCGATCGCCTGCTACGCCGTGCTTGAAGGCGAGCAGATCTGGTTGCGAGGCCTGGTGGGCGATCCGAGCGGCGGCCTGCTGCTCAGTGCCGAGGCCCGTGCGCCACGTGGCGATGCAGAAGCCTTGGGCGTGCAAGTGGCTGAAGACCTGCTGAGCCAAGGCGCCGACGACATTCTGAAGGCAGTCTATGGCGAGGCTGGTCACGAGTGACCAGATGGCGCCTGCTGCTGACGCGCCCTGCGGATGAGTCGGCGGCGCTGACCAGCGTTTTGTCGCAAGTGGGGATTTTCAGCAGCAGCTTGCCGCTTCTGGAGATCGAGCCGATCCCTGTCTCTGACACAATGCGCGAGGTGATTCAGGGACTGGATCGTTACTGTGCGGTGATCGTCGTCAGTAAACCTGCCGCCAGAATCGGCGTTGACCTGCTTAATCAGTATTGGCCACAGCCTCCGTCCCCGCGTTGGTTCAGCGTGGGCGCGGCGACTGCGCAGATTCTCGCGGATAACGGGCTGGACGTGAGTTTTCCCGCCGAGGGTGATGACAGCGAAGCCTTGCTTGAACTTCCCTCGTTGCGCGAGGCTGTTGCCCGGCCCGATCCGCGGGTGCTGATCCTGCGCGGGGAGGGCGGGCGCGAGTTGCTGGCTGAGCGTTTGCGCGAGCTTGGTGCTAGTGTCGAGTATCTGGAGTTGTACCGTCGCGGCCTGCCTCAATACCCGTCGATGGCGCTGCCTGACCGGATCGAAGCGGAACGCTTGAACGGGCTGGTGGTCAGCAGTGGACAGGGTTTTGAGCACCTGCGCCAATTGGCGGGCGATGCTTGGCCTGCGCTTGCGCAGTTGCCGTTGTTTGTTCCAAGCCCCAGGGTCGCCGAGCTGGCACGTGCCGCCGGGGCCCAAACAGTTGTGGATTGTCGTGGCGCCAGTGCCGCGGCTTTGCTGACGGCGTTACGGGAGCATCCCGAACCCGTTCTCTAATGCAAAGGATGGATACGTGAGCGAAACAGCCTTGCCTAAAGATGACGTGCTGCCGGTGCTTGAAGCGCCGGTTGAAACTCCACCTGCTGCTGAAGTGCAGCGCCGAGGCAATGGGCTGGCAATCGTCGCGCTGCTGCTGGGCGCCGCCGGTGTTGCCGTCGGCGGCTGGGGTGTCTGGCAGGTGCGTCACCTGCAAGCCAACAACCAGCAGCAGTTGAGCCAGGTCCAGGCGTTGAACGATCAGGCGCAAAGTCTGAAGCTCAACGAACAGCGCTTGAGCGCGCGCCTTGAGCAAATGCCGGCAGCCGAAGAACTGGACGCTCGCAACCGACTGGTGACGCAGCTCCAAGGCGATCAGCAACGCTTGAATCAGCGCCTGGAAACCGTTCTCGGTGCAAGCCGCAAGGATTGGCGTCTGGCCGAAGCCGAGCACTTGTTGCGCCTGGCCAGCCTGCGCCTTTCTGCGTTGCAGGACATCAGCAGCGCTCAGGCGCTTGTCCAAGGCGCCGATGAAATTCTGCGTGAACAGAACGATCCGGGTTCCTATGCTGCTCGCGAGCAAGTGGCCAAAACCCTGGTGGCGCTGCGCAGCACTGCACAGCCGGATCGCACCGGGTTGTTTTTGCGGCTGGGTGCTTTGCGCGATCAGGTCATCGACCTCACCGAACTGGCGCCCGAGTACAAGGACCGCGGCGAATCGTTGCTGGGCCTGACGGCGGACGGTGACGGTGCCAGTCGTTGGGCGCAGTGGTGGGATCAGATTTCACGCTACATCCGCATCGATTTCAACGCGGACAAGAATGTTCGTCCATTGCTGGCCGGGCAGAGCCTGAGTCAGGTTCGTCTGGCGCTGAGCCTGGCGTTGGAGCAGGCGCAATGGGCAGCGCTCAATGGTCAGGCAGCCGTTTACACCCAGGCACTGGCGGAAGCGCGGGATGTACTGACGGGCAACTTCAACCAGGACAACCCTCAGAGCAAAGTCATGCTTGAACAGGTGGGCGAGTTGAGCAAGCAGCCGGTCACCGTGGTCACGCCGGACCTGACTGGCACGCTGAGTGCGGTTCAGGGGTATCTGGAGCGGCGTAACGTCAATGCCGAAGACTCGATCAAACCGATGGCAAAACCGGCCACGAACACTGCGCAGGAGGCCACACCATGAAGCGCCTCTATGTGATCGTGTTCCTGGTCATCGCCGCAGCCGCTGCACTGGGCCTGGCGATTGCCGAGCATTCCGGTTACGTGTTGATTGCCTACAAAGCCTTCCGCTATGAAGCGAGCCTGTGGGCAACCTTGGCATTGGTGGCGGTGCTCTGGCTGGTGTTCTGGGGCATCAAGGCATTGGTCGAGCTGGTGACGACTTCCAGTGGGGTGGTCAACCCGTGGTCGCGGCGCAATCGCAGCCGCCGGGTGCAAGTGGCGATCGAGCACGGTCAGCTGGATTTGGCAGAAGGTCGCTGGGCCAGTGCGCAGCGTCATCTGCATCGCGCTGCTGAAGCCGAGCGCCAGCCGCTGCTCTACTACCTCGGTGCTGCGCGCGCCGCCAATGAACAAGGTCTCTACGAGGAATGCGACAACTTGCTGGAGCGCGCCCTCGAACGCCAGCCCCAGGCCGAGTTGGCGATTGCCTTGAATCACGCCCAGTTGCAGAACGACCGTGGCGACACTGATGGCGCCCTGGTGACGCTGCAAGCCATGCACGAGCGTCATCCTCATAACGTCCAGACCCTGCGCCAGTTGCAGCGCCTGCATCAGCAGCGCGGCGACTGGTCGGCGGTGATTCGCCTGCTGCCGGAGCTGCGCAAGGATAAAGTCTTGCCGCCCGCCGAGCTGGCGGATCTGGAGCGCCGGGCGTGGGGTGAAAACCTTTCCCTGGCCGCGCATCAGGAAGCGGATGGCACGGTCGGTCTGCAGTCGCTCAATCGCGCCTGGCAGCAGCTCACCTCGGCTCAACGCCAGGAACCTCAGCTAGTGCTGGCCTATGCCGAGCAACTGCGGCAGCTGGGCGCACAGGTCGAAGCGGAAGAGGTGCTGCGCACGGCTCTCAAGCGCAGGTACGACAGTCATCTGGCTCGTCTCTACGGACTGGTTCGCGGTAGCGATCCGGCTCGTCAACTGCAAACCGCCGAGGGTTGGCTCAAGGATCATCCGGCCGACCCAAGTCTTCTGCTGACACTGGGCCGCTTGTGCCTGCAAAGCAGTCTGTGGGGCAAGGCGCGGGACTATCTGGAAAGCAGCCTGCGAGTGCAGCGCAATCCGGAAGCCTGCGCGGAACTGGCACGGTTACTCGCGCAGCTCGGCGACACAGAGCGCAGTAATCAGTTGTTTCAGGAAGGTCTGGGTCTGCTGGACGAACGCCTTCTGGCGGCACCACTGCCAGCCCCCGTTTACGCCTGAAGCGACCCCTTTGTAATTGGATGGACTCGCCCAAGCCGAGGCGTCAATGCGCCACGGTGGCAGTCTAAACAGCCAACGACAGCGAGGGCGAGTCCATGAAAAAGCATACTTCGGTTGATCAATCCCTGTCTTCTTCCGATTTGTCGGCCTGCACAACCGTGGCGGTCGATCTGGCCAAGCAGGTCTTTCAGGTCGCCGGGGAAGATGTCCTCGGCCAGGTGCACTACGAGCAGCGGATCAAGTCGCGCGAGGCGTTTTATGCGTTTCTCCGCCAGTTGCCACCTCATGTCGTGGTTCTGATGGAGACCGGTCCGGGTGCTCAAGCCTGGGCCCGGCAGCTGCAAGACCAAGGCAATCTGGCGCGGATTCTTCCAGCCCGTTTGGTGGCCACACATCGCAGCGGGCCTAAAAATGATCGCAACGATGCGCTGGCGATTCTGCGGGCTGGTCGCGATGAAAAGATCTACGCAGTGCCGGTCAAAAGCGTTGCGGCGCTGGCAATGCAGGCGTTGCATCGCGCCCGCCAGGGCTATGTGCGTCGACGCACGGCGGTGAGCAATCAGATGCGCGGCCTGCTGCTCGAGCATGGCGTGGCCTTGGCGCAGGGCGATGTTGCGATCAGCCAGAAAATTCCGCGGGTACTGGAAGATGCCACCCAGCCGGTGCCGGGCGTGCTGCGTGAACTGATCGACGAACTGTTGGCCGAGTGGCGCCATTTGGGCGAGCGCATCAGCGTGCTGACGGGGCGCCTGGAAGTGGCCGCCAACGCCGACATGACGGCGAAGCGACTGATGACTGTGCGCGGCATCGGCCCAGTCACTGCCACGGCACTGGTGGCCAAGGAAACCAAGCCTGAGCGATTTCCCAATGCCCGCAAGTTTGCCGCGTACTTTGGCATGGTGCCTGACCAGCACAGCAGCGGGCAGACGGTCCGGCTGGGGGACATGACCAAGCGAGGCGATGTTTATTTACGCAGCCTGATGATCCAGGGAGCCCATGCCGTACTGCAACAACTACGACCTGATTCCCAGCAACCCGATGACCGCCGCTTGTTGCGCTGGATGAGCCGACTGGGCCGTAAGGAGGCTGCGATCAGGTTGGCCAACCGCAACCTGCGAATCGTCTGGGTGCTTCTACAGAATGACCAGACTTATCGTCGCCAGGCGGGTGATGGCCAGCAAGCGACGATGAGCCACTGAGCGACAGAGTTCTGCCACCGAGGTACTAACTGTCCGGCCCTTTGCTGAAAAAAAATTGACCCCAGGTAAGACCGGCGTGGATTGATGCCTAAGCTGCTACTGGCCTTCGAGGCCTGACTGTAATCGGCATACCACGAGCTCTTCCAATTTTGGCCAGAAGCCGAAGACGGCTTCCTCGAATAGGCCTTATACATAGATGCAACGGGGCGGCGGTTTTTCAAAAGCGGGTAGACAGTGGGGGCGAGTCCATACATAGCAGCTGGCGAAGCCTGCGTTCGGCTGCGCAGCAGTCGTAAAATCAGCGCACGCGGTGTATCAGGCGGAATGTGCAAGCCGGATTGACGACTGCTGCGCAGCCGAACGCAGGCTTCGCCAGCTGCTACAGAGGGATGACGGTGTGATCGCTTTATTTGAAGCCGTCAGGTGCACCCGTGGAACCCTGTTCTAAGCTCACAGTCGTATCGCCATTGGCACGTCCGTACAACGCAAAGGAGTCTGCATGGCTGGTCCCGGATTGAAAATAGTGATTGGCCTGAGCCTCCTCGCTCTACTGAGTGCCTGTGGCGATAAACCCAAGGTCGAGAAGGACCGTCCACGGGTCTTCGTCCAAGAGGTAAAACCCACGGATTACGCCGCGTCGGTGACGCTCACCGGCGATGTCCAGGCCCGGGTCCAGACCGAACTGTCGTTCCGCGTGGGCGGCAAGATCATTCAGCGCATGGTCGATGTCGGTGACCGGGTGTCGGCCAAACAAGTGCTGGCCAAACTTGACCCCAAAGACCTGCAAACCAACGTCGACTCGGCCCAGGCCCAGGTCGTCGCCGAGCAGGCCCGGGTCACACAGACCGCCGCCGCGTTCGTTCGCCAACAAAAACTCCTGCCCAAGGGATACACCAGCCAAAGCGAATACGATTCCGCCCAAGCCGCGTTGCGCAGCAGTCAGAGCGCGTTGACCGCTGCCCAGGCGCAACTGGCCAACGCTCGCGATCAACTGCGCTACACCGCGCTGATTGCCGATGCGCCGGGGGTGATTACTGCGCGTCAGGCCGAGGTCGGCCAGGTGGTGCAGGCGACGGTGCCGATATTCAGCCTGGCCCGCGATGGTGAGCGCGACGCGGTATTCAACGTCTACGAATCGCTGCTGGCCGAGGCGCCGGAGGATAAGACCATCGTAGTCAGCCTCCTCGACAATCCGGCGATCAAAACCACCGGCACCGTTCGGGAAGTCACCCCGGCCGTGTCCGCGCAGACCGGCACCGTGCAAGTCAAAGTCACCCTCGACGGTCTGCCCGAAGGCATGCAATTGGGCTCGGTGGTGAGCGCCACGGCGAAGACGCCGGGCAAGTCCGCTGTGGAATTGCCGTGGTCGGCGCTGACCAAAAACCTTAGCGATCCGGCGGTGTGGCTGGTGGACGGTGAGGGCAAGGCGCAACTGCACACCATCACGGTCGGCCGTTACCTGACCGGAAAAGTGATCATCAGCGCCGGCTTGCAGGGTGGCGAAAAAGTCGTCATCGCGGGTGGACAGTTACTGCACCCCGGCGTGAAAGTCGAAATCGCCGAAAACACCTACAAGGATTTAGCAGTGGAAGCCCAGCCATGAAGCGTCTGTTACTGGTGTGCACCGCGGTGATGCTGGCGGCCTGCTCGAAAGAAGAACCACCGCCGGAGCCGGTACGCCCGGTGCTATCGGTCAAGGTCCAGGCGTTGGACGAGGAAAATCTCGGCCGCTTCGCCGGCAGCATCCAGGCCCGTTATGAAAGCAATACCGGGTTCCGCGTGCCGGGACGCATCGCCAGCCGGAGCGTCGATGTCGGTGCCGAAGTCGAAAAGGGTGCGTTGCTCGCCACGCTCGACCCCACCGATCAGCAGAACCAGTTACGTTCCGCCCAGGGCAATCTGGCCAGCGTCCAGGCGCAACTTATCAACGCCCAGGCCAACGCCCGGCGCCAAAAGGAATTGTTTGATCGCGGCGTCGGCGCCCAAGCGCAACTCGACATCGCGCAGACCGACCTCAAAACCACCCAGGCCTCCCTCGATCAAGCGCAGGCTGCGGTCGACCAGGCCAAGGACCAGCTCAACTACGTCGAACTGCGCGCCGACCACAAAGCCGTGGTCACCGCGTGGAATGCTGAAGCCGGGCAAGTCGTCACCGCCGGCCAGCAAGTGGTGACCCTGGCGCAGCCGGACATCAAGGAAGCCGTGATCGACCTGCCGGACACCTTGGTCGACCAGTTGCCGACCGACGTGGTGTTTCAAGTTGCGGCCCAATTGGACCCGAGCATCACCACCACCGCCATCGTCCGTGAAATCGAACCCCAGGCCCAGAGTGCCACGCGTACCCGCCGAGCCCGCCTGACCCTGACCGACACACCACCCGGTTTTCGCCTGGGCACTGCGATCAGCGTGACCCTCAGCTCCGCGATCAAACCGCGCATCGAACTGCCCTTGACTGCGCTTCAGGAGGTCGATGGCAAAACCCGCATCTGGGTCATCGATACACAGACTCAAACCGTTGCCCCACGAGACGTCAGTCTGGTCAGCCGCACAGACTCAACGATGATCCTGGCCAGTGGCGTGAAGTCCGGTGAGCGAGTGGTCAGTGCCGGTGTGAATAGCCTGAAACCCGGGCAGAAAGTAAAAATCGATGAGGACAGCCCACAATGAAAGGGAGTTTCAACTTATCCGAATGGGCCCTCAAACATCAGTCGTTTGTCTGGTATTTGATGTTCGTCGCACTGCTGATGGGCGTGTTCTCGTACATGAACCTGGGCCGCGAGGAAGACCCGTCGTTCACCATCAAAACCATGGTCATCCAGACCCGCTGGCCGGGCGCGACCCAGGAAGAAACTCTCAAGCAGGTCACTGACCGCATCGAGAAAAAGCTCGAAGAACTTGATTCGCTCGACTACGTGAAAAGCTATACGAGGCCCGGCGAATCGACGGTGTTCGTCAACCTGCGCGACACCACCAGCGCCAAAGATATTCCGGAAATCTGGTACCAGGTGCGCAAGAAGATCAACGACATTCGCGGCGACTTCCCTCAAGGCTTGCAGGGGCCGGGGTTCAACGACGAATTCGGTGATGTGTTCGGTTCGGTCTACGCCTTTACCGCCGACGGCTTGTCGATGCGCCAGTTGCGCGATTACGTGGAACAGGTCCGTGCCGAAATTCGTGAGGTGCCGGGGCTGGGCAAGGTCGAGATGGTCGGTGAGCAGGACGAAGTCCTCTACCTGAATTTCTCCACCCGCAAACTGGCGGCGCTGGGCATCGATCAGCGCCAGGTGGTGCAGAGCCTGCAAACCCAGAACGCGGTGACCCCGGCCGGGGTGATCGAGGCCGGTCCCGAGCGCATTTCGGTGCGCACCTCGGGGCAGTTCGCTTCCGAGAAAGACCTGGCCAACGTCAACCTGCGGCTCAATGATCGCTTCTACCGTTTGGCCGACATCGCCGACATCAGCCGTGGCTACGTTGACCCGGCGACACCGGAGTTCCGCTACAACGGCCATCCGGGCATCGGCCTCGCCATCGCCATGAAGAAGGGCGGCAACATCCAGGAGTTCGGCAAGGCGCTGCACCAGCGCATGACCGACCTGACGGCGGACTTGCCGGTGGGCGTCGGTGTGTACACGGTTTCCGACCAGGCCGAAGTGGTGGAAAAAGCCGTCGGCGGCTTCACCAGTGCCTTGTTCGAAGCGGTGGTGATCGTGCTGATCGTCAGCTTCGTCAGCCTCGGTGTGCGCGCCGGGCTGGTGGTGGCGTGCTCAATCCCGCTGGTGTTGGCGATGGTCTTCATCTTCATGGAATACAGCGGCATCACCATGCAGCGGATTTCCCTCGGCGCGCTGATCATCGCCCTCGGCCTGCTGGTGGACGATGCAATGATTACCGTCGAGATGATGGTCACGCGCCTTGAAATGGGCGAGACCAAGGAGCAGGCGGCGACGTTTGCCTACACCTCCACGGCGTTCCCGATGCTCACCGGTACGCTGGTGACGGTGGCCGGGTTCGTGCCCATCGGCTTGAATGCCAGCTCGGCGGGCGAGTACACCTTCACCCTGTTTGCGGTGATCGCCGTGGCGATGCTGGTGTCGTGGGTGGTCGCCGTGTTGTTCGCCCCGGTGATCGGCGTGCACATCCTCAGCGCCAACGTGAAACCCCATGACGCCGAGCCGGGGCGCATCGGCCGTGCGTTCAATTACGGCATGCTCTGGGCGATGCGCAACCGCTGGTGGGCCATCGGCATCACGATCGCGCTGTTCGTCGCGTCGGTGTTTTCCATGCAGTTCGTGCAGAACCAGTTCTTCCCGTCGTCGGACCGCCCGGAAATCCTCGTCGACCTGAACCTGCCACAAAACGCCTCGATCGCTGAAACCCGCAAGGCTGTGGATAAGCTCGAAGCGACCCTCAAGGACGATCCGGACATCGTGCGCTGGAGCACTTACATCGGCGAGGGCGCGATCCGTTTCTACCTGCCCCTCGACCAGCAATTGCAGAACCCGTACTACGCGCAATTGGTGATCGTCAGCAAAGGCCTGGAGTCGCGTAATGCCCTCAGTCAGCGGTTGCGCGAGCGGCTGCGCAAAGATTTTGTCGGCATCGGCAGCTACGTCCAGGCGCTGGAAATGGGCCCGCCGGTGGGGCGCCCGATTCAATACCGGGTCAGCGGCAAGGACATCGATCAGGTGCGCAAGCACGCGATTGCCCTGGCCACCGAGCTGGACAAGAACTCGCACATCGGCGAGATCATTTACGACTGGAACGAACCGGGCAAAGTCCTGCGCATCGACATCGCTCAGGACAAGGCGCGGCAACTCGGGCTGTCGTCGGAAGACGTGGCCAACCTGATGAACAGCATCGTCGTCGGTTCGCCGGTCACTCAGGTCGATGACGATATCTACCTGATCAATGTCGTGGGCCGCGCGGTGGACGCGGAGCGCGGCACGCCGGAAACCCTGCAGAATTTGCAGATCGTTACCCCAGGCGGCACGTCGATTCCGCTGCTGGCCTTCGCCACGGTGCGCTATGAACTGGAGCAACCGCTGGTTTGGCGCCGCGACCGTAAACCGACGATCACCATCAAGGCGGCGGTGCGTGATGAGATTCAGCCGACTGATCTGGTGAAACAGCTCAAACCCGACATCGATAAATTCGCCGCCAGTTTGCCGGTCGGTTACTCGGTCGCCACGGGTGGCACGGTAGAGGAAAGCGGCAAGGCCCAGGGGCCGATTGCCAAAGTGGTGCCGTTGATGCTGTTCCTCATGGCGACCTTCCTCATGATCCAGCTGCACAGCGTGCAGAAGCTGTTCCTGGTGGCCAGCGTCGCGCCGCTCGGCTTGATTGGCGTGGTGCTGGCGCTGATCCCGACGGGCACGCCGATGGGTTTTGTGGCGATCCTGGGGATTCTGGCGCTGATCGGCATCATCATCCGTAACTCGGTGATTCTGGTGACCCAGATCGATGCCTTGGAGAAAGAGGGCGTTGCACCGTGGGATGCCGTGGCCCAGGCCACGGAGCATCGTCGCCGGCCGATTCTGCTGACCGCTGCGGCGGCCAGCCTGGGGATGATCCCGATCGCCCGGGAAGTGTTCTGGGGGCCGATGGCGTACGCGATGATTGGCGGGATCATTATTGCGACGTTGCTGACGCTGCTGTTTTTGCCGGCGCTTTACGTCGCCTGGTACAAAATCCGCGAGCCGAAAAAAGAGTCTGCGCAATAAGGGAGAGCGCTTCGCGCTCTATCGCGGGCAAGCCACGCTCCCACAGGTTTTGTGTCGATCCTTGATGTTGTGATCCGACGCAAAACCTGTGGGAGCGGGCTTGCCCGCGATGACGTCAGGCCTGACTACGCGGGCTTACGCCAAACACTCGCCAACCAAGGCTGCTGCTCCCGCGGCAGCCCCGCCGGCCGGTAGTAATGCTCCAACTCCACAAACCCCGCCTCCGTCAGCAATTGCTGCCACGCCGCAAGATCGTGATACGCCCCATACCGCGGCCCATTCCACCCTTCCTGATTTTCACCCCGCGGGTTGGAACTGAACAACACACCACCCGGCTTCAACGCCCCGCGCAATTCCTTCAACACCCGAGGCAATTCCTGGCGCGGGATATGAAACAGCACGGCATTGGCAAAAATCCCATCGAAGCGTTCATCTGGCAGATCCAGCTTCAGAAAGTCCTGCTGCCACACTTCACAACCACTGTCCTCACGCGCCATCTGCGCAAACTTCTCTGACCCATCCAGCCCGACTGCCGTGTGGCCCATGCGCGTGAACGTCTGCAAATCACGCCCCGGCCCACAACCAAAATCGAGAATGTCGAACGGCGCTTCACCCTGAATATGCCGCAGCAGGGCATCGATGTTCTGGCTGACATCATGATCGCGAGTGCCCTCGCGAAAACCTTCGGCCACCGAGTTGTAATGACCCAGGGTGGTGGCGGTGATCTGCTCGAGGTCGTCGGGGGTTTGTTTCATGGTTGGCTGCGCAGGCAATGGGGGTTTGCCGAATATACGCCATGAGGCCGGTGGCTGCTGTGCAGCCAATCGCGGGCAAGCCTCGCTCCTACAGGGAACCGCGTCTGTCGAAACAACCCGGTCAACTGTAGGAGCGAGGCTTGCCCGCGAAGGCACTTTCACTGACGACAGATAACTCAGCCCTGCTTCATCCCCAGGCAATCAATGGAACGATCAACCATGGCTTTGGCAATCTCCAGCAAATGCCAAATGGAGAACACCATGGCCCGGTCCGCCCCTTTCAGGTGATCGCCACACTGATACGCCGTGACCGAGGCGCAACGCAGCAGGTCCGCGACGTAGAGTTGGGTGTCTTCGAAACTCACATCTTCGCTGACGTTGTAGAACCGCAGTTCATCGGGTGCCGAAGGCTGTTCTCCGGTGAGGTAGAAATCGATTGCACGATAAAGAGCGGAACGGTCTCTTGGCGGGTCGTCGGAGGGTTTGCCTTGGGTGGATGTTTCGGGAGGTGGATCGGGGACGGATCTTTTCATCGGTGTTGCTCCTATTGCTGCAGGGGAGCTGACACCTTCGCCTACTAAGCGGTGGGTGGCAGCTGTGCGCAGGTAGTAGGCCGGTCAATAGGAAAACCGGTGCACCCGAGAGTGCCCCACGCACAGCCACCATTTTCTGCACGCGGCAAGAAACACCGGGCATGAGCATGGAACCGCCATACGCCTATTGTTCCGGGCTACTAGACCCGATCACTGATGAGCAGTGACGGACGGAGACTAGCCACCGGAATTGGCAGGCGCAAGCGGGCAGAATGATCTAGGAAATGTCCTGCAAATGAAAGGGATCAAGCCTGTAGGCACACTGATTTTCCTGTGGGAAATGTTCCCCTTTGGCGAGGGGGATTGTCCTGATGCCAGTCAGCTAAGCCGCGCTGCAATTTTGTAGCAGCTGGCGAAGCCTGCGTTCGGCTGCGAAGCAGTCGTAAATCCTGCCTGCACGGTCTTCCTGAAACACCGCGGACTCTGATTTCACGACTGCTTCGCAGCCGAACGCAGGCTTCGCCAGCTGCTACAGGTGCGTGTCGCGGCGGCCATCTCGTTTAGCGCTTGTTCAGACCCCGCGCCAACCGATCCCCACCCAACTGAATCACCGCCACCAACACCACCAGCAACACAATCACCGTCAACATGATCTGGCTATCAAACCGCTGATAACCGTACCGATACGCAATGTCCCCCAACCCGCCCGCCCCAATCGCCCCGGCCATGGCCGATGAGTTGATCATGGTCACCAGCGTAATCGTGAAACCACCGACAATCCCCGGCAGCGCCTCAGGCAACAGCACATGCCATACGATGTGCCAGCGCCGGCAACCCATCGCTTGCGCCGCTTCGATCAAGCCGTGATCGACCTCGCGCAAACTGACTTCGGCGATGCGCGCGAAGAACGGCGTGGCCGCAATCGTCAGCGGCACCACGGCGGCCCAGACACCGTAAGTGGTGCCAACGATCAACCGGGTAAACGGAATCAGCGCCACCATCAAAATCAGAAACGGAATCGAGCGGAACAGGTTCACGAAGGCGCCCAGTGCGCGGTTCAGCGCCGGTGCTTCGTAGATGCCGCCCTTGGAACTGGTGACCAGAATCACCGCCAACGGAATGCCCGCCAGCAGCGCAATCAGCGAAGACACGCCAACCATCAAGAACGTGTCGATGAAGCCTTGCAGCAAGCGATCAAACCACATAACCCAATACCTCCGCCTGTTGCGCCCAGTGGCCGGCACGCTGACGCAATTCTTCAGCGCCGAGCGACGAGCCGGTCACCGCCAGCAGCAATTGCCCCAGCGCGTGGCCCTGAATCCGTTCAACACCACCTTGCAGCAAGCGCACGCGGCCACCGAGAGCGTTGAACAGCGCCGCCAAATCTGGCTCATCCGTGGCGCTGCCGGTGAATTGCAAACGCAATACCACCGCTGCGTCAGAGGACGGAGGTTGCGGGCGCAAGCGGTTCTGCAGTTCCTCCGGCAGAGCGTGTTGCAGCGGCGCGAGCAAGGTCTTGCTGACCTCATGCTGCGGGTTGCCGAACACTTTCCACACCGGCCCTTGCTCGACAATCTGCCCGTGTTCCAGCACCACGACCCGATCGCAGATATCGCGGATCACCGCCATCTCGTGGGTGATCAGCACAATGGTCAAACCCAGGCGCTGATTGATCTCGCGCAGCAGGCCGAGAATCGATTGCGTGGTCTCCGGGTCCAGCGCTGAAGTGGCTTCGTCGCACAGCAGGATTTCCGGGTCGTGCACCAAGGCGCGGGCGATGCCGACGCGTTGTTTCTGCCCGCCGGACAGCTGCGCCGGATAGGCCTTGTACTTGCCTTGCAGGCCCACCAGTTCCAGCAGTTCACGGACTTTCTCTTCGCGTTTTTCCTTGGGCACACCGGCGACTTTCAGCGGCAACTCGACGTTCTGCCAAACCGTCTTGGCCGACATCAGGTTGAAGTGCTGGAAGATCATGCCGATCCGTCGGCGCAGTGCGACCAGGCGGTCTTCATCGAACTCGCCGATGTCCACTTGATCGATCAAAACCCGCCCGGTACTCGGTTGTTCGAGACGATTGATGGTGCGGATCAGCGACGACTTGCCGGCACCGCTGCGACCGATGATGCCGAACACCTCGCCGCGCTGGATCGCCAGGTCGATGCCGTGCAGCGCCGCCACCGGACCTTGCTGGCCGGTGTAGGTTTTGCCCAGACCAATGAAGCGCACATGAGCACGGTTAAGGGTCGGATGCAGTTCAGTGTGTATCGCGTTGTGGGGCTCTGGAATTTCCAGTCGCAGTTGGGTGGCAGCCGTCATTCTCAGCTTTCCCAACCGGCTTGATAGAGCTTGCCGTGGGCTTTATCCAGCGCGGCACGAACGGCCGGCGAGTGCTGATAGATATCGACGAATTTGATCAGGCGGGGGTCGGTTTTGCTTTTCGGCTGGATCACGAACTGGATCACGTATTCCTTGTGATCGAGGCCGTCGAACAGCAGGGCCGAACCGGCATCGAAGGTCTTCGACAAGCGGATGTAGGCCGGGTAGCCCTGCACCAGATCGGCGTCGTCATAGGCGCGCACCAGTTGCACGGCTTCGACCTGAAGGATTTTGATTTTCTTCGGGTTGGCGATGATGTCTTCTTCGGTGGCCTTGTAGCCGACACCCGGTTTGAGGGTGATCAGCCCGGCCTTGGCCAGCAGTTGCAGGCCACGACCGCTGTTGATCGGGTCGTTGGCGATCGCGACGCTGGCGCCTTGCGGCAACTCGTCGAAGCTTTTGTATTTCTTCGAGTAGAGGCCGACGTTGTTGATGATCCCCGGTGCGAACGGCACCAGGTCAAAACCGGCGGCGGCTTTGGCATTTTCCAGGAACGGGACGTGCTGGAAGTAGTTCACATCGATGTCGCCAGCCGCGAGGCTGACGTTGGGGGCGATCCAGTCGCTGAACTCCACCAGGTCGACTTGCAGGCCTTGTTTTTTAGCTTCCTCGACGGCGGCCTCCAGTGGAATGGCGAAGGCGGCGGTGGTGCCAACCTTCAACGGCGCGTCGGCGGCGAAGGTGATGGAGCTAAAGAAGCCGAGGGCCAGGGCCAGTGCTTTGACTGGGTGGGAGAGATAGTGCTTTTTCATGATGGGTTTTCCAGTCAGTGCATAAATTTTTGGGTGTTTGGGCGGGCCTCTTCGCGGGCAAGCCTCGCTCCTACAGGTATTGGTCGTTCACAAATGACCGGTACGCTCTGAACCTGTAGGAGCGAGGCTTGCCCGCGAAGCTTTTAGCGGCGGTAGGCTGAGCCCGTGTGTTGCTCCGGCAAGTGTGCTTCACCGTTGAACAGCTTTTCCCGCAGGCTGCCGTGGTCATAAGCCGTCTTGTACGACCCACGTCGCTGCAGCTCCGGGATCACCAGCTCAATGAAATCCACATAGCTTTCCGGCGTGACAATCCGTGTCAGGTTGAAGCCATCCAGCCCTGTCTCGGCGATCCACGATTCCAGTTCGTCCGCCACTTGCTCAGGCGAACCCACCACCGTGATGTAGCGGCCGCCGAGGGCGTGTTGCTCGAGCAATTTGCGTCGGGTCCAGTCGTTGTTTTGCAGGTTTTTGGTCGCCGACTGGATCGCGTTGCTTTTCACGTACTGGATCGGTTCGTCGATCTCGTACTCGGAAAAATCAATCCCGGTCGACGCCGAAAAATGCGCGACTCCGGCCTCGGCACTGGCATAGCTCAGGTACTCGGCATGCTTGACCCAAGCCAACTCCTCAGTGGCGCCGACAATCACGTTCAAACCCATGAACACCTTAATGTCCTCGGGATTACGCCCGGCTTCAACCGCGCTGGCGCGGACCTTATCCACCTGAACCCTGGTCGACGGTTTGTTCTGCCCACTGATGAATACGCACTCGGCATGGCGCCCGGCGAACAGCAAACCGCGATCGGAGCTGCCAG
Source organism: Pseudomonas sp. RT6P73 (assembly GCF_054897715.1). Lineage (NCBI taxonomy): Bacteria > Pseudomonadati > Pseudomonadota > Gammaproteobacteria > Pseudomonadales > Pseudomonadaceae > Pseudomonas > Pseudomonas sp. RT6P73. Next base: position 5,414,669 of record NZ_JBUBUV010000002.1, on the reverse strand, counting down.
CCTGGAACAGCACCGGCGTGCGCTGCGGCGACGGTTCGCAAAGGTGATAACCCTCGACCTGATAGAACTCGCCTTTGTGCTCGACCTTGTGCACTTTCGCAGGTAAGGCGTAGATCCGTTGCTGCGGATCGTTGAGCACCGCGCCGTTTTCCCAGCTGCCTTCCCAGAGTTTGTAGAGCACTTCGAGGTATTCATCGGCCTGATCGTAACGGCGGTCGTGTTCGACCTGTTCGCTCAGGCCCATGGCTTTGGCGGCGCTGTCGAGGTAGCCGGTGACGATGTTCCAGCCGACCCGGCCGCGGCTCAGGTGATCGAGTGTCGACATGCGTCGGGCGAACAGATACGGCGGCTCGTACGTCAGGTTGGCGGTGAGGCCGAAGCCGAGGTTTTTCGTCACCGCTGCCATGGCCGAAACCAGCAACAACGGGTCGTTGACGGGTAGCTGGATCGACTCTTTCAGCGGCACGTCGACGGAGTTTTGGTAGACGTCGTACACGCCGACGATGTCAGCGATGAACAGACCGTCGAACAATCCGCGCTCCAGCAACTGCGCCAGTTCGGTCCAGTATTCGATGGTTTTGTATTGGGTGGAGGTGTCCCGTGGATGCGTCCACAGGCCATGGTTGATGTGCCCGATGCAGTTCATGTTGAATGCGTTGAGCAGGATCTTCTTTTTGGCGTCGGCCATCAGATGGTCCCTCGCAACGGAGGGTTTTCATCGTTGAGGTAGTAATTGCCGACGGCGTGATATTTCCAGCGCACCGGGTCATGCAGCGTGTGCACCCGTGCGTTGCGCCAGTGGCGGTCGAGGCCGTGTTCGATCAGTGTTGCCTGGCTGCCGGCCAGTTCAAACAGCGTGCTGCCGGCGGCGAGGGAAATGTCGGTGCTGATGGCGCGGGCTTCGGCGACGGCAATCGAGGCGGCGGCGACCGTCTCGGCGTTGGGGTTGGCCTGGGCCTTGTCGAGGAATTCGCCGGAGCGTTCCAACAGTGCTTCAGCCGCGTGCAAACGAATGCTCAGGTGGCCGAAACTCTTGAGGGTCAGCGGGTCGTCAGTGGCTTTTTCATGGGTGGCGTCGATCCACGGCCGGGTTTTGGTGCGCACGAAGTGCAGCGCATCTTCGTAAGCGGCGCGGGCGATGCCGGTGTCGATGGCAGCGTGAAGAATCTGCGCCAACGGGCCGACAGTGGTCGGGCGCTCGAAGGCACTTTGAAACGGGATGACATCTTCGGCGGCGACGTAGACGTCTTCGAACACCACCGAACCGCTGCCGGTGGTGCGCTGGCCGAAACCGCTCCAGTCGTCGATGACGGTCAGGCCTTTGCTGTTGTGGGGGACGAACGCCAGTTGCTGCACGCCATTTTCATCCACGACCGAGGTCGGAATGCGTTGCGCATAGATCGCGCCGGTCGCGTAGAACTTGCGACCGTTGATGCGATATCCGTCACCGTCGCGTGTCAGGCTGGTGACGCGGTCGTGAGCGGTTTTGGTGCCCAGTTCTGCCAAGGCATTGCCGAAGCGCTGGCCGGCGAGCACTTCGGCGTACAGGCGTTTTTTCTGCGCTTCGCTGCCGTTCACGCGCAGCACTTCGAGCGCATAGAAATGGTTCTGCGGGATCTGTCCGAGCGAGCCGTCAGCCTGGGCAATCAATGCGATCACCTTGGCCAGGGTGACGTTGGAAACGCCAGAGCCGCCGTACTCTTTGGGCACGCTGATGCCCCAGAGACCCGAGCGGGAAAACACTTCCAGCTCCGGGTGCGGCAGACGGCGTTCGCGGTCGCGCAGGGCGCTGTCGCGTTTGAAATCTTCAGCCAGATCGGTCGCGACGATCAGGGCTTGCTCATCGCTGGTTATGACCGCGACGTGGTGAGAAAGAGTCATGTGTTTCTCCAGAGATCTGGTCAAAAGTGTTCTGGTCGTTAGATCCAGGAGTGGCGAGCGGGCAAAGTGCCGTTCAAGTGATAAGTCCCGACCGCGTGATACTTCCAGCGCACCGGGTCGTGCAGCGTGTGCACGCGGGCGTTGCGCCAGTGGCGGTCGAGGTTGAATTCGGCGAGGGTCGCGCGGCTGCCGGCCAGTTCGAAGAGCTTTTCGCTGGCGAGCAGCGAGATCTCGGTGGTCAGCACTTTCGCTTCAGCCACGGCAATCGAGGCGCGGGCGGCGGACTCGGCCGTGAGTGGCGCGGCGTTGACCTGATCCAGCACTTGTCCTGCCTTGCGCAGCAGCGCTTCGGCGGCATGCAACTCGATTTTCAACTTGCCGATGTCGGCGATCACATACAGGTCATCGCTGGCCCGCTCGACCTTGGCGTCGATCCACGGCCGGGCGCGGGTTTTCACAAACTCGATGGCGTCATCGATGGCGCCGCGAGCGATGCCGGCGTCGATGGCCGCTTGAATCAGTTGCGACACGGCGCCCTGGGTGTTCGGGCTGTCGTTGATCTTCCAGTTGTCCACCACCAGTTCGGCGTCGACTCGCACGTTGTTCAGCAAAATCGTGCCACTGGCGGTGGTGCGCTGGCCGAAGCCCGACCAGTCATCAACGATGCGCAGGCCCGGCGTGCCGCGACGGACGAAGGCCAGCACTTGCTTGCCGTCGTCGTTCAGCGCTTTGACCGCCACCCAATGGGCGAACAGTGCGCCGGTGGAGTAAAACTTCTGCCCGCTAATGACAAAGCCGTCGCCGTCGGCGGTGATCCGTGCCTTGAGTTCGAGGGTGTTTTTGGTGCCGCGTTCCGGCCCGGCATTGCCGATCCGCCAACCTTCGAGCACGCTTTTGAACAGCTGTTTTTTCTGCGATTCCGTGGCGCTGCCGAGCACCAGATTGAGGATGCCGAACTGGTTCTGCGGGATCTGTCCCAGCGCCGGGTCCGCTGCGGAAATGATCGCGAAGACTTCGGCGAGGGTGACGAACGAAACCTGCGGGCCACCGTACTCACGGGGGATGGCAATGCTGCCTAATCCGCTGCGAGTGAACTGTTCGATTTCCGACCATGGCAACTTGCGCTGCCGGTCACGTTTGGCTGCTTGCAGGCGGGCGACTTGCGCCAGCTCATGGGCGGCCTTGATGGCTTGTGCGTCGTTGCGCAAGACCTGCGCGGGCAACAACAACGGGGCGATGTCCAGATCACTCTGAACGATTGCATCTGCCAGACTGGACATCAGTGCCGCTCCTTGGCTGCACGCAATGCCCTGGCGATCTGCACTGGGGTGATTGTGTTCCGGACCATACCTACCTCACATCTCATGGAGTCGCCGCGATGGAGGCGGCGAACGAAAATCAAGAATGTCCGGTGGTCCGGTGCATATACCCTAAGCGTGTATAAAAAATTAATAAACTAACTTTTAGGAATATACATAGAAGGGCGCTGCTTTCCCCTGTAGGAGCGAGGCTTGCCCGCGAAGGCGTCAGTTCTGACGCACCGCGTTATCGTTCTTCGCGAGCAAGCTTCGCTCCTACAGTTGGACTCAGGGATCTCAACGTTTGCGGGTTTCGGCGGCCATGAGCAGCTCTTTGGGCCGGGCCTTCAGGTACGGATTGTTGCAACCGATCTTCAACCTGCGCGGCGGTGCCCAGCCGGAGTTGTTGCCCACTCGATCGAGGATGCAGTAAGTCACTTCCAGCCGAAGGTCTTCGCCGGCTTCGAGGATGATCGCCGGCGGCACCCAGACCTGAATCGGCTGGCCCACCTCGCCAGCCTTGAGCGGCGGCAGGTCCATGCGCACATCACCCCAGCGCAGGGTGATTTCGTCGTCGACGGCCATGTTCAGATAAGGCTCGATGGTCAACGGCACTCCGCGTTTGATCTGATTCGGATTGACCCCTTGGCGGCGAATGGTTTCGGGGAGACCCACCGGTGCCAGGTGCTCGTTTTCGTGACCGCACAACGTGATCGGCTGGCCGCCCGGGCAATCGAGCTTGATCTGTACCCGGGTGGCGAGGGACAGCGCCGGCCCTTGTCCGACCTGCATGACGCGGTAGTGAATGCAGGAGGCGCCATTGGCGATGAAGCTTTGCGGCACACGCAGGCTGACGACTTCGCCGACATCATCGGCCGTGAGGACGCGGGAGGCGACGTAGCAGTTGTCCCAGAACAGTTCGATCAGGTCGCCTTCGTCCATGCCGGGGTAGGGTGCCACGTCGATCAGCAGATGGGCCGCCGACGTGACATTGATGCCGGTCTTGTGAGATTGCGCCAGGGTAGGGGCCGCAAGTCCGGATTTATTCGAGGTGCTTGTCATGGGTTTCTCCTTGAAGCCTTGCAGCGAAGTCCGTTTCTGAAAGAGCAAAAGGCGTGAATTACCGAGCAACAAAGTTGATCACTATTTGCAAGTTTAAATAATGACTTGGAACGATGGCTGACGCCTGCTGGCGACTAGATAAGAGTGCGCTTGAATAGGTGTCAATAGAACTGGCTAGTTAAGTAGTGCATTCAGTGTTATTCAGAAAAATCCTACGCGTTGAAGTTAATAAACCGCATCGCTCTGTCGAATTTGGCCGCGTATTTATCGATTTTCATGGGTGGGTGGCGGCGACCGTGTGCTCAGTGAGGGCGGTAGATTTGGTAAATTTTAAGCGAGGTAAATCTGTTGCAGGACATATATATGTACCGCACGCAGCGGTAGAAAATAATCCATTGTTCGAATAAGCGAGGAGAGAGTATCGGGAGACTTTCGTAGCGGGGATAGTTGTTACTTCCATCCGTGGAAGTTAACAAATAATGCAGCGATATTAGTGGTTGGCGTTATTCAGAAACTTGCTGAGAAACTGTTTCGTGCGCTCTTCTTTCGGGTTGGCAAACAGCGCCTTGGCTTCGCCTTGTTCGACGATCACACCTTTGTCGAAAAACACCACACGGTTGGCCACGTCCCGGGCAAAGCCCATTTCGTGGGTGACGATGACCATGGTGCGCTTCTCTTCGGCCAGGCTGCGGATGGTCGCCAGCACTTCACCGACCAACTCCGGATCGAGCGCCGAGGTCGGTTCATCAAACAGGATCACTTCCGGTTCCATCGCCAGTGCACGGGCAATCGCCACACGCTGTTGCTGACCACCGGAAAGGCGTCGCGGGTAAGCGTCTTCCTTGCCCGCCAGGCCAACCCTGTCCAAGAGCTTTTTACCCAGGGCAACGGCTTCGGCGTGCGGGATCTTCTTCACGATGATCGGGCCTTCGATGACGTTTTCCAGGGCGGTGCGATGGGGGAACAGGTTGAAGCTCTGGAACACGAAGCCGACGTGCTGGCGCAAGCGCCGCACCAGGCTCTGCTGCTGGTTCAACGGGCGGCTGCCATCGATCTCGATGTCACCGACCTTGATCCGGCCGCTGGTGGGTTCTTCCAGAAAATTCAGGCATCGCAGGAAGGTGGTTTTACCCGAGCCGCTAGGCCCGATGATCGCTACCACCTCGCCTTCCTTCACTTCCAGATCGATGCCGTTGAGCACCACTTGACCCTTGAACTGCTTTGTCAGTTTTTCCACGACAATCATTGGGTCAGGACTCCTGATCGTGCCGATTGACCCGCTCTTCCAACTTGTTCTGCAGGTGCGAGAGCACCGTGGCCAGAATCCAGTAGATCAGCGCGGCGGCAAGGTACATGGTGAACACTTCGAAGGTGCGTGCTGTGATCAGCTGCGCCTGGCGGAACAGCTCCGGCACCTGGATGGTGGCGGCCAGCGCGGTGTCCTTGACCAGCGAAATGAAGCTGTTGCCCAGCGGCGGCAATGCGGTGCGCATCGCTTGCGGGATGATGGCCCGTCGCAGGGTCTGCGCACGGGTCATGCCGATGCTGGCGGCAGCTTCCCACTGACCGCGCTCGATGGAGCTGATCGCGGAACGCAGGATTTCACAGGCGTAAGCGGCCATGTTCAGCGAGAAGCCGATCAGGGCCGCCGGCAGCGGATCGAGTTCCATGCCCAATTGCGGCAAGCCGTAATAGATCACGAACAGTTGCACCAGCAACGGCGTGCCGCGAAAGAACGACACGTAGATGCGGGCGATCCAGCTCACCAGCTTGAAGCGCGACAGGCGCATCAGTGCCAGGCCGAAGCCCAGCATGAGGCCGAAGAACATACCGCCCAGGCTCAAGATGACCGTGAAGTAGGCCCCCTTGAGCAGGAAGGGCAGGGAGTCCAGTGCGAGTTGGAAAGCTGCTTCCATTATTGAGTGACGTCAGCGCTGAAGTATTTCTCCGAAAGCTTTTTCAGCGTACCGTCGGCACGCAGCTTGTCGATGGCTTTGTTCACCGCAGCCAGCAACTCAGGCTCGCCTTTGCGCAGGGCAATACCGGCTTCCTGACGGGAGAACGCTTCGCCGGCGGCGGTAGTGTCCTTGGCCTTTTTAGCGTATTCGAGCGCGGCGAGGCGATCGATCAGAATGGCGTCGATGCGGCCGACACGCAGGTCCTGGAACTTGGTCGGATCATCGTCATAGGTCTTGATGATGGCTTTTGGTTGATTGTCCTTGAGCCACTGCTCGTAGTTGGTGCCCAGGCCTACACCGACTTTTTTGCCGGCCAGATCGGCGGCAGACTTGATGTTCAGCTCCGCAGCCTTCTTGGTCAGAACCAGCGCCTGAATCCCGGAAACGGTGTACGGCTCGGAGAAGTCATACTTCTTCTTGCGCTCTTCGGAGATGGTCACCTGGTTGATCACGGCGTCCAGGCGCTTGGATTCCAGGGCGGCGAGGATGCCGTCCCATTTGGTCGGTTGCAGTTTGACCTTCACGCCCAGCTCTTTGGCCAGGGCTTCGGAGAACTCGACTTCGAAACCGGCCAGTTTGCCGTCGGCGTCGACGAAGCTGAACGGTGGGTAAGTGCCTTCCAGACCGACGTTGATCACGCCCGCGTCTTTGATTTTTTGCAGCTGCTCACCGGCAACCGCTTGCCCCAGCAGACCGGCGCTCAGCGCCAGGCCCAGCGAACCGACCAGCAGATTTCGACGTAGTGCGGAAAAATTCATGACAAGCCCCTGTGTTTTCTTATGAAGACGCTTTTAGGAATGTTGGCAAAATCGGGATTTGGACGACTGCAATATCCTGCCCTAAAGCAGCGTATGCGTCTCGCTGCAAATTCGCCTGCGGCGTGACTATATGATGGTGTCTTTAGATAGGAAAATAATAAATATTCAGTTTGTTGTTCTTTAATGGAATATCAGGCTGATGCAATTCCCTGTGGCGAGGGAGCTTGCTCCCGCTCGGCTGCGCAGCAGTCGTAAACCCAGTCACCGCGATTCAAATGAAACACTGCGTCGCAGCTTTGGGGTGCTTCGCACCCAGCGGGAGCAAGCTCCCTCGCCACAGGACTATCGCCTACAGGAAGTCTTTGTAGGCAAACAACGCCGGCGCCCCACCGGTGTGCAGGAAGATGATCGGGCCGTCGTTGAAGCGCTGGCGGCCGATGCCGTCGAGCAACCCGGCCATGGCCTTGCCGGTATACACCGGATCCAGCAACAAACCTTCCTGACCCGCCAGCAGCTTCACCGCCGAGAGCGTCCCGGCATTCGGCTCGCCATAGCGTGGACCGAAATATTCGTCCCACAGTTCGATCTTGAAACTCGCCGGCAGTTTCACGCCCAACAACTCGGCAGTGCGCTCGGCCAGGCCCTGGACTTTCGGCCGCTGATCTTCATCGCTACGGGAAACCGTGACACCAATCACTGGCAAATCCGGCAGTACTTCACTCAATGCCAGTGCCAAACCACTGTGGGTCCCGGCGCTGCCCGAGGCCAGCACCACGGCGGCAAACTCCAGGCCGGTGTCCTTGATCTGTTCGGCCAGTTCCAGCCCGGCGCGCACATAACCCAAGGCGCCCAGTGCATTGGAGCCACCAATCGGCACCAGGTACGGCTTCTTGCCGTTGTTGCGTAGACGATCGGCCAGGGCTTGCAGTTGCTCGTCGGCGTTGTCGAGGTTTTCCACCAGCTCGACCTTGGCATCGAACAGGTCGAGCAGCAGCCGATTACCGTTGCCGAGATAGTTGGGGTCGTCGGTGCCCAACGGGTTTTCCAGCAACGCAATACAACCCAGGCCAAGTTTGGCTGCAATGGCGGCGGTCTGACGCACGTGGTTGGACTGAAGCGCGCCAGCGGTGATCAACGTGTCGGCGCCCTGGGCCAAGGCATCGGCCGCCAGGTATTCGAGTTTGCGCAGCTTGTTGCCGCCCATGGCCAGCGGTGTCAAGTCATCACGTTTGACGTACACATCGCGGCCGAGCCAGGTCGACAGCCGTTCGAGTTTTTCAAGCGCGGTAGGGTGGCCGAGGAGATCGAGGCGGTCAAAACGGGCGAGCTGTTGTTTGATCATGGGTCCGTACTGGCGGAGAAAGATCTCAGGACTATAGGCACGGCTATAAATGTGGGCAACCGACAATCGCTTATATCTGAAAGTGTTGTACACAGCACAATTGGTTCTTAATTCGCCTTCAAGACCTTGCCGTAAAGTAATCGCCGTCAGTGCGGCCAGGCAGTCCGGCCGCCCGTGAGGAGTTTTTACCGTGAGCGAGCGTTCCAGCCATTGGCAATTGCAGACCATCGTCAGCCAACTGCGTACAGCCCGCGACCAGTGGCGCGCACAAAACGGCCGCGCCAGCGGCGAGCAGGGCGGTCGCGAGTTGCCTTCCCGAGCGGCCATGGCGGAGATCCTTGAAGCGCTGTGCGGTGCCCTGTTCCCGATGCGTCTGGGGCCGGTGGATTTGCGTGAGGAGAGTGAAGACTTCTACGTCGGCCACACGCTGGACGTCGCGTTGAATGCGTTGCTGGCGCAGGCGCGACTCGAACTGCGTTACGCCGCTCGCCACAGTGCCGAGGCCGACACCGAAGTCGAGGCCAAGACCATTTCGATCATTCAGGGCTTCGCCCTCGCACTGCCGGGGCTGCGCAGCTTGCTGGACACCGACGTGCTGGCGGCCTATCACGGCGACCCGGCGGCCCGTAGCGTCGATGAAGTGTTGCTGTGCTATCCGGGCATTCTGGCGGTGATTCACCATCGTCTGGCGCACCATTTGTACCGCGCGGGGCTGCCGCTGCTGGCACGGATCAGCGCGGAAATCGCCCACTCGGCCACCGGTATCGACATCCATCCAGGGGCGCAGATCGGTCGCAGCTTCTTCATTGATCACGGGACGGGTGTGGTGATCGGCGAGACGGCGATCATTGGTGAACGCGTGCGGATTTATCAGGCCGTGACGCTGGGCGCCAAGCGCTTCCCGTCGGATGAGGACGGGCAATTGCAGAAGGGCCATCCACGGCATCCGATTGTTGAGGATGATGTGGTGATCTATGCTGGCGCGACGATTTTGGGGCGGATCACTATTGGCAAGGGCTCGACCATTGGCGGCAACGTCTGGCTGACTCGCAGCGTGCCGGCCGGGTGCAACCTGACGCAGGCGAATTTGCAGCATGATGATGGGACGCAGAAATAAATCTCGAATTTTCGGCTGACTGAACTGGCCTCATCGCGAGCAGGCTCGCTCCCACAGTGGATGGGTGTTGGGCCACAGATTTGTGGACGACACTTATCCCTGTGGGAGCGAGCCTGCTCGCGATTGATTTCAAGCCGAACCCAAATAATGGCATTTAGATAATCTCCCTCTGAACGAATCCTCCAAATCCCCCGTCATACCCATCCTTGAGCTAGCGTAAAGGCACAAGATTTTGTGGCGAGGGAGCTTGCTCCCGCTCGGGTGCGAAGCAGCCGTACCTTTGCAAAAAACCGGGTGCCGCTGCGCGGCACAACGGGAGCAAGCTCCCTCGCCACAGAGTACCGCCGAGCCCTGCGATTAGTCCTTAGCACCCTATTCATGTTTAACTTGAACGCTCATTCAAGTTAAACCGCCGGTTTGCTGCCCGTTCACAACAGGAGGCTTGCCTTGCCGAGTCCGTTACTGATTGCCCAGTTTCATCCCTTCGAGGTGCACCTTTCATGAGTGCATCGTCCCTCCCTCCGAGCGGCCAGGTCCGCATGAATCCGCCGGTATTTTACTTCGCGGCGACCTTCATTCTGCTGTTCGGCATCGTCGTCATCGCCATGCCTGAACAGGCCGGCGCCTGGCTGCTGGAAGCGCAAAACTGGGCGGCCAATACGGTCGGCTGGTATTACATGCTCGCGATGACGCTGTATCTGGTCTTCGTGGTGGTCACCGCCTTGTCCGGCTACGGCAAGATCAAGCTCGGTGCCGACCACGACGAGCCCGAATTCAGTTACCTGTCCTGGGCCGGCATGCTGTTCGCCGCCGGGATTAGCATCACGCTGTTCTTTTTTTGCGTGTCCGAACCGCTGACCCACTTGGCGCAACCGCCGCAAGGCGAGGCCGGCACGGCGGATGCGGCGCGTCAGGCGATGCAGATTCTGTTTCTGCACTGGGGTTTGCATGGCTGGGGCGTGTTCGCTTTCGTCGGCATGGCCCTGGCCTATTTCGCCTATCGCCATAACCTGCCGCTGGCCTTGCGCTCGGCGCTCTATCCGCTGATTGGCAAGCGCATCAACGGCCCGATCGGTTACGCGGTGGACGGCTTTGGCATCATCGCCACCGTGTTCGGCCTCGGCGCCGACATGGGCTTCGGGGTGTTGCACCTCAACTCGGGTCTGGACTACCTGTTCGGCATCGCTCACACCCAGTGGATTCAGGTCGGGCTGATCACGCTGATGATGGGCGCGGCGATCATCGTGGCGGTGTCCGGCGTCGACAAAGGCGTGCGCGTGATGTCCGACATCAACATGCTGCTGGCCTGTGCGCTGCTGCTGTTTGTGTTGTTTGCCGGGCCGACGCAGCACTTGCTTAACACCTTGATCCAGAACATCGGCGACTACCTCGGTGCGTTGCCGATGAAGAGTTTCGACCTGTACGCCTACGACAAACCCAGCGACTGGCTGGGTGGCTGGACCGTGTTCTATTGGGCTTGGTGGATTGCGTGGTCGCCGTTCGTGGGTCTGTTCATCGCGCGGATTTCCCGTGGCCGGACCATCCGCGAATTCGTCTTCGGCGTGTTGCTGATTCCGCTCGGTTTCACCCTGGCGTGGATGTCGATCTTCGGCAACAGCGCCATCGACCAAGTGCTCAACCACGGCATGACTGCGCTCGGTATGTCGGCCATCGACAACCCGTCGATGACCCTCTACCTGCTGCTGGAAACCTACCCGTGGAGCAAAACCGTGATCGCGGTGACGGTGTTCATCAGCTTCGTGTTCTTCGTCACCTCGGCCGACTCCGGCACCGTGGTGCTGTCGACGTTGTCCGCCAAGGGCGGCAATCCGGATGAAGACGGGCCGAAATGGCTGCGGGTGTTCTGGGGCGCGATGACGGCGCTGGTGACCAGTGCGCTGCTGTTCTCCGGCAGTATTGATGCGCTGAAGTCAGCGGTGGTGCTCACTTCGTTGCCGTTCTCGCTGATCTTGCTGCTGATGATGTGGGGGCTGCACAAGGCGTTCTATCTGGAGTCGCAGAAGCAGATCGCGCAGCTGCATTCGCTGGCACCGGTGTCCGGTTCGCGGCGTGGTGGCTGGCGTCAACGCTTGACCCAGGCCGTGCATTTCCCGTCACGCGATGAGGTTTACCGCTTCCTCGATACGACGGTGCGCCCGGCGATTGAAGAAGTCTCGGCGGTGTTCGTCGAGAAGGGGTTGAACGTGGTCACTCAACCGGACCCGGCCAACGACAACGTCAGCCTGGAGATCGGTCACGGCGAGGAGCATCCGTTTATCTATCAGGTGCAGATGCGTGGCTACTTCACGCCATCGTTTGCCCGTGGCGGCATGGGTTCCAAGGAACTCAACAACCGTCGTTATTACCGGGCAGAAGTGCATTTGAGCGAGGGCAGTCAGGACTACGATCTGGTGGGCTACACCAAGGAGCAGATCATCAACGACATCCTTGATCAGTACGAACGGCATTTGCAGTTCTTGCATCTGGTGCGTTGATCGCCGGGGCGGTGCTGCTCACGTTTCGGTGCTCAGCACCATGAACAGCACCAGCGCCGCCACCGGTACACCGAACACGGCGCTGCCGACCACCAGTTCCGTGCTCAACGGCTGGCCGGCATGGACGATGCCGACCGCGCCGTTGATCAGCGTCAGGGCCAGCCACAGCACGACAAAACTGTAGGCCAGGGTCTGGCGGCTGAAGCCGATTTTCTCGCCGATGAACAGCATCAGCGCCAGCAGGATCAGGCCGAAGGTGATGATGATCGTGGTGTGCATGATGCGTGTCCTCCCTTCAGATGTGTGCTGTCTTGAGACCGCCTTCGCGGGCAAGCCTCGCTCCTACAGGTCACGCGCCATTTCAAATTGGCGCACGACCTGTAGGAGCGAGGCTTGCCCGCGAAAGCGTCTGGCCTGCCTGCAAATCAGCTTAAACCAATCCACCATTAGCCCGCAGAATCTGTCCATTGACCCAAGCCGAATCCGGCCCAACCAAAAAGGACACCACGCGAGCAATATCCTCTGGCTGACCCAGGCGCTCCAGCGGAGGCATCTTGGCGAAGGTCTGGATCTGTTCTTCGCTCTTGCCGTGCAAAAACAGCTCGGTCGCCACCGGCCCGGGGGCTACGGCGTTGACGGTGATGTTGCGACCGCGCATTTCTTTGGCGAACACCTGAGTCAGGGATTCCACCGCCGCTTTGCTGGCGATGTACACCGCGTAGCCCGGCAGGTTGAGGCCGACGGTGCTGCTCGAAAAATTGACGATCCGCCCGCCGTTATTCAGACGCGTTGCTGCTTCACGCAAAGTGTTGAAAGTGCCGCGCGCATGGATGTTGAAGGTCTGGTCGAACAGCTCATCGGTGTGTTGCGCCAGCGGCATCACTTTGAGAATGCCGGCGTTGTTGATCAGCACATCGACTTTGCCCAACTGTGTTTCGGTCTCGTCGAACATCCGGCGCACGTCATCGGCACTGGCCACATCGGCCTTGATCGCTATGGCTTGATGGCCGGCCTGGCGCAATTCAACAACGAGCTTCGAGGCTTCGGTGGCGCTGCTGGCGTAGTTGATGGCGACGGCGAAACCTTCGCTGGCCAGTTGTCTGGCGATCACCGCGCCGATGCCGCGGGAGGCGCCGGTCACGATGGCAACTTTTGAAGTTTGAGTGGTCATGGCGGTGATTCCTTTAAAAATGTTTGCTGGGTGTGAAGCCAGATTCACATGTTTACTCAGGCCGATAAATGCACGAGAGTTGCCTTGACTGTTCAATAATCGCCAACAATCGAGCTTCAGGAGCAACGTTGTGGATCAAGTCAAAGCGATGAAGGTCTTCGTGCGAATCTACGAGCGCAGCAGCTTCACCCTGGCTGCCGAGGACCTGAACCTGCCGCGGGCGACGTTGACTCATACCCTTAATCAATTCGAAGCATGGCTCGGTACGCGTTTGCTCGAACGCAGCACGCGCAAAGTGCGCCCGACGCTGGACGGCGAGGCCTATTACCAGCGATGTGTGCACTTGCTGGCGGAACTGGAAGAAGCCGAGCTGGCTTTTCGCGGCTGCGCACCCAAAGGCCGATTGCGCGTCGACCTGCACGGCACCCTGGCCAAGCATTTTGTGATCCCGGCATTGCCACAATTCATGGCGCGTTACCCGGACATCGAACTGTCCATCAGCGAGGCCGACCGTTTTGTCGACTTGATCGCAGAAGGCGTCGACTGCGTGCTGCGCGCCGGCACGTTGAATGATTCGGCGCTGATCGGAAAACGCATCGCCAACCTGCGCCAGATCACCTGCGCCAGCCCTGCGTACCTGCGCAAATACGGCGAACCGAAAAGCCTTGAAGACCTGCAACACCACCGGGCGGTGAACTACGTCTCGCGCACCACCGCCAAGTTATTCCCCTTCGAATTCATGGTCGATGGCGAACTCAAAGAAGTCGCTATCGATGGCGCGGTTTCAGTGTTCGGTGCGGAAATTTACGCGGCCTCGGCGATTGCCGGGCTCGGCCTGATCCAGTGTCCGCATTACCGAATGGAAACGCAGATTGCCCAAGGCCTGATACAGGAAGTCCTCATCGACACGCCACCCCCACCAATGCCGGTTTCGGTGCTGTACCCCCACAACCGACACATGTCTCCACGGGTTAGGGTGTTTGTGGATTGGTTGGGGGAGGTGTTTGCGGATGCTGTTTGACCTTGCTCGCTGTTTTTGATCGTTCCCACGTCGATCCGTCCGCGTGGGAATGCCTCAACGGACGCTCCGCGTTCGGCTCTGGATGGGACGCGGAGCGTCCCGGGCTGCATTCCCACGCAGAGCGTGGGAACGATCATAAAAATCTGTGAAACGTTTCAGCATTTTCTCGAGTCCGAGGTTTATCGGCGTTTGTCTGGGCGTATGCTGGGCAACTTGCGAAGCAGTCGATACTAACTTCAAGACAGGCAAGAGAGGATTCGATGACTTACACCGCTGCCGAAAACCGCTACGACTCTATCCCTTACCGCCGCGTAGGCCGCAGCGGTCTGGTGCTGCCGGCACTGTCCCTGGGCCTGTGGCACAACTTCGGCGACAGCACGCCGATCGACACTCAGCGCTCACTGTTGCGCACCGCCTTCGACCTTGGCATCAACCACTTCGACCTGGCCAACAACTATGGCCCGCCGTACGGCAGCGCCGAGATCAACTTCGGCCGTTTGCTGCGCGAAGACTTCAAGCAATACCGCGACGAGCTGATCATCTCGAGCAAGGCCGGCTGGGACATGTGGCCCGGCCCTTACGGCCAGGGCGGCGGCTCACGCAAATACGTGCTGGCCAGCCTTGATCAGAGCCTGCAACGCCTGGGTCTGGACTACGTGGACATCTTTTATTCCCATCGCTTCGACCCGGACACACCGCTGGAAGAAACCGCCAGTGCCCTCGCCACCGCCGTGCAGCAGGGTAAGGCGCTGTACATCGGTATCTCGTCGTATTCCGGGGTTAAAACCCGTGAGATGGCGGCGCTGTTGAAAGAGTGGAAAGTGCCGTTGCTGATTCACCAACCGGCGTACAACCTGCTCAATCGCTGGGTTGAAAAGGACCTGCTGGATGTCACCGACGAACTCGGCACCGGCGTCATTGCGTTCACGCCGTTGGCACAGGGTTTGTTGACCGACAAATACCTCAATGGCATTCCGAAAGATGCGCGGGTCAATCGCCCGGGCGGTGGTTCGTTGCAGGAATCTCATCTGTCCGAAGCCAACATCGCCCATGTGCGTGGGCTCAACGAAATCGCCAAACGTCGCGGGCAGAGCCTGGCGCAACTGGCGTTGGCGTGGACGTTGCGCGATCCGCGTGTGACCTCGGCATTGATCGGTGCGAGCCGGCCGGAGCAGATTATCGAGAACGTCGGGGCGTTGAAGAATTTGAGCTTTAGCGCTGAGGAGCTGGCGGAGATTGACCGGTTTGCCCAGGAAGGCGGGATTAATCTTTGGGAAAAGCCTTCGACGGCTGAATAAGCGTTCGCAGCTGTATTCTTCGGTGTGAGTACCGGCCTCATCGCGGGCAAGCCCGCTCCCACAGTAGATATCTGTTGGCCCCTATTCTGCGGTCAACCAATAACCTTGTGGGAGCGGGCTTGCCCGCGATGGGGCCAGTACAAACAACAAAAAAGCCAGGGACTCACCGAAAAAACGGCACATCCCCCAACACCGTAGCCCGCTGCATCACCCGCCGCGCCGGGCGGTAATCATCGACGGCGTAATGCTGTGTCACGCGGTTATCCCAGAACGCCACATCGTCTTTCTGCCAGCGCCAGCGAATGGTGAATTCCGGCCGCGTCGCATGAGCAAACAAAAACTTCAAAATCGCTTCGCTCTCGGTTTCCGACAGCTCATTGATCTTCGACGTGAAGCCCTCGTTGACGAACAACGACTGACGCCCGCTCACCGGGTGCGTGCGAATTACCGGGTGCGACAACGGCGGATTCTTCCGGCGCGCTTCTTCCCACTGGGCCAGGGCTTCAGGCGTGTTGCCATAACGCTCCAGCGGAAACGAGCGGGTGAAGTCGTGAGTCGCTGTCAGTCCTTCGAGCAAGCCTTTCATCGGTGCAGACAATGCTTCATACGCCGCAATGCCGCTGGCCCATAGCGTGTCGCCGCCAAATTCAGGCAGCAGCTTGGCGCTCAGCACCGCGCCCATGGCCGGGGTCGGCAGGAAGGTTACGTCGGTGTGCCAGATCGCGTTGTCGCGCACGTCGGTGACGGCGGTGTCGAGGATCAGCACTTCCGGTTGCTCCGGCACATTCGGGTAGATCGGATGGATGTGCAGATCGCCAAAATTCGCGGCGAAGCGTGCCTGCTGTTGAGGCGTGATCGGCTGATCGCGGAAGAACAATACTTGATGCTTGAGCAACGCTTGCTCGATGGCATCGCGTTGTTCCAGGTTCAGCGGCTGGCTGACGTCGATGCCGCTGATTTGCGCGCCAAGCGCGAAGCTGAGGGGGACGATGGTCAGGTTGCTCATGGTCTTTCTCTTCAATCCGGGGGTGCCGAGCTTTTGTGGGAGCAAGCCCGCTCCCACAGGTTGAATATTCAGTGAGCCTGGCCATGCCACGGCACCAGTTTGCGTTGCAGGGCGCGCAGACCCATTTCCATGGCGAAGGCGATCAGCGCGATCACCAGAATCCCCAGCACCACCACATCGGTGACCAGGAACTGCGCGGCCGACTGCACCATAAAACCCAAACCGCTGGTGGCGGCGATCAACTCGGCGGCAACCAGCGTCGACCAACCCACGCCCAGACCGATCCGTACACCGGTCAAAATATCCGGCAAGGCGCTCGGCAGAATCACATGGCGAATCAACTGCGCCCGGGTCGCACCCAGCGACTGCGCGGCGCGCAATTTGGCCGGATCGACCGTGCGCACGCCGGTCGCGGTGGCGATGGCGATCGGGGCAAAGATCGCGAGGTAGATCAGCAAGACTTTCGACAGCTCACCGATGCCGCACCAGATCACGATCAGCGGCAGATAAGCCAGCGGTGGAATCGGCCGGTAGAACTCGATCAACGGATCGAGAATGCCGCGCGCGATGCGGTTGTGGCCGATGGCGATGCCGACCGGTACGGCGGTCAGCACCGCGAAAACGAGGCCCAGACCGATCCGGCTGAGGCTGGCGCCCAAGTGCTGCCACAGCGTTGAATCCATGTAGCCGGTGGTGACCAGCAGCCAGCCTTTCTGCAGCACGGCAGACGGTGGCGGCAAGAACAGCGGTTCGATCATTCTAGTAGCGGTGACGGCCCACCAAATGAAAACCAGCGCGAGCAAGGTCAACACGCTGATCCACCGAGTGCTCAAACTGCGACGGACCGGAATGACCGTCGAACCTGGTTTCACCGCAACGGCGGGAATTTGATAGCTGCTCATGCGCGCTCCTGCCGCAGGGCGGTGCTGCGTTGGGAGAACACTTTGGCGAGCACGTGTTCGCGGGTTTCGATGAAGCGCGGGTCGGACTTGATCGAGCGAGCCGACTCACCGGCGGCGTAACGCTGGCCGAAGTCGAGGCTCAGGCGCTCGACGATTTGCCCGGGGTTCGGCGCCAGCAGAATCAGATCCGTGGCGAGGAACACCGCTTCTTCGATGTCGTGGGTAATCAGGAATACCGGTTTGGCGGTGCGCTGCCAGACTTGCAGCAGCAGCTCCTGCATCTGTTCGCGGGTGAAGGCGTCGAGGGCGCCGAAGGGTTCGTCCATCAGCAGGACGCGAGGGTCGGCGGCGAGCGCGCGGGCCAGGCCGACACGCTGTTTCTGGCCGCCCGAGAGCTGCCAGATGCGGCGATTTTCGAAACCTGAAAGGTCCACCAGTGCGAGCATTTCCCGGGCACGGATTTCGCGCTTGTCTCGGGACACACCGGCCAGCTCCAGACCGAAACCGACGTTGGCCAACACGTCCTGCCAAGGCAGCAACGCGTCATCCTGGAACACCACGCCGCGTTCGGCGCTCGGGCCTTTGACCGGCACGCCATCAAGGGTGATGCGCCCGGCGCTGGGCTCGACGAAACCGGCAATCAGGTTCAACAGCGAAGTCTTGCCACTGCCGGACGGGCCGAGGGCCACCAGCAACTGCTGGGGCCCAAGGCTCAGGGAAATATCCGCCAGTACCGGTTCCGGGCTGCCGGGGTACTGTGCGCTGATGCGCTCCAGCTGTAGCAAAGCCATCGCGGTTAACTCCCGATCAGTTGGTGATGAACTTGGCGCTGACGTACGGCGCGTAATCCGGCAGTACGGCTTCGACCTTGCCTTGTTCCTTGAGGAAGGCAGCGGTGTCGGTGATGGCCTTGGTGGTCGGTGCGCCGAGGGTAATCACCTGATCAGCCGCCAGCGGGAAGACGTTGCCTTGCAGCAGCAACGGAATGTCGCTGGCCTTGGCGCCGGAGAGTTTCACCAGCTTGTCGACGTTGGATTGATTGGCGAGCCAGGCTTTCGGGTCTTTGCGGTAATCGGCGTAGGCATCCAGGGTCACTTTGGCGAACGCGGTGACGATTTCCGGGTGCTTCTCGGCGAAGTCTTTACGCACGATCCACGCATCGAAGGTTGGCGCACCGAACTTGGCCAGTTCGCCGGAGGTGATCAGCACTTTGCCGTTTTCCTTGGCCACACCGAGGGCTGGGTCCCAGACGTAAGTGGCGTCGATGTCACCGCGTTTCCACGCAGCGATGATGGCGGGTGGTGCGAGGTTGAGCACGGTGACTTTCGACGGGTCGATGTTCCAGTGTTTCAGCGCGGCCAGCAGGCTGTAGTGGCCGGTGGAAACGAACGGCACGGCGACTTTCTTGCCGATCAGGTCCTGAGGGGTCTTGATCCCGGAACCGTCGCGGGCGACCAGGGCTTCGGCGGCACCGATCTGCGTGGCGATGAGGAAGGTTTCGACCGGGACTTTGCGGGTGATGGCCGCCGTCAGGGGGCTGGAACCGAGGTAGCCGATCTGCACGTCGCCGGACGCGATGGCGGCGATGATGTCGGCGCCATTGTCGAATTTGCGCCAGTCGATCTTGGCGTTGGTGGCTTTTTCGTAAGCGCCGTCAGCCTGGGCGACTTTCGCTGGGTCAACGGTAGTTTGGTAGGCGACGGTAACGTCAGCCGCCTGGGCCAGGAAACTCGCCGCAGCCAGAGACGCGACCGCCAGGAGGCGAAGGGGAAAAGTCAGTTTCATTGAGAAGCTCCTTGTCAGGCGACCGAGAGTCGGCGTGAAAGGAGACTAAATGATCTAAGAATTCGAAAATAAATAACTTTTTCGAATGAGCTTATGAGCGGAAAATTCTAAGGGATGGGTGAGAGGGTAGGGAGATTTTGCGATTGTGTGCAGTCAGGTGGATCGCCCCCTCACCCCAGCCCTCTCCCCACGGGGGAGAGGGGAAAGGGGGCCGATCTTTATGCTTTTCCAATCCCGAGTTCGACTCGGGCTTTCAGGTCGATGTATGCCGTGAGACACCTCGGTCAGTCCCCTCTACCCCTGGGAGAGGGTTAGGGTGAGGGGTGGACTTGAAATCAGTTGCTGATCGCCAGAATGCTCGCCTGATACGACCCGACAAACACATCGAAATCGCCGACTTCGTTCTGTTCCAGCTCCACTTGCTCAGCCAGTGAGGAACGCGCGCGTGCTTCAAACTTCGCCTGGTCTTCGCCGTTCAATGGCTCGCGGCGGAAAAACTCCGCATGCACCTGGCTTTGGCGCAGGGAGAACTGGGCAAAGCTTTCCTTGTGTTCGGCCATCGCCGCCAGCACCTGGGCCGATGGCGTCAGGGACGGGTCCTTGACCTTGGCCAGCTGCGCATCCAGTGCCTTGCTGTGGGCATCGCCGCCGTGGTTTTGATCAAGCAGCGCCGCAATCGGAGCCATTTTTTCCAGCAACTCGGCGGCCCATTCCTTCAGATCAACCGGTTGACCGTCGCGTTGCAATTGCAGGCCCGGACGACGACCTTCCTTGACCACGCTGAGGAAGTTCGAGGTCGCATTGCTGCACGCGGTATTGGTCAGCAGCGGGCTATCGTTCAGCGCGCAATACAGCAGGAACGCGTCGAGGAAGCGCGACTCCGGCAGGTCGATGCCCATCGGCAGGAACGGGTTGATGTCCAGGCAGCGCACTTCGACGTACTGAATGCCGCGAGCCACCAGCGCCTGGATCGGCCGTTCGCCGGTGTAGGTCACGCGTTTCGGGCGGATGTTGGAGTAGTACTCGTTTTCGATCTGCAGGATGTTGGTGTTGAGCTGAACCCACTCACCGTCCTGATGCGTGCCGATCTCGACGTATGGCGCGTACGGCGTAGCGACCGCTTTGCGCAGGCTATCGGTGTAGCTGGCCAAGTCGTTGTAGCACGGGGTCAGACCGGCCTGGGCGTTGCTCTGGTAACCCAGGTCGCTCATGCGCAGGCTGGTGGCGTACGGCAGATACAAGGTGTCCGGGTCCAGTTGTTCCAACTGGTGCGAACGACCGCGCAGGAAACCGGCGTCCAAGGCAGGGGAGGCACCGAACAGGTACATCAGCAGCCAGCTGTAGCGACGGAAGTTGCGGATCAGCGCGATGTAGGCCGACGACTGATAGTCGCGGTCGGTGCCGACAAAGCCTTCAGTCTCTCTCAGCAGTGGCCAGAGCTTTTCCGGCAGGGAAAAGTTGTAGTGAATCCCGGCGATGCACTGCATGGTCTTGCCGTAACGCAGGGCCAGGCCCTTGCGGTAGACGTACTTGAGCTGACCGATGTTGGACGTGCCGTAATAGGCGATCGGGATGTCTTCCTCGGCCGGCAACGGGCACGGCATCGATGGACTCCACAGAAACTCGTTGCCGAGCTTGCTGTAGGCAAACCGATGAATCTTGTCCAGGCTCGCCAGCGTATCGGCCGGGTCTGGCAGGGCCGGGGTAATGAATTCCAGCAACGACTCGGAATAGTCGGTGGTGATTTGTTCATTGGTCAGCGCGGAACCCAATTCTTCCGGGTGCGGCGTTTGCGCCAGGCGACCTTCACCGGTCACGCGCAGGCATTCACGTTCGATGCCGTGAAGGCACTGTTCGAGCAGAGAGAGGTTAGCGCGCTCGCCGAGCAGAGCCAGGCGGCGGTTGAGAAGTTCGCTCAAGTTGGATTCCTTCACGCGTCAGTCGCCCCAATATGGGGGTGGGCAAGACGGTCTACAAGGGTGAAGTTAAAACTGGCGTTTTCGCCTGGTTTTTGCAACCGCGCAAGCCATGCCGGTCAGTAAGGAACTGCACAATCCCAGTGGGAGCGATCTGTGGCGAGGGGGCTTGCCCCCGTTGGGCTGCGAAGCAGCCCCAAAATCTCTGAATTTCCAGGATCTTGTGAGTGCTGCGCACTCAAACGGGGGCAAGCCCCCTCGCCACAGGCGCTCCCACAGGTTTCGTTGCGCTGAAATTAACTCAAATGGGTGACATCTAGCTACAGGACAGCGAACGTGCCTTGTGCTTTTGCGACCAGTTTGTCGCCTTGCATCACATCAGCTTCAACCACCAGCGTGCGACGACCCGGGTGAATCACCCGTGCCGTGCACATCACTTCACCATCTGAAACGGCGCGAATGTAGTTGATCTTGCATTCGATGGTCGCGCTCTGCTGGTCAAAGCCGTGGGTGCTGGAACAGGCCAGCCCCATGGCAATGTCCACCAGACTGAATAAAGCCCCGCCGTGCAGCTTGCCGCCGCGATTGCGCAGTTCTGGCTCAAGCGCCAGGGCGACCTGCGCCACCCCGGTTTCCAGGCTGTGCAAGCGACACCCCAGCAGCTTGAAAAACGCGCTTTCGGTCAGCCCGGCGGGAATCTCCATCAGCGTTTCTTCAACTGCTTGGCGTTGGCGAACAGCGAAGCCATGGCGTTGTTGGCCGGGGCCGCTGCCGTGGTTTCCTTGCGCGGTGCTGTGGTCTGGGACTGGCGCGGAGCCGAACCCGGACGCGCACCACGGGCACCGTCGATTTTCTCGCCGGGGGTGTCGCTCATGCGCATCGACAGGCCGACGCGTTTGCGTGGGATGTCGACTTCCATGACCTTCACTTTCACCACGTCACCGGCCTTGACCGCTTCGCGCGGATCCTTGATGAACTTCTCCGAAAGCGCAGAAATATGCACCAAACCGTCCTGATGCACGCCGATATCAACGAACGCGCCGAAGTTGGTCACGTTGGTGACGACGCCTTCGAGGATCATCCCCAGTTGCAGGTCCTTGAGCTCTTCGACGCCTTCCTGGAACTCGGCGGTCTTGAACTCCGGACGCGGGTCGCGGCCAGGTTTTTCCAGTTCTTGCAGGATGTCGGTGACCGTTGGCAGACCGAACGTTTCGTCGGTGTACTTCTTCGGATCAAGGCGCTTGAGGAAGCTCGCGTCGCCGATCAACGAGCGAATGTCGCGGTCGGTTTCAGCGGCGATGCGTTGCACCAGCGGATAGGCTTCCGGGTGAACCGCCGACGAATCCAGCGGGTTGTCGCCGTTCATGACGCGCAGGAATCCAGCGGCCTGTTCGAATGTTTTCTCGCCCAGACGCGCGACTTTCTTCAATGCCGCGCGGGTTTTGAATGCGCCGTGCTCGTCGCGGTGGCTGACGATGTTCTGCGCCAGGGTCGCGTTGAGGCCGGAGATGCGGGCCAGCAACGCCACGGAAGCGGTGTTGACGTCGACGCCCACGGCGTTCACGCAGTCTTCGACCACAGCGTCAAGGCCGCGCGCCAGTTTCAGCTGCGACACGTCGTGCTGGTACTGGCCGACACCGATGGATTTCGGATCGATCTTCACCAGTTCGGCCAATGGATCCTGCAGGCGACGGGCAATCGACACCGCGCCACGGATCGACACGTCGAGGTCCGGGAATTCCTTGGAAGCCAGTTCCGACGCCGAGTAAACCGATGCACCAGCCTCGGAGACCATGACCTTGGTCATCTTCATCGCCGGGTATTTTTTGATCAGCTCAGCGGCGAGCTTGTCGGTCTCACGGCTGGCGGTGCCGTTGCCGATGGCGATCAGATCCACCGAGTGCTTGGCGCACAGGGCGGCAAGAATCGCGAGGGTCTGGTCCCACTTGTTGTGTGGCACGTGCGGGTAAACCGTGGCGTGATCCAGCAGCTTGCCGGTGGAATCGACCACGGCGACCTTGCAGCCGGTGCGCAGGCCCGGGTCAAGACCCAGCGTGGCGCGCGGGCCGGCCGGGGCCGACAGCAGCAAGTCGTGCAGGTTGTGGGCGAACACGTTGATTGCTTCGGTTTCCGCGCCGTCGCGCAGTTCGCCCAGCAGGTCGGTTTCGAGGTGGGTGTAGAGCTTGACCTTCCAGGTCCAACGCACCACTTCGCCCAGCCATTTGTCGGCGGCGCGGTTCTGGTTCTGGATGCCGAATTGCTGGCCGATCATGCCTTCGCACGGGTGCATGGTGCCTGGCAGCTCTTCGCCGACTTTCAGTGCGGAACTCAGAATGCCTTCGTTGCGGCCACGGAAAATCGCCAGCGCGCGGTGCGACGGCATGCTTTTCAGCGGTTCGTCGTGTTCGAAATAATCGCGGAACTTGGCGCCTTCCTCTTCCTTGCCGGCGATGACGCGGGCACTGAGGGTCGCTTCCTGCTTGAGGTAGCTGCGCAGTTTGTCCAGCAAGCCGGCGTCTTCGGCGAAGCGTTCCATCAGGATGTATTTGGCGCCTTCGAGGGCGGCCTTCACATCGGCCACACCTTTTTCGGCGTCGACGAAGCGTGCGGCTTCAGCGTCCGGCGTCAGGCTCGGGTCGTTGAACAGGCCGTCGGCCAGCTCGCCAAGGCCGGCTTCCAGGGCAATCTGGCCCTTGGTGCGGCGCTTCTGCTTGTACGGCAGGTACAAGTCTTCGAGGCGGGTTTTGGTGTCGGCGAGTTTGATGTCGCGTTCGAGTTGCGGGGTCAGCTTGCCTTGCTCTTCAATGCTGGCAAGGATGCTGATACGCCGTTCGTCGAGTTCTCGCAGGTAGCGCAGACGTTCTTCCAGATGACGCAACTGGATGTCATCGAGGCTGCCGGTCACTTCTTTCCGGTAGCGGGCGATGAAAGGAACGGTAGACCCTTCATCGAGTAGCGCGACGGCCGCTTCGACCTGTTGTGGGCGTACACCGAGTTCCTCGGCGATGCGGCTGTTGATGCTGTCCATAAAACCACCTGACAAATTGTGAAAGCAGGCTCGCAGGCGCAGAGATAAAGGCTCGGCGAGTCTGGTTGAGCGGCCTGGCGTGCGCCGCTACCTGGATCAACAGGTATCCCGTTGACCCGTGAAATCGAACAATGACTGCCGCGCCATGAAAATAAAAAGCGGCCACCTACAGCCATGATCAGACGTTGCCTGACACAAAAGGCCGCGCATTATAACCAGCGTTCTATCATTCAGGGCATCGCAGGCGGTAGCGCGAAGGCCGGATTTCTGGCGGTGAAGGAAAAATCTGCTAACAATGCACACGGTGCGTATAACGGCAGCTACGCCATAATGCGCGCCGAGATCAAAGGAGCATCTAATGAGCAGCACTGCAAACAATGCTGAAGGCGAAAAAATTCTTATTGTTGACGACGATCCAGGGCTGAGCAGCCTGCTGGAACGTTTTTTCGTCAGCAAGGGCTACCGCGCCCGCGCCGTACCGAACACCGAACAAATGGATCGCCTGCTGGCGCGTGAAGTGTTCAACCTGGTCGTTCTCGACCTGATGCTGCCCGGCGAAGACGGTCTGACCGCCTGCCGCCGCCTGCGCACGGCGAACAATCAGATCCCGATCATCATGCTGACCGCCAAGGGCGATGAGCTGAGCCGCATCAAGGGCCTGGAACTGGGCGCCGACGATTACCTGGCCAAGCCCTTCAACCCGGATGAGCTGATGGCCCGTGTCAAAGCGGTCCTGCGCCGTCAGTCGACGCCTGTGCCGGGCGCACCGGGCAGCGAAGACGAAAGCGTGACCTTCGGTGACTACGAGCTGTCCCTGGCCACCCGCGAACTCAAGCGCGGTGACGAAGTGCACATGCTCACCACCGGTGAGTTCGCGGTGCTCAAGGCCTTGGTCATGAACGCGCGTCAGCCACTGACTCGCGACAAACTGATGAACCTGGCCCGTGGCCGCGAATGGGATGCCCTGGAGCGTTCCATCGACGTGCAGATCTCCCGTCTGCGCCGGATGATCGAACCTGATCCATCCAAACCGCGTTACATCCAGACGGTCTGGGGCGTGGGTTACGTGTTCGTTCCGGATGGCGCCGCCTCCAAGTGATCGGCGATTTGTAGGAGCGGGTCTTGCGGACGATTGTCCGCAGACTCGCGATCCGCAATATGCGAGCATCGCTCGCTCCTGCAAGTGTGTAGCGGTTATCCATGAAAACCCCCGTTTGGTTCCCCCAGAGTTTCTTCTCCCGCACCCTGTGGCTGGTGCTGATCGTCGTCCTGTTCTCCAAGGCGCTGACCCTGGTTTATCTGTTGATGAACGAAGACGTGCTGGTGGATCGCCAATACAGCCACGGCGTCGCCCTGACGCTGCGCGCCTATTGGGCTGCCGATGAAAAAAACCGAGAGAAAATCGCTGATGCCGCCACCCTGATCCGGGTCGTGGGCGCAGGTGTGCCGGAAGGCGAACAACACTGGCCCTACAGCGAGATCTATCAGCGGCAGATGCAGGCCGAGCTGGGTGCCGATACCGAAGTACGATTACGCATGCACTCGCCGCCGGCCCTTTGGGTTCGGGCGCCTAGCCTGGGCGATGGCTGGCTGAAAGTGCCGCTTTATCCGCATCCGTTGCGCGGCCAGAAAATCTGGAACGTGCTCGGCTGGTTCCTCGCTATCGGCCTGCTGTCCACCGCCTCGGCGTGGATCTTCGTCAGCCAGCTCAATCAACCGTTGAAACGTCTGGTCTATGCCGCAAGGCAACTCGGCCAGGGGCGTAGCATACGCCTGCCGATCAGCGACACACCGAGCGAGATGACCGAGGTGTACCGGGCTTTCAACCAGATGGCGGAAGACGTTGAGCAGGCCGGTCGCGAGCGCGAGCTGATGCTCGCCGGAGTGTCACACGATCTGCGTACCCCCCTGACCCGGTTGCGGTTGTCCCTGGAGTTGATGGGCGACCACAACGACCTCACCGACGCGATGGTGCGCGACATCGAAGACATGGACGCGATCCTCGACCAGTTCCTGGCGTTTATTCGCGATGGTCGTGACGAGTCTGTCGAGGAAGTGGACCTGAGCGACCTGGTTCGCGAAGTCGCTGCACCGTACAACCAGAACGAAGAAAAAGTGCGGCTGCGCCTGGAACCGATCCAGCCGTTTCCCCTGCGTCGGGTGTCGATGAAGCGGTTGCTGAACAATTTGATCGGCAACGCCTTGCACCATGCTGGCAGCGGGGTTGAGGTGGCGGCTTATGTGTCTGGCGATACCAGCGCGCCGTATGTAGTGCTGAGCGTCATGGACCGTGGGGCGGGGATTGATCCTTCTGAATTGGAAGCGATCTTTAACCCGTTCACTCGGGGCGATCGTGCCCGGGGCGGGAAGGGGACAGGGTTGGGCTTGGCGATCGTGAAGCGGATTGCTTCGATGCATGGCGGGAATGTTGAGTTGCGCAATCGGTCCGGTGGTGGGCTGGAAGCGCGGGTGCGGTTGCCGTTGGGGTTAATGTTGCCGCGGGATGCGGTGTAGTCAAAGGCCACCCCTCACCCCAGCCCTCCCGAAACGTCGGACCGCCCCAAAGGGGAGAGGGGGAAAGGGAGCAGACCGCATGCTTTTCAGATCCTGAGTTCACCTCGATTTTTCAGGTCGATGTAGCTCCAAGAACAACTCGGTCAGTCCCCTCGCCCCTTTGGGGCGGTCCGACGTTTCGGGAGGGTTAGGGTGAGGGGTGTCCCTAACTGACACCCCTCAGTTCCGAAACCTCAACCTTTGCCTTTGGTCCGCGTCATATTCGGCCCACCATTCTTCTCAAGATGCTCAATGATGATCCCCGCCACGTTCTTCCCGGTGGTGGTCTCAATCCCTTCCAGTCCCGGCGACGAGTTCACTTCCATCACCAGCGGCCCGTGATTGGAACGCAGGATATCCACACCCGCCACCGCCAAACCCATGACCTTCGCCGCACGCAACGCGGTCATGCGTTCTTCCGGGGTGATCTTGATCAGGCTGGCGCTGCCACCCCGATGCAGGTTGGAGCGGAACTCACCAGGCTTGGCCTGACGCTTCATCGCCGCGATCACCTTGTCACCGACCACGAAGCAGCGAATGTCGGCGCCACCGGCTTCCTTGATGTATTCCTGAACCATGATGTTCTGCTTCAGGCCCATGAAGGCTTCAATCACCGACTCTGCCGCCGTCGCCGTTTCACACAGCACCACACCGATGCCTTGCGTACCTTCCAGCACCTTGATCACCAGCGGTGCGCCGTTGACCATATCGATCAGGTCGGGAATGTCATCCGGGGAGTGCGCAAACCCGGTCACCGGCAAGCCGATCCCCCGGCGCGAGAGCAATTGCAGCGACCGCAGCTTGTCCCGCGAACGGGCGATGGCCACCGATTCATTGAGCGGGAAAACCCCCATCATTTCGAACTGGCGCAACACCGCGCAGCCATAAAACGTTACAGAGGCACCGATCCTTGGGATCACCGCGTCGAAACCCTCCAGCGGCTTGCCGCGGTAGTGGATCTGCGGCTTGTGGCTGGCAATGTTCATATAGGCGCGCAGGGTGTCGATCACCACCATTTCATGGCCACGCTCGGTACCGGCTTCGACCAGACGACGAGTGGAATACAGACGCGGGTTCCGCGACAGCACAGCGATCTTCATGCAACACCTGTGGAAGAGGTAGATACCGGGAACACCGGCTTGTCTTGTACATATTTAATCCCCGGATTGACCACCAGTTGGCCGTCGATCAGGGCTTTGGAACCGAGTAGCAGGCGATAACGCATGGACTTGCGGCAGGCGAGGGTGAATTCGACTCGCCATACCCGGTCACCCAGGGCCAGTGTGGTACTGACCACATAGCGCATCTGCGCGTGACCGTTGGAGCTTTTGATGGTTTTGCGCGTCACCAGTGGCGCCTCGCAGCGTCGATGACGCAATTGCACCACCGTGCCCAGGTGCGCGGTGAAGCGCACCCAGCTTTCACCGTCGCGCTCGAACGGCTCGATGTCGGTCGCATGCAGGCTTGAGGTACTGGCACCGGTATCGATTTTTGCGCGCAGGCCCGCGACTCCCAAATCCGGGAGCGCCACCCACTCGCGCAGACCGATAACGGTCAAATGGTCAAATGTCTTCAATAGAAAAAACCGGCGATTAACGCGTCCAGGCCTCAGGCGTTACCTGGGCCAACGCTTTGAATGCGGGTTTGGCGAACCAGTAACCCTGCATCAGAAATATTCCACAGTCCGCCAGGAAATCCCGTTCTCCGGCGCTTTCGATGCCTTCGGCGATGACTGTAACGTTCAACTCCGCACAGATTGTGACAATCCCTCGAACGATAGCCTGACGAACACGATCGCGGTCGACATCGCGGATCAGTGCCATGTCGAGTTTGATCAGGTCCGGTTGGAAATCAGCCAGCAGATTGAGCCCCGAGTAGCCCGCGCCGAAATCATCGATGGCGGTCTTGAAGCCGAATTCGCGGTATTCACGCAGAATATTAGTCAAATGGCGATAGTTATCTACGTGCTGGCTTTCCAGGGTTTCGAAAATCAGACGGTTGATGGGGAAGTTGTGTTTTTTCGCGGCCTCCAGGGTGCTGCGAATGCACAGCTCCGGGCGGTAGACAGCGTTGGGCATGAAGTTGATGGACAAGTGTGTCTGCATGTTTAGATTGGCCGCACCCTCAATCGCTCGCATCCGACAGAGCTGGTCGAAACGGTAGCGATTTTCCTCGGTGACCTGGTCGAGCACCGACAGTGCGCCTTCCCCGGCAAGGCCGCGTACCAAGGCCTCATGAGCAAAAATCGACTGATCGCGCAGATCGACGATCGGTTGGTAGGCAAAAGAAAAATCGAAGCCCAGCGGTTCACTTTGCTGACAGCCCTGGCAACCGCCCTGCGGCGAGGTCAATGAAGACGGGAATATAGTCAATCGATCACTCCATGCCGGTGAGCCGGCCAAGATCACAGTCTATCCGGAGGGCCGAGTTCTTGCGCCCGACAGAAACGGTAGTACAGTTCCGACTACTGGCCGAAAGAGGAATTCATATGGCACAAAAACAGGAAGAGGACGACAAGGTCCGTCTCGATAAGTGGTTGTGGGCCGCGCGTTTTTATAAAACACGCGCCTTGGCCAAGGCGGCGATTGAAAGCGGCAAGGTGCATTGCCGGGGTGAACGCTGCAAACCGGGCAAGGAGCCGAGGGTCGGCGACGAATTTCAGATTCGTACAGGGTTCGAGGAACGCACGGTTGTGGTTCAGGCGCTATCGATTGTGCGCCGTGGTGCGCCAGAGGCTCAGGCCTTGTATGCAGAAACCGATGCCAGCGTCGCCAAGCGCGAAGCGGCCGCGGCCATGCGCAAGGCGGGTGCGTTGGGCGTGAGCACTGATGGCAAGCCGAGCAAGAAACAGCGGCGGGATTTGTTCAAGTTTCGCGGCAGTAGCAACGACGAGTGAGGGTGTTGCTTCTGTGTTGTCCGGACTGACGCTTTCGCGGGCAAGCCACGCTCCCACAGGTATTGCGCAGTCCTTTGTGGGAGTGAGCCTGCTCGCGATCGAGTGCGCAGCACTCGCCGGCAGCACCACAGAATCAGCCGCTACGCACCACACTCACCCACGAAACTCCCCACATCAAACGGGCGCAGACTTGCAATCGCCCAGATGCGTAGCCATATCGGGTAACTGCCCAGCAGCGTATTCAGCAGCTGAAATGGCCACTCGTCGAAAATCACACACAGTATCTGACCCGTAGGCCATAACCAGAAGGCCAGCAGCGTCAGAGGCACAAAATTTCACAAAGCCAACCGGCGTAGGTCCACCTTGCTTGGAACAAACCCGGATTGTTCATAAAATGCCTCCCATGTTGAACATCGCGCACCCAGTGGGGTGCTGCAAAGGCGCAATTTTCACGTTTTGTAACCATTTGTCATTACTTCAGAAACCAGACCTATGACCGATCTACCGGATACCGATTACACCCAACGCTTCATCTTCGATGACAGCGATACCCGCGGCGAGCTGGTTTCGTTGGAACGGAGTTACGCTGAAGTCCTCGCCAAACACCCGTATCCGGAGCCGGTCGCGCAATTACTCGGCGAGCTGATGGCGGCTGCGTCGTTGCTGGTCGGCACCTTGAAGTTCGATGGCTTGCTGATTCTTCAGGCTCGTTCCGACGGCCCGATTCCGCTGCTGATGATCGAGTGCTCCAGCGAGCGCGAAATCCGTGGCCTGGCCCGTTATGAAGCCGACCGGATTGCCCCCGACGCGACCCTCGCCGACCTGATGCCCAACGGCGTGCTGGCGTTGACCATCGACCCGACACAAGGCCAGCGTTACCAGGGCATTGTTGATCTGGATGGCGAAACCCTGTCGGAGTGCTTCACTAATTACTTCGTGATGTCGCAACAGGTGGGCACCCGTTTCTGGCTGTACGCTGATGGCCGTCGCGCCCGTGGCCTGTTGCTGCAGCAACTGCCTGCCGATCGTTTGAAAGACGAAGAAGAACGCGCAGCCAGCTGGCAGCACATCACCGCGCTGGGCGGCACGCTGACCGCCGACGAATTGCTGAGCCTGGACAACGAAACCGTGCTCCATCGCCTCTACCACGAGGAGCAGGTGCGTCTGTTCGACGTGCAGAAACTGCGTTTCCGTTGCAGTTGCTCGCGAGAACGTTCAGGTAATGCTCTGGTCAGTTTGGGTATGGAAGACGCGCAAGCGCTGGTCATCGAGCACGGCGGCAACATCGAGATCGATTGCCAATTCTGCAACCAGCGCTACCTGTTTGATGCAGCTGATATCAGCCAATTGTTCGCTGGTGCGGGTGTCGATACGCCGTCAGATACCCGTCACTAAAACGGTTCAGCGCAGGTAAATTCACTGCTCCGCGCCGGAATAACGCCGTTCTGACGGGAGGGCCCTACTATTTTTGGGCTTTTCTGGCATAATCCGGCCCACTTTTTTCGCGGTAGTAGTGTACGAATTTCTACTACAAAACGTTTGGAGCACTCGGCCACTGGCCGACGGGGAACCTCATGACGCAAGCCAATAACGCCGTGTACACCGATCTGAGTGTTGATGATCTGGTCAAAGAAGCCCTGAGTCGCGGTGAAGGCGAGCTTGCCGACACTGGCGCACTGGTTGTTCGCACCGGTCACCGTACCGGCCGTTCGCCAGTCGATCGTTTCATCGTTGAAGAGCCGTCCACTCAGGCCGCCATTGCCTGGGGCCCGATCAACCGCAAGTTCCCGGCCGACAAGTTCGATGCCCTGTGGGACCGCGTCGAGGCCTTCAACAACGCGCAAGAGCATTTCGTTTCCCACGTGCATGTAGGTGCGTCTGCCGATCACTACCTGGCCGTGAAAATGACCACGCAGACTGCCTGGCAGAACCTGTTCGGTCGTTGCCTGTTCATCAACCCGGCCCAGTACAACCCGGCTGGCCGTGACGAGTGGCAGGTGCTCAACGTTGCCAACTTCGAATGTGTTCCAGAGCGTGACGGCACCAACTCCGATGGTTGCGTGATCCTCAACTTCGCACAGAAGAAAGTGCTGATCGCCGGCATGCGCTACGCCGGTGAAATGAAAAAAGCCATGTTCTCGGTGCAGAACTTCCTGCTGCCGGCCGCCGACGTGCTGCCAATGCACTGCGCTGCCAACATCGGTGAAGCGGGCGACGTGACCCTGTTCTTCGGTCTGTCCGGCACCGGTAAGACCACCCTGTCCGCCGACGAAAGCCGTTACCTGATCGGTGACGACGAACACGGCTGGGGCGAAGGCGTTGTCTTCAACATCGAAGGCGGCTGCTACGCCAAGTGCATCGACCTGTCCGAGAAGAACGAGCCGGTCATCTGGAAAGCCATCAAGCACGGCGCAGTCCTGGAAAACGTCGTTATCGATGATGCCAAGCACGCCGATTACGCTGATGTCAGCCTGACCCAGAACAGCCGCGCCGCTTACCCGCTGGAGCACGTTGCCAAGCGTTCCGAGAAAAACCTCGGTGGCGAGCCAAACGCTGTGATCTTCCTGACCTGCGACCTGACCGGTGTTCTGCCGCCAGTCTCGATCCTCAGCGAAGAACAAGCGGCCTACCACTTCCTGTCCGGCTACACCGCTCTGGTGGGCTCGACTGAAATGGGTTCCGGCAGCGGCATCAAGTCGACCTTCTCCACCTGCTTCGGCGCACCGTTCTTCCCGCGTCCGGCCGGGGAATACGCAGAACTGCTGATCAAGCGCATCCGCGGCTTCGGCTCCAAGGTTTACCTGGTCAACACCGGCTGGACCGGCGGTGGCTACGGCGTCGGCAAACGCTTCAACATCCCGACCACTCGTGGCGTGATTGCAGCGATCCAGAGCGGTGCTTTGATCGGTGCTGAAACCGAGCATCTGGACACCATCAACCTGGACGTGCCGTTGACTGTGCCGGGCGTTGAGACTGGCCTGTTGAACCCGCGTAACACCTGGGCTGACAAGGCTGCTTATGATGAAGCGGCCAAGGCATTGGCCGGGTTGTTTGTTGAGAACTTCAAGAAGTTTGAAGTGAGCGACGCGATCAAGGCTGCTGGGCCTAAGCTGTAAGGCTTGGATTTAGCGAATTGAAAAGCCGCCCTTTGAGGGCGGCTTTTTTGTGGGCGTTCGGTTCAGGTTTTCAGATGCAGGACTAACGCCCCTGTCAGAACCAAAACAACACCCAGCACCTGCACCTTCGCCAGTCGCTCCTTGAAAAATACGTAACCCAAAATCGCCGCAATGCCGCCGGACAGTGTGCTGATCACCGTCACCACGGAAACCGATCCCGCCACCGCGCCCCAGGCAAATGAAGAGAACCCACCGAGGTTCATCAGGCTGGCGCCTGTTAACGTCAGGCAGTTTTTCATCGGCGGAATTTTCAAGCCATCCTTGATCTTCAGCACCATGACAACCAGCACGATCAGCCCAACCAGATAGGCCAGCCAAAGCATTGTCACCGGACCAAGCACCGGAAGAACGAAGCGGCCTTGCAGCCAGAAACTGGTGCCATAAAAAACAGCCGCCAACAATGCATAGGCAATCGAACTGCTGGCCTGAGTGGTGTGTGGAAGTTTCGAGTCAGAATGAATGCTGGAAAGGACGACCCCGATCACGCACAGCGCGATGCACAGCAGTTGGATCAGGCTGATCTGTTCACCGCCCGCCCAAGACAGCAACGTGGTGACCACGCCGTAGGACGTTACGAGCGGCGCCACGATAGAGGCCTTGCCGAGGGCGAACGCCTTGGACAAGGCCAGGGCTCCGGACACGGTCAACACAGCGGCGACAATCCCAATCAGCCAGACATCGAGCGCTGCCGACATCGATTTGAGAATGAAGGCAGGAAAGGCGATCAGCAACAGGCTCATGATGCTGAAGCCCAGCGCCTGGCCAAAATACACAGCGCGTTTAACGCCGACCGCGCGGGCGTTCAAACCCACCAGAAAATCCGTGCCGCCCCAAAGCAAGGCGGCGAGCAAACCCATCAATACGTCCACGCTATGTCCTTATAGGTGTGCGCTGCGGACGTTAGAGGCTTTCCAGCGTCTGAGTGTCCCAGCGTTGGGCCTTGATGGCCTGGTAGAGCATTTGGATGGTAAGCGGCAGTTTGTCGGCGCGTCCCTTGGCTCGGTGTTTTAGGAACATATCGTAGCCTTGTGGGTGGAAGTAGCGATAGGCGTCGTAGTCCACGAAGTCGATCCCGAACTGTTCCTCCAGTGCTTCCATCAGGTGTTGAGCATCGGCACCGTCGCAACTCAGGTCGAAGTTAATCGAGGTAGTGAGGCTGATGGTTTTGCGTTCGGGCAGGCCGAGTTCCTCGTGCAGCAGTTGCATGAACAGGTGCATGGTGTGGTCGTCGGGGAAGTGAGGGGCGAGGTTCATTGCGGGTGTCCGATTGGGCTTAAATGCATCGTATTGGTCGTCAGACTAGCGGAAGGGCGGGAGCAGTTAGCGGCGGGTCGTTTTCTTGGTATTGGGCGAGCACTTCTTCCCGCGTAGGAAGTGGTTTGTCGAGGTCTGCTGGTGATGTGTCGAAACCGGAGAGATGCAGGCTGGCCAGGTAATTTGAGCGGCGGACCTTTTCGTAGTAATCCTGTTTACGTTTGAACGTGGATTCGCACATCGTGGTTTGTCTCGTGGTTGCTGTCTTGACTTTCAGCGCCTATGCACATGGCGACTGACCACGTTTTATGGAATGTGGACAGTCTGAAAAACGATGTTCCGGGATTAAGCGCGGAGAGATGGGCTGTGTTGCTGTGTTCAACCAGCTAACGCGTTCAACACATGGACAGGGTCATTATGGATGGCTTTTAGCAGGGCTTTGGCTGGCCCTGTCGGTTCGCGGCGGCCCTGCTCCCAGTTGCGAAGAGTGGCGAGTTGAACGTCGATCAACGCTGCGAACTTGGCCTGAGTCAAACCGGTAGCCTTACGGATTTCTTTGACTTGCAACGCATCAACATGGAATTCGCGAGAAGGCCGGCGCTCTCCCCGTACGATTTCGTCCATCTGTTGCACGCTTTCCATCAGCTCATCAAAAAACTTGCTCATGGTTATCTCCAGTGTTCGATGACGGCTTTCAATGCTTTGCGTTCATCGGCAGTCAGGTCGTGTTGCTCATTTTTAGGGTAGATCATCAACAAAGCGATCTGTGACGCCGAGACGAAGTGGTAGTAAATCACCCGGGCTCCGCCTCGTTTGCCGTGCCCCTTGGCGGCAACTCGCATTTTACGAATCCCACCTGTCCCTTCGATTACATCACCAGACGAGGGGTTCAGCACCAGTACTTTCTGCAAGGCGGTATAGGCATCGTCATCTAACAACTCTTTGGCTCGACGGGTGAAGATCGGGGTCTCAATGAAAATCATCGTAAATGTACGCCAATGGCTTACTTTTTGGCAATGCTGATCTGGCTTGAAAGGCCTTTGTGTTCAGCTATAACCGGTGATTGATCGTTCTCGCGCAGGGCGTGAGAACGATCTGTTCACTCTGTGTCAGGCAGGTGCTTTCCAGTCCATCATGCGTTGTTGGGCGACTTGGAGCAGGTCGCAGCCGTCCTGGGCTAAGAGGAAGAGCGCGTGGGTGATGTGCGGGATGTCTTCGACGTCGCCGTGTTTGAAGCAAACGCAATGCAGGGTTTTGAGGAGGTCACTGGATGCTCGGATGCGCTGGAGGGCGGCTTCGAGGATGTCCTGGGGGTTGGCCTCTGTGTCGATGATCAGGGGCGGGGAATCGGTGAGGTTGGTTTGTAGTGGGCGGTAGCGTTCGTTGAGCTCATTAAATGCGTTCATTGTGCAAACTCTCAAATGAATCAAAAAAGGGGTCGCCACCATCGTGACCAAGCGATGGGAGGCGGACTGTGTTCGGGTTGGTCAACCGGTGAGAGAGCACACATTTGCCGGCACGCCCGAAGACGTCCCAAACACAGCCACCATAAAATATGCAGACACTTGAGGTGTCGGCAGCATACAACGGAAGCGTATCTGTGCTCCATTCGGGTGACCAAGCCCGAGCCGCTGATTGGGCAGCGACATTCACGACTATAGATACGAGCCACCAGGCAGCGATAGACGACAAAGAGTCCCCGCGTGTAGGAACGGGCCGAACCTCGGATAGGCCCTTTCTATAGGATTATTCCGCGACGTATTTTCTCGCGTCTTTCCGCCATCAGCTTCCTTGCGTCCTCATCGGAAATGCTCGGCCGTGGATCATCAATGCTGGCCTGAACCAGCCTGATGAACCACGCCTCGTAGGCAGCGTTGTCGATGGGAGCATCACAGCATTCGGGTGGTGCTTTTTCCTTCATCGGTTTCACCTCTGATTGTTTACAGTTGAGCTGCCGACCCCCGCACCCATCACTCAACCAATGTGCTTATACGCAGCAACATCCAGCAGGCTAGTGGTCAACCCGGTCGCCGGCGCGTAGATCGTGCCTTTCACCGCCGAGAAGCTGACCCCTTTGCTGCCCAGCGAAACGTAGCGCTCGCCCTGGTCAAGCTCGGTGAAGAAGGTGTACGAGCACTTTTCCATCGCTTTGTATTTAGCTGCGGCGCTGGCCATGGCGTTGTGGTGGTTCTGTAGGGCGGTCGGGGTCAGGTTGGAGGTTTTGTTCAGCTGAACGCCCCAACGTTTCAGGCACACTTCGGCACAGTGGCGAACGATCAGGCCGGGTTCGGCGAGCGCTTTAGGGCCGCTGACACCATCGGCTGCGGCGTTGCCGACCAGCGTGCCGTGACGGCCGGGCATCGGATAGATGTGGGTTCGGGTGCCGGTGGCCGTTTGCGGGATGACGCAGCTGAAGCCTTTGGAGCGTTCGTCTCGGGCGTAGAAGCCGACGTATTCCTTCACGTTGGCATTCAGTTTTACTTTGTCTTCTTGAAAGTTACCGATACCCGGCACCGGATCAATCGTAAAGATATTAACCGGAATGTTTTTCAGTGCGCTGTCCTTGAACATGGCATTGGCCAACATATGGCAACTAATGCCACCACGGCTCCAGCCGACCAAGTCGACCTTGGTTGGAATGATTCCGTCCTTGCGAAAGGTTTTTATGATTTGTTCCTGCAACTTTTGTTGAGTCACACTACGGTCGCCGTAGTTGTACTTGCGCCACATCCAGGAACCTTCGACGATCACGTCTTCAATGGGAATACCGGCAGCCTTGAGACGGTTGTATTCAGTCTCTGTCAGTTTTTCACGCTCCCAGTCGCATTTGCCTTTGATGATGTTGATGGCGTGTTTGACGTTCTCTTCCCAGCCCTTGCCGAACAGCGTGCCGCTCAGGCCGTAGTCCCCGGATTTGGTGAACAGTTCGTCAGCTTGCAGGTTGCTGGTGCCGGGCCCGTCAATCACGATCCATTCGGCAAATTCGCGGCCACCGTGGTGGGAAGCCAGTGTCGAGACCAGTTCGCCGTTCCAGTAAGTTGGGTTCTGGCTATCGAATTTGGTCGAGCCGGTGCCGCAAAAGAAAATAGTTAATGTAGTCATTGTAGTGCTCTTGATTGATTTAAGAGCTTGCAGACTAGTGTTTGTTATTTGAGTAATGAAGTGGTTAGTTGTTTCGATGTTTGTGAGGTCTATGTTTTTGCGGTCAGTGCTCTATTCGTTGCTTTGCAACTTCCAGAAGTTCGCAACCATCTTGCGTTAACAAATAAAGCGCATTCACTATATGGGGAATATCCTTCACATCAGCCTGTTTGAAGCACAGGCAATAAAGTGTTTCGAGCAGGTCGCTGGCGGCGCGCAGGCGTTGGTGAGCGGCGTCCAGGACGGCGCCGGTGCTGGCGGCGGTGTCGATGACCAGCACGGGCGTTTCGCTGTAGCTGGTTTTGAGCGGGCGATAGCGGTCTTGCATGAGGTCCGTCCTGTTTTCAGCGGCGGCGCAAACTATAGAGACTTACTTCCCAGCGTCGCAATACAGCGCAAATGGACGGAGTTTGTAGGGGAATTACCTGCGTTGTGGCCTTTTGCCTACGTGTACCCCGAGGCTTTTTTCAGCAATACCCCTAGAGGTCGAATTTCCTACGTGTTTGTCAGGCGCAGCGCATCAATCCTCTGTATGGTGCGCGCCAGAATCTGTAGGACGTTTCGAAAACGTCTGTCCAACGCTTAAAGGGAATTAAGTATGCAATGGCTACGTATGGCCTCGATTTTGTTGCTGTGGGCGGGTGTTTGCCGTTTGACGGGCGCGGCTGACGCGAGCAACCCGATGGTCCTCGCCAATATGGATCGCACCGGTTGGCCGGAGGCCCTGACCAGCCAGGCGAACGTGGACACCGTGTCCCGCGCCGAGGTGTTGATGTTCGGCAAGGCATTGCTGGCCAGCGAAATGCTCGACGAACAAGGTCTGAAACAGCGGCTGGGCGTGCAGGATGTGAAGCTCAAGTCGGTCAGGCAAGTGCGTAACGGTCTGTGGGATCGGTTGTTGGCCACCTACCGCAGCGCCAGTCAGAACTGCGATGGCGAACCCTTCTGCCCTCGCGTGCGAAGTGTCGCTGATTTGCGTCAGTTGGCGGCCGCGTTCACAGGCGAAATCAGCCCGGCTCATGCGGTTTGGGCAAGCAAGAGCCGGGTGTTTCAGGAGCAGATCTTGAACGAGCAACTGCGGGTGGCGGTGATGGTGCCGTAGCCACTTATGGCGTAGTCGTCAGGATGTTCGCCAGGCTTGTTGGGCTGCGTATTCCAAGGTGTCGCACGTAGCGAGCAATGGTGGATCTTCGGGAATCATGTCGCAGCCGTTCAGCAGCATGGATGACAGGATCAGGGCGATCGCGAAAAACGATTTTTGAGGCATGGCCGTTCCTTGTTCAAATGCCGCGCTCATCAGGCGTCCTGCCGTGATGTGAAGTACGCGGACGGTGGTTGTGCGAGAAGACCTTAACGTCAGATCCAAGGGCTGCGCGAGGAACAAAGTGTTTCGTTTGTTTCATCCTGTGGCAAAGGACCCTGGAGCGAGGCTGTATCATCCCGTATCGTTTTGGTCCCCGACCTTTTCTCGACTCGATGCGTTTGCCGGCTAGGCTTTGGGCTTCGCAGCGGTCAACGGAGTGACAGCTTATGCACAACACCCTGGAACAGGTTTTCGGTTATCCACAGTTTCGGCCCGGTCAGGAGGCGGCGGTCAGTGCGGTGTTGGCTGGGCGCTCGGCGGCGGCGATTTTCCCCACAGGCTCAGGCAAGTCCCTTTGCTATCAGTTACCGGCCTTGTTGCTGCCGCACCTGACGCTGGTGGTCTCGCCGCTGCTGGCATTGATGCAGGATCAGTTGGCGTTCCTGCAACGCCACGGTATTGCGGCGGGCAGCATTGATTCGGCCCAGAGTCGTGACGACGCAAGCGATGTGATGGCCCGGGCCAGGTCCGGCGAGCTGAAGATTTTGATGATCTCTGTGGAGCGCTTGAAGAACGAGCGATTCCGCAATTTCTTGCAGCAGGTGCCGATCTCTCTATTGGTGGTGGACGAGGCGCACTGCATCTCGGAGTGGGGCCACAACTTCCGCCCCGACTACCTCAAGCTTCCTGACTATCAACGCAAGTTCAACATTCCGCAGGCGTTGCTGCTGACGGCCACCGCGACACCCAAGGTGATCGCGGACATGGAGGCCAAATTCGCCATCGCCCCGGAAGATGTAGTGACCACAGGTTTCTACAGGCCGAACCTGAACCTGCTGGTCGAGCCGGTACGCGGTCAGGACAAGCGCCGTCGGTTAGTCGAATGGATGAGCGAACGTCCGGGCCAACCGAGCATCGTCTACGTCACGTTGCAGAAAACCGCCGAGCACATCGCCGAACACTTGAGCCGCAATGGCATTCAGGCTGAGGCCTATCACGCCGGTTTACCCCACGAACAACGCGAAGCCATCCAAAAGCGTTTCATGGGCGGGCAGTCCAATTGCATCGTTGCTACCATCGCCTTCGGGATGGGTATCGACAAGAGCGACATCCGCAACGTCGTGCATTTCGACCTGCCCAAATCCATCGAAAACTACAGCCAGGAAATCGGCCGTGCCGGACGTGACGGCCAGCCGTCCGACTGCCTGGTACTGGCCAACCGCGACAGCCTTAACGTGCTGGAAAACTTCGTCTACGGCGACACGCCGGAGCTGGAGGGCATTCGCTGCGTGCTCGACGAGTTGCAAGCTGCCGCGCCCGAGGGGCAGTGGGAGTTTCTGTTGGGCCCCTTGGCGGACCAGAGCAATATTCGCCAATTACCGCTCAAGACCTTGCTGGTGCAACTCGAACTACGTGGTCTGATTGCCCCGCGTTACGCCTATTACGCCGAGTACCGCTTCAAGTATTTGCAAGAACCGGAAGCCTTGCTGGCCCGCTTCGAGGGCGAGCGCAAAGACTTTGTCGCGGCAATCATCCAGACCTCCAGCCGCGCGCGGACCTGGGCCACAGTGAATTTCGACGCGCTGTATGAGCAACATCAAGCCGAGCGCAACCGGGTGGTCAAGGCGCTGGATTATTTTCAGGAGAAGGGCTGGGTCGAACTGGAAAGCAAGCAGATGACCGAGGTTTACAGCTTGCTGCAAACGAATGTCGACAGTCAGGCACTGAGCGCCGAACTGCACGCTTATTTCACCCAGCATGAACGCACCGAGATCGCGCGGATTCACGCCATGCTGGACCTGTTTGCCACCGATCATTGCCTGGGTTATCGCCTGGCCGAGTACTTCGGCGACGAAAACGCGCCGCGTCAGTGCGGGCATTGTTCGGTGTGCCATGGACATGTGGCGCGGCTGCCAACGCCGCCCGAATTACCGGCGCTTGTGGATAAAAACTTTGAAGCGCTGTGCGGTGATTTTATCCACAGGCATGAACAGCACACCGGCAATATCCCGTCGGCTGAGCGAGTGACCCGGTTTCTGTGCGGGATCAGCGTGCCGCTGTTTACCAAACTAAAGGCGCGTTCGATTCCGGGCTTTGCTGCGCTGGAAAATTATTCGTACGCCGACGTGCGCGGGTGGGCGGAACAACATTTATCGGGCTGAACCGTGTCCACTGTAGGAGTGAGCCTGTTCGCGATAGCGATCTATCAGCCTGCATCGTTGTTGAATGTGCTGACGCTATCGCGAGCAGGCTCACTCCCACAGGGATTTGCAGTGATCCTACGGGTAGATCCATCCGCTGAATGTCCCTCATCACAGGAATAAATTTCAAAAATACCCAGCGGCTGACTATGGTGAGGGCTGTCTTTGGATCGCCAACAAGAGAACAACCATGAGCCAGACACCGTTCAACATTCAGCGCGCCGCCGTCATCGGCGCGGGCACCATGGGCCGTGGCATTGTCATGTGCTTGGCCAATGCCGGCGTTCCGGTGCAGTGGGTCGATAACAATCCGCAGATGCTGGAACAGGCACTGGCCATCGTGGCAGACACCTACGCGCACAATGTGCGACA
Organism: Pseudomonas sp. RT6P73; assembly: GCF_054897715.1. Taxonomy (NCBI): domain Bacteria; kingdom Pseudomonadati; phylum Pseudomonadota; class Gammaproteobacteria; order Pseudomonadales; family Pseudomonadaceae; genus Pseudomonas; species Pseudomonas sp. RT6P73. The sequence continues at coordinate 5,373,735 of NZ_JBUBUV010000002.1, read as the reverse complement.
GGGTCGGATCGATCAGACCGAGGCGGATGCGCGCATCGCACGGGTCACGGCTGCGGCTGATTATGGTGCGATCCGCGATGTTGATCTGGTGATCGAAGCGGTTTACGAAAACCTGGAGCTCAAGCAAAAGATCTTCCGTGAACTGGACGGGCTGCTCAAACCCGAAGCCATTCTGGCCAGTAACACTTCAGCGCTGGATATCGACGCCATCGCCGCGGCGACTCGCCGTCCGGCCCTGGTCCTGGGCCTGCACTTCTTCAGTCCGGCCCACATCATGAAGTTGCTGGAAATCGTCCGCGGTGCACAGACTTCCCCAGCGGTGCTCGATGCGGCGCTGGAGTTGGGCAAGCGCATGGGCAAGGTCAGCGTGGTGGCAGGCAACTGCAATGGTTTCATCGGCAACCGCATGCTCAATACCTACGTACTCGAGGCGCGCAAGATGCTGCTTGAGGGGGCTTATCCCTATCAAGTGGATGCGGCGCTGCAAGGATTCGGTTTTGCCATGGGGCCGTTCCGTATGTACGACGTGGTGGGTGTCGACCTGGGATGGCGTGCTCGGGAATTGGCGGGCACAGGGCAGGATGCGCCCGAGGTTCAGGTAGATAACCGACTGTGCGAACTGGGACGGTTTGGTCAGAAGAGTGGCAACGGCTATTACCATTACGAACCGGGCAGTCGACAGGCTGAACACGACCCGGAAGTCGATGCGCTGGTGCTGCAGGTCAGCGAAGGGCTTGGGTTTCAGCGTCGCGAGATAAGCCCTGAGGAGATTCTCGAGCGCTGTCTGCTGGCACTGGTCAATGAAGGGGCGAAGATCCTTCAGGAAGGTATTGCGGGGTCGGCGCATGACATCGATCTGGTGTACCTCAACGGTTACGGTTTCCCGGCGGACAAGGGCGGGCCGATGGCGTGGGCGGATCAGCAAGGGCTGGCGGATATTCATCAGCGATTGATAGCGCTGGAGACCCGACAGGGCGATCACTGGAAACCGGCGCGCTTGATTGGTGAGTTGGAGGCAGCAGGTAAGGGTTTTGCTGACAAGTAATTGATGTGGTGCGTGTGCCGACGCTTTCGCGAGCAGGTCGGATCGCCGCACCGTCGCTCCTACATTGGATCTTCAGTGAACACAAATCTTGCTCACGAAGGAGATCCCTGTGGGAGTGAGCCTGCTCGCGATGAATACGACGCGGTTTTCGACTTAGACTGGCAACCCGACTTCAGGAAATAACGCTGATGGTTCAACGCACCGACTACCCCCACTTCCAGCCCATCACCACCCGCTGGCACGACAACGACGCCTACGGTCACGTTAACAACGTCACTTACTACAGCTTCTTCGACACAGCGGTGAACACCTACCTGATCGAAGTTGGTGGCCTGGATATCCATGACGGCGAGGTGGTGGGTTTTGTGGTGAGCTCGTCTTGCGATTACTTTGCCTCCATCGCCTTTCCGGACCGGATCGAGATCGGTCTGCGGGTGGGCAAGTTGGGCAACAGCTCGGTGCAATACGAGCTGGCGGTGTTCAAAGCCGGGGAAGATGAAGCCTGCGCGGCGGGGCGCTTCGTGCATGTGTTTGTGGATCGGGCGTCGAATCAGCCGATGGCGATTCCTGCCGGGTTGCGCGGTGCATTGGAGCAGTTGGTGGTTTGACGGACAAAAAAAATCGCAGCTCTTGGGCTGCGATTTTTTATCTAGCTGTCAGCAATGCCCGTTCAGGCCTCAATGATGACGATTGTGCTTGTGATGTTTGCGATGACCATAGGCATGACCACGGCCAGGGTGGCCGTCGCGGTAGTAGCGACGATCATCACGGCCGCCGCGATAGGAGCGACGATCATCTTCCTCGTCGCTCTTGTTGCCCATGTAGTTACCCAGCGCGCCACCGGCGCCACCGCCTGCTGCGGAGCCGATCAGGCTGCCGGTGGTGCCGCCCATGCTGCGGCCGACCACGTTACCGCCTGCTGCGCCCAACGCACCGCCGATGGCGGCTTCGCCACGGCTGCGTTTGTCTGCGCCGACTGCGCTACCACCCGCGCCGCCCAGGGCCGCGCCAATGGTGGAACCTGTGTTGCCGCCTAACGATTGACCGACGACCGAGCCAAGAACCCCGCCCAATGCGCCGCCCACACCTGCTTCGGTGGTGCCTCCGGCAGAAGCGAAGCCACTGACCAGGCCAAGGGACAACAAGAGAATCGAGGAGAACTTCATAGAGGAACCTCAAGGGGATGACGGCGCGATCCTGAGGCTGTGTCATGGTCGTGACAATCGAAATCCGACGAGTAACACGACTTGAGCACATTTCTATAAGTTGCTGTTTTTTGGGCGGAACTTAACGGTTTTTCGCCGGTCTTTAGCTACTTCAGACAGGCCGTTTTTGTGAAAAAACGGCCTTTTTTGTGGGCGATTGGAAAGTTGCCGAATGGTTCCGATCATGTGTTGCCATGTCGGACGCCTTCGCGGGCAAGCCTCGCTCCTACAGGTCTGTGTCGTGTACGAAAAATGCGTACGACAAAGACCTGTAGGAGCGAGGCTTGCCCGCGAAGAGCGCAGACCTGCTGTCGCGTTAAGCAGACTTCGCCATGATCAACCCAGTCTCACTCGCCATTTCCAGCCGAATCGCCACAAACTTCGACGTCGGCGTGTGGCTGCCATCCCCGGTGCTTTCCAGCGGCACCAGCGGATTCACTTCTGGATAGTAAGCAGCGGCCTGCCCCGCAGGAATATCAAACGCCAGCAACGTAAAGCCCTTCACCCGACGCTCACGCCCGTCATCCCAGATCGAAACGATGTCAGCCTTCTGCCCAGGCTTGAAGCCCAGGCGAATGATGTCGGCCTCATTGACGAACAACACATCCCGCTGACCTTTCACGCCACGATAACGGTCATCAAGCCCATAAATGGTGGTGTTGTACTGATCGTGAGAACGCATCGACTGCATGATCAGATCCGGCAACACGCCGGTGGCACGGGTGCGTTCGTGCACCAGGTCTTTTGGCAGCACGTTTGCCCGGAAATTGGCGCGCCCTGACGGGGTGTTCCACTTGCGCGCACCGGCGCTGTTGCCGAGGTAGAAACCGCCCGGGTTTTTGACCCTCTCGTTGAAGTCGCGGAAGCCCGGAATGGTATCGGCAATCAGGTCGCGAATTCGGCTGTAATCGGCCACCAGCCAGTTCCAGTCCACCGGTTTGCTGCCCAGGGTGGCGGCAGCGATGCCGGCGATGATCGACGGCTCGGAACGCATCTGGTTCGACAGCGGCTGCAACTGGCCGTTGGAGGCGTGGACCATGCTGAACGAGTCTTCAACGGTCACCGCTTGCGCGCCTTCGGTCTGGATGTCGATGTCGGTACGGCCCAGGCACGGCAGGATCAGCGCGTCTTTGCCGTGGGCCAAATGGCTGCGGTTGAGCTTGGTGCTGATCTGCACAGTCAGGTCGCAATTGCTCAGGGCCTGGAAGGTGCGGGTACTGTCCGGGGTCGCTTGGGCGAAGTTGCCGCCCAGGCCGATAAACACTTTCGCACGACCGTCGGCCATGGCGTGGATCGCCTCGACCACGTTGTGACCGTTTTCACGCGGCACCTTGAACTGGAAGCGCCGCTCCAGGGAATCGAGGAACGCCACTGGCGGACGTTCGTTGATGCCCATTGTGCGGTCGCCCTGCACGTTACTGTGGCCACGCACCGGGCACAGACCGGCGCCCGGCCGGCCGATGTTGCCGCGCAGCAGCATCAGATTGGCGATTTCCTGGATGGTCGCGACCGAGTGGCGATGCTGGGTGATGCCCATGGCCCAGCACATGATTACGTTCTTGCCTTTGGCGTACATGCGCGCCGCTTGCTCGATTTCCACCAGGGACAGACCGGACTGCTCGACGATCTGCGCCCACGGGGTGTCGTCGATGGCGCCCAGGTATTCCAGCACGTTGGCGCTGTGTTCATTGAGGAAGTCGTGATCGAACACCGATGGCTGGCCAGTCTGCTGCGCCTCGCGCTCCCAATGCAGCAGGAATTTCGCCATGCCGCGCAGCAGCGCCATGTCGCCGCCCAGCGCTGGTCGGAAATACGCTGTGTTGGTGGGTTTGTCGCCATTGGTGAGCATTTCGATCGGGTGCTGCGGGTGCTGGAAGCGTTCCAGGCCGCGCTCTTTCAGCGGGTTGACGCACACCACTTGGGCGCCGCGTTTCACCGCTTCGCGCAGCGGTTCGAGCATCCGCGGATGGTTGGTGCCCGGGTTTTGGCCCCAGACAAAAATCGCATCGGCGTGTTCGAAGTCATCGAAGGTCACAGTGCCTTTGCCGACGCCGACACTTTGCGCCAGCGCCACACCGCTGGCTTCGTGGCACATGTTCGAGCAGTCGGGGAAATTGTTGGTGCCGTAGGCGCGCACGAACAGCTGATACAAGTACGCCGCTTCGTTGCTGGCGCGGCCCGAGGTGTAGAACTCGGCTTGATTGGGGCTCGACAGCCCTTGCAAGTGCTTACCGATCAGCGCGAACGCCGCTTCCCAGCTGATTGGCTTGTAGCGATCGGTTTCGGCATCGTAGCTCATCGGCTCGGTCAGACGGCCCTGATACTCGAGCCAATAGTCGCTCTGTTCCAGCAACGAGCTGACGCTGTGCTTGGCGAAGAATGCGCCGTCGACACGCCGCTTGGTCGCTTCCCAGTTCACCGCTTTGGCGCCGTTCTCGCAGAACGCCACCATGCCGGCTTCGTTGGAATCGCCCCAGGCGCAACCGGGGCAGTCGAAGCCGCCGTTCTTGTTAGTTTTGAGCATCATGCGCAGGTTTTTCAGCGCGTTGTCACTGGTCAACCAGGCCCGGGCAACGCTGGCCAGTGCGCCCCAGCCACCGGCCGGGCCTTTGTAGGGCTTGTAGCGAGGGACGGGTTTCTGGTCGGCTTGACGGTGTTGGCTCACGCTTGATTCTCCAATGCCGGGCTGTAGACCCGCGGTGCATTCTTCTGGGGCAGATGGATAAGGTTTAAGTTGTGACGACGGGCCCATTGCACGGCAAGGCCCGTGGGCGACGACAGGCTGACGAGGGTCTGGATGCCTGCGCGCAACACTTTCTGGATCAACTCGAGGCTGCAACGGCTGGTGACAATCGCCAGGCCGCCTTCAGTCGGGATCTTCTGGCGAATCAGCCCGCCAATCAGTTTGTCGAGGGCGTTGTGCCGGCCAATGTCTTCGCGGCCCAGCAGCAATTCGCCCTGACCGTTCATGAATACCGCCGCGTGCACCGCGCCGGAGTGCTGGCCAAGAGGCTGGAACGCGCCGATGCGCTGACGCAAACCATCGAGCCATTCGGCGGGTGGCAATGGCGCGCCGGGCAACACCTTGAGGTCTGGCAATGCCTGCTCAACGGCCTCTACGCCACAGAGCCCGCATCCGCTGGTGCCAGCCATTTGCCGACGCTGTTGCTTGAGGTTCCAGAACGCGCGGTTGGCGATGGTCACTTGCGCGTATTGTGCCGAGCCAGAGCCACTGAGTTGCAGGTCGTAAATGTCGGAGGCGTCTTCGATGATGCCGCTGCCGAGGCTGAAGCCGACGATGAAGTCTTCCAGGTCCGTCGGCGTTACCAACATCACAGCCTGACTGATGCCGTTATAAGCGATCGCCAACGCGACTTCCTCGGCGAGCGCGGTGCTGGCCGATTCGGTGTATTGAAGGTCGCTGTAACTGTACGTCTGGCTGGCGGCGGGCGCGGGCGTTTCAGTGGCTGGCGCCGCGCAAACAGGGCGCTTGGTGTTCATGAGGCATCACCGACGGTTTAGTCAGCTTTAAGCCTATGCGCGTCAAGTTGTCACGTCTAATCGCTATTACTGATCCGCTGATAGATGGCGTCGATCAAGATGCCATCGGCGATTGTTGATAAATCGCAAAACAGGCTTCTGCCAATGCTGATCTCGGGGCACTGCGGCGCATTATCAGCCCCAGCCTGGCAAGGGTCTTGGCGTTTTCAATGGGTTGCAGGCGTAAGTGATCGGTCAGGTTTTCCAGACCGCCCTCTAAAGGCATTACTGCGCAGCAGAGGCCGCCGTGTACCGCTTGTAACAATTGGTGGACGGCATCGGTTTGCAGAAGCGGTTGTGGCGTCAGGCCCCGGCTGTGGAAGTTGTGGTCAATGGACTGGCGAAAATGCATGCCGCTGGTGAGCATGCCCAGCGGCAGTTCGATCAGCGACTCCCAGCTCAGTGGCGCCTCGCCGAACGTGAAAAAGCGCTGATCGTAGAGCAAGCCCATGTGGGTTTCGCTGAAGGCCAGGGAATCGAAGCGTTCGCTGTCCAGACGCTCCAGATACGACACGCCGAGGTCCAGGCGATTGTTCGCCAGTTGTTCGAGGATCTGTTCGGAACTCAGGGCCGAGAGTTCAAAGCGCAGATTCGGGTGCTCGGCATGCAGGCGTTGCATTAAAGGCAGCGGGTCGAAACTCGACAGCGGCACCACGCCCAACCTGAGTGTGCCGACCAGATTGCCGCGACAGGCGGCAGCCTCGGCCTGCAAGCCGTCGTAGGCCGCCAGCACCGTACGCGCCCACGCCAACACGCGCTCGCCCGGCGCGGTGAAGCCTTCGAAGCGCTGGCCGCGATTGACCAGCGGCAGGTCGAGTTCTTCTTCGAGACTGCGCAGGCGCATGGACAGGGTCGGCTGGGTGATGTGACAGCGCGCCGCGGCCTGGCCGAAGTGCCGGGTTTCGTCGAGGGCGATGAGGAATTTCAGCTGCTTGATGTCCATCTTCGCTCCAGGGCGCGGTGAAGGAGGGGATTCTAGCGCTTGCGCCAGATCAACGTCATTGGTCGGGTTGGAACCGGGGGTTGCAAGCTTGGTCTAGTCTTTGGCGTCTGGAACCTAAAACCCAAGGAGAGCAAACGATGAGCCTTTTCAGTTTTCTAAAAGAAGCCGGTGAAAAAATTCTCGATGCGCTGACGCCAGACAAGGCCGAAGCCAACAGCGAGGCGCTGACCAAGCACGTAAAGGACGCCCTGACGGGGATCGACACTTCCAAGATTCAGGTGAAGGTCGAGGGTGAAAAAATCATTGCCACCGGCGAAGCCGCCAGTCAGGAAGAGAAGGAAAAAATCCTTCTTGCTCTGGGTAACGTGGCCGGTATCAGCGGTGTGGATGATCAGATCACCGTGACCGGACCAGTGGCCACTCCAGCGAAGTTTGTCACGGTCGAGAAAGGCGACACGCTGAGTGCCATTTCCAAGCGTGTGTATGGCGATCCGAACAAGTATCAGAAAATCTTCGAAGCCAACAAGCCGATGCTCAAGGATCCGAACAAGATCTATCCGGGGCAGTCGTTGCGGATTCCTGAGTAAGTCTTCAAACCGTGTGATGGCCTTCGCGGGCAAGCCTCGCTCCTACAGGACATGTGTCGTTCGCGTAGTTTGCGTACGACGCAAGTCCTGTAGGAGCAAGGCTTGCCCGCGAAGCAGGCGATAAGGTCTAAAGCCCTGCAATAAGCTCCCGATAATCCCCCACCGCCGCAAACTCCGCCGTATCCTTCGGCCCCTTGCGACTGTCCGGCTCCCTCACCGCCAACAGATGCGCCACCCCAAAACTGCGCGCACTGCGCAGGATCGGCAACGTATCGTCGATAAACAGACTGCGCGCCGGTTCGAAACCGATGTCGGCCTGCAACGCCTCCCAGAACTGCGGATTCTCCTTGGGAAAACCGTAATCATGCGAGCTGATCAAACGCTCGAAGTACGGCGCCAGTTCAATTCTTTCCAGTTTCAACGACAGCGAATCACGGTGCGCATTGGTGATCATCACCACACGCTTGCCCGCCTGTTTGATCGCCGCCAGAAACGTGTCCGCATCCGGGCGCAGAGCGATCAGGTGGGCGGTTTCCAGCTTCAGCTCACGCACCGGCAGCTTCAGCTCGGCGCTCCAGAAATCCAGGCAATACCACTGCAACTGACCGGCGTTGCGCTCGAACAGCGGCTGCAATTCCATTTCGGCCATGGCTCGGCTTACCCCGTGTAACTCGGCGTAACGCTGAGGCAGGTGCTCCATCCAGAAATGGTTGTCGTAGTGCAAGTCCAGCAGCGTGCCGTCCATATCCAGCAGAACGGTGTCGATGTCGCGCCAGGGCAGCAGGGACATAAAAAACTTCTCCAGCGGTAAAAGGATATCCGAGGTCAACAATCAGGATAGGCCGGGTATAGTAACCCGCTATCGCCAAGGAGCCTTTTATGCGCCAGAAACCCACCGTACTCGCCCGCGAGATCGTCGCCACCAGCCGTCTGTTCTGCGTTGAGGAGCTGAAGCTGCGCTTTTCCAATGGCGTAGAGCGTACCTACGAGCGTTTGGTCGGCAAAGGCGCGGGGTATGGCGCGGTGATGATCGTGGCGATGCTCGATTCGGATCACGCCGTGCTGGTCGAAGAGTATTGCGGCGGCACCGATGCCTATGAGCTGTCGTTACCCAAAGGCTTGATCGAGCCGGGCGAGGACGTGCTGGCGGCAGCCGAGCGCGAGCTCAAGGAAGAAGCCGGGTATGGCGCGCGGCAGTTGGAGCATCTGACCGAGTTGTCGTTGTCGCCCGGTTATATGAGCCAGAAGATTCAGGTAGTGCTGGCCACTGATCTGTACGAAGAAAGCCTGGAGGGCGACGAGCCCGAGCCGATGGGCGTGGACAAGATCAACCTGCACGAGCTGTCGGCCCTGGCGCAAAACCCGCGATTCACTGAGGGCCGTGCCTTGGCGGCTCTGTACCTGGCCCGTGATCTGCTGACTCAGCGTGGGGTATTTCTGCCATGAATTTCCCACATCCGTTGATGGCGTCGGTGGTTGAACTGGCGTTGAAGGCTGGCGAAGTGATCCTGCCGTTCTGGCGCTCGGGCGTGGCGGTTACTGCGAAGTCTGATGATTCACCGGTCACGGCGGCGGACCTGGCAGCCCACCATCTGATTCTGGACGGGCTGACGGCGCTGGACCCGAGCATTCCGGTGCTGTCCGAAGAAGACGCCAACATTCCCTTGAGCGTGCGTGCCGGCTGGCAGCGCTGGTGGCTGGTTGATCCGTTGGACGGGACCAAGGAGTTCATTTCCGGCAGCGAAGAGTTCACCGTCAACATTGCGCTGATCGAGCAAGGCCGGGTGGTGTTTGGCGTGGTGTCGATGCCGACCAACGGGCGCTTTTATGTCGGGGGTGCCGGCCTGGGCGCGTGGCGGGGTGATAAAGGTGCCGAGGCGCTGCCGATTAAGGTTCGCGAGGTTCCGGCGCCGGGTGAAGCGTTTACCGTTGTTGCCAGCCGTCGGCATTCAAGTCCCGAGCAGGAACGCTTGCTGGCCGGGTTGAGCGCCAGTCTGGGTGAGCTGCAACTGGCGAATATCGGCAGTTCATTGAAGTTTTGCCTGTTGGCGGAGGGCGCGGCGGATTGTTATCCGCGCCTGGCGCCGACTTCGCAGTGGGACACCGCAGCCGCACAGGGTGTGCTGGAAGGGGCGGGTGGTGAGGTGCTGGATTTGAGCGGTGCGCCGTTCTGTTATCCGGCGCGGGAATCATTGTTGAATGAGTTCTTTTTGGCGTTGCCGGCGAAGGCTGCGTGGCGCGAAAAACTGTTGGAACTGGCCCGGGAGTAATGGTCGAAAGAACGCAGCCTCGTTTCACTCGACAGCTGCTACAGAGAAACGCGCCCCTGTAGCAGCTGTCGAGTGAAACGAGGCTGCGTTCTTTAGGTTTAGCGGTGAAGGACGTACTGCCCGGTAAACCTCACCGCATCGTCATCGCTATCGGCATTGACGATTCGCGAATGCAGCGACAACCGCGCCCGCCCGTACCGCTGATACGTCACCAGAAACTTCTTCCACACCACCGCACTCGGTGCCTGACAAATCGCGATCGCGTCCATGGTCACCGGCAGCGGGTAAGTGATGTGCCCTTCATGAATCACGATGTGCCCGCCTTCAACCCCTTCTTCACGCAAGCGCAAATGCAGCCAGCCCCAACCGGCCAGCACCGCGCCGCAATACAGACTGCCGCCGAACATGGTGCTTTTGTGATTGACGTTGGCCTCCAGCGGCAAGTGCAGGCGCAGTTGCTGGTCGTGCCAGTCGAGCACTTTGAGGCCCATGTCCCGCGTCAGCGGAATATCGTGATGGAGGACTGATTCCAGGTGACGACGGTCGCGGCTCATTCACGGGTCTCTTGTTTGAAGATGATGATTGGACGGTAGCTCAATCGAGTTCGTCGGTGTGGCTGCTGGCGCCACCGTCGGCGAAGTTGAGGCCGTGTTTTCGCAGTTTGTCATGCAAGGTCTTACGCGGAATGCCGAGGGCTTCGGCGAGGCTGCGCACGGAGCTGTGAGGCCTCGTCAGTTCGGCGGCGATCAGGCTCTTCTCGAAGTTTTCGACTTGCTCGCTCAGGCCGCCGCTGAACACCTCGACCGTCATGCCGGCAGCGCCGTCTGGAGTGCTGTTGTCCAGGGCCAGTTCCAGGCCCAGGGCAAAACGTTCGGCGGCGTTTTGCAGTTCCCGCACATTGCCCGGCCAGGTGTGGCGCAGCAGCAGGGCGCGCTGCCCCGGTTGCAGTTCATGGGGCGGCAAGCCGTGGCGGGCGCTGGCTTCGTCGGCAAAATGCTGGAACAGCATCAGCGCATCTTCGCCGCGCTCACGCAACGGCGGAATGCGCAGCGGCGCGACGTTCAGCCGGTAATACAAGTCGGCACGGAAGCGCCCTTGATCGGCGGACTGGCGCAGGTCTTCCTTGGTTGCCGCGATGATGCGGATGTCCAGCGGGATCAGCTGATTGCCGCCCAAACGCTCGACCACCCGCTCCTGCAACAAGCGCAGCAATTTCACCTGCACGTCCAGGCTCATGCTTTCGATTTCATCGAGGAACAACGTGCCGCCGTTGGCGAATTCGAACTTGCCGATACGGCGTTTTTGCGCGCCGGTGAACGCACCGGGCTCGTGACCGAACAGCTCGCTTTCCACCACCGACTCGGCCAACGCCCCGGCGTTGATCGCCACGAACGGACCGCTGCGGCGACTCGACAAATCGTGCAGCGCCCGGGCCACGACTTCTTTGCCGGCACCGGTTTCGCCGAGGATCAGCACGTCGGCCTTGGTCGCCGCCAGCGCGCCAATTTGCTCACGCAAGCGCAGCATCGGCGCCGATTGCCCGACCAGTCGGGTGCTCAGTTCATTTCGATCGCTCAGGGCCAGACGCAGGCTGCGGTTGTCCAGCACCAAGCGGCGCAAGTCCAAGGCGCGGCGTACGCTGTCGAGCAGTGCGTCGCTGGCGAAAGGTTTTTCCAGAAAGTCATAAGCCCCGGCGCGCATGGCCTGGACGGCCAGCGGCACATCGCCGTGGCCGGTGATCAGCAGCACCGGCAGCTCCGGGTCCTGAGCATGCAGTTCGGTCAGCAATTCGAGGCCGTCCATGCCCGGCATGCGGATGTCGCTGACCACCACGCCCGGCCAGTCGCGCTCCAGTTGCCCGGCCAGGCCTTTCGCTTCGCCCAGCGGCAGAATTTTCAGGCCCGCCAGGTCCAGCGTCTGGCTCAAGGCCTGACGCAGGTGGGGATCGTCGTCAATCAGCACGACCTGGACACGGTTATCGATGGTCATGCACTTCGGTCCTCGGACGGTTGAAGGCTCACACCCGGTGCGCCTGCGCGCAGCTTCAGGGTAATCAGGGCGCCGCCTTCCTTGTGGTTGGCGAACGACAGTTCACCACCGAAGGCGCGCATCAGGGTTTCGCAAATCGCCAGCCCCAGGCCAAGTCCCTGGGTGCGGGTCTTGGTGGTGTAGAAGGGCTCGCTGGCGCGACCAAGGGCTTCCATGCAAAAGCCGGGGCCGTTGTCGCGAATGTACAGAGTGACGCCGTCTTCGGTGGATTGGGCACTCAACCAGAGTTTACGCGGCGGGCCTTTTTCGGTCAGCGCGTCGAGGGCATTGGCCAACAGGTTGCCGAGCACCTGACGCAGACGGGTTTCCCCGGCCTCGACCCACAACGTGGCGGCCGGTAAATCACGGATCAACTCGACTTCCATGCTGCGCCGCCGCTTGGCCAGCAACGCCAACGCGTCATCCAGCGCCGGTTGCAGGGCGACGCTTTCCGGCGCATGGCGATCGCGCCGGGCGAAGGCGCGCAGATGAGCAATGATCGACGCCATGCGCCCGGTCAGTTCGCTGATCAACTTGAGGTTGCCGCGGGCGTCGTCGGTGCGCTGATGGTCGAGCAACACTTCGGCGTTTTCCGCGTAGCTGCGAATGGCGGCGAGCGGTTGATTCAATTCGTGGCTGATGCTCGCGGACATCGTCCCCAGCGCCGACAACTTGCCGGCCTGGACCAGGTCGTCTTGGGCGCGCACCAGTTCCTGCTGGGCGTGTTCGCGTTCCAACACTTCCTGTTTCAGTCGACGGTTGAGGCCTTCGAGGTCGCTGGTCCGTTCGGCGACCCGGCCTTCCAGCTCGCGCCGGGCCTTGGCCTCGAAGGCGATGCGTTCGAGGTAATGGCGGCGGCGCTGCATCATCAGGCCGAGCAGCAGCATCAGGACCAGCAACGTCGCGCCGCCGATGGCGACGACGGTGCGCACCGGGCGGTCGATCAGGGTGCGTGGGGCGAGAATGCTGACGTTCCAGCCGGTTTCCGCGATCTGCTGGGTTTGGGTCAGCCAGGCGTTGGGGTTCAGCTCCAACGGTTTCGGATCGCGGGTCGGGTACGGTTGGATCGCGGTGATCGCTGTACTTTCTGCTTCGCTCAAGGGGCGGGTCGAGCGGAATCGCCATTCAGGCCGCGAAGTAAGGATGACCACGCCGTTATGGTCGGTCAGCAGCAGTTGTTCCGGGGTTTTGCCCCAGAGGCTTTCGGTGTGATCCAGGTCGACCTTGACCACCAGCACGCCGATGATTTTCTCGCCGTTGCGCACGGCGGCGGCGAAGAAATAGCCGCGTTTGGCCGAGGTCGTCCCCAAGCCGAAAAAGCGCCCGAGCCGTCCGGCCATGGCTTCGCTGAAATACGGACGGAAGGAGAAATTGCGGCCGACAAAACTGTCGTGTTTGTCCCAGTTCGACGCCGCCAGGGTCTTGCCCGTGGTGTCCATCAGGTACATGACCTCGGCGCCAGTCTGGGCGCTGATGTTTTTCAGCAGGCGATTGGCATTGCCCTGGGTGACGCTGTCGTCCGGCGCCCCGAGCGCCGCGCGCAAGGCCGGCAGATCGCCGAGGATCTGTGGCAGCACTTCATAACGGTGCAGCGTGCCCAGCAGGTTGGCGACGTAAAGGTCGAGGGTCTGACGGTTCTGCCCGGCCAGTTCGCTGCGGTAATAACGTTCGGCCAGGTGCTCCAGCGGCCACAGCAACGGCGCCAGGCACAGCGCAAGCAGTGCGAGGCTGCGCCAGCGGGGTCTGCGGGGGAGAGTCGGAGTCATGAGCATCGGGCGCCTGTGGGTACAGGCGCATTATGCCTAGGCTTGCTCGGCAAGACACTCGCGCAGCGCGGTTTGCCAGTCAGGCTGACTGACGCCCCATTCGCGTTGCAGGCGGCTGCAATCCAGGCGCGAGTTCAGTGGCCGGGCGGCCGGTGTCGGATAGTCGCTGGAAGGGATCGGCAGCAGGTTGGCGCAAGGCTTGCCCTGTTCCCGCAGCGCTTGGCCGATGGCTTGGGCGAAACCGAACCAGGAAGTTTCGCCCTGAGCGGTCAGGTGATAAGTGCCCCAAGCACCGGCTTGTCCTGCTTTCCAGCGTTCGATTAATGCGAGTGTGCTGACAGCGATGGTGCCGGCCCAGGTCGGTGCACCGATCTGGTCAGCGACAATGCGCATCTCCGGTTTTTCTTGCAGCAGGCGCTGCATGGTCAGCAGGAAATTACGGCCGTGGGTGGAGTAGACCCAACTGGTGCGCAGGATCAGGTGCTGGCCTTGTACATCGGTGATCGCTTGCTCGCCAGCCAGCTTGCTGTTGCCGTAGACGCCGAGCGGGTTGGGCGCGTCGGCTTCGTTGTACGGCTCGGCTTTGCTGCCGTCGAACACGTAATCGGTGGAGTAGTGAATCAGCGGGATGCCCAGCGCCAGCGCTTCTTCGGCCAAAACGCCCGGGCCGGTCGCGTTGATGGCAAACGCCAGCTCCGGCTCGCTTTCCGCCTGATCGACCGCTGTGTGAGCCGCCGCGTTGATGATCAGGTCCGGGCGCACCCGTTGCACCTGCTGGCGAATCTGCTGCGGCTGAGCGAGATCGAGTTGATCGCGCCCCAAAACCACCAACTCGCCAACAGCAGCCAAACGCAGCTGCAATTCACGTGAAACCTGACCGTGCTGACCGCTGATAAGAATTCTCATGGAAACAAGTCAGCCTCTTCCAGACTTTTGCCGTTCTGATCCTTGGCCGACAGCTTGGGCGCTTCATCCAGTTGCCAGTCGATGGCAAGGGTCGGATCGTCCCAGCGAATGCAACGCTCGGCGGACGGCGCGTAGTAGTCGGTGGTCTTGTAGAGAAACTCGGCGAAATCGCTCAGCACCACAAACCCATGGGCGAAGCCTTCCGGCACCCAGAGTTGACGACGGTTTTCTGCGGACAGGCGCACCGCTTCCCACTGACCGAAATGCGGCGAGCTGCGACGGATGTCCACCGCGACGTCGAGCACTTCACCGACGGTCACCCGCACCAGTTTCCCCTGGGTATTTTCCAGCTGATAGTGCAGGCCACGCAGCACGCCTTTCTGCGAGCGGGAATGGTTGTCCTGAACGAACTGCGTGTCCAGGCCTGTCGCTTCTTCAAACGCCTTGGCATTGAAACTTTCGTAGAAAAAGCCGCGCTCGTCACCGAACACCTTTGGCTCGATGATCAGCACGCCGGGCAGAGTGGTTTCAATCACATTCATTGTTCTTCCCCGGCCAGCATGAACAGATACTGACCATAACCGGTCTTGCCGAAATAGCTGGCGCGCTCCAGCAACAGCTCGCGGCTGATCCAGCCATTTTCATAGGCGATTTCTTCAAGGCAAGCGACTTTAAGGCCTTGGCGGTGTTCGATGGTCTGCACGTACTGCGAGGCTTCAAGCAAGCTGTCGTGGGTGCCGGTGTCGAGCCAGGCAAAACCGCGGCCGAAGCGCTCGACCTGCAGGTCACCGCGCTTGAGGTAAGCGTTGTTGACGTCGGTGATCTCCAGCTCGCCGCGAGGCGAAGGCTTCACCGCTTTGGCGATGTCGATCACATCGTTGTCGTAGAAATACAGGCCGGTCACGGCATAGCTGGATTTCGGTTTTTTCGGTTTCTCTTCGATCGACAGGGCACGGCCTTCGCTGTCGAAATCAATCACGCCGAAGCGCTCCGGATCCTTGACCCAATAGCCGAACACGGTGGCGCCGGAGGGACGTTTTGCGGCGTTCTTCAACTGCTCGCCAAAGTGCTGGCCGTGGAAGATGTTGTCGCCGAGGATCAGGCACACCGGGTCATCGCCAATAAATTCTTCGCCAATCAGAAAGGCCTGGGCCAAACCGTCCGGCGACGGCTGCTCGGCGTAGCTGAAATTGACGCCGAACTGACTACCGTCACCCAGCAGGTTGCGGTACTGCGGCAGATCCTGTGGCGTGGAGATCAACAAAATATCTTTGATGCCGGCCAGCATCAGGACCGAGATCGGGTAGTAGATCATCGGTTTGTCGTACACCGGCAACAGCTGTTTGGAGACGCCGAGCGTGATCGGGTGCAGACGCGTGCCGGAGCCACCGGCCAAAACGATACCTTTCATCATGCGAGCAGCTCCTTGGTATTGATGGCGCCCAGGCGTTCGCCCTGATAGCTGCCGTCCTGAACACGGCGGCACCATTCAAGGTTATCCAGGTACCACTGAACGGTTTTGCGCAGGCCGGTTTCGAACGTTTCTTCAGGCACCCAACCCAGTTCGCGCTCGATCTTGCTCGCGTCGATCGCGTAACGCAGATCGTGGCCAGGACGGTCCTGGACGAAGGTAATGAGGTCGGCGAAGTGCGCCACGCCTTCAGGCTTGTTCGGCGCCAGTTCTTCGAGCAGCGTGCAGATGCCACGCACCACGTCGATGTTCTTTTGCTCGTTGTGACCGCCAATGTTGTAGGTCTCGCCGACCACACCTTCGGTGACCACTTTGAGCAGCGCCCGGGCGTGATCTTCGACAAACAGCCAGTCGCGCACTTGCAGGCCGTTTCCGTAAACCGGCAGCGGCTTTCCAGCCAAGGCGTTGAGGATCACCAGCGGGATCAGTTTTTCGGGGAAGTGGAACGGCCCGTAGTTGTTCGAGCAATTGGTCAGCAATACCGGCAGGCCGTAGGTGCGTTGCCAGGCGCGAACCAGGTGGTCGGACGCCGCTTTGCTGGCGGAATACGGCGAGCTCGGCGCGTAAGGCGTGGTTTCGGTAAACAGATCATCGACGCCGTGCAGGTCGCCGTAGACCTCGTCGGTGGAGATGTGATGGAAGCGGAAGGCGCTTTTTTCCGGCTCGGCCAGCGTCAGCCAGTAAGCGCGAGTCGCCTCCAGCAGACTGTATGTACCGACGATATTGGTCTGGATGAAATCCGACGGACCGTCAATGGAACGGTCGACATGGGATTCCGCCGCCAGGTGCATGATCGCGTGAGGCTGAAAACGTGCCAGTACCGCGCTCACGGCTGCCTGGTCGACGATATCGGCCTGGACGAACTCGTAACGGGTGTCGGTGGCAATGCTGGTCAGCGACTCGAGATTGCCGGCGTAGGTCAGTTTGTCCAGGTTGAGCACTTCATGCCCGGTGTGCCGAATCAGGTGGCGAATCAGGGCAGAGCCAATGAAACCGGCACCGCCGGTGATGAGAATACGCATGTTGGCCAGCCTTTTTCTGTAAGACGATAAAGCGAATGAGCATAGCTTGTCGGCAGGAGCAGGGCGGTGCAAGAGGGTTGTTGGTCGTATTTGGCTTTTGCGGCGCCGACGGGGGTTGATTATCGGCCGATGCAGTGGCGATATAAGCGCCTAATAAAATTTCAGGGGTCGTTGTATGCCGCTCGCCACGTTGATTCACCGCGCCAGTTTGCCCAGCCCGCAAGTGTCTGCGGAGCAAGCGCTAGAGCTGCTGGAGGGGCATTACGGGTTGAGTGGAACGTTGCACGCCCTGGGCAGCCAGCAGGACCTCAACTTTCGGGTCGACAGCGACCAGGGGCGTTTCGTCCTGAAAATCTGCCGTGGTGATTATTCGGCGCTGGAACTGCAGGCCCAGCATGCCGGGCTCAAGCAGTTGGGGGAACACTCCAGCGTGCATGTGCCGCGAGTGATTCCTTCCAAGAGCGGTGCAGACCTGCTCACTCTGGAACTCGGTGGTCAGGCCGTGCATGTGCGCCTGCTCGATTACATCGAAGGCCAGTCGCTGACCCACCTCGATCACCTGCCCGGTTCGGTGGTGGCCGGTTTCGGTCGGCTCTGCGGCGAAATGGACCTGGCGCTGGCCGCCTTCGAGCATTCGGGCCTTGAGCGCACGCTGCAATGGGACGCCCGCCACGCCAACGCGCTGATCGGCCATTTGCTGCCAGTCATCAAGGATGACGCGCAACGCCGGTCGATCGCCGAGGCGGCCGGACGGGCCGAGCGGCATTTGCGACCGCTGGTGGCCAAGTTGCCGGTGCAGGCGATTCACATGGACATCACCGACGACAACGTGGTCTGGCAGCGGGACTCGCAACGCCATTGGCAGTTGCAGGGCGTGATCGATTTCGGCGACTTGATCCGCACGTGGCGCATTACCGATCTGTCGGTCACCTGCGCGGCGTTGCTGCATCACGCCGATGGCGATCCGTTCTATATTTTGCCGGCGGTCCAGGCTTATCACGCCGTCAATCCGCTAACCCATGAAGAGCTGCTGGCGCTGTGGCCGCTGATCGTCGCGCGCGCGGCGGTGCTGGTGCTCAGTGGCGAGCAGCAAGTCAGCATTGATCCGGGCAATGAATACAGTCGCGACAACCTGACCCATGAATGGGAGATCTTCCGCGTTGCCACGTCGGTGCCGCTGGAATTGATGGAAGCGGCGATTCTGACGTCCGTCGGCCAGACACTGCCAGGTATCGGCAGCGAAGGTTTCGCGCCATTGCTGCCGAGCCTGGTGGGGCGTGAATTTGCCTTGATCGATCTGGGCGTGCTGAGCCCGCATTTCGAGGCGGGTAACTGGGAGCAAGAGGGGATTGATCAGCGACTGCTGACTGAAGCAGCGGCGGCTCACGGTCTGGCTGCCAGTCGGTATGGTCAATATCGTTTGTCCCGCACCCAACCGGACAGCGCCGCAGAGCCCGACACCTGCCCGTTGCACGTGGAGTTGCGCGTGCCAAACGGCACGGCGGTCGAATCGCCGTTTGCCGGCGTGGTTCATCAGCCGGCGGCGGGTGTGCTGCAACTGGACGGTCCGCAACTGAGCGTGCGGTTGTGGGGCGTGACGCCGTCGCTGCACAGCGGCGCGGCGCTGGTCAAAGGTCAGGTGCTGGGTGCGGTCAGTGGGCCGGTGATTGTGCAGTTGAGCCGAGGCGCTTCGTTCGATGCGCCGTTGTTTTGCACGCCGTCTCGCGCTGCCGCGTGGCAAGCGTTGTGCCCGTCACCGGCGACGTTGCTGGGGCTGGCTTGCGATGCTGAAGCCGAACTCGATTCGCAGACGTTGCTGGCGCGCCGCGACGCCAGTTTCGCGCGGACACAGAAGCACTATTACGTCGACCCGCCACGCATCGAGCGCGGCTGGCGCAATCACCTGATCGACATGCAGGGCCGCTCCTACCTCGACATGCTCAATAACGTCGCGGTGCTTGGCCACGGTCATCCGCGCATGGCGGCGGTGGCCAGCCGTCAGTGGTCGTTGCTCAACACCAACTCGCGCTTCAACTACGCGGCGGTGGCCGAGTTTTCCGAGCGTTTGTTGAAGTTGTCGCCGGAGGGCATGGACCGGGTGTTCCTGGTCAACAGCGGCAGCGAGGCCAATGACTTGGCGATTCGTCTGGCGTGGGCCTATAGCGGCGGTCGCGACATGCTCAGCGTGCTGGAGGCCTATCACGGCTGGACGGTGGGCGCGGACGCGGTGTCGACCTCGATTGCCGACAACCCGAAAGCCTTGAGCAGCCGTCCCGATTGGGTGCATCCGGTGACCGCGCCGAATATCTATCGCGGCGAATTCCGTGGCCTCGACAGTGCGCCGGACTACGTGCGCAGCGTGGAACACAACCTGGCAAAAATCGCCGGGCAGAAACGCCAGTTGGCCGGTTTCATCTGCGAACCGGTGTACGGCAATGCCGGCGGGATCTCGCTGCCACCGGGTTATCTGAAACAGGTCTATGCGCTGGTTCGAGCGCAGGGCGGCGTGTGTATCGCCGACGAAGTGCAGGTCGGTTACGGGCGCATGGGCCATTTTTTCTGGGGCTTCGAAGAGCAGGGCGTGGTGCCGGACATCATCACCATGGCCAAAGGCATGGGCAACGGCCAGCCATTGGGCGCGGTAATCACCCGCCGGGAAATCGCCGAGGCGCTGGAGGCCGAGGGTTATTTCTTTTCGTCGGCGGGTGGCAGCCCGGTCAGTTGCCAGATCGGCATGGCGGTGCTGGATGTGATGGAAGAAGAGAAGCTTTGGGAAAACGCCCAAGTCGTGGGTGGCTATTTCAAGGAGCGGCTTGAAGCGCTGATCGATATTCATCCGCTGGTGGGCGCGGTGCATGGTTCCGGGTTCTATCTGGGTGTGGAGCTGATTCGCAACCGTGAAACTTTGGAACCGGCGACCGAAGAAACCACGGCGTTGTGTGATCGCTTGCGGGAGTTGGGGATTTTCATGCAGCCGACGGGGGATTATCTGAACGTGCTCAAGATCAAACCGCCGATGGTCACCTCGCGCCGGAGTGTGGATTTCTTTGTCGACATGCTGGCGAAGGTGTTGGATGAAGGGTTGTAAGGCTTGATATCGCCTTCGCGGACAAGCCTCGCTCCTACAGAAATTGCGTGATTTCAAATTGGCGCATGACCTGTAGGAGCGAGGCTTGCCCGCGAAGGCGTCCTAAAAAACCCCGACAAAACATCGATTGTTATCGGGTTTAAGTGCTTAAAACTAGACGAATGGAAGATTAACCGCTTTTAAAGCCGATTTTTATCGGTTATAAAGTCGCCATTGCTCACGGCGTGACTCATCGCGCCCGTGCTTCCCGTTTCTGTCATCGGTCGAAGCCACACTCGACCCATCAGCACTTGCCCGGAGATGATTCATGAGCCGTATCGTTACCGTCGCCGCCACCCAGATGGCCTGTTCCTGGGACCTTGAAGCCAACCTCGAGACCGCTGAAAGGCTGGTCCGGGAGGCCGCGGCCAAAGGCGCGCAGATCATCCTGATCCAGGAACTGTTCGAGGCGCCGTACTTCTGCCAGAAGCCGAACGCGGATTACCTTCAACTGGCCACGACGGTCGAAGACAACGTCGCCATCAAGCACTTCCAGAAAGTCGCCAAGGAACTGCAAGTGGTGCTGCCGATCAGCTTCTATGAACTGGCCGGCCGCGCGCGTTTCAACAGCATCGCGATCATCGATGCCGACGGCAGCAACCTCGGGATTTATCGTAAAAGCCACATCCCCGACGGCCCTGGCTACCACGAAAAGTATTACTTCAACCCGGGCGACACCGGCTTCAAAGTCTGGAACACCCGTTACGCGAAAATCGGTGTGGGTATCTGCTGGGATCAGTGGTTCCCGGAGTGCGCCCGCAGCATGGCGTTGTTGGGTGCAGAAATTCTGTTCTACCCGACGGCCATCGGCAGCGAGCCGCACGACAAGACCATTTCCTCCCGTGACCATTGGCAACGCGTGCAACAAGGTCATGCCGGCGCCAACCTGATGCCGCTGATTGCCAGCAACCGTATCGGCAACGAAGAACAGGACGGCTACGACATCACGTTCTACGGCTCGTCGTTCATCGCCAACCAGTTCGGCGAGAAGGTTCAGGAACTCGACAAGACCGAAGAAGGCGTGCTGGTGCAGAGCTTCGACCTCGACGAGCTGGAGCACATTCGCAGTGCGTGGGGGTCGTTCCGCGATCGTCGCCCGAACCTATACAATGCGATCAAAACCCTCGACGGTTCTCTGGAGTCCTGATCGCATGACCACTTTAAACAGCACCCCGCGCGCCGACGGCTTCTACATGCCCGCCGAGTGGGCGCCACAAACCCAAACCTGGATGATCTGGCCGGAGCGCCCGGACAACTGGCGCCTGGGCGGCAAACCCGCGCAAGCCGCCCATGTGGCCGTGGCAAAAGCCATTGCCCGTTTCGAACCGGTGACCGTGGCGGTCTCCGCCGGCCAATACGAAAACGCCCGTGCCCGTCTCGACGTGCCGAATATTCGTGTGGTCGAAATGTCCAGCGACGACGCCTGGGTTCGCGACACCGGTCCGACGTTCGTCATCAATAACAGTGGCGAAGTCCGTGGTGTGAACTGGGACTTCAACTCGTGGGGCGGTTTCGACGGTGGTCTGTATTCGCCGTGGAATCGTGATTCGCAGGTGGGCGGCAAGATCCTTGAGATCGAGCGCAGCCAGCGCTACCGTACTGAGGGTTTCGTGCTCGAAGGCGGTTCGATCCACGTCGATGGCGAAGGCACCCTGATCACCACCGAAGAATGCCTGCTCAACCGCAATCGCAACCCACACATGAAACGTGGGGAAATCGAAGCGGTGCTCAGCGCCCATCTGGCTGTGGATAAAATCATCTGGTTGCCGGACGGTCTGTTCAACGACGAAACCGACGGCCATGTGGATAACTTCTGCTGCTACGTGCGTCCGGGTGAAGTATTGCTGGCCTGGACCGATGATCCGCAGGACCCGAACTTCCCGCGTTGCCAGGCAGCAATGAAGGTGCTGGAAAGCAGCACCGATGCCAAAGGTCGCCCATTCACGGTGCACAAGATGCCGATCCCGGGGCCGCTGTATGCGACCGAAGAAGAGTGCGCTGGCGTGGATCCGGTGGACGGGACTCAGGAGCGTAATCCGACCGTTCGTCTGGCGGGTTCCTACGTGAACTTCCTGATCGTCAACGGCGGCATTATCGCGCCGAGTTTCGACGACCCGCTGGACGGTCCGGCGAAAGAAATTTTGCAGGGTCTGTTCCCGCAGCACGAGGTAGTGATGGTGCCGGGCCGCGAACTGTTACTGGGAGGCGGTAACATCCACTGCCTTACCCAACAGCAACCGGCACCGCACATCGAGTGAGTGGGGTTGTAACAGCCTGAGTCGGTTGAAAAACCACTGAGGCTCAAGTTTATCCTCGCCGTTCATCATGAAGCCCGCAGCCCGAAAGGACTGCGGGCTTCTTTGTATCCGCTTGTCGACAGTTCAGAAACGTTGGCACAGCTCTTGTATCTCCCAAGGTGTAAATCAGGGAGGGGGAGAACTGCGATGTTCTGTCATAAACCTTGGATAAGTTAGCCGCTCACGAACCAGGAGAGAGCGCTGAAATGAACGCCGAAGTGAACGTAGTGAGCGAGCGGGCGTTGCATCCCCTGGCAGTAAACAGCGAATCGCTCCAGGTCCTGGCGCACTGGTTGAAGTCCAATGGAACGCGTCAGATCAGAGAACCTGATCCGCGCCGGATGATGATCGAGCGTTACCCCGCTGGTTTATTCAGCGAGGCGGAGCTGGAAGCGTTGTGGGATGTGATGGAAGGATAAGAAGAAAAAACAAAGGATTGATAAAAGCGCTGCCGGGATGGCGGCGCTTTTTTATGGGCGATGGTTTTGTGAACAACACACCACCCCTGTGGGAGCGAGCATGCTCGCGATGGCGGTCTGACAGTCAACATCGATGTTGATTGATCCACCGCTATCGCGAGCAGGCTCGCTCCCACAGGGGATTGGTGTCGTTCACGCCGGTTTTGGCGTGTTTAGAAACTGTAGGTGCCAGTCACCACCAGGCTGCGCGGTTCGCCCGGTTGAATCTGCGCGGCGCTGGTGGCCGACGCGTAATAGGTCTTGTCGCTGATGTTGTTCAGCGCTGCGCGCAAGTCCCAGTCCTTCTGCCGGAACCCGGCCAGTGCATCCCAACGGCCATAACCCGGCAGCACGACGGTGTTGAGGTTGTCGGCATAACGCTGGCCCACCAGGGTCAAACCGGTCTCCGCATACCAGCCCATTTCCGGTTTCCAGGTCAGGAACAGGCTGC
Organism: Pseudomonas sp. RT6P73; assembly: GCF_054897715.1. Classification (NCBI taxonomy): domain Bacteria; kingdom Pseudomonadati; phylum Pseudomonadota; class Gammaproteobacteria; order Pseudomonadales; family Pseudomonadaceae; genus Pseudomonas; species Pseudomonas sp. RT6P73. Next base: position 5,350,619 of record NZ_JBUBUV010000002.1, on the reverse strand, counting down.
CGTTGTGCTTGGCCACGTTGCTGATGCGCTTACCTTCAAAGCCGTTGTTGTCCTTCTCGACCGTCGCGTCCTGCACGCCCACGCCACCGCGCACGTACCAGTTGCCGGCGATTCTGCCGGTGCCGGTCAGCTCGATCCCGCGGGAACGTTGCAGGCCCGAGAGCAACGTGATGGTCGGGTTGAGCGGATCGCTGGTGCGGCGGTTGTAGAGTTCCAGCTCGTAGATCGCCAGGGTGGTGCTCAGGCGGTCGTCGAGCCAGTCGCTCTTCACACCGATTTCCTTCTGCTTGGTCAGCTCCGGGCTCAAATCGTTGCTGTTGCCGGCAACGCCCGGCGTGATGCCGATCAAACCGCCACCCACCGGCGAGAACGTCTTGGTCCAGGACGCATAGAAGGAATGATTCTGCAGCGGCGTCCAGACCAGGCCTACACGCGGGCTGGTGCTGTGGCTGTCACGATCTTCGGAAATGTTGCGCAGCTTGTTGGTCGATTCGATGTCGAAGGTGTCGTAGCGCAAACCGGCCAGCAGTTGCCATTGATCGTTCAGGCGCAATTGATCCTGTACGTACACTGCACGGCTTTCGACTTCGGTGTGGTTGTCGCTGGACACCTGCATGCGCCCGGTATGGCGCAAATCACGATTGGGGTTGTACAGGTCCAGCGCCGGAACCGGTGAGCTGCCCGGTCCGGAAGTGGCCGCGTTGTACAAGGTCGGATCGCGGCGCTGGCTGCCAGTCTCGATGCCGGTCAGCAGGCGATGCTCCAGGCCGAAAGTGTTGAAACCACCTTCCAGTTCGACGTTGTTATAGACGTTGCGGGTGGTCAGATCCTGCTGCCAATGCTGGCGCGTGACATTCGTGAGCGCGGTGTAACCGGTCAGGTAAGTGTTGTCGAAATCGCTGTCGAGCTTGAACACGCCCAGGGTGTGGCGCAGCTGCCAGTTGTCGCTCAGTTCATAGCTGAGTTTGGAACGCAGGGATTGCGACTTGTCGTCGATGAAATCGTGCTCGCTGCCGTAGGTCGTATCGCGTCCTACGTCTGCCGGGCGTCCGTTGACGCCGGGGATACCGCGATCCGGCGTGCGGTTGTAGCGGCTGTATTCGTACTGCACCAACCAGTTCAGGTCCGGCGTCAGTTGCCAGCTCATGGACGGCGCGAACAGTTGGCGATTGCCGCTGACGCCATCGCGGAAGCTGTTCTGATCCATGTTGCCCATGTTCAGGCGCAGGCTGATGTTCTCTGACGGATCGGTACTGAGGTCGGCATAAAGGCTGCGCAAATCATCGCTGCCGCCCTGGGCTTCGACGGTCGAACGGCGGCCGAACTCGGGGAGTTTGCTGACCCGGTTGACGATCCCGCCCTGGCTGCCACGGCCGTATAACACGGCGGCCGGGCCCTTGAGGACTTCGATACGCTCGATGTTGTGCAAGTCGCGCACGTATTGGCTGTCGTCCCGAATGCCATCGAGGTAGAAGTCGTTGCTGGCGTCGAAACCGCGGATGCGCAGGCTGTCGAAACGCGTATCGGCACCGCTGCTGACGTTGGGGATGCCACTTAGCGCAGTGCCCAGATCATTGGTGCCGTAATCCACGACGTTCGAGGTTTTAATCGAGTCGATGGCTTGAGGTACGTAGCGGACCGGTGTCGCGGTGCGGGTCGCGGTGCTGGTTTCCTTCACGCGTGGGTCGTCGGCTTCGGCTTCGGCACTGATCGAGGTTTCGGGTAAAACGGTGGTCGCGGCGCAGGTGAAACCAGCAGACAGGAAAGCAGAAAGCCCAAGGGTGACGGGCGTAAGGCGGAAGGGGGCAGGCATCTGAAGCGCATCCGAAAGGGTGGAAGAATTCGAGGGTGCGAATGGTAATGCTTGTTATTTACTTTCGTTAATTATTCTTGAAAAGTTCTGTTGTTGGATTGTTTCGAGTTGTGTCGAGATTGCTACAGCGGCTATTCGACCGATTCATGAAACAGTCTGAAAGCCATTCCAGCGTTTTTCCGCAATGGTCAGAGGATTAGTCTGCCGGCACTGAATTTTCCTGATCGATTGCCGGAGTCTTCCCATGATCCTTCATTACATTTACGACCCTTTGTGCGGCTGGTGCTACGGCGCCAAACCGTTGGTGCAAGCGGCCCAAGGCGTGCTGCCGGTGGTCTCTCACGGCGGCGGCATGATGAGCGGTGCCAACCGCCAAACCGTTTCCCCACAACTGCGCAGCTACGTTATGCCCCACGACCGACGCATCGCCGAGTACACCGGCCAGCCATTCGGCGACGCGTATTTCGAAGGTCTGTTGCGCGATGGGACGGCCGTGTTCGATTCCACGCCGCCGATTGCGGCAGTGCTGGCAGCCGAACAGCTGGCGGGGCGCGGACTTGAGTTGCTGGGGCGTTTGCAGACGGCTCACTACGTGGAAGGTCGGCGCATCGCCGATGAGGCGGTTTTGGTGGAGCTTGCCAACGAGATCGGCCTCGAAACTCAAGCCTTACAGTTGGCATTCAAAGAAGTGGAAACCGATCGCCATATAAAAGAGAGCCGCGCACTCTTGGCCAATGTCGGCGGCCAGGGTTTTCCGACTTTCGTCCTTGAACAGGATGGCCAATTCACCCTGGTCGATATCGGCCCCTGGCTCGGCAAGCCGCAAGCGTTCGCGCAATGGTTAAGCCAATCGCTTCCCGCACAAACCTCGTCAGCCCCCGAACAAGCTTGTGGCATCGACGGCTGCGCCCCTTGAATTCATCCGGAGTCACCATGGACAACCTGAGCCTGATCAAAAGCACCTACGAAGGCGCCAACTCCCAGGAAAACGCACGCAACACCGCGGCAGCCCTGGCCGCGGATGCCCGCTGGACCGAATCCGCAGGCTTCCCTTACGCCGGCACCTACGTCGGTTTCGATGCCATCGTTGAAAACGTGTTCAAGCGCCTGGCCACCGAATGGGATGATTTTCAGTTGAAGATCGAGGACTACGTCGCACAGGGCGACAAGGTGTTTGCCTACGGTAATTACAGCGGAATCTACAAGGCTACTGGCCTGCCGATGAATGCTCGCGTTGCTCATTTGTGGACCCTGGCCGATGGCAAAGTTACCCACTTCGAACAGTTCGTCGACAGCCATACGGTTCAACTGGCGATTGCCGGCCAGTAATTGCTTAGACGATTTTCAGCTTTCCATAGACGATTCATGAAATTGACACACCCTTCAGGGCACGGCTAGCATTCGCCCAACGCCTGTGGCTAACCGCCATGACTCAATAAAATAATAAAAAAGGCCCGCCACGATTTTCCCGTGGGCGGGCCTTTTTGTTTTGGGGTGAAAAAAGAGTGCGATAGCGCCATTTCAGCCGTTCGCCACAGCGCGTATCAACCGGTAATAAGGAAAAGAACAAAATGTTGAATAAGCGAATCAGCCTGATCGCTCTGGGGATGTTGAGCGCTACACAGGCCATGGCTAACGACCAGGCCGAATCCAAGGGATTTGTTGAAGACAGCAGCCTCAAAGTGCTGCTGCGCAACGCCTACATGAATCGTGATTACAAAGACGGCAACCCGGACAAAGCCGAATGGGGCCAAGCGGCCATCGGTACGTTCTCGTCTGGCTTCACCCAAGGCACCGTCGGTGTCGGTGTGGATGCTTTCGGTCTGTACGCACTGCGTCTGGATGGCGGCAAGGGTCGCACCGGCGCTCAAGGCATCGACTTTTTTAAAAAGGGCGACAGCGGCAACGCGGCTGACGACCTGTCCAAGGGCGGCGCAGCAGTCAAATTCCGTCTCTCCAGCACCACGCTGACCTACGGCGACCAGATGCCGGCCCTGCCGGTGCTGAGCTACGACAACGTGCGCCTGCTGCCAGAAAGCTACACCGGCACCTTGATCACCTCCCGGGAAATCAAAGGCCTGGAGCTGAACGCCGGTCGTTTCACCGCCGAGTCGCGCAAAAGCGCTGAAGGCCGTGACAGTGGCGGCCTGAAGTCGATCAACGTGTTGGGCGGTAGCTACCAGTTCACCGAACAATTCAAGGCTGCGCTCTACGCATCCGACGTTGAAGACGTGTTGAAGAAGCAATACGTGAACGCCAACTACGTGTTCCCGATCGACAAGGATCAGTCCCTGACCCTGGACTTCAACGGCTACCGCACCAAGCTGGATGATTCCTACGTCCGCGAAAACGGTCTCACCGGTGACGACAACAAGATCTGGAGCCTGGCAGCGACCTTCGCCACCGGCCCGCACTCGTTCACCCTCGCTCACCAGCGCAGCACCGGCGACAGCAACCTGGGCTACGCCTACGGCGGTTACCAGAAGGATCAAGGTCGCGTCGGCGACGGCGGCAACACCATCTACCTGTCGAACTCTTACTGGTCCGACTTCAACGCCGAAGACGAGCGCAGCTGGCAGTTGGGCTACGGCCTGGACTTCACCGCATTCGGCGTTCCTGGCCTGAGCTACAACTTCGCCTACGTGCGCGGTGACAACATCACCACGTCCACCAGCGAAGGCGGCACCGAGCGCGAAATCTTCAACCAGTTCAAGTACGTGGTGCAAAGCGGCCCGGCCAAAGACCTGAGCGTGAAACTGCGCAGCTCGATCCTGCGCGTCTCGCAGAAATCCAGCGAGTACAACGTCAGCGGCAACGAAGTGCGTGTGTTCGTGGATTACCCGATCAACATCTTCTGATGATCGATTGAGTATTCAACACTCGCTAAAAAACCCCGACTGGTTCGGGGTTTTTTTTCGCGTGACAATCATTCAAAAACGCATAAAACGGCCATTTTCGATCGTGAAAAGTCGATTTAAAGCAACGTGATGCTCCGTTTCAAGCAGCGCTTGATATGCCTCAAATTCTTTCTCATGGACGTAAATCCTGCGCTCTCTAGATTAGGCTGCTAAATGTACGGAGATTTTTGAAAATGATCGTTTTGAACAAAGAAGTGGGCGAATTTCTACGGCGTGACAAATATGCCAACGTCCAGGGTGCTGACTTCAATCTTTTCGGTCATTTCAACGATTTCGTCAGATTGACCAGAAGTTGGGAAAACATGGAGCCGGACAGTTACTACGGTCAGGCCGAGGCGGGCATGCGTTATCGTCGCTACAGCGATTTTGAGTACAACCCGGTCACGCGCGACCTGAAGCAGCTGGAACACCGCGCTTATGTTCAGTCCAAGGCCAACAACAGCTACGTTGGCGGAATGGTTCGGCACTTCCAGGATTTCTCCGATGAGATCATCAGTTCACCGGTGATGCGCAGCCTGATCGACACCGACTTCGAAGTGTACAAAAACGTTTTGCCACCTGAGTTGCACGAGGAAATCTGGCAATGCCAGATTCATCAGATCCGCATCGAGATCAAGCCTGGCAAACAACTGGAAATCACCCCGGAGGGGATTCACTGCGACGGATATCCGTTCAGCGGCGTGCACTTCTGGGGACGCAATAACGTTGAAGGGGCGGAGAGTCGTTTATACGACACGGAAAACCAGGAACACCTGGCCTCGACGACGTACCAGGAAATCCTCGACACCACCTATTTTCTCGATCGCGACATGCGTCACTACGTGACACCGGCACGCAACACCCATTCTCACGACATGGCGTACCGGCAGATTCTGGCGATCTCTTTCTCGCGGCCCGGGACCGCTTTCGACATTGTTCGCTGAACAGTACAACACCGTGACCAACCTCGCCGAGTGCCCTGCACCGGTGATGTTGCGGCGCACCACGGCCAAGGATGCACAGCGCCTGGAACGCTTCTTTCGACAATTCGAAGAAGTATCTTTCTGTGAATGGCAGGACGCCAAATGCCTGCGCAGTGTGCTCGTGCAGAAGACCACTACTGCGTTTATCGCACTGGATGCCAGCGGCGAAATCGTCGGCGCGGTGTTGGGCGGAATGCTCGGCAGTCGCGGCACGATCAACCATTTGGCAGTGAGCCCGTTGTATCGCAGCCAAGGCGTCGGTCAACGACTGGTTGAATCCGCGTCGGCCGATATGAAACGTGTGGGCGTGCTGCGGATGTTCCTGTTTGTCGACGATGCTAACCTTGCCGGCCAACGCTTTTGGAGTGCCCAGGGTTTTTGCGAACCGCGCGGCGAAAGAACATTTGAGAGGGACCTATGAATGAGACGTCCAGCAGCCAGCCGCTGATGGTCGAGCCGCACGCGTCGCGCACTTTCGCCGAAGCCAGCCCGGTGGTTGCGGGTTACTTCACGGTGTCGTTTGTGTTCGGTTTGATGGCGGTGAATGCCGGGTTGCCCGTGTGGCTGCCGGTCGCCATGTGCCTGTTCGTGTATGCCGGCGCTTCACAGTTTGCCGCCCTGGCGCTGATTTCCAGCGGCGCTTCGCTCACCACCATCATCCTCACCACGTTTCTGATCAATGCGCGGCACATGCTGATGTCGGTCTACATGGCCAAGGCGTTGCAGGCAATGGGTCTCAGTCGGTTTGAGCGTTGGTGTTACGCGGGCGGGCTGACCGATGAGTCGTTCGCCTTTCACAGCGTCAAACTGGGCAAGGGATCGCCCGTCAACGTGCGTTACCTGATCGGTTTCAATCTTTACTGCCACACCTCGTGGGTGCTCGGCGGTTTGCTGGGGGCGATTTGCGCTCAGTACGCGGCGCACTTGATCCAGTATCAGCTCGACTACGCGCTGACCGCGATGATGCTTTACGTGCTGGTGTCGCTGTGCAACACACGTAACAAACTCATCGCTGCGCTGGCCGCCGTCGCTTGCATGGGCGCGCTGAGCCTGGTCGGCAGCTCGCCCTTCAACGTATTTATTGCCACATTCGTGGGCTGCGGGGTGGGTGTATGCCTGACCAAACGTTCCTGATCCTGGTCGTCGTGCTGATGATGGCCGTGACCTTCCTGCCGCGCGCGTTGCCGCTGCAAGTGAACACCGACCATTGGCCGCCCTTCGTCGCCCGGGCGCTGGAATACCTGCCGGTGGCGATCGTCGCTGCAATCAGCCTCACGCCGTTGTTGATCAAGGATCAGCATGTGCAGCTCGATCGCCCGGAATTTTATGCCGCGATTCCGACGTTGTTATGTGCGTATTTCAGCAAAAACCTCTTTCTCTCCGTTGCGGTGGGAACGGCTGCGTACATTGCGCTCGGCTCGTTCATGTAGCGGGAGGTCGACCACATCGTGCAAGGCCTGACCCGACAACTCCGGATTGTTGATCGCCAGCCGCACTTCGAGGGCATCCTCGAAACCGGGGAAAATGGTCAGGCCGTTACGCTGGGCTGCGTCCCGCGAGACCATGCCGAGGCCGTCCATTTGCGTGATCAACGACAGCGTCAGGGTTTCGCTGCACGAGTAAACCATCCGCTTGCCCGATTCGTAATTGCCCAGACCGGCATCGAGAAAGCGCAGGAAGCTGTGGGAATACGGACAATCGTCCGCCGGACGCACCTGAAACTTGTTGCCGAGCAACACCAGCGGATCATGTTCCTGACCGCAATGCGCACCGACCACCTGCACCTGGACATCGGGCAGGATGATGCTGGGCAACCCCGGCTTCTGCGGGCCGATCAACACGGCCAGGTCAAAGTCTTCATTCTTCAACTTGCTGAGGTTTTCCATCGACTCGGCGTAGCTGAATTCCAGCTGATAGACGGGAAACACCTCAATCAGGCGTCCGATCATTCGCCGATTGAAGTCAGCCGACAGCGTCGTGTTCAGCGCCACCTTGAGCGTGCGCTGCCCAGGCACCTTCAGCGCGGCCACTTTTTCTTCCAGTTGCCGCGTGGCGACCAACACCTTGTCCATGTAAGGCGTGAGTTCCGTGCCCTGCGGGGTCAGGGTCAACCCCTTGTTGGAGCGACGAAACAACCGAAAACCGAACTGCTCTTCGACCTTGTTCAACTGCGCGGCCAACGCCTGCACGGTTAAACAGGAATGCTCTGCCGCCGCCGACAAAGAGCCGGTCTGCACAATGCGCATCAGGTTGCGTAGGGTTCTGCTATCCATTGGGTAATGCCCTCTAAAGTGGGCTGGCTATTGTTGAGTACCTGGCCGTCGGTTGGGCGATACGTGCTGGCTATAATCCTGCACATGAACACGCTTGTCCCGAGTTTAGTAGCGAAATGATGCTGCGTCCGATGGCTGGAGGCTTACATAGAGTCGAGGTTTTTGGGGAGGGGCGGGTGATCAGGGGCAAAAAAATGCTCGGACCGGGAGGTTTGGGCATTTTTTTTGGGATTATTTACACACAACCACGCCATTTCTTACGCCAAGCATGCCGTCCTCTACACGGATATCAGAAGTCTCCCAGTCACAAAAGGGATTCGCCTGATTTCCATCCAATACTCAAATCGCTGAAATGTCGGCTCATCAATTCGAGACTTTGCCTCGAATTTGAACCCATTGGATATCACGGCAGACGCCCGCATCCACGACGCGAGCGTATAGATACCGATGGATGTAGCAGGGATAAAGGAAGCGCTCGGTCAACAAAACTGGAAAAACATTGGCTTGCCAGACATTCGGGATATCCCACTATCGCTACTGGCATCCGATGTGCGAGAGCTGCCCGGTGCTGTCAATCTTGACCACGCCTTGAAACAGGTCGCGCTCGGATTTGGATTACAGGACGGGGCTGACGCTGTATTGCTCGAAACGCCGTACGTTTCGATAACGGTTCGCCGCCAATATCTTTTGCATATCGTAGAAAAACGCCAGAACGCCCGAGAGCGCTTCACTGAATTCGCATTGGATACAGTGCGGAATCCATTTGAGATTTGGCGCGTTTCCTACAACGATGGGTCTTATCGTCTCGCGTTCATTGGGGTTTACCACACGAAGTATCAAATGCTGGTAGTCATCCACGTTGATCATGGAAACGTTCTGTGGAATTTCATGAACTGCGATAGGAAGGCTTTGAACAAGCACCGGCATGGGGATTTGGTTTATCAAAGATATCTTTTCCCCAGACAACAAAAGCAGCCTGATTAGGCTGCTTTTTTTGAAATGGTTGCTTGATATTGTGCTCCCTCAAGCAGGGGAGAAGAGGTCTCACCCGAGCGCTGATTTTCAGGTCATCAACGGGGTTCCTAACGCCGACTATTGCCACCTGAAGGCAGTCGGTTTCGCGCTCTTGAGCCGATTCTCTGCCACATAGGGTGCTCATGTCAACCGAACCGAGAACCATGCGCCGGTATCTGTCGTGATCAAGAAAAAGCTGCGATGCGGCATCCGCACTTCGCCACATCTCCTCCATAAATGATCAAAACGATCATTTGAATGATTGGTTTGCGCAATTATGGACGATCACCTAAGATAATTTTGACTGACTCAATCATAAAATGATCGATCCGGTCAGTTTTCGAGGTGATAAACGTCTTACCAAACAATTATAAAAGGAGACCCTCGTGGCCCAAATTCCTATCAAGCGCACCATTGAACGCATCCCTGGCGGCATGATGATTGTCCCGCTGCTGATCGGTTCGCTAGTCGCTACTTTCCTTCCCGACACACCGAAGTTTTTCGGCTCTTTCACCAATGCACTGTTCACCGGGGCGTTACCCATCCTCGCGGTGTTCTACGTTTGCATGGGCGCGAGCATCAATATCAAGGCCACGCCGTACCTGCTGAAGAAGGGCGGCACGCTGCTCATCACGAAAGTCGGCATCGCTGTGCTCATCGGCATTGTGCTCGGGCATTTCCTGGGCGAGCAGCCGATTTCATCTGGCCTCTTCGCCGGTATATCGACATTGGCGGTCGTTGCCGCAATGAACGACACCAACGGCGGCTTGTACATGGCGCTGATGGGTCAATACGGTCGATCCGAAGACGTCGGCGCCTATTCGGTCATGTCCCTGGAGTCTGGTCCTTTCCTGACGATGGTCACCCTGGGTATCGCTGGTCTGTCCGCATTCCCGTGGCCGACGCTGGTGGGCAGCATCCTGCCGCTGGCCCTCGGCATGCTGCTGGGCAATCTTGACCGTGACATGCGCGATTTCCTGGCCAAGGCTGTTCCAGTCATGATCCCGTTCTTCGCCCTGGCTCTCGGCGCCAGCCTGGACTTGCATAACGTCTGGCAAGCCGGTTTGCTGGGTCTCGGCATGGGCGTTGCGGTGGTCGTGCTGACCGGCATTCCGCTGTTCTTCGCCGATCGTTTGACCGGTGGCACGGGCGTCGCCGGTGTTGCCGCAGCCACCACGGCCGGGAACGCCGCAGCCGTTCCTGCGCTGATTGCGGCGGCCAATCCGGTGTACGCCGAAGCAGCCAAGAGCGCGACCATTCTGGTGGCCGCCTGCGTCGTAGTCACTGCGATTCTCGCGCCGCTGCTGACTGCCGCCGTGGCCAAACGCGTACAGCAGCGAAATCCCATCGTCATACCCGAGCCGGGGATCGAACCTCAAAAGCAGGAGGCCTTGCGATGAGGATTCTGATCATCGCTGACGATCTGTCCGGCGCGGCGGATTGCGCCATCGGCTTTGCAAGCGCGGGGCTGCAAACGGTCGTCACGCTCGACCCCTTGAATGACAAGGTCGACGCTCAGGTGATCGCCGCTGATACGGACACTCGGCGCCTCTCACCGGCGCAGGCTGCCGAGCGCACCGTCGCCGCGTTCAAGGCGCTGCATCAACCTGGGCAGCGGCTGTACAAGAAAATCGATTCGACCTTGCGCGGCAACTGGGCGGCCGAAGTCGCCGCCCTGCAACCGTTGGCCGGTCTGGCCATTGTCGCCCCCGCGTTCCCCGCCACCGGGCGAACGTTGCGCGGCGGTCGAGTGTTCGTGAACGGTCAGCCGCTGGAAACCACCGATACCTGGAAACTGGAAAACGCCGACCGTCCGGCCGACGTCGAAGCGATGCTGTTTGCTGCAGGCCTGAGCACCGCAAAGCTGGACCTCGACACCTTGCGTGGCAACGAAAAAGCGCTCGAGCGGCACATTGCCGAGGTCGCCCGCAGCGGCACGCAGGCATTGATCGTCGATGCGCAAACCGAAGACGACCTGCTGACCCTCGCTCGCATGACCGCCTCGATGGAGCAGCCGCTGTTCTGGATCGGTTCGGGCGGCTTGGCGCGGGAAATCGCCAGTCTTCCTGCCAGCCTTTCTGATAGCTCCGAAGTACGTTTCACGGCCATCGAACCCGATGCCCTCGAAAAAAGTCAGGCGCCGATTCTGATACTCGTCGGCAGCCTATCCGGCGTCTGCGAGCGACAGTGCGCGTTGCTTAAAGAACGTGGCGGTGTCAGCGAATTGGTCGTCCCGCCTGAAGTCCTTCGCCAGGGCACCACCCATGGCGATTGGGTGCTCTGGCAATCGCGCATCGGCGAGCAACTGGACGGCTGGAGTGACCTGCTGCTGCGCATCGGCCGCGATGAAGCGTTCGATCCCCAAGAGGGCGCGCAACTTTCAACCTCGCTGGCCGTATTGGTCGAACCGCACTTCGCCAAAGTCGGCGGCCTGATCGCCACGGGCGGCGAGACGGCACGCGCCATCTTGACCACCGTCGGCATCGACAGCCTGCAACTGCTGACCGAAATCGAAGCCGGCGTCGCCTTCGCCCGCCCGACCGTTTCCCGGCAGGGCCACCGCCCCGGCATCGTTATCAAAGCCGGCGCGTTCGGCACCTACAACGCCTTGTATGCGGCATGGCAACACCTGAGCGACAGCGTCGATCGCTCCCCGCCCCAACGCACACGAATCCAAGGACTCGAATGAACACTATGAGCAACTACCTCCCCATCATCGGCATCACCATGGGCGACGCCACGGGTGTCGGCCCGGAGATCATCGTCAAGAGCCTGACTCATGACGTCGTCTATCAACAATGCCGGCCGCTGGTGATCGGCGATGCCCGCCGTCTCGAACAGGCCAACGTCATCGTCGGCGGCAGCGCCAAAGTACGTCGCATCGAGGACGCCTCCCAGGCCTTGTACGAGGCCGGCACCATTGACTGCATCGACCTCAACCTGATCCCCGACGACCTGCCGTTCGGCGAACTGTCGCCGATCGCCGGTGACGCCGCCTATCAATACATCGCCCGCGCGGTGCAACTCGCCGAGGCCAAACAGATCGACGCGATCTGCACCGCGCCGCTGAACAAGGAGGCGCTGCACGCCGGCGGCCACAAATACCCCGGCCATACCGAAATGCTCGCGCACCTGACCAACGTCGATGAAGTTTCGATGATGCTGGTCGCCCCGCAACTGCGGGTGATTCACGTCACGACCCACATCGGCATCATCGACGCGATCCGCAAGATCGAACCGGGCCTGGTCCAGCGCACCATCGAGCGCGGCAACGAAACGCTGATCAAGGCAGGCATTGCCCGGCCGCGAATTGGTGTGTGCGGGATCAATCCCCATGCTGGTGAAAACGGCTTGTTCGGCTATGGCGAAGAGGAAGAAAAAATCATCCCTGCAGTGAAGCTGCTGCAAGAACGCGGCCTCGATGTCACCGGCCCACTGCCGGCCGACACACTGTTCTTCCGCGCCGGCCGCGGCGATTTCGATCTGGTGGTGGCGATGTATCACGACCAAGGCCACGGCCCAGTCAAGGTGCTGGGACTTGAAGCGGGCGTGAACGTGACCGTCGGCCTCGACGTAATCCGCACCTCGGTTGACCACGGCACGGCTTTCGACATCGCCGGCAAGGGCATTGCCGATGAACGCAGCCTGCTCGAAGCGCTGCGCCAGGGTGCGGAGCTTGCCACGCGACGGGGATGAGCCGCGCGGGCGCTGTCGTGTAAGATCGACCACCGTCCCCACAACGAGACCCGCCATGAAAGCCTCCGAACGCCACCGCGCCATCCTCGATCTCGTACGCATTGGCGATGCCAACGTCGAGCAATTGAGCGCGGCGCTCGGGGTCTCGGAAGCGACGGTGCGACGCGACCTGACCATGCTCGCCAAACAGCGGCACCTGGTGCGAACCTATGGCGGCGCCACTTCGGTTGTCGGCGTTCACGAGCCGGAAGCCTCACTTGAAGAACGCAAGACGTCTCAGTGGGAGCAAAAAGATGCCATCGCCCAGGCTGCGGCGGCTCACGTCCAGGACGGCGACACTGTGCTACTCGATGGCGGCACCACCTGTGCGGCGCTGGCCCATCATTTGTGTTCGCGACAAGACGTGCATGTGGTGACCAACAACCTGCTCGCCGTGATGACTTTGGCCAATGCGCCGGGGGTGCGATTGACATTGATTGGCGGCGATCTACGCGGTTCGAGCATGAGCACTTTGGGGCCGTTGGCGGAGCTGACGTTGAGTCGGTTGAGTGTCGACAAGGCGTTTCTTGGTGCGGATGGCGTGGTCGCGGAGTTTGGGTTGTGTGAGGCGAGTGCGCAGCAGGCGTATTTGAAGGAATGCATCATCAAGCGGGCGGCGCAGATTGTTGTCCTCGCCGACACCGACAAGCTTGGGCGCGCGCGGCAACAGCACTGGACGCCGATTGAGCGGGAGTGGCGGTTGATTACTGGCTCAACCGCGGATGAAGCAGCGCTTGCGCCGTTTTATGCGCTGAAGCAGATCACTGTGCAAACTGTGAGAGTCGATAACGCTTAAGGTTGTGAACGTTTTTGTGCAAAAGACCCAATTTATGATCGTTTTTATGCACGTGGATTCGTTTTTGCGCAAAAGGCATATGCCAACGCCCTCTCATTGATGCAAAAAGCCCCGATTCATTCGTAATGCTGTGCACTTGAGCGCTAACACCTGAATTTGTGGCGAGGGGATTTATCCCCGTTCGGCTGCGAAGCAGTCGTAAATCCAGACAACTTAGTATGTCTGAAAAGACGCTGGGGCCGCTTCGCAGCCCAACGGGGATAAATCCCCTCGCCACAAATGTGGGCACCCTCGCTTAAGTCAGCATTGCGATTCATTCGGGGCTTTTTTATGCGTGCGATTTAGATCCTCACGATACGACGTTACTGGCTCGGTTGTTACATGGCGCGTCTAGCACCTTCACCACATCATCAATGATCGCCTTACTCATATCCTGCAAGTAATGCGATGCCCAGGTGTGCCAGTCGGTGTCGCGAACCATGGCCGCGTCTGACGCGAGCAGTTTGGCGACGTGGAGCAGATCGGAGGCGTGAGAGAGGGCTGCGATGACCGGGACGCCGACGTTGATGCGGAACAGCGGTTGATTGGCGTGGTAGGAGAAAGGGTTGAGGCCGATGGTTTTCAGGTCTTGAGGGTTGGTCATTGGGCACCTCCGGATTTTGGGCGGTGGTGGGTGGTGACCGGTGTAGCAGAGATAGAAGTCTTGAACGGATCAATAGCGTGCATTTGCAATACTCCGAAATCAAAGTAGAGCTGCCGCGTTCGTTCTCAGGCGAATGGGTGGCAGCTGTGCGCAGGCTGAGAAACCGGTATGCACGACCCGGCAGACCCGAAGGTCTCCCACGCACAGCCGCCATTGCACGGAAATGCAGGCACAAAAAAACGCCGGCAATCGTGATTTAGGGCGCTGGTGCGCGCGCATATTACCCGGGTTCTCAGGCCCGGTCGCTGAATTGGCAGCGACGATCTGAAGGTAGTTTGAGGGAGAGGGATGCGCAATCGTGGCTAGGTGGTGGTGTGGTTTGAAGGTTTTAGTGGTTTTTATGGCTGAGCAATAATTATTGCTCAGCCATAATTTCCATAATTTGAAGAAGGCCTGCTGAGGCCTAGTCGACTTGCTGCAGGAGGCATCAGGAATGGACGTTGAGTTGGATCAATTCCAAAAGGATTTGCTGGAATCTGTACGCGAAATGACTGGGAGCCGAACCCCTCCTATCGCTGAGGATGGCCGTCAATGCGGGAGCGGTTTGGACTCACACATGTCGTCGCCAGCGACACGTCCTCATAACGTGTCGCAGAAAATGAAAAAATGCGACACGTCACAAAACGGACTACATCAGATTGAGCTGAGTCCTACCGCAAATTCCCACAACATCTAGCGAACGTGATGTGAAATTACGATCTGAGGCAAAGTCCCGGCATCGCTTGGAACTAATTACACCAAGTAACTAATGATGTTCCCGCCCCCACCTTTATCCCCTCCAGTTAACTCCATACATTGAGCTCCAACGCCTACCCATTCATTCCGAAGGGAAGGTCACTGGAGAGTCCTCATGCCTTTCGTAAGCGTACGCATCACCCGCGATGGCGTTACCTCTGAGCAGAAAGCTCAGGTGATCGCCGAAATCACTGAAACCCTGGAACGCGTCCTGAAGAAGGATCCGCACCTGACCCACATCGTGATCGAAGAAGTCGACACCGATAACTGGGGTTACGCCGGCATCACCACCACCCAGTACCGAAAGCAACTGGCTGAGGCGGAGGGCAAGTCATGACCGCGACCGTCTCCATCGATTTCATCTCCGACGTGGTGTGCCCGTGGTGTGCATTGGGTGCGACGGCGCTGGAGCAGGCGATCGAGAACGTGGCTGGTGAAGTCTCGGTGGAGTTGACCTACAAGCCCTTCGAGCTGAACCCGGACATGCCGGCAGTCGGCGAAAAAGCGGTCGAGCATTTGATGCGCAAATATGGAAGGACTGCCGAAGATGTCGCCGCCGGCAAAGCGATGCAGATCGAGCGCGGTGCGGCCATCGGTTTCAAGTTCGATTTGGAGAAACGCACTCACTTCTACAACACGTTTGATGCGCATCGGCTGCTGTTGTGGGCGTTGCAGGAAGGGCGGCAGGTCGCACTCAAGAAAATCCTGCTTCGCGCCTATTTCGCCGACGGCCAGAACCCGAGTAATCGCGAGACGCTGGTTCGTCTGGCGGCTGAAGCGGGACTGGATGCGGCAGCTGCTCAAGAGGTGTTGGCGTCCGGCGCGTTTGCCAAAGAAGTGCGTGAGCTTGAAGTGTTTTACCGCCAGCACGGCATCAACTCGGTCCCGGCCATGGTGCTTAACGGTCGACACCTGGTGTCCGGTTCGCAGTCGGTCGAGTACTACGAACAGATGTTGAGACAAATGGCCAAGGCCGCCGCCGAAGCCTGATTACTTACTTTTCAAACCATCATTTATTAGTAGAGGTTCATCATGAGCAATTCGGAAAAAGTCATCGTAATTACCGGCGCATCCCAAGGCCTCGGCGCAGGCATGGTCAAGGCGTTCCGTGATCTGGATTACAAAGTCGTCGCCACTTCGCGTTCGATCAAGCCGTCCACCGATCCGGATATTCTTACGGTAGCCGGCGACATCGGCGACCCGGCATTGGCGCAGCAAGTGATCCGTGAAACCATCGCTCGTTTTGGCCGCATTGATACCCTGGTCAACAACGCCGGGATCTTCGTGGCCAAGCCGTTCACCGCTTACACCCCTGAAGACTACGCTGCTGTGTTGTCGGTAAACCTGAATGGCTTTTTCTACATCACCCAACTCGCGATCACCGAGATGGAGAAACAGGGCAAAGGCCACGTCGTCAACATCACCACCAGCCTGGTCGACCACGCGATTGATGGTGTGCCGTCGGTGCTGGCTTCGCTGACTAAAGGTGGTTTGAACGCTGCGACCAAATCACTGGCCATTGAGTACGCCAAGCGTGGGATTCGGGTGAATGCGGTTTCCCCGGGCATCATCAAGACGCCGATGCATGGTGAGGAAACGCATGAAGCGCTGGGGAATCTGCATCCGGTTGGGCATATGGGTGAGATTAGTGATATCGCGCAGGCGGTTGTTTATCTGGACAGTGCGAACTTTGTTACTGGTGAGATTCTGCATGTGGATGGTGGGCAGAGCGCGGGGCACTAAGACCGTTTTTCCAAACGCCAGAAACAACTAAGCCCTCGTATTCCTACGAGGGCTTCGTTTTGTAGGGTGCGGCAACAGGAGAAACGAACTATCCATGCAGGTCGCTCGTGAATAGATGACTGTGCATAAAATCGATGAAGGTCCGTAGTCTTAGAGAAAGATGTTTGCTCGATGGCCACAGAAGCCTGAACACTCCAGTGTGAACCGTATAGTCTGCTAACACCCGAACCAGTTCGCCGTTTTTGATGGACTTGGAAGTCATGAAGTCAGGTAGGCAAGCAATTCCCAAACCTGAACGTGCCACATCGACAATCACTTCAGTCGTGTTGCACACCATGGTCTGAGGTAGCTCGAAATCCGGCTCTCCGGTCTCAACGCGTAACGGCCACGGTTCAATCTTCCCTGTCGAAGGAAACTTGTGTAACAAACATGAATGCGTAGCAAGATCCGCTGGCCGTTGGGGTACACCGTACTGTGCGAGATAGTCCGCAGACGCCACAATCTGGAGCTGAAAGCCCCCCAGTCTTTTAGAAATCAACCGAGAGTCACTAGGCTCGCCTGTCCGCAATACAGCATCAAAACCCTCCTCGATAACGTCGACCATTCGATCAGTAAAATCGATGTCGAGTTCTATTTCGGGGTATGTGCGCATGAATTGAATGATTGCCGGCATCACAAGATCGCTGACTAGAGGCAAGCTAATTCGCAATTTGCCCCTCGGTTGTTCACGTGCATTGCTTAGCTCCATTTCTGCGGCTTCAAGCTCCGACAGTATCCGTCGGCACCGCTCAAGAAACAGTGCCCCTTCTAACGTCAGGGCAATACTGCGGGTGTTGCGCTGGAATAGGCGTACACCGAGCTTGTCCTCCAGCCGACCAATACTTTTTCCGACGCCAGAGGAGGAAATACCTAGTCGTTTTCCTGCCTCTGTAAAGCTTCGAGTCTCAGCCACCAATACGAATAGTGAAATGCTGCCAAGCGATTCCAAAGGCTGTCCTCAATGCGGACACCAATGTCCGATATGTTCGGATTATAGGCCTGTTTTTGTTTGCTGACGCAAGCCCTAACCTCTTGGTGGGCCGAACATCGCGGACAACCGTGCGCTGAGGACCAATACCTCCGCACACTAATCAGGGAAACATTCAGATGAATTCAACACGCAGCGTTCAGACGGCTCCCCCGTTATTGAAGTGGATACAGCTATTCGCAGCTTGCCTGACTGGCGTGCTCATCCCGCTTTGCTTCACCGGACCCGCAGTTGTCCTCTCTTCCATCAGCGCTGCCATGGGCGGATCTGCTGTCGAGCTCAGTTGGGTCGTCAACGCCTATATCCTGACTTATGGCAGCGCCATGATGGCGGCAGGGAGTCTGACGGATATCTACGGACGCAAGCGGGTATGGCTGATTGGTCTAGTCATCTTTGTGTTGTCTACTATTGCTATTCCCTTCTCTGCCACTGTCTTGCAGATCGATATCCTGAGGCTTGTACAGGGGTTGGGCGGAGCAGCTGCTTTCGCCGGCGCCATGTCGTCTCTAGCCCAGGTATTCCACGGTGCCGAGCGCACCAAGGTTTTCAGTCTCCTTGGGACGACTTTTGGTATTGGATTAGCCTTCGGCCCATTGGCAGCGGGGCTACTGGTCGACTCCGCAGGCTGGAAATGGACGTTCCACGCGACGGCATTGATAGGTGTAGCGGGCTTCGTACTCGTCTGCGTGAGCGCGACTGACTCTAAAGACCCGGCCAACAATGGTATGGACTGGCCCGGTGCTCTCAGCTTCACGGCCGCATTGACCTTGTTCACCTATGGCATTCTCCTCGCGCCTGAGGACGGTTGGGCCAGCCCAATCGTTTTGGGGAGTGTGGCCGGCGCGATCCTGCTGTTCATGATCTTCGTGCTGATAGAGCGCCGAACCAGTAGTCCTATGCTTGACCTGTCGCTGTTCAAGCAATCCAAGTTTGTAGGTGTGCAGATTCTTGCAGCGAGCCCTGCTTTCTTTTTTGTCGTCCTCATCATCATGCTCCCGGCGCGATTCATCGGAGTCGATGGGCTGAGTGCTTTGCAGACCGGACAAATGATGATCGCTCTGGCCGCACCGTTGCTGCTCGTGCCGTTTCTGGCTGCTCAGCTTGCGCGACACTACACCTCAGGCATGCTCTCGGCGGTCGGGCTGATGCTGGTGGCTGTCGGGCTGTTTTGGCTAGGCGTCGTGCTAGATAGCGGAGTAAGTAATGCGGTAATGCCTATGGCGCTGATCGGCATCGGCATTGGCTTGCCTTGGGGTTTGATGGATGGCATGGCTGTTAGCGTGGTGGAAAAAGAACGCGCGGGAATGGCCACAGGGATTTTTAACGCTGTTCGCGTTTCCGCCGACGGTATAGCCATCGCCGTCGCCGGGGCGTTGCTGGCGACATTCATTCAATGGGGGCTATTCGACGCCGCCACGAATTTTGCACCGCATCAGATAATGGAGGCATCCAGCCGGGCTGCGCTCGGCGATCTGCAGAATGCCGGCAATCAACTGCCAGGGCAGTCAGAGCTTTTGCGCCACGAGTACGCGAACGCGTTTCGTCATCTGCTTTTCATCTTGGGCGCTGGCAGCGTGCTCACGGCGGTTGCTGTGTTCGCAACGCTCGGTCGAGTTAGCGCGCATGATCATCAACCAGTAGCAGCAGTCCGTCCCGTGATCGTGGGTGACCGCGAGTGATCGGACGGATACGAACGAGTGGCGATTCCAATGAGGCTCACCCTGGGTTTTCCCGAGTGTTCGCACCAGGCCATCTTACGTTTGGCCTGATCGCGCCGCTGGAGGGATATCCCAACCTCATGGCTCCGACTATGCAAGATCATGTTGATCTGGCCCGACAAGCTGACGTCGCTGGTTTCTCGGCGATCTGGCTACGCGACGTGCCTCTGCTGGATCCGGAGTTTGGAGACGCGGGCCAGATGTTTGATCCCTTGGTGTACGCAGCTCTCTTAGGGGCGGTCACTCAAAGAATCTGTATCGGTACTGCCGGGGTGGTACTGACGCTACGCGATCCCTTGATGGTCGCCAAGCAAGCCGCCACCCTTGATGTGCTACTGCAGGGCCGCTTTCTACTCGGACTCTCAACGGGTGATCGGCCCAGCGAGTATCCTGCATTCGGCCAGGACTTCGACAACCGAGCGGAGCGATTCAGAGAAGGTTGCGAAATCTTGCGTATCGCTACCCAACAGTCTTTTCCCAAGTATGAGCTTTGTCACTATGGCAAGCTCGACGGGACGCTGGATTTGCTTCCAAAGCCATGGTCCACGCAAATGCCAATGCTCGCCGTTGGCCGTTGTGGGCAAGACATGAAGTGGTTGGCATCGCATATGGATGGATGGCTATGGCATCAAAGCGACTTTGGCAGCCTGCCCAACTTGATTGAGCAATGGCAGTCCTGTACTGAGCCTGGCACGTTCAAACCCTACGGCTATGCGACATTCTTCAACCTGGAAGAAAACCCCGACGCCCCCTTGAAGGTTGGACGAGGGATAAGCACCGGCCGCAATGCGCTCATTGACTTGTGGCAGCGACAACAAGCGCAAGGTGTTTCACATGTCGCATTGAACCTGAAGCCATTACGACGGCCTGCAAGGGACGTATTGCAGGAACTTGCAGAATACGTGCTGCCGCTTTTTCCGGCACAGGGAGTGAGCCTTGTCTGATCGAAACGCTCCGTCTGCTCAAGATTTGTTGAACCAAAGTACCGACCTGCCCCGGAGCCCCATACGTATGTGGCTCGCTGGTTGGATGGTAGTGTCGGTGTTTATCTTGTCCAATACTGCGACCCCGCTATACGTCTTGTGGCAGGGGCAACTCGGTTTCGCATCGTCAACCCTCACGTTGATATTCGCGGCGTATATCTTGGGGCTATTGCTCAGTTTGCTGATTGCTGGACAAGTATCTGACCGCTACGGTCGCAGGGTGGTACTGCTGCCCGGTCTGGTCTGCGCTATGTCGGCCGCATTGCTGTTCAGGTCCGCCGAATCGGTTGAAAGCTTGCTTTTCGCACGCCTGCTTACAGGCATTGCCGTGGGGGTTATTGTCTCAGCGGGGATGGCAAGTGTTGTTGATCAGGGGGGTGTGCAGAGGCGAAGGCTATCTTCGTTAGTGGCCTCAATGTCGATGGTGCTGGGTGCAGGCCTCGGGCCTTTGCTGGCTGGAAGCCTCGCCACGTTTGCCAGCCGGCCGATCGAAAAAGTGTTTACCCTGGAGCTGGGGGTACTTGCACTCGCTTTTCTGATCGCCTGGACGATGCCAAACGGAGCGAATGACACCCAACGAAGAGGTGGCGCCAGATGGAGGTTCCCTTCGGTAGAGCGACATCATCGCCTTCACATACTGCTAGGTGTCGCGCTGTTCGGTCCGGGAATCACAGCTACTTCCTTTGTCTTGTCGTTGGGACCGTCTTTACTGGCAAGTCTGCTCCACATTAAAACTCCGCTGATGGCAGGTGCCACTGCGTTTCTAATGTTTATCTCGGCTTTCGCCGTACAGATTGTGCTGCGTCGGCGAACCGTTGAACACATCTTCTATTTCAGTGCCGCCGCGACCTTCGCCTCGATGCTGGGTATCGCCACTGCGATAGCGATCTCTTCTCCCGCGGTGCTGATTATCGCCGCGTTGCTGGCCGGTGCCGGTCAGGGATTGGGGCAACTGGGGGGGCTGACGTTAATAGCCTTGAGGGTATCGGACAACAAGCGGGCGCAGGCAAATGCATTGCTCAATATGGGCGGTTATGTTCCCGCTGGCCTACTGCCTGTAGCCACTGGCTTCTTGATCGACCGAACCAGCTTGGCCGTCGGTGCTTACACATTGGCAGGTCTGCTCGCTAGCTGTGCGCTACTCGCAGCCTGGTTCGTCGCAAGAAACAAGGAAGAAGTTCACTACTACTGACGACCTAGGAGGTCATCATGCGCTCTACAAAGTCCAACCCTGCTAAACCTAATCCAATGCGTGTCAGCCGCAACAAGATGCAATTAGGGGTTTTTTCCACTAACACGGAGGGTGGTTGTACGGTGACGAATGCGCCAGAGCGGATTCGAGGGGATGACTGGGCAGGCAATCTGGAGATCGCGAAGGATGCGGACCGGGCAGGTTTTGAAGCGTTCATCCCGGTCGGCCGTTGGAAGGGATTTGGTGGCGCCAATAACACCGGTGGTGTGTGTTACGAGACCTACACGTGGGCGGCGGGTATCGCTGCACTGACTGATCAAATCGCGGTGTTCACGACGTCGCATTTGCCGACTGTGCACCCTCTGTTCGCCGCTAAACAGGCGGTTACAATCGATCACATCAGCGGCGGGCGTTTCGGTCTCAACATTTTGTGCGGCTGGTATGGCGCTGAGATGAGGATGTTCAGCGGCGAGATGATGGAACACGACAAGCGATATGACTACGCTGAAGAGTGGTTGCACATCGCGCAAAACGCCTGGCAGCAGCAGACCCCTTTTAACTTCAAAGGGGAGTATTTCACGATCTGCGACGCGATCTCTCAGCCGCAGCCAATCAACAAGCCTTACCTTATCAACGCTGGCGGCTCCCCTCGCGGGAAGCGGTTCTGCGCAGAGCATTGTGATGCGGCATTCTTGATCATCAAGCACTTGGATGGCGAAGCGGCTGTGCGTGAACAGATCGCCTCCTACAAGGATCTCGCCAAGAACGAGTTCGGCAGAGACCTCAAAATTTGGTGCTATGGCTACGTTGTTCAGAAAGACACGCAGGAAGAAGCCGAAGCGTACCTTGACTATTACGCAAACCAAATGGGCGACGACGAAGGGTGCGACATCATCACAACCGAGCTGGGCATTCAGACCGGAATCTTCACGCCGGAAGATGCGGTCCGGTTCCGTTTTCACTTCAAGGCTGGCTTTGCTGGCGTACCGTTGGTAGGAACGCCAGAACAGATTGTAGAGCTCTTCCAGAAATATTCAGATTGGGGAATCGACGGCATTGCGCTTACATGGTTGGACTACCACCAAGGGATCAAGGACTTCGTGGCGGGTGTGCAACCACTCATGGAGGCGGTAGGTTTGCGCGAGCCATTCCTTGATGCTCTACCAGCGCCAAAAGTGAAGCGGGAGGCTGTGGAAGTGGCATAACTGTTGGGGCCCCGGCGAATTAGCATAGGGGCCCAACTCCAACTTAGATTTCCAACATCTTTTGCGGATTAGAAAGAGTCACTTCCGCGCGGCGAGAGGCATCGAGTTCAAACGTATCAAACCACTGTTGGCTTCGCTCGAGCCAGCCGTTGACGTCCATCTGGCTCGTTTGTGTCAACACCGGTTGAAAACTGACCCACCCTACCGAAGTAAAACTGACCCACCCCGGCGGTGTTTGAGGTCTGTTTATTTTTGTGGCGAGGCCGTTTCTCTCGGCACCACCTGACCTGATTTCAGCTTGTCCTTCAGTCGATAACTTTGTCCGCTGACCTGGACGATATGCGCATGGTGCAGAAGCCGATCCAGCAGCGCAGCGGTCAGTGTTGAGTCGTCGGCGAAGGTCGTTGCCCACTGGCTGAACGGCAAGTTGCTGGTCAGCACCAAGCTGCCATGTTCGTACCGCTTGGCGATCACGTTGAAGAACAAGTTGGCTTCGTCACGGCCAAAAGGCAAATAGCCGATCTCATCAATCACCAGCAGTTTCGAGCGTTGAACAACGCGACTGAAATACTGGGCCAGGCGCCCTTGATGGTGCGCGGCGACGAGTTGCAAAGTCAGGTCGGCGGCAGAGATAAATCGGGTGGAAATGCCTGCCATTATCGCCCGATGAGCCAGAGCGCTGGCCAAGTGTGTTTTGCCAACGCCCGAAGGCCCCAGCAGTACGACGTTTTCCTTACGCTCGATGAAGGCCAGCCCGGCCAGTTCCAGGATCTGGCTTTGCGGCGCGCCGCTGGCGAATTTGAAGTCGTATTGTTCAACCGTTTTCACCGCCGGCAGCCCGGACTGTTGCAGCAGCGCTTGCCGCCGACGCTCGTTTCGAGCGCGATCCTCGCTCAGCAGAAGCTGTTCCAGGAAGTCGGCATAGCTCGTTTCTTTTTCGGCCGCTTGCTGGGCCAGAGCCGGCCAGTCCGTCGCAAAAGTGTCCAGCTTGAACTGTTGGCAAAGAGACTCGATGCGCAGATGTTGAAGGTTCATGGACGCACCTCAAGCAGTGCCTGATAGACAGAGAGCGGATGCTGCAAGCTTTCCACCGGCATGGGTTGGACGACCGAAATCATGCTGCTCGCAACCCCTTGGATCTCTGGCAGGGGCAACAAGTGGTGCACTTCGGTATCCAGTCGGTGTTGCGGTATTTCGCCCGTCGTCGCATGTGTTCGGGCGTTGGCGACCTCCATCAACCAAGGGCCAATCTTGCTGTTCGCGACTTCAACGTCCAACAGCAAGCTGACCTGGTTAAGTGACGCGGCCAGTGGCACTACGAAGCTGTTTTTCAGGTAGTGGTTGAAGCGCTCGACCTTGCCCTTGGTCTGCGCCCGATAAGGCCGGCAGACTTTCGGTGTGAAGCCATAGCGCTCTGCCAAATTCAATAGCGCGGGATTCCAGCGGTGCTGACCGGGGCCATAAACATCGCGTTCCTGGATAATAGTTTTGGCGTTGTCGAAGAGTAGCTTTCGCGGCGTACCGCCGAAGAAACGCAGCGCCTTTTCGATACCGGAACACCAGGCTGCGGAGTCTTCGCGACGGGAGAAAACGACGTAGGTCGCACGGCTCCAGCCCAACGTTGCAACGAATGCCAACAACGGATCGCGGCCACGCCGAATGACGGTGAAGTCCACCTGCATCTGCTCACCGGGCTCGGTTTCAAAGCGAACGACGGCTTCGTTTGCCTTGGATTTCAAGGTCAGCAGAAAGCTGGTGAGGATTGAGTATCCGCCTTCGTAACCCTGCTCGCGGATCTCCCTCAACAGCACGATGGCGGGAATCCAATGGGGTCGAGCGGCTTCTACGCGCTGACGCAGATAGGCCTCGAAAGGCACAAGCTTGCCCACGCGCTGCGCGCGCGGGCCATAGACGACGGGCTGGCGCTGGGCCTGTAATTTGAGGTGGCGTCGAATGGTATTGCGAGAGCAGCCCATCTGCCGGGCGATGGCCCGAATAGACAAACCCTGACGAATAAGAACACTGATTTCCACGTGTTGCTCCTGGGACAGCATGGGCAGCTCGCAAAAGCTGCATTTTGCCCAAGTGGGTCAGTTTTCAACCGGTAGGGTGGGTCAGTTTTGCATCGGTACTGACACGTTTGCCCCAAGTCTGAGCTATAGACAACATTGGGGACAGACGACAACACCTCGCGAAAATCCTCTTCTTGTTGATACCCTAAAAGATAGGTCAGCGCTGTCTGCTCGATGTACACATTTGGGGCCGCGGCGATCTCTAAAAGCTCGGCAGCCTTCAAATCAGTCAGCGGATTAGCGGGTTGGTTGAGCATCAAACGTGGCACGCCCAACCGAACGGATTCATCAACTAAAGCACGAACCTCGCGAGCGTCAGCGTGGCCGGTTGATATCACAAGAGGGTAGTCACACGCCATCTTGAGTACATCCAACGCCTGGGGCGTTAGCCGCCCTGCGTCTGTTGTCACGCGCAGGGGCTTGATCGGTTTGCTTAGCAATAGCGGATGGCTGACATTACGCGCGAGGGTGCTGGTGTGCTTGCGTCCTGTCACTGTAGGAAAGTGGACAATGAAGCGTCCCGGTTCGTCGCCGCGCAAACACAGGCTTCGCTCCACGACCCTGAAGTCCACACCTCCTGCAATCTCGTTTAAAACCAAAGAGCCGCTGACGGGAAAACCCTGCGAGCGCGCCTCCCAGGCTTGCCCGGCAGTGCACCCCATGTGATTTTTCAGCACGACCCAGCCTTTTGCTGCTGCGTACAGCTTCCCGGCATCTATCGCACCGTGGCGGCGAATGAACGCGTCCGGATTCGCGTGGTAGTGCAGGTCTATAAACCTTGGGGAGTGGCTATTACCGTTGAGATCGTTCATGCCGCGCGTTCCGACAGGGGTATTAGAAAAGTGTCGACGGCGCTCAGCACCGAATCGAGGTCGTCAGCCAAAGGTCGCATACCTCCCCCCTTGATGCAGAGTGTGCGTTGATTGTTTCCGGTGGTTTCTATCGCGTGCGTCTGGGTAACAAGTTGAGATCGCTCGCCAAAAATACTCAGGACCCTTCCTTGATATTTCTGCAGGCTGCGACTGAGATCGATACCGGCCAAAAATCCAAAACCACGCACTAGTCGTTGCCCCTGTACCACGAGGGGAACGTTACTTTGACTCTCTGCGGTCTGCTGAGGAACCCCGCCCTCGGGTAAAACGAGCGCATCCAATAGGCGCTTGGCTTCTTCAACTTGGCCAAGGTTTGCAAGCTCTGCCATTCGCCCGAGTCTGGCATCCAGTAACGCGTTGGCTTTGGCTGGGGATGAGAGCAGCAGCAGAGCCGCCGTGGACGCAAGTGAAAAGGAGCTAACCAGTTCCAGGGCCAGGGCGCCACCTAATGCGACGCCGACAAGTACGTTGGGTACGCCCCAAGGTTGCAGTACCTCAGCCCAACGCTCGCTAAAGGCTTTCAAAGTCTCACCTGCGACAACCGGTATCGAGAGCGAATCAAACACCACCACCCGATAGCCTGCGTTGAGAAAGTGGCCTATCAGGGGCTGGATAAATGCTCCTTCATCCCACACAGGCATGACCGGGGAAAGAACATAAACGGACAGCTTCCCTTCCCCATACTCTTTGAATTGCACGTCCTGGTTCATCGCTTTGCTCCTGCAGAAATAACGAAGCCCACTTTTACAAGCGGGCCGATTGTGATCAGTGGATCCGGTTAGAGGGTGAGACCGAGCTTTGCTACGACGTCGGCATAGCCTTTCATAGTGGCCTCGACTATTGAGTGCGCTGGCTGTACGTCTTTGATTAGATCTGCCACCTCGCCTGCCCAAATAGCCTTGGTACCTATGTCATCTTCTGCCAGGGCCTGTTCGTACTGAGGCCGCAACTGATCAATTGCTGCCGAGAACGCCTTTTCATTGCCTACCCATGACTCGGAAAAGTGGTTCGCAATTGCTCGCCCGCTGTACTCCGCGGGCCAGGATATTCCGCGCACGTCATCAAAGATGCGGGTTCTGACGGTATCGCTTGCGACGGCGTGGACCAGTCTGCTTTTCACCCGTTCTGAGGGGAGCGCTTCGTCGGACGCCAAGAACCGCGTTCCCATCATTACCCCGTCCATTCCGAGCGCCATCGCCGCGGCCATTCCCCGGCCGTCAGCTATCCCACCGGTTCCGATCAGGATTACATCCTCACCCACAGCATCCCGGACTGCCGGGAATAAAGGCATGGAGGATCTGCGCAAGCTATGCCCCCCTGCTTCCGCACCCTGCACGATCAATGCATCGGCGCCGGCGTCGAGGGCGTAGAGCGCCTGGTCAACGTCATGCACCTGAACGATCACTTTCGCGTTCGCTTGATGAATGGGTTCGATAAATGGACGGGCATCGCCAAAGGACAGGGCTACCACGTTCGGGCCATATTCCAACGCCAAATGCAGTAACTCGAAACGTTTCGCGACAGTGAACATGACCAGCCCTATGCCCCAGGGCTTGTCCAGATTTTTCATGAACGGTAACTGCTGAGCCATCCAGTCAGGGTCCCCATAGCTTGCTCCCACCAGGCCAAGGCCACCTGCGTTTGAAACTGCTGCCGCCAACCGTCCTCCGGACGCTCCCCCCATGGGTGCGAGAACCAGTGGGTGCTGGATGCCCAGGAATGTTGTTAACGCTGAACGAATTGCGACCATAACTTCTTCCTTGATCGAATATTGATAGGCTTGGGCGGTACGCAGCGCCAAGCGCTGCGCACGCGGTTGCAGCTAGCCAACAGTTTCGAGGGCGGTGGCGGTGGCGGGGGTGATGTAGGTGGCGACGGTGTACAGGTGGTATTCCCAAGTACCCGTTTCTTTCAAGCGCGAATAACGCGATAGAAATTCCTCGTCGGTGAAGAGCGATTCGAACTGCCCACGATCACTCCACTGAGCTTGGTTGATGACTGTCTTACCGTCCGTACTCTTCATCAAACGGCTCCACTGGAAAGCGCTGTACGTCCTTGCGA
This sequence comes from Pseudomonas sp. RT6P73, assembly GCF_054897715.1. NCBI lineage: Bacteria > Pseudomonadati > Pseudomonadota > Gammaproteobacteria > Pseudomonadales > Pseudomonadaceae > Pseudomonas > Pseudomonas sp. RT6P73. Next base: position 5,322,797 of record NZ_JBUBUV010000002.1, on the reverse strand, counting down.
CGTAGTTGACCGTGTCTTCCAGGATTTCCACAGCGAGGTCCTGCGCGCCATCTTGGACATGCACCACATTCACGAGGTAAATCGCGGTGTCATCCGAAACAGATTGAGGGTCAAACAATTCCATTTTCATGGTTATCTTCCAATAGTGAGTAACGAGCGTTTTAAGAGAAGACGGGAACTGATCCCGTTGGCATTCCGTCCTGCCAAAGCAATGGCGTGATGGCTTCGGCCACCACGACGTCGTCAACTTGACCGATGATTATTTCGTGGGTCCCGTAGCTCATGCGTTGAGCAACGGTGCAAAAAAGTGAGGCTTGTGCACTTCGCAGAAACGGCAGGCCGTTGGAATGCTGCCAGTCGGCAGTTTCGAATCGGGCCGGGCCGTTGACTGCCCCACCGAAGACCTTCACCAGATCCTCTTGGCCAACCCGCAACAGGTTCACCGAGAACCTTCCATGGTCAATGAGAGGCCAGTACATGCTTGCGCCGTGGTTGATACAGACAAGGATGGACGAAGGGTCGGTGCATACTGACGTTACGGCGGTTGCAGCCATTCCAAAAGGAACGCCCTCATGTTCAGTCGCAATGAGGGTGATCGTGGAAGTCAGGCGACGCATCGCTTTCTTGAAGGCGTCAGTGACTGAGCCTTTATCTGTGAAGCAATGCTGTTGCAGGGGCGCGCTCAAGGCGCTGGCACTGGCCATGTACTCACTTGAGAGGGTCATTGGCTCAGCCCCTTTTCAACCTTTTGCGCAGCACCCAGCCAAGGCTGGTCATAGCGGTAGGTCTTTCGAGCTTCCTCAAGTGAAGACCCGGCTGTTATCGCCCCGATGATCTGCCGTTCGGTGTGCTCTACGGCGCACGCACGGCGAATGACCTCGGCGGCTATCTGCTGCGGGATAACAAGACAGCCGCTGCCATCACAGACCATCAGGTCTCCAGGGTTGACAATGACGCCACCGATCTCAAGCGGGACCTGCACTGCTTTTAGCTGTGTTCGGTTTTTTGCTGACTGCATGAACCGTCCGCGACTGAACAGGGGATACCCGAGCTTGACGACCGTATCGATATCCCTTGCCACTCCATCGATCACCGTCCCTTTGATGCCTCTCGCCACCGCGAAATGCGTCATGATATCGCCCCAGACAGTGCAGTCCTGGCGCCCCGCGTTGGAGCTGACAATCACTGCTCCGCGCGGGACCTGATCAATGTAGTTGGCAGCATTTTTGAACCCGTGTGAATTCCCAACCGGTTCATACTGCACGGTAAAAGCAATGCCCACACAGCGAGTCCCGGGAACTTGCGTGCCGATGCCCAGCAGGCCACCAGAGACGTCCAGACTATCCAAAGCGTCGGACAGAGACGCGGTGTCCAATCTTTCGCATTCGTCCAGCAAGGTTTGAGAGATTTCGGTCGACTCAAAGGGCTTCAACATGTGTTGCTCCCTGGTGTGAATTTGAGATGGGACGTTCCGTCGAGGTTAGCGCGGCCATAGAAACGCACTCGCCGATGATTGCCTCGCCAACCTGTGCCGTGGTGTGTGAGCCACCCATGTCATAGGTGCGCACAGTTGAACGCGAGACCTGACTGACCGCAGACGTGATGTACCGGGCTTCCAGCGGATAACCTAAATGCTCGAGCATGAGCGCGATGGCCATGAACATCGCGCTAGGATTGGCCTTGTTGAGCCCTGCATGCGCAGGGGCGCTCCCGTGAACCGGCTCGAAATATGCCCCCAGCTTTCCGAAGTTCCCACTCGGTGCGAAACCCAGACCACCCATAACGCCTGCACCAAGATCGGAGAGGATGTCTCCGAACATATTCTCGGCCACTACAACGGAGAAACGCTCTGGGCGTTGCACCATCCATAGCGCTACGGCATCCACATTTTCGATCACGCCCTCAATGCCGGGATATCTCTGAGCTACACCTTCAAATACACCCCGGGCGAAGGCGCTGCTGTGACGAAGTACCATAGGTTTGTCTACGAACGTGACCCGGCCGAATCCTTGGTTAGCCGCATATTCGAAAGCGTATTCGAAGATGCGCTCAAGCCCGCTGCGTGTCTGTAAACGTACTGAAATCGTTGCGTCCTCCTGGCCGTCCCGGTGCCATGGCGCGCCCAATGCCTCCCGCTCTTCCAATAAGGGCAGGAACGCATCAGGTATCCGGCCAAAATCCAGACCGGCGTACAGACCCTCAGTGTTTTCCCGGATGACGACGAAGCGGAATCGATTTTCGCCTGTCATGTCAGTGACTGGCCGCACGTTTGCGTAAAGGTCCAGGTTCTGTCTGAGCTGGATCACAGGGCTGACATAACGGCGGTTTTGCCCCTGAAGGTGAGGGGGCAGTTCGGCTTCCGTTTCGGCAAGGGGTTTGCTCGTGATAGCGCCCAACAATGTGGCATCACAATCACTGATTTTCTTCCAGGTTTCATCCGGGACGGTATTGCCTTCTCGCCTCCAGCATTCCCAACCAATGTCCCCAAACTCTAGATCGAAGGGCAGGTTCAAAGCCTGAAGGACGGGTAGTGCGGCGTTCATAACCTCAATGCCGATACCGTCACCGGGAAGTACACAAATGCGCTTGCGAGTGTGGAAGTCGCTCATCCCGCTATCTCCTGTGCAATCTTGGTAGCGCTGCCGTAGATATTCGCGATGGCTCTTGGAGCAAGGCGAGCGACCTGATCCTGCTGGTGCATGATCTCAAGGGCACGATACTCGGACGTTAGCTGAAAGCGCTCGAGCGTTTCCTGCATACGTTTTGCACTATCGAACGGGAAGTTGTACGCCCCCATAATGATGTCCAGCAGAGGGCTTGGAATGTTATTGAATGGGATCGAAGCCGCTGTCAGGTTTGACAGTTCGAGAATTTTGACGAGGTCAAACCCATGGCTAGTGCCGATGCGCTCGAGATAAGCGACCAGCATACTTAGATGTAAGTTGCCGGCACCTTTCCCCATTCCACAAATAGAGGTGTCGATATATTCGGCACCTGATTCGATGGCTGCCGCAGCATTTGCCAAGGCCATCGAAAGATTGTTATGGGCATGGAAACCCAATGGCACTGCAAGTCGATTAGAGAGGCGATTGATCAATCGCTCGACATCGCTCGGGAGCATATGGCCGTTAGAGTCCGCAAAACAAATGATGTCTGCTCCAGCACCTTCGGCTCGGACGGAAGTGTCAATCACTGCGCTGAGAGTCTGTGTCGTCACATGGGTGACATTGGCACTGACACTGAAGCCGTAATCGCGGGCGAGTGAAAGAGTGGCAAGCCCTTCAGCCAACTGCTCTCGTCGCAAGCAGACTCGAATCATAGAGACGCCTTGCTCCTTTAGCATGGCGAAATCCTGATCACACACGTTCTTTGGGTGGACCATCACCGCAAGCTCAATTCGACCACCCCCAGCATGGCGAACTTTCTCGATAAACTCAGCGCTTATATTGCTCGTGAGTCCATGCTCCGCTTTGGGCGCGAACGACCCTCTGCAGTAACCAACTTCACACACATCAACGCCGGCCTCTGCCAAGCTTGATGTTATTACCAGGGCCTGTTCATCCGTGAAGTTGAAATTATTGCGATACCCGCCGTCACGTAGTGTGACGTCGAGAACTTTTACTTTCCCCATGATAATCTCCTGCTTTTGATGGCAGTAACGAGGTGTGCACAATTTGAAGAAAGGCCACGAAATCCTGGTTATTGTTTTTGTAAGAGATGGCCTTCATCAGCGTGTCCGAGCGGATCTGATTGCGCTTCGGTTCTTCGAAACACCTCTAAAGGTGCTCTCCATTGATCCTCGTCAATACAAGTAGGTTTGTAAATTCGCGATAATCACCGGTGCCTGTGAATTTTTTCCCATACTGAAGCAGCGCCACCTCCAAATTTGCGCGTCTCAGGTGATTGCCTTCAGTCATGATTGAGGAAGCAGGTCTCAACGTAATCCATGGCGGCCTGGATTGAAGGGATAGCACGGAAGTCCTCGTGAACACCTAGCCAAACATCCACCATCAGCGGGTCCGCAAGCTCAAGCTTGCACAGCTGTGAGTGATGTCCTACTGCGAAGCTGGGCAGCAGTGCAATCCCTACACCCGCCTCTGCTGCCCGAACTTGCAGATCAACCGTTTTCGCTTTGAGGACGCATGGGCGATGTCCGACAATTTTTTTAAGCCAGTCGTTCTGAGGCAGTGTCATAGCTTCGGTTTCATAACCGATAAACTCGTATTGCTCTGGACGGCGATCCTGAAGATAGGTCTTTGCACCGTAGAATGAAAATGATGCAGAACCTATTCGTCGGGCAACAACTCCTATCTGACGGGGCTTTGCAAAGCGGATGCACAGATGTGTTTGGCAAGTTGATAGCGACGAATACTGATTATCCCCTAGCAGGCGCAAAACTATGCTCGGGTGTTTAGCTCGGAAGCGCCCAAGGTTTGGTATAAGCTTTTCAGAAGTCACGGACGGTGGGGCGCTAATCGTAACTTCGGCAATTTGTAGGGTCTGTGCGGCTGCGGCGGCCAATCGCTCAATAGCTTCCGTCTGGGTTTCTATCTGTAATCCAATTTCTGCGAGTTTGCGTCCGTCGGCCGTAAGTTCGTAGAGTCGCTTCCGTCGATCAACTAATTTTACGCTCAGGGACTTCTCAAGGGATGCGATACGCCGAGACACTGTTGCGTGCTCAACGCCCAAAATTCGCGCCGCACCGCTCAAGGAGCTAACTTGTGAAAACGTCACGAAGTAGCGAAGATCTTCCCAGTTAAAATGTGGTGTGCTCTGGCTAAAAATGGCAGGCTCAGCATTCGAAGCAATTCTATTCCTTGTTGCCAGCGACATTTAATATTCCCTATTTAAATAGCAACGGAAAAAACCCCAGACCGGTGAAAACAGCCGACCCATAGTAATTATCCAATGAAGCTCAGCGATATCTAAGCGTCGACTCGCATCCAATGAGCAGGCTGGAGTACGTCGTGATCTTAGGTCTTTGCGCGTGGTCGATGTGTACCGGGAATGTCGGATCATACAGGACAGAAACGTCCGGGATTCTGCCTCTTGCGGCATGTTTTTGGTGGTCTATTCGACCGAGATCCACCCAGTGACGCGGGCTTGGCTTTCCCTGGCGAGGCGGCTATGTCATTGCGTAACCTGAAGGTCCCCCGGAATGGCGCGATCAGAATATAAAAATGAGTCGAGAGGCTCTGAGCCATTGACTTGAGACGAATAAGTTAAAAATACGATGTTCCCCAGTATGTGGGTATTACTTATTCGGCGATCCTGTTATCGATTGCGATTCTTGACTTAGTTGTTCAGGCTCCTGTGACGAGCCGAAAGGCGAATTGATGTAATGGATTGGAAGTAATTGCTTATAGTTGGGGGGGCAGGGACATGCACTGCTAAATCGATGAATTAAGTGATATGAAAATTTCTTACTTATTGGATGTTTCATCGTTGTGCTGTGCGAGTGGTGAGTCGCGACCGAGACCCTGCACTTAAGATTTTCCAGAGGGTTACCTTTGGCACAACTCATTTCTCTCATTCAAAGATAGAAGCTTGAACTTTTTGTTCAGATCCACAAGGATTCACCGGAATCCAACGGAACGCTAAAACGAAAAAACCCGCCAGAAGGCGGGTTTTTCGGGGATTCCAGAGATTTTGAAAGCCTTCTCTGGAACCTTGTATGGTGCCGGCACCAGGAGTCGAACCCGGGACCTACTGATTACAAGTCAGTTGCTCTACCAACTGAGCTATACCGGCGTGTTAGGGCGACGATTATAGCGATTGGATTGGTTCTGTAAACCCCTGAATTCAGACTATTTTTACGCAGCCTTCAAGTCAGGTGCGAAGGAGGGTTTTCTTGAGTTTATGAAGGGCTTTCCAGGTGCGGCTATTTTGCATCGCGCGCAGCTGCGCTTCGGCCTGTTCGGCGCGTTGCAGGGCGGCGGTGAGCTGGTGTTCGGCGTCGCTGACGGGGTGGCTGAAGTTGTGGCCTTTGCAGAACTGGAACTCGTCCAGGTTGCACGGCGGGATGTCGAAGGCGGGTTTGAGGTTCAGGTGTTCTTCGGCGAGGTAGTAGGTGTTGATGCCGTCGAACAGGATGGAATGGTAGCCAGCGTCGGTGACGAGGGTTTCCCAGGCCTGGTCGCGGTCCCATGGGGTTTCGATGAGGATGACCCACGGCCGCCATTGGGTGAAGTTCATACCGCGCAGGACGGTTTCTTCGTGGCCTTCGACGTCGATTTTCAGAAAGTGAATCGCACGACCCTGGGCGTGTTCTTCGCAGATGGAGCTCAGGGTGCGGGATTTGACGGTTTGGCTGCGCACGTCCATGCCGGCGTCTTTGTGCATTTGCGCCATGGCCGGGTCGAGGGTGGAGAGGCCGGTGCCGGCGATGCCGTAGAAGGTCAGGTCGTCGGCGCTTTCGCCGGCCACGCATTGCAGATTGGTGTCTTTGGGGCGTTCCTGGCACAAGGCGTCATAGTAATTGGGCATCGGTTCGACGTTGATGCCGGTCCAGCCACGATCATAGAAAGCTTTGGTCACGGAGTCGTGGGTGGGATGGTTGGCGCCGACGTCGATGTAGAAGCCATCTTCAACGGTTTTGAGGGCTCGCCACAGGCGTATGTCTTCGAAATTCTGTGCGTAAGAAATGAACGTCACTGTGGCTTCCTGTCTGTCAGAGATTTCTTGTTCGTGGGCGCACTTTGGCGCTCTTGTCTGCCTGTATAACAAGGGTGGCCGTGACGTGCAATTTTCCGCTGAGCACGACCGGGTTTCGGCGGTTATGTCCTTTTCGTCGGATGCTTATGCACAACGGGCGTACCCGGAAGTGGCGCTCATGACTTTTTTGCGGACCCGTTCTCATTTGTGCGCAAATGCCTGTTTTTCTCGGATTTTTATCATGTGTACGATAATTGAACAGTAGCGTTTCACCCCTGAAACAGCTGCTTATATTGGATCCATGATAATTTCATCAACAGAGTTATCCACAGGTAGTGGCTTTTTATGGACGTTCCGCCAAGAGCAGCAAATTGCGCGGCGTGAGAGGGATTTCGCAGAAGGTGCCGAGGCGAATGGCGTAGCCCAGATCAGCGAGGAAAAGTGCCCGATCGAGTACGAGCCACAGCTCCAGCGTGCGTCGGAAAAGGCCGCGTAGCAGCTCCAGATTGCGCACTTCGGCGAGTCGCTGCCAGCCAGCGTATTCAAGTGCGGACCAATCTTGCGGGCCGATTGTGGATAACTCTTTCAGTGCGGCCAAATGATGGCAGTAGTCGGCGAAAGATTTATCCAGCCATGCACTCGGTAGGGAGGGGGTTGGCAGGTATTCATCAACGCCGCGCAGTTGCCTTTGCAGCAGGTCGAAACCCAGGCGCCGGGCCATCGAGGTGTCTCGCTGACGTCGGACGCGAGCACCGGCGGTGACGGTTTCGCTCATCGGCAGCGAGAGATCGTCGAGGGACAGTTGTAGGTCGGATCGCATACCGACCGAGGAAAGTGGCTGGTACGCAGGAAGGTTGGTCCGGTTATAGCAGCACGGTGCGATGGCCAGTTGTTTACAGCCTGCCGCACTGGCGAGCTGCATCAACCTCACATGCAGATCACCGCAGGCGTGCAGTGCTACTGGCGTGTGGTCAGCGGTCAATAACGTAGCAGCGCTCGAGGCGAGCACATCCTGCTCGACATGCAACGCATGCATTTGATGACGCTGGCTGAGTGCCTGACCACTGGCAACCAGCGCCGGGTCGTATTCCAGGCACGTCAATTGCTGCCCGTGTTGCAGCAAACGCCGCCCCAAGTGGCCCTTGCCTGAACACCAATCCAGCCAATGCTTCGGCGGCGAGGTAAACGACAAGCGACTGGCGAACGCTTCAATTTGCTGCCACTTGCGCCCCGGCACGTCGACATTCAATCGATGCCCGGCCGCCTCCAGCGCATGCGCCGGCAACTCGCCCACCGAACTCAACTCAAGGGACAGCGCCGCCAATGAAGCAAACGGCTCCGGCGCATCCAGCAAGCCGGGTTGGTTATGACTGCTTTCCGCCTCCTTCAGCGACCGCCCGCGTAGCCACAACGCCAGTTCCGGGTAGGACGCTTCCCAAGGAAGCTGCAAATGAGTAAACGGACGAGGTTTCCACAGCGCCTGATGCTCTATCAGAAAAGCATCCAGTGCCGTGAAACGGGCGAGCAAGGCGTCGCCCGTCAGCACGTGCGAATCAGCGCCCTTGGCAGGCATCGACGCGCAGCCAGCGCTCCAGCAGCTTGAAGCCGCGAACCAGCACGTAAGCCATCAGCAGGTAGAACATGCCCGCGGCGAAGAAGATCTCCACCGGCAGGTAAGTCCGGGCAATGATGGTGCGGGCCATGCCGGTCAGTTCCAGCAAAGTCACGGTGCTGGCCAGCGCACTGGCCTTGAGCATCAGGATCACTTCGTTGCTGTAGGCCGGCAGGCCGATACGCGCAGCACGGGGCAGGATGATGTAGAACAGCGCTTTGGGTTTGGACATGCCCAGCGCGCGCGCCGCTTCGATCTCGCCCGGTGGAATCGCCTGGATGGCGCCGCGCAGGATCTCGGCGATGTAGGCCGCCGTGTGCAGGGTCATGGTTGCCGTGGCGCACCAGAACGGATCGCGCAAGTACGGCCACATCGAGCTGTTACGGATCGCATCGAACTGTGCCAAACCGTAATAGACAAGAAACAGCTGAACCAGCAACGGCGTGCCACGGAAAAAGAAGATGTAGCCGTAGGGGAATGCCCGCACATACCAGAGTCGCGACGAGCGAGCGATGCCCAGCGGAATCGCCAGCAGCAAACCCGCGATCACGGCGATGGCCACCAGTTCCAGGGTCAGTGTTGCGCCCTGAGCCAGTTTCGGCAGCCACTTGATGATGACTTCCCAGTTCATTGCGTGCTCCTCGCGAAGCCGCGAGCGGCGCGTTTTTCCATAAAGTACATGCCGGTCATGGCGAGAATCGTCAGGCCCAGGTACATGAACGCGGCCACCATATAGAAGGTGAACGGCTGTTTGGACACGGTCACGCCGATCTGTGCATGACGCATGATTTCCTCCAGGCCGATGACCGACACCAGCGCGGTGTCTTTCATCAGGATCATGAACAGGTTGCCCAGGCCGGGCAGGGCGATGCGCCACATCTGCGGCATGATCAACCGGGTGAAGATGCGAAACTTCGACAGGCCCAACGCCACGCCGGCTTCACGGTGACCTTTGGGAATCGCCAGAATCGCACCACGAAACACTTCCGTGGCGTAGGCGCCGAAGCACAGCCCCAGCGCGATCACGCCGGCGGCGAAGGCATTCAGTTCAAGGTCGGGATTGCCGAAGAACTCGCCCATGGCACGCATCAGGTTGACCGTGCCGAAGTAGATCAACAGCACCCAGAGCAATTCCGGGATACCGCGAACCAGCGTCGAATAAGTACCGCCAAGCCATTGCAACGGCTTGTACGGGGAAGTCTTGGCCAAAGCGCCGAGCAGACCGAGCACCAGCCCCAGGCACAGGGCCGACAGTGCCAGTTTCACAGTCATCAGCGCGCCAGCGGCGAGCGCCGGGCCGAATCCGTAGAGATCGATAGTCATGGATTTCTTTTCAATTTGCAGCAGGCAATGCCGGGGACTGGCGCCGTTAGAGAACGGCGCCAGCCAGGCAAGTCAGAATCAATAGATGCTGAACGGGAAGTACTTGTCGTTGATCTTCTTGTAAGTGCCGTCCTCGACGATTTCCTTCAGGGCAAGGTTCAGCTTCGCGCGCAGGGTGTCGCCTTTTCTTACAGCGATACCGATCTTGTCGCTTTCTTCCACCGGGTCACCCTTGAATTCATACGAACGACCGGCGTCGCTTTTCAGCCACTCGTAGTTGACGTACTTGTCCGCCAGGATGCCGTCCAGACGACCGGAGGTCAGGTCCAGATAAGCGTTTTCCTGGGTGTCGTAGAGTTTGACTTCAACGCCTTCCATGTTGTCTTCCATCCAGGTGCCGGCGAGGGTCGCACGTTGTGCGCCGATCACTTTGCCTTGCAGGGAAGCCTTGTCGGTTTTGAAGTCGACGTCTTTCTTGGCGATGAATTGCAGTTTGTTGGAGTAGTACGGGTCGGTGAAGTCCACCGCTTGCTTGCGCTCGTCGGTGATCGACATCGAGGAGATCAGGAAGTCGAACTTCTTGGCGTTCAGGGCCGGGATGATGCCGTCCCAGTCGGACGTGACCACGGTGCAGTCGACTTTCATCTTGGCGCACAGGGCGTCGCCGATTTCCTTGTCGAAGCCGACGACATTGCCACTGGCATCTTTGTTGTTGAACGGCGGGTAGGCCGCTTCGATGCCCATCTTCAGGGTTTCGGCCATGGCACCGGCGCTGAAGGCCAGGGTGACGGCGGCTGCCAGGAAGACCTTTTTGTAGTTCTGCATGCGGGTAGCTCCGTTAGCGGTTGCTGGACATGAATTGTTTGCAGCGCGCCGAAAGCGGGTTTTCGAACACCTGCTGTGGCGATCCTTGCTCTTCTACCAGGCCCTGGTGGAGGAACACCACTTCGCTGGACACCTGACGGGCGAAACCCATTTCATGGGTGACCAGCAGCATGGTGCGGCCTTCTTCGGCCAGTGCGCGGATGACATTAAGTACTTCCTGGACCATTTCCGGGTCAAGGGCGGAGGTGGGTTCGTCGAAAAGAATCACCTTGGGCTGCATCGCCAGCGTGCGGGCGATGGCGGCGCGTTGTTGCTGGCCGCCTGACAGCTGCGCCGGATAAGCGTGGCGCTTGTCAGCGATGCCGACCTTGGCCAGCAAGGCCTCGGCGACTTCAATGGCTTCGGCTTTGCTTTGACCGAGCACTCGGCGCGGGGCTTCGATGATGTTGTCGAGCACGCTCATGTGAGGCCAGAGATTAAAGTTTTGAAACACAAAACCAATCTCGCTGCGCAGGCGATTGATCTGCTTGCCATCGGCAGCGACCAGTTCGCCGTTCTTGGCGGCTTTGAGCTTGAGTTCTTCACCGGCAACAAAAATTTGGCCCTGGTGCGGGTTTTCCAGCAGGTTGATGCAACGAAGGAACGTGGACTTGCCGGAACCGGAAGAACCCAGGATCGAGATCACGTCGCCGTCGCGGGCGGTCAGCGAGATGCCTTTGAGCACCTCAAGCTGTCCGTAGCGTTTGTGCAAGTTGCGGATTTCAAGCGCGGGCGTGGCCTCAGCCATGTGCGTTCCTCATAGTGTTTCGCTCCTGCTGTTGGTTGGCCTTCCTGGCGAGGCGGCCAAGCTAGCATAGCGTTTGAATGGCAGCCAACAGCGCTACGGGCGGTAAACGGGTGGCATGTGTCAGGTTGTCGCATCGGTACAGCAGACTGTCGCGCTGCTATCAACCGAACAGCCGTTTGAACCAGCTGCCCCGCGGGTGTCGCGTAAAAAAGGGCGCGATGTTGCCAGCTTTGACGGGGTGTTGGAAGCGCTAACCGGCCAAACGTTCCTGATCTGCACTTTTATTGTGCAAGGGCTCATTTATGGGTGTGTTTCCGGTGCGCTGTTTCGTTCCTGAAGTGGGTCGCAGAGTAACGCTCTGGCGAATTGCCATTAATCTCAATGACTTGCGATGACTGTCCGGTCACGCCACAGGCCCCATGCTTGAGGAGTCTGAAACATTTTGGCGCAATTATTGCGTGCAGAATCCGGAACGCCCCGTTGGTTTCTTTTTACGAGAAGGAACGCCAGACGGGATGGATGCAAATCGCTTTCCCTTACAAAGGTAGTTTCAATGAGCAGTACCCCAAGCTCCAATGGCCTCGAACAGGGGCTCAAGCCGCGTCATGTGACCATGTTGTCGATCGCCGGGGTTATCGGCGCCGGCCTGTTCGTCGGCTCCGGCCACGCCATCGCTGCCGCAGGCCCGGCTGTTCTGTTGGCTTACGCCGCCGCCGGCATGCTGGTTGTGCTGGTGATGCGCATGCTCGGTGAAATGGCTGTTGCCTCGCCGGATACTGGCTCGTTCTCGACCTACGCTGATCGCGCCATCGGCCATTGGGCCGGTTTCACCATCGGCTGGTTGTACTGGTGGTTCTGGGTTCTGGTAATCCCGTTGGAGGCCAACGCCGCTGCAACCATCCTGCACGCGTGGTTCCCCGGTGTCGGCATCTGGGCCTTCGCCCTGGTAATCACCATGCTGCTGACGGTGACCAACCTGTTCAGTGTGAAGAATTACGGTGAGTTTGAATTCTGGTTCGCCCTGATTAAGGTTGTGGCGATCATCGGTTTCATCGGGCTGGGTATCGCGGCGATCTTCGGCTTCCTGCCGAACAGCCAGGTCAGCGGTGTTTCGCACTTGTTCGACACCCAAGGCTTCCTGCCAAACGGCATGGGCGCGGTCTTGGGTGCGATCCTGACCACCATGTTCTCCTTCATGGGTACCGAGATCGTGACCATCGCGGCCGCGGAATCGAAGGATCCAGGCAAGCAGATTTCCAAGGCAACCAACTCGGTGATCTGGCGGATCGGCTTGTTCTACCTCGTGTCGATCTTCATCGTTGTGGCCCTGGTGCCATGGAACGATCCGGTACTGGCGAACCTGGGTTCGTACCAGACTGTGCTTGAGCGCATGGGCATCCCAAACGCCAAGATGATCGTCGATATCGTGGTTCTGGTCGCTGTAACCAGCTGCCTGAACTCGGCGCTCTACACCTCGTCGCGCATGCTGTTCTCGCTGGGCAAACGCGGTGATGCACCGGCCGTGTCAACCCGCACCAACAAGAGCGGCACGCCGTACTGGGCAGTCATGCTCTCCACCGGCGCGGCGTTCGTGGCAACCTTCGCCAACTACGTGGCCCCGGCGGCGGTGTTCGAATTCCTGCTGGCCAGCTCCGGCGCCATCGCGCTGCTGGTGTACCTGGTGATCGCGATTTCGCAACTGCGTATGCGCAAACAGCGTATGGCTCGCGGTGAGAAAATCGCCTTCAGCATGTGGCTCTTTCCGGGCCTGACCTACGCGGTAATCATCTTCATCGTCGCGGCACTGACCATCATGCTGTTCCAGGATGCCCATCGCGTGGAAATCCTCGCGACCGGTCTGCTGAGTTTGTTGGTCGTGGCTGCTGGCTTGTTTGTGGCGCGCCGTCGTCGCAACGAGCAGATGATCGCAGCGGTAGCGCGCTGAGTGTCCTGACTCAAGACAAACGCTGTTGAAGCACAGAAACGACCGCCATCAGAAATGATCGCGGTCGTTTTTTTCGATTGGCTTTGTTCGATTCAATCGGGGTGAATCCAGTCTTCTACACGTAATCCCGGCACCCGTTCGAACTCGCGCAGGTTGTTGGTAACCACAATCAACCCTCGTGAGCGCGCATGGCCGGCAATCATTTGGTCATAGGGGCCAATGGGTGTTCCAGCCTTTGCCAGTTCGGACCGGATCATTCCGGTGTGCGCGGCTGCTTCATTGTCAAAAGGGAAAACTTCAAGGCGTGCGGTGAAACCTTCGATCACGGCGAGGTTCTTTTCGGGAGTCGCTGATTTTTCGGCACCGTAGATCAATTCCATCAGCGTAATCGCGCTGATACATAACTGTCCGTCATGAAGGTTGAATGCTTCTCTTACGATTTGCGGTTTGTTCTTGATGGTGAAGATGCAAATGTTGGTATCGAGCATGAACTTGATCATCAGAACGACTCACGCTCCTGATCAGCAGGTTGTTGGCGATCAGTCATAAAATCTGTGCTCACGCCATCTCCGTCGAACCAACTGTCCCAAGTCTCGTCCGCTGGCGTGATGATGCGAGCCCGGCCGATGGCGACAATGTTGACCCGTTTTACATCGCTCGGCATCGCTACGGCTTTTGGTAAGCGTACAGCCTGGCTGCGATTGCTCATGAAAAGAGTGGTCTGCTCCATATTTGGCCTCCTGCGGTTCTACGGGTGTTATGAGTCCCTAGAGTAGATTTCATTAGGGATATGTCAACGGGATATACGAAGCAGCTGACAAGAGGTTGTGTAGATTTTCAGTGATAAATTCCAAAGAAAACGGCCGCTGTCAGTGATGACAAGCGGCCGTTTTTGCTTTCAAGGGCGAGTATTTACTCGCTCTTTTCTTCCTGCGCATCCAACGACTGACGATAGCTGTCCAGCGCATCGCCAAAATCAGTGATGAACTGCGGATCGGTCAGCCAGGCCTGTGCGGCATCGCGGTCCATGCCGTCGGTCCACATGCGGTAGTCGATCAGCATGTCGGCTGCCAGGTGAGTGGCGGCCATGGCTTCGTTGTCGGCGTTTTCCATGTCCAGCAGTTCTGGATGGTCGCTGATGATTTCGGCGAGGTCCGACAGCAGAATCTTCAGCATGTCGTTACGGCTGATGGCTTCCGCGTCGCGCATTTTGCTGAACATTGCCAGGGTGTATTCCGGGATCGGCTCGCCGATTTCATCCAGGTCGTCGTCCAGCGCGGCGGGTTTTCGGCCGTGGATGTTGATTTGCTTGGCTTTGATCTTGGCGCGTTTGGCGCGTTTTTGCTGCTTGTTCAGGGATGCCATGGGAACTCAGTTCGGTTTCTGTTGGTTTTGGGCTGCGATGGCTTCGGAAGCCGCCACGTAATCAACCTGGAAGGCTGGGGACTCGATCCAGGCCAAGGCGCCGGCTTCGTCGACTTCGGTGGACCATTGGCGATACTCGATCAGCGCACCAATGATGAAGTCTGTAGCTGTTTCTTCGCCTTCCTGCTCCAGCACCAGCGCGAGCAGCGGGTGTTCGAGGAAGGCTGCACACATGGCTTGTTGGCTGATTTTTTCGGCATCGATCATTTCTTTGAACAGTTCGGTGAGGTCAACCGATTCAAAATCGATGCGATCATCGTTCGGGTCCAGCTCGACCGGCGCGGCGGCCCGTTGGGTGCGGTTCTGCTTGGCCTTGGCTTTGGCGCGGGTGGCGCGTTTGTTCTGCTTGTTGGCGGATGCCATGGGTGTCGTTCCGTAATTCGATGAGAGGGGCGGGTCGATCAGTTGCCTGGCACTCGCCGCCCGGGTGTATCGGGGGCCAGTTCGCCGGTCTGCAACCAGGACAATGCAATGGGCCATAGTGTGGCTTGGTATGCGCTGCGAAAAAAGGCGAAATGTCCGACTTCTTCTTCTCCGATGTCTTCGGGTGCGATTCGCAGATGGGTGTTTGCGCTGCCGGTGAAATAGCCGAGCAGGCGTTCAATGGCCGCAATCGTACCGTAAGGATCATCGCTGATGCTGATGGCCAAGGTTTTTGCGCTGACTGATGCAAAGGGAAGCTGGCCGGTTTTTGCATGAATGACACGACCACTGGGCCGCGTTTCGTAGCGTGCAGTGGGCGTGCTCCAGTCGCGAACCACGCCGGCGGGTGTGTCCTCCAGCCAGCCGAAGCGTTTTCCGGGGAAGTAACCGTAAAGCAAGGTCATCAACGGCATCACTACATGCCACTTGCCGAACATCCGCCAGCGATGGGCGGGCGCATAGTCGCGCCAGTAGGCGAATTGCGCGCCGACCGTCACCAAGTGCCGAATCAAATGCCCGGACGCTCCCAAGCCCGCTGCACAGCCTCCAAAGCTGTGGCCGACTACGTCGATGGGTTGGCCGGGGGATTCGCGCTGCGCGCGTTTCAGCATCGCCTCGAAATCCAGCGCACCCCAATCGGACCATGACGCCTCCAACCCTTTCAGCGACGTCGGGCGCGACTCACCGATGCCGCGGTAGTCATAGGTGATGACATCGAAATCGTTGGCGAACAGGTAGTCAGCGAAGCGCGAATAGTGTCGGCAACGAACCGAGGTGGCCGCGTTGATGATGACGACTGGGCGCGCGCTGTCCTGAGTGGCGTGCCGCCAAGTGAAACCGCCGAGGCTAAAGCCGTCTGCGGCGGGCTCCTTGAACGATTCGCCAGCAGTGTCGGTGGTCAGCGGCAATTCGATTTGAGTCGGCGCCAGTGCCGGCATGTCCTGCAAATTCATCGGCTTTGGACCTTTGCGGGTAGTTGCCAACGATAGTCCTCACATCGCTTGTGAACAATCCACCCGTCGTTTTACAACGTTCGATTGTGTTGTCGGTCCTCAAGCACGGCGCGTTCCCGATCCAGCTCCGCACGAAGTTCCTCTTCGCTCGGCAATACCAGCTTGTACTTACTGGCGAACAGTTGCTCGTTGCCCTCCACCACTGAATAGCGCACCACCGATTCATCTTTCTGCGCGCAGAGAATGATGCCGACGGTAGGGCCGTCCTCCGGTCCGCGTTTGAGGTCGTCATACATACGCACGT
The DNA here is from genome assembly GCF_054897715.1 of Pseudomonas sp. RT6P73. Classification (NCBI taxonomy): domain Bacteria; kingdom Pseudomonadati; phylum Pseudomonadota; class Gammaproteobacteria; order Pseudomonadales; family Pseudomonadaceae; genus Pseudomonas; species Pseudomonas sp. RT6P73. The sequence goes on along the minus strand of NZ_JBUBUV010000002.1, from coordinate 5,306,546 downwards.
ACATGTCCATCTGGCCGACGTCCTGGTGGGTCAGCTCGCCTCGCTTTAGATCGAAGATGACGAAGCAATTGAGCAGGTAGTTGTAGAACACCAGGTCGATGTAGAAGTCTTTGCTGTCGGTGCTGATGCGTTGTTGGCGGGCGATGAAGGCAAAGCCTTTGCCCAGTTCAAGCAGGAAGGCTTGAAGCTGCTGGATCAGTGCTTGTTCGAGATCGGTTTCCTGGGTCAGGCCCGCGTCGGGCAGGCCCAGAAACTCCAGCATCACCGGATCCCTGATGAAGTCCCGAGGGTGCGCGTTCATTTTCTGGATGTTGGTTGCGGCTTCCTGTTTGACGGCGGGGCGGTCGCGGCTGGCTAATAAGCGTTCGTAGTACAGGGTGTTGATCTGGCGTTCCAGGGCGCGGGATGACCAGTTTTGTATGGCTGATTCGTTCATGTACCAGTGGCGGGCGTGTTCGTTATCCACTCGCAATAGCCGGCGGTAGTGGGTCCAGCTCAATTCGTGACGCAGTGCGTCACACTTTGGGAAAGCTTGATAAAAAAGACGCATGTAACGGAGGTTGGAGGCGTCAAAGCCTTTCCCAAACTGCGTTGTTAAAGCCTTGGCTAACGTCGGCAGCAACTGCTTGCCGTACTCCGCCCGTCGAGCCCCTTCCTGCTCAAACTCGACAATATGCCTTCCAATCTGCCAGCAGGTTTGCACCTGAACGGTATCGACCGCTCGCAGCACTTTCTGTCGCGCCTGACGTATCAGTTCGCCAAGGTTGCCCACCAGAGAGGCGAGTTGTGGGTCTTGAGTGTTTTCGGTTCTGACGATGCTCATGAGTCTTCCGCGGATGGAGGAACAGGCGGAGGAGGATGGCAAAAGAGGGCGGGTTGGCGATGCAGGGCGTGGCTGGAAAATCCGCAGGAAAGGGCGGATTCGTTTTGCAGGATCCTGCCGACGGCAGCATAGACATGAGGAATACAAGGCGTAGTCCTTTTCGCAGTGAGCTCAAGACCGAATCAATCTAAAACTTGGCCGTCCCCCGGGAAATCAAAAGTGAAGGACCAGGAGGGCACTGTAGAGCCCAGGAGTAGCGACCATGAAGTACGTCCATTCACTCATGCTGCCCATCGTCGCCGTCGGCGTATTGATGTTTCCAGCCACGTCGTGGGCCGCGAGCCTTGAGCCCATCGACAGCTCTGGCGTGCAAGTCCAGAGGCAAGAGCAAAACGGGATCACTTATGTGTCCGGCGGTATCGGCGAGGATGAGGCAAAGGCCATCCAGCAAACCACTGGATACAACCTGCACATGACCTTCTCGGTCGGGCCGGAGAATAAATACATTCCCGACGTCGATGTCGTCATTCAGAAAGCGCCGGGGCAAACAGTGCTGACGCTGAGTCAGGCGGGCCCGCTGGTTTACGTTCAGTTGCCGCCCGGCAGGTACACCGTAGTCGCGACCCGCAATGGTGAGGCGAAACATGACACGACGGACGTGGGAAGCGACACCGCGCGCAATCTGGTCTTTCACTGGACCGGTGATGAGTAGCCGTCCCATCAAATCCCAGGCATAAAAAAACCCTGAATCTTGCGATTCAGGGTTTTCGGTATTTGGTGCCCAGAGACGGAATCGAACCGCCGACACGGGGATTTTCAATCCCCTGCTCTACCGACTGAGCTATCTGGGCAACGGGGCGCATTAAACGGGTTTTTCAGGGGGTCGTCAAGCAAGTTTTCAAAAAATATTTAATTATTACCGTCGCTTACGATCCGACCCCCGAGAAAGCAGGATTATTCAGCTGGCGGAACGTAGCCGTCAGCCTTGGCGTAGTCCTCGCCGGAAAAGAACTTGTCCATCTCGCCCTGAAGGTATTTACGGTCTTCGGCGTTCATCATGTTCAGGCGTTTTTCGTTGATCAGCAGGGTCTGGTGTTTCTGCCAGTCGGCCCAGGCCTTGGCCGAGACGTGGTCAAAAATGTCCTGACCTTTTGCGCCCGGGAATGGAGCGCGCTCCAGGGCGGGCAATTCTTCTTTGTACTTGCGGCACATGATGGTGCGGGTCATGACAACTCTCCTGCGTTCAATACGGCGGCCGCGCGTTCGAGCAAGGTTTTGACCGGGGCGGCAAGGCCCAGGCGCGGCGGGGTGGCGAGGTTATACCAGAGCCAGTCAGCCTCGGCCACGTGATGGCCGGCCTCCTGGACCTGAACCAGCCAGGGTTCGATGGACAACTGAAAATGGCTGAAGGTGTGCACCAGGCTCGGCAGCGCTTGTTGGCTGCCCAGTTCCAGCGAATGCTGCGTGGCCAGATGTTGCAGGTCGTCGAGGTCGTCGAGTTCCGGCAGGCTCCAGAGACCGCCCCACAAGCCCGTGGAAGGGCGACGGTAAAGCAGAATCGCGCCTTCGCCGTTGGCGAGCATCGGCATCAGCGTGCGCTTCTGTGGCACGGCTTTGCGCGGCTTGGGGATCGGGTAACGGGTTTCCAGGCCGAGCATGTGCGCTTCGCAGCTCTTTTCCAGCGGGCACAGCAGGCAGCTCGGTTTGCTGCGGGTGCAAAGCGTGGCGCCCAGATCCATCATCGCCTGGGTGTAGGCGTTGACCCGATCATGGGGCGTGAAGCGCTCAGCGTGCGCCCACAGCTGTTTGGCGACTTTAGGCTCGCCCGGATAACCCTCCTGCGCGGTAAAGCGCGCCAGGACCCGTTTGACGTTGCCGTCGAGGATCGGCGCCCGCAGGCCCATGCTCAGGCTGGCGATGGCGCCGGCCGTGGACAGACCGATGCCCGGCAACTCGACAAGCTTTTCCACATCTCGCGGAAACTCGCCGCCGTACTCGGCGACGACGATCTTCGCGGTTTTCTGCAAATTGCGCGCGCGGGTGTAATAACCGAGCCCGGTCCACAGGTGCAGCACTTCGTCTTCCGGCGCGGCGGCCAGGGCTTCGACCGTCGGCAGCGAGGCCATGAAACGGTCGAAGTAATTCAGCACGGTGCTGACTTGGGTTTGCTGCAACATGATTTCCGAGACCCACACCCGATACGGTGTGATGCCTTGTTGCCAAGGCAAGTCGTGGCGGCCGTGGCGGTCGTACCAGTCCAGCACCGCCGATGAAAACTGCTCGGCTCTCATCGCTTGAACAGCCCCTTCAGCGCGTTTTTCAGCTCAGGGCTGACCTTGTCGCCAAGCTTCTCGTCGATTTTCTCGCTGATCTGTTCACCCGCCAGCTTGCTCGCGACCTGGCCCATGCGTTCGTTATCGAGGCGGCAAGCCTTGGCGCCAAGTTCCAGCGGGCCACGGCAGCGTAGCGGCCATTCGATGCCGACAAACTTCTCGCCAACCTGGCAGGCCGGATCCGGCATGTCGCTCTTGTCGCCTTCGACGATCACGCCGACACGGTAATCCATGCCCAGCACTCGCAGGTCGACGTCGCCGTCACCCTTCACGGTCATGCCCGGGATACGCACTTTCAGGTCCGGGTTGCTGGCCACGCCGTTACGGAAGGTCAGGTTGCCGTTGAGCTCCTGGAACGGTGTGTCCTTGCCCCGTGGTTCGCCGCTGAGGGTTTTGCGGTTAAGGGTGGCGATGCCTTTGCACAGTTGTTGCTCGAGGTTGGCATTGAGCAGCACGCCGTTATTGATGACGAAACTGGCGTTGCCATTGAGCGTGTCGATCAGTGCTTGCTGGCTATTGCCGCTGCCGGTCAACGCACTGTTGAGCGTCACCAGACCTTTGACCGGTGGATTCTTCCCTTGGCTTTCGAGGATTTTTTCCACAGGTACTTTGGTGATGCGCGTCTGCATGTTCAGTGCGGGTACTTCCTGGCGTACGTCCAGGGTGCCCTTGGCTTCGAAGTTGCCTTCGTACAGGTCGCCGCGCAGGTTCTCAAGGGTCAGCAGGCCGCCCTGGCCGGTGGCCTTGAGCGCTGCGTTCTGGATCGGCAGTTTGTCGAGGGTCAGCAGGCCGAAGGTCAGGTCGGCGTCCACGTCGAGTTTGCTCAGGCGCTCTACCGGCAACAGGCGTTCAGTACTCCACGCGGTTTTGGTCGGTGCGGCGGGCAACGGGGTGCTGCCGGCGCCCGCCATGGCATCGGCTTCGGTGCTGGCGACTTCGGCCTGACGCACTTGTGTCGCGCTATTGGCTTCGGCGGATTTCGGTGGCAGGTAACGATCAGCGTTGAAGGTGTCAGCCTTGAGGGTTGCGCGCAGCGATTGTTTGGCGAAGTCCTCGACGGAGATACGGCCGCTGAAGGTGCTGTCGTCGACTTTCAGATTGATGTCGTCGAACGACACGCTGGTCGGCGTGCCCGCTAGACGGCTGACCAGCTCGACTTTGCTCAGGCTGCCTTCCGCCATGGCCGGGAGTTTCTGGCCGATGCTGTCGACGAATTTCGCCAGGTCGAACTGGGCGATCGAAATGCCGCCGCTGATTTGCGGCGTCTTGTCGAGGTCGTTGACCTTCAGTTCGCCCAGTGCGCGCAATTGGTTGGCGGAGATCTTGATGCCAGTCCATTCGGCGACGTTCGCCGCTTTATCCAGCAGCAACTGGCCTTGGGCGGCGAAAGTCATGGTCTTGCCTTGCAGCGGATCGCCGGCGACTTCGCCGGAGAGCTTCATGTCTTCGAGTTTGTAGCGCTGCAATGCGCGTTCAAAACGCAGCTCGCCATTCAGCTCAGTGCGTACCCGCAGGACCGGCTGGTTGGTGCCGAGGAACGCCGTGAGTTTGACCGGAATGTTGGTCGAATCGTGGACCGGGCCGGTACTCAGCTGGATGCTTTCGGCGCTGAACTGCTTGCCGGTCTTCTCGTCGCTGTATTCAACGCGGGCGTTGTTGACGGTCAGGCTGTCGATGTCCAGGCGAATCGGCTGGGCCGGTTTTTCCACCTGAACGGTGGTTTCTGGAGCCGGAACAGGTTCGCCAGGAGTGGCCGGGGTGGCTGACGCCGGGACTTTGCCGATGTCTTCCCAGTTGCCGTGGCCGTCCTTGTCGCGGGTCAGGCGCAGGTTCAGGCCTTCGACACGCACGTCACTCATCTGCACTTCGCGGCGCAGCAGCGGCAGCACGCGCACTGACAGGCCAAGCATCTGCAAGTCGGCAAACGGCTCGGTGGGCTTGGCCAGGGTCGCGACACTGGCTTCGTGCAATTCCAGGCCAAGCCACGGGAACAGGCTCCAGCCGATATCGCCATTGAGCGTCAGCTCGATGTGGGCCTTGTCGCGGGCAATCTGGCGGATCTCGTCTTTATAGTCGTTGGGATCAAAGAGGTGGGTCAGGGCAAAGCCCAGCGCCACAATGATCAGCAACAGCCCGAGAAGCACCAGACCCAGGATTTTGCCGAACGCTTTCATGGGCGAGTCCTTGTAGTTAGTCGAATTCGAAATTTAGCCGGGGAGTATAGCGCTCCGAAGCGGATGACCGGTCAGCGATCACGCCGGCAGCACATCCAGCGGCACTTTCAGCTTGGCGGCCAGTGCCTGCGCTTCAAGATGCCCGGCAGGCGCGAGCAGTCGTAATGTCGCGCCCGATTGCGACGCCATTTTCTGCGCTTCGTTCACCAGGCGCTCGGCAACGCCACGACGACGGGTAATTTTTCGTACGCATATTTGGGACAAGTGCCAAACATCAGGCTGGCGCTGCAAACGAGCGGCCCCAAGCAGCCGATCATTGAAGCGCCCGGCGATCAGCGAACCGTCGCCCAGGCAGCCTTCAATCAGCTGCACATCCCCGGAAAACGGGGCGAACAGCCAGTCTGGCGCGTCGCGGTAAATTTTTTGCAGGTCTTGCTGATCCTGGTAAGTGGCTTCGTGCAGCGGCTCGACAATGATCGGCATGGCGGTTCCTTCAGTGGTACGAGAACAGACGACTTACATAAAGGTGATATCACTTTGGTTTTTCTGTCACGTACAGATGGTAACCTCTGCCAGTTCGTCCGTCCTTCTGCGGCGTGATGTCGCACTAAATGGAGCTTCGCCTGAAAAAAACAGTCATGCGTGCGCATAAGGCTGGGGTCGAAGAGTGGCTGGCGAACCATACTAATAATTGGGGGATACACAATGACCACGAGCATCACGGCGGACGGCCTCAAAGCCGATCAGCCCGCGTTCCTGTCCAAGGAGCGCATCATCGCCAAGCCCGGTTTCAACCGTTGGCTGGTACCACCGGCCGCTCTGGCCATCCACCTTTGCATCGGCATGGCCTATGGCTTCTCGGTGTTCTGGCTGCCGCTGTCCAAAGCCCTGGGCGTGACCAAGGCAGTGGCCTGCGCACCGGACATGAGCTTCATCTCGCAGGTTTTTTCTTCGCAATGTGACTGGCCGATCTCGATGCTCGGCTGGATCTACACCCTGTTCTTCATCTTCCTCGGCTGCTCGGCAGCGATCTGGGGCGGCTGGCTGGAACATGCCGGGCCGCGCAAGGCTGGCGTTGTATCGGCGCTGTGCTGGTGTGGTGGTCTGCTGATTTCAGCGCTGGGGGTCTATACCCATCAGATCTGGCTGATGTGGATCGGCTCCGGGGTCATTGGCGGTATCGGCCTGGGGTTGGGTTACATCTCGCCGGTGTCGACCTTGATCAAGTGGTTCCCGGACAAGCGCGGCATGGCAACCGGCATGGCAATCATGGGCTTCGGTGGTGGCGCGATGGTGGGTGCTCCGCTGGCCGCAGCCTTGATGGGGCACTTTGCTTCGGCAGACAGCGTCGGCGTGTGGCAGAGCTTCCTGGTGATGGCCGCGATCTACTTCGTGTTCATGATCGGTGGCGCACTGTCCTACCGCGTGCCGCCAACCGGCTGGAAGCCTGAAGGCTGGACCGCTCCGGCGAAGAAAGCTGCGAACGCGATGATCACTCACCGTCACGTTCACGTGAATGTGGCGTGGAAAACTCCGCAGTTCCGTCTGGTGTGGCTGGTGCTGTGCCTGAACGTGTCGGCCGGTATCGGCATCTTGGGTATGGCTTCGCCGCTGTTGCAGGAAGTGTTCGGCGGTAAATTGATCGGTGTTGACTTGCCATTCGGTCAACTGGACGCCGGGCAACTGGCTTCGATCGCGGCAATTGCGGCCGGTTTCACCGGTTTGCTGAGCCTGTTCAACATCGGTGGTCGGTTCTTCTGGGCTTCGTTCTCGGATTACCTGGGCCGTAAAAACACCTATTTCGTGTTCTTCGCCCTCGGTTTCGCGCTGTACGCGCTGATCCCGAACCTCGGTCACCTGGGCAACGTTGCGCTGTTCGTGGCGGCGTTCTGCATCATCCTGTCGATGTACGGCGGTGGTTTTGCGACCGTGCCGGCTTACCTGGCGGACCTGTTCGGTACGCAAATGGTCGGCGCGATCCACGGTCGTCTACTGACGGCGTGGGCGGCGGCGGGCGTGTTGGGTCCGGTACTGGTGAACTATCTGCGTGAGTATCAGCTGAGCATCGGCGTTGAACGCGCCGCGGCTTACGACATCACTCTGTACATCCTCGCGGGCCTGCTGGTGCTGGGTTTCCTGTGCAACCTCATGGTTCGCCCGGTGGCCGACAAGTACTTCATGACTGACGCTGAACTGGCCGCCGAACAGGCGCTGGGCCACGACAAGGGGGCTGATGCCAGCACCGTGCTGGAGTGGAAAGCGGATGCAGGCACCAAGCCGTTGGCGATTGCTGCCTGGCTGGTGGTAGGCATTCCGTTGGCGTGGGGTGTTTGGGTGACGCTGCAGAAAACTGCGGTGCTCTTCCACTGATGTTCTCGCGCCCGACCCGTCGGGCGCACCGCTCCCTGTAGGAGCGAAGCTTGCTCGCGAAGAACGATGACGCGGTGTATCAGGTACACCGCCTTCGCGGGCAAGCCTCGCTCCTACATGTCATTACAGGTACAACCCCGGCACTGTCGGATTCACTCCGTCAGTCATATCACCTCCCGTGTTTCTGTTTCGCGCCCGCGCCCCTATAATGGCTGCCTTTTTCGCCCAATGATTTTGCGGAGCTGGTGATGGCCGAACGTAAGGCGTCAGTCGAGCGCGACACTCTGGAAACCCAGATCAAAGCCTCGATCAACCTGGATGGCACCGGAAAGGCCCGATTTGATATCGGTGTTCCTTTTCTTGAGCACATGCTGGACCAGATCGCCCGTCACGGGCTGATCGACCTGGATATTGTCAGCAAGGGCGACCTGCATATCGACGACCACCACACCGTGGAAGACGTCGGTATCACCCTGGGTCAGGCCTTTGCCAAAGCCATCGGCGACAAGAAAGGCATCCGTCGCTACGGTCACGCCTACGTGCCGCTCGATGAAGCGCTGTCGCGCGTGGTGATCGACTTCTCCGGCCGTCCTGGCCTGCAAATGCATGTTCCCTACACCCGCGCCACCGTCGGCGGTTTCGACGTTGACCTGTTCCAGGAATTTTTCCAGGGCTTCGTCAACCATGCCCTCGTCAGCCTGCACATCGACAACCTGCGTGGCACCAACACCCACCACCAGATCGAAACCGTGTTCAAGGCATTCGGCCGCGCACTGCGCATGGCCGTAGAGCTCGATGACCGCATGGCCGGTCAGATGCCGTCGACCAAAGGCGTTCTGTAATGCAGACGGTCGCGGTTATCGATTACGGCATGGGCAACCTGCACTCGGTGGCCAAGGCCCTCGAGCACGTCGGTGCCGGCAAGGTCCTGATCACCAGCGATGCCGACGTGATTCGCGAAGCCGACCGAGTGGTTTTCCCCGGCGTCGGCGCGATTCGCGATTGCATGGCGGAGATCCGTCGCCTGGGCTTCGACTCGCTGGTGCGTGAAGTCAGCCAGGATCGTCCGTTCCTCGGCATCTGCGTGGGCATGCAAGCCTTGCTCGACAGCAGCGAAGAGAACGACGGCGTCGACTGCATCGGCCTGTTCCCGGGCGCGGTGAAGTTCTTCGGCAAAGACCTGCACGAAGACGGCGAACACCTGAAAGTCCCGCACATGGGCTGGAACGAAGTGAAGCAGACGGTGAGTCACCCGCTGTGGCACGACATTCCAGACCTGGCACGTTTCTATTTCGTGCACAGCTACTACATCGCTGCCGGCAATGCGCGGCAGGTGGTGGGTGGCGGTCATTACGGTGTCGATTTCGCTGCAGCGCTGGCCGAAGGCTCGCGTTTCGCCGTGCAGTTCCACCCTGAGAAGAGCCATACCCATGGCCTGCAATTGCTGCAGAACTTTGCCGCGTGGGATGGTCGCTGGTAAATGGCGGTCAAGAAGAAGCCGCCGATCCTGACCCTCACTCCCGAGCAGGAGAACGAGGCCAATCACAAGATCAAACGCTTCATGGAAGATCGCTTCGAACTGGACCTGGGTTCGTTCGAAGCGGCTGAAATCCTTGAGCTGTTTACCCGAGAAATTGCGCCGCACTATTACAACAGGGCGATTTTCGATGTGCAGACGCACCTCAAAGAGAGGTTCGAAAGCATCGAAAGCGACTTGTGGGCGCTCGAGAAAGAATAAAAGCAGCTTCAGGCCGCAAGCTTCAAGCTGCAAGATTTGGAACCGCGCACGCTTGCAGCTAGTGGCTTGCAGCTTGCAGCTCTTTTGACGAAGGAAAAAGCATGCTGATTATTCCCGCTATCGATCTCAAAGACGGTGCCTGTGTTCGTCTGCGCCAGGGCCGCATGGAAGATTCCACGGTGTTCTCCGATGACCCGGTGAGCATGGCTGCCAAGTGGGTGGAGGGCGGTTGCCGTCGCCTGCATCTGGTCGATCTGAACGGCGCTTTCGAAGGCCAGCCGGTCAACGGCGAAGTGGTTACCGCCATCGCCAAGCGCTACCCGAACCTGCCGATTCAGATCGGCGGCGGTATCCGTTCCCTGGAAACCATTGAGCACTACGTGAAAGCGGGCGTGAGCTACGTGATCATCGGCACCAAGGCTGTGAAAGATCCGGCCTTCGTCGCTGAAGCCTGCCGCGCGTTCCCGGGCAAAGTGATCGTCGGTCTGGACGCCAAAGACGGTTTCGTCGCCACCGACGGCTGGGCTGAGATCAGCACCATCCAGGTGATCGACCTGGCCAAGCAATTCGAAGCCGACGGCGTGTCCGCGATCGTTTATACCGACATCGCCAAAGACGGCATGATGCAGGGCTGCAACGTACCGTTCACCGCTGCACTGGCCGCTGCCACGCGCATTCCGGTCATCGCTTCTGGCGGTATTCACAACCTCGGTGACATCAAGTCGCTGCTCGACGCCAAGGCGCCAGGCATCATCGGCGCGATCACCGGCCGGGCGATCTACGAAGGCACGCTGGATGTGGCAGAAGCTCAGGCTTTTTGTGATAGCTACGCGACCAGCTCCAAGCTGTAAGCTTCAAGCTGTAAGCTTCAAGCTGTAAGCTTCAAGCTGCAAGTTAGAAGCGCGACCGCGATCCGCTCTTTCTTGCAGCTTGTAGCTTGAAGCTTGCAACTCTTAATCGGAGATTAAGCATGGCTCTGGCCAAACGCATCATCCCTTGCCTGGACGTGGACAACGGTCGGGTCGTCAAAGGTGTGAAGTTCGAGAACATTCGTGATGCCGGCGACCCGGTGGAAATCGCCCGTCGCTACGACGAACAAGGCGCCGACGAGATTACCTTTCTCGACATCACCGCCAGCGTCGACGGTCGCGACACCACGCTGCATACCGTCGAGCGCATGGCCAGCCAGGTGTTTATCCCGCTGACCGTGGGTGGCGGCGTGCGCACCGTGCAGGACATACGCAACCTGCTGAATGCCGGCGCGGACAAGGTCTCGATCAACACCGCAGCGGTGTTCAATCCGGAGTTTGTCGGCGAAGCGGCTCAGCATTTCGGTTCGCAGTGCATCGTCGTTGCCATCGACGCGAAGAAAGTCTCCGGCCCGGGCGAAACCCCGCGCTGGGAAATCTTCACCCACGGCGGTCGCAAACCCACCGGTCTCGACGCCGTTGAGTGGGCGAAGAAAATGGAAGGTCTCGGCGCCGGTGAAATCCTGCTGACCAGCATGGACCAGGACGGTATGAAAAACGGCTTCGACCTGGGCGTCACGCGCGCCATCAGCGATGCACTGGGGATCCCGGTGATTGCCTCCGGCGGCGTAGGCAACCTGCAGCATCTGGCCGACGGCATCATCGAAGGCCACGCCAGCGCAGTGTTGGCGGCGAGTATTTTCCACTTCGGCGAGTACACCGTGCAGGAAGCCAAGGCTTACATGGCGCATCGCGGGATCGTAATGCGCTAAACAAATCCATGCAGGCCAGTGGACAGCATGGCGGGCTCAAGGCACTCTTGGGCACGCCATGGATTTCGGTAGCCCGACATGATCAAACGCCTTCTTCTTGTCCTCGCCAGCGCTTCTCTGTTGCTCATCAATGGAGTCCACGCTGAAGAAAGTCCCGACACCGACCTGGTGTTGCTGACGGAAAACTTCCCGCCATACAACATGGCGAAGAACGGCAAGAACTTCGCTCAGGACGAGAACATCAACGGCATCGCCGTGGACATCGTCCGCGAGATGTTCAAACGTGCCGACGTCACCTACAGCCTGACGCTGCGCTTCCCTTGGGAGCGAATCTACAAACTCGCCCTTGAGAAACCCGGTTACGGCGTATTCGTGATGGCGCGGTTGCCGGACCGCGAGAAGCTGTTCAAGTGGGTCGGCCCGATCGGTCCGGATGACTGGATCATGCTGGCCAAGGCGGACAGCAAGATCAGCATTGAGTCGCTGGAACAGGCGCGCAAATACAAGATCGGTGCGTACAAGGGCGATGCGATTGCCGAGACGCTGGCCAAGCAGGGGTTGAAGCCGATTGTTGTGCTGCGTGATCAGGACAATGCGAAGAAGCTGGTCAGCGGTCAGATTGATCTGTGGGCCACGGGAGATCCGGCCGGGCGTTATCTGGCGCGGCAAGAGGGCGTTAACGGCCTCAAGACGGTACTGCGCTTCAACAGCGCCGAGCTCTATCTGGCGTTGAATAAAGATGTACCGGATGAAGTGGTGGTCAAGCTCCAGGCCGCGCTGGATCAGCTGCGCAAGGAAGGCGTGGTGGACGACATCATGGCGCGGTATCTCTGATACCTGACACCGAATCGTGTGTGTGATCGTTCCCACGCAGAGCGTGGGAACGATCTGGTTCAGCGATAAACTCCATCCTTGCCATGAGCGACCGTCGCGCGATTGCTGCGCACGCTGATCATCTGTTTGATGTCGATCCACTCAATCCCCTGAGCCTTGAGCTTGGGCAACTCCCGCTCCAGCACCGCCAATGTCTGCGGATACGGATGCCCGATCATCACCGCCGAGCCCTGCTTTCTCGCCAAGCTGATCGCCGTCTGTAGCTGCGTGAAAATCGCCGCTTCAGTACGCTCATCATCCAGAAACACATCCCGCGAAACGCTCGCCAACCCGATCTTCTGCGCCTCGGCCGCCGCAACCGTCTGCGCGCTGGTGCGGCTGTCGACGAAGAGCTTGTGCCGTCGCTGCAAGTCCGCCATCAGCCAGGCCATGGCCGGTCGCTGTGCCGTCATGCGGCTACCCATGTGGTTGTTGATGCCAGCGGTATAGGGCACGACCTTGAGCGCCGCGTTCAGGCGTTTCTCAAGTTCGTCGATGGGTAAGTCGGGGTGCCAGGCAAACGGTCCGGTGGCCGGGTCCATGGGCATGTGCAGGATGACGATCTTGCCGGCGCGGTGAGCCTCGCGGGCGAATTCGGTGGCGTGGGGCGTGTCGGGCATGATCGCCGCGGTCACCGGGCCGGGCAGGGCCAGCACGCGACGATCCCGGGGCAGGTTCTGCCCCAGGTCATCAATGATCAGAGTGATGTAGGCCTTTTGAGGGGCGGGCGCTGCATGAGCAACACCCGCCAGACAGCACAGCAGGCCGATCAAGAAGCGCAGGCGCACCTCAGCGGCCGGAGGTGATGCTCAACCCTTTGAGCAGGCTCAGGGCCTGGGCCAGTTGGTAATCGTCATCCTGTGGCATTGCCTTGGCTTTGCCGCTGGAACCGGTCGGTTTGTCGGCGCCGCCGTTGCCATTGCCCAAGTGACCCTGCAGATCGGCTTCCTTGAAATACTCGCCATCCTGTTCGTTGGTGATCTTGGCCTTGCGCACTTCGATGTCCGGGACGATGCCCTGGGCCTGGATTGAACGGCCGTTCGGCGTGTAGTACAGCGCCGTGGTGATCTTCAATGCGCGTTCGTTGTTCAGCGGCAGCACGGTTTGTACCGAGCCTTTGCCGAAACTGGTGGTGCCCATGACCACTGCGCGTTTTTGATCCTGCAGGGCACCGGCGACAATTTCCGAAGCCGAGGCGCTGCCGCCGTTGATCAGGGCAACCATCGGCACGGCTTCGCTTTCGTCTTTGCCGGTGGCGGAGAAACGCAGCTCGGAGTTGGCGATGCGGCCCTTGGTGTAAACGATCAGGCCCTTGGTGATGAAGTGGTCGACCACTTCCACTGCCGATTGCAGCACGCCACCCGGGTTGTTGCGCAGGTCGAGAATGATGCCGTTGAGCTTCTTGCCGTTGTCCTTGCGCAGTTTGGCCAAGGCCTTGGAGACTTCCTCGCCGGTCTTGACCTGGAACTGGGTGATGCGGATGTAGCCGTAGCCCGACTCAAGCAACTGTGCCTTCACACTCTTCACTTGAATGATCGCGCGGGACAGGGTCACGTCGAACGGCGTACCGCCGTCGCGCACCAGGGTCAGGGTGATTTTCTGACCGATCTTGCCGCGCATCTTGTCCACGGCTTCAGTCATGCTCTGGCCGCGAGTCGGCTGGCCGTTGATCTTGACGATGAAATCGCCCGCCTGAATACCAGCCTTGGACGCCGGAGTGTCATCGATGGGCGAAACCACTTTGATGAAACCGTCTTCCGCGCCGACTTCGATGCCCAGGCCGCCGAATTCGCCGCTGGTGCTTTCCTGCAGCTCAGCGAAATCTTCCGGGCCCAGGTAGGCGGAGTGCGGATCAAGGTTGCTGAGCATGCCTTTGATGGCATTTTCCAGCAGGGTCTTGTCGTCCACCGGCTCGACATAGGCTGCCTTGATCCGATCCATGACCTCGGCAAAGGTGCGCAACTCTTCCAGAGGCAACGGCGCCTTGGTGGTCGCAGCAGTGCCCGCAGGTGCGACAGCCGGGGCAGGTTGCGCGGCGAACGCCAGCGGCGCGCCGATCACCAGGGCGATCGTCAGGGCCAGCGAGGTAAGGCGGGACAAATGCAGCATGTCGAACGAACTCCTAATGTAGGTGACTCAACGCCTATCCTTGCGCGCGGCACCATTGCGCCGGATCACTCGGGTGACCCTGCCGACGAATAGCGAAATACAGCGCTGGTGTGTCCTGCCCGCCACTGCTACCGACAGTGGAGATGGACTCACCGGCTTTTACCACGTCACCCGCAGACTTGAGCAGCGTCTGGTTGTGACCATAAAGACTCAAAAAACCGTTGCCGTGGTCGAGAATCACCAGCAGACCGGCGCCACGCAACCAGTCGGCGAACACCACGCGACCGCCATGCACGGCGTGAACCTGGCTGCCGGCGGAGGCGCTGATCATCACGCCGTCCCACTTGGTACGGGTATCGTCGCCACGGGATTCACCGAAGCGCGCAAGCAGTCGACCATCGACGGGCCATGGAAGTTTGCCGCGAGTTGAAGCAAAAGCACCGCCGAAGGTCTCGCCTGAACTTGAAACCAGCACCCCGGGTGTCGATTTAACGGGTTTGCGTGGGGCATCAGTCGTGGCATCGGCCTGTTCCTGAGCCTCACGTAAACGCTTTTTTTCGGCTTCCTGCTGGGCGATGAGCGCTTTTTGTCGCGCTTCTTCAGCCTCTCGAGCCTGGCGGGCCAGGGTTTCTTCGATGGTTTTAAGGACTTTAGACAGGTCTGCCTGATCCTGCTCGCGGGCGGCCAGCTTCTGATCGCGAGCCTTCACGTCGTCGCTCAGCTTGGCCAGGACTTGCTGACGCTCCTTGCGAACCTTGTCGAGTTCGTCGCGCTGGCTGTCGAGGCTGCTTTTCTGCACCAGCAATTGCGCTTGCTGCAAGCCGATGTCTTTTTCGACATTGGCCAGTTGGCGCAGGGTTTCGTTGAAATTCTTCAGCTGCTCCAGGCGGGCCTGGCTCAGGTAGTCGTAATAGGTGAGGGTGCGGGCGAATTTTTCCGGATTTTGCTGGTTCAGCAGCAGCTTCAGGTACTCCTGCCGGCCGTTCTGGTAGGCCGCACGGGCCTGAATGGCGATCAGTCGTTGCTGTTCAGTGCGCGCGCTCTGGAGTTTTTTTTTCTCACCATCGAGTCGCTGCAGCTCGGATTCGCTTTTCTTCAGCTCTTTTTGCAGGGCCTCGACCTGCTTCTCGAGCTTGCCCATCTCGGTCTCGGTGCCTTTGAGGTCTTTCTGCACACCGGATTTTTCTTCTTGCAGCTTGCCCAGCAGTTTTTTCAGCTCGGCAATGTCCTGACGCGTAGCGTCCAACTGTTGTTGGGTTTGCGCGCGCTCGTCAGCGAAGGCCGGTTGGAGCAGGCAAGTCAGAGCAAGGGCTATCAGGACGCGAAGCATAGAGGCGGGCGACACCAGGGAAAGGGACGGCCTAGTATGCCCGCCAAGCGCCGCAAAAAAAACGCCCAATTGGGGTTGTGTGATCACCGGGCTGGCAAGTGGGTGTAATTAATTTTTAAAACCACCAGAAACCACTGTGGGAGCGGGCTTGCCCGCGATGACGTCCTGACATTCAACATATTAGTTGGCAGTCAGATTGCTATCGCGGGCAAGCCCGCTCCCACAGGGTTATGTGGTTTTTAGAGAGACCGGTTACACCAGAATCGAAGTACCGGTCATTTCAGACGGTTTTTCCATCCCCAGCAACATCAGCATGGTCGGCGCCACATCCGCCAGCACGCCGCCATCGCGCACCTTCAGGTCACGCTTGCCGACATAAATGAACGGCACCGGCTCGGTCGTGTGAGCGGTGTGAGCCTGGCCAGTGGATTCATCGGACATTTGCTCGACGTTACCGTGGTCAGCCGTGATCAGCGCTTCACCACCGACCTTGTCCAGCGCATCAACGATGCGGCCAACGCACAGGTCCAGGCATTCAACGGCTTTCACCGCCGCATCAAACACACCGCTGTGGCCGACCATGTCGCCGTTGGCGTAGTTGACCACGATCACGTCGTAACGCTGGTTTTCAATGGCGTCGACGATGCGGTCGGTGACTTCCGGGGCACTCATCTCGGGCTGCAAGTCATAGGTGGCGACTTTCGGCGACGGGATCAGGATGCGCTCTTCGCCCGGGAACGGTTCTTCGCGACCGCCGGAGAAGAAGAAGGTCACGTGGGCGTATTTTTCGGTTTCAGCGATGCGCAGCTGCGTCTTGCCGTTTTTCGCCAGGTAATCGCCCAGCACGTTGTCCAGGCTGCCGGCGGCAAAGGCCGATGGCGCGGGAATGCTGGCGGCGTATTGGGTCAGCATGACGAAGCCGGCCAGTTTCGGCTGGCGCGCACGCTCGAATTCCTTGAAGCCGTCTTCGACGAACACACGGGTCAACTCACGGGCGCGGTCGGCGCGGAAGTTCATGAAGACCACGGCGTCGCCGTCTTCGACTTTCACCGGCTCGCCGATGGAGGTGGCTTTGACGAATTCGTCGCTCTCGCCACGCTCGTAAGCGGCTTGCAGGCCTTCCTGCGCGGTGGCGGCGTTGAATTCTCCGTTGCCGTCGACAATCAGGTTGTAGGCCTGGGACACGCGGTCCCAGCGGTTGTCGCGGTCCATGGCGAAGTAACGGCCGACAATGCTGGCGATCCGGCCTTTGCCCAACGCCTGGAAGGTCGCATCGAGCAGTTCGATGGACGACTGGGCGCTTTTCGGTGGCGTGTCGCGGCCATCAAGGAAGGCGTGCAGGTAGATTTTTTCGGCGCCGCGCTTGTAGGCCAGTTCGGCCATGGCCACCAGGTGATCCTGGTGACTGTGAACACCGCCATCGGACAGCAGGCCCATAAAGTGCACGGCTTTGCCGGCAGCAACGGCTTTATCCACCGCAGCGCAGATGGTCGGGTTCTCGAAAAATTCGCCGTCGCGGATCGATTTGGTCACGCGAGTAAAGTCTTGATACACCACGCGACCGGCGCCCAAGTTCATGTGTCCGACTTCGGAGTTGCCCATCTGGCCGTCCGGCAGGCCAACATCCATGCCGCTGCCCGAGATCAGGCCGTTCGGCACAGTGGCCCACAAGCGGTCCAGTACGGGCTTCTTCGCCGCAAACACGGCGTTGGATTCAGGGCTCTCACTGTGACCGAAGCCGTCGAGAATAATCAGGACCAAAGGTTTAGGCGTGGTAGTCATGGATTCCGCTCGTGGCTGAATGAAAAGAGGGGCAATGAAAAAGGGAGTGGCAGTTTAAAGCTAAGTTCCGACGGCGTCACCGCCGGACGGGGTTTGGCCCACCATAGTGGCTGTGTATACTGGCCGACATTTTAACGCCCTGGAACCTCCTTCGATGGTTGCTAACCTGATTCAATTCGCCACTAACCACTATCTGCTCGTCGGTATCTTCGTCGTACTGCTGGCGTTGCTGATCGCTTATCAGATGCAAGGCGGCGGCCGCAGCCTGAGCACCGGTGAACTGACCGGGCTGGTCAACAAGGACGCGGGCGTTGTGATCGACATTCGTCCGGTCAAGGATTTCGCCGCCGGTCACATTGTTGGCGCGTTGAATATTCCCCACGACAAACTGACTGCTCGCGTCGGCGAACTGGAAAAGCACAAGGCCAAGACCATCATTCTGGTCGATGCCATGGGCCAGACCGCCGGCACCCATGCCCGCGAACTGATGAAATCCGGCTTCACCGCCGCCAAGCTCTCCGGCGGTATCTCCAGCTGGAAAGGCGATAATCTGCCGCTGGTGAAGTGATATGAGCAACGTCGTCGTCTATTCCAGCGATTACTGCGGTTATTGTTCCCGGGCCAAGCAACTGCTCGAGAACAAAGGCGTGGCCTTCGAAGAGATCAAGGTCGATGGCAAGCCGCAGGTGCGGGCCGCCATGGCCCAGAAGGCCGGACGTACGTCCGTGCCGCAGATCTGGATCGGCGAGCGCCACATCGGTGGCTGTGATGATTTGTTTGCCCTTGAGCGTGCCGGCAAGCTCGACGCCATGCTCAAGGCCTGAACGCCTTCCCTATAAGACCCCAAGATCAGAAAGGATCTGAGATGACTGACCAACAGAACACTGCAGCTAGCGAAGAAGACACCGCACCGCAATTCTCCTTGCAGCGCATCTACGTACGTGACTTGTCGTTCGAAGCCCCGAAAAGCCCGGCGATCTTCCGCCAGCAGTGGGAACCGAGCGTCGGTCTGGATCTGAACACTCGTCAAAAGGCCCTGGAAGGCGACTTCCACGAAGTCGTGCTGACCTTGTCCGTCACTGTGAAAAACGGTGATAACGGCGAAGTGGCGTTCATCGCTGAAGTGCAACAGGCCGGGATCTTCCTGATCAAGAACCTGGACGACGCTTCGATGAGTCACACCCTCGGCGCGTTCTGCCCGAACATCCTGTTCCCGTACGCTCGCGAAACCCTGGACAGCCTGGTGACCCGCGGCTCGTTCCCGGCCCTGATGCTGGCTCCGGTGAACTTCGACGCGCTGTACGCACAAGAACTGCAACGCATGCAGGCGGCTGGCGAGACCCCGACCGTTCAGTAAGCGATCTCAAGCAGCAAAGCAATATCAATGTGGGAGCGAGCCTGCTCGCGATAGCGGTGTGTCAGTCGACATTAATGTTGTCTGACACACCGCTATCGCGAGCAGGCTCGCTCCCACATTTGTTATGCGGTGTTACTTGAACCCGAGCTGGCGCCAGCCTTCGTAGACGGCGACCGCCACGGTGTTCGACAGGTTCAGGCTGCGGCATCCCTCACGCATCGGCAAGCGCAGGCGTTGTTCGCCGGGCAGTGCATCGAGCACTTCGGCGGGCAAGCCACGGCTTTCCGGGCCGAACAGGAACGCATCGCCTTCGGCAAAACTGGCATCGTGGAACGGTCGCGAGCCCTTGGTGGTAAAGGCGAACAGCCGTGGATGACCGAGGCTTTCCAGGCAACTGGCGAGGTCCGCGTGGCGTTGCAGGGTGGCATACTCGTGGTAGTCGAGGCCGGCCCGGCGCAGGCGCTTGTCGTCCATCTCGAAGCCCAGCGGTTCGATCAAATGCAGGTGGCAGCCACTGTTGGCGCACAGCCTGATAACGTTGCCGGTATTCGGCGGAATTTCTGGTTGGAAGAGGATGACGTGAAACATGCACGGCTCCGAAGGTAATGATGGCGGGCATTCTACGCCGCCCGTCGATCCACGTTCGAAACTATTACCGCGTGTAATGGGTTCGCTGGCGATTGTCGGACTGATGGTGGGGCTGATGATCGGTCGCCTGACCACGCCTGACCCCAGCGAATTGCAGCAGGTCGAGGTGACGGACGATGGGCTGGTGGTGTGGTTCAACAACGAACCCAAGACCCATGGCGAGTTCGTCGACGGCAGCCTCGCGTTGCTGTTCGAAGCGCAAGGCAAGGCGCAGAAAGGTCAGCTCAAGCTCAACGACAAGGTCGTGAACTGGCGGACGCGCTTGAGTGATGGAGGGTTGTTGCTGACGGTAGTGGCGGCCCGGCCACTGCAGGGCGAGTGGACCGGTAGCGAGGTCGATGACCGCTGGCGGCTGGAGATCCATCTCCGGGAGCAATAAAAGAGGGAATCCCCGGCCTGCCTGTACCAAGGTTCCCAAAACGGCAGGGCTCGCGCATTGCGTCGAGCCCGGTGTAAAGAAGGAACCCCTGACCTGCCTGTATCAAGGGCCCCAAAACGGGTTGGGCTCGTCGCCTGTGCGGTGTGAGCCCGATGTAAAGAGGGGAATCCCCGGCCTGCCTGTACCAAGGTCCCCGAAACCGGATAGTGAACTGAATCACTGAATGGACTATTGCAGGGGGCGTGCCAGGTTTTAACAAGTTGAAACAGAATGTCGCGCTGAAACGTCGAAAGCCCCGTATTCCGGGGCTTTCGTGTTTTTTCAATAGGGGTTCGATTGCGAACGCAGGCGGGATTTCGGATCTGTTGCCGTGCGCGATTGCGGTTCACGGTGCATTGCGGCGGTGCACTAAGGCCCTAAAAGCTTCGCGGGCAAGCCTCGCTCCTACAGGATCTGCGCCAATTTTGAAATGGCGCCAATCCTGTAGGAGCGAGGCTTGCCCGCGAATGGATCTATCGAACGGCGATGATTTAAAGGCGCTGTTTAACCCTCTTCCCCTTCATCATCATCCCCACCATCAACCTTCATCCCCAATTCCTTGATCTTGCGCGTCAGGGTGTTACGCCCCCAGCCCAGCAAAACCGCAGCATCGCGACGACGCCCCGCGGTGTGTTTCAGGGCGGTCTCGATCATGATCCGCTCGAAGGCCGGTACGGCGCTGTCGAGCAGGCTCGACTGACCGCGAGCCAGCGCCTGATCAGCCCACTGGCGCAACGCTTGCTCCCAGTTGGTCACCGGCGCCGAATCCTGCGGCAGGCTCAACAGCTCTGGCGGCAGGTCGCTGATGTGCACTTCGCGTCCCGAAGCCATCACCGTGATCCAGCGGCAGGTGTTCTCCAGCTGACGCACGTTGCCGCCCCACGGCAGGTTTTTCAGGTATTCCTCGGTTTCGCTTTTCAGCAGCTTCGGTTCCACCGCCAGTTCTTGCGCAGCGCGGCTGAGGAAGTGCTTGGCCAGGGTCGGGATGTCTTCGCGACGGTCCGACAGCCGTGGAATGTGGATGCGGATCACGTTGAGGCGGTGAAACAAGTCTTCACGGAATTTCCCGGCGTGCACCAGGGTTTCCAGGTTCTGGTGGGTCGCAGCGATGATGCGCACATCAACCTTCACCGGCGTATGACCGCCAACGCGGTAGAACTCGCCGTCGGCCAGTACGCGCAGCAAGCGAGTCTGGGTGTCTGCCGGCATGTCGCCGATTTCATCGAGGAACAGCGTGCCGCCGTCCGCCTGCTCAAAGCGCCCGCGACGCAGGTTGGCCGCGCCGGTGAATGCGCCTTTCTCATGGCCGAACAGCTCGGATTCCATCAGGTCTTTCGGAATCGCCGCCATGTTCAGCGCGATGAATGGCGACGCTGCCCGTGGACTGTGACGGTGCAGGGCGTGGGCCACCAATTCTTTGCCGGTACCGGACTCGCCATTGATCAGCACGGTGATGTTGGAGTGGCTCAAGCGCCCGATGGCGCGAAACACTTCCTGCATCGCCGGCGCTTCGCCGATGATTTCCGGGGTACGGGTCAAGGCAACCGGGACTTCCAGGCCTTGCTGTTCCTGAGCGTGCTGGTTGGCGCGCTTGACCAGCGACACCGCTTCATCGACGTCGAACGGTTTTGGCAGGTACTCAAACGCGCCGCCCTGATAGGACGCGACAGCGCTGTCCAGATCGGAGTGCGCAGTCATGATAATCACTGGCAGCCGTGGGTGTTGCTCGCGAATCCGCGCCAGAAGGTCCAGACCGCTGGCACCCGGCATGCGGATGTCAGAGATGATCACGTCCGGCTGCTGGCGCGCCAGGCGGCTCATCACGCCATCGGCGCTGTCGAAGCTTTGCGTGGTCATGCCTTCCTGCTGCAAGGCTTTTTCCAGGACCCAACGGATAGAACGGTCGTCATCGACGATCCACACGGTTTCACTACGGCTCATGTCGATGTGGCTCCTTGTTCCAGGGGCAGGAAGATCGAGAAAGTGGTGTGGCCTGGGTGGCTGTCACATTCGATCAAACCCTGGTGCTGGCTGATGATGTTCTGGGTAATGGCCAGGCCCAGCCCGGTACCGTCCGGACGGCCGCTGACCATGGGAAAGAAGATGGTTTCTTGCAGGTCCGCAGGAATGCCAGGACCGTTGTCGATGATTTCGATCTTGGTCACCAGGCGATGACGCACGTGGCCGATGGTGAACTGGCGCATGGCGCGGGTACGCAGGCTGATGCGGCCCAGGCGCAGCTCGTTCTGGCTGCTGATGGCTTGCATCGCGTTGCGCACGATGTTCAGCACCGCCTGAATCATTTGTTCGCGGTCGATCAACACGTCAGGAATGCTTGGATCGTAGTCGCGCACCAAAGTGATGCAGCCCTGACTTTCCGCTTCCACCAGGTGACAGACGCGTTCCAGTACTTCGTGAATGTTGCACATGGCCAGTGACGGCAATTTGTTGGAGCCGAGCATGCGGTCCACGAGGTTTCGCAGGCGGTCGGCTTCTTCAATGATGACGTTGGTGTAATCGCGCAGGCTTTCTTCCGGAAGTTCACGGGCGAGCAGTTGTGCGGCGCCGCGAATCCCGCCCAGCGGATTCTTGATCTCGTGAGCGAGGCCGCGCACCAGCATTTTGCTGGTTTCCTGCTTCGACAGCTGCGCCTCTTCCTTGGTGATCCGCAGCAAGCGGTCGCGGGGATGGACTTCCAGCAGCAGCATCGTGGCGCCGTTGGCCAGGATCGGTGTTACCGCGTAGTCGACGGTCAGCGTCTGGCCGGTGAGGGCGGTGAGCATCGCTTCGCGCTTGGTGAACGGGTGGGCCTGCTCAACCGCCTGGCGCAGAGAATTCAGCGCTTCGGTGGATTCGGTGAACAACTCGCTGATGAACTGCCCATGGCTGCGCTGACCGCTAATGGCCAGGAGCATCTCCGCCGCCGGGTTCATGTACTCGAGGCGCAGTTCGGCGTCGAGCAGAATGGTGGCGGTGGTCAGATTGTCGAGTAGCAAGCGGTGTAGTGCGTCGCTAATGGTCATCAGGACCTCTTTTGGAGCGGGGCGTGCGCAAGAAACAAGCGCTGATACGAGGAAAATGCAAAAACCAAACCAAGGCTCCGAAAAGAAGCGTTTAAGGCCTGAAACGGGCGTTTGACGCTCGTTTGCGTGGCGTTCTGCCAGCTTTCGCGGGTACTTTCGAACCAAAATGGGTTGAGATGTGGGAACGGTGCAGTCTATCGCACCAATATAGTGCGCAAACCTGAGCAAGGTTAGAAGAAGCGCAGGAACGGATTTTTTTCTTCTTCAGGTTTGTCTTTGAGCGGACATTCCGGCCGTTGGCCGTAGTCGGTCAGGACGCAAGGTTTGACCTTGCGTTTCTGCGCGAGGGAAATGCGCAGCATCTGGAAGGGTTGATTGGCCGTGCGTTCGACGGTGCGGCCTCGTTCGTCGAGGATTTCCACGGACAGGTTGTGGCTGCCACGGTCGATGTTGCTCAGGGCAAAGACCGGGCTGAGGCCGGGCTCGGCAGTTGGTTGGCCGTCGAGCAGCAATCGGTAGCGATGGCCTCGTTGCAGGCCGGGTTCATTGGTGACACTGACGATCAATTCGCCGGCGTTGCTACGGACCGTAGCGTCTGGTTCCGGGACCAGCACACGGAGCATGTCGTAGTGGAACAAGGGTTTATCTTCGGTTTTTTGCTTAGTAAGCACCGGCGCCGCCCCGGTGGGGTTGGCGGACATGCGATTGCTCGTCGCCAGCGGTACACGCTTGGCGTTTCCCGAGCCTGGCTGGTCGGTGTAGACCCGGTTGCCGTGAGCGTCGACGTAGGTGAAGACATCGGCCGTTACCGGCAGCGCGATCAGGCACGCGATCAACAGCCACAACCTCATGGCTTGTGCACCCGTTGCACGGTGAACGTCACCGTCGGGCTCTGCTGAACGAGGTTCTCGCCATCGATCACCTGTACCGCCAGGCTGTGTTCGCCACGGTCGATGTTGACTAGCTGCAGGATCGGTACGTTGCTCGACTGCCCGTAGGGTTGATCATCCAGCAGCAACCTGAACCGGTGCGGCGCTTGAAGGCGCGGTTTGATCATGACGCTGACCGTGAACGTGCCGTTGTTGGCGCGCAGGGCTTCGTCGGTGGGTAAACCGGTCAACTCCAGCACCTCGTAGGCGCTGCGGGGCTGTTCGCTGTTAGTGGCTTCGGCAGGCGGGGCAGGAGGCGCCTGGCGCTCAACGCTGTTAAGCGGTGGCAACTCGACCGACTGAGCCTTGACGCCATCGGGTGGTCGATTGCTGTAGGCGGTGTTGCCAGAGGCGTCGGTGTACTTATAGATCTGCGCTGCGGCGGGCAGGGCGATCAGCAGCAACATCAAAAGAAAACCACGACCCATAAAATCGACCAGAAACGAAAGCGTTGGGTTGCAGCATAGGTCAGGGGGTGGCGATTGACCCAGCTCGTTAACATTTGGGCATGAATTGCTGAAATCCCTCAAACACCAAAAAACCCTGTGGGAGCGGGCTTGCCCGCGATGACGGACTGTCTGAGTCATTAATATCGGATGTGCCGACGCCATCGCGGGCAAGCCCGCTCCCACAGGTTTCTTCATTGACCGCTAAATTGCGGGCATAAAAAAGACCTCCCGAAGGAGGCCTCTTTTTGTCACGCTGCGTGCCGCAGCGCTACCGGATCAGCAGCTGTAGTACAGCTCATATTCCAGTGGGTGTACGAAGGTGCGTACCTTGATTTCTTCTTCGCTTTTCAGAGCGATGTAAGCGTCGATGAAGTCATCGGAGAACACGCCGCCTTTGGTCAGGAACGCACGACCTTTGTCCAGCTCTTCCAGGGCTTCTTTCAGGCTGCCGCAAACTTGTGGGATCTCTTTCGCCTCTTCAGGCGGCAGGTCATACAGGTTTTTGTCAGCGGCGTCGCCAGGGTGGATCTTGTTCTGGATGCCGTCCAGGCCAGCCATTACCAGGGCAGCGAAGGCCAGGTACGGGTTGGCTGCTGGATCCGGGAAGCGGGCTTCGATACGGCGAGCGCGAGGGCTGGACACGTAAGGAATACGGATCGAAGCGGAACGGTTGCGAGCCGAGTAGGCCAGCATTACCGGAGCTTCGAAACCTGGGACCAGACGCTTGTAGGAGTTGGTCGACGGGTTGGTGAAGCCGTTCAGTGCCTTACCGTGCTTGATGATGCCGCCGATGAAGTACAGGGCGGTGTCGGACAGGCCGGCATAGCCTTCGCCAGCGAAGGTGTTCTTGCCATCTTTGGCGATGGACAAGTGAACGTGCATACCCGAACCGTTATCGCCGTACAGAGGCTTAGGCATGAAGGTAGCGGTGCGGCCGTAAGCGACAGCAACGTTGTGCACGCAGTACTTCAGGGTCTGAACTTCGTCAGCCTTGGCGACCAGGGTGTTGAACTTCACACCGATTTCGTTCTGACCGGCAGTTGCCACTTCGTGGTGGTGAACTTCGATGACCAGGCCCATTTCTTCCATGGCGTTGCACATGGAGGTACGGATTTCGTGGTCGTGGTCGAACGGTGGAACCGGGAAGTAACCGCCTTTGATACCTGGGCGGTGGCCATGGTTACCGCTTTCGATGTCCTGGTCGGACATCCACGAACCTTGTTCGGAGAAGATCTTGAACATCGAACCGGAGATGTCGGACTTGAACTTCACTTGATCGAAGATGAAGAACTCAGGCTCCGGGCCAACGAATACGGTGTCGCCGATACCGGTCGACTTCAGGTATTCCTCGGCACGCTTGGCGATCGCACGTGGGTCGCGATCGTAGCCTTGCATGGTCGACGGCTCGATGACGTCGCACACGATGATCAGCGTTGGGTCTTCGGTGAACGGGTCGAGAACGGCAGTGCTGTCGTCCGGCAGCAGGATCATGTCGGAGGCTTCGATGCCTTTCCAGCCAGCGATGGAGGAACCGTCGAACATTTTGCCTTCTTCGAAGAAAGCTTCATCCAGCGCGTCGCGAGCCGGCATGGTCACGTGGTGCTGAGTGCCTTTGGTGTCCGTGAAGCGCAGATCAATCCACTTGACGTCATGATCTTTGATGAGTTGAACCGACTTCGACATAGTGTCCTCCGGGTGGCTTCGGGCTTAGTAGTGGATGCCCTTAGAATGTGGGTGATGCCGGCGCGAATACTCTGCCAAGGCAACCTGCCTCACAAGGGAGCAAATTGCATGCCAGTGCCCCACCATGGGTTTTTTGCCCCAATATCACGCTTATAAAGGCACAAAGCGTCTGCGAGCTGAAAATCTCGCCCTACAATGTAGCGTTAAAATCAGTAAATGACCCGTTTTGGTGCGAGCAAAACCTTCTGCACATTAACTGGTTAAACCTTGAGCAATTTCCGCTATAATCCGCGCCCCCCTTTTTCGGCTGGCCCAGCGCGCGCTGTTTTCATGAAACTTATCGTAAAAGTCTTCCCCGAGATCACCATCAAGAGCCGCCCGGTACGGATGCGTTTCATCCGCCAGTTGGCCAAAAACATCCGTACCGTGCTCCGCGACCTGGACCCGGCTGTGGTGGTGAACGGTGTGTGGGACAATCTCGAGCTGGAAACACGCGTCAGCGAGCCCAAAGCCCTGAAGGAGATGACCGAGCGCCTGAGCTGCATGCCAGGCATCGCGCATTTCCTGCAAGTCGACGAATACCCGCTGGGCGACTTCGACGACATCGTCGCCAAGTGCAAGCAGCACTTCGGTGATGCGCTGGCCGGGAAGATCTTTTCGGTGCGCTGCAAGCGGGCCGGCAAGCATGAATTCAGTTCGATGGATGTCGAAAAATACGTCGGCAGCCAACTGCGTCGTCAGTGCGGCGCCGCCGGAATCTCGCTGAAAGAGCCGGAAATCGAAGTTCGCATCGAAATTCGCGACAAACGGTTGTTTGTGATCCACAACCAGCACAACAGCATTGGCGGATATCCGCTGGGTGCCCTGGAACAGACGCTTGTGCTGATGTCCGGCGGTTTCGATTCGACCGTTGCGTCTTACCAGATCATGCGCCGTGGCCTGATGAGCCATTTCTGCTTCTTCAATCTGGGTGGACGGGCCCATGAACTGGGCGTCATGGAAGTCGCGCACTTCATCTGGAAGAAGTACGGCAGCTCCCAACGCGTGTTATTTGTGAGTGTGCCGTTCGAGGAAGTACTGGGAGAAATTCTCGGGAAAGTCGATAACAGTCATATGGGTGTAGTTTTGAAGCGTATGATGTTGCGCGCTGCTTCCCGTATTGCCGATCGGCTGGACATCGACGCGCTGGTTACCGGCGAGGCGATTTCCCAGGTGTCGAGCCAGACACTGCCGAACCTGTCCGTGATCGACTGCGTGACCGACAAGCTGGTCTTGCGTCCGCTGATCGCCAGTCACAAGCAGGACATCATCGACCTGGCCAACGAAATCGGTACTGCCGACTTCGCCAAGCACATGCCGGAATACTGCGGGGTCATCTCGGTGAACCCCAAGACTCACGCCAAGCGACCGCGCGTGGAGTACGAAGAACAACAGTTCGACATGGCAGTACTTGAGCGTGCGCTCGAGAACGCCAAACTGGTGCCGATCGATCGCGTGATCGACGAATTGGGCCAGGATGTGCAGATTGAAGAAGTCAGCGAAGCGCTGGCCGGTCAGATCGTCATCGACATCCGTCACCCGGATGCCGCTGAAGACGACCCGCTGGACTTGGCTGGCATCGACATAAAAACGATGCCGTTTTATGCATTGAACGCTCGTTTCAAGGAACTGGACCCTACTCGCCAGTACCTGCTGTATTGCGACAAAGGCGTGATGAGTCGCCTGCATGCCCACCATTTGCTCAGTGAGGGGCATGCCAATGTGCGCGTTTATCGACCGAGCTAAGAGCCCGGGGCTGTTTGCCTGTGGCCTGCGTCACCGGCCCCCCGACTCTGCCGTCAAGCCGTAACGGCAAGGCCTGACTCTACTGTTAATCGCTGCCACGACCTGTCAGCACACCGAATCCTCTGATCGAGATACACAAGTGATCGAAAATCTACGCAACATCGCCATCATTGCTCACGTTGACCATGGTAAGACCACCCTGGTAGACAAACTCTTGCGTCAATCCGGCACCCTGGAGCGCAACGAGCTCAACGACGAGCGCGTGATGGACTCCAACGACCAGGAGAAAGAGCGCGGTATTACCATTCTGGCGAAAAACACCGCCATCAACTGGAACGGCTTCCACATCAACATCGTGGACACCCCGGGCCACGCCGACTTCGGCGGCGAAGTTGAACGCGTAATGTCGATGGTTGACTCCGTTCTGCTGCTGGTTGACGCTCAAGACGGCCCTATGCCGCAAACCCGTTTCGTGACCAAGAAGGCTTTCGAAGCCGGCCTGCGTCCAATCGTGGTCATCAACAAGGTTGACCGTCCAGGCGCGCGTCCGGACTGGGTTCTGGACCAGATCTTCGACCTGTTCGACAACCTCGGTGCTACCGAAGAACAGCTGGACTTCAAAGTGGTCTACGCCTCGGCCCTGAACGGCATTGCCGGTCTGGAACACACCGACATGGCTGAAGACATGACCCCGCTGTACCAGTCGATCGTCGACAACGTACCTGCGCCGAAAGTCGACCGTGACGGTCCGTTCCAGATGCAGATCTCCGCTCTGGACTACAACAGCTTCCTGGGTGTTATCGGCGTTGGCCGTATCGCTCGTGGCCGCATCAAGCCGAACACTCCGGTTGTCGCTATCGACGCCGACGGCAAGAAGCGTACCGGTCGTATCCTGAAGCTGATGGGTCACCACGGTCTGCACCGTATCGACGTTGAAGAAGCAGCTGCCGGCGACATCGTCTGCATCAGCGGCTTCGACCAGCTGTTCATCTCCGACACTCTGTGCGACCCACTGAACGTCGAAGCGATGAAGCCGCTGACCGTTGACGAACCAACCGTTTCCATGACCTTCCAGGTAAACGACTCGCCTTTCTGCGGTAAAGAAGGCAAGTTCGTGACGTCCCGTAACATCAAGGAACGTCTGGACAAAGAACTGCTCTACAACGTTGCCCTGCGCGTTGAAGAAGGCGACACCGCCGACAAGTTCAAAGTCTCCGGCCGTGGTGAGCTGCACCTCTCGGTACTGATCGAAACCATGCGTCGCGAAGGCTTCGAAATGGGTGTTGGTCGTCCGGAAGTGATCATCCGTATGGTTGACGGCGTGAAGCACGAACCGTACGAAAACGTGACCATCGACCTGCCAGAAGAATCGCAAGGTTCGATCATGGAACAGATCGGTATCCGTAAGGGCGACCTGACCAACATGGTTCCGGATGGCAAGGGCCGTGTGCGCCTTGAGTACAACATCCCGGCTCGTGGCTTGATCGGTTTCCGTAACGAGTTCCTGACCCTGACCTCCGGTGCAGGCATCCTGACCTCGATCTTCGACCGTTACGACGTGATGAAGTCCGGCGACATGTCCGGCCGTCAGAACGGCGTGCTGGTTTCGGTTGCTACCGGTAAGGCTCTGACTTACTCGCTGGAAACCCTGCAAGCTCGCGGCAAACTGTTCCTGGGTCACGGCGAAGACGTGTACGAAGGTCAAATCGTCGGCATCAACAGCCGCGACAACGACCTGGGCGTCAACCCAACCAAAGGCAAGAAGCTCGACAACATGCGTGCTTCGGGTAAAGACGAAACCATCGCTCTGGTTCCGCCTATCCGTTTCACCCTGGAACAAGCTCTGGAATTCGTTCAAGAAGACGAATTGTGCGAAGTCACTCCTAAGTCCATCCGTCTTCGCAAGAAGATCCTGGGCGAAAGCGAGCGTACCCGCGCTGCCAAGAAAAGCGGTAACTGAGTCTCGACTTAGTTAGCAGCTAAAAAAACGCCCCCGACCGCAAGGTCGGGGGCGTTTTTGTTTGTCTGGGGATTGTGCGGTGTTTGTGCCGGCCCCTTCGCGGGCAAGCCTCGCTCCTACGGATCTACAAAAACTGTAGGAGCGAGGCTTGCCCGCGAAAGCGATCTATCAGGCAGCGAGATTGCGGATCAGAATTTTTCGAGGGTGCGGCGGCTTTCGCTGGTCTCGCGCGCCACTTCTTTGGGCTTGTAAGCGCAATACCCCGGCCGTGGCCCGATTTTCGGGTGATTGCGGCAGGTGTCCGGGCGCTTTTCATAAATAGTGCACAGACGGCTCTTACGATCCAGGTACAGGCAATCGTTGTTGCTCATGCGCTGGAGGGTGAAGATCTCGGTTTTCTGGCTGTAGCGCTCGACGATCCCTTCCTTCTGCAGTCGCTTGGCGATGTTCTTCGCAGGATCGCCGCGCTCGAACTCGTCGACGATGCCGATACGGATCAGATCCTTGATCTTGACCTCGACCGGCAGGGTGCAGCAGCTGGATACACATGAGCCGCACATCGGCGCAGAATACTTGGCCCAGGTATCGAGGCGATCGATCTCTGCGGCAGCGATCAGGTTGGACTTCATCATCGGTTGTTACCAGCGTGTGCATCAGGGCGCGCGATCATACCGGGACTGGTGGATTTTTGAACAACCTTTCGCCAGATTTTTTCTCCGTCACCCAAATAACACCGTTAATCCGGCACGGCCCCTGCATTGATTCAGGTACACGACAATGTAATGCCGGCCTATCTCGCACTATCAGGAAAAACTGCCGAACCAGAGCCCCGACCGCCTGTCAGACCGTCTAGGCTCAGACAACTCAACGCTCGCTCGAGGTCCTATCGATGACTCAAGAACCACTTGTTCGCGAAGCAGAGGTGGCCGCATTTCGCGATGCCGTCTTGACCAAACTCACCTACGCGGTGGGCAAAGACCCGGATCACGCCTTCGACCACGACTGGTTCGAAGCCATCGCCCTGGCAGCGCGCGATCACATGGTCGAGCACTGGATGGATCACACCCGGCAGATTTACCGCAAAGGTCAGAAACGGGTTTATTACCTCTCCCTGGAATTTCTCATCGGCCGGCTGCTCTACGACAGCCTGAGCAACCTCGGCCTGCTCGACGTCGCCCGCGAGGCCCTGACTGAACTCGGCGTCGACCTGGAACGCATCCGCCTGCTGGAGCCCGACGCGGCCCTGGGCAACGGCGGCCTCGGTCGTCTGGCGGCGTGCTTCATGGAAAGCATGTCGACCCTCGGCATCGCTGGTCACGGCTACGGCATTCGTTATGAACACGGCTTGTTCCGCCAGGCCATCGTCGACGGCTGGCAGCAGGAGCAGACCGAACACTGGCTGGATTTCGGCAACCCCTGGGAATTTGAACGGCCTGAAGTCGTTTACCCGATCGGCTTCGGCGGCAGTGTCGAAACCGTGACCGATGAGAACGGCAAGTCCAAGCAAGTCTGGTCCCCGGCGGAAACCGTGCGGGCCATTGCTTACGACACGCCAGTGGTCGGCTGGCGCGGGGCGAGCGTCAATACGCTGCGCCTGTGGCGTGCCCGTGCCATGGAAGATTTGCACCTGGAACGCTTCAACGCCGGTGACCACTTGGGCGCTGTGGCCGAAGTCGCCCGGGCGGAAAGTATCTCCCGGGTGCTCTACCCGGCGGACAGCACCGAAGCCGGTCAGGAATTGCGCCTGCGCCAGGAGTACTTCTTCGTCGCCGCGTCCTTGCAGGATCTGCTGCGCCGCCATCGCAACATGCACACCTCGGTCCTGACCCTGGGTGACCACGCGGCGATCCAGCTCAACGACACGCACCCTTCGATTGCCGTGGCCGAGCTGATGCGTCAACTCGTCGATGTCTACGACGTGGCGTGGGACGCCGCGTGGCAGGTCACGGTCGATACGCTTTCGTACACCAACCACACGCTGTTGCCGGAAGCGCTGGAAACCTGGCCAGTCGGTTTGATGGAGCGGATGTTGCCGCGGCACATGCAGATCATTTACCTGATCAACGCCCAGCACATCGATTCGTTGCGCGCCAAAGGCATTCACGACTTCGACGTGCTGCGTGCGGTGTCGCTGATCGAAGAAGACAACGGCCGCCGCGTGCGCATGGGCAACCTGGCGTTCCTCGGTTCCCACAGCGTCAACGGCGTGTCCGCGCTACACACGCAGCTGATGCGCAAAACCGTGTTCTCCGAACTGCACAAGCTCTACCCGGAGCGGATCAACAACAAGACCAACGGCATCACCTTCCGCCGCTGGCTCTACCAGGCCAACCCTGAACTGACGTCGATGATGGTCGATGCCCTCGGCCCGGATCTGTTGGACAACGCAGAAGAACGCCTGCTGGAACTGGAGCCCTTCGCCGAGAAAAGCGCTTTCCGCAAAGCCTTCGCCGAGCAACGTCTGCACAGCAAAAAAGCCTTGGCCTACCTGATTCATGAGCGATTGGGGATCGCGGTCAATCCGGCGGCGATGTTCGACGTGCAGGTCAAACGGATCCACGAATACAAACGCCAGTTGCTCAACCTGATGCACACCGTGGCGCTGTACCAGGCGATTCGTGCCGAGCCGGAAATCGATTGGGTGCCGCGGGTGAAAATCTTCGCCGGCAAGGCCGCAGCCAGTTATCACCAGGCCAAGTTGATCATCAAGTTGACCAACGACATCGCCCGGGTGGTGAACAACGACCCGACGGTGCGCGGCCTGCTCAAAGTGGTGTTCCTGCCCAACTACAACGTCAGCCTGGCGGAGAGCATCATTCCGGCGGCGGATTTGTCGGAGCAGATTTCCACCGCAGGCTTCGAGGCCTCGGGCACCAGCAACATGAAGTTCGGCCTCAACGGCGCGCTGACCATCGGTACGCTGGACGGTGCCAACGTCGAAATGTGTGAACGCATCGGTGTCGAGCACATGTTCATCTTCGGCCTCAGCGCTCAGCAGGTTGAAGCGCGCAAGCAGAACCATGAGTTCAACGCGACGCCGGACATTGCCGCGTCCCATCGACTTAACGACGTGCTGCAAGCGATTCGTGGCGGGGTGTTCTCGCCGGATGATCCGTCCCGTTACGCAGGTTTGATCGATTCGTTGATCGACTACGACCGCTTCCTGGTCTGCGCCGATTTCGATTCCTACTGGGATGCGCAGATGCGCGTGGAAGCCCATTGGCACGATTCTGAAGCCTGGTGGCGGTCGGCGGTGTTGAGCACCTCCCGGATGGGCTGGTTCTCGTCCGACCGGACCATTCGCGAGTACGCCACGGAGATTTGGAAGGCGTTGGAGTAACTTTTAGCGACAAATGTGCGCAAGGCCCAACGTCCGTTGGGCCTGATCGATATACTAAGCCCCAGTTTCAGTGAGTGCTGCACCAACGCCTTCGCGGGCAAGCCTCGCTCCTACAGGACGTATACAAGTCGCGGTAGGAGCGAGGCTTGCCCGCGAAGGCGTCAGCGCAGACGCCACAAGGCAATGGGCCGCTTAGGGATATCGACCATGCAATGGATGTTCATGCTGATTGGGCTGGTGCTGGGCTGGATACTCGATGAGTCGTTCAGCGATGCGCTGTTGGGCGCGTTGCTCGGGCTGGGTATCGGCCAGGCCATTCGCCTCGGCCGTCTGGATTCAGAAACGGTCGAGCAGCGTCGTCTGCTGGAGCAGGCGCAGGTTGCTCTGAATGGGGTGCAGCAACGCCTGACATTGCTGGAGGCGTCTGGCGTCACAGCGCCGCAAATCATCGAGCCGGTTGCCGGCGAAACCGCCCCGTCTCCTGAATTCATCCTCGATGAAATTCCTGTCGAAGCCCCGGAGATGATCTGGGAGCTCCCACCCGAACTTGCACCGATGGCCGCAACGGCAGCGCAAACCAGCCGTCCGCTGCCCGACGATGTCTGGAAACCCGAACCGGTCACCCGCGAACCGCAACAACCCGCGATCCCTCGCGGACCGAATTTCATCGAGCGGGCCATCAGCGGCGCGCGCAACTGGCTGTTCGGTGGCAACACCGTGTTGCGGGTTGGCGTGGTGCTGTTGTTCCTCGGTCTGGCGTTCCTGCTGCGTTATGCCACCGAAGGCATGGTGGTGCCGATCGAACTGCGTTACGCCGGGGTTGCGGCGGCTGCGTTGGGCCTGCTCGGTCTGGGTTGGTGGCTCAGAACACGCAACAGCAACTACGCACTGATGCTGCAAGGCACCGGGATTGCCGTGTTGTACCTGACGGTGTTTGCCGCGATGCGCTTGCATCCATTGCTCGATCCGACAGCAGCGCTGGGCCTGCTGGTCGCAGTGACGGTGTTCTCGGCGATTCTCGCCATCACTCAGGATGCGTTGGGCCTGGCCGCTGCCGCTGCACTCGGCGGTTTCGCCGCGCCAATACTGACCTCCACCGGCGCCGGCAACCACGTCGCGCTGTTCAGCTACTTCGCTCTGCTCAATGCCGGCATCCTCGCCATCGCCTGGTTCAAGGCCTGGCGACTGCTGAACCTGATCGGTTTCGTCGGCACCTTCGGCATCGGTTTCGCCTGGGGCCTGCGCTCCTACACGCCGGAGCTGTTGTGGAGCACCGAGCCGTTCCTGATTCTGTTCTTCCTGATGTACCTGACCATCGGCCTGCTGTTCGCCCGGCGCAAGTTGCTGGAGATGAGCGACGCGCCCGAGGACGGCAGCCGCGAGGCGCTGCTGCGCTGGTCGGCGCGTAAGGGTGATTACGTCGACGGCACGATGCTGTTCGGTCCGCCGCTGGTGGGTTTCGGTTTGCAGTTCGCGCTGGTTCAGCATCTGGAGTTTGCCGCGGCGTTCAGTGCCTTGGCGTTGGGCATGATCTACATGGGGCTCGCCCGGCTCCTGATGGGCGGCCGCGCATTGCTGCTCGCGGAAACCTGTCTGGCGCTAGGCGTAATCTTCGCCAGCCTCGCGATTCCGCTGGGGCTCGACGCTCGCTGGACGGCCGCCGCCTGGGCCGTCGAGGGCGCGGGAATCTTCTGGCTCGGCCTGCGTCAGCAACGACCGCTGGCTCGTGCATTTGCTTTGCTGCTGCAACTGGGCTCGGCGCTGGCGTTTGTCAGCGGACTGCGGATCGGCGACGGCAGCTTGCTCGACGGCGCTCCACTGGGCGCGTTGATGCTCGGCGCGGCGTTGTTGTTCAGCTTCTATCAGTTGCGCAAAGCCTTGCCCGAACAAACATCGGCATGGGAACGCAAAGGGCTGCCGGTATTGGCCTGCCTCGGCCTGACCTTCCTTTATCTGTTGGCGCCGTTGTTCTTCCTGACCCACGGCACCGCGATCAGTTGGGCGCTGGCGGGGTTGGCGACGTTGTTTGTCGGCTTGCGTCTGCAATCGCGCACGTTCCTGTTCACCGCGTTCGCTGTGCAATTGCTCGGCGGTGCGTTGTTCCTGTTGCGGTTGCAAGGCTCCAGCGGTGAATCGGCTGCCGTGTTCAGCGCGGGCTGGAGCGGTTTGCTCAGCGCGTCCCTGATTGGCCTGGCGTTGATCGCCGGCATGTTGCTCGCTGCTCGCGATGAGATGGTGCGCAGCGACGTTCGACTGTTGCGCGGCTTGTCGGTGGTGTTGCTGGCCGGTCTGGTGCTGATCAATCTGGCGGTGCTGTTCGTGCTGCCATGGCAAACCGCGAGTGCGGTGTGGGCGGCCAGCGGCTTGTTCATCATTTGGCTCAGTCTGTACCTCAAGCAGCGTGTGAGTTTTGTCTTCGGCCTGCTGTTGCAGGTGATTGGCGGCGCGGCGTTCCTGTTCGCCGGTCCGGACCTGCTCGAGCCGCTGGCTAGCGAAGGTTTGAAACCTCTGGCCCACAGCGGCTTCTGGACACCGCTGGTGCTGGGCCTGGCCGCCATGGTCGGGGCGTGGCGCTTGCAGCTCGGCAACCATGCCTCGGCGTTCGATGTGCTGAGCTTGCAGCGTTTGTCCGAAGTGCTGCTGGTCTGGGGCGCAGGTTGGTGGGCGCTGGCGTGGATCAGCGAAGTGCTGCGCTTTGCACCGCTGAATCTGCAAGCGACCTCGCTGCTGGCTGTTGCCGCCGTGAGCGTGGCGCTGTGTACGGTGTTGGCGCTGCGTTTGAAATGGTCGGCGCTCGGCCGGCTCTGCACCTTGCTGATTCCCGCTGCCGGTCTGGTACTGCTTGCGGCGTGGCACTCGCGTTATCACCCGGCGGCCAACTTTGGCTGGCTGGTGTGGGCGGCGGTGTTCGTCGTGCACTTCATCTCCCTGCGACGCTTGGCGCCGATGTTGCCGGCGCGCGCGCTGAGCACTGCCCACGTGCTTGGCTGCTGGCTGTTGATCGGCGTGATGGCGCTGGAGTTACGTTACGGTTTGCTGCTGTTGTCCGAGCAATACAACGCCTGGCGCTGGCTGGGCTGGGCGATCCTGCCGAGTGTCTATCTGGTGCTGATGGCTGCGCCGCGCAATTGGCCATGGCCAGTGGCGGCTTATCCTCGCGAATACCGCTTCTACGCAGCTGCTCCGTTGGCAGTGCTGATGCTCGGCTGGTTCTGGCTGGCGAACATCGTCAGCGACGGCACCGCCGAACCTCTGCCCTATGTGCCGCTGATCAACCCATTGGAGCTGGGTCTGCTGTTTGCGCTGTTCGGCGTCTACGTCTGGTCCCGCAGCGCCGTCACTCAACTGTCGATTCGCAAGGACTACGTGGATCACGCCACGCAACTGATCGCCGGGGTTTCGCTGTTCGGGTTCTTCACCGCTCTGGTGATGCGCACCGCGCACCATTGGGGCGGTGTGCCGTTCGAGCTGGATGCGTTGCTTGAATCGATGCTGGTGCAGGCAGGTCTGTCCATCGTCTGGACGTTGATGGCGCTGAGTCTGATGATCGGCGGCCATCTGCGTCATCGCCGCGAAGTGTGGCTGATCGGCGCCGCGCTGATCGGCGTGGTGGTGGCCAAATTGTTCTTTGTCGAATTGAGTAACCGCGGCGGCCTTGCGCGGATCGTGTCGTTTATCGGCGTCGGCGTGTTGCTGCTGGTGGTGGGCTATTTCGCGCCGCTGCCGCCCAAGCGTGCCGAAGCTGCGCCGGATGTTGAAAGGCCGGCCCCTGAAACCGAAGGAGTGTCGTCTTGAGTCAGAAGTTGAACCTGGGCTGGTTGAGCGCTGTTGCGCTGGGTGTGGCGCTGTCCGCCAGCGCTCAGGAAAAACCGGCGGATTTTGCCACGCAAGTGCCGTTGTCGGTGAGCGGCGAGGGACCTTGGTATCGCCTCGAATTACCCTTGAGCGTGCAACTGAATGCCCGGCAAACGGACCTCAGCGATATTCGCGTGTTCAACGCTGTCGGTGAGGCCCTGGCCTACGCCTTGGCTCGCGAGGCGGCGTCAACCCGGGAAAATCGCACGTTGACCGACGTGAAATGGTTCCCGCTGTACACCTCGGCGGACGCCACGGAGCGCGCGCCGGGCATTCGCGTGCAATCCAGCGCGAACGGCACGTTGGTCGAAGTGCAGCCGTCCACTCAGCTGGAGGCGGGCGAAGAAGTGCTGCGCGGCTGGTTGCTCGACGCCAGCGGCATCAAGGCGCCGTTGCAGCAGTTGATCCTCGACTGGACCAGCGAGCGCGATGGCTTTCAGCGTTTCACCATCGAGGCCAGCGACGACTTGCAGCATTGGCAGTCGTGGGGCGAAGGCCAGGTGGCGCGGCTGACGTTTGCCGATGAACGGGTCGAGCAGCATGAAGTCGGCTTGCCGGGGCAGTCGGCGCGTTATCTGCGCTTGCTGTGGAATTCACCGCAATCGGCGCCGGCGCTGACGTCTGCGCAGCTGCAAAGCGCGAGCACCCGCAGCCTGCCGCTGCCGTTGGTCTGGTCGCAACCGCTGGCGGGCAACAGCGTGAAGGCGGGTGAGTACACGTGGCAGTTGCCGATGGGTCTGAACGTCGAGCGGGTGCAGATTGAGCTGAGTCAGCCCAACAGCCTAGCGCCGGTGACGTTGTCCGGTCGTCGCGAAAGCAGTCTGCCGTGGCAGCCGCTGACCAGCGGTTTGCTCTATCGCCTGACTCAGAGTGGCCAGGACGTGGTGCAGAACGAATTGCAGCTGTCGGGGCAAACCGTGCAGCAGTTGAAGCTTGTCGTGGATGAACGCGGCGGTGGCTTGGGCGCTGAAGCGCCGACGGTGAAGTTTGCCGTGCGTTCGACGCAATTGGTGTTCCTGGCGCGCGGGGCAGGGCCTTATACGCTGGCGCTGGGGAGTGCGACGGTGAAGGCGGCGAACCTGTCGTTGTCGACGCTGATTCCGGATTACAGCGCGGCGAAGTGGGCGGCGTTGGGCAAGGCTTCGGTGGAAGGTGCGGCGGTTGTGAGCAGCACATCCACGGTGACCGCAGCAGCGACAACGGACACGAACTGGAAGAAGTTCGGGTTGTGGGCAGTGTTGCTGTTGAGCGTTTTGTTTTTGGCGGCGATGGCGTTCAGTTTGCTGCGCAAGCCCCCGGTAAAACCTTGAAGGCGGGTGCTTCGCACCCGATCGCCAGCAGGCTGGCTCCCACAGTTAATCGCATTCTCCTGTGGGAGCCAGCCTGCTGGCGAATGCGGTTTATCGGACGGTAAAAATGCCGGTTTCGAACTACGCTAAACCCGGCGCATGAACTCTATTGGGCGTATCACGTCTGATAGGAGGAAATGCGCCTCGACTCGCGTTAAACTGCGCGGGTTTTTAGCCCCCAATTCCACCGGAGCCTTCCATGTCCCGCGTTACCCTGAGTCGCTATTTGATTGAGCAGACCCGTAGCAACAACACCCCTGCCGATCTGCGTTTCCTGATCGAAGTGGTGGCGCGTGCTTGCAAGGAAATCAGCCACGCCGTATCCAAGGGCGCCCTCGGTGGCGTTCTGGGTAGCATGGGCACTGAAAACGTCCAAGGCGAAGTGCAGAAGAAACTCGACGTGATCTCCAACGAGATCCTGCTCGAAGCCAACGAATGGGGCGGTCACCTGGCCGGCATGGCGTCCGAAGAAATGGACAATGCCTACCAGATCCCGGGCAAATACCCGAAAGGCGCGTACCTGCTGGTTTTTGACCCGCTGGACGGTTCGTCGAACATCGACATCAACGCACCCGTCGGCACGATCTTCTCGGTGCTGCGTTGCCCGAGCGAATACCTGAGCCAGAACGAAGCCTTGAACGAAAAGGCCTTCCTGCAGCCAGGCACCCAGCAGGTAGCCGCCGGTTATGCCATCTACGGCCCGCAGACCATGCTGGTGCTGACCCTGGGCGATGGCGTGAAAGGCTTTACCCTGGACCGTGAAATGGGCAGCTTCGTACTGACTCACGAAGACATCACGATCCCGGAATCCACTCAGGAATTCGCGATCAACGCGTCCAACCAGCGTCACTGGGAAGCGCCGGTACAACGCTACGTTGGCGAATTGCTGGCTGGCGATGAAGGTCCGCTGAAAAAGAACTACAACATGCGCTGGGTCGCCGCGATGGTTGCCGACGTGCACCGTATCCTGACCCGTGGCGGTCTGTTCATGTACCCACGTGACAGCCGCGAGCCATCGAAGCCGGGCAAGCTGCGTCTGATGTACGAAGCCAACCCGATGTCGTTCCTGGTTGAACAGGCGGGCGGCGCCTCCACCGATGGTCACCAGCGCATCCTCGACATTCAGCCTGAAGGCCTGCACCAGCGCGTAGCGGTGTACCTCGGCTCGAAAGAAGAAGTTGCACGCGTCACGGCTTACCACAAGGAATAAACATGACCGCGCCCTGGCAGCCGTTGCTCGATTGGTGGTTCGGAACACTCGAATCCCCCAATGAGATAGCGGCTGACAAGGGCAAGTTATGGTTCGGCAAGCGCGACAGCCAGGACCTCGAAGCGCAGACGCGTTTCGGGGACTGGGTCGAGCAGGCACTGGCCGGCGGATTGACTGACTGGGCGCAACGCCCCGAAGGTTGGCTGGCTCTGGTGCTGCTACTCGATCAACTCCCGCGCATGATCTTTCGCGACACTCCCAAATCCTTTTCAGGCGATCTCAGGGCTCAGGCACTGGTGGCGCAAGGCATTGCTGCGGATTTCGATCGGCAGTTGCGGCCGATCCAGCGAGTGTTTATCTACCTGGTGTTTGAGCACTGCGAGAATCTGGCGGTACAGAATGAGGCGGTTTCGCGGTACATCGATCTGGTTGCACAGCAGCCGGAGGCGGATCAGAAGCTGTTTATCGATTATCTGAACTATGCCGAGAAACATCAGCGGGTGATTGCGCGGTTTGGGCGGTTTCCGCATCGCAATGCGGTGTTGGGGCGGGAGTCGACGGATGAGGAGTTGGCGTTTCTATCGGAGCCTGGTTCTCGCTTTTAGTTTTCAGCTGTAGCTGATGCCGCCATCGCCAGCAGGCTGGCTCCCACATTTGGTTTGTGTCGTTCACAAATCCCCTGTGGGAGCCAGCCTGCTGGCGATGGGGCCAGTGAAAGCAGCTTATATCCGGAAGCTGCCCACCAACTGCTTCAACCGCGCCGCTTGCTGTTCAAGATCAGCACACGCACGCAACGTCGACTGCAAGTTCTCCACGCCTTCCTGGTTCAATGTGTTTATCTCGGTGATGTCGACGTTGATCGACTCCACCACAGCGGTCTGCTCCTCGGTTGCTGTCGCCACCGACTGGTTCATCCCGTCGATCTCACCAATGCGCTGGGTCACGCTGCCAAGGCGTTCGCCTGCCTGGTTGGCGATGCCGACGCTGCTTTCGCTCTGGCGCTGGCTGTCGGTCATGGTGCTCACCGCTTCACGGGCGCCGACTTGCAGTTCCTCGATCATCTTCTGCACTTGCTGCGCCGAATCCTGAGTGCGGTGGGCGAGGTTGCGCACCTCGTCCGCGACCACGGCAAAACCACGTCCGGCTTCACCGGCACGGGCCGCTTCAATGGCTGCGTTCAATGCCAGCAAGTTGGTCTGCTGCGAGATGCTGGTGATCACTTCCAGAATCTGCCCGATGTTCACAGTGTTGCTGTTGAGTGTTTCGATGTTGCCGCACGAATCGCTGATCTTCGCCGAGAGCTGCTGCATCGCGGCGATGGTTTTATCCACCACTTGCTGACCGTCTTCGGCCAAGGCACGGGCGTCGCTCGAGTGTTGCGAGGCGAGGGCGGCGTTCTGGGCGATTTCCTGAGCGGCGGCGCCCAGTTCGTTGATCGCTGCAGCCACGCTGCTGGTGCGCGAGGCTTGCTGGTCGGAGTTGAACATCGACGAGTTCGAGGCTGCCACCACACGTAGCGCGACTTCGTTGACCTGGCCGGTGGCCGAGGACACTTCGCGAATCGACGTGTGAATACGCTCTACAAAACGGTTGAACGAGGTGCCCAGCGCACCGAATTCGTCCTGGCCGTGGATGGTCAGGCGTTTGGTCAGGTCACCTTCGCCTTCGGCGATGTCATGCATGGCGCGGCCCATGGTCAGCAGCGGCTGCATCAGGAAGCTGATCAGCATGCCCAGCAGCGCGATGATGATCACCACGGCGATGACCATGGCAATGATCGCCGAGGTGCGAAATTCGCTGAGCATCGAGAACGCGGTGTCCTGGTCCAGCACCAGCGCCACGTACCAGTCTGCCGACGGCACACCGTTGACGTGGGTGAAGGAAATGAACTGGGTCTTGCCGTCGAGCTCGACTTCTTTCATGCCCGGGCTGACTTTCGGCGCGCCGTTCGGGTAGGCCTCGGCGAGGCTCTTGAGCACCAGTTTGCTGTCCGGGTGGATCAGGATCTTGCCGTCGGCGCTGACGATGAACGCGTGGCCGTGACCGCCAAAGTTGAGCGAGTTGATGATCGCGCTGACGCTCGACAGGTCGATGTCCGCACCGGCGACGCCGATCATCTGGTTCTGA
The DNA here is from genome assembly GCF_054897715.1 of Pseudomonas sp. RT6P73. Classification (NCBI taxonomy): domain Bacteria; kingdom Pseudomonadati; phylum Pseudomonadota; class Gammaproteobacteria; order Pseudomonadales; family Pseudomonadaceae; genus Pseudomonas; species Pseudomonas sp. RT6P73. The sequence goes on along the minus strand of NZ_JBUBUV010000002.1, from coordinate 5,265,140 downwards.
TGCTGCACCGGCGTGGCCACGGTGATCACCAGTTTGCCGGATGAAGCGGCGATGTACGGTTCGGTGACGATGGTCTGTTGCGCACTGTTGGCTGCCTTGTACCAGCCACGGGCGCGGGGATCGTAGTCCGCCGCACGGTTGCCGGCCGGGACCGAGAACATCACGCCGTCAGTGCCACCGAAGTAGCTCAGCTGGAAGTTGCCGGTGTAGGCCGGCAAGTCGATGGCGCGCTTGAGGTTGGCGGGTGCACTGCCGTCCACGGCGATCTGCTGGGACAACGACTGCAGCAACTGCATGCGGCTTTCCAGCCAGGTCTGGATGTTGCTGGTGGTCAGGCTGCCGAGTTCCTGCATCGAGGATTCGGTACTGCTGCGCAAGGTCTGGCGCTGGCGGTAGTCGTTGAACAGGATAAAGCAGGCGAACGCAACGGCGACCACGAGGGCGGCCGCCAGCAGGATCTTGTGGCTGAATTTCATGTTTCTGGTCATTAAATGCACTACCGCGAAGGGGCTGGTCAGCGAGGGGCGTCAATTTGCCACAGTCGAGGGCTTTGCGCTGCCTCTATGTCGACAGGCCAGCACCAAAGATTAGGCATCTTTTGCGAAAAACGACGAAATACTCAACGGCACTGGAAAGTGGCTGATTTTTCGAAAAAAGGCAGACGAGCGGCCCGATAAATAGCCGGGGAGTCGGGGAACCAGATGGGGGTTTTCTCTTCTAAGCTTCAGCTTGGCAGCCATGCCATTCCCCTTCGCCCCAGGAGCTACACCATGTCGCTGCGATCTATCACCTTGCTCTCGTTCTGCGTGTTGTTGGCCGCATGCAGCAAGGTCAATCAGGAAAACTACTCGAAGCTGTCGGCCGGCATGCCCAAGGCAGAGGTTGAAACCTTGCTGGGTAAAGCCACTGATTGCTCGGGTGCGCTCGGCATGTCCAGTTGCACCTGGGGTGACAAGAACAGCTTTATCAGCGTGCAATACGCCGGTGACAAAGTACTGATGTTTTCCGGCCAAGGCCTGAAGTAATCCGGGGCTACGCGCCCACGGGAGAAAAACAATGAAGCGGTTATTGATACTCCTTTTTGCCAGCCTGGTATTGGCTGGCTGCGCCACTTCTGGCGATGATCCGTTGGCACCGAAAACCGTCAACAGCGTCAATCTCAAGAAATACCAGGGCACCTGGTACGAGCTGGCTCGACTGCCGATGTATTTTCAGCGCAACTGCGCACAATCCGAAGCCCACTACACGCTCAAGCTTGACGGCAACGTGTTGGTGCTGAACCGCTGCCTGACGGCGGATTGGCAATGGGAAGAAGCCAAGGGCGTGGCTTATCCGCAAGTGCCGGGCAAGACCGACAAATTGTGGGTCGAATTCGATACCTGGTTCTCACGATTGCTGCCGGGTGTGGCGAAGGGAGAATACTGGGTGCTGTACGTCAGCGACGATTACAAGACCGCCATCGTGGGTGACCCGAGCCGCAAGTATCTGTGGCTGCTGTCGCGGACGCCGACGGTTAACGGTGTAGTGCGTGAAGAACTGCTGAGCAAGGCGCGTCAGCAAGGCTACGACACCACGCGATTGATCTGGCGCGCGTCGGATACGCAGATGGCCAAGACTTCGAACTAGCAGTCGCCGAAGATTAAAACTGTGGGAGCGAGCCTGCGCGCGATAGCGGACTGTCAGTCAACATCCTTGTTGAAGCTGATGACCCTATCGCTAGCAGGCTAGCTCCCACATTTATTTTGTGTCAGCCGAGGAGATCGCGCAGGACCTGGGTGAACGCGCGGTTGCTTTCTTCTTCGGCGGCATGCCGCCCGTCACGCACCACCCACTGGCCATTGACCAGCACGTCCCGCACCTGACGATCGCCACCGGCAAACAACCAACGATTGAGAATCCCGTCACCACTGGCCGTGGCCAGGTACGGATCGTTGCCGTCCAGCACCAGCCAGTCCGCACGTTTGCCGACTTCCAATGCACCAATCGGCTGACCCAGCGCCTGAGCGCCGCCATCCAGCGCGGCGTCGTACAGTGTGCGGCCGACCATCGGCTGATCCGCGCCATACAAGCGATTACGCCGTTGATCGCGCAGCCGCTGGCCGTATTCCAGCCAACGCAATTCTTCCACCACGCTCAATGACACATGGCTGTCGGACCCGATGCCCATACGTCCGCCCTGTGCGAGGAACTCCACCGCCGGGAAAATCCCGTCGCCAAGGTTGGCTTCGGTGGTCAGGCACAGACCGGCGATGGCGCGACTCTTGGCCATCAGCGTGACTTCTTCCGGGTTGGCGTGGGTCGCGTGGACCAGGCACCAGCGCTGGTCGACCTCGGTGTTTTCGTACAGCCATTGCAGCGGACGACGGCCGCTCCAGCTCAGGCAGTCATCGACTTCCTTCTGCTGTTCGGCGATATGAATGTGCACCGGGCACTGCTTGTCGCTGGCCGCCAGTACTTCGCTGATCTGCTGCGGTGTGACCGCGCGCAACGAGTGGAAGCACAAGCCCAGCGACTGCGCCGGTTGCTGCGCCAGGATCGGCTGCAAACGCGACTGAAGATTGAGGTAATTTTCGGTGCTGTTGATGAAGCGGCGCTGACCGTCATTCGGGGGCTGGCCACCGAAACCTGAATGGCTATACAGCACCGGCAACAGGGTCAGGCCGATACCGGCGGAGCTGGCAGCCTGGCTGATACGCAGCGCCAGCTCGGCCGGGTCTGCGTATGGTTGGCCAGAGGTGTCATGGTGTACGTAATGAAATTCCGCGACCGAGGTGTAACCGGCCTTGAGCATTTCGATGTACAGCTGACGGGCGATCACGCCGAGTTGATCCGGGCTGATTTTTCCGACGAGGCGATACATCAGATCGCGCCAGGTCCAGAAACTGTCGTTGGGATTACCCGCCACTTCCGCTAGCCCGGCCATGGCTCGCTGGAAGGCATGGGAGTGCAGATTCGGCATGCCCGGCAGCAGCGGACCGCTCAGCTGTTCGGCGCCATCTGCGTGGGAATCGGCCTGGAGATGGGTCAACACGCCATCGGCGCTGACCTCAAGACGTACATTGTTGGCCCATCCACTAGGCAGCAGCGCGCGTTCGGCAAAGAAAGCGGACATGGTTCAGCACCCCATCGTGTGTTATTTGTATATACATATACAGACGTTTGCCTGCTCGGTAAACTCCGGCAAGCTAGCAACCTCTATCAAATGACGAAGGATTAACCGTGCCGACTCCGCCCCCAGTGTCACCGTTGGCCGCGAACATGGGCGACAGTCCGGCGCCCTTGTACGCCCGCGTCAAACAGATGATCACCCAGCAAATCGACAGTGGAAACTGGCCGCCGCACTACCGCGTTCCGTCGGAAAGCGAGCTGGTCAGCCAACTGGGTTTCAGCCGCATGACCATCAACCGCGCCCTGCGCGAGATGACCGCCGACGGTCTGTTGGTGCGCATGCAAGGTGTCGGTACGTTCGTCGCCGAACCGAAGAGCCAGTCGGCGCTGTTTGAAGTGCACAACATCGCCGACGAAATCGCCTCCCGTGGTCATCGCCACACGTGCAAGGTGATCACCCTCGAAGAAGAGGCTGCCGGTTCCGAGCGTGCCCTGGCCCTGGACATGCGCGAAGGCCAGAGGGTTTTCCATTCGCTGATCGTGCATTTCGAAAACGATATTCCGGTGCAAATCGAAGACCGTTTCGTCAACGCGCTGGTGGCGCCGGACTACCTCAAGCAGGACTTCACCCTGCAAACGCCTTACGCCTACCTGAACCAGGTCGCGCCGCTGACTGAGGGCGAGCACGTGGTTGAGGCGATTCTGGCCGAGGCCTCCGAGTGCAAATTGCTACAGATTGAAAAGGGCGAGCCGTGCCTGCTGATCCGCCGTCGCACCTGGTCTGGTCGTCAGCCGGTGACCGCCGCTCGTTTGATTCACCCTGGTTCCCGTCATCGTCTGGAAGGACGCTTTCATAAATGAGTAGTTTGAAGGTTTTACGCGCCGTTGATTACCCGCGCATGCCGTGGAAAAACGGCGGCGGCAGCACTGAAGAAATCACCCGTGATGCGGGTACCGGCCTTGATGGTTTCGGCTGGCGCCTGTCGATTGCCGATATTAGTGAGTCGGGCGGCTTTTCAATGTTCGCCGGTTACGAGCGCGTGATCACCGTGCTGCAGGGCGACGGCATGACCTTGCGCGTCGATGGCCAGGACACGCCTCCGTTGTTACCGCTGGACCCGTTTGCGTTCAGTGGCGAGAGCCAGGTGTCCTGCACCTTGCTCGGCGGGCCGATTCGCGATTTCAACCTCATTTATGCGCCGCAGCGTTACGACGCGCGATTGCAGTGGCTGGACGGCGAGCAGCGGTTTTTCAGTTCGGCCGGGACTGTGCTGGTGTTTAGTGTCAGCGAAGCGCTTGAAGTGAAGGTCGGTAACAGCACCCAGCAATTGGGTCGTCATGATTGCCTGCAACTCGTCAAGAACACCGGCCTGCTGGAAGTCTTCAGCAAAGGCTCGTGCTGTGTGATCGAGCTGATCGCGCGCTGATCCAGAATCCTTTCGCGGGCAAGCCTCGCTCCTACAGGATTGTGCGTTATTCACGAACGACACCAACCCTGTAGGAGCGAGGCTTGCCCGCGAAGCTTTTCGCTACTCATACCCGTTCCAAATCGCGCACCACTTTGTTACCGAACGCCCCAGCGTGTCGCAAAATCACGCACACGTAACAGATGTTTCCCCTCCGCAAAATCCCCCGCGAAAAATTTCATCTTCGCCAAACCCCTTGATTCAAGGGCCTTCCAGCGTTCCAAAAACTTTTCTTGAACATCCACCCAACAAGTTGGCCGCTTGATTGCATATGCTTGTATGTACAAGTAAAGACGTATGCGTATGAGTCGATCGAGACTCCTCGCAACGTCCACTGATTCGCTTGTGTCGCTTTGACGCGCACAGGCTGGCTTACCCACCGCCAGGGTTGGTTTGGATTGATCGCTGAGGAGTCTTTTTCGTGACTGACAATACCCAGAAACCTACTACCGCCTCTTTTACAAAACGCCGTGATGTTGAAATCCGCGCTGCCCGCGGTAACAAGCTGACCGCCAAAAGCTGGCTGACCGAAGCGCCGCTGCGCATGCTGATGAACAACCTCGACCCGGAAGTCGCCGAGAACCCTAAAGAACTGGTGGTTTACGGTGGTATCGGTCGTGCGGCGCGTAACTGGGAATGCTACGACAAGATCGTCGAAAGCCTGACCAACCTGAACGACGATGAGACCCTGCTGGTGCAATCCGGCAAGCCGGTCGGCGTGTTCAAGACCCACACCAATGCACCGCGCGTACTGATCGCCAACTCCAACCTGGTGCCACACTGGGCGAGCTGGGAACACTTCAACGAACTCGACGCCAAAGGCCTGGCCATGTACGGCCAGATGACCGCCGGCAGCTGGATCTACATCGGCAGCCAGGGCATCGTCCAGGGCACCTACGAAACCTTCGTCGAAGCCGGTCGCCAGCACTATAACGATGACCTGAAAGGTCGTTGGGTCCTGACCGCAGGCCTCGGCGGCATGGGTGGCGCTCAGCCTCTGGCCGCGACCCTGGCCGGTGCTTGCTCGCTGAACATCGAATGCCAGCAGGTCAGTATCGATTTCCGCCTGAACAGCCGCTATGTCGATGAGCAAGCCACCGACCTCGACGACGCGCTGGCCCGCATCGCCAAATACACCAAAGAAGGCAAAGCGATTTCCATCGCACTGCTCGGTAACGCGGCGGAAATCCTGCCGGAACTGGTCAAGCGCGGCGTGCGCCCGGACATGGTCACCGACCAGACCAGCGCCCACGACCCGCTCAACGGTTACCTGCCGGCTGGCTGGACCTGGGAAGAGTACCGCGCTCGCGCCAAGACCGAGCCTGCTGCCGTGGTGAAAGCTGCCAAGCAATCGATGGCCGTGCACGTTAAAGCGATGCTCGAATTCCAGAAAATGGGCATTCCGACCTTCGACTACGGCAACAACATCCGTCAGATGGCGCAAGAAGAAGGCGTGGAAAACGCGTTCGACTTCCCAGGCTTCGTACCGGCTTACATCCGTCCGCTGTTCTGCCGCGGCATCGGTCCATTCCGTTGGGCTGCACTGTCGGGCAACGCTGAGGACATCTACAAAACCGACGCCAAGGTCAAAGAGCTAATCCCGGACGACGCGCACCTGCACAACTGGCTGGACATGGCGCGCGAGCGCATCAGCTTCCAGGGTCTGCCGGCACGTATCTGCTGGGTTGGCCTGGGCCTGCGCGCCAAGCTCGGTCTGGCGTTCAACGAAATGGTGCGTAGCGGCGAGTTGTCCGCGCCAATCGTGATCGGTCGCGACCACCTGGACTCCGGTTCTGTTGCCAGCCCGAACCGCGAAACCGAATCGATGCAGGACGGCTCCGATGCCGTGTCCGACTGGCCACTGCTCAACGCCCTGCTCAACACCGCGAGCGGCGCGACCTGGGTTTCCCTGCACCACGGCGGCGGCGTCGGCATGGGCTTCTCCCAGCACTCGGGCATGGTGATTGTCTGCGACGGTACTGACGAAGCGGCCGAGCGTATCGCTCGCGTACTGCACAACGACCCGGCGACCGGTGTCATGCGTCACGCCGATGCGGGTTACCAGATCGCGATCGACTGCGCCAAGGAACAAGGGCTGAACCTGCCGATGATTACCGGTAAATAAAAAACCGGGTCACCTTGATTGGGTGGGCCCGACGCAAAACCTGTAGGAGCGAGGCTTGCCCGCGAAGGCGTCTTTTCTGACACACCGCGGTTCGCGGGCAAGCCTCGCTCCTACAGGGGATCACACCAACACCGAATAACAATCCACAGAGGTTGAACTATGGCTGTCCAAGACGATCGTGCAGGCAGTAAACCGTTGATCGAGACACGCTCGATCGACTACATCCCGGAAGCGGAAAGACACGGTCGTCTGTTTAGCCAGTTCACCCTGTGGATGGGTGCCAACCTGCAAATCACCGCGATTGTCACCGGGGCCTTGGCCGTGGTGCTGGGCGGTGACGTGTTCTGGTCGTTGATCGGTCTGCTGATCGGTCAATTGCTCGGCGGCGGCGTGATGGCGTTGCATGCGGCGCAAGGGCCCAAGCTTGGCCTGCCGCAGATGATCTCCAGCCGGGTGCAGTTCGGCGTGTATGGCGCGGCAATTCCGATCGTGCTGGTGTGTTTGATGTACCTCGGCTTCACCGCCACCGGTACGGTACTTTCCGGTCAGGCGCTGGGTCAGTTGTTTGGTGTCAGCGACAGCGTAGGCATTCTGATTTTCGCCAGTGTCATCGTGCTGGTCACCGTGCTCGGTTATCGGGTGATCCATTGGATTGGTCGGGTTGCCAGTGTCATTGGGGTGATTGCCTTTGTGTATCTGTTCGCGCGACTGATGAGCCAGACCGACGTTGGCGCACTCCTGCAAATCCGTCACTTCAGCTGGAGCAGCTTCCTGCTGGCGGTGTCGCTCGCGGCGTCCTGGCAGATCGCTTTCGGCCCTTACGTGGCTGACTATTCACGCTACCTGCCGAGCAAGACGTCCTCGGTGAAAACCTTTTTCGCTGCGGGCGCGGGTTCGGTGATTGGCGCACAAGTGGCGATGATCCTCGGCGTGTTTGCCGCCGCTTCGGCCAACGGCCAATTCGCCGGCCATGAAGTGGCCTACATTGTTGGTCTGGGCGGGACCGGTGCCACCGCTGCGCTGCTGTACTTCAGCATCGCATTCGGCAAGGTCACCATCTCCACGTTGAACTCTTACGGCAGCTTCATGTGCATCGCGACCATCATCAGCGGTTTCCGTGGTGAGCTGAAGGTCACGCGCTTGCAGCGTCTGGTCTTCGTGCTGGTCATCGTCGGTGCGGCGACCCTGATGGCGTTGCTCGGCCAGCACTCGTTCCTCGGTGCGTTCAAGTCCTTCATCCTGTTCCTGCTGGCGTTCTTCACGCCATGGAGCGCGATCAACCTGGTGGACTACTACTGCATTACCCGCGAGCGCTATGACGTGCCGGCGCTGTCCGATCCGAACGGTCGCTACGGCCGCTGGAACGTCCTCGGTATCAGCGTCTATGTGTTCGGTGTGGTGGTGCAGTTGCCGTTCATCTCCTCCAAGTTCTATACCGGTCCGCTGGTGGCCGCTCTGGGTGATGTGGATATTTCCTGGATCATCGGTCTGGTGCTGCCCGCAGCCCTGTATTACGTGTGCGCAAAAAAATGGCACGGCTCGGTACCCGATCACCTGATTCTGCCGGTCGAGCAGGACAGTGTTGTGCAACCTATAACAAGCGGGGCTGGTCGCGCTGCGGCGCAGGCCTGATTGGACGTGGACAGGGCTGGATGCCTCTTGACTGCCGTAAGCCAATTCATGATTAGGAGCGTCACTACAATGAAATCGAACAAGACCCTGCTGACCACATTGCTTTCCATGGGCCTGCTCGCCAGTGCCGGCGCCACCCAGGCTGCGGGTTGGTGCGAGTCGGGCAAACCGGTGAAGTTTGCCGGACTGAACTGGGAAAGCGGCATGCTGCTGACCGACGTGATGCAAATCGTGTTGGAGAAGGGCTACGACTGCAAGACTGACAGCCTGCCGGGCAACTCCATCACCATGGAAAACGCCCTGAGCAGCAACGACATTCAAGTGTTTGCCGAAGAGTGGGTCGGCCGCAGCGAAGTCTGGAACAAGGCGGAGAAGGCCGGCAAAGTTGTCGGTGTCGGCGCTCCGGTCGTTGGCGCAATCGAAGGCTGGTACGTGCCGCGCTACGTGATCGAAGGCGACGCCAAACGCAAGCTGGAGCCCAAGGCCCCGGACCTGAAAGCTATCGCCGATCTGGGCAAATACGCCGCCGTGTTCAAGGACCAGGAAGAGCCTGCCAAGGGCCGTTTCTACAATTGCCCGGCCGGTTGGACTTGTGAGCTGGACAACAGCGAAATGCTGAAGAGCTACGGCCTGGAAAGCACCTACACCAACTTCCGCCCAGGCACCGGCCCGGCGCTGGATGCCGCAGTGCTGTCGAGCTACAAGCGTGGCGAGCCGATCCTCTTCTACTACTGGTCGCCAACCCCGCTGATGGGCCAGGTGGACCTGGTCAAACTTGAAGAAAAGCCAGGCGTGGACAAAAGCGTGACCATCAAGGTTGGCCTGTCCAAGACCTTCCACGAACAAGCCCCGGAACTGGTGGCCGTGCTGGAAAAGGTCAACCTGCCGATCGACCTGCTCAACCAGAACCTCGGGCGTATGGCCAAAGAGCGGATCGAGTCGCCAAAACTGGCCAAGATCTTCTTGAAGGAACATCCTGAAGTCTGGCACGCGTGGGTGAGCGAAGACGCAGCCAAGAAAATCGACGCGGCCTTGTAGGTTGGGCCTCTCCGGCTGCCCTGAGTGGCAGTCGGATGCTTGATCGCAACCCCTTGATTGAGAGTCTCTTATGTTTCCCGAAAGCTTTACCTTTTCCATCGCCGACTGGGTCAACGGTTGGGTCGATTCGCTGGTCACCAACTACGGCGACGTGTTCCGCAGCATCTCCGACACCCTGCTGTGGGCCATCGTCAATCTTGAAGGGCTGCTGCGTGCGGCGCCCTGGTGGCTGATGCTCGCCATCGTGGCGGGCGTTGCCTGGCACGCGACCCGCAAAGTCGTGACCACCGCCGTGATCGTCGGCCTGTTGTTCCTGGTGGGCGCGGTCGGGCTCTGGGACAAGCTGATGCAGACCCTGGCGCTGATGATGGTCGCGACGGTCATTTCGGTGCTGATCGGCATCCCGCTGGGCATTCTCTCGGCACGCAGCAATCGCCTGCGTTCGGTGCTGATGCCGTTGCTGGACATCATGCAGACCATGCCGAGTTTCGTGTACCTGATCCCGGTGCTGATGCTGTTCGGCCTGGGCAAGGTCCCGGCGATTTTCGCCACCGTGATCTACGCCGCACCACCGCTGATCCGCCTGACTGATCTGGGCATTCGCCAGGTCGATGGCGAAGTGATGGAAGCGATCAACGCCTTTGGTGCCAACCGCTGGCAGCAACTGTTTGGCGTGCAACTGCCGCTGGCCCTGCCGAGCATCATGGCCGGGATCAACCAGACCACCATGATGGCCCTGTCGATGGTGGTGATCGCCTCGATGATCGGTGCCCGTGGCCTGGGTGAAGATGTGTTGGTGGGGATTCAGACCCTCAACGTCGGACGTGGCCTTGAAGCCGGTCTGGCGATCGTGATTCTGGCAGTGGTTATCGACCGCATTACTCAAGCGTACGGTCGGCCACGGCATGAGGTGAGCAAATGAACAACGAAGCCATCAGCAAAATCGAAGTCAAAAACGTCTTCAAGATTTTCGGCAACCGTTCCAAGGACGCGCTGGGCATGATTGGCCAGGGCAAAACCAAGGATCAGGTGCTGGCCGAGACCGGCTGCGTGGTCGGCGTCAACGACTTGTCCCTGAGCATCGGCACCGGCGAGATCTTCGTGATCATGGGCCTGTCAGGTTCCGGCAAATCGACCCTGGTGCGCCACTTCAACCGCCTGATCGACCCGACCAGCGGCGCGATCCTGGTGGACGGCGTGGACATCCTGCAATACGACATGGAAGCCCTGCGCGAATTTCGCCGGCACAAGATCAGCATGGTGTTCCAGAGCTTCGGCCTGCTGCCGCACAAGACCGTGATGGACAACGTCGCCTACGGCCTGAAAGTGCGTGGCGAGACCAAGCAAATGTGCTCCGAGCGTGCGCTGCACTGGATCAACACCGTGGGCCTGAAGGGTTACGAAAACAAATACCCGCATCAGCTCTCGGGCGGCATGCGTCAGCGTGTGGGCCTGGCCCGCGCCCTGGCGGCAGACACCGACATCATCCTGATGGACGAAGCGTTCAGTGCACTCGATCCGCTGATCCGCGCCGAGATGCAGGACCAGTTGCTGGAGCTGCAAAAGACCCTGCACAAGACCATCGTCTTCATCACCCACGACCTTGATGAGGCGGTGCGCATTGGTAACCGCATTGCGATTCTCAAGGACGGGCGTCTGATTCAAGTGGGTACGCCGCGAGAGATCCTGCATTCGCCGGCGGATGAATATGTCGACCGGTTCGTGCAGCGCCGGGCTGCGGTGGTTTAGATAAATTTGCGGAGGCTGTCCCGGCCCTTTCGCGGGCAAGCCTCGCTCCTACAGGTTTCACATTTGCCGCACAAATGTGGGAGCGACACAAAACCTGTAGGAGCGAGGCTTGCCCGCGAAGAGGCCGGTGAAGCTGCATCAATTTTAAGGTTGTACGCACGAGGTCAATGATGTCCCAGGCTGAAAAAATCGTTATCGCCGACGCCCTGTTGCGTTGGCAGGATGTGGTTGCCGTCGCCCGCCATGGCGCACAGCTTGAGCTGTCGCCGCAGACCTGGGCGCGCATCGAAAACGCCCAGGCCATCGTCCAGCGCATTGTCGCCAGCGGCGAACGCGCTTATGGCGTCAACACCGGCCTCGGTGCGCTGTGCAACGTCTCGCTCAAAGATGAACAACTCAGCCAACTGTCGCGCAACACCTTGCTCAGTCACGCCTGTGGCGTTGGCGCTCCGCTGGCCGACGAGCAGACTCGCGCGATCATGTGTGCGGCAATCCGCAATTACAGCCACGGCAAATCCGGCATTCATCGTCGAGTGGTCGAAGCGCTGCTGGCGTTGCTCAATCGCGGCATCACCCCGCAAGTGCCGTCCCAGGGTTCGGTCGGTTACCTGACCCACATGGCGCACGTCGGCATCGCGCTGCTGGGCGTTGGCAATGTGAGTTATCGCGGGCAGATCGTTTCCGCACAGCAAGCTTTGGCCGAAGAAGGTCTGCAGCCGGTCCAGCTCGGCGCCAAAGATGGTTTGTGCCTGGTTAACGGCACACCGTGCATGACCGGTCTCAGTTGCCTGGCGATTGCCGATGCCACGCGCCTCGTGCAATGGGCCGACGTGATCGGTGCGATGAGCTTCGAAGCCCAGCGCGGCCAGATCGCGGCGTTCGATGCCGAGATCATCGCGCTCAAGCCGCACCCGGGCATGCAGCAGGTCGGCATCAACCTGCGGGCGCTTTTGGATGGGAGTGAAGTGATTGCCGGCAGCAAAGGCATTCGCACGCAGGATGCGCTGAGCATCCGTTCGATCCCGCAGGTTCACGGCGCCGCTCGCGATCAGCTTGAACACGCCAGAACGCAGATCGAAACCGAACTCAACTCGGTCACCGATAACCCGATGCTGCTGGGCACGCCGGATAATTTCCGGATCATGTCCCAGGCCAACCCGCACGGCCAGTCAGTGGCCTTGGCGGCTGACTTGCTGGCCATCGCCATGGCCGAAATCGGCTCCATCGCCGAGCGTCGTCTGGACCGCTTGATCAACCCGCACGTCAGCGGTTTGCCGGCCTTTTTAGTGGCCAACCCGGGAGTGAATTCCGGGATGATGATCGTCCAGTACGTCGCCGCTTCGCTGTGCGCAGAAAATCGCCAGTTGGCGCAACCGGCCGTGCTCGACAACTACGTCACTTCTGGCCTGCAGGAAGACCACTTGAGCATGGGCACCAACGCGGCGCTGAAGCTGCATCGTGCGCTTGAAAACTGCACGCAGATTCTTGCGATCGAATATTTGCTGGCGGCTCAGGCATTTGAATTTTTGAAGGAACAACGCTTCGGTGCCGGCACCGATACTGCCTGGCGTCTGCTGCGCGAACGCGTTCCGGCCTACGATCAGGACCGCTGGCTGGCACCTGATATCGCCGCCGCTGCCGGCGTGTTGAAAGACCCGATTTTGCTGCACAAGGCGTTACCGAACCTCAACTGATTTCTACACAAAAACCAGCGTGCCAAGGCGCGGCTCCCCAAAAGCGAGACGCGACGGACAACGGATATCTCCGGAGCGTCTGGTGAGTTCATAACAAACTCTCAAAAGGAGCACAAAATGACTGCGCTTAACCTTATTCCCGGCCAACTGAGCCTTGCCCAACTGCGTGATATCTATCAGCAGCCGGTCAAAATCACCCTCGACAACAGCGCCTCGGCCCAGATCGAAGCCAGCGTTGCCTGCGTGGAACAGATCCTCGCCGAGAACCGCACCGCCTACGGCATCAACACCGGTTTCGGCCTGCTGGCCTCGACCCGCATCGCCAGCGAAGACCTGGAAAACCTCCAGCGTTCGCTGGTGTTGTCCCACGCCGCCGGTGTCGGCGAGCCGATCAGCGATGCGTTGGTGCGGTTGGTCATGGTGCTCAAGGTCAACAGCCTGAGCCGTGGTTTTTCCGGCATTCGCCGCGTCGTGATTGACGCGTTGATCGCACTGATCAACGCCGAGGTTTACCCGCACATTCCATTGAAAGGTTCGGTCGGTGCCTCCGGCGATCTGGCGCCTTTGGCCCATATGTCGCTGGTGTTGCTGGGCGAAGGCAAGGCTCGCTACAAAGGCGAGTGGATGGAAGCGACCGAAGCGCTGAAAATCGCCGGTCTGACCCCGCTGACCCTGGCGGCGAAAGAAGGTCTGGCACTGCTCAACGGCACTCAGGTGTCGACCGCTTATGCGCTGCGCGGTCTGTTCGAAGGTGAAGATCTGTTTGCCGGTGCTGTGGCAATTGGTGCCCTGACGGTCGAAGCGGTACTGGGCTCGCGCTCGCCGTTCGATGCGCGCATCCACGCCGCCCGTGGCCAGAAAGGCCAGATCGACGCCGCTGCCGCTTACCGCGACCTGCTGGGCGAGCGCAGTGAAGTCTCCGACTCGCACCAGAACTGCGAAAAGGTTCAGGACCCGTACTCCCTGCGCTGCCAGCCACAAGTCATGGGCGCCTGCCTGACTCAATTCCGTCAAGCTGCCGAAGTGCTGGCCGTCGAAGCCAACGCGGTTTCCGACAACCCGCTGGTATTCGCTGCCGAAGGCGACGTGATCTCCGGCGGTAACTTCCACGCCGAACCGGTGGCCATGGCCGCTGACAACATGGCACTGGCCATCGCTGAAATCGGTTCCCTGAGCGAGCGCCGTATCTCGCTGATGATGGACAAGCACATGTCGCAATTGCCGCCGTTCCTGGTGGCCAATGGCGGCGTGAACTCCGGTTTCATGATCGCCCAGGTGACCGCTGCGGCACTGGCCAGCGAGAACAAGGCGTTGTCCCATCCGCATTCGGTGGACAGCTTGCCGACGTCGGCGAACCAGGAAGACCACGTCTCCATGGCGCCAGCTGCCGGCAAGCGTTTGTGGGAAATGGCCGAAAACACTCGCGGCGTTTTGGCGGTGGAATGGTTGGCGGCCGTTCAGGGGCTGGATTTGCGCGAAGGTCTGAAGACCTCGGCGAAGCTGGAAAAGGCTCGCGGGATTCTGCGTAACGAAGTGCCGTTCTATGAGAAGGATCGCTTCTTTGCGCCGGACATCAATGCGGCGACCGAGCTTCTGGCGACGCGTTGCCTGAACGAGCTGGTTTCGGCCAAGCTTTTGCCGAGCCTGTGATGTACTCATCGCCAGCAGGCTGGCTCCCACAGTTGTATTGCGCATCCCTGTGGGAGCCAGCCTGCTGGCGATTCGATTTTGAATAATGTGGAGACTACGGGATGAAAACTCTCTGGCAACACTGCCACGTCGCAACCATGGCGCAAGGCGTCTACTCGAGCATCGAGGATGCGGCCATCGTGACGTCCGGTGCGCACATTGAGTGGGTCGGCCCGCGCAGTGAACTGCCAGCGGGCGAGTACCCGGCCGTCAACGACTTGAAAGGGGCCTGGGTTACCCCGGGCCTGATCGACTGCCACACCCATACGGTGTTCGGCGGTAACCGCAGCGGTGAATTCGAACAGCGCCTGCAAGGCGTCAGCTACGCGGAAATCGCGGCGGCCGGTGGCGGCATCGCCAGCACCGTGCGCGCCACCCGCGCAGCGACCGAAGACGAGCTGTTCGCCAGCGCCGCCAAGCGTCTGAAGAGCTTGATGCGCGACGGCGTGACCACGGTCGAAATGAAATCCGGCTACGGCCTGGACCTGGTCAGTGAACGCAAGATCCTGCGGGTCATTCGCCGCCTCGGCGCCGAACTCCCGGTCAGCGTACGCAGCACCTGCCTGGCCGCTCACGCGTTGCCACCGGAATACGCGGATCGCGCCGACGACTACATCGATCACATCTGCGCTGAAATGCTCCCGTCCCTGGCCGCCGAAGGGCTGGTGGATGCGGTGGACGCGTTCTGCGAATACCTGGCGTTTTCGCCGGCACAGGTCGAACGCGTCTTCATCACCGCACAAGAACTGGGCTTGCCGGTGAAACTGCACGCCGAGCAACTGTCATCGCTGCACGGTTCGAGTCTGGCGGCGCGCTACCATGCACTGTCGGCCGATCATCTGGAGTTCATGACCGAAGACGACGCCATCGCCATGGCCAAGTCCGGCACCGTCGCGGTGCTGCTGCCCGGTGCTTTCTACTTCCTGCGTGAAACCCAGTTGCCGCCGATGGATGCCCTGCGCAAACACGGTGTGAAAATCGCCATCGCCAGCGATCTCAACCCGGGCACTTCACCGGCGCTGTCGTTGCGCTTGATGCTGAACATGGCCTGCACCTGTTTCCGCATGACCCCGGAAGAAGCCCTGGCCGGTGCAACCATTCACGCCGCCAACGCGTTGGGCATGGCCGACACCCATGGTTCGCTGGAAACCGGCAAGGTCGCGGATTTCGTGGCCTGGCAAATCGATCGTCCCGCCGACCTGTCGTACTGGCTGGGCGGTGACCTGGAAAAACGCGTCGTGCGTCACGGCATCGAAACGAGCGTTTAGGAGAGCAGTTGTGGATAAGGTTCTGAACTTCAAACAAGGCCGCGTGCCGCTGCTGATCAGCATGCCCCACGCCGGTCTGCGCCTGACTCCGGCGGTCGAAGCCGGGTTGATCCCCGATGCACGCAGCCTGCCGGACACCGACTGGCACATCCCGAAGCTGTATGAATTCGCCGCCGAACTGGGCGCAAGCACGCTGGCTGCCGAATATTCGCGATTTGTCATCGACCTGAACCGCCCGTCTGACGACAAGCCTTTGTATGTCGGCGCGACCACCGGTTTGTATCCGGCGACGCTGTTCGACGGCATTCCATTGTTTCGCGAAGGGATGGAACCGTCGGCGGTGGAGCGAGCGACGTATCTGGAGCAGGTGTGGACGCCGTATCACACCACGTTGCAGAACGAGCTGGCGCGACTGAAAGCCGAGTTCGGCTACGCGCTGCTGTTCGATGCGCATTCGATCCGTTCGATCATCCCGCACCTGTTCGACGGCAAGCTGCCGGACTTCAACCTCGGCACCTTCAACGGCGCCAGTTGCGATCCACAGTTGGCCACTCAGCTGGAAGCGATCTGCGCGCGTCACGGCGATTACAGCCATGTGCTGAACGGACGCTTCAAGGGCGGCCACATCACCCGGCATTACGGCAACCCGGCGGAAAACATACACGCGGTGCAACTGGAGCTGGGGCAGTGCACGTACATGGAAGAGTTCGAGCCGTTCCGCTATCGCCCGGACCTGGCCGGGCCGACGCAAGTGGTGCTCAAGGAATTGCTGCAAGGCCTGCTGGCCTGGGGCCAAAAGCACTACAACGCATAATCCCTGTGGGAGCGAGCCTGCTCGCGATGACGGAGTGTCAGTCGACGCAAGTGTTGTCTGACCCACCGCCATCGCGAGCAGGCTCGCTCCCACATGGAACAGTCGCCACCGTGCAAATCTCGGTCGCTACAGTTCGCTTTTACCCTCTCGCTGCTGCGTAATGTTCTGGACACGGTGCATCAAGACACCGGGCCCACAATAATTCTGCCGCACGAGACCATCCCCAATGAAAAGACTGTTCACCCGCTGTCTCTCAATCCTCTGCGGCACCGCTCTCCTTAGCACCAGCGTCCTGGCCAGCGACGACGCGTCTTGCAAGGCCGTGCGCATGGGCGTGGTCAACTGGACCGACGTGATCGCCACCAGCGGCGTGGCTGACGTATTGCTCAACGGCCTCGGCTACGAAAGCAAGCAAACCAGCGCCGTGCAGCAAATCATCTTCGCCGGCATCCGCGACAAACGCCTCGATATCTTCCTCGGTTACTGGAAACCGGCGATGGACAAAAATATCGCGCCGTTCGTGGCCGCCAATCAATTGAAAGTCATGGACAAACCGAGCCTAGCCGACGCTCAGGCGACCCTCGCCGTACCGGAGTACGTCGCCGAAGCGGGCCTGAAAACCTTCGCCGACATTGCCAGATTCAAGGACAAGCTCGGGGGCAAGATCTACGGCATCGAGCCGGGCAGCGGTGCCAACACCACCATCAAGACCATGATCGAGACCAATCACTTTGGCTTGAAGGACTTCAAGCTGATCGAGTCCGGTGAAGCCGGCATGCTGGCCGCCGTTCAGCGGGCGGTGAATCGCAAGGAGTTCGTGGTGTTCGTCGGCTGGACCCCGCACCCGATGAACATCAACATGAACATCGCCTACCTGACTGGCAGCGAAGACGTTTATGGCCCGAACGAAGGCGCGGCGACCGTCTCGACCGTGACCTCCCCCGACTATGCCGAACGTTGCCCGAACGTGAATCGCCTGCTGGAAAACCTGACCTTCACCGCGGCCCAGGAAAGCCAGCTGATGGTGCCGATCATGGAGCGCAAGACGCCTCAGGACGTTGCCCGGCAATGGCTGCGTGATCATCCGGAAGATCTTCAGCGCTGGCTGGCGGGTGTCACCAGTTTTGATGGCAAGGATGGCGTAGCCACCGTTCAGGCCAGTTTAAAAAACTGATCATCATTATTTGGGCGATTACTGTGCTGTGGCGAGGGAGCTTGCTCCCGTTGGGTTGCGAAGCAGCCCCCAAAATCTACGACCGCTACGCGGTCGAACGGGAGCAAGCTCCCTCGCCACAGAACCGGGCTCCAATCCCAAACCGCTGAACTGACTGGCACCAGACTCATGACTCCTTACCCGATTTCTGAACAGATGACGGCATTCGTCGAGAGAACCGTCAGTTTCAACAGCACCGACAGCAGCCTCAACGGCCTGCGTCAGGCTTATAGCGAAATGTGCCGGGCGTTCACCCCGCCACGTCCCGCCGGGCTTTACGTGGTCGATTTCGAGTTGGCCGGTGTGCCGGTGCGCTCCTATCAACCGCCAGTTTCACCACCGACCGCCGGTGCCCCGTGCATCGTGTACCTGCATGGTGGCGGTTGGGTGGTGGGGGATCTGGATTCCCACGACTTCATTTGCGCTGAACTCGCGTCGACACTTGGCGTGCTGGTGATCGCCGTTGATTACCGATTGGCACCGGAGCATCCGTTTCCGGCGGCGTTCGATGACTGCCTGCGCGTCTGGCGCGCGCTGCGATCCGGACCTTTTCGGCTTGACCCCGAGCATACGCTGGTGGCGGGGGACAGCGCCGGTGGCAACCTTGCCGCTGCGCTTTGTCTGGCGCTGCGGGATGCCGGCGAGCCGTTGCCGGCGGCGCAGGTCCTGATCTATCCGGGGTTGGGCGGTGATAACCAGCTGCCGTCGCGCAGCGAATGCATCGACGCGCCGTTGCTCGCCAGCAGCGATGTCGACTGTTATCACGCCCTGTACTTGCGCGGCTCCCGACAGCCGGGGGCCTATGCCTTGCCGTTGCTCGCCGGACACTTCGGCGGACTGCCGCCGGCATTAATCGCTGTGGCGCAATTTGACCCGCTACGCGATGACGGTGTGCTCTACGCCGAGCAGTTGCAGGCCGCTGGCGTGCCCGTCGCTCTTTATTACGGTGAGGGGCTGGTTCACGGGTGTTTGCGGGCTCGGGGCCAGGTCGCCGAGGTCGACTTGCTCTATGAAACGCTGCTCGGGTTTTTGGCTGACAAAACATGACGCTGCAAGGGGCATGCTCATTGGCGTAATTCGGGTTTATGATGCCGGACGGCAGAATAATAGAAGTCCCCCCAGGGATGACCTCGACCCCTTACGGAGCGCGCAATGCAGACTTTGTACCCGCAGATCAAACCTCACGCCCGGCACGATCTGGCCGTCGATGAAACTCACACGCTGTATGTCGACGAAAGCGGTTCACCGGAAGGTTTGCCGGTGGTGTTCATCCACGGCGGCCCCGGCGCCGGGTGTGATGCCCAGAGCCGCCGGTACTTCGATCCGAATCTGTACCGCATCGTGACGTTCGACCAGCGCGGTTGCGGTCGCTCCACGCCCCACGCCAGCCTCGAAAACAACACCACTTGGGATCTGGTCGCCGACCTTGAGCGGATTCGCAAACACCTGGGCATCGAAAAATGGGTGCTGTTTGGCGGTTCCTGGGGTTCGACCCTCGCGCTGGCCTACGCGCAAACCCATCCGGAGCGTGTGCACGGTCTGATTCTGCGTGGGATTTTTCTCTGCCGCCCGCAGGAAATCGAGTGGTTTTACCAATGTGGCGCCAGCCGTCTGTTCCCCGATTACTGGCAGGACTACGTCGCGCCGATTCCACTGGACGAGCGCGGCGACTTGCTCAGCGCTTTCCACAAGCGCCTGACCGGCAACGATCAGATCGCCCAGATGCACGCAGCCAAGGCCTGGTCCACTTGGGAAGGCCGAACCGCGACCTTGCGTCCGAATCCGCTGGTAGTCGATCGCTTCTCCGAGCCCCAACGTGCGTTGTCGATCGCGCGCATCGAATGTCACTACTTCACCAACAATGCGTTCCTTGAACCGAACCAACTGATTCGCGACATGGGCAAGATCGCCCATTTGCCAGGCGTGATCGTCCACGGTCGTTATGACGTGATCTGCCCACTGGACAACGCCTGGGAACTGCATCAAGCCTGGCCGAACAGCGAACTCCAGGTGATCCGCGACGCTGGCCACGCGGCGTCCGAGCCGGGTATTACCGATGCGCTGGTACGGGCCGCCAGCCAGATGGCTCGCCGCTTGCTCGACCTGCCGCCCGAAGAAGCATGAAGGGCCTGCTGCAACGCGTGCGTGGCGCGCGAGTCGAGGTAGCGGGAGAGGTGGTGGGGGCGGTCGATCAGGGTTTGCTGGTGCTGGTGGCGGTCGAACCGGAGGATACTCGTGCCAGCGCCGACAAACTTCTGCATAAACTGCTTAACTATCGGGTATTCAGTGACGCCGAGGGCAAGATGAATCTGTCTTTGGCGGAGGTGGGCGGTGGGTTGCTGCTGGTCTCGCAGTTCACCCTGGCCGCTGACACCAAGAGCGGGTTGCGCCCGAGTTTCTCGACCGCTGCCCCTCCGGCCCTGGGCGAGGAGCTATTCGACTATCTATTAACCAAAGCGAAACAGGTGCATGGCACTGTGGCATCAGGTAGATTCGGCGCGGATATGCAGGTGCACCTGGTCAACGATGGCCCGGTCACCTTCCTTTTACAGACGTGAAAGCCCTTGAAACATGTTTTTCAGGGCTTTTCGACTGATAACAGGGGTTTTTCGCGATAAATACTTTGTTACCCCTGATGCGTTGTAACGCGGCCTACTAGATAATCGCGCGCTACGGGGATCAGCGTTCGTTGGTCCATTTTGACTTAGGTAGAGACTTGTCCGGGACCTGTTGGGGAATCATTTAGCCCCATAGGAGTCGGAACAATGCTCGCCAACCTGGCATATAGATAGCTGGCCGTTGGTTTTTTGATCTGTTTTCGGCGAGGGTTGCTCGTGATTGTTAGTCCCTGTAATGCACCAAATATGACTGCCAAACGGTTCCGAAGCGCTCTGGTAGCGGGCTCTGCACTGCTCTGCCTGCTCAGCGCCGGCCAGCTGTGGGCATTCAATCTGGATGATGTATCGGTCAAGGCAAAAGAGCTGGCCGGTCAAAAATACGAAGCCCCGCGCAGTAACCTGCCGAACGAATTCCGCGAAATGAAATTCGCGGACTATCAAAAAATTCGTTTCCGCACTGAAAAAGCCGAATGGGCCGATCAGAAGACCCCGTTCAAGCTTTCGTTCTATCACCAGGGCATGCATTTCGATACGCCGGTGAAAATCAACGAAATCACGGCCAACACCGTCGAAGAGATCAAATACGACCCAAGTCGTTTCGATTTCGGCGATGTCAAGTTCGATCCTAAAGCCACCGAACAACTGGGTTATGCCGGTTTCCGCGTGCTTTACCCGATCAACAAGGCCGACAAGCAAGACGAAATCATGACCATGCTCGGCGCGAGCTACTTCCGCGTTGTCGGCAAGGGTCACACCTATGGATTGTCCGCTCGCGGCATGGCCATCGATACCGCCTTGCCGTCCGGCGAAGAATTCCCGCGTTTCACCGAATTCTGGATTCAACAGCCAAAACCGGGTGACAAGCACTTGGTGATCTTCGCGCTGCTGGATTCGCCGCGGGCCACCGGTGCTTATCGTCTGACCGTGCGTCCAGGCAGCGACACCGTTGTCGACGTCAAGGCCCAGATGTTCCTGCGTGACAAGGTCACCAAGCTTGGCGTTGCGCCGCTGACCAGCATGTTCCTGTTCGGCGCCAACCAGCCGTCGAAAGTGCTGAATTACCGTCGTGAACTGCACGACTCCAGCGGTCTGTCGATCCATGCCGGCAACGGCGAGTGGATCTGGCGTCCACTGAACAACCCAAAACACCTGGCCGTGAGCAACTTCTCGATCGAGAACCCGCGTGGTTTCGGCCTGCTGCAACGTGGTCGCGACTTCAGCCACTACGAAGACCTCGACGACCGCTATGACAAGCGCCCAAGTGCCTGGATCGAGCCAAAAGGCGATTGGGGCAAGGGTTCCGTCGATCTGGTAGAGATTCCGACTGCCGACGAAACCAACGACAATATCGTTGCCTTCTGGAGCCCGGAAACACTGCCTGAGCCTGGCCAGCCGCTGGACGTCGCTTATCGCATGCACTGGACCATCGACGAAGCCGCTCTTCACGCACCGGACAGCGCCTGGGTCCAACAGACCCTGCGCTCCACGGGCGACGTGAAACAGTCGAACCTGATCCGTCAGCCGGATGGCAGCGTTGCCTATCTGGTGGACTTTGAAGGTCCGTCCCTGGCGGCACTGCCGGAAACGGCGGACGTTCGCAGCCAGGTCAGCGTTGGCGACAACGCCGAGCTGGTCGAGAATAGCGTGCGCTACAACCCTGAAACCAAGGGCTGGCGCTTGACTCTGCGGATGAAGATCAAGGATCCGGGCAAGTCCACCGAGATGCGTGCTGCACTGGTTCAGAGCATTGTGACTGCCGATCTCGCGAAGTCTTCGGTTCCAGCGTCCAATTCTTCTGTTGCCAAGGCTGACAAGGTGGCTGCCAAGCAAGCGGAAAAAGTGGACAAGGAAGCGAAAGCGGCCGAGGCCAAGCAGGCCGAAGCCAAGCCGGCCGCCGATACCAAGGACAAGGACAACAAAGACGCCAAGCAGCCTGTTGCTGCGGACGCGGTCCCAGCCACACCGGAATCGTCCTCGACTGAAGAAGTCCTGACCGAGACCTGGAGCTACCAGTTGCCTGCCGATGAGTAATTCTCAAGTAATGCCAGAGCCTCTTGCCGAGTATCTGGCGCATTTACCGATGACCGACCAGCAGCGCGCGGAACTCGCGGGCTGCCAGTCCTTCAGCGAGTTGCACCAGCGTCTGTCGTCTTCGACGTTCGACGCACCGACCGAGGCTGCACAAGCCTCGGTGGGCCGTCGCTTGACCCTGAACACCGCTGAAGAGCTGCAAGAGGCGGAAATGCTGGTGCTCGACGCCAGTGGCCGGGTTTGCCTCAAGGCAACCCCGCCGATCCGTCGGACCAAAGTCGTGCCGGAACCGTGGCGCACCAACATTCTGGTGCGTGGCTGGCGGCGTCTGACCGGTCGCACCAATCCGCCGGCCCCGCCGAAGGACGAGAACGTGCTGCCGGCGGCCCGCTGGCGCACCGTCGGTTCGATCCGGCGTTACATTCTGCTGGTCCTGATGCTCGGCCAGACCATCGTCGCTGGCTGGTACATGAAAGGCATCATGCCGTACCAGGGCTGGTCGTTCGTCGACCTGAACGAAGTCTTGCATCAACCGATCCTGCAAACCGTCACGCAAGTGCTGCCGTATGCGCTGCAAACCAGCATCCTGATTCTGTTCGGGATTCTGTTCTGCTGGGTTTCGGCCGGTTTCTGGACAGCGCTGATGGGCTTCCTCGAGTTGCTCACCGGTCACGATAAATACCGCATCTCCGGTAAAAGTGCTGGCAATGAGCCTATCGCCAAGGACGCGCGCACCGCACTGGTGATGCCGATCTGCAACGAAGACGTGCCGCGCGTGTTTGCCGGTTTGCGGGCGACGTTCGAGTCGGTTGCGGCCACGGGTGACCTGGATCGCTTCGACTTCTTTGTCCTCAGCGACAGTAACGACGCGGACATCTGCGTTGCCGAGCAGCAAGCCTGGCTGGATGTTTGCCGGGAAGCCAAGGGCTTCGGAAAGATCTTCTACCGTCGCCGTCGCCGCCGCGTCAAACGCAAAAGCGGCAACCTCGACGACTTCTGCCGTCGCTGGGGCGGTGACTACAAGTACATGGTTGTTCTCGACGCGGACTCCGTGATGAGTGGCGACTGTCTGACCAGCCTGGTGCGCTTGATGGAAGCCACGCCGGACGCCGGGATTATCCAGACAGCGCCGCGTGCGTCAGGCATGGACACACTGTATGCGCGCATGCAGCAGTTCGCGACCCGCGTATACGGCCCGCTGTTTACCGCTGGCCTGCACTTCTGGCAGTTGGGCGAATCCCACTATTGGGGCCACAACGCGATCATCCGCATGAAGCCGTTCATCGAGCACTGCGCCCTGGCACCGTTGCCGGGTAAAGGTGCTTTCGCCGGTGCGATTCTGTCCCATGACTTCGTCGAAGCTGCGCTGATGCGCCGTGCCGGCTGGGGCGTGTGGATTGCCTACGACTTGCCGGGCAGTTACGAAGAGCTGCCACCGAACCTGCTGGACGAACTCAAGCGTGACCGTCGCTGGTGCCACGGCAACCTGATGAACTTCCGTCTGTTCCTGGTCAAAGGCATGCACCCGGTTCACCGTGCGGTGTTCCTGACTGGTGTGATGTCTTACCTGTCAGCGCCGTTGTGGTTCTTCTTCCTCGTGCTGTCGACGGCGCTGCTGGCGGTTAACACCTTGATGGAACCGCAGTACTTCCTTGAGCCGCGTCAGCTCTATCCGTTGTGGCCTCAATGGCACCCGGACAAGGCGATTGCGCTGTTCTCGACGACGATCGTGCTGCTGTTCCTGCCGAAGCTGTTGAGCATCCTCCTGATCTGGGCCAAAGGTGCGAAAGAGTTCGGTGGCAAGTTCAAGGTGACGATGTCGATGCTGCTGGAGGTACTGTTCTCCATGCTGCTGGCGCCGGTGCGGATGATTTTCCACACCCGTTTCGTACTCGCCGCATTCCTCGGCTGGGCCGCGACCTGGAACTCGCCACAACGTGACGACGATTCCACGCCATGGAGCGAAGCGGTCAAGCGCCACGGTCCGCAAACCTTGCTGGGCTTCTTCTGGGCCTTGCTGGTGATCTGGCTGAACCCGAGCTTCCTGTGGTGGCTGGTGCCAATCGTCGGTTCGTTGATGCTGTCGATTCCGGTGTCGGTGATTTCCAGCCGTGTCGGCCTGGGCCTCAAGTCCCGTGACGAAAGCCTGTTCCTGATCCCTGAGGAATACAATCCGCCGCAGGCGTTGCTGGCAACCGATCAGTACACCCACGAAAACCGTTGGCATGCACTGAACGACGGCTTCATCCGCGCGGTGGTCGATCCACAGCAGAACGCTTTGGCGTGCTCGCTGGCGACTTCGCGTCACGGTGTGGCGGAGCCGATCGAATGGTTGCGGATCGAACGGGTGCGTCACGCCTTGAAAGTCGGGCCTGAAGGCCTGAACAACAATGAGCGTGTGCAACTGCTGAGCGACCCGGTGGCATTGGCGCGCTTGCATGAGCAGATCTGGAATGAAAGCCACCCCGAGTGGCTGGCAGCCTGGCGCAAATCGGTGAAAGCCGATCCCCATGCACCGCTGTTACCGCTCAAACCACTGAGTGCGCAGCCTCAGTTGGCATAACAAAAAGCCCCGCGAAAGCGTAATGCTGTTCACTTAAGTATTTGAGTCCAAGCCGGGCTTATCCGAAAATCCGATGCCAGACCTCTGGCATCGGATTTTTTATGTCTGTTCAACAAGATCTGCTCGACCTCGGCGACCTTTTCAACTTCTGCGACCTGAGCACCTTCACCCAAAACATTCCCATCGAGTGGGTAGCGTCTGCGCTGGATCTTTCCAGTCAGGCGACCATTCGCCGACGTCGCCTGCCCGCTGACCAAGTGCTCTGGTTGGTACTCGGCATGGCCTTGTTTCGTGACGAGCCGGTTCATGAGGTGGCCAGACGATTGAACATCTGCGCTCAAGGCCTGGCCACCGACCACTTGTTGGCCCGCAGTGGTGTGACCGAGGCGCGCAAGCGACTCGGTGCCGATCCTGTTGAGTGGTTATTCCGCAAGACCGGGACCCAATGGGGCGCGGAGCGCTATGACGATGATACCTGGCATGATCTGCAGGTATTCGCGGTGGACGGTGCACTTTTGCGTACTCCGGATACGCCCGAGCTTCGAGATCACTTCGGGTCGGGAAACACTCCAAGCGACCGCCAGACGCCGTTTCCGATGCTGCGCTTGGTGGCCCTGATGAATGTGCGTTCGCACGTGATCATGGATGCTCAATTGAGCCCTTATCGACGCAGTGAAATGCGCTTGGCCGACGAATTTTTGCAGCAGATACCCGACCACTCGGTGACGCTGTTCGACAAAGGTTTTTGGGGTGCCGAGCTGCTGTCGAGCCTGAGCGGAGCAGGCATCAACCGTCATTGGTTGATCCCGGCAAAAAAGGGACTGGTCTGCGAGGAAGTGGCCCGTTACAGCCAGCACGACAGGTTAGTGCGTATGAAAGTCTCACCGCAGGCCAGAAAGCGAAACCCGGTTCTTCCAACGCACTGGGAAGTACGCGAAGTCAGTTATGAAATCAAAGGCAAGGTGAAGACCGTCATGACGTCGTTGCCGGCCAAGACCTACAACACTCAAGCCGTTGCCAAACTTTACCAAGAGCGTTGGGAAATCGAATTGGGCTTCAGGGACATCAAGAGTTCGATGCAACAGAACGCAATGACCTTGCGCAGCAAAAAAGTCGAGCTGATCTATCAGGAAGTGTGGGGGCTATTGCTGGCTTATAACGTGATTCGTCGAGAGGCCAGTCAGGCGGCGGTGGCGTTTGGCCGACCACCCTCGGACATCCGTTTCAAACCCGTTTGTCAGTACATCGCCGTGCAACTGATCGTGATGGCGGCGGCTAATCCGATTTCAGCCACAGGAAGACGCTTGGCTGAGTTGAGAGCAGGGATAGGAGGATTGTTTCTGGATCACCGCCCAAGGCCTTCGAGACCAAGGACGGTGAAAATTTCGAAAACCCGATTTCCAGTGGACCGTAAGGCTGCTCCGCTTAAGTGAACAGCATTACCGCGAAAGCGGGGTTTTTTTGTCCCGGGCTGCATTCCCACGCATGAGCGCGGGAACAATCAAAAAGTGCTGGACGTGATGAAAACCCTGGCCGTGGAAGGCATGACCATGGTCTGCGTCACCCACGAAATGGGCTTCGCGCGGGAAGTGGCGGATCGGGTGTTGTTCTTCGATCACGGCAAATTGCTGGAAGATGCCTCGCCGTTCGAGTTCTTTGATGCGCCGAAGGATCCGCGGGCGCGGGCCTTCTTGCGGCAGGTCCTCTAACTGCGACGACCTTGCGGCCGCCATCGCGGGCAAGCCCGCTCCCACATTGATCGGTGGTGAACACAAGATTTTGTTTGACGCATATCCCTGTGGGAGCGGGCTTGCCCGCGATGGCATCACCTCGGTTCAAAGCGAACCGAGATCACCACATCACCTCAAACCTTGAACCTGCCCACCAGCATCTGCAGATGCGTCCCCAACCGCGCCAGCTCAACGCTGGAGGCCGCAGTCTCTTCACTGGCTGCCGAGGTCTGCTCGGACACGTCGCGCACGTTCAGCACGCTACGGTTGATCTCCTCGGCCACTGCGGTTTGCTGCTCGGCAGCGGCGGCGATCTGCTGGTTCATCGACTGAATCGCCGACACGGTGCGGGTGATGCTTTCCAGCGAGCTGCCGGCGCGGCGGGTCAGTTCGACGCTGCTATCGGTCAGGCTGCGGCTGTTGTCCATGATGGTTGCCACTTGCTGGGTGCCGGTTTGCAGGCCGACGATCAGCTCTTCGATTTCCTCGGTGGACTTCTGGGTGCGCTGAGCCAGGCTGCGGACTTCGTCGGCGACCACCGCAAAACCACGTCCCGCCTCACCGGCACGTGCGGCTTCAATCGCAGCGTTGAGCGCCAGCAGGTTGGTTTGCTGGGCCACGGATTTGATCACGTCGAGCACGCTGCCGATCTTGTCGCTCTCGCGTTTTAGATCGCCCATGGCTGCGGTGGAATTGCCGACTTCGAGGGCCAGGCGTTCAATCTGGGCGATGGCTTCACCGACCACTTTGTCGCCTTCGCGGGCCTGTTGATCGGCGGCGACGGCGGCTTCAGAGGCTTCTTCGGCGTTACGCGCGACTTCCTGCACGGTGGCGGTCATTTCGTTCATCGCGGTGGCCACCTGGTCGGTCTCGACCTTCTGGCTGTTGACCCCGGCGCTGGTCTGCTCGGTGACGGCCGACAACTCTTCGGCAGCACTGGCGATTTGCGTGACGCCGTCGCTGATGCCGCCGATCAGTTCGCGCAGGCCCAGGGTCATGCTCTGCATGGAGCGCTGGAGCTGGCCCAATTCGTCGCGACGCTCGGAAACAAGGTTTTGCGTCAGGTCGCCAGCCGCCACGCGCTCGGCGACTTTGAGGGTCTGGTTCAACGGGATCACGATCTGGCGAGTGATCGCCCATGCCGCCAGCAAGCCAAACGCCAGGGCCAGAACAGTGGCCATCAGCAGCAGGTTCTTGGCGTGCGCAGCGTCGGTGTCCCGGACGATGGTTTGCGACACGGTGAGTTTTTTGCTGACGTCGAGCAGGATCTGGCCTTGCTCGGCCATGCGCTTGAGGGCGGCGGCGCTGGCAACCTGCGAGTCGCGGTACTGGCTGACAGCGGCGCGGTAGGCTTTGAGCGAATCAGTGGCCTGTTGCAGGTTGGCGATGTGCTGTTCCGGCAGTTTGGCCGGCAGGCTTTCGAGGTTCTTCAAGGCGTTGTCGATGGCGTCCAGCGCAGGCTGCTCGGCCTCGGTCTTGCCGCTGTAGGTGTAGCCGCGAACCTGGAAGCGGGCCTGCTGAATCAGCTTGCTCAGGTCGATCACGCTGTTGAAGTCGGCGACGCTGTCGCCTTGCAGCATGGATTTTTCGACTTCAGCGACGCGGGCCACTGCGTTGTCGGCGGTAGCACCCAGTTTGCTGCGGGCGTCTTCGCGATTGGCGCCGGCCTGGGTCATCGCGATGAAGGCTTGTTTGTATTGGCTGACGGCGGCCAGTTGCTGGTCGATCATCGCCACGTCAGACGGCTGTTCGATCAATTTACGGGCGGTTTGCAGACCGGCGTCGAGTTGGCTCAGCAGGTCGTTGACGGCGGCCGGGCCTTGTTCACCCCGGCGCATTTCGTAGTCCAGACGGGCCAGGCGCAGGTCTTTGGTCAGGTCGTTGAGGCTGGCGATGAACCCGAGCTTGTCGCCACGGCTCATCACGCCAGTCAGGCCGGTCCAGCCTGTAAAAGTGATCAGCAACGTTAACAGCAGCACCAGACCGAAGCCGATCCCCAGTTTGCGATTGACGCTTACGTTTCCCAGATTCTCGGCTAGCCAACGGTACATGCTGCTACTCCCTCGGACCACTAATTGGTTTTATGGGAACTGTATCGGCAGGCGACCATGAATCTATAGGCGTACACATTAGCTGGGACGACGAATTTCCCTGTGGGAGCGAGCCTGCTCGCGATAGCGGACTGCCAGTTACCCATGTGTTGACTGACCCACCGCTATCGCGAGCAGGCTCGCTCCCACAGGTTCTGTGTTTGGATGGGGTTAGAACAGGCGGGCGAGCAGTGCGGTTACGGCGGTTTCGACGCGCAGGATGCGCTCGCCCAGTTGTACCGGTTGCAGACCGGACTTGGCCAACAAGTCGATTTCGTAAGGGATCCAGCCGCCTTCGGGGCCGATGGCCAGGGTCACCGGTTCGTCCAGGCCGCGGGGGCAGGGCGGGTAGTTGCCGGGGTGGCCGACCAGACCGAGGGTGCCTTCGGTAATGGATGGCAGACGGTCTTCGACGAACGGCTTGAAGCGTTTCTCGATGACGATTTCCGGCAGTACGCTGTCCCGGGCCTGTTCCAGGCCGAGGATCAGTTGCTCGCGAATCGCCTCTGGCTCCAGAAACGGCGTTTGCCAGAAGCTCTTCTCGACGCGATAGCTGTTCACCAGAATGATTCGTGGCACACCCATGGCCGCCACGGTCTGAAACACCCTGCGCAGCATTTTCGGCCGTGGCAGGGCCAATATCAGCGTCAGTGGCAGCTTGGCCGGAGGCGGCTGGTCGAGGGAGACGCGCAGTTCGGCTTCATCGGCGTCCAGACGCAGCACTTCGGCCGAGCCCATCAGCCCGCCGATACGCCCGACGCGCATGCTGTCACCCACCTCGCAACGATGAACTTCCTGCATGTGCGTCAACCGGCGATCACGCAGGATCACTCGGTCGGCCGCAATGAAATCGGCATCGATGAGGAGCAGCAGGTTCACGGCTGGGTCGCTGGCGGCTGGTCGTTGTGATCGTCAGCCGGCTGGTCGTCCGGGTGTTCGCCGCGCTTGCTGATCAGGCCGCCGAACAGGATGCCGATTTCAAACAGCAGCCACATCGGTACGGCTAGCAGCGTCTGCGAGAAGATGTCCGGTGGCGTCAGGATCATGCCGACCACGAAGCAGCCGATGATCACGTACGGACGGATTTTCTTCAGGTATTTGACGTCGACCACGCCGATCCACACCAGCAGCACCACGGCCACCGGGATCTCGAACGCCACGCCGAACGCGAAGAACAGCGTCATGACGAAGTCGAGGTAGCTGCTGATGTCGGTCATCATTTCCACACCGGCCGGGGTGGCGGCGGCGAAGAATTTGAAGATCAGCGGGAACACCAGGTAATAGGCGAAGGCCATGCCGGCGTAGAACAGCATGATGCTCGATACCAGCAACGGCACAGCGATGCGTTTTTCATGTTTGTACAGGCCCGGCGCGATGAAGCCCCAGATCTGATGCAGGATCACCGGGATCGCCAGGAACAGCGACACCATCATGGTCAGCTTCAGCGGTGTCAGGAACGGCGACGACACGTCAGTGGCGATCATCGTCGCGCCCACTGGCAGATACTGGCGCAGCGGCGTCGAGACGAATGTGTAGATCTGCTGGGTGAAGGCGAACAACCCGGCGAAGATGATGAAGATCGCCGCTACGCAACGCAGCAGGCGGGTACGCAACTCGGTGAGGTGCGAAACCAGCGGCATGTGCTGGTCGTTTTCAGGAAGATCGCTCATGGGGCTCGCGGCGCCAGTGTTGGGTCATGAGGGGCCGGCGCAACAGGCGCAGCCGCAGGCGTCGTGGCAGGTGCAACCGGTGGCGTTGCAACAACGGGCGCAGGCTCGGTGGCCGCTACAACAGGTGCAGGCACGGCGGCAGGAGCATGAATCGTCTGCTCCGCGACCGGTTCAACCGGCGGAACCGGAGTGGCTTCCTGCTGAGTCGGCGTGAAAATCTTCCGCGCCTCCTGCTCCAGCGACAGAATGTGCTCGTTGTGCAGTTGCCGACGAATTTCGTCGGCACCGATTTCACGTTCAACTTCCTGCTTGATCGCGTTGAAGCTGCGCTTCAGACGACCGACCCACAGGCCGGCGGTGCGCGCAGCACCCGGCAGACGCTCGGGACCCAGCACCAGCAGGGCGACGAGGCCGACGAGCAGCAGTTCAGAGAAGCTGATACCAAACATTAGTCAGTGCTCACACGTCTTTGCGGATCGGCTCTTCGACTTTTTGCGCCTGCACGTCGATGGTGTGCGGTTGGTTCACGGACTGCTGTGGCTGAACCGGTGGCACCGGTTGTGCTGGAGTAACAGTCGGATCGGCCGGTTTTTCGTCGTCGTTCATGGCTTTCTTGAAGCCCTTGATCGACTCGCCCACATCAGTGCCGAGGTTTTTCAGTTTCTTGGTGCCGAACACCAAAACGACAACAACCAGAATGACGATCCAGTGTTTCCAGTCAAAAATGCCCATGTTGCTGCTCCTCTCTAATAGTTGTTCAGGCGGACGGGCGCGAGGCTTTCTCGGCGTGTCCGGACAGACCGAAACGACGGTCCAGTTCATCGAGTACAGCCTGTGGATGCTGGCCCAGTTGGGCGAGCATGACCATGCTGTGGAACCACAGATCGGCGGTCTCGTAGATCACATCGCTGCAGTCGCCGCTGATGGCGGCGTCCTTGGCGGCAATGATGGTTTCGACCGACTCTTCGCCGACTTTTTCCAGAATCTTGTTCAAGCCCTTGTGGTACAGGCTGGCGACATACGAGCTGTCGGCGGCGGCGCCTTTGCGCTCTTCCAGCACCTCGGCCAGACGGGTCAGAGTGTCACTCATGGGTGTGTCCTGCGGAATAAATGGCGTGCGGATCTTTCAGAACCGGGTCGACGGTTTTCCAGTCGCCGTTCTCGAAGACGCGGTAGAAGCAGCTCTGACGGCCGGTATGGCAGGCGATGTCGCCGATCTGCTCGACCATCAGGATGATCACGTCGGCGTCACAGTCCAGGCGCATCTCATGCAATGTTTGCACGTGGCCGGACTCTTCGCCCTTGCGCCACAACTTGCCACGGGAACGTGACCAGTAAATGGCACGGTTCTCGGCAGCGCTCAGTTCCAGTGCTTCGCGGTTCATCCAGGCCATCATCAGGACGCGCCCGGTCTTGTGATCCTGGGCAATCGCCGGCACCAGGCCGTCTGCGTCCCACTTGATCTCGTCCAGCCAGTTTTTCATCTTCGATTCCCGAGGAGCAGCAGCAAGCTTCGAGCTTCAAGCCACAAGTAAAAGCCAATCTGCATCGTTCTTTCGTATTGTGTAGCGGTACCTACCTACAGCCATAAACCAAAAGTGAGCGCTACGAACATCGCTTGAAGCTTGGAGCTTATCGCTTACAGCTCAATCCGGCTATCGGCGAACGACCAGATACAAACCGACGGCCACCATGATTCCGGCCGGCCAGTGACCCAGTTCGTTCAACGGTCCGCCTACCGCGAGTATGGTGCCGCCGGCCAGATGCGCGGTGCCGAGCAGTCGCAGGAACCAGTCGTCCTTGCGCTTGTGCCAGGGTGGCGGCGGATCGTTGGCATGGGGCTGGGACATGCGTTCGAGCAGGTCACGGGCCATGTTGGCCAGGTGCGGAATCTGTTCGAACTGGCTCTGCACGTTGCCGAGCAAGGCTTTGGGGCTGACGCGTTCGCGCATCCAGCGTTCGAGGAACGGCTGCGCGGTGTTCCACAAATCCAGATCCGGGTACAGCTGACGGCCCAGGCCTTCGATGTTCAACAAGGTTTTTTGCAGCAACACGAGCTGCGGCTGCACTTCCATGTTGAAGCGTCGAGCGGTCTGGAACAGGCGCATCAGCACCTGACCGAATGAAATATCTTTTAACGGTTTTTCGAAGATCGGCTCGCACACGGTGCGGATCGCCGCTTCGAATTCATTGAGTTTGGTTTCCGCCGGTACCCAGCCCGAATCGATGTGCAATTGAGCCACACGCCGATAGTCACGCTTGAAGAACGCGAACAGGTTGCGCGCCAGGTAATCCTGATCTTCCGGGGTCAGGCTGCCGACGATGCCGCAGTCGATCGCAATGTATTGCGGGCTCCACGGGTTCACGGTGCTGACGAAGATGTTGCCAGGGTGCATGTCGGCGTGGAAGAAACTGTCGCGGAACACCTGGGTGAAGAAGATTTCCACCCCGCGTTCGGCGAGCATTTTCATGTCGGTGCGCTGGTCGGCCAGGGTCGCGAGGTCGGTGACCTGAATCCCGTAGATACGCTCCATCACCAGCACTTTCGGCCGGCACCAGTCCCAATAGACTTGCGGTACGTACAGCAGCGGCGAGCCGTCAAAGTTGCGCTTCAACTGACTCGCGTTGGCCGCTTCACGCAGCAGGTCGAGTTCGTCGTAGATGGTTTTTTCGTAGTCCAGGACCACGTCCACCGGGTGCAGCAGGCGTGCGTCGGCAGAGAGCTTTTCAGCGGCGCGGGCCAGAATGAACAGCCACGCCAGGTCCTGGGCGATGATCGGTTTCAGTCCTGGGCGGATCACCTTGACCACCACTTCTTCGCCGGTTTTCAGCTGCGCGGCATGCACCTGCGCCACCGAGGCCGAGGCCAGCGGTTCGACGTCGAAACGGCTGAACACTTCACTGATCTTTTTGCCGAGTTGCTCTTCGATCAGGTTGACCGACACCTGTGAGTCGAACGGCGGCACGCGGTCCTGCAGCTTCATCAGCTCATCGGCGATGTCTTCGGGCAACAGGTCGCGGCGAGTGGACAGGATCTGCCCGAACTTGATGAAAATCGGTCCCAGGTCCTGCAACGCCAGGCGCAATCGCGCGCCGCGGCTCAGGTCCAGCGTCTTGCGCGGAAACCAGCGCCACGGCAAGGCGTAGCGCAGCGCCAGGAGAAACCAGGGCAATGGCAGGGCGAACAGCAGGTCATCGAGGCGGTAGCGAATCACAACGCGCTGGATGCGCAACAAACGGCGGACGGCAAGCAGCTTCATGCGTTATCGCTTGGGTCGAGGGATCGGGAAAGGCGCTCGAAACGCGCCTCGAGACGTTCCAGATCGAGCTTGATCTGGTCCAGTTCACTGAAACGGGCTTCGGCTTCGCGCTGACCGACGAGGGTGCGCGATTCTTCGGCCAGGTATTCGCCAAGATTCTGATTCAGGCTGGCGAACCCTTGCTGATACCAGCGTGCGCGACTGCGCAGGTGACCGCCGAGCAGTTGCGTGGCGACCGGGCCCAGCCAGCGCGAGAGTTCGTACTCCCAGTCCAGCTCAAGGTCCTGAAGGATCGCCGCCAGTTCCAGCAGCACGCCGCTGTCGCCGTCGAGTTCGACTTCAGGAGCATGCAGGACCGAAGTCTTGTCCTTGCTCATCGCCAGTTTCAACAGGCTTGAGGCCGGTGCGCGCAAGGTGCAGTCGGCACCGGTTTCCCAGTGGGATGCCAGCATCAGGCCTTCGTCGCTGGGCAGGATGAATACTTGCAGCGCCGGGCTGCGGCAGTCGACGGCAATCACTCTGCCGCTCAAATGCGCCAGCCGCGGCAACGCCGTGCTGTCGAGGCGCAGCACCCGGTTCAGACCGAGTTCAACGCTGGCGAGCAGGCCGGCCAGCAACATCAGGGTTTGATGCCGCGGTGCAGGGCAACGATGCCTGCGGTCATGTTGTGGTAGGTCACGCGGTCGAAACCGGCCTCGACCATCATCGACTTCAGGGTTTCCTGATTCGGGTGCATGCGGATCGATTCGGCCAGGTAGCGATAACTTTCCGAGTCGTTGGTGATCAGCTTGCCCATCAACGGCATGAAGGCGAACGAGTAGGCGTCGTAGGCTTTGGACATCAGCGCGTTGGTCGGTTTGGAGAATTCCAGCACCAGCAAACGCCCGCCCGGCTTCAGCACCCGCAGCATCGAACGCAGGGCGTCTTCTTTATGCGTCACGTTGCGCAGACCGAAGGCGATGGTCACGCAGTCGAAATGGTTGTCCGGGAACGGCAGCTTTTCAGCGTCGGCCTGAACGAACTCGACGTTGCCGGCCACACCCAAGTCCAGCAGGCGGTCACGACCGACCTTGAGCATGGATTCGTTGATGTCGGCCAACACCACCTGGCCGGTCGGGCCAACGAGGTGCGAGAACTTCTTGGTCAGGTCGCCAGTGCCGCCGGCGATGTCCAGCACGCGATTACCGGTGCGAACACCCGACAGCTCGATCGCAAAACGCTTCCACAAACGGTGCATGCCGCCCGACAGGAGGTCGTTCATCAAGTCGTACTTGGCGGCTACCGAGTGGAAAACCTCAGCGACTTTTTCCGCTTTCTGGCTTTCCGGAACGTTTTTGAAGCCGAAGTGAGTGGTGGGTTCGGCATCGCTGCCTTTGCGCTGATCAGTCATATCGCTGTCACCAAAAGAGAATGCGGGACATTCTAATCCCGGTGGCCTGCTTTGTCTTGGCAAGGCTGCAGGTAAGATAGGCAACCACCGGGACGTTTTGCCGCAGCAGCGGTCAAGATGCTTCAGGAAAGCATTCATAAAGCAGGAGTCATTCGATGGCCCGTATTAGTGTTGAACGTGCCCACGGCCTGGGCAAAGAAGCGGCCCGCGAGAAGGCCGATCAGTTGGCGCAGAAGCTGTCCGATCAATATGGCCTGGAGCCGCAGTGGTCCGGCGACACCCTGAATCTCAAACGCTCCGGCGTTAAAGGTGCGGTGCATGTGAGCGAGGATTCGATCAAGGTCGATGTCGAACTGGGCCTGATGATGTCGGCCATGAGCGGCATGATCAAAGCGGAAATCGAAAAGGCGTTGGATAAAGCGCTGGTCTGATTTTCGAGTCGAACTACATCCCCTGTGGGAGCCAGCCTGCTGGCGATGGCGGTGCATCAGTCAACATTGATGTTGATGGATCAATCGCTATCGCCAGCAGGCTGGCTCCCACATTTGTTTGTGGTGTGCCCAAGGTTTTATGTCAGTTGTTAGGGTGCCGTTTCTAATTTTTCTCCCTACTTTGTGCCTGAGCCCGACACTTTCGCGGGCAGTTCCTCAAACCTTCTGCGCGTGAGGTGCACCATGGCCAAAGTTATTTTGAAGAAAAAAATCGACGCTTCGACGAATGCTCTGAGCGACGTTAAATCCTATGCCCGCAAGATCTGGCTGGCAGGCCTGGGGGCCTACGCCAGGGTTGGCCAGGAAGGTAGCGAGTACTTTCAAGAGTTGATCGAGGCGGGTCAAACTGTTGAAACCAAAGGTAAAAAAGTAGTTGCCGAGAAACTTGAAGCGGCTAACACAGAGATCGATGAAGCCAAGAGTGAAGTGAGCACTTTCAAAGGCAAAGTCGAACTTCAACTCGACAAGGTCGAGAAGGCTTTTGACTCGCGTGTCGCAAGTGCCTTGAATCGTATCGGCATTCCGTCTAAACATGACGTTGAGACACTCTCTGCTAAGCTCGATGAGCTGACGGCATTGCTCGAACGCGTCGCGCGTAAATCTTAAGGAGAACGGGATGGCTGGTAAAAAGAACACCGAAAAAGAAGGCAGCTCGTGGATCGGGAAAGTCGAAGACTACTCCCGCAAAATCTGGCTGGCTGGTTTAGGCGTGTACTCGAAGATCGACACTGACGGCAGCAAGCTCTTCGATACATTGGTTAAAGACGGCGAGAAAGCCGAGAAGCTCACCAAGAGCGCTGTCGGCAAAAAAGTCGATGACGTCAAGGATTCCGCTTCGTCGGCCAAGTCGCGCATCAGCGGCGTGAAAGATCGTGCGCTGGGCAAGTGGGATGAGCTGGAAGGGGCTTTCGACAAGCGTCTGAACAGCGCCATTTCGCGCCTGGGTGTACCGAGCCGCAATGAAGTGAAAGCGCTGCACAGCAAGGTCGATACCCTGACCAAGCAAATCGAAAGACTCACTGGCGCCAAGGTGGCGCCTGTTGCGGCGAAAACCGCAGCGGCCAAACCTGCTGCCAAGCCGCTGGCAAAAGCTGCCGCTAAACCGGTCGCTAAAGCCGCGTCGAAAGTCGCCTCCGCAGCAAAGTCCGCTACTAAAACTGCCGCTGCTAAACCTGCAGCAGCCAAGGCAGCGGTCAAATCGGTCGCCGCCAAAGCAGCAGCCAAACCAGCGGCTAAACCGGCCGCCAAGCCAGCGGCAAAACCTGCCGTAGCGAAGAAGCCAGCAGTGAAAAAGCCGGCCGCTCCTAAAGCTGCCGCACCAAAACCAGCAGTGGCTGCCGCCAAACCGGCTACCCCGGTCAGCCCAGCGAACTCTGCTGCTGCACCGACCCCTGCTGTAACCCCGACTGCCGCGCCAGCTCCATCGACGCCAACCAGTCAGTCCTGATGATCGTTCCCACGCTCTGCGTGGGAATGCCTCACCGGACGCTCCGCGTCCATTGCGGCAGTGACGCGGAGCGTCACCGGCTGCATTCCCACGCGGAGCATGGGAACGATCACGCCCGGCCTGCAAAGGTCGGGCGTTTTTGTTTGTGCACGGTTCTGCACACACGGCGGCCCCTGTGGGAGCTAGCCTGCTAGCGATAGCGGTTCATCAGTAAACAACAATGTCGACGGATAAATCGCTATCGCTAGCAGGCTAGCTCCCACAGGGGGCGACGGTGTTCAGGGGTTAATCGTGTTCTTCGAGGTATTGCAGTGCCAACTGCTCCGTCGCCACTTTTATCGGCGGCAGCAAATGCGGCGCCACCAGCATCATGATCTGATACACCACCAGCCTGACTTCACCCTCGCGATCGAGAATCCGCTGATAGTCCAGCGAGAACAGCAACGTCATGGTGATCTGCTCCACCAACTGCCCCAGCGCTTGCGTATCGCTGACCAACTGCCCCTGAGCCTTCAAGCGCGCCAGCAATGAAGCCAGCGTGCGCTTCAGTGCATTGAGCAGATTGCGGATGCCCTTGGCCAGTTTCGGCAAACGTCCCGCCAGGTTCGACAGGTCCTGAAACAGAAACCGGTAATGGGCCAACCGTTCGACGATCAGGTGCAGGAACAGCCAGTAATCCTCCGGTGCCAATTCCACATCGGCCGGAGGATCAAGCAGTGGCGCAAGTTCGGCCTGGAAACGCTCGAACAATCCGAGAATCAACGGTTCCTTGCCGTGGAAGTGGTAGTAAAGGTTGCCTGGGCTGATGCCCATTTCGTTGGCAACTTCCATGGTCGAAACGTTCGGTTCACCCTTCTGATTGAACAATTGCAGGGCACATTCGAGGATCCGGTCGCGGGTTTTCATCCAGTCTTCTTAATGGTCGGATTCTGCCAGGCTTAAACCCTGTAGGAGCCGGCTTGCTGGCGATAGCATCACTGCGGTGGGTCGTGTAACCGCGGTGATGCTATCGCCAGCAAGCCGGCTCCTACAGGGTGCAGCGTCTGGCCGTGGTGTGTTGAGCGTCAGCGCACACGTACGTAAGTGCCGGGTGCCGCCTCCAGCGGAGGATAGTTCTGGTTGCCGAGGGTCATGTGGGTTTCTTTTTGCGCGCCCGAGCGTTCCTGAATCCAGCCCAGCCATTGTGTCCACCAGCTACCGTCGACTTGCTTGGCGTCGTAATACCAGGCCCGTGGGTCGCTGCTCAGTTTTGCGCTCTCGACAAAGTTGGCTTTCGGGTTCGATGGCGGGTTGAGGATGCTCTGCACATGACCGCTGTTGGACAGCACGAAGCGGCGCTCGCCACCCAGCAGCAGCGTCGAGCGATACACCGCATCCCACGGCGTGATGTGGTCGTTGATGCCGGCCACACTGAAGCTGTCGACGGTGACTTTCTGCAAGTCGATCGGCGTTCCGCACACTTCCAAACCGCCCGAATGACCCAGCGGGTTGTGCTTGAAGAAGTCCAGCAGGTCGCCATGCAAGGCCGCCGGCAGGCGCGTGTTGTCGTTGTTCCAGTAGAGAATGTCGAACGCTGGCGGCTCCTTGCCCAGCAGGTAGTTGTTGACGAAATAGCTCCAGATCAAATCGTTGGGGCGCATCCAGGCGAACACCTTGGCCATGTCGCGGCCGTCCAGCACCCCTTTCTGATAGGAGCGACGCTTGGCCGCTTCCAGGGTCTGTTCGTCGGCGAAAAGCGTGGCCGGGCTGTCCATCTGACTGTCGAGCAGGCTCACCAGGTATGTCGCGCTGGACACCCGCCGCAGTTGCCGCTTGGCCTGCAAGTGGCCTTGCAGCGCGGCGATGGTCAGCCCGCCGGCGCAAGCGCCCATCAGGTTGACTTCGCGAGCACCGGTGATCGACCGGCAGACGTTCATCGCTTCTTCCACCGCTTCGACGTAGGTCGACAGACCCCATTCACGGTGACGCACATCCGGATTGCGCCAGCTGATCATGAACGTCTGCAGGCCGTTTTTCAGGGCGAACTGGACGAAGCTGTTGTGCGGGCTCAGGTCGAAAATGTAGTACTTGTTGATCTGTGGCGGCACCACCAGCAGCGGTTTGGAATACTGCTTTTCGCTCATTGGCTTGTATTGGATCAGCTCCAGCAGCTCATTACGAAACACCACGGAACCGGTGGTGGTGGCCACCGTTTTGCCGACCTCGAAAGAGTGCTTGGTGACTTGCCGGGGCAGGCCATCGTTGTGCAGGAAGTCGTCGAACAGGTGGCTGATGCCGCGCACCAGGCTGTTGCCGCCGGAGTTGAAGATTTCCTTGATCGCCAACGGATTGAGCAGGGTGTTGGACGGCGCCACGGCGTCATTGAGCAAGGCGAACGCGAAGTGGGCGCGAGCGCGATCGTCCGGGTTCATGTTGCTCTCGTCGATCCAGCTTTTGACCTGCTTCTGCCAGCTCAGGTAAGCCTGCAAGCTGCGGCGATAAAACGGGTTGAGACTCCACGCCGGGTCGGCGAAGCGATTGTCCTGCGGGTTGGTCGGGTGCAGGGTTTCACCCAGCAGCACGCGGCCCAGTTGGCCGCCCAGTTTCAAGGCATGTCGGGCGCTGTGCACCGGGTTGCGCAGGCCATGGGCGGCAACGCTGCGCAAGGTCGACAGCAGATCCCGGCCGCGCAGGCCGGTGATCGCACTTTGTGCGTTGATGAACGCGGCGGGAGTGGGCAAAAAGTCCCTCGGTGGTTTGTCGCGCATGTGTCAACACTCCTTCGTCATTCAGGCCAAATACAAACACATCGAACCAGAACACCATAGACGCTGTTACGGGTTGTTGCGCGGTGCGGCGTCCTGCCGACCGACAATGGGCCGGTTAACCGCCCAATGGCGTCGGATGCGGATGCATCACGGCGCGCTGACGTTCCTCCTCGAGGAATTTCATGATGATCGGTGCCACGGCTTCAGCGCGGGTAATCAGGAACAGATGCCCGTCATCGATGATGTGTAACTGAGCATTGGGGATTCGCCAGGCGAGTACGCGCATGTTGATCAGCGGGATCAGTGGATCGTCGTCGCCGGCCAGCACCAAGGTCGGCTGATGGATCTTGTGCAGCCAGTGAATGCTGGTCCAGCCAAGCCCGGCGAACAGCTGCCAGTAGTAACCGAGCTTGCCCGCCGAGCGGACCTTGGCGGCATGGCTGGCGGCCAGGGTCGGATCGCGACGGAACGAACCGCCATAAATCATCGGCGCAATGCGGATCACGTGAGACGGCTGGATGTAGCGCCGAGGGCTGGCCATCATCCACAGCACTTTCGGTTTGCCCGGCACCATCACCGCACCGGCCGCCGTGGCCGCCAGCACGAGTTTCTTGCAGCGCTCGGGATAGTCGTACGCGAACTGCTGGGCGAGGGCGCCACCCCAGGAAACGCCGATGACGTTGACTTTCCCGTAGTCGAGGTAATCGAGCATCCGCGCCGTGAGTTTCGACAGGCCTGGAAAGCGATACGGCC
This sequence comes from Pseudomonas sp. RT6P73, assembly GCF_054897715.1. Lineage (NCBI taxonomy): Bacteria > Pseudomonadati > Pseudomonadota > Gammaproteobacteria > Pseudomonadales > Pseudomonadaceae > Pseudomonas > Pseudomonas sp. RT6P73. Next base: position 5,224,554 of record NZ_JBUBUV010000002.1, on the reverse strand, counting down.
GATTGGGCGTCGACGAACCGCCGACACCGGGTACGTCGAAAGCGATGACTTCCAGGTCCGGGTCCAGCGCCGCGACGAACGGAAACACCAGCTCCAGGTTGGCGCCGATGCCGTTGAAAATCAGCAAGGGCGTCAAGTGAGGCTTGCCGGGGCGTACTGCCGTGCGGAGGGTCTGGCCATCCAGGTCGACAGTACGGAATATGAACGGTTGCGGCATGCTTCAGGCCCTGTGGGTTAATTATCCCGGTCCCTTGTAGGAGCGAAGCTTGCTCGCGAAGGCGTCAAGTCAGTCGACATCCATGTTGAATGAATGACTGCTTTCGCGAGCAAGCTTCGCTCCTACAGAGGGCGGGGTGTGTCGGTTACCGCTCGTGTACGTAAGTGCCTGGCGCCGACTCGCCTGCCGGATAAGCCTTGTTGCCCAGGCTCGCCGGGGATTTCTTCAGCTTGCCCGAACGCTCGGCCTGCCAGGCCTGCCAGTGCAGCCACCAGGAGTCAGTGTGCTTGGTGGAATTCTCTTGCCATTCTTCGGCTTTGACCGGCATCTCCGTGCTGGTCATGTAGCGTGATTTCGGGTTGCCCGGCGGGTTCAGAATGCTCTGGATATGCCCGCTGCTGGACAGCACGAATTCAACCTTGCCGCCGAACAACTGCGCCGACTTGTAGCAGGACTTCCACGGGGTGATGTGGTCGTTGGTGCCGGCCAGGGAAAAGATGTCGGCCGTGACCTGCTTCAGATCGATCGGCGTACCGCACACTTCCAGTGCATCGGGACGGATCAGTGGATTGCTTTTGAACATTTCGATCAGGTCGCCGTGGAATGCGGCGGGTAACCGGGTGGTGTCGTTGTTCCAGAACAGAATGTCGAACACCGGTGGCTCGTTGCCCAGCAGGTAATTGTTGACCCAGTAGTTCCAGATCAAATCGTTGGGGCGCATCCAGGCGAAGACCTTCGCCATGTCGCGGCCTTCCAGCACGCCGGCCTGATAGGAATGACGCTTGGCGGCTTCGAGGGTCTGTTCGTCAACGAACAGGGCCACGTCGCTGTCCAGGGTGGTGTCCAGCACGCTGACCAGCAATGTGAGGGCGTTGACCTTCTTCTCGCCGATCGCGGCGTAGTGGCCCAGCAGCGCGGTGCAGGTGATGCCCCCGGAGCAGGCACCGAGCATGTTCACGTCTTTGCTGCCGGTGATCGCGGTGACCACGTCGACCGCTTCCTTGAGTGCCTCGATGTAGGTCGACAGACCCCACTCGCGCTGCTCCTTGGTCGGGTTGCGCCAGCTGACGATGAACGTCTGCACGTTGTTGCGCAGGCAGAAACGCGCCAGGCTCTTGTCCGGGCTCAAGTCGAATACATAAAACTTGTTGATCTGCGGCGGCACCACCAGCAGCGGACGCTCGTGCACCTGCTCGGTGATCGGGCGGTACTGGATCAGTTCCAGCACGTCGTTGCGGAACACCACCGCGCCTTCGGTCACCCCCAGGCTCTTGCCGACTTCGAACGCACCCATGTTGACCTGGCTCGGCATACCGCCGTTGTGTACCAGATCCTTGGCCAGATGCGAGAGGCCGTCGAGCAGGCTTTTGCCGCCGGTTTCGAAGAAGCGTTTGACCGCTGCCGGGTTGGCCGCACTGTTGGTCGGCGCCATCGCTTCGGTCATGAGGTTGATCACGAAATGCCCGCGACTGACGTCTTTGGGCGGCAGATTGCTGTCGTCGATCCAGTCGTGGAGTTCCTTGCGCCACGCCAGGTAAGTTTGCAAATAACGTTTGTAGAGCGGGTTCTGGCTCCATGCCGGATCGGCAAAGCGACGGTCATCGCTTGTGGGGTGAAGCTCCGATTTACCGAACAACACGTTCTTCAGTTCAAGGCCGAAATGGGCAACATGTTTGGCACTGTGAATCGGTTGTTTAATGGCCTGCCTGAGCACCATTCGAGCAGACGCCAATAGATCCTTTCCACGCAGCCCAACGACAGGATTCAGCCCCAAGGTGTTTTCCGAGGCTTGATACTTCAAGTCATCGTTATTCTTGTTACTCATCTACGACGCTCCATTGTCCTGAGACGAGTACCTGGGTCCAGCTGTGAAGTGACACAGCCAATGCCAGGTACTTCTGCTCGGGTGACCGTTAATTCTGCATCACTGCTTTTTACGGCAGAGAGCACTGCAGGGAACTTGCCAGTTCCATTGGTTACCCGAGTTTAATTTTTTTCGCAAGCGGGCCAATCATTGACCCAGGAGCGGAGCATTCAAACAGATGGAATTAGAAAATGCCCTCTAAAGAGCAAGAGGCCTGACCTAGAGCATCAGCTTGACGATGGATTCATTCGGATCGCGGGTTTTTCCGGCGGCTTTCAGTTCGGCAAGATAATCGTTCCAAAGGTCGTCCTGACGCACGCCCAACTGGTACAGATATTCCCAGGTGAACAGGCCGCTGTCGTGGCCGTCGTCGAAGGTCAATTTCAGTGCGTACTGACCGGCCGGTTCTACCTTGGTCAGGCCTACGCCGATCTTGCCAAATTGCAGGATAGGTTTGCCGTGGCCCTGGACTTCGGCGGAAGGAGAGTGCACGCGAAGGAACTCGGCGGGCAGGTGATGTTCTTCGCCGGACGCATATTTCAGCGACAGGGTTTTCGAGGCTTTGTGCAGTTTGATGTCGGTGGGGAGTTGGGTCATGGCCTGAGTTCCGTTATGGATGGAACCCTGTAGGAGCGAAGCTTGCTCGCGAAAGCGTCAGTTCAGTCGACATGTCTGTTGAATGAATGACCGATTTCGCGAGCAAGCTTCGCTCCTACAAGTTTGGCTTACAGGATATAACGGGACAGGTCTTCGTTCTGTGCCAATTCGCCCAGGTGACTGTTGACGTACTCGGCGTCGATCAGGATCACCTTGTCGTCATGGGCGCTGGCCAGGTCGCCGGCGCTGAACGACACTTCTTCGAGCAGGCGCTCGAGCAAGGTGTGCAGGCGACGGGCACCGATGTTCTCAGTCTTCTCATTGACCTGCCAGGCGATCTCGGCGATGCGCTTGATGCCGTCCGGCTGGAACTCGATGACCAGGCCTTCGGTTTTCAGCAAGGCGCAATACTGCTCGGTGAGCGACGCGTGCGGCTCGCTGAGGATGCGCTCGAAGTCTTCCGGCGTCAGCGCCTTCAGCTCGACACGAATCGGCAGACGACCTTGCAGCTCCGGCACCAGGTCGCTCGGCTTGCTCAAGTGGAACGCACCGGAGGCGATGAACAGGATGTGGTCAGTCTTGACCATGCCCAGCTTGGTGTTGACGGTGCAGCCTTCGATCAGTGGCAGCAAGTCACGCTGCACGCCTTCACGGGACACATCGACGCCGCCGGAATTGCCGCGCTTGGCGACCTTGTCGATTTCGTCGATGAACACGATGCCGTGCTGCTCGACGGCTTCCAGCGCCTTGGCCTTCAACTCTTCATCATTGACCAGGCGACTGGCTTCTTCGTCACGCACCAGTTTCAGCGCTTCCTTGACCTTGATCTTGCGGTTTTTCTTTTTGCCCTTGCCCATGTTGGCGAACAGACTCTGCAACTGGTTGGTCATTTCTTCCATGCCCGGTGGCGCGGAGATATCGACGCCGGCCATTTCGGCGACTTCGATTTCGATCTCCTTGTCATCCAGCTGACCTTCGCGCAGGCGCTTGCGGAACAGCTGGCGGGTGTTGGAGTCGGCCGACGGGGCGTCGTCATTGTTGAAGCCCATGCGTGCCGGTGGCAGCAGGGCGTCGAGGATGCGCTCTTCAGCGGCATCTTCGGCGCGGTGGCGAACCTTGGTCATTTCCTGTTCGCGCAGCAGCTTGATCGCTGCGTCAGCCAGGTCACGAATGATCGATTCAACGTCGCGACCGACGTAGCCGACTTCAGTGAATTTGGTCGCTTCGACTTTGATGAACGGCGCGTTGGCAAGCTTGGCCAGGCGACGGGCGATTTCGGTTTTACCGACACCGGTCGGGCCGATCATCAGGATGTTTTTTGGCGTTACTTCAACGCGCAGCTCTTCGGGCAGCTGCATCCGGCGCCAGCGGTTACGCAGCGCGATGGCGACGGCGCGCTTGGCATCGTCCTGGCCGATGATGTGGCGATTGAGTTCGTGGACGATTTCACGGGGAGTCATGGACATAGTAATTGGCGGTCCTCAAGCAAAAGTGAGCCGTGGCACTAAGGCCGAAACAGGCTTACTCGGCGAGGTCCTGCTCCTCAATGGTGAAGGTGTGGTTGGTGAATACGCAGATGTCGCCGGCGATACCGAGCGCGGTTTCGACGATTTCGCGAGCCGACAGATCGGTTTTCTTCAGCAGCGCGCTGGCGGCGGCCTGGGCGTAACCGCCACCGGAACCCATGGCGATCAGGCCTTCTTCGGGTTCGACCACGTCGCCGTTGCCGGTGATGATCAGGGAGGCGTCTTTGTTGGCGACCGCGAGCATGGCTTCGAGGCGGCTGAGGGTGCGGTCAGTACGCCATTCTTTGGCGAGCTCGACAGCGGCGCGAACCAGGTGGCCCTGATGTTTCTCAAGCTGGCCTTCGAAACGCTCGAAGAGGGTGAAGGCGTCAGCGGTGGCCCCGGCAAAACCGGCGATCACCTGACCGTGGTACAGGCGACGAACTTTCTTCGCGTTGCCTTTCATCACGGTATTGCCGAGAGAAACCTGGCCGTCGCCGCCCATGACGACTTTGCCGTGGCGGCGAACTGAAACGATGGTGGTCAAGGGAGAGTCTCCACGCAGCGGGGCGAAAATGCCTTATGCCAACTCATATGGGGGTGGTGATGGGTTTTTCAACTGCGGGGCGCGGGAGGGGACGAGCGGTGTTACGCGGGAAAGGTTGTGTTGTCTGGTCTGACGTCTTCGCGGGCAAGCCTCGCTCCTACAGGGAGTAAGCAATCCTTGTAGGAGCGAGGCTTGCCCGCGAAGAACGATAACGCGGTCTTGCTGAGGGAGTCAGCGGTTCTGGCGTTGTTGTAACAACAGGTTGCTGAAGCCGGCGCCGGACAGTTGTTTCTGCGCCGTGGTCAGCTGTTCGCGGTTACTGAACGGTCCGACCAACACCCGATACCAGGTTTCGTCCTTCACTGTCCCGGATTCAACCGCCACGGCCTGCCCCAGAAGAATGATCTGCGCCCGAACCTTGTCCGCGTCAGCCTCCTTGCGGAACGAACCGGCCTGGAGGAAGAACTTGGTCACCGGTGCCGCTTTGGACACTGGTGGCGCTGGCGGCGGAGTGATTCCGGCCAGTGCGGCCTGAGCGCGCGCAGTGTCGATCTTCGCCGCTTGCTCCGGTGTCACCGGTGTGGTCGGAACCGCCGGCACTTGTGGCGTCGGCAGGGTTTTCTCCGGCACGGCATCCGGCGGCACGATGACTTCCGATTCCGGCAGCAAGGTGTAGAAGTCGTACTTCGGCTTCACCGGTTGCGTCGGGCTCGGCGGGGTCTTGTTGGCCTCGGCGATCTTGGTGGCTTTCTGCTGTTCGATCTTCTCGCGCTTGACGCTCTCGCTGCCCTTGCCCGGCTCCAGTTTCATCAGGAACACAATGAACGCGCCGACCGTCAGGCCGATCGCCATCCACAGCCAGCCCGGGATCGGTTGCTTTGCAGGAGCTTGGTAACGGCTGGCGCCACGCTTGGGTGCAGGTTTTTTCTTGGCAGCCAACTTACATACGCTCCAGAGTTTCCAGACCCAAGAGTTCCAGGCCTTGCTTGAGAGTGCGGCCGGTCAGCGCGGCGAGGCGCAGGCGGCTCTGCATTTGCGCCGGGGTGTCGGCGCTGAGGATCGGGCAGTTCTCGTAGAAACTGGAGAACAGGCCGGCGACATCGTACAGGTAGGTGCACAGGGTGTGCGGCGTGCCTTTGTCGGAAACGTTGTTCAACACTTCGCCGAACTGCGCGAGCTTGGCTGCCAGTTCGTGTTCGTGGGCGGCTTCGAGAACGATCTGGCCTTCGACTTCGCTGAAATCCTTGCCAAGTTTGCGGAACACGCCGGCCACGCGGGTGTAGGCGTACAGCAGATACGGCGCGGTGTTGCCTTCGAAGTTCAGCATCTGGTCGAAGTTGAAGCTGTAGTCGCTGGTGCGGTGCTTGGACAGGTCGGCGTATTTCACCGCGCCAATGCCCACAACCTTGGCGATGTTGCGCAATTCGTCTTCGGCCAGCTCCGGGTTCTTGTCCTTCACCAGGGTGTAGGCGCGTTCCTGGGCTTCGGTCAGCAGGTCGATCAGCTTCACGGTGCCGCCATCACGGGTCTTGAACGGACGGCCATCGGCGCCGTTCATGGTGCCGAAGCCCATGTGTTCCATTTCCATCGGATGCGTCACGAAGCCGGCCTTGCGGGCAACCGCGAACACCTGCTGGAAGTGCAGCGCCTGACGCTGGTCGACGAAGTACAGCGCGCGGTCAGCCTTGAGCTTGCCGCTGCGATAACGCACGGCCGCCAGGTCGGTGGTGGCGTAGAGGTAGCCGCCATCGGCCTTGACGATGATCACCGGCAGCGGGTCACCATCGGCGTTCTTGAACTCGTCGAGGAACACGCACTGCGCGCCATTACTCTCGACCAGCATGCCCGCAGCCTTGAGGTCGTTGACCACGTTGATCAGGTCGTCGTTATAGGCGCTTTCGCCCATCACGTCGGCCATGGTCAGTTTGACGTTCAGCAGCTCGTAGATTTTCTGGCAGTGGGACAGCGAGATGTCCTTGAACTTGGTCCACAGCGCCAGGCAGTCCGGGTCGCCGGCTTGCAGCTTGACCACCAGGCCACGGGCGCGATCGGCGAACTCTTCGGATTCGTCGAAGCGTTGCTTGGCGGCGCGGTAGAAGTTTTCCAAGTCCGACAGCTCATCGCTGGTGATCGGGTTTTCCTGCAGATACGCCATCAGCATGCCGAACTGGGTGCCCCAGTCGCCGACGTGGTTCTGACGGACGACGTCGTCGCCAAGGAACTCCAGAACGCGCGCCACGCCGTCGCCGATAATGGTCGAACGCAAGTGGCCGACGTGCATCTCTTTGGCCAGGTTCGGCGCCGACAGGTCGACGACGGTGCGTTGTGCCGGGCCGGCCTTGCGCACGCCGATGTGCTCATCGGCCAGGGCGGCGTCCAGGCGAGTGGCCAAGGCATCAGTGTTCTGGAAAAAGTTCAGGAAGCCCGGGCCGGCGATTTCGGTCTTGGTGACGTTTTCGTCAGCCGGCAGCGCAGCGATGATTTTCTCTGCAAGATCACGCGGCTTCATGCCCGCCGGTTTGGCCAGCATCATGGCGATGTTGCTGGCGAAGTCGCCGTTCTTCTTGTCACGGGAGTTTTCCACCTGGATCGCCGGCGACAGGCCTTCAGGCAACACACCTTCGTTGACGAGTTGGGTGATGGCTTGTTGGATCAGCTGGCGAATGGTGTCTTTCATGGTGTTCTCTTTCGACCGCAAGCGCGGCGGCGCCTGGATGCGCTAGTGGAAAAACTGGGCATTATCCGTTGCGAAGACGGGCTTGCCAACTATAGCGGGCAGGTTATGGATATGTGGTGACAAATAGTCAGCCTTCGCGGGCAAGCCTCGCTCCTACAGAGACCATGCGCATACCTGTAGGAGCGAGGCTTGCCCGCGAAGGCGATGGCCCAATCAATACAAATCGACGGGATCGACGTCCAATGACCAACGCACCGCCCGCCCACTCGGCATCTGCTCCAGCATCAGCAACCAACTGCTCAACAGTCGGTGCAACGGCGCCCGGGCCGTGGCCTGCAACAACAATTGCGCACGATAACGCCCGGCCCGACGTTCCATCGGCGCCGGAACTGGTCCAAGCAACTCAATTCCGGTCAGATTCTGCTCAGCCAACAAACGCTCGGCTTCGCTGCACGCCTCATCAAGAAACCCTTCGGCCTGCCCCGGTTTGTGCGCTTCGGCCCGCAGCAACGCCAAATGCGCAAACGGCGGCAATCCCGCAGAGCAACGCTCACTCAAAGCCTGTTCGGCAAAGGCGAAATAGCCTTGTTCGGTCAATTGCACCAGCAGCGGATGATCGGCCAGGTGCGTCTGGATAATCACCTTGCCGGGCTCTTCGGCTCGACCGGCACGGCCTGCAACCTGAACGATCAGCTGCGCCATGCGCTCGCTGGCGCGGAAGTCGCCGGAGAACAGCCCGCCATCGGCATCGAGGATCGACACCAGGGTTACCCGTGGAAAGTGGTGCCCTTTGGCAAGCATTTGCGTGCCGACCAGAATGCACGGCTGGCCTTTCTGGATGGTGGCGAACAGTTGATTCATCGCGTCTTTGCGCGAGGTGCTGTCGCGGTCGACCCGCAGCACCGGGACGTCCGGAAATAGAATCGCCAAGCGTTCTTCCGCACGCTCAGTGCCGGCACCCACCGGCCGCAAATCGACCTTGCCGCATTTCGGGCAGTGCCGAGGCACGCGCTCGACGTAGCCGCAATGGTGGCAGCGCAGTTCACCGGAGCGTTGGTGAACGGTCATTCGTGCATCGCAGCGCTGACACTCGGACATCCAGCCGCAATCGTGGCACAGCAGCGTCGGCGCAAAACCGCGACGATTGAGAAAAACCAGCACTTGCTGACCGGCCGCCAGGGTTTGGCCAATCGCTTGCTGCATCGGCCCGGAAATACCGCTGTCCAGTGGACGGCTTTTGACATCCAGGCGCAGGAATCGCGGTTGCTTGGCGCCGCCAGCACGCTCGTTCAGTCGCAGGAGGCCGTACCGACCGGTGTAGGCGTTGTGCAGGCTTTCCAGCGAAGGTGTGGCGGAGCCGAGGACAATCGGGATGTTTTCCTGCCGCGCGCGCACCAACGCCAGATCGCGGGCGTGATAACGCAAACCTTCCTGCTGTTTATACGAGCCGTCGTGCTCTTCGTCGATGATGATCAGGCCGGGGTTTTTCATCGGCGTGAACAGCGCGGAACGGGTGCCGATAATGATGTCGGCGTCACCGTCCCGGGCGGCGAGCCAGGCTTCGAGGCGCTCGCGATCATTGACCGCCGAGTGAATCAGGGCGATGCGCGCATTGAAACGTTGCTCGAAGCGCGCCAGGGTCTGGGGGCCGAGGTTGATCTCCGGGATCAACACCAGCGCTTGCTTGCCGGCTTCGAGGGTTTCGCGAATCAGCTGCAAATAGACTTCGGTCTTGCCGCTGCCGGTGACGCCGGCCAGCAGGAACGCGTGATAACTGTCGAACCCGGCGCGAATCGCCTCATAGGCGGCGCGCTGCTCAGGGTTGAGGGGCAACTCCGGTTGTGCCAGCCAGTGTTCGTGGCGAGCGCCGGGGGCGTGCTTGCGGATTTCCACCTGCACCAGATCCTTGGCCAGCAACAGATCCAGGCTGTCCTTGCTCAGCATCAACTTGCTCAGCAACTGATGGGCTACGCCGTGGGGATGCTGGGCCAAGGTGGCCAAAGCTTCGCGCTGGCGCGGCGCACGGGCGATGCGCGGATCATCAAGGCTGGCGCCGGGCGCGGCGGACCAGAAGCGTTCCTGGCGTGCCTCGGCCAGTTCGCCTTGTCGCAACAACACCGGCAGCGCCCAGCTCAAGGTGTCGCCGAGGCTGTGCTGGTAATACTGCGATGTCCACAGGCACAGCTTGAACAGCGCAGGCGGCAACGGCGGCGTGGCGTCGAGCAGGGCCAGGGCGGGCTTGAGCTTTTCTACCGGCACTTCGCTGGTGTCGGTGACCTCCACCAGAATCCCGATCATCTCCCGCCGGCCGAACGGCACCCGCAGGCGCATGCCCGGTTGCAACTGGGCGCGCAGAACGCCGGCCGGGGCACGGTAATCGAACAGGCGGCGCAGCGGCGAAGGCAGGGCGAGGCGCAAAATGGCGTCGGGCACGCGGGGGATTCTCTTTGGGCGGGGCAGTAAATGAAACGCGGGCGCAATTCCTGTGGGACGGCGCTTTGGACCGGGAGCCTAGCAGACGGTCGGTAGAAGCGACAGCTTGCGCGATTGTCAATGTCTGATAGAATCCGCGGCCTAATTACGTGCGGTATTCAACAATAGTGTTGGGTGGCGGCACGCAGCCCGAGGAAGACACCATGAAAGCTGAAATCCATCCAGATTATCCAGTCATTGCTGTTACTTGCAGCTGTGGCAACAAGTTCGAAACTCGTTCGACCTTCGGCAAAGCTCTGCCGATCGACGTTTGCAACGAGTGCCACCCGTTCTACACCGGTAAGCAGAAGACTCTGGACACTGGCGGCCGCGTTCAGCGCTTCGCAGACCGTTTCGGTGCTTTCGGCAAGAAACCTGCTGCTGCAGAGTAAGGTTCGAAGGCCTCATGGGCTTTACCTTGCTAATGAAAAAGGCGTCCCTCGTGGGCGCCTTTTTTGTGTCCGCGATTTGGCTGTCCGGCGCCCAGGCCTTCTGCCCGGCTCCGAGCGGTCTGACACCCGTCGAGGTGCAACGGGTGGTGGATGGCGACACCTTGCGCCTGCGCGATGGCCGCAGTGTGCGGATGATCGGCTTGAATACGCCTGAGCTGGGCAAGCAGGGTCGTTCCGACGAGCCGTTTGCCGTTATCGCGCGCAAACGGCTGGAAGCGCTGGTGGCGGCCAGCGACGGGCGCGTGAGTTTGCTGCCAGGTAAAGAGGGCAAGGATCATTACGGTCGCACACTGGCACATGTCTACAGTGCCGATGGCGCCAACCTCGAAGCGCAGATGCTCGCCGAGGGCCTCGGTTTTCAAGTGGCGGTCGCGCCGAATGTCGATTTGGTCGGCTGCCAGCAAGCCGCCGAACGTAGCGCCCGTCAGGCCGGACTTGGCGTGTGGCGGCAATCACCTGTACTGAAAGCGGAGCAGATCAACGCTTCCGGTTTTGCTGTGCTCAGCGGTCGTGTGAGCAAGGTTCAGCGCAATCGCGGCGGGGTTTGGATTGAGTTGCAGGACTCGGTTGTATTGCGTGTTGCACCCAATCTGTTGGGACAGTTCGATGTTGGGACTCTTGAGCGTCTGAAGGGCAAGCAAATCGAAGCGCGTGGTTGGGTGCTGGATCGTTCGCGCCGTGGTGGTTTGAAATCCGGGCAAGCGCGCTGGCTTCTGCCGCTGACCGATCCGGTGATGCTGCAAGTGGTGCGTTAAGAAAAAATTGTAGACATTTTTTATGTCGATTGTGAACAGTCTATCCCTTGTGTTCCGTGGCTCTTGGCCCAAAGTCGTAAGGCAGGGCGCTTGACAGGGGTGACTGGTCAGTCTTGTGGGGACTTTGCGACACGCGTATCCTCGGCGGTCCGTCTGTCCAACAGTAAAAGCGGAATGCCCACATGTCTGATTTGAAAACTGCCGCTCTCGAATATCACGCCCATCCTCGTCCAGGGAAGCTGAGTGTCGAGCTCACCAAGGCCACCGCTACCGCCCGCGATCTGTCGCTGGCCTACAGCCCCGGCGTAGCCGAACCAGTACGCGAAATCGCCCGCGATCCTGAACTGGCCTACAAATACACCGGCAAAGGCAACCTGGTTGCAGTCATTTCCGATGGCACCGCGATTCTCGGCCTGGGTAACCTCGGCCCATTGGCTTCCAAGCCAGTCATGGAAGGTAAAGGCGTGCTGTTCAAGCGCTTCGCCGGCATCGACGTTTTCGACATCGAAGTCGACTCCGAAAGCCCGCAAGCCTTCATCGACACCGTCAAGCGTATCTCCATCACCTTCGGTGGCATCAACCTGGAAGACATCAAGGCACCTGAGTGCTTCGAGATCGAGCGTGCTCTGATCGAGCAGTGCGACATTCCGGTTTTCCACGATGACCAGCACGGTACCGCGATCGTTACTGCGGCCGGCATGATCAACGCCCTGGAAATCGCTGGCAAAACCCTGGCTGACGCCAAGATCGTCTGCCTGGGCGCCGGTGCGGCCGCCATCTCCTGCATGAAGTTGCTGGTGAGCATGGGCGCCAACATCGAAAACATCTTCATGGTTGACCGTACCGGCGTGATCCACTCCGGCCGTGACGACCTGAACCAGTACAAGGCTGTCTTCGCTCACGCGACCGACAAGCGCACCCTGGCTGACGCCCTGACCGGTGCCGACGTGTTCGTGGGCCTGTCCGGCCCGAACCTGCTGAGCGCTGAAGGCCTGAAGTCCATGGCGGCCAACCCGATCGTGTTCGCGTGCTCGAACCCGGATCCGGAAATCTCCCCGGAACTGGCGCACGCCACCCGTGACGACGTGATCATGGCGACCGGCCGTTCGGACTACCCGAACCAGGTCAACAACGTACTGGGCTTCCCGTTCATCTTCCGCGGTGCCCTGGACGTTCGCGCCAAGCGCATCAACGAAGAAATGAAAGTGGCGGCAGCCAACGCCCTGCGTGAACTGGCCAAGCTGCCGGTTCCTCAGGAAGTGTGCGACGCCTACGGTGGCATCAAGCTGGAATTCGGTCGTGAGTACATCATTCCGAAGCCAATGGATGCCCGCCTGATCACCCTGATCTCCGATGCCGTGGCCAAGGCCGCCATCGAGACCGGTGTAGCGACCCTGCCGTATCCGAAGAACTACCCGCTGAAAAGCGTGGATGACGTTTTCAACGGCTAAGCCGTTGTAGCGTTTCAACCAAAAAGCCCTGGCTCATTTGAGTTGGGGCTTTTTTATGTCTGAGGGTTTTGCAGTAGTTGTAATGGCCTCTTCGCGGGCAAGCCTCGCTCCTACAAGGGGCGGGTCGTCCGCAAACGCTGGGAACGATTCATATCCGTAGGAGCGAGGCTTGCCCGCGAAGAGGCCTTCAAAGGCAACGCAAACCCCTCAGTCATAAAAAAGCCCCGCACTTCTCTCGAAGGCGGGGCTTTTGCGTTGCTTCACGCGATCAGAATAGATCGATCGGCGCCGCTTCATCCGCTGGCAACGGGCTGCCTGGCGCATTGCCGTTACCCAGCTCATTCACCGACGGTGGCGTGTCTTCAGCCTTGAACAGCTCGAAGTAAGCACCTGGCGTGCCCGGGCTGGCCGCACGGCCGCTGACCGGGTCAACCCGCAGGCTGAGGAGGCCTTCCGGTTCTGCCTGGGTATGAGGCGGCTTGTCTTTAAGGGCAGCAGCCATGTAGTTCATCCAGATCGGCAGCGCGACGGTGCCGCCGAACTCGCGTTTGCCCAGGCTTTCAGGCTGATCGAACCCGGTCCAGACGGTGGTCACGTAATCGGCGTTGTAGCCGGAGAACCAGGCGTCCTTGGATTCGTTGGTGGTACCGGTCTTGCCCGCAATGTCACTGCGACCCAAGGCCAGTGCGCGGCGGCCGGTGCCGAGTTTGATCACATCTTCAAGCATGCTGTTGAGGATGAAGGTGGTGCGACCGTCGACGATGCGCTCGGCCACGGCCGGCGTTTGCGGCGCAGTGCCGGGTGCGGCCGGAGCCTCGCCCGGGGTCGCATTGACCGTGAACGCCTGGGCGTCGGTCGGTGCGGCGATGCCGTTGGTCACTACGTCGCCCTGAGGAACACTCGGCGGATTGGCGACGAACAGCGTGTCGCCATTGCGGCTTTCGATTTTGTCGATGATGTAGGGGGTAATTTTGTAGCCACCGTTGGCGAAGGTGCTCCAGCCAGTGGCGATTTCCATTGGCGTCAGGGTCGCGGTGCCCAAGGCCAGGGACAAGTTGCGCGGCAGGTCCTGCTTGTTGAAGCCGAACTTGCTGATGTAATCGATGGTGCGATCGACGCCCAGCGCTTGCACCAGTCGGATCGACACCAGGTTGCGCGACTTGTACAGCCCTTCACGCAGACGGATCGGGCCGAGGAAGGTGTTGGTGTCGTTCTTCGGACGCCAGACCTTGTCCAGGTATTCATCGACGAACACGATCGGCGCATCGTTCACCAGGCTGGCGGCGGTGTAGCCGTTGTCCAGCGCGGCGCTGTAAACGAAGGGCTTGAAGCTCGAACCCGGCTGACGCTTGGCCTGCATGGCGCGGTTGTAGTTGCTCTGCTCGAAGGCAAAACCACCAACCAGCGAGCGAATGGCGCCATTTTGCGGATCAAGGGACACCAGCGCGCCTTGCGCTTGCGGGATCTGGCTGAACTTCAGCGAGTTGTCCGGTTGGCGCTGCACGCGAATCAGGTCACCGACTTGAGCCACATCCGACGGCTGCTTCGGATTGGCGCCCATGCTGTTGGTGTTCAGGAATGGACGTGCCCATTTCATTGTGTCCCAAGCGATGTGTTCTTCACCGGTGCGGGTGATCACTTGCAGGCCGTTCTTGTCGACCTGGGTGACGATGGCAGGCTCAAGGCCGCTGATGGCTCGCTGCTTGGTCAGCTCGGTGGCCCAGGCCTCGCGAGTCTTGCCCGGCAGGCGCGACTCAGGACCGCGATAGCCGTGCCGCTGATCGTAGGTCATCAAGCCTTCGTGGACCGCAGTGTTGGCCATTTCCTGAAGATTGCTCGGCACCGTCGTGGTCACGCGGAAACCTTCGGTGTACGCATCGCTGCCGTAGCGGCCGACCATTTCGGCGCGGGCCATTTCAGCAATGTACGGCGCGTTCACTTCCGGCGTCGGCACGTGGTAGCTGGCGTTGAGCGGCTCGTTGATCGCGGTGGTGTAATCGGCTTCAGTAATCTTGCCGAGCTTATACATGCGCCCGAGGATCCAGTCGCGACGTTCCTTGCTGCGGGCCGGGTTAGCCAGCGGGTTAAAGCGCGAAGGGGCTTTTGGCAGGCCGGCGATCATCGCCATCTGCGCCAGGGTGACGTCACGAATCGATTTGCCGTAGTAAACCTGCGCGGCGGCTTCGATGCCGTAGGCGCGGTTACCCAGATAGATCTTGTTGACGTACAGCTCGAGGATCTCGTCCTTGGTCAGCTGCCGTTCGATCTGCAGGGCCAGGAGGATTTCGGTGGTTTTGCGCGAGAAACTGCGTTCGCTGGTCAGGAAGAAGTTCTTCGCCACCTGCATGGTAATGGTGCTGCCGCCGGACTGGATGTGTCCGCTTTTCACCAACTGGGTCGCAGCCCGCATCAGGCTGCTGGGATCGACGCCGTAGTGATTGGCGAAATTGTCGTCTTCAGCACTTAGTAACGCATTGATGAAATTCGGGGGAATGTCGGCGAAACGGATCGGTGTGCGGCGCATTTCGCCAAATTCTGCGATCAACTTGTTGTCGCTGCTGTACACCCGCAGTGGAATCTGCAACTGGATGCTTCGCAGAGCCTCCACAGATGGCAATCCCGGACTAAGGTAAAGAAACGCGCCGCTCAGACCAAGGAGCAGTCCGCAGAAAACGGCGACGATGGACCAACCGAAAAATTTCAGCAGACGAATCAAGGCTTTGGGATATCCAGGGCAAAGAATGAATTGGGCAACAGGGTTCAGATAACAGGGAACGACCCGCGCTTGCAGTAAAAACCGGAAAAAAACGCTGGGCATTATAAGCATTTTTACGTCGAGAGCGTCATTTGCGCTGCTGTCAAGACGGGTGGTTTGAACGCAACGGGTATTACAGAGTCCGTAAGACACGGATAGTCATAGGGAATTGGTAGTGCTAGGACTCTTCAATAAAAAAGCCAACACGCTTCTGGGGATCGACATCAGCTCCACGTCGGTGAAGCTGCTTGAGCTCAGTCGCCAGGGCGACCGCTATCGGGTCGAAGCCTATGCGGTCGAGCCTTTGCCCGCCAACGCGGTGGTCGAGAAAAACATCGCCGAACTCGAAGGCGTGGGTCAGGCACTCTCTCGCGTGCTGCTCAAGGCCAAAACCAGCCTCAGGAATGTCGCCGTGGCCGTCGCCGGTTCGGCAGTCATCACCAAAACCATCGAGATGGACGCCGGTCTTTCCGACGACGAGATGGAAAACCAGCTGAAGATCGAGGCCGATCAGTACATCCCCTACCCATTGGATGAAGTCGCCATCGACTTCGAAGTCCAGGGCGCGTCGGCGCGTAACCCCGAGCGGGTCAATGTGCTGCTGGCAGCCTGTCGCAAGGAAAACGTCGAGGTGCGTGAAGCCGCCCTGGCGCTGGCCGGCCTGACGGCGCGAGTGGTCGACGTCGAGGCTTATGCGCTGGAGCGCTCGTTCAGCTTGCTGGCGGCTCAGCTGGCGGTCTCGCAGGAGGGGCTGACCGTGGCGGTGGTCGATATCGGCGCGACCATGACCACCCTGAGTGTGTTGTACAACGGGCGGATCATCTACACCCGCGAACAATTGTTCGGTGGGCGTCAGCTGACAGAGGAAATCCAGCGTCGTTATGGCCTGACCATCGAGCAGGCGGGGCTGGCGAAGAAGCAGGGCGGGTTGCCGGATGACTACGTCAGCGAAGTCTTGCAGCCTTTTCGCGATGCGCTGGTGCAGCAGGTTTCCAGGTCGTTACAGTTCTTCTTTGCCTCCGGTCAGTACAACGCGGTCGATCACATCCTGCTGGCGGGCGGTACCGCGTCGGTCCCGGGGCTTGATCGCCTGATTGAACAGCGATTGGGCACGCCGACCCAGGTGGCCAACCCGTTCTCCGACATGGCATTGAGCAGTAAGGTCAACGCCGGTGCCCTGGCAAGCGATGCGCCGGCACTGATGATCGCCTGCGGGCTCGCCCTCAGGAGTTTCGACTGATGGCGCGGATCAACCTTTTACCTTGGCGCGAGGAGCTGCGTGAAGAGCGTCGCAAACGCTTTTTGCTGGCACTGGTCGGTGTGTTGGTGTGCTCGGTGGGCGCGATTATTATCGCGGACCAGGTCATCAACGGCGCCATTGACCGGCAAGTGGCCCGCAACGATTACATCGGCAAACAGATTGCCGTGGTCGACGAGCGCATCAAGCAGATCAGCGAACTGAAGTCCCGTCGCCAGCAGCTCGTCGAGCGCATGCGCATCATCCAGGACCTGCAAGGCAACCGTCCGATCAGCGGGCGTATTTTCGACCAGTTGGCGCGTACCCTGCCGGACGGGGTGTATTTCACCGAAGTGAAAATGGCCGGCAAAACCCTGTCCATTACCGGCGCGGCGGAATCGAACAATCGTGTTTCGGACTTGATGCGTAATCTGGATGCGTCCGACTGGTTCGATGCACCGAGCCTCACGGAAGTCAAAGCCACCACCGCCGGTCAGCTGGATCAAGCCAATGTCTTTCAGTTGACCGTCCGTCAGACTCAGCCCTCCGTTGTGGAGGCTGTTAAATGAGCCCCTCCGAATGGTTTGAAGGCCTGCGCAAGATCGACATCAACGATCTGGACACCAACAACATGGGTTCCTGGCCGCCAGCCATCAAGGCCCTGGCGGGCGGCTTGCTCATGGTTCTGGTGTTGGCCCTCGGGTACACCTTTTTCATCAGCGATCTGGAAGATCACCTCACGCTGAAGCGTGAAGAAGAGTCGACTCTCAAGGAGCAATTCGCGACCAAAGCTCGCATGGCGGCAAACCTGGAGCTGTACACCCAGCAGATGAAAGAGATGGAGGCCTCTTTCGGCGTGCTGCTGCGGCAATTGCCCAGCGACACCGAAGTGCCCGGACTGCTGGAAGACATCACCCGTACCGGCCTCGGTAGCGGGCTGGAGTTCGAGGAGATCAAGTTGCTCCCGGAGGTCACCCAGCAGTTCTACATCGAACTGCCGATCCAGATCACCGTGACCGGCGCCTATCACGACCTGGCGACCTTCGTCAGTGGCGTGGCCGGGTTGCCGCGGATCGTTACGCTGCATGATTTCGACCTTGCGCCGGCCGACCCCGAGGGCGGTCCGAAACTGCGTATGAGCATCCTTGCCAAGACCTACCGCTACAACGACAAGGGGCTGCAGAAATGAGCCCGATTCGTTGCTTATGGATGGTTTTGTTGCTCGCCGGTCTGGCCGGTTGCGGCAGCGACAATGACGTCGGCGACCTCGACGCCTACATGAACGAAGTGCGCCTCAGGCCACCGGGCAAGATTGAACCAACGCCGACATTCCGGTCTTACCCAACGTTCACCTACAACGCTGCCAACCTGCGCAGCCCGTTTTCCCGGCAGGTCAGGGTCGACCTGGCGGGTCAGAAGCACGGCTCGCGCAACGTCAAACCCGACCCCAACCGAGCCAAGCAATACCTCGAAGGTTTTAACATCGAGCAGTTTGAAATGGTCGGCACGATCTCGAATGCGACCGGCTCCTTCGCGCTGTTGCGCGGGGCAGGCGGTGTGCATCGGCTCAAAGTCGGCGATTACCTGGGGCGTAACGATGGGCGGATCGTCGCCATCAACGGCTCGCAAGTCGATGTGGTCGAAATCGTTCCCGACGGCGAAGGTGCCTGGCTGGAACGGCCGCGGACCATCCCTTTGAAAGAGCACTCTTAGTGGAACTCGAATAATGAACAGGATTTTCTCAACCCTCGGTATCTCGCTATGGATAGCGTTGTTGTCGCCGATGGTACAAGCGGCCAACCTCAACGCGCTGGATGTCGCCGCGCTGCCGGGTGATCGTGTCGAGTTGAAGTTGTCTTTCGATGGCCCGCCACCGCAGCCCCACGGTTACACGACCGAGTCGCCTGCACGCATTGCGCTGGATCTGCCAGGCGTGGTCACCAAGCTGGCGAGCAAGAGTCGCGACCTGGGCGGCGGCAATGCCCGCAGTGCAACGGTTGTGGAAGCCAAGGACCGTACGCGGCTGATCATCAATCTGACGCAGTTAACCCCGTACAGCGCGCGAGTCGAGGGCAACAAACTGATCGTGGTAGTCGGTGAGGGGGCCAATAACACGGTATCCCGGCCGCCCGCCAGTCCACCTCGCGCCGCGACTGCAACGCCCGCCCCGACAAAAGCCTACGCACCGGTGGGCAAGGCCATCCGCGGTGTGGATTTCCAGCGCGGTACGCAGGGTGAAGGCAATGTGGTGATTGATCTGTCGGATCCGTCCATCGCCCCGGACATTCAGGAGCGCGACGGCAAGATCATCCTCAGTTTCGCCAAGACCCAGTTGCCTGAGCCGTTGCGCGTACGTCTGGACGTCAAGGATTTCGCCACCCCGGTGCAGTTCGTCAACGCCAGCGCCACGGGCGACCGGGCCACGATCAGCATCGAGCCCAGCGGCGCCTTCGATTATTCGACCTACCAGACCGACAACAAGCTGACGGTCAGCATCCGGCCAATGACCGTCGACGACCTGCAAAAGCGCAATGCCGAACGTTTTGCCTATACCGGTGAAAAACTCTCGCTGAATTTCCAGGACATCGATGTGCGCTCGGTGCTGCAACTGATCGCTGACTTCACCAATCTCAATCTGGTGGCCAGCGACACGGTGCAGGGCGGTATCACTCTGCGTCTGCAGAACGTGCCGTGGGACCAGGCGCTGGACCTGGTGCTGAAAACCAAAGGCCTGGACAAGCGCAAGATCGGCAACGTCCTGCTGGTGGCACCGGCCGATGAAATCGCCGCGCGCGAGCGTCAGGAACTGGAATCGCAGAAGCAGATCTCCGACCTCGCGCCCCTGCGTCGAGAGCTGCTGCAAGTCAACTACGCCAAGGCTGCCGACATCGCCAAGCTGTTCACGTCGGTGACCAGTGCCGAATCGAAAATCGACGAGCGGGGTTCGATCACGGTTGATGAGCGGACCAACAACATCATTGCCTACCAGACCCAGGACCGACTCGATGAACTTCGTCGCATCGTTGCCCAACTGGATATCCCGGTGCGTCAGGTGATGATCGAGGCTCGAATCGTCGAAGCCAACGTCGACTACGACAAAAGCCTCGGTGTGCGCTGGGGTGGTTCGGTGCAGAACAAGGGCAACTGGAACACGTCGGGGGTCAGCAATGGTTCGTCAACCACCATTGGTACCCCGGGCAGCACCAGTACCAACTCGCCGTTTGTCGACCTGGGTGCCGCTGGCAATACCTCGGGGATCGGCATCGCCTTCATCACCGATAACGTGCTGCTGGACCTGGAACTGACCGCGATGGAGAAGACCGGTAACGGCGAAATCGTCTCGCAGCCCAAGGTGGTCACGTCCGACAAGGAAACCGCGAAAATCCTCAAGGGCACCGAGATTCCCTATCAGGAAGCCAGCTCCAGCGGTGCCACTTCGGTGTCGTTCAAGGAGGCGTCGCTGTCCCTTGAGGTCACGCCGCAGATCACTCCGGACAACCGGATCATTATGGAGGTCAAGGTCACCAAGGACGAACCGGACTACCTGAACAAGGTCCAGGATGTACCGCCGATCAAGAAAAACGAGGTCAATGCCAAGGTCCTGGTCAATGATGGCGAGACCATCGTGATAGGCGGAGTTTTCTCAAATACTCAGAGCAAGGTTGTAGATAAGGTGCCATTTCTCGGTGATGTGCCGTATCTTGGCCGCCTTTTCCGGCGTGACGTGGTTTCGGAGAAAAAATCCGAGCTGCTGGTATTTCTCACTCCGCGTATCATGAATAACCAGGCGATTGCTGTGAGTCATTGATTCTGTGCGAAATTTGATTCTTGTTGGACCGATGGGGGCTGGAAAAAGCACCATCGGCCGGTTGCTGGCCAAAGAGCTGCGCCTGCCGTTCAAAGATTCCGATAAGGAAATTGAATTGCGCACGGGCGCCAATATCCCGTGGATTTTCGATAAAGAAGGCGAACCGGGCTTTCGTGACCGCGAGCAGGCGATGATTGCCGAGCTGTGCGGCTGCGATGGCGTGGTGCTGGCGACCGGTGGCGGCGCGGTGATGCGCGAAGCTAATCGTCGGGCGCTGCACGCCGGCGGTCGGGTGGTCTATCTGCACGCCTCTGTCGAGCAGCAGGTTGGCCGCACCTCACGCGATCGTAATCGCCCATTGTTGCGCACCGCCGATCCGGCCAAGACCCTGCGGGATCTGCTGGCGATCCGCGATCCGCTTTATCGGGAAATCGCCGACCTGGTGGTTGAAACCGATGAGCGGCCGCCGCGAATGGTGGTGCTCGATATTCTCGAACGCTTGCAGCAGCTTCCTCCCCGTTAAAGCGAGGCGCGAAATGCGCTATCCTCGGCGTCCTGTCACGACCGCTCAAGGTTGTGGCGGATGGCTACCGAACGGCGTCACACCAGCAGACGCCGTGGACATTCGTTAACTCAAGGCAGGACGCCTGATTCCATCTTCACTGTGGGGACACATGCAGACACTCAAGGTCGATCTAGGCGAGCGCAGCTACCCGATTCACATTGGCGAAGGTTTGTTGGATCAGCCTGAGCTGCTGGCCCCGCACATCCGCGGACGGCAAGTGGCTATCATCTCCAACGAGACGGTTGCGCCGCTCTATCTCGAACGTCTGACCCGCAGCCTCGCGCAGTTCTCGGTGATTTCCGTGGTGCTGCCGGACGGCGAAGCTTTCAAGACCTGGGAAACCCTGCAGCTGATTTTCGACGGCCTGCTGACTGCACGCCACGACCGCCGCACCACCGTTATCGCCCTCGGCGGCGGCGTGATTGGTGACATGGCCGGTTTTGCGGCGGCCTGCTATCAGCGCGGTGTTGATTTCATCCAGGTCCCGACCACGTTGCTGTCGCAAGTAGACTCCTCGGTGGGCGGCAAGACCGGGATCAATCACCCGTTGGGCAAGAACATGGTCGGCGCTTTCTATCAGCCGAATGTGGTGCTGATCGATACCGCGACCCTCAATACTCTGCCGGCCCGCGAGCTCTCTGCGGGGCTGGCGGAAGTCATCAAGTACGGGCTGATTTGCGACGAGCCGTTCCTGACCTGGCTCGAAGAAAACGTTGATCGCCTGCGCGCTCTGGACCAGGTCGCCCTGACCTACGCCATCGAACGCTCCTGCGCGGCCAAGGCCGAGGTAGTCGGTGCCGACGAGAAGGAGACCGGTGTTCGGGCCACGTTGAACCTGGGTCACACCTTCGGACACGCTATCGAAACCCATATGGGCTATGGTGTCTGGCTTCATGGCGAAGCCGTCGCTGCTGGCACCGTAATGGCGTTGGAAATGTCCACGCGACTGGGCTGGATCAGCGAGCAGGAACGCGATCGCGGCATTCGTCTGTTTCAGCGTGCCGGCCTGCCGGTCATCCCGCCTGAAGAGATGACTGAAGCCGATTTTCTCGAACACATGGCAATTGACAAGAAAGTGATCGACGGTCGTTTACGCCTGGTGCTGCTGCGCCACATGGGCGAAGCGGTGGTGACCGACGATTATCCGAAAGAAGTTTTACAGGCCACGCTGGGAGCGGATTACCGCGCCCTGGCTCAGCTTAAAGGTTAATAAGATCCCGATGACTAGTTTGCATGCCGACGAGGCTTTCCTCGGCCATTACCAGTTGAGTCATGACCCTTTTGCTCCACGGGTGCCTGGCTTCAAATTCTTCCCGGCCCAGCGCAAACCGGTGCTGGGGCAACTGCATCACCTGGCACGCTACAGCCAGTTGCTGCTGGTCGTCACCGGCCCGCAAGGCAGTGGCAAGACCCTGTTGCGCCAGGCCCTGGTGGCCAGCACGAACAAGCAGTCAGTGCAGAGCGTGGTGGTTTCCGCCCGTGGTGCTGGCGATGCGGCCGGCGTGTTGCGTCAGGTGGCTCAGGCGCTGAACGTCGCCCAGGCGGAGGTCAATGCGATTCTGTCGCAGGTCGTGCAATTGGCGCTGACCGGGCAGGAAGTCTATTTGCTGGTGGATGACGCCGAGCAACTCGACGAATCCGCGCTGGAGGCCCTGCTGGCCCTGGCCGCTGGCGCACCGGAAGGTCGCCCGCATGTGTTCCTGTTCGGTGAGTCGTCGCTGATTGCCCAACTGGACGCGCTGAGCCTCGAGGAAGAGCGTTTCCACGTCATCGAGTTGCAGCCCTACACCGAGGAAGAAACTCGCGAATATCTGGACCAGCGGCTTGAAGGCGCCGGCCGGGGTATCGAACTTTTCACCGCAGATCAGATCTCTGATATTCACGAAAGCTCCGACGGCTGGCCTGGCACCATCAACCAGGTTGCCCGCGATGCAATGATCGAAGCCATGATTGCCAGCCGCTCAGCGGTCAAGCGTCCAAGTATGGGGTTCAACATGCCGAAGAAACACGTATTGGCGATTTCCGCCGTCGTCGTGGTCGCGGTAGCCGCCGCCTGGTTGATGCCAGGTCGCAGCAAAGCACCGACCACCGGCGCGC
This sequence comes from Pseudomonas sp. RT6P73, assembly GCF_054897715.1. Classification (NCBI taxonomy): domain Bacteria; kingdom Pseudomonadati; phylum Pseudomonadota; class Gammaproteobacteria; order Pseudomonadales; family Pseudomonadaceae; genus Pseudomonas; species Pseudomonas sp. RT6P73. Next base: position 5,201,555 of record NZ_JBUBUV010000002.1, on the reverse strand, counting down.
CTGCCAACGAACAGGCGCAACTGCCGCTCGGCCAAGGCACGCCACAACCTAACAGCGGCGGTGCTCCTGCCGTGGAATTCGCTGGTAATTCGCAACCGATGCCATTGCCGCTGGTCGGCAACTCGCAACCGGTCATGCGCGGTCCTCTGGCTGAAGCGGCCGGTGGCATCACCGAAGGCGACGACGGTGTGCCGGTCGAAGGTTCCAGCGCTACACCGCCAACCGTGACCACCACCGCGCCGCCTGCGGGCATCCAGCCTGGCCCTGCGCCGACGCCTGCCGCCAAACCGGTGCCAGCACCGACTCAGGTCGCCACAGCCAAGCCAGTCCCGACTGCACCTGCCGTGAAGCCGGCCCCGGCTCCAGCGCCAGCCAAGCCAGCCGTCGTGGCCACCGCCAAGCCTGCCGAAAAACCAGCTCCTGCCGCCGCTGCGAAAGGCGCCGGTGGCACCTGGTATGCCGGGCAGCCGACGAGCAACTACGTGGTGCAGATCCTCGGCACCAGCTCCGAAGCGACCGCGCAATCCTTCGTGAAAGAACAGGGCGGCGAGTACCGTTATTTCAAGAAAGTCCTCAACGGCAAGCCGCTTTACGTCATCACTTACGGTAACTTCGCCAACCGTGATGCAGCCCTTACCGCCATCAAGGCCTTGCCAGCGAAGGTTCAGGCTGGTAAACCTTGGCCTCGCACTGTCGCCAGCGTCCAACAGGAACTGGCAACAACTCGCTGAAGATTCGGCGGCCTTACCCAGGCCGCCACTCCCGGCACCTCAAAATTTCTGCAAGCGCATGCCGCCTCTTCAGGCCGCGTGCCTTGTGGTGTCTGCGTCACAGTAGTCTTTGAGTCGTTGCGGTCAAAATTAAAAAAGTTTTGACTAGCACAGCAGATCGCTTTAAACCTTTCACAAATGCGACATAGATTTGCGACAGTTCGTCGTCAAATTTGTGAGCCTCTGTGTCGCTGTGTACAATGACCACCCTTTTGCCCCCGCTAAGCCGGCGTACGTTCGGCGCGGATCGCAAGTGGTTGAATTGAAAAGAAATTTGCCTCGAAAAGAGGCAGCCTGGTGAGAAAGTGTCTATGAAAGCAGGTCTGTACCAACCAGATGAATTCAAGGATAACTGCGGTTTCGGCCTGATAGCCCATATGCAGGGCGAACCCAGTCATACCCTTTTGCAAACGGCCATCGAGGCCCTGACCTGCATGACCCACCGCGGTGGGATCAACGCCGACGGCAAGACCGGTGACGGTTGCGGTCTGCTGATTCAAAAGCCGGATGTGTTCCTGCGAGCGATCGCCCAGGAAACCTTCGGCGTCGAACTGCCCAAGCAATATGCCGTGGGCATGGTCTTCTTCAACCAGGACCCGGTCAAAGCCGAAGCCGCTCGCGAAAACATGAACCGCGAGATCCTGGCAGCCGGCCTGCAACTCGTCGGCTGGCGCAAAGTGCCGATCGACACCAGCGTCCTCGGCCGTCTGGCCCTGGAGCGCCTGCCGCAGATCGAACAGGTGTACATCGGCGGTGAAGGCCTGAGCGATCAGGACATGGCGATCAAGCTGTTCACCTCCCGTCGTCGCTCGTCCGTGGCCAACGCCGCCGACGCCGATCACTACATCTGCAGCTTTTCGCACAAGACCATTATTTATAAAGGCCTGATGATGCCGGCGGATCTGTCCGCCTTCTATCCAGACCTCAGCGACCAGCGCCTGCAAACCTCGATTTGCGTGTTCCACCAGCGCTTCTCCACCAACACCTTGCCGAAATGGCCGTTGGCGCAGCCGTTCCGCTTCCTCGCCCACAACGGCGAGATCAACACCATCACCGGCAACCGTAACTGGGCCGTGGCCCGTCGCACCAAGTTCACCAACGATTTGATGGACCTGGAAGAACTCGGCCCGCTGGTCAACCGCGTTGGTTCCGACTCATCGAGCATGGACAACATGCTTGAACTGATGGTCACCGGTGGCATCGACTTGTTCCGTGGCGTGCGGATGATCATTCCGCCTGCGTGGCAGAACGTCGAAACCATGGACCCGGACCTGCGTGCGTTCTACGAATACAACTCGATGCACATGGAACCGTGGGACGGCCCGGCCGGCGTGGTAATGACCGACGGTCGTTACGCGGTGTGCCTGCTCGACCGTAACGGTCTGCGTCCGGCGCGTTGGGTCACCACCAAAAACGGTTTCATCACCCTGGCGTCCGAAATCGGTGTCTGGAACTACCAGCCTGAAGACGTGATCGCCAAGGGCCGTGTTGGCCCGGGCCAGATCTTTGCCGTGGACACCGAAACCGGTCAGATCCTCGACACCGATGCCATCGACAACCGCTTGAAGTCCCGTCACCCGTACAAGCAATGGCTGCGCAAGAACGCCCTGCGCATCCAGGCGACCATGGAAGACAACGACCACGGTTCGGCGTTCTACGACGTCGATCAGCTCAAGCAGTACATGAAGATGTACCAGGTCACGTTCGAAGAGCGTGATCAGGTGTTGCGTCCGCTCGGCGAGCAAGGCTACGAAGCCGTCGGCTCGATGGGCGACGATACGCCGATGGCCGTGCTGTCCCAGCGTGTGCGCACGCCGTACGACTATTTCCGCCAGCAGTTCGCGCAGGTCACCAACCCGCCGATCGACCCGCTGCGTGAAGCCATCGTCATGTCGCTGGAGATCTGCCTCGGTGCCGAGCGCAACATCTTCCAGGAGTCGCCGGAACACGCCTCGCGCGTGATCCTCAGCTCGCCGGTCATTTCCCCGGCCAAGTGGCGCTCGCTGATGAACCTCGATCGCCCGGGCTTCGAGCGCGCGATCATCGACCTTAACTACGACGAAAGCGTCGGCCTCGAAGCGGCCATCCGCAACGTTGCCGATCAGGCTGAAGAAGCCGTGCGCTCCGGTCGCACCCAGGTCGTGTTGAGTGACCGTCACATTGCCCCGGGCAAGTTGCCGATCCACGCTTCGCTCGCCACCGGCGCGGTGCACCACCGCCTGACCGAGAAAGGCCTGCGTTGCGACTCCAACATCCTCGTGGAAACCGCGACCGCTCGCGACCCGCATCACTTTGCGGTGCTGATCGGTTTCGGCGCCTCGGCGGTCTATCCGTTCCTGGCTTACGAAGTGCTGGGCGACCTGATCCGTACTGGTGAAGTGCTGGGCGACCTCTATGAGGTGTTCAAGAACTACCGCAAAGGCATCACCAAAGGTCTGTTGAAGATCCTGTCGAAGATGGGCATCTCGACCATCACTTCGTACCGCGGTGCGCAGCTGTTCGAAGCCATCGGCCTGTCCGAAGAAGTCTGCGAGCTGAGCTTCCGTGGCGTGCCAAGCCGCATCAAGGGTGCGCGTTTCGTCGACATCGAAGCCGAGCAGAAAGCCCTGGCCGCCGAAGCCTGGAGTCCGCGCAAGCCGATCCAGCAGGGCGGTCTGCTGAAATTCGTCCACGGCGGCGAATATCACGCCTACAACCCGGACGTGGTCAACACCCTGCAAGCCGCTGTGCAGCAGGGCGACTACAGCAAGTTCAAGGAATACACGGCCCTGGTCGACAACCGTCCGGTGTCGATGATCCGCGATTTGTTCAAGGTGAAAACCCTGGACACGCCGCTGGACATCAGCGAGATCGAACCGCTGGAATCGGTGCTCAAGCGCTTCGACTCTGCCGGCATCTCCCTCGGCGCCTTGTCGCCGGAGGCCCACGAAGCCCTGGCCGAAGCCATGAACCGCCTCGGTGCGCGTTCCAACTCCGGCGAAGGCGGCGAAGACCCGGCGCGTTACGGCACCATCAAGAGCTCGAAAATCAAGCAGGTTGCGACCGGCCGTTTCGGTGTGACCCCGGAATACCTGGTCAACGCTGAAGTGCTGCAGATCAAGGTCGCCCAGGGCGCCAAGCCTGGCGAAGGTGGTCAGCTGCCGGGTGGCAAGGTCAACGGTCTGATCGCCAAGCTGCGTTATGCAGTGCCGGGCGTGACCCTGATTTCGCCGCCGCCGCACCACGACATCTATTCGATCGAAGATTTGTCGCAACTGATTTTCGACCTGAAACAAGTCAACCCGAAGGCCCTGGTCTCGGTGAAGCTGGTAGCAGAAGCGGGCGTCGGCACCATCGCGGCCGGTGTGGCCAAGGCCTACGCGGACTTGATCACCATCTCCGGCTACGACGGCGGCACCGGCGCATCGCCGTTGACGTCGATCAAATACGCGGGCGCTCCGTGGGAGCTCGGCCTGGCCGAAACCCACCAGACCCTGCGCGGCAACGACCTGCGCGGCAAAGTCCGGGTACAAACCGACGGCGGCCTGAAAACCGGCCTCGACGTGATCAAGGCTGCGATCCTCGGCGCTGAAAGTTTCGGCTTCGGCACCGCGCCAATGATCGCGCTGGGCTGCAAATACCTGCGCATCTGCCACCTGAACAACTGCGCCACCGGCGTCGCGACTCAGAACGAGAAGCTGCGTAAGGATCACTACATCGGCACCGTCGACATGGTGGTGAATTTCTTCACCTACGTCGCCGAAGAAACCCGTGAGTGGCTGGCCAAGCTGGGCGTGCGCTCCCTCGAAGAGCTGATCGGCCGTACCGATCTGCTGGACATCCTCGAAGGCCAGACCGCCAAGCAGAATCACCTGGACCTGACCCCGTTGCTCGGCAGCGACCACATCCCGGCAGACAAACCTCAGTTCTGCCAGGTAGAGCGCAACCCGCCGTTCGACAAAGGCCTGCTGGCCGAGAAAATGGTCGACATGGCCACCTCGGCCATCAACGACATGAGCGGCGCCGATTTCGCCCTGGACATCTGTAACTGCGACCGTTCGATCGGCGCGCGGATCTCCGGTGAAATCGCTCGCAAGCACGGCAACCAAGGCATGGCGAACGCGCCGATCACCTTCCGCTTCAAAGGGACGGCCGGTCAGAGCTTCGGCGTGTGGAACGCTGGCGGCCTGAACATGTACCTGGAAGGCGACGCCAACGACTACGTCGGCAAAGGCATGACCGGTGGCAAGCTGGTCATCGTTCCGCCGAAGGGCAGCGTCTACAAGACTCAGGACAGTGCCATCATCGGCAACACCTGTCTGTACGGCGCCACGGGCGGCAAGCTGTTCGCTGCCGGTACCGCGGGCGAGCGTTTTGCCGTGCGTAACTCCGGTGCTCACACGGTTGTGGAAGGCACTGGCGATCACTGCTGCGAGTACATGACCGGTGGTTTCGTCTGCGTCCTGGGCAAGACCGGTTACAACTTCGGCTCAGGCATGACCGGCGGTTTCGCCTACGTGCTCGACCAGGACAACAGCTTCGTTGACCGGGTCAACCACGAACTGGTGGAAATCCAGCGGATCAGCGGTGAGGCGATGGAAGCCTATCGCAGCCACCTGCAACGCGTGCTGAACGAATACGTCGAGGAAACCGACAGCGAATGGGGTCGTAACCTCGCTGAAAACCTCGACGACTATCTGCGTCGTTTCTGGCTCGTGAAACCGAAAGCGGCGAGCTTGAAATCTTTGCTCTCCAGTACTCGTGCGAGTCCGCAATAAACGACGCAGCAGCAAGCGGCAAGCTCCAAGCCGCAAGTTAACAGCAGTGCGCGTTGTGCCTGCCACCGTGATTGTCTTGCAGCTTGAAGCTTGTAGCTTGAAGCTGTCGTGTAAGAGGTTTTGAAGATGGCCGAACGTCTCAATAACGACTTCCAGTTCATCGAGGTCGGGCGCAAGGATCCGAAGAAGAAACTGTTGCGTCAACGCAAGAAAGAGTTCGTGGAGATCTACGAACCCTTCAAACCCCAGCATTCGGCCGACCAGGCCCACCGCTGCCTGGGTTGCGGTAACCCGTATTGCGAATGGAAGTGCCCGGTGCACAACTTCATTCCGAACTGGCTGAAGCTGGTGGCCGAGGGCAACATCCTTCAGGCCGCCGAGCTGTCGCACCAGACCAACACCCTGCCGGAAGTGTGCGGCCGGGTGTGCCCGCAGGATCGTCTGTGCGAGGGTGCCTGCACCCTCAACGACGGCTTCGGCGCGGTGACCATCGGTTCGGTCGAGAAGTACATCACCGACACCGCGTTCGCCATGGGCTGGCGCCCGGACATGTCCAAGGTCATACCGACCGGAAAACGTGTTGCCATCATCGGCGCGGGCCCTGCCGGCCTGGGCTGTGCCGACGTGCTGGTACGTGGCGGCGTGACCCCGGTGGTGTTCGACAAGAACCCGGAAATCGGCGGTCTGCTGACCTTCGGTATCCCGGAGTTCAAGCTGGAAAAGACCGTGCTGAGCAATCGTCGCGAAGTCTTCACCGGCATGGGCATCGAGTTCCGCCTGAACACCGAAGTGGGCAAGGACGTGACCATCGAGCAACTGCTCGAAGAATACGATGCCGTGTTCATGGGCATGGGCACCTACACCTACATGAAGGGCGGCTTTGCCGGTGAGGACCTGCCGGGCGTGCATGACGCGCTGGACTTCCTGATCGCCAACGTCAACCGCAACCTGGGCTTTGAAAAGTCGCCGGAAGATTTCGTCGACATGAAAGGCAAGAAGGTCGTGGTACTGGGCGGCGGCGACACGGCGATGGACTGCAACCGTACGTCGATTCGCCAGGGCGCCAAGTCGGTGACCTGCGCTTATCGTCGTGACGAAGCGAACATGCCGGGCTCGCGCAAAGAGGTGAAGAACGCCAAGGAAGAAGGCGTGAAATTCCTCTACAACCGCCAGCCGATCGCCATTGTCGGTGAAGACAAGGTCGAAGGCGTGAAGGTGGTCGAGACCCGTCTCGGCGAACCGGACGCCCGTGGCCGTCGCAGCCCCGAGCCGATCCCGGGTTCCGAAGAGATCATCCCGGCCGACGCCGTGGTCATCGCGTTCGGTTTCCGCCCGAGCCCGGCGTCGTGGTTCGAACAGCACAGCATCCAGACCGACAGCCAGGGCCGCGTTGTGGCCCCGGAACAAGGCCAGTACAAGCACCAGACCAGCAACCCGAAAATCTTCGCCGGTGGCGATATGGTTCGCGGTTCTGACCTAGTGGTGACGGCGATCTTCGAAGGCCGCAATGCGGCTGAAGGGATCCTGGATTACCTGGGCGTCTGACGACGCCAGCTGCAAGCTTCAAGCTATTAGCTGCAAGCTTAAAGCCACAGCGCTTGCGGCTTGCAGCTTGAAACTTGCAGCTGTTCTTCTGCGACAAATTGACCCGATAGACAAAAGGCACGGCTCTTGCCGTGCCTTTTGCGTCGCGCTCTGAGAAAATGCCCGCACTTTTTTTCCGGATGCCGACATGACTGCCCTGAAGAACGACCGTTTCCTTCGCGCCCTGCTCAAGCAACCCGTAGACGTCACGCCGGTATGGATGATGCGTCAGGCCGGTCGCTACCTGCCTGAATACCGCGCCAGCCGTGCCAAGGCCGGCGACTTCATGAGCCTGTGCATGAACCCGGAGTTCGCTTGCGAAGTCACGATGCAGCCGCTCGACCGCTATCCACAACTGGACGCGGCGATTCTGTTCTCCGATATCCTCACCATCCCGGATGCCATGGGCCAGGGCCTGTACTTCGAAACCGGTGAAGGTCCACGCTTCAAGAAAGTCGTCAGCACGATGGCCGACATCGAAGCCCTGCCGATTCCAGATCCGCACAAAGACCTCGGCTACGTCATGGATGCGGTCAGCACCATCCGCCGCGAACTGAACGGTCGCGTGCCGCTGATCGGCTTCGCCGGCAGCCCGTGGACCCTGGCCACCTACATGGTCGAAGGCGGCTCGTCGAAAGACTACCGCAAGACCAAAACCATGCTCTACGACAACCCGCAAGCTTTGCACCTGCTTCTGGACAAGCTCGCGCAGACGGTCACCAGCTACCTCAACGGCCAGATCATGGCCGGGGCGCAAGCGGTGCAGATCTTCGATAGTTGGGGCGGCAGCCTTTCGGCGGCGGCGTACCAGGAATTCTCCCTGGCCTACATGCGCAAAATCGTCAGCGGTCTGATCCGCGAACACGAAGGCCGCAAAGTGCCGGTCATCCTGTTCACCAAGAACGGCGGCCTGTGGCTGGAAAGCATTGCCGACGCTGGCGCTGATGCGTTGGGCCTGGACTGGACCTGCGACATCGGCAGCGCCCGTGATCGCGTCGGCAACAAAGTCGCCCTGCAAGGCAACATGGACCCGACCGTGCTCTACGCCAAGCCGGAAGCCATTCGCACCGAAGTCGGCCGGATCCTCGCCAGTTACGGCAAGGGCAGCGGCCACGTGTTCAACCTGGGCCATGGCATTACCCCGGAAGTTGATCCGGAACATGCGGGCGCGTTCCTGCGTGCGGTACATGAGCTGTCGGCGCAATACCACGAGTAATACCTTTTCTTGATGGCTGCCCGTGCCAAGGCCGGGTGGCAATCACGATTAGAATTTTTCTGATTGTTTCTCGCGGGATTAAGTACTGTTGTTTAAGTTGCCGTAGTTGGTTGTTTTCTTCTTGGTTTGCTATTTTTCAAGTTGAAAGTTGTAGTTGCTTACATCGTGCAGTATTTTCTAATAAGTGCTCGTCTTGACGGTCTGTCTATAACTAACTTTAATCGTGCCACTAGTTCAACTTTGGTGGGCGTGATGAGAAGCAGTGGTTATTCGCGAGTACAAGTAGTGCTGCACTGGCTTTCAGCGGCAGTGATTTTATGGGCGTTATTGTCTGGTTTCTATGTTTCAGTAGTTGAAGTGACGCCACAAACAAAGGATTGGGTAGGCTTCGTCAACGTATCTGTGACCGCACTATTCATCCCGGTGTTCGCTTTAAGGTTGTATCTGGTTTTCATGTCATGCGCCGATGACGCACGCAACAAAACACTGATGGATCACGTGGCGTGCCTGATGCACAAAGCTATTTATCTAGTCACCGGGGTTGTACTAATTACCGGGGTATTGATGATGGATCGCGACATTAATGTGTTCAACTTGTTTTTAGTGCCGCAGCCCTTGGAAAGTCCAGTCTGGATTGACAGGTTTTTTGCTGTCCATGTCTGGACGTGCGGGCTGTTGTTGATACTGGTGGCATTGCACATCTCAGCCGTTATCAAACACGAACTCTGCGGACGCCGAGTCCTGAAACGTATGACTTTCTGACTCAGGCGGGTTGATTGCCCGGCAGGGTCGGTAGCTTCGCCAGTTTTAACGCCACCAGTAGCGCAATTACCAGCAGCGCAGCGATGAATATCCCGATCCCGTTCCACCCACCCAGGTGCCAGAACACCCCGCCCGCCGTCCCCGCAATGCTCGACCCGGCGTAATAGCTGAACAGGTACAGCGACGACGCCTGCCCCTTGGCCTTGACCGCCCGACGCCCAATCCAGCTGCTGGCCACCGAATGCGCGCCAAAGAAGCCGAAGGTGAAGATCAACATGCCGATAATCACCACTGGCAGCGGCGTGAACATGGTCAGGGCAAGGCCGGCGAGCATCAGCACGATCGTCGCCCAAAGCACTTTGCGCCGGCCCAGTTGATCGGCCAAAGAGCCGATTTTTGCCGAGCTGTAGATGCCCGACAGGTACACCACCGACAGCAGGCCGACGAAGACCTGGTCCATGTGGTACGGCTCCGCCAGCAAGCGATAACCGATGTAGTTGAACAGCGTGACAAACGCACCCATCAGCACAAAGGCTTCGAGAAACAGCAGCGGCAGACCGGCGTCGCGAAAGTGCATGGTGAAGCCGTCGAGCAGGCTGCGCGGGTGCAGCGAGCGAGCGCGGAAGTTGCGTGATGCGGGGAGGATTTTCCAGAACACCGTCGCTGCGATCAGCGCCAGACCGCCAATCACCAGCATCGCGGTGTGCCAGCTGACGAAGTCGATCAATACGCCAGTGATCAAGCGGCCGCTCATCCCGCCAATCGCGTTGCCACCGATGTACAAACCCATTGCCAGACCGATGTGCTGCGGGTGGATCTCCTCGCTCAGGTAGGTCATGGCAACTGCCGCCAGTCCGCTCAACGACAACCCGATCAACGCACGCATCACCAGCACGCCTTGCCAGCTCGGCATCATCGCACTGGCCATGGTGCACAGCGCGGCGGCGAACAAGGCCGCCACCATCACCGTTTTGCGTCCGACACGGTCGGAGATCGGGCCGGTGATCAGCAGGCCGATGGCGAGCATCCCGGTGGCCACCGACAGGATCAGGCTGCTCTGCGCCGCGTTGATCGAGTACTCGTGGGACAGCAGCGGCATCATCGGTTGCACGCAGTAAAGTAAAGCGAAGGTCGCGAAGCCGCCGGAGAACAGCGCCAGCACCGTGCGCATGAACATCGGTGTGCCTTTCTCGATGTAGATCTCTTTCAATTCGGCGACAACATCGTCCGCCGCAGCGGGCGAAACTTCATGGGCAAGGGGGGCGACAGCAGTTTTCACTTCGGACCTCGGAGGGCGCAGCCGGTCAGGCAATGAAAAAAGCATATAGCTGCCTAATGATTCAATCCAATATATTGTTCGACCTGTTTGATAGGTTTAACGACCTAATGGAGTTTTCATGGAATTGCGTCACCTGCGCTACTTCATCGCCGTCGCCGAAGAACTGCACTTCGGCCGCGCCGCTCAGGTATTGGGCATCTCGCAACCGCCGCTGAGCCAGCAGATTCAGGCGCTGGAGCAAGAGGTTGGCGCCCGGCTGTTCGAGCGCACCAATCGTCGGGTCGAGCTCAGCGAAGCCGGTCGTCTGTTTCTGGAAGAGGCGCGACTGGTGTTGGCGCAGGTCGACAAAGCGGCCGATGTGGCACGACGTGCGCAGTTGGGTGAGTTGGGCGAACTGAAAATCGGCTTCACCTCGTCGGCGCCGTTCAACTCGACCATTCCCCAGGCGATTTTCTCGTTCCGCCAGCGCTTCCCGGCGGTGCATTTAAATCTGCGGGAAATGAGCAGCACCCAGGTGGCCGATGCGCTAGTGGATGAGTCGATCGAAGTCGGCATCATGCGGCCGCTTGGATTGCCGGATTCCCTCAGCGTCGTGGAATTGATGCGTGAGCCGCTGGTGGCGGTGCTCAGCTCTAAACATCCGCTAGTGAACGGCACCGAAGAAGGTTTGTTCCTCTCGGCATTGGCCCTCGAACCGTTCGTGTTTTTCCCGCGTAGTTATGGCAGTGGTCTGTACGCACAGTTACTCAGCCTGGCCCGGGATGCCGGCTTCAGCCCGCACTTCGCGCAAGAGGCGGGCGAGGCAATGACTATTATCGGGTTGGTGGCGGCGGGGTTGGGCGTGTCGGTGCTGCCGGCGTCTTATCAGCGGATGCGCATTGACGGCGTGGTGTACCGGCCGTTGCTCGATCCGGCAGCGGTGTCGGCGGTGTGGCTGGTGCAGCGCAAGGACCAGAAATCGCCGATGGCCAAGGCGTTTGTGGAGTTGTTGACGAGGAAGGTTGAACCGTTGAAGTCGTGACTGTTTCGCGATCATATAATTTCGGCTGATTAAAATTCCTGGTTGAGGAGGTGTGGCTCAAGAGCTACACTCGCTGCATGACCGAGATCCTTCGAAGCTCAACATTTTCTGGCTGGCTATTGAAGCTGGCCGACAGCCGCGCCAGGATGCGTATTCAGGTGCGAATCGATCGTATGGCCGATGGGCAATTCGGTGATGTCAAAGCCATCGGGGAAGGGTTGAGTGAAATCCGTATCGATTACGGCCCCAGTTATCGGGTCTACTTCATGCAGCAAGGTCGTCAGTTAGTCATCCTTCTATGCGGAGGTGACAAAAGCAGCCAAACACGTGACATCAAACAGGCCAGGCTCATTGCAAAATCCTGGCAGGAGCAAAACCCATGACCGAACAATTCACTCGCTGGGACTCTGCCGAGTACCTCAAGACCGAAGAGGACATGGCCAATTATCTTGACGCTAGCATGGAAGAAGCGGGGGATGATCCAGCATTTATCGCCAGAGCACTTGGGACTATTGCGCGTGCTCGAGGCATGACCCAGGTCGCACGGGATGCGGGGCTCTCTCGGGAAAGCCTTTACCGTGCACTTTCGGGTGAAGGCAATCCGGAATTCGGTACCATTCTTAAAGTTATGAAGGCTTTAGGACTGAAGTTACACGCCAGTACCTGAGTCAAACGAAAAGAAGAAAGACGACTAGTGGTGACTTAAGCAATACTCCTCCCGTTCCCGAAAGGGGCTTGTGAGACTCTGAGGATCCTGGGCAACCAGCCATCGCAGAGCCAGACAGGTACAGGGCGATGACAAGCCGACCTGTTTGTGAAGGGGCGCCGAAAGGCGCCCTTTGTCGTTTCCAGTGTTACTGAACCTTCGCCAAATCCCCTTTCAACGCAACACCCGCCATGATCGCCCCGGCGTGGCATTCATAGTTCTTGGCGTCTTTACGCTCATTGCTTTTGTAGAAGCTGACAATGTTGGTCACCGCATTGGCCCCGGTGCTCTTGGCCGCTTGGAACAAGCTGATGATTGCCGATTGCGCGACCCATTCGCAGGCCACTTCGTCAGACTTGTTAAAGGCGTTGGTTTTCTTGTTGGTCACGGCACCCGCGCTGAGTACGGTGACGTTGCCAGTCGGTGTATTGCCGGCCAGGTAGAACTTCACGCTGCCATCGATTTTGCCGGTGCGGGTGGCTTCGGCGACGGCTTTGTCGAAGGGCAGGTACACCGGGGTGTCGCGGGCCTGGCTGACGGCCGGAAGGGCGCAGATCAGCAGGGTGGCGGTGGCAGCGAGTTTCTTGAAGTGCATGGAGGTCTCCTTGACCCGGATAAAATTTGCTTACGACCAGCGACGGAAAATCAACGAGGTGTTGACGCCACCAAAGGCGAAATTATTGTTCATCACGTACTCGTTGCTCATCTGACGAAACTCGCCGCGCAGGTAGTCGAGCTTGCCGCAATGCGGATCGACCTCGTCGAGGTTGAACGTGTGCACGTACAAATCGCGGTTCATCATTTCGATGCTGAACCAGGACTCCAGCGCACCGCAGGCGCCCAGGGTGTGACCGAGGAAGCTCTTCTGCGAGCTGATCGGCATGTGCTCGCCGAACAACGCGCTGGTGGCCAGTGTTTCGGCAATGTCGCCCTGTTCTGTAGCCGTGCCGTGACCATTCACGTATCCGATGTCTGACGGTTGCAGCCCGGCGTCTTCCAGTGCCAGTTCCATGGCCCGGCGCATGGTGACCTGCTCTGGGCGGGTGGTGTGCTGGCCGTCGGCGTTGCTGCCGAAACCGACAAGTTCGGCATGAATGTGCGCACCGCGTGCCAACGCATGTTCGAGCTCTTCGAGCACCAGCATGCCGCCGCCTTCACCGATCACCAGGCCATCGCGTCCTTTGTCGTAAGGGCGCGGGCTGGTTTGCGGGGCATCGTTTTTCAGGCTGGTGGCGTAGAGCGCGTCGAACACCATGGCTTCGGTGGGACAGAGCTCTTCGGCGCCGCCGGCAAGCATCAGCGGCAAGCGGCCGAACTTGATGGATTCGTAGGCGTAGCCGATGCCCTGGCTGCCGCTGGTGCAGGCGCTGGACGTCGGGATCAGCCGGCCGGTGAGGCCGAAGAAGATGCTGATATTTGCCGCTGTCGTGTGCGGCATCATCCGCACGTAGGAGTTGGCGTTCAGCCCCTCGGCCACCGAGTTGAGCAGCATGTTGCCGAATGCCTTGATCTCATCGGTGCTGCCGGTGGACGAGCCGCAGGCGACGCCCATGCGCCCGTCCTTGATGATCGGGTTACCCAACAGTCCGGCGTCGGCCAGCGCCTGTTCCGACGCGCCTACGGCCAGGCGCGAGACCCGACCCATGCTGCGCAGCTGCTTGCGGGTCCAGTGGCTCGGGACTTTGAAATCGTCGATGGGGCCGGCCAGGCGCGTGTTGAGTTCGGTGAACCGATCCCATTCGTCCATCCGGCGAATGCCGCTGCGGTTGGCCGCGAAGTGGCCGGCGATGGTGGCCCAGTCGCTGCCCAGTGAAGTGATGCCGGCCATGCCGGTGACGACGACGCGCTTCATCAGCACAGGCCTCCGTTGACGGCCAGAACCTGCCGGGTGATGTACGACGCTTCCGCCGACATCAGGAAATTCACCGCGCTGGCCACCTCTTCCGGGGTGCCCATGCGCTGTGCGGGAATCATTTTCATCAGTTCTTCCACCGGCACATTCTCATCAAGCATCGCCGTGTCGATCAGGCCGGGTGCGACACAGTTGACGGTGATTTTGCGCTTGCCCAGTTCGATCGCCAGCGCTTTCGCCGCGCCGATCAAACCGGCCTTGGAAGCGCTGTAGTTGACCTGGCCACGATTGCCGATCAACCCGGAAACCGAAGTGATGCAGACAATCCGCCCGGCTGCACGGCGCCGAATCATCGGCATCATCACCGGGTGCAGCACGTTGTAGAAACCGTCGAGGTTGGTGCGCATCACCACATCCCAATCATCCTCGCTCAGCGCCGGAAAAGCACCGTCGCGCGTCAGGCCGGCGTTCAGCACCACGCCGTAATAGGCGCCGTGAGCTTCCACATCGGCTTCGAGGATGGCTTTGCAGCTGGCGCGGTCGGAGACGTCGAATTGCAGAATTCGAGCATTGCGCCCCAACGCCTGGATTTCGCCTTGAACGGTGATGGCGTCGGCCAGACCGCTGCGGCAATGCAAGACGATGTCATGCCCGGCCTGGGCCAGACGCAACGCAATAGCGCGGCCGATGCCACGGCTGGAACCGGTGACCAGTACGGACTCAGTCATCACTGGGCTCCTTGGGATTCATGAAGGTATTGAGCGGCCTGTGGCGGACGGAACACGTTCAGGCGGGCGGTGGCGTGAATGCCGGGGGCGTTGATGTGGCATTCGAATACGCCCATGCCGTTGTCGTCTTCCAGTGAGCGCAGCCCGTGGATGGTCAGATCGGTGCCTGCGGGGAAGTACTCCACGTTGCATTCGAATTTTCGGGTGCCGAGCAGAAACCCCAGCGCCACCGCATCACCGCGCTGGCGCGCATGGCAGCCGGCGTAGGCGGCGACACTCTGGGCCATCAGTTCGATGCCGACCCACGCCGGCAGGCTGCCGTCGGGACGGTTGAACAGGCCCCCGGGCTTAACGGTGAGGCGGGTGTGAATCTGCTCGTCATCGAACGCCAGGATCTGATCGATGAGGATCATGTCGCCAGCGTGCGGCAGCAGTTCGGCGAGCGGCCAGTCAATCATGGGGCGTCTCCGATAATCAGGCTGACGTTGTTGCCACCGAAGGCAAAGGAATTGCTCATCAGATAGCGAGGTGCAATGGACGTCAGGCGATCGGCCAGGGTCACCCATTGCAAGGCCGGTAAGTCGGGGTCGGGTTGGCCATCCCAAACGTGTGGCGGCAGGGCATGTTCGTGGTTGCCTGTGCTCAGGCTCAACCAGCAGAACGCTGCTTCCAGGGCGCCGGCCGCACCGAGCGTATGACCGGTCATTGGCTTGGTGGACGAGCAGGGCACGCCGTGCGGGAACAGGGCCGAGACTGCCAGGCTTTCCATCGCGTCGTTGTGTTGGGTCGCGGTGCCGTGCAGGTTCAGGTAGCCGATTTGTTCGGGTTGCAAATGCGCGCGGTTGAGGGCTTTGCTCATCGCTTGCAGGGCACCACGGCCGGTCGGTTCCGGCGCGGAGATATGGTGCGCATCGGAACTGGCGCCGCTGCCGAGCAGGGCAATCGGCTGGCTGTCGCCGGCCTTTTTGCTCATCAGAAACAGCACGGCGGCTTCGCCGATATTGATGCCGTTGCGGTTGACCGAAAACGGATTGCAACGCTGCTCGGACACCGCTTCCAGGGCCGAAAAGCCGTTGAGGGTCAGCTTGCACAAACTGTCGACACCGCCGCACAAGACCGCGTCGCAGAGCCCCAGGTCCAGCAGGCGCTGGGCACTCATCAGCGCCCGGGCGCTGGAGGTGCAGGCGGTCGAGATCACATACGCCGGGCCGCTCAATTGCAGCCAGTCGGCGAGGAAGTTGGCCGGCGCGCCGAGTTCCTGCTGCTGATAGTCGTAGTCGGCAGGGAATTCATGTTCGCGGATGTAATGGGCCAGGCCACGGCTGGCCTCATCAATGCCCGAAGTGCTCGTGCCGAGAATCACGCCGATTCGATCACGGCCGTAAGTCTGGATCGCCGAATCGATGTCGTCGCGAATCTGCAGCGCGGCTTCCAGCAGCAATTGGTTGTTGCGGCTGCTTTGCGCTGCCAGGTGGGCCGGGATCGGCGCCAGTTCGCCACGCACCGCCGCCACCGGCAACGACCGCTCCAGCACCCAGCCAGACTCGCTGCGCATGCCGGAGCAATCGCCGGCAAACAGGTGGCGGGCGACTTCCTGTTTGTCGCGACCCAGGGCGCAGATCACCCCGAGGGCATTCAGGTAAGCGGTCATGGCGTTTCACCGCTCAGAGGCGTGACCAGGTACTTCGGACCTTTAGGCAGGTTCAACTCAAATCTCAGAGGTTGCAAGTAATGTACGTCCCAGCGAGCGGGCAGGGAACGTAGCGATCCATGTTGCCAGGCGTCGGGGTAGCTGCCCTGCAATTCGCTTTGCGGGGTCAGCGCGAACAGTAATGCGGCGAACAACTCCTGGGCTTCCGGATTCGGCGGCAACAGGCCGTCGGCTTGCCACTGGCCATCGATCAGTTTCTGGCGTGCCTGCGGAATGCCCAGCAAGTCCATCATCGACCAGCGAATGCCGGGGCCTTCACGCGCAATCACCAGCACCCAGTCCTGACGCTGATCAGCCAGTAAGCGCTGAATGTGCAATTGCTGCGGCAACGGCAGGTTTTCGGTTTGCCCAGGCAGCGGCGCCTGGCTGGCGCAAGCGCTCAGCAGCAGGAGGCAACCCAGAAGCAGGGAACGGATCATGTGACATCTCTTGCGCAGAGTTCCGACAGCACGCGCAGCCGACGCTTGGGTTCGCTGACGAACGGATTGCGCTCGTCCCAGGCGTAACCGGCGAGGATCGCACTGATCATACGGCGGATTTCCGCTGAGCTGCCCGGATGGTAGATCACATCCTGGAAAGTCCCGGCGTACCAGCCTTCGACGTAGCAGCGGAACGTATCGACGCCGCGCTTGAGCGGTGCGGCGAACTCGGTCTGCCAGTCGACACTTTCACCCTGCAGTTGCCGATGCAAAACGCCGGCAGCCATGCTCGCCGAGCGCATGGCGATGGTCACGCCGGAGGAGAACACCGGGTCGAGGAATTCTGCGGCGTTGCCGAGCAACGCGAAGCCCGGACCGTGCAAGGTTTTGACGTTGGCCGAGTAGCCGCCGATGGTCCTCGCCGGGGTGTCCCACACGGCATTTTTCAGGACGCCGGCCAGGCTTGGGGTTTCAGCGATGAAGCCGCGCAGGCACTCGTCCAGATTCTCCATGCGCCCTTCGAAGTGTTCGGCAGCCGCGACCACGCCCACCGAGCATCGGCCGTGGCTGAACGGGATAGTCCAGAACCAGATGTCGCGGTGGGTCGGATGGGTGGTAATGAGGATTTTTTCGCGCTCGAAGGTCGGGCTGTCGATATGGTCTTCGATGTGGGTGAATACGGCCTGGCGCACCGGAAAATTCGACGGTGCCTCAAGGTCCAGCAGACGTGGCAGCACGCGACCGTAGCCGCTGGCATCGAGCACGAAATCGGCTTCGACACGGTACTGGCTGCCATCTTCGCGCTGTACATCGAGCTGCGGTTTCGGCAGGTCGAAATCGGCGCTGACGATGGCTTCGCCATAACGAACTTCCACGCCTTGCAGTGCGGCCTGATCGGCCAGCAATTTGTCGAAGTCGGCACGCTGGACCTGGAAGGTAGTCGGCTTGCCGTTGCTGAACGTGTCGCCGAAATCAAAGGCGCTGTAGTGCTCGCCCCAGGCGAACGCGGCACCGTTTTTCAACTGGAACCCGGCGGCGTTCACCGCTTCGAGCATGCCGGCCTCTTCGACGAAATCCAGGCAGTGCGACAACAGGCTTTCACCGATGGAAAACCGTGGGAAGTGCTGGCGTTCAATCATCAGCACGTCGTGACCTTTGCGCTTGAGCAGCGCAGCGGCAATGGCGCCCGAAGGACCCGCGCCGATGACAACAACCTGGCGACGTTCCATTTCAACTGTTGGCACGGGGGCTCCTTGCCGGGGCGGCGATTTTCAATGGGGATTGGTGCATGCCGGCGAGTGCCGGCAGCAGTGTGGCTATCAGGCCCATCACCATCAGCGCAAAGTACAGCGCCGGGCTGATGAGTTGTTGTTGCAGCAGCAAGTTGAGAAAGACGATTTCACTCAAGCCACGAATGTTCAGCAGCAGGCTTTCGCGCCAGCGACTGGCGCCTTCGAACGACGCGCCCGCCCAGCCGAGGCCGAGCCAGTTACCCAGCAGTTTGCTGGCAATCGGCAACAGCAACAGCGCTACCAATTGCACCCAACCAAGACTGGCCATCGCAGCGTGGACATTGATCTGCACGATGCCGAACGTGAGGATCAGCGGTATGGCGATCCATGTCTGTAAACGGCTCATCCAGATCACCGGCAACGGCAACACCAGCGGCACTTTCAGCGCGGCCATGCACAGCAGATAACCGATGCCGAAAATCAGTGCGTTGAGCTTGAAGTGTTCAGCAACCACTAGCAGCGCGAAGAAGCAGCCGGTGTGCAACAACGGTTGTCGCAACCCGAGCAGGCGCAGGAGCACAGGCAGGCAGGCGCCAACCAGCGGCAGCAGCAGACTGCTCAGGTGCAGGCTGCCTTGGGCAAAGCCGAACAGCGTCCAGCACGTCAGGTCGATGAGAATCGCGGTTTGCACCAGGCGCCGGGTTGCGTCGGGCGGGTAGTTGATGTGTCGCAGGTACAAAAACAACACAGGGATAGCGGTGATGGCGAACACCAGACCGACCGCCAGCGAACTGATCCACGGTTGCGGCGGCAATAGCCACACCGACGTGACGAGCCCGCAAGCAAACGGAATACAGAAACTCGGCAGGGCGATTTTCAGGCTCTGGCGATCCAGCCGCAGGTCGATCACATCGCTGAGGATGTTTCCCAGCAACAAGGCAAAGCCCAGGCTGTAGAAGTTTTTCAGCCACACCGGCGAGATCAGCTCGGCGCCGCTGAGTTGCCAGTCCGGCTCGATCCAGAAGTACATCAACAACGGCAGGCCGAAGGTCGCCAGCAGCAACTGGCTGACGATCGGGATCAGGCCGAAGTGCCGGCCCACACGGGTAGCCACGGCGAACATCGCCAGGGCCATCAGCCAAAACAAGGCGATCATCATGCTGCCGGCTCCGCGACGGTGGCGGCATGTACCTGGCGTCCGGCCCACGGCGCAAGGATGAAGCTGAAGGCCAGGCCGAGGCTCACCGACAGACCGAAGTTGCTCACCGCCGGCGTGCTGGACACCGCCAGCAAACCGAATGATAGCCACGTGGTTACCGCGGCCAGCAAGGTGCCCAGCAGGCTCACTGCAGCCCCGCCGACCTGTTCGCGCATGAGGATCGCGTAATCGACGCTGATTGCCGTCACCAGCAACAGGCCGAACAGGCTGAACAGGGTCAACGGTTGGCCCATCCAGCCGAGACTGGCGAGGCTGCACAGCGCGGCGAGCAAGGGTAGCGAGACGATACGCAGCGCACCACCGAAGCCAAAGGGCAGGATCAGCACCAGCACGATCAACACGCAGGAGGCGAGTTTCAGCTCCGCCGCGCTGATCTGTGTCGCCGCGAAAACGCTGTTCAATTCACCGAGACGGTCGACCAGTTCAACGCCCGGCAAGTCCAGCGCCTGAACCCGCAACAGCGCAGGGTTGTTCAAGCCTTGCAGGCTGACCATCGCCGCCACGCCGTCATCGGTCGGCCCCAGCCACAGAGTGCGATAAGGTTCCGCCAGCGGACCGACCAGCGATGCGTCGATGTCTTCGACGGGCAGTGCCTGCAACGTTGCAAGCTCCGCCTGCAGTGCTTCTGCCGGTACGCCGAGGTCGAGCAAGGGCTGCCAGAACTGCGGCAACTTGCTCAATGCGTCGCGCACTTTGCGCTGATCGCTCGGTTGGCTGACCAGTTGATTCAGCGACAGGTAACCCTTGAGTTTTTCCAGGTTGACCAACTGATCCAGCCGCTCGCTCAGCGCGGTCTGGCGCTCGAGCAGTTCCTGCTGATTGGCCGCGCGTACCAGGAAGAACTGGCTGGTCGGCTGATAGCCGGTAATGCGCGCAATGGTCCGGGCTTCGTCGGTCAATTGCTGGGGCGCGCCGATCCACTGGCGGATATCGTTTTTGCTCTCGAGCTGCAACAGACCGCCGACGCAGAAGGCAATCAGCAACGCCAGCAACACCGGCGTACTCACGTGTTTGAGCAGCGCTTCTCGCAGGTTCAGCAAGCACTCGCAGACTCGCAGCGGCCAGCGCGCCGGTCGCAGGTTCACGCCCTTGAGCAGCGCTGGCAACAGGCACACCGCTGACAGGTAGGCGCCGAGCAGGCCGGCGGCGGAGAACACAGCAATCTGGGTCAGGGCCGGGAACGGTGTCCAGGCCAGGGCCAGGTAGCCGATGCAACTGGTGATCAGGCTCAGCGTCAGGCCGGGCAGGGTCAGGCGTAACGCCGGCCAGCTGTTCCAGGGTTTCAGGCTCCAGCTTTTCGACAGGTAATGCAGCGGGTAATCGACGGCCACGCCGATCAGGCTCGAACCCAGCACCAACGTCATCACATGCATGTGACCGAACAGCGCCACGCACGCAACGGCACCAAACAGCATGCCCACCAGCACCGGAACGAAAGCGAGCAAGACACGCCAGCGCCGGAAGGCCAGCAACAGCAGCAACAGAATGCCGACGGTGGCGCCGCCACCGACCCACGTCATCTCGCGGGTGGCTTGTTGCTGACCGTTGGCCGCGTACAGCAGACCGCTGGCGGCGAGCAATTGCACGTCGGCCTGAGCGGCTTCTTCGCGGCTGTGTTCGAGCAGGTCGGCCACTTGCAGCGGCAGGCTCATGTCGAAGGCGTTGCCGGTGGTTTTTGCCCGCAGCAACACCCAGCTCTTGCCGTCGGCATCGGCGACCAGTGCACCGCTGCCGATGTCCAGTTGCACGGCGCCGTGTTGCGGCTGGCTGTTCTGGATGCGCCCGGTCAGGCCCAGCCAGTCATCCTGGCTCGGTACCAGACTGAAACCGGTGAAAGGGTCGAATAGCGCTTGCACGCGCTGCTGGATAAAGGCGTCGGGATGCTCGATCAGTTGCTGCCGGTCCATCGCCGAGAGCATTGCCAGTCGACCTTGCAGCAGTTGCGTGCGCAGCGCCGGCAAGTCGGCTTGCAGGTTCCACTGAACCTTCTCGAACAAACCGCTGGCATGCCACTGCTCGCCCAGTTTCTGCGCCATGGCGATGGCTTGCGGGCGATCTTTATGACCGACCAGCACCAGCATTTCTCGGTTCAGCGGTTCTTGCATGCGTTGTTCGGCGCGCAGTTCCAGCGCGTCCGGCGCCGTGCCCGGCACCAAGTCCATCAGGTTGGCCGACAGCGGTGCGCCGTCGCGCCATTGCCAACCGGCGAGCGCGAGCACCGCCAGCAGCAGGATCAGAAACAGCCACGGAAGCCTGCGTTCACTCGGCAAAGTCATGTTGCTCCGCGTCGCTCAACGGTTGGGCGCTGGTGCTGTCCTGCATGCGCAAAAGGGTGCTGTCGCCCTGGGTTTCCAGCAGTTCGATGCTGTGCACCAATTCGCTGCCGGTGATGTTGATCTGGTTGAACACTTGCTTGAGCAGCAATGAACGCGGGATCAGTGTCAGCTTCCAATTCTGCGCATCGCCGCTCAGCGAGAGTTCGAAGTCCCGCTGCAACCCGCTGCTATCACCTTGCAACACGGCGAGGAACAAGCGGTTCTGCTCGGCGCCAGCGCTCTTGCTCGGCAGCGTTTGCCAGCCATTGGCGTCACGTCGGGCAATGCCTTTGGCGCTGATGCGGTAATCCTGTTGCAGCGGGGTTTTCAGCAACCACAGCAAACCGTGGTTTTTAGCGAGGACGAACGTGCCCTTGCTGGTCAGCGGTTTAGGCAGCGCACGCAGATGTTTTTCCTGAATGAAATTGCCGTGAATTACATCAGGTTTGGCCAATTGCTCGCTGAGCTGTTGCAAATCAAACGCCTGCGCCAACGAAGAAAACCCCAGCGCTAATACCAGCGCCACCACAATCCTGTAGCAGCTGGCGAAGCCTGCGTCGGCCGGTCCGCGCTCGGGCGCAGCAGTCGCCCTGCGGTTTTTCTGCTGTACCGCAATCACAGGTTTTGCGACGGCTTCGCCGCCGAACGCAGCCTCGCGGGCTCGGCAGCTGCTACAGAGGGTTGTCAGCAGGTTCATGCGAGCATCCTTTCTACGGCATCGGTGAAGATCTTCGGTGAGGCCAACTGCATCTCGCGGCTGGCCATGTCGACAGCAACCTGCACCGAGCTGGCGCGGGTCAAGCGCTCACCGGTTTGCAGATCGCTGATCAGGTAATTGATCTTCAGACGGTTCTCCCACTCCACCAGATTGGCGCTCACATTCAGCTTCTGGCCGAACACCGCGCCGCGCACATAACGCAATTGCAGGTCGATCACCGGCCATGCGTAACCCGACTCGACCATCGCCGTGTAGTTGTGGCCGATCTTGTCCAGCAGCGCACAACGGGCGACTTCCAGGTATTTGACGTAATGGCCGTGCCAGACGACGTTCATGGTGTCGACATCAAAGAACGGCACGAGGATTTCCGTATCGGTGTGAAGCACTCCCTTACTACGCATGCAGCCTCCAGTGTTGCTCGGCGATACGCTTGAGGCACAGGCGCAATTCGCCTTCCAGTGCACGGTCTTCGATGACCGGCGGGAAGTCCTTGGCCAACGCTTCGTGCATGGCCGCCAACGCTGGCGGCAGCGGACGTGCGTCCTCGGCCTTGCTGCGCAGCCACACGCCTTGGTTGGCGGCGAGCAGGGTGGCGGCGGCGACTTGTTCAGTCAGCTCCAGCACGCGGATCGCATCGCGGGCGGCGATGGTGCCCATGCTCACCTTGTCCTGGTTGTGGCATTCGGTGGAGCGCGAGAAGACGCTGGCCGGCATGGTGTTTTTCAGCGCTTCGGCGGTCCAGGCGCTGGTGCCGATCTGCACAGCCTTGAAGCCGTGATTGAGCATCGCGCGGTCGGCCGTGGCGCCGGACAAATTGCTCGGCAATCCATGGTTGTAACGCTCATCCACCAGCAGCGCGAGTTGGCGATCCAGCAGGTCGGCCACGTTGGCCACCAGGTTTTTCAGGCTGTCCATGGCGAACGCAATATGGCCGCCGTAGAAGTGCCCGCCGTGCAGCACACGCTCGGCTTCGGCGTCGATGATCGGGTTGTCGTTGGCGCTGTTGAGCTCGATTTCGATGAACGAGCGCAGCCAGTTCAGGCTGTCGGCCAAGACGCCGAGGACATGCGGCGCGCAACGCAGCGAGTAGCGGTCTTGCAGGCGATGCAGCGGCGCGGTCGGCGCGTCGATCGCCAGATCCTTGCGCAACCACGCGGCGACTTGCATCTGCCCCGGGTGCGGTTTGGCGGCGAACAGGCGCTCGTCGAAGTGCTCGGGATTGCCTTGTAACGCGACCACGTTCAGCGCTGTGATGCGGGTGGCCAATTGCAGCAGGTAATCGGCGCGGGCGTAGGCCAGGCAGGCGAGGCCGGTCATCACGGCGGTGCCGTTCATCAGCGCCAGCGCTTCTTTCGGGCGCAGCACCAGCGGTGTCCAGCCGAGTTCGCGATGGACGTCGGCGGCTTGCCGGCGTTCGCCACGGAACATCACTTCGCGCTCGCCAGACAAGGTCGCGGCGACGTAGGACAGCGGCGTCAGATCACCGCTGGCGCCCACCGACCCTTCTTCCGGGATCAGCGGCAGGATGTCGTGTTCGAGAAACGCCTGAAGGCGCTCCAGCAGCTCCACGCGCACCCCGGACACGCCGTGGCACAGCGACTGCAAACGCGCGGCCAGGACGGCGCGAGTGGCCTGGGCGTCGAGCAATTTGCCCAAGCCGCAGCCGTGGAAGGTGTACAGATGACGGGGCAACGCCTCGACGTGATGCAGCGGCACCGCGACCACGCAGGAGTCGCCGTAACCGGTGGTCACGCCATAGATCACGCCTTCCTTGTCCAGCAGGGAATCGAGGAATCGCGCGCCCTTGGCGATGCGCTCACGGTACGCAGGGTCGCTTTGCAACTGCGTCGGCACCTGACGGTTGGCCGCGGCCAGCACGTCTTCGATGCGCAAAGGGAGTTCGCCGAAGGTTACCGGCTCAAGCGTTGGCGTCGTCATCGGTCTTCCAGAAAGGGTAAAAGTTGAACCATTGTTGGGGCGCTTCGAGGCAATAGTGACCCAGGCGTTCGGCGTAGCGCGAAGCCCACTGATGAATGACCTGCTCGCGGTCGCTGCGTTTCCACGCCACGGCTTCGGTAAACGGTTCGAGAGTCACTCGGTATTGGCCCGTCGGTTTCTTCAGGCACATCAGCAGATGGATCGGGCATTTCAGCAAGCCGGCGAGCAACCACGGCCCTTGAGGAAACGCGGCCTGATGACCGAGGAAGTCCACGGTCACGCTGCGCCCGCCATGCAGGGGGACGCGGTCGCCGGCAATCGCCAGCCACTCACCGCGTTCCAGGCGTTCATGCAGTTGCAGCATGATCACCGGGTCCAGCTCACTGACCTGAATCAGCCGTAGATTGGTCGCACCGGCTTCGCCGAGCAAACGGTTGAATTGCTCAGCGTGCTTGGTGTGCACCAGCACGTTCATGGTGACTTTTTCGCCGATTTCCGCCAGGGCGCGACAGACTTCGAGATTGCCCAGGTGTGCGCCCACCAGCATCTGCCCACGCGTGCCGCGCAGCTGAGTGCGCAGCAGCGCCGGGTCGACGATTTCGATGTGGTCGATGCTCAGCTTGCCGTTCCACACATCGAGTTTATCGAGCATCGAATCGGCGAAGGCCATGAACTGGCCGAACACTCGCCAGTGGGTCGGACGCAATTCAGGCCGGGCACTCCAGTCCGCAAGGCGCTGCTGGTATTGCCAGGCGCTGCGGCGGGCGCTGCGACCGAACAGGAAAAAGTACAGGACGATGCCGTACAGCAGCGGACTCAGCAGCCGCCGGCCCAGCACTTTGGCGCCGAACGCGGTGAGCTTCATCAGCCAGAAACTGCCGCGCTCCTGACGGTCGGCCCAGTGTTCTTTATCGACGTTGCTGCTCATGCTCGCCACCGCCGCCAGAGGATCACCGGCGCCCGCAGCAACATGCCGAAGAACAGCCGGGTGTGCATGCTCGAAATCAGCACATTGTCGTGGAACATACGGAAATGCGAGACACCGTCCAGCGGGTAATGGACCCTGGTCGGCAGCCACTGCATCGGCAGATTGCGCCAGGCTAGCCGCACGAGGATGTCCGAGTCGAAATCCATGCGCTTGCCGATCTTCGCCGAGTCGATCAGCGCCAGGGTCGGTGGCAATGGGTAAACGCGGAAACCGCACATGGAATCGCGGATCTGCAATGAAAGCGTGTTGATCCAGACCATTACGTGCGTCAGGTAGCGGGCGTACAAACGGCCTTTCGGCACACTGGCGTCGTATTGCGGATAGCCGCAGATCACCGCGTTGGGATGAGCGCGTGATTGTTCGATGAAGGTCGCGACATCTTGCAGGTCGTGTTGGCCATCGGCGTCCACCTGCAAAGCGTGGCTGAAGCCCAGTCGCGAGGCTTCGCGCAGGCCGGTCATGACGGCACCGCCCTTGCCCTGGTTGGTGGTGAGGCGGATCAGGTTGACCCTCTCACGCTGGGCCAGTTGGTCGAGCACCCTGGCGCAGGATTGATCGCTGGCGTCGTCCACCAGAATGCACGGCAGGCCCCTGGCGATCAGCGCGTCGACCACCGTGGTAATCGCGCTTTCGTGGTTGTAAACCGGAATGATTGCGCAGGGGTTATGCATACCGAGTCACACCTCACCCATGTAGCAGCTGGCGAAGCCTGCGTCCGGCCGCGAAGCGGTCGTAAACCGGTATTTGCGGTTTCTCAGAACAATGGTGGTGGATGCCATGCGAGCGCTTCGCACTCGGACGCAGCCTTCGGCAGCTGCTACAGGGGACTTCAACTTATCCACAGGCCGCCTCCAGCAAAATCCGCCCACTGGAGCAGGTCGCGGTTTCATTGCGGTAGGCGAAATACAATTTACTGCGTTCCTGATCGAAGCGCAGGTGCAGTTGGACTTCATCGCCCGGGCGCACCAGTT
The DNA here is from genome assembly GCF_054897715.1 of Pseudomonas sp. RT6P73. NCBI lineage: Bacteria > Pseudomonadati > Pseudomonadota > Gammaproteobacteria > Pseudomonadales > Pseudomonadaceae > Pseudomonas > Pseudomonas sp. RT6P73. The sequence continues at coordinate 5,175,369 of NZ_JBUBUV010000002.1, read as the reverse complement.
GCTGGAACTTCAGCACTTCCATGCCGGCGAATCTGGCCGGCAGGTCCATCAATTGTTGGCCGAGGCTCATGGCCCAATCGACCTGCACCACACCGGGTAGAACCGGCGTTTGGGGGAAGTGTCCGCTGAAGTAAGCCAAGTCCGGCGGCACTGCCAGTTGCAGGCTCCACTCACCCTCGACTTCAACCTGCTCCAACACTTCCGGCGCCTTGGGGCGAGGGGCCAGCAGCAAGGCTTCGACGTCGGCCTGAGGCAGTTTGCCTTGTGTGTTCAAGGGCAACTGCCGCAGCAATCGCCAGCGTCGTGGCAGGGCCAGGGCTTCGCAATGCTGGCTCAGGTGCTGACGCAATTCTTGCGTGAGGGTGCGTCGGCCCTGATTGCGCAAAGCGTGCAGGCCCGCGTCCGTCAGCACCAGCAACGCACCCAGCGAGGCGCGGTTTTCCTGGACCACTCCGAGGCGTGCTTCTGCGACCCAGTCATGATCCATCAGCGCCTTTTCCAGCATTGGCAGCGAGATACGTTTTTCTTCCAGTTTGACGATTCGATCCAGCCGTCCGAGCAGTTCGAATCGGCCGTCGGCAGCGATTCTGGCGGCATCAGCGGTGTGTTCGATGTGGCCGGCGGGCAAATAGGGGGAGGCGATCAACAGCGCGCCCTCGCTGTCTTGACTCAGCTCGACGCCGGCAAACGGCTGCCAGAGATCGTGACCCTGGCGCCAGGCGATGCCGCCGGTTTCCGAGCTGCCGAGGATTTCCGTCGGCCATTGGTTCAAACGTTCGTAAAGGCTTTGCGCGGCCTCGGCCGGTAACGCGCCGCCGGAGGAAAATACTCGGCGAACCGCACTCAATGCGGGCCAGTCGAGATTGTCGCCCATGCGCTTGAGCAGCGCCGGGCTGGCGACCCAGGCGAACGCCGGGTGTTCGCGGCTGGCGCGCTGCAAGTCTTCCGGGAAAGCCAGTTGCTTGCGTACGAACGAGCGCCCGGCGCACAAAGGCCAAAGCACCCGAAACAGTAGACCGTAGATGTGCTGGGTGGCGACGCTGCCGATGATGCACGCCTGGCCCAGATCGGCGCCCCAGAGCTGCTCCAGCGCCTGAACTTCATTGGCCATCTGACGCAGGGTTTTGTCGATGCGCTTGGGCTCGCCGCTGGAACCGGATGTACACAGGCTCAGCTGGCAGGTGTCCAGGTCCAGTACGGCGGGGGACATGGGCGGATGCCGATAATCGATGAGGTGCGCGTCATCTGCCTGATCGGTCAGCCACAGATCGACTTCACTCGACCAGCGTTGGCGAGTCTGCGCTTGGAGGTCGGCAGGCAGCAGCACGCTGACCCCGGCACGCCAGGCGCCGAGCAGGGCAATCGCCAAGTCAGCGGCGTCTTCAAGGTGCACGGCAATGCGCTGCACGCCCTGGGATTGCAGGCCGGCCGCGAGGCTCAACGCCTGTTCGCACAGGTGCGCGTGATTCAACGCCGGTTCGGCCGTTACGGCACGTTCCGGCTGAGCCTTGAGCAACAGTTGCTCAAGTTTTATCCAATTCATGGGTGGCCTCGTACCCGTTGTCGTATAAGCCATTCAATGGCAAACAGCAGGCCCATCAATCCGTAGGAAATCAGGCCGGTGTACAACATCCACCAACTCAGCGGCGCCCAAAGAGTCAGGGCGGCGGCGAGCAAACCGTTAAAGAGGAAAAACACACACCAGACGATCGTCACCTGGCGGGTATAAACAATCGCCTTGGCCGGCAAATGCGGTTCACGCAGGCGCGCCAGGCGTTCAACCATCGGCCGCCCGATTTTCAGGCTCAGGCCAAACAGCCCGAGCATGAACGCGCTGATCAGCACCGGGTACCAACGCAGCAGCAGCGGGCTGTCGAACAGTGCCAGCAACAGGCAAAAGCCAATCGCGGTGAGCGCCATCCACAGGCTGCCGGGGCGACGCGCACCGAGCAGCGCCCGCGCCAGCCACAGGCTGCCCAGCAGCAGACCGAACTGCCACGGAGCAAAGTGTTCCATGCCGAAATACACCGCAAAGGGGTACAACAGGCCCGCCAGCAGCAGGCCAAGGCCGATCAGTCGACTCATGCGGCTGGTTGAACCAGACGGTAGACTGCCTCGACCACGTCGCTGACGGTGCGCACCGATTTAAATTCTTCGGCGGCGATTTTCTTGCCGGTCTGACGCTTGATGTGGTCGATCAGGTCGACCGCGTCGATGCTGTCGATTTCCAGATCCTGATACAGGTTGGATTCGAGGCTCACGCGCTCAGGGTCCAGCTCGAAGAGTTCGACCAAGGCATCGCGCAGGGTGTTGAAAATGTCGTCACGAGTTTGCATGGTCCGGTCTCAAGCTGCCTGTTTTGCGGTGACGAACGCCGCAAGGCTCGCCACATTGTTGAAGTGATTACGGTTGTCCTTGGCGTCGGCGTCGATTTTGATGCCGTACTTTTTCTGGATTGCGAGGCCGAGTTCCAGAGCGTCTACCGAGTCCAGGCCCAGGCCTTCGCCGAACAGCGTCTGGTCATCGCCGATGTCTTGTGCGCTGATGTCTTCGAGGCCGAGGGATTCGATGATCAGTTCTTTGATTTCGTGCTTGAGACTAAGAGTGTGCAGATCGCTCATCTTCGGCGAGCTCCTTAATAAAGTAAGAGTGCAAATAATCGTTGAGCTTGCGCGAAGCCTGAGGAGCAGGACCACAGGCGGCAAAGGCTTGTGGGTCTATATCGGCCCCGACGCGGAAACTGAAGTGCACGCGACGTTTCGGGATGCGATACCAGGGTTCGGCCTTGGTCAATGTGGTCGGGCTGACCTTGATGATCACCGGGGTCAGGATTCTCGCACCGCGCAGGGCGATTGCCGCGCCACCCCGATGAAAGGCCGGCGGTTCGCCTGGCTGGGTGCGGGTGCCTTCGGGAAAGATGATCAGGGTCTGGCCGCTTTTCAGTGCGTCAGCCGCGGCGTCGAGCATGTCCATGCTGCCGTCGTTGCTGATGTAGTCGGTGCGGCGCAGCGGACCGCGGGTAAAGGGGTTCTCCCACAGGCTGTTCTTGACCACACAGTTGGCGTGACGCACCAGACCGATCAGGAACACCACGTCGATCAGCGACGGGTGATTGGCCATGATCATCTGTCCCGGGCGACCAAGCTTTTCCGCGCCCTGGATGTCGTAGGTCAGTACGCCGGTACGAGCCATGAACCGGACAAAAAACCAAAAGCAGCGACTGACGGTTTGCCGTGCCCGTAACCGATGAGTCTTTGCATCGCCGGGCAGGCAGCTCAGCAACGGGAACACCACCAGCCGCAGGCACAGCCCGCCCAACCCGAACAGGGTGAAGCTTGCGGCGGTCGCCAGCAGACGCCAGTAATAGGCGTCGCGGTTTTTTTCGGTTACAGGTTGCGTTGCCAGGTCCATACACGATTTTTCCAGGCATGTTGGCAGGTAGTCTGCTGGCCAAGCAGGGTACGCAAGAGATTCAGGGCATGGGGCCAGTGGGCGTTGGACAACGCATCCGAAGTGCTGTTCAGGGACAACTGCCAGTCGGTACCCGTTGTCAGCAAAAGACCAACGGCATAGGGGAACGGCACGTCGTCGATCCAGGCCGAATAGGCTTCGGGCGGTTGTTCTTCGGTGACGATCAGCAGTACGGCAGGCGCGCCTTCTGCAAGCAGCGCCGCGGCCTCTAGCATGCCGTTTTCAAGGCCGTCACCGGCGGCGGCAAGGGCGGTCATCTCGCTGGTTTCACCGCGAAGGATCGACCACAGCCCAATGACTGCGTTGTGCACCGACAAGCTGAATTGAGTCGGCGACAACGGTTGCTCTGCTGCCAGATCACTGAGGATTTCGAACGTGCGGGGTGTTTCGCCATGCCGAGAAATAAAGACCAACGGTAGGTCCCGGCGACCATCGGCCAAGGGCCAGCCAACGCTGAACGCCATCCGCGCCAGACGGCTGAGCCGCCGGCGCTGCATGGCCGGCAGAAAAGACACGTCGGGGGCGGCATCGCTGCTCTGGGGCACGACCGGTTGTCGGCTCCAGGCCTGCCAATCGTCCACGCTTTCGAGCCCAGGCGCCCATGCGCGCCATTGGGCGATGTTGAAATTGATCACAGGCATTCATCCCGCCCCTGCGGGCTTCCTTGACGCGGCGAGTCGCAGAAAAACGCGACGACCTTACGTGGCGCTTGGCGCCGAGTGGCGCGCATTATCCCGTTGCGGTCGGCGCGTAGCAAATGATGGTTACGTTTTGCGCAATCAAATGTACTGGTTTGTCCGCTAAAAGCTGTCGTTTGGCCATTATTCACAATCAGGGTGGGCAGGTCTGTCGGCTTTGTCTGTGATCAATGGCAGGTTTGGCGGCTTTTTGATTGAGAGATTGCCGCTGACTGTATAGTCCCGATGCCGATGAGGTAGCTAAGCAGCGCCGTGGACTACTACACTCGGTCATTCTTTGATACACGGAGGTTTTTCACATGCGGCGCGTGGTATTCAATCAGAAAGGTGGCGTGGGCAAATCCAGCATTGCCTGCAATCTGGCGGCGGTCAGCGCCAGCGAGGGTTATCGCACCCTGCTGGTGGATCTCGATGCCCAGGCCAACTCCACTCAGTACCTGACGGGCCTCACTGGGGATGACATCCCGATGGGCATCGCCGACTTCTTCAAGCAAACCCTGTCCTCTGGACCGTTCTCGAAGAAAAACCAGGTCGATATCTACGAAACGCCGTTCGACAACCTCCACGTCATCACCGCGACCGCCGAGTTGGCCGACTTGCAGCCCAAGCTTGAGGCCAAACACAAGATCAACAAGCTGCGCAAATTGCTTGAGGAGCTGGGGGAAGATTACGACCGCATCTACCTGGATACCCCGCCAGCGCTGAACTTTTACGCGGTATCGGCATTGATTGCCGCGGACCGGGTGCTGATCCCCTTCGACTGCGACAGCTTCTCGCGCCAGGCGCTGTATGGCCTGCTGGCGGAAATCGAAGAATTGAAGGACGACCACAACGAAGGCCTGGAAGTCGAAGGCATCGTGGTCAATCAGTTCCAGGCCCGTGCCAGCCTGCCGCAGCAAATTCTCGACGAGCTGATCGCTGAAGGTTTGCCGGTGTTGCCGGTGTACCTGACCAGCTCGGTGCGCATGCGCGAATCCCACCAGGCCAATACGCCGCTGATCCACCTCGACCCACGGCACAAGCTGACCCAGCAGTTTGTCGAGCTGCATAACCTGCTCGAAAACGCCTGACAGTCCTCTGTAGGAGCGAGCGGTGCGGCGGTCCGACTTGCCCGCGAAGACGATCTGACATTCAACGATAGTGTTGAATGTTATGCCCTCTTCGCGGGCAAGCCTCGCTCCTACAGTACCGTAATAATTTCGATATCTCGTTCAGATCCCCTGGCTACGCAACCAGCTCATCAACTGCGGTAACGGAAACGCCCCGCTCTGACGCGCCACTTCCCGGCCGTTCTTGAACAGAATCAAACTCGGAATCGAGCGAATCCCCAGCTGTGCCGACAGTTGCTGGTTCGCCTCGCTGTCCAGTTTCGCCAGCCGACATTTACCCGCCAATTGCCCCGCCGCCTGCTCGAACACCGGCGCAAACGACTTGCACGGCCCGCACCAATCCGCCCACACATCCACCAGCAGCGGCAGATCACCCTTGATCTGGCTGGCGTAATCGCCTTGCTTCAATTCGAACGGCTTGTTCAGCAAGACTTCTGCCTTGCAGCGGCCGCACTTTGGATGGTCGTCGAGGCGTTCGGCGGGGATGCGGTTGAGGCCGTTGCAGTGGGGGCAGGGGATTAGGAGTGGGTCGGTCATGGTCAGGCTCTTCGAGAATTGGCAGTCAATGCAGTGGATCTGGAGGCAAAGGTCATGTTTATCAAGGTAGAAATCTGTAGGGATGGGACTGCTGCAATTGGAGAAGCGGCCTACAGGCGATGGCGGTTCCGTCTGCTAGGTAGCGAGTTATTCAACTCTTATTCTTCACTCCTTCAATCCGACTGCGATTAACGAGGTGAAAAATGAGCGATATCGTCAAACAGGCCATTGAACACTGGCCATCCGTATCATGGTTGTTAAAACGGCCTGAATCGGAAGCTGAATACGATCGGCTGGTCGAATCGCGAGATGAGTTGCTGCAAATGATGGGCGGTGACGAATTGCACCCGCTGGAGAGTTTGGTTTCGATCATAGGCGACCATGTCAACGCCTATGACCGTAGGCACCGATAAATGCCAGTCTGAAATGTATTTACTCTCACGACGAACAACTGATCTCCAAATGCTTCCCCCACTCCGGCGGCCGCTCGGCATAGCTCTCCATCCCCGCTTGCTCGTCGAACGGATTGCTCAGCACCGCGTGCAGTCGCCGAACCTCTGAGTAATCGCCGCTCTCTGCTGCATCGATGGCTTTCTGCGCCAGGTAGTTGCGCAGGATGTACAGCGGATTGACCCCGTGCATACGCTTGCGTCGCTGCTCCTGATCAACATCGCCATCACGAGCCACACGGGCGACATACAACTCGGCCCAGACATCGAAGCCCTTGATGTCGACGAACTCATCGCGCAAACGGGCGACGGTCAATTCGGGTGATTCATCCCCCAGGCGACGGAAGAACAACGTGTAATCGACGCCGCTGTTCTGCATCAGTTGCAGCAGGTGTTCCAGCAGTTTCTGGTCATCGTCTTCGGCCGTGGTGAAGCCGAGGCGGCGGCGCATCAGGTCCAGGTAGTGGGCTTGATACAGCGGCAAGTACAGGCCGAGGGTTTCGCGCAGGGCTTCAACGCTGATAAACGGTGTCAGTGCCTGGGCGAGGGCGCTGAGGTTCCATTGGCCGATCGGCACCTGGTTGCTGAAGGAATAGCGGCCCTGGTCATCGGAGTGATTGCAGATGAAGTGGGCGTCGAAGTCGTCGAGGAAGGCGAACGGACCGAAGTCGAAGGTGATGCCGAGGATCGACATGTTGTCGGTGTTCATCACACCGTGGCAGAAGCCGTACGCCTGCCATTTAGCAATCAGCTCGGCATTGCGCTCGACGATTTCGCGGAACATCGCCAGATACGGTTCCGGTTGTTCCAGGCATTCTGGGAAATGCATGGCCAGCACGTGCTCGCCCAGTTCTTTCTGCTTCTCGGGGCGTTTGGTGTAGTAGAAATATTCGAAATGCCCAAATCGCACATGACTCGGTGCCATACGCAGAACCATGGCCGCGCGTTCCTGCTTCTCGCGCCACACCGGGGTGTCGGAGCCGATTACGCACAGGGCGCGGGTGGTCGGGATGTTCAGGGCGTTCAGCGCTTCGGAGGCGAGAAACTCGCGGATCGACGAACGCAGTACCGCGCGTCCATCGCCCATGCGCGAAAAGGGCGTCTGGCCGGCGCCTTTGAGGTGCAGGTCCCAATGTTCGCCGGCCTCGTTGTAGACCTCGCCCAGCAACAAGCCGCGACCATCGCCCAGCTGTGGGTTGTAGGAACCGAACTGATGCCCGGAATAGACCATCGCCCGAGGCACTGCGTCGGCCCAGAGTTTGTGGCCGCTGAACAGCTCGGCGAACTCCGGGGTGTGCGCCACGGCCGGGTCGAGGTCGAGCAGTGCCATGGCGGCGGGGCTGGCCACCACCAGACGCGGATTGTCGATGGGCTCGGGCAGCACATGGGCGGAAAACGTATCGCCCAGGCGAGCGAAGCGGTTATCGAAGGTCAGTTCGTCGAGGGCTTTCAACGGCCATCTCCAGCAGAATGTCCGAGCATTCTGCTAGGGATAGGGCGGTTAGTCGAGCTTGGCGGGCGGCGGCTGAAGGGGTGACTTGCCATCCACCAGCGGCACGATGGTTTTGGCTTCCGGTTCGATTGGCACCATTTTGTATTCCTGGCCGTGAAGGTTCTTGAGGTAAACCTCCATCTGCCGGAACGAGATGTTGATGTGCTGCTTCTTGAACTCGCGATTGATGAAGCGGTTGACCTCGTCGAGCACCGGGTTGCGGTCACCGAGGTCGCGCACGTGCATGCGCAACTCGTGGTCGAGGGTGCTTTCGCCGAAGTTCAGGAAGTACACGTGGGGTTCCGGGTCTTTCAGGACACGCGGGTTGTCACGAGCGGCTTTGAGCAGCAGCTCTTTCACCAGGTCCAGGTCCGAACCGTAGTCGACGCCGAGCTTGAGGGTCACCCGGGTGATGGTGTCGGTCAGGGACCAGTTAATCAGTTGCCCGGTGATGAACGTCTTGTTCGGGACAATGATGTCCTTGCGGTCGAAATCGGTGATGGTTGTGGCGCGGATGCGGATTTTGCTGACCGTGCCCGACAGGTTGCCGATGGTGATCGTGTCGCCGATCCGCACCGGACGTTCGAACAGAATCATGATGCCGGAGATGAAGTTCGCGAAAATCTCCTGCATCCCGAAACCGAGACCGACCGACAGCGCCGCCACCAGCCATTGCAACTTGTCCCAGCTCACGCCGAGGGTCGACAGGGTCGAGACGAAGCCGACGCCGGCAATCACATAGGACAGCAGCGTAGTTGTGGCGTAAGCACTGCCCTGCGCCAGGTTCAACTTGGACAGCACCAACACTTCCAGCAGGCCGGGCAAGTTACGCGCCAGCGCAAAGGTAATGCCAATGATGATCAGCGCGCCCAGCATGTCGCCGATGCTGATTGGCACCATGCTCATGTTGGCGCCGGTGCCGCTGGTGTATTCGTAAAGGGTGATGTTGTCGAGGTACGAGAACACTGAGATCAAATCGGACCAGACCCAGTACAGCGCCGCGATGAAACCGCCAAGCAGCGCCAGACGGATCAGGCGCAGGGACTGTTCGTTGACCTTCTCGATGTCCAGCGTTGGCTCTTCGATCACCGCTTCGCCGTCGCCAGCCTCTTTCGCAGCCTGGCGTTTGGCCAGGGCGCGCTGGTAGGCCAGGCGCCGTGCTGCAACACTGAGGCCGCGGACGAAAGTGGCTTCGATCACCAGCCAGAACATCAGCAGGTAAAGGGTGTTGATCAACCGGTCGCTGAGTTTCAGCGCGGTGTAGTAGTAGCCAAAGCACACGGCGACGAACAACGCGACGGGCAGGACGGTGAACATGACCCCGACCGCTTTGCGGAACAGCGAAGCGTTCTGGTGCGTCGGGCTGGCGATCAGCAGGCGGCTGAGCAGCCAGGCCATCAAGGCGTAGCAGGTCAGCACCACTGGCATGCCGAGCACGTCATCAGCCAGGGTTGCGGGTTGCAGTTCGGCAACCGCCACCACGGCGACCAATGCCATCACCACCAGCCCGAGTCGGCGGACCCAGCCCTGAAGGAATTCGACCTGAGGCTTTTCCCAGCGGAAATGGAGTTCGGCCACGCCGCCCGGTGAGAGGATCCGGTAAGCGGTGTAGAACACCAGCCAGGCCTGGGCCATTTGCAGCAGTGCCGCGCCCATGTTGGCGTTCTGCCCGCGGGCGTCGATCTGCAAGGCCAGGCCGCACAAGGCCAGGCCCAGCGAGACCGGCATTGCCAGCAGAATATTGATCAGGATGGCCTGCGGCGTGTGCCACTGGCTGTCACGCTTGAAGTGGCCGATGTCCTGGTGAACCTTGTTCAGTCGGGCATACAGGCTCTTACGCCGCCATAGCAGGGCACCGATCAGTAATGCCAACGGCAGGAACAGCAGCGGGCGCTGGGTCAGGCCATCACTCAGTTCGCTCAGGCTGGAAGCCCATGGCAGTGTGGTGACTTGACGTTGCAGGCGCTCCGGTACGGCATGCATCCATTCCAGGTCCAGCGGCTTGTTGCTGGGAATCCAGAACATTTGCTCATCGAGCGTCGCCCGCAGGCTTTGCGTGGTACTGAGCAGTTGTTTCTGGTTGAGTTGCAGGGTGATGGATTGGTTGAGCACCGCGCTCAGTTCGCGGTTGAGGCGTTCCAGCAGGTCTGCGCGGGTGGTCGCCAGCTCCAGCAAGCTCTTGCGCAGCTGCGGGGTGACTTGCTCCGGCGGTTGGGTCGCCAACAGATTGTCGACGTAGGTCGCCGGGTTGTTGAGCAGTTCCCGTTCCTGGTTGACGTCGAATTGAATCAGGCGAATGTCAGCGATCTGGTCGGCCAGGTCGCGATCGAGCTTGAGGCGCGGCAGAGCCGCCTTCTGTTTGTAGAGAATCTTGGAGAGCAGCAGGCTGCCCTTGAGTACGCTGATCTGCTCGTCCAGGGCCGAATCGCTTTGGGTCACGCTGTCCAGTTGCTGCTGGGTTTGCAGGTTTTGCTGGGTGATTGCGTTGAGGCGGTCGGTGTTTTTGAGCAGGTAGTCGGAGAGTTTCAGGTTCGCCGCGCTTTCGGTGGCTAGCAAGCTGCTGCTGCCGGACTTCTGCGCTTCGATGGATTGTTGGGTCACCGCCTCTTGGGAATGGGCCAGGCGCTTCTGGTTGATCAGGGTCTGCAACTCCTGGATTTCCTGATCCAGGCGATCGGATTTTTCCGAGAGCAAGTCATGCTGGCTGTTGCCCAGGTCCTGCAACTGGCTGTTGCCGGCCAGTTCCTGGCGGCGCAGCGGGATCAGCGCGTTCAGGGCGGCCTGCTCGGCATTCAGCAGGTCACGCTGTTCGCCGCTCAGGTTCTTGCCGGCGTCCTTGCCGGTTTTGAGGATGTTGTTGATCTGCTGGATGCGCGTCTGGCTGGCAGATATTTCGGCCTGGGCGCGCTCGGGGCGGGTCTGGGCGGTAATCACCAGACTGTTGGCGTCGGCCAGTGCTTTCTGCAGATCGCTTTGCTGGGTCGAACGCTCGGTGAGCACTTGCTCGAGCTGCTGGACCGACTGGTTGGCATAGCGCTGCGCTACCGGCTGCGCCTTGCTGGCCTTGAGTCGCGCCAGTTCACGCTGGTTTTCAATGTTCTGCCGGGGTGCGGTGGCCAGTTGTTGCTTCAGATCGATCAGTTTCTGATCGTAATCCTTTTTGTTATTGAGCTGGGTCAGCGTGCTTTGCAGGACGGATTGCAGGGCTTTCTGATCCGCTTCCGGCAGTTTGCGATCGGCGATCTTGTCCAGATTCGCCTGCACGGCTTCGCTGGTCGGCGGTTCGGCCGCTTGCAACGTACCGACAGAAAGACTCAAGCCCAGCAGGGCCATGATGAAAAAAGTGCGCAGGGTTGACATAGAGACCGATCGAAAACGAGACGAAGTGTGGAGTTTAGAGGAAGAGTCCGGGGCCCGGGCGACTTCCTTCGGGGAATCTGACGCCCACTTTGCCGATCTTGTTCCCCTCCATGACCGCAACGGTCCAGATGGTGTTGTTCCACTCCACCTGGTCGCCGACTACTGGAGCACCGCCGACTTTGTGTGCAATGAAATGGCCCAGGGACATGTCCGGATCGATGCCTTCGACCTTCAACCCGTACAGCGCCGCAACCGCAGCCAGCTGGGCGTCTCCTTCGAGAACGAAGTCGCCGAAGAAGCGCAAATCGAGGCCGCGCTGCGGTGCCTGACTGAAGAGTTTTCCGAGGGCTGGAAGGTTGTGTTCATGGCCGATAACACACAGCAAATCATCGACTTCGAGCACCGTACTACCCGACGGATGGAGCAGTTGCTGGCCACGAAACAGTGCGGCGATACGCGTACCTTCGGGCATTTTCAGCTCGCGAAGGGGTGAACCGATGCACCATTTTTCAGCACCGAGGCGATATACGAACAGCTCCCACTCGCTGGTGACATGCACCTCCAGCGCTGCGCGCGAAATCGGCGCCGGCTCGGGTGGAACGGTCACTTTCAAAAGCTTCGCCACCCACGGCAGGCTCGTACCCTGCACCAGCAGCGACACCAGCACAATAAAGAAGGCGAGGTTGAAGTAGAGCTGGGCATTCGGCAGGCCGGCCATCAGTGGGAACACCGCCAGAATGATCGGGACCGCGCCGCGTAATCCGACCCAGGAGATAAACGCCTTTTCGCGGCCATGGAACGCTTTGAACGGCAGCAGACCGACCAGCACCGACAGCGGCCGTGCAAACAGAATCATCCACAACGCCAGGCCGAGAGCGGGCAGGGCGATAGGCAACAGGTCATGCGGCGTCACCAGTAGTCCCAGCACCAGGAACATGCCGATCTGCGCCAGCCAGGCCATGCCGTCGAGCATGTGCAGAATGCCGTGGCGGCTGCGCACCGGACGATTGCCGATCACCAGACCGCAGAGGTAGACCGCCAGGAAACCGCTGCCGTGCAGGGCGTTGGTCAGGGCAAACACCGCCAGGCCACCGGCAATCACCAGGATCGGGTAGAGACCATTGGCCAGGTTGATGCGATTGACCAATTGCAGCATGACCCAGCCCCCGCCGAGGCCGATGACGGCACCGATGCCGAACTCACGCACGAAGTGCGCGAGCAGGCTCCAATGCAGGCCGGTCTGGCCGCTGGCGAGCATGTCGATCAGGGTCACGGTGAGGAACACCGCCATCGGGTCGTTGCTGCCGGATTCGATTTCGAGGCTGGCGGTGACCCGTTCGTTCAGACCTTTGCCGCCCAGCAGCGAGAACACTGCCGCGGCGTCGGTGGAGCCTACGATGGCGCCGATCAGCAGTCCCTGAATCAGGTTCAGGTTGAATAGCCACGCGGCTGCCATGCCGGTCAGCCCGGTAGTGATCAACACGCCGACCGTGGCGAGCGACAGCGCTGGCCATAACGCCACGCGGAAGCTGGAAACCCGGGTGCGCAACCCGCCGTCAAGCAGGATGACTGCCAGCGCGAGGTTGCCGACCAGATAAGCTGTTGGGTAGTTATCGAAAATAATGCCGGCGCCATCGACGCCGGCCGACATGCCCACCGCCAGGATGATCACCAGAATCGGGATGCCGAGGCGCGAGGAAAGGGAGCTCACCAGAATGCTCGCACCTACCAGCAACGCGCCGATCAAGAACAGGCTGTTGATGGTCGTCGCATTCAAAGGCAATACTCCAGAAAGCTGAAAGGCGGGCACAAACTGACCATGCAGTCTGCGTGCCAGCGATTCTAACCTGTTGAAATGTGATGCTGTCAAAAAGCTTTTGACGGTGTGGTGTTCAGATTTTTTGTTCGGCTTGCAACCGGCCCCCTCTCCCCGAGGGGCGAGGGGACTGACCGAAGTGTTTGTGCGAAATATTGCGACCTGAGATATCGAGCCGAACTCAGGTTTTGAACAGCATGAAGATCAGCTCCCTTTCCCCCTCTCCCCCTTGGGGAGAGGGCTGGGGTGAGGGGTGGCTCTTGAAAGCACCCCCAAATCCCGATCAGAGGCTGAACCGCCCAACCATGTTGTTCAGGTCCAGCGCCAATCGCGACAATTCATTGCTCGCCGCACTCGTCTGATTCGCCCCGGTCGCCGATTGCACCGACAAATCACGAATGTTCACCAGATTACGGTCCACTTCACGGGCGACCTGCGCCTGTTCTTCAGCCGCGCTGGCGATCACCAGGTTGCGCTCGTTGATCTCGACAATGGCGCTGTTGATGGTGTCCAGCGAAAGACCTGCACCGCGAGCGATGTTCAAGGTCGATTCGGCGCGTTCGGTGCTGTTACGCATCGAATCCACCGCGTGTTCGGTACCGGTCTGGATGCTGCCGATCATGCGTTCGATTTCGCTGGTCGACTGCTGAGTGCGATGCGCCAGTGCACGAACCTCATCTGCCACCACCGCGAAACCACGCCCGGCTTCACCGGCACGCGCCGCTTCGATCGCTGCGTTCAATGCCAGCAGGTTGGTCTGGTCAGCCAGGCCGCGAATCACGTCCAGCACCTTGCCGATGTCACGGGATTCATTGGCCAGATCACCAATCAAAGTCGCAGTGCTCTGCACATCGGCGCTCATGCGTTCGATGGCGCTGACGGTTTCCTGCACCAGATCACGACCGTCACCGGCCGAGGTGGTGGCGTTCTTCGAGGCTTCGGAAGTGCTCACGGCGTTGCGTGCGACTTCTTCCACGGCGCTGGTCATTTCATTGACCGCGGTGGCGGCCTGTTCGATTTCGTTGTTCTGCTGGGTCAGGCCGCGGGCGCTTTCGTCGGTGACACTGTTCAACTCTTCCGCAGCGGACGCCAGTTGCGTGGCCGAACCGGAAATTCGTTGCAGGGTGTCGCGCAGCTTGTCCTGCATCTTCGACATGGCCAGCAGCAAGCGGCCGGCTTCGTCTTCGCCATCAACCTTGATCGGGCGAGTCAGGTTGCCTTCGGCGATTTCTTCAGCCGCGCTCAGGGCATTGGCGATCGGCTTGGTGATGCTGTTGGTCAGCAGCCAGGCGAACAGCACGGTCAGGCCGGAGGCGATCACCAGCAGGGTGACGACCAGGTTGAACGCCGAGGAATACTGATCAGCTGCCTGCTGATTAAGGTCGACCGCCTGTTGGTTGTTGATGAGCATCAGGCGGTTGAGTACAGCGTTGACGGCTTCAGAGTTGGTCAACAGATCGGTGTTGAGCAAGGTGCGCAGTTCTTCCACCTGATTGTTGCGCGACAGACTCTTCATCCGGTCTTCAAGCTGGCGATACTGGCCAAGCAACTGCACGTACTGGTCGTAGGCTGCACGCTCTTCGGGGCTGGTGATGAATTTTTCATACTCAGTCTGAGCAGCACGGATCTGTTGATTGCGCTGGTCGAACAGCTCGATGGTTTTTTGCTGCACGTCGGGTTCGCGGTTGGTCAACAGGCGATAGGACAGGACCCGAAGGCGCAGCGTCAGTTGGGTGAACTCATCCAGCGCCTTGATGCTCGGCACGCTGCTCTCGACGATGTTCTCGCCGGCGCCGCGGATCTTGCTCATCTGGTTCAGGGCAAACACCCCCAAAACCAGCATCAAACCGCCAATCAGGGCGAAACCGAGGAACGCCCGCGGTGCGATATTCATATTACGAAGGGACATGCTGTTTACCAAAGTGAGCGCACCCGTGCGGCGCTGAAGCTGACGTGTGAATGACTTATCGGTCATACGACTAAAGTCTTGAGCGCGTGTGCGTTTTTGTCGCAGACCGGCCGTTACTTGTAGGAGCGAAGCTTGCTCGCGAAGAATATCCAGGCAACGGGTTCATCCAGACAGCCCGCGTAATCGTTAACGTCCTTCGCGAGCAAGCTTCGCTCCTACAAAATCGGGCGACGAAGTGAAGGAACCAGATTCACCGATCACAGTCTTTAAAGCTCACGAGGACGGTCGCCCTCCAGGAAAATCAAGGCTTTGCGCCTGAATAACCCTGGCATCCGTGGTGACTTTTCTTTATCGTACGCGCCCTTTGAAAATGCTTGGAAAATCAAAATGTTGGAAGCATCCCTTAGCCAATTGGAACAGCTGGTCAACGACCTGGTGCAACAGAACCAGACGCTGCTGGGCAACAACCAGACCCTGAGTGCAGAACTGGCCCAGGCCAAGGATGAAAACGAAAGCCTGCAACTGAGCCTGATGGAACAGGAAGAGAAACAAGGCGCCACCGCGGCCCGCATCCAGGCCCTGGTTGAGCGCGTCAGCGCCGGCCCGGTCAGCGCATGAATCACGGCGCCGCAGGGGTAAAAGTCGTCTCGATCCTGGGGGAGGACTATTCGATCAAGGCGCCGGCCGGGGAAGAGCAAACCCTGCTGGACGCCGCGATGATGTTGAAAGCTGCCTTGGCCGACACCAAAAGGAACTATCCGACGCTGATCGGTGACCGCTTGCTGGTGCTGGCCGCGATGAATCTGTGTTCCCAGCAGATCGAAATGCAAAAGCAGCACAAGCAGGAACTCGACCGTTACCAAGAGCAAGTCAGCGCCACGGTTGAAGTGATCTCCAAGACGATCAATCAGGCCTGATCGGCTTTGCGCACAACCAAAGAATAGATTGTCGGTTTAGTTGTATACAATCGGCACGGCTGTTGCAGTGTTTCAGCCTCTTATTCTTTGGGGGTGCTCCATGCAGTTCTGGCGTCGCAGTATTCAATGGCAGTTGATCCTCAGTATGGGCACCGCCCTGCTGGTCAGTATTCTGATCGTGGTTGGCATTTATACCCTCGTGGTCAACCGTCTCGCCCAGCGCTATCTGGTCGAACAGGCACTGCCGTCGAGCATCGAAGCGATGCGCAACGACATCGAACGAATCCTCGTCCAACCCCTCACCGCCGCCAAGGACATCGCCAGCAACAGCATGGTGCGCGACTGGCTGGCCGGGGGTGAAAACAGTGTCCAGACAGACGCGTTCGTGCAGTATCTGGAAGGCATCCGCGCCGAACACAAAGCTTTCACCGCGCTGATCGTCGGCACGGCGTCAAACCATTACTTCACTGAAAAAGGCCTGGACCGGACCCTCAGCCGTTCCAATCCCAAGGACGCCTGGTTCTACGCATTCCTCGACAGCAACCAGCCGCGCACCCTCAATATCGACAATGACACCGCGACCGGAGAATTGGCGCTGTTCATCGACCTCAAGGTCGAGCAGGCTGGTAAAGTTGTGGGCGTTGCCGGGCTGGGGTTGAGCATGAAAGAGCTGTCGGAGCTGATTCACAACTTCAACTTCGGTGAGCGCGGCAAGGTCTATCTCGTGCGTTCCGACGGTTTGATCCAGGTTCACCCCGAGGCGCAATTCAGCGGCAAACGCACACTGGCCGAGCAAATCGGAGCCCCGGCGGCGCAAGCTGTGATGGGTCAAAAAGCTTCCACCAACAGCAGCTTTGTCCGCGACGGCGAAGATTATCTGGCGTTGAGCCTGCCGTTACGGGACTTGGGCTGGACCCTGGTGGCCGAAGTGCCACAGTCGCAGATCTACGCCGAAGCCCGTCGCGCCATGTGGATGAGCAGCGCAATTGGTCTGGCGGTGGCGCTGGTGTGTCTGTTGCTGGTGGTATTGCTGGCCCGTGGGTTGGTGCGACCGATCCGTCAGGTAACAGCCGCGCTGGTAGCCATCGGTAGCGGTGGGGGAGATTTGACCCACCGGTTAGATTCCAGCCGCGCCGATGAACTCGGTGACCTGGCGCGTGGCTTCAATCGATTCCTCGACAGTCAACGCGAAATGATCGGCGAAGTGCTGACCACCAGCGAGCGTTTGCGTACCGCCGTCGGCCAGGTGGCGCGGGTGGTGGACAACACCGCCGAACGTTCTGGTCGTCAGCAGGAAATGACCGACATGGTTGCCACGGCAGTCCACGAGATGGGCCTGACGGTGCAGGAAATCGCCCAGAACGCCGGTAACGCGGCGGTCGCTTCGCAGAATGCTCGCGATGAAGCAATGAAGGCGCGGGAAGTGGTCGGTGGTTCGATCCGGCATATAGAAAGCATGTCCGATGAAATCGGTATCGCGGCGAGTGCCGTTGGTGAACTGGCCAATCAGGTCGCGTCGATCGATCAGGTGCTGGCGGTGATTCGCGGGATCTCCGAGCAGACCAATTTACTGGCATTGAACGCCGCCATCGAAGCCGCCCGCGCCGGGGACATGGGGCGTGGGTTTGCGGTGGTGGCGGATGAAGTGCGGACGTTGGCGCGGCGGACTCAGGCGTCCACCGACGAGATTCAGCAGATGATCGGCAGCCTCAAGCAGGGCGCGGAGAATGCCGTTTCATCTATGCACTCCGGGCAAGCGGCGACGGGCACCGGTGTCGAGTCGAGCCAGCGCACCGGCGCGTCATTGACGGCGATTACCGGGCAGGTCGACCGCATCAGCGACATGAACCATCAGGTGGCGACGGCGACGGAAGAGCAGTCGGCGGTGACGGAAGAGATCAACCGCAATGTGCAGGGGATTTCGGATCTGGCTCGGGCGACGGCGGGGGAAGTGAGAGCTTGTCGAGAGGACTGTCAGACATTGCAGCGGTTGGCGGATGATTTGGCGCGGCAGATGGGTGGTTTCAAATTAAATTAAAAGAAGGCATGTATTCTGAAATCTGTAAGGTGAGAAAAAACCGATAGTTATTTAAATGGTGCCTCAGTGTAGGAGGCACCAATACTTGTTTTCATGGGAACTCAGGGAACATTCTCATTGAATTCAATACGTACTCTCCTCCTGTTATAGTCCCGGAAATCGCCCCAAAAAGGTGGTAGCCCGCGGGTCTGCCAAAAGCCGGGTCTTCTTCCAAGAATACATAGTCCCCATTTTTAGCCCGCATTAAAAGAGCCGCCTTGCTAATGGTGTTGTCCGTGGTGAGTCTAAGTTGGAGGTGTGGGTTGTCTAAACTTACCTCCAAGGTGTAATTCCCGTCGGGGAGCCTGTGGAAATACTTGTTACGAACGACGTATTTTGTTTCATTGATCGTGACTCTTGCATCGATATGGAGTGCAAACAAAAATACGTCTTTATCGACAATGTCCTTTAAAACTGTGTTGTCATGCTCTTTCATGGTTTTATCTTCCGAAGAATACTTGAATGTCGAATATGCCGATGGTTAGAACTTGATTTTTTAAGTTCAACATCAAGGTACTTCAGAAAAAAATGGCTGTAACCTGTCAAATATTACAGGTGTGTACGAGTTATATGCGGGCTGCACTAACTAACCTGTTAAGTTTTTTTCGCCTAAGCCTCCTGCTTGCCACTATGGCGAATGCAGGAGGCTTGATTGGAGTGGGATCTGAACTCAGAACCACTCATCCTGCATCCCAAGACAAACATCATCCCGTGCCTCAAGAATCGCCAGCTCATGGTGACAACCCGGCACTTCCCACGTCAGGAAATACCGCGCCGCCTGCAACTTGCCCTTATAGAAGCTCACATCCGCCGCATTGCCTTTGGCCAACCCTTCCTCGGCGCGAATTGCCTGTTCCAGCCAACGCCAGCCAATCACCGTGTGCCCGAACACCTTCAGGTACAGCGCGGAGTTCGCCAGGCTGCTGTTGACCTTGCCTTGCCCCAGATCCGTCAGTAAACCGATGGTCACCGTTTGCAGATGCGCGACCAGTTTCTCCAACGGTTCACGCAACGCGGTCAACGACTCATGCGCCTGCGCCCGTTCGGCGGTGTTGGCAATCAAGCGGATCAATTGCTTGAGTCCCGCACCACCGTTCTGCGCCAGTTTGCGCCCCAGCAAGTCCAGCGACTGAATGCCGTGGGTGCCTTCATGGATCGGGTTCAAACGGTTGTCGCGGTAATACTGCTCTACCGGATACTCACGGGTATAACCGTGACCGCCTAGTATCTGGATCGCCAGTTCGTTGGCCTTCAGGCAAAACTCCGACGGCCAGGATTTGACGATCGGCGTCAGTAAATCCAGCAGCTCATGCGCTTGTTTGCGCTGCTCTTCAGTCTCCAGCGTGGTGGTGTCATCAAACAGCCGCGCTGCGTACAACCCAAGGTCGAACGAGCCTTCGACATAGGCTTTCTGCGTCAGCAGCATGCGTTTGACGTCGGCGTGCTGAATGATCGCCACCGGCGCGGTGTTCGGATCTTTGCTGTCTGGCACACGACCCTGCGGACGTTCGCGAGCGTACTCCAGGGAATACAGGTAACCGGCGTAACCGAGCATCACCGCGCCCATGCCGACACCGATCCGTGCCTCGTTCATCATCTGGAACATGTAGCTCAAACCGTGGTGCGGCTTGCCCACCAGATAGCCAACGCATTCACCGTTGTCACCGAAATTCAGCGCGGTGGACGTGGTGCCGCGCCAGCCCATCTTGTGGAACAGGCCCGCCAGCAGGACGTCGTTGCGCTTACCGAGGCTGCCGTCATCGTTGACCAGGAACTTGGGCACGATGAACAACGAAATCCCCTTCACCCCTGCGGGTGCGTCCGGCAACTTGGCCAGCACCATGTGCACGATGTTTTCCGACAGCGGGTGATCGCCACCGGAGATGAAAATCTTGTTGCCCTTGAGTCGATAGGTGCCGTCAGATGCAGGTTCCGCGCGTGTACGAATATCCGACAGCGACGAGCCGGCGTGCGGTTCGGTCAGCGCCATGGTGCCGAAGAAGCGCCCGTCGATCATCGGTTGCAGGAAGCGCTGCTTCTGTTCTTCAGTGCCGAAGCTTTCGATCAGGTTCGCCGCGCCCATGGTCAGGAACGGGTACGAGGTCGATGCCGCGTTGGCTGACTGGAAGTGCGCGAAGCAAGCCTGAGACAACAGCGTAGGAAGTTGCATGCCACCGGCGTCGAAACTGCGCGCCGCGTTGAGGAAACCGGCTTCGAGGAAGGCATCCACCGCCGGTTTCACTTCCGGAATCAGAATCGCCTGACCGTCTTCATAGCGCGGCTCGTTCTCGTCGCCCTTGCGGTTGTGCGGGGCGAAGAATTTCTCTGCGATGCTGCGGGCAGTACCGATGGCGGCATCGAAGGTTTCGCGGTTGTGCTCGGCGAAACGCTCACGCTGGGTCAGGCCTTCAGCATCGAGGACTTCGTACAGCTCGAAAGCCAGATTGCGGGAACTGAGCAACGTCTCGGACATGGCGGCCTACCTTTTTTTGGAATGGACCGAGTCTAGGCGTGGGAATAAAGGCTGAACAGGATGATTGATGAGCGTGATGGTGGAGCCGCGCAACGACTTAGCAGACGCCACAAAACAACTGTGGGAGCGAGCCTGCTCGCGATAGCGGTGTGTCATCCGACACATGTATTGGATGACACACCGCTATCGCGAGCAGGCTCGCTCCCACAGGGGATTGTGTAGACCGGACGCCTATTGCGGGCGCCCGGTCTTATTGGCGTTTAGCCGATGGTCATCAAGCTGGCATTACCACCCGCCGCAGCGGTGTTAACGCTCAACGCCCGCTCGATCACCAGACGCTCCAGCGCAATGCTGGTTTCGCCCTGGGACAGGCCGTGTACACCAACAATCGCCCCGGCACGCTTGGCCACTTGCTGGCACACCGCACGCAGCTGATCGGAATGGCCATGATGCAGAACCGCATCAAACACCACTTCGTCCTTGCTCCAGTCGGCAACCAGTTTGATCTTCGCCTGAATGTCCTTCGGCAGACGTGCGAACAGTGCCTTGGTCAATTCAGCTTCCGGCCATACCGCCGAACCGCCGACGGCCAGTACCGCCGCCAGTTGAGTCAGCAGATCGCCTTCGACCTCCGCCAGGCACAGCACGTGTTCACGCGGCAGGATGGCGTAGCTGTTGCGCTCGCCGGTCGGGCCTGCCAGAACACGGGTAATGCCGCTTTGCGATTGCGCTGCGAACTGCACACACAGGGTGCTCAGGTCGGCAAACTTGTTGCTGTCGGCCCAGGCTTTCAGTGCGGTCAGCGGTTTGCTCATGGCATCACGCAGACGAACGTCCGGCGCTGCGATAGCGTCACCGCGAGCGAAGGATTGTTCGATCGCACCGGTAGGGCGCGTCGACAGCAGACGGTACAGGTACAGCGGACCACCGGCTTTCGGGCCAGTACCCGACAGGCCTTCGCCACCGAACGGCTGCACGCCAACCACGGCACCCACGATGTTGCGGTTCACATAAACGTTACCGGCGTTGACGTTGTCGATCACCTTGGCGATGGTCTCGTCGATCCGGGTGTGCACACCCAGCGTCAGGCCGTAGCCGGAAGCGTTGATCTGACCGATCAGTTGATCGATGTCTTTGCGCTTGTAGCGAACCACGTGCAGGACTGGGCCGAAGATCTCCCGTTGCAGTTCGTCGAAGCTTTCCAGTTCGATCAGGGTCGGCATCACGAAGGTGCCGCGTTTGACTTCTTCGCTGTTGGCGATGGCCACCTGATACACGTTGCGACCTTTGTCGCGCATCGCCTGGATGTGCTTCTCGATGCCCGCCTTGGCTTCGGCATCGATCACCGGGCCGATGTCCACGGACAGACGCTCCGGGTTGCCGAGACGGCATTCAGCCATGGCGCCCTTGAGCATTTCGATGACACGGTCAGCGGAATCTTCCTGCAAGCACAGGACGCGCAGGGCCGAGCAACGTTGGCCGGCGCTGTCGAAGGCCGACGATACGACGTCGATCACGACTTGTTCAGTCAGTGCCGAAGAGTCGACGATCATCGCGTTCTGGCCACCGGTTTCGGCGATCAGCGGAATCGGACGACCCTGTGCATCGAGGCGACCGGCGACGTTGCGTTGCAGCAGACGGGCAACTTCGGTGGAACCGGTGAACATCACGCCTTTGACCCGATCGTCGCCGACCAGACGGGCGCCGACGGTTTCGCCACGGCCCGGCAGCAGTTGCAGCACGCCTTCCGGGATCCCGGCTTCGAGCAGCAAACGCACGGCTTGAGCCGCCACCAGCGGGGTTTGTTCCGCAGGCTTGGCCAGTACCGGGTTGCCGGCAGCCAATGCTGCAGCAACCTGGCCGCTGAAGATGGCCAGCGGGAAGTTCCACGGGCTGATGCAGACCACCGGGCCCAACGGGCGGTGGGCATCGTTGGTGAAATCGTTGCGCGCCTGCACCGCGTAATAACGCAGGAAGTCCACGGCTTCACGCACTTCGGCGATGGCGTTGGCGAAGGTCTTGCCGGCTTCGCGAGCCAGCAGGCCCATCAGCGGCTGGATCTCGCCTTCCATCAAATCGGCGGCACGTTCCAGGATCGCAGCGCGTTCGGCCGGCGGGGTGGCCTGCCAGATCGGTGCAGCTTTCAGGGCGCACTGGATCGCGTTGTCGACGTCTTCGACGGTCGCTTCCTGCACGTGGCCAACCACGTCACGCAGATCGGACGGGTTGAGGACTGGCGCAGGGGTTTCTGTGCTGGACGTGCAACCAAGCATCGGCGACGCTTTCCAGTGGTTGTGAGCGGTGGCCAGCAGGGCGCAGGACAGCGAAGCCAGACGATGTTCGTTGGCCATGTCGATGCCGCTGGAGTTGGCGCGCTCGGCACCATAAAGATCACGCGGCAGCGGGATACGCGGGTGCGGCAGGCCGAAGCCGCCTTCCAGCGTCGCCATCTGCTCGATGCTGGCCACTGGATCGGCCACCAGCTCCTGGATCGAAATGGATTGGTCGGCGATACGGTTGACGAACGAGGTGTTCGCGCCGTTTTCCAGCAGGCGACGCACCAAGTACGCCAGCAGCGTTTCGTGAGTGCCGACCGGTGCGTACACGCGGCACGGACGATTCAACTTGCCTTCGGAAACTTTGCCTACAACCTGTTCGTACAGCGGTTCACCCATGCCGTGCAGGCACTGGAACTCGTACTGGCCGGGGTAATAGTTCTGACCGGCAATATGGTAAATGGCCGACAGGGTGTGGGCGTTGTGCGTGGCGAACTGCGGATAGATGACTTCCGGCACCGACAGCAGTTTGCGTGCGCAGGCGATGTAAGAAACGTCGGTGTACACCTTGCGGGTGTAGACCGGATAGCCTTCCAGGCCTTCGACCTGGGCGCGCTTGATTTCGCTGTCCCAGTACGCGCCTTTCACCAGGCGGATCATCAGGCGATGACGGCTGCGGCGAGCCAGGTCGATCACGTAGTCGATCACGTACGGGCAACGCTTTTGATAGGCCTGGATCACGAAACCGATGCCGTTCCAGCCGGTCAGTTGCGGCTCGAAGCACAGGCGCTCCAGCAAATCCAGCGACAGCTCTAGGCGGTCGGCTTCTTCGGCGTCGATGTTCAGGCCGATATCGTATTGCTTGGCCAGCAAGGTCAGCGACAACAGGCGCGGGTACAACTCGTCCATCACACGTTCGTACTGCGCGCGGCTGTAACGCGGGTGCAGTGCCGAGAGCTTAATGGAAATGCCCGGGCCTTCATAAATCCCACGACCGTGGGATGCTTTGCCGATCGAGTGGATGGCTTGTTCGTACGAGGCCAGGTACTTCTGGGCGTCGTGCTCGGTGAGTGCGGCTTCACCCAGCATGTCGTAGGAATAGCGGAAACCTTTGGCTTCGAACTTGCTCGCATTGGCCAGGGCCTCGGCGATGGTTTCGCCGGTCACGAACTGCTCGCCCATCAGGCGCATGGCCATGTCGACGCCCTTGCGGATCATCGGCTCGCCGCTCTTGCCGATGATGCGGCTCAGGGACGAGGTCAGGCCCGCTTCGTTATGGGTGGCAACCAGTTTGCCGGTCAGCAACAAGCCCCAGGTCGCAGCGTTTACGAACAGCGACGGGCTGTTGCCCAAGTGCGGGTGCCAGTTGCCGGTGCTGATCTTGTCGCGAATCAGCGCGTCGCGGGTGCCTTTGTCCGGGATGCGCAACAGCGCTTCGGCGAGGCACATCAGCGCTACGCCTTCCTGGGACGACAGGGAAAATTCCTGCAACAGACCCTGAACAATTCCGGCACGGCCGCCAGCGCTTTTCTGATTGCGCAGCTTCTCGGCAATCGAGGAGGCGAGCTTGTTGGTGGCTTCGGCCATCGCAGCAGGCAGACGCGCCTGTTCGATCAGCATCGGCACCACTTCAGGCTCCGGGCGACGGTAAGCGGCGGTGATCGAGGCGCGCAGTACCGATTGCGGCAGGATGCTTTCGGCGAACTCGAGGAAGCACTGGTGGGCGTGATCCAGAGGCGCATCGACGATATCGTCGGAATCCTTGGTCAAACCGCTCAGCTCGGTCAGGGTTGCACCACCCTCGAGTTTTTCCAGGTAATTGAAAATTGCCTGCTTGATCAGCCAGTGCGGCGTGCGATCAATCGAGGTCGCGGCGGCTTTGAGGCGCTCGCGGGTCGGGTCGTCAAGTTTGACCCCAAGGGTGGTGGTAGCCATATTTTTATCCTCATGTTTGCCACGACCGCGTGGCATCAGCTGGCCGCAAGATTAGCTGGGCAACCTTTGAGGTGCAACCGGGTGCAACCCTTTTTTTGTCGGAATAATAAGCAGCTCGTCAGGAAATAAATTCCGGTACGAACGTACCGCACCTGCTAGGTGCTTTTTAATTCTAGAAAACCGTTAGGACTGCCCTAAAAGGGAGCAAAAACAGGACTTTTTCAGATAAATCCGACTAGGTGCAACTTATTCTCACGAAACAGGTTGCACCTTATTTGCTTTGTTGAATAGCATTCGCGGCCAAGGTGCAACCGGTCACAAAAGACAGGTGCACCGGCTGATGGCTTTCCTGGGGAAACATCAGTCATAAATGCGCGGGACCTGAAATCGTCTGTCAAACGTCGTCGTTTGCGCGCGGTTCACCAGCCGCCGCTACATAAAAACAAAGCCAGGGCGTAACTTAATGAGCGTAAGTAATCCAACACTGATCACGTTCGTGATCTACATCGCAGCAATGGTGCTGATCGGCTTCATGGCCTATCGCTCCACCAACAACCTTTCTGACTACATTCTGGGCGGCCGCAGTCTGGGCAGCGTCGTGACTGCATTGTCCGCCGGCGCCTCCGACATGAGCGGCTGGTTGTTGATGGGCCTGCCGGGCGCCATCTATATGTCCGGCCTGTCCGAAAGCTGGATCGCCATCGGCCTGATCGTCGGTGCTTACCTGAACTGGCTGTACGTCGCCGGCCGTCTGCGTGTGCAGACCGAACACAACGGCGATGCATTGACCCTGCCGGATTACTTCTCCAGCCGTTTCGAAGACAAAAGCGGCCTGCTGCGGATCATCTCTGCCGTCGTGATCCTGGTGTTCTTCACCATCTACTGCGCCTCCGGCATCGTGGCTGGCGCCCGTCTGTTCGAAAGCACCTTCGGCATGTCCTACGAGACAGCGCTGTGGGCCGGTGCTGCGGCGACGATTGCCTACACCTTCGTCGGTGGTTTCCTGGCAGTGAGCTGGACTGACACCGTACAAGCCACGCTGATGATCTTCGCCCTGTTGCTGACGCCGATCATCGTGCTGCTGGCCACCGGCGGTGTTGACACCACGTTCCTGGCCATCGAAGCGCAAGATCCAAGCAACTTCGACATGCTGAAAAACACCACCTTCATTGGCGTGATTTCGCTGATGGGCTGGGGCCTGGGCTACTTCGGCCAGCCGCACATCCTCGCGCGTTTCATGGCGGCGGATTCGGTCAAGTCGATCGCTAACGCTCGTCGTATCTCCATGACCTGGATGATCCTGTGCCTGGGCGGCACCGTCGCTGTAGGTTTCTTCGGTATCGCTTACTTCTCGGCGCACCCGGAGCTGGCCGGTCCTGTGACCGAAAACCATGAGCGTGTATTCATCGAACTGGCGAAAATACTGTTCAACCCATGGATTGCCGGTGTCCTGCTGTCAGCCATTCTGGCTGCCGTAATGAGCACCCTGAGCTGCCAGTTGCTGGTGTGCTCGAGCGCCCTGACCGAAGACTTCTACAAAACCTTCCTGCGTAAATCCGCTTCCCAGGTTGAACTGGTCTGGGTCGGTCGCGCCATGGTGCTGCTGGTTGCCCTGATCGCCATCGCGATGGCCGCTAACCCGGAAAACCGCGTACTGGGTCTGGTCAGCTACGCCTGGGCCGGTTTCGGTGCTGCGTTCGGTCCGGTTGTCCTGATCTCCGTGATCTGGAAAGACATGACCCGCAACGGCGCACTGGCCGGCATCCTGGTCGGCGCGATCACCGTGATCGTGTGGAAACACTTCGAACTGCTGGGTCTGTACGAAATCATCCCTGGTTTCATCTTCGCCAGCCTGGCGATCTACATCGTTAGCAAACTGGGCGCGCCGACTGCCGGCATGCTGCAGCGCTTCGCTGCTGCCGAGGCTGATTTCCGCCTGAACAAGTGATCGGGATGAGCTGATGCTCTGACCTTTCGCCGAACATGAAAACGGCCCGCTTCCTTTGGAGGCGGGCCGTTTTTTTGTTTGCGGGAAGGTTTGGTGTTTTTGATGGCCCCTTCGCGGGCAAGCCTCGCTCCTACAGAATCACAAATCCTGTAGGAGCGAGGCTTGCCCGCGAAGAGGCCATCAGCTGTAACACACTACTTTTGTGGGAAATGTCTGTAGCCAAACACCCATATTTTTGAAGGATAAATCTCTAAAAAAGTAGGGCAAATCTGATTTTCCTGTCCCTCCCTCAACACCCCTTGTCGCTCATGCAGAATCGCCCGCCTTCATTCTGCAGAGACACATCGGATGTTCGCTCCTGCCAATCAACCGCGTTTCACGTTGACGATCGACGGCGTCCAGAATGAGCTCAAGGTGCTTGAGTTCACGGGCACGGAAGCCATCAGCCAACCCTACCGCTTTGACCTGGAACTGGTCAGCGAACGGCCGGACATCGAGCTCGAAAGCCTGCTGCATCGTCAGGCCTTTCTGAGTTTCGATGCGCAAGGTTGCGGCATACACGGTCAGATCTTTCGTGTCGGTCAAAGCGACTCCGGGAAACGTCTGACGGGCTACCAAATCAGCCTCGTACCGCGGCTGGCCTACCTCGGTCAGCGCATCAATCAGCGGATCTTCCAGCACAAAAGCGTGCCGGCGATCATTGCGCAGGTTTTCAAGGACCATGGCATCCAGCGCGATGCGTTCGAATTTCAACTCGGCAGCGACTACTCACCGCGCGAGTACTGCGTGCAGTACGCCGAAAACGACCTCGCGTTTATCCAGCGGCTGTGTGCCGAGATCGGCATTCATTACCACTTCCAGCACAGCCCCGACGGGCATCTGCTGGTGTTCGGTGACGATCAAACGGTGTTCCCGCGTCTGCCCGAGCCGACGCTGTACCTGCCGGGCAGCGGAATGGCGGCGGATGCGCCGGCCATCAAGCGTTTCAACGTACGCCTGGAGACCCGTACCACGGCGGTCACCCGTCGCAATTACGACTTCCAGAAACCTCGTCTTTCCCTTGAGAGTCGGGTCGACAGCGAACAGCGCCCGGTGCTGGAGGATTACCACTTTCCCGGTCAATTCACTGATCGCGAGCATGGCAAACAACTGACGCAACGAGCGCTGGAACGGCACAACGCGGACTTCCGCCAGGCCGAAGGTCGTGGCGACGATTCTGCCTTGGTCTGCGGACATTTCCTGCAGCTCGCCGAGCACCCGCGTCAGGCGTGGAACGATCTGTGGCTGATCACCGGCATCGAACACCGTGGCCGACAGCCGCAAGTGCTGGAGGAGTCGGCCACCAGCGACGACCCGGATGATTTCCAGGGCTATCGCAATACTTTTCTGGCGACGCCGTGGGACGTTTCGTTTCGTCCACCGCTAGGACCGGAAAAGCCACGCATGCTCGGTTACCAACCTGCCGTGGTCACCGGTCCGGTTGACAGCGAAATCCATTGCGACGAGTTCGGTCGGGTCAAGGTCCAGCTCGCCTGGGACCGCGACGGTCAGCTCAACGAACATTCCAGTTGCTGGCTGCGGGTCGCCACTGGCTGGGCCCACGACCATTACGGCAGCGTGCTGATACCACGAGTCGGCATGGAAGTGCTGGTGGGGTTCATCGACGCCGATGCCGACAAGCCGCTGGTGATGGGTTGCCTGCCAAACGCCGCAACACCAGTACCGCTGGATCTGCCCGCCGACAAAACCCGCAGTATTTTCCGCAGCCAGAGTAGTCCAGGAGGCGGCGGTTACAACGAATTGCGCATCGAGGATCGCAAAGGCGCCGAGGAAATCTACCTGCGTGCCCAGCGAAACTGGACTCAGCATGTGTTGAATGATCAACAGGTGCAGGTCGATAACGCCCGCAGCATCGTCGTCACCGGCACCGCTCGCCATGAATTGAAGGCCGACGAGCAGCGCATTACCCACGGTCAACGCCAGGCCGAAGTGAAGCTCGACGATCACTTGGTGGTGATGGGTGATCGGCACATCCGCGTGAACAGTCAGGCGCTCAACGCCAGTCAGCAATTCCATGTCAGCGCCGGTCAGCAAGTGGTGATCGACGGCGGCGCCAGCGCGACGATCCAGGCGGGCGGGCAGTGGATCAACATCGGTCCCGGCGGGATTTTCAGCAGCGTGCCGATTCAGGTCGGCGGCGCGCTGATGCCGGCGATGACCGCTGTGCCTGTGTCGCCTAATACACCATTGAAGCTCGTCGCCGCACCAGCAGCGCTGCTGAGCGCCGCACAGATCATGAGTCTGCAAAGCGACGCGCCGTTCTGCGAAGAATGCGAGCGCTGCAAGGACGGTGTCTGTGCAGCCTGATCGCTTGTCACCCCACGTCTGGCTGGAACGCCAGCTGCTCAAACCTGGCGAGCAGTTGTTTGCGATTTTCGGCAATGCCAGTGCTGCGCAGCCGTTCAACGCCTGGCAACACGCGACCACAGCACAAGCGCCGAGTCCGATCTGGGCCGACACGGCCTACGCCGAGTGGGAACCGGTGATGCCCTATGTCGGAATCGTCGCCGCTGGCAGTGAGTTTCTGGAGTGGGTCGCGACGACCGAGTCCCGTGACTGGGGTTGGCTGGCGGTTTCTTCTGCTTCTCAAGAAGCGCTGGTCGAGCATCTGCGCAGCCTCACTCAAGTGCTATTGCCCAACGGTAAAGCGGTGTTTTTTCGCTTCTGGGATGGGCGTTATTTGCTGCCGATTCTTCAGTCCGCCGACGTTAACGCCACGCAATTAATGCCGGTGATTGATCGCTGTTTGATCAATGGGCAGCCGCTCGATATCGGCGGCAGTGCGTTGAAAACTGCCAGGGTTTTTCCATGGTGGGAGGTTTCTGATTCGCTGCTCGAAGAACTCGCCACCGAGTCCGCGACAACCCGTATCAACAACTTGATGAAGTGGTTGAGTGAGAACCGTCCTGATCTTTTTGAGGCGCTTTCAGAGCACGTATTGCGCCACAAGGTCGCGATCTTTTTGCAGACGCCGGATCTGCCTCAAGCACCGAAACAAGACTTGGTGGATTACCTGATGGCGGAGCTGAACTGATGGATCAGATTTTGCGCATCGAGCAGGAGCTCGACGGTTTTAAAGACACGCTGAGTTTGTATCGCCAGCAACTTGCCGGCTTTTTGAGTCGGAATGCGGACAGGGTCAGCAGGGCTGCGGACATGCCGTCGCTGATGGACATGGAGCGGCTTGTAAAACTCGGCAACACCACGACGGCGGTGAGCAGTGCTGACGATGATTTTTTCTCCAGTGTTGCGCAGTGTCCGGCAAATGGAATTCTGGAGATCGAGAGCAAGTTTGAATCGGTCTATGACATTCCACTGGGGAATATTTCGGTTGATGTGATTGCCGTTGATGGCGGTGAAAGCAAGCCTGTCAGGCTCGATAAAAATGGTAAAGGACAGTTCGAAGGCACGCCGGGCAAGTTCTATCGCGTCCATGTTCAGAGCGAAGTGACCCCGGCACAAATCAAGGATCTCTTTGCCTCTTACGATGGCCTGACCTCAGAGCTGGAAGGTTGGCTGCGCACGGAGTGGGAGGGGTTCAAGCCGCAATGGTCGCAGTCGGCGTTTGCTGCCGCTGGTAACGGAATACTCGCGGGAAGTTGGGCTGCTGTCATTGGCGTGTGGGACAGCATCAGCCTGCTGTCGGACATTCTTCAGGATCCTGGCAAGTTCGTTGGTCGCTTGGGTAGCGGTGCTGCCCAACTGTCCGAGCTGGCAGAGAAATTCCCGGCAACGATGGAAAAGGTCCAACTGCTGGTCAGTGATGAAGCAGCCCTTTGCCTGTTGCTGCGTACGGCCAGCCTTTGGTTGGAAATGCTGCCCCCCAGCGAAATTGCCGGCAAAACGGCCGAAGCGGTTTCAACCGTCGTAGTGCAACTACTCATCGATATTCTGATCGGGGTAGTTCTGACTTTTGCGGGTGCAGGTGCAGGCATTGCCTATTTGGGTATGCGCCTTGCCAACTATGGCGCCCGAATCGTCGACGCTGTTGTGGGTTTCGTCAAAGCCATCTTCAACATCGTCAACAGCTTCATTACTTACGTGGATCGCTACAAAAAAGTGGCCGCACGCGGTGTGGCGGCGGGTCTGAAAAAAGGTCGCATGCAATTGCGTTGGGATGCCAAACGCAACACCACGCTCAAGCAAAACGAACACCACGACGACGCCTCAAAGCAGGCCACAAACCCCAACGGCGACAGCGCCGATTCCGTCGATAAAACCGCCACCAACAAATGTCCGGTATCGATGGTCACCGGCGAAGAACTGCTGACCCTCACCGACGGTTCGCTGGACGGCATCCTGCCGTTCGATTTCACCCGGCTCTATCGCACCAGCGCCGCCGAGATCGATGCCGGCCTCGGATTCGGCTGGAGCCATTCGTTATCTCATCGGCTGGAAATCGACGACGACACCGTCATCTGGATCGACCACGAAAACCGTCGCACCGCTTTCCCGTTACCGAGCAGCGAGCGTCCGGCGATCCACAACAGCCTCTCGCGCGCCGCGATTTACCTCGGCAATGAACCCGAAGAACTGATCCTCGCCCAGGCCGGCGACGAGGCACGGTTCTACCACTTTCATAACGGTTTTCTTACAACGATCAGCGACGCTTACGATAACCGACTGCGCATCGCCCGCGACCGCCAGGACCGCATCCAGCGCCTCGACAACGGCGCTGGCCGCGCCTTGCTGCTGCGCTATGAGCGCAGTCATCTGGTCGCCGTCGACTATCAGGTTTTCGTTCCGGCTCAAACCCTCGAAGAAGCCTGGCAGACCGAGCAAACACTGGTCTGTTACCGCTACGACGAACGCGCCCGACTCATCGAAGCCACCAACGCCGCTGGCGAAAGTGAGCGTTACGACTACGACGATCGGCACGTCATTCTCCAGCGACAACTGGCCGGTGGGGCGAGTTTCTTCTGGGCGTGGGAACGGTCCGGCATAGCGGCGCGCTGCGTCCGCCATTGGGCGTCGTTTGCGCAGATGGATGCGTGCTACGTCTGGGATGATGCCGGCAGTGTCACCGTGCACAACCTCGACGGCAGCAAAGAGGTTTACGTCCACGACGAGCGGGCGCGGCTGGTGCGCAAGGTCGAACTGGACGGCGGTGAACAGCTCAAGGCCTACGACGATGAAGGCCGGCTGATTGCCGAGCAGAACCCGCTCGGCGCCGTCACTGAATACCGTTACGACGAAGTCGGACGGCTTGTGGCGCTGATTCCGCCTGAAGGCGAACCAACGTCCTACGAGTACCGCAACGGTTTCCTGCACGCGCGCTATCGCGGCAAAGCCGTCTGGAAGTTTCAGCGCAATGCCCAGGGCGACATCACCGAAGCGAGCGACCCCGACGGCCAAATCACCCACTATCACTACGACGAAAAAGGTCAGCTGCTGTCGATCCGTTACCCGGACAGCAGTCGGCATGTGTTCGTCTGGAATGGTTTGGGGCAACTGGTCGAAGAGACGCTGCCTGACGGTGGAGTACGGCGGTTTTCCTACGATGCGCTGGGGCGGCAGATCACCCGCCAGGACGAACATGGTGCGGTCACCAAGTCGCAATGGGATGCCGTTGGCCGACTGATCCAGACGACGCTGCCGAACGGAGCCGTTCGCGGTTACAGCTACAACGCCTACGGAAAAATCACCGCCGAACGCGATGAGCTGGGCCGCGTTACGCGCTACGAATACCTCGACGATCTGCACCTGGTCAGTCGCCGCCTCAATGCCGACGGCACCCAGCTGAAGTATCGCTACGACAGCGCGCAGCTGCTTCTTACCGAGATCGAAAATGAATCCGGCGAAAAATATCGCCTGGACTACACGCCCGGCGGATTGATCCGACAGGAAACCGGCTTCGACGGCCAGCGCACCGCGTACGCCTACGACCTCAACGGTCATCTGCTGGAAAAAACCGAGTTCGGCGACGACGGTTCGCAGCTCGTCACGCAATACGAGCGCGATACCGCCGGCCGACTGCTGATCAAAACCCTGCCAGACGGCATCAAGGTCGAATACCGCTACGACACCCTCGGCCGACTGATCGGCGTCGATGACGGCTACGACCATCCATTGGAATTCGAGTACGACCAACAGGATCGCCTGATCACCGAGCACCAAGGCTGGGGTACGTTGCGCTACGGCTACGACGCCTGCGGCCAACTCAATCGTCTGCGCCTACCGGACGGCAGCAAACTCGATTACCACCACGTCAAGGGCGGGGCGCTGACCGCGATCGACCTCAATGGCGCGCGGCTCACCACCCACCAATTTGCCTTCGGTCGCGAACAACAACGCCAGCAAGGCCAGCTCACCAGCCACTACCACTACGACGAACAGGGCCGACTGCAAGCCCACGCGATCAACCAGCAAACCCGACCGCTGTACATGCGCCATTACGGCTACGCGGTCAACGGCAACCTCGCGACCATCGCCGACAGCCGCCAGGGCCAGCGCAGCTATTACTACGACCCGCTCAACCGCCTGACCCGCGTCCGCCACACCCGCGACGACCCACCGGAAACCTTCGCCCACGACCCGGCCGGCAACCTGCTGATGCAGGACCGGCCGGGATTGGCGACCGTTAAAGGCAATCGCCTGCTAATGCAAGGCGACCGGCATTACGACTACGACGCCTTCGGCAATCTGGTTCGTGAACGCCGCGGCACCGCGCAAAAACTGGTCACCGAATACCGCTACGACTGCCAGCACCGATTGGTCGGCGTCACGACCCCGGACGGAAGCAATGCGAGTTATCGCTACGACGCCTTCGGCCGCCGCATCGCCAAAACCGTCGACGGCAACACCACCGAGTTCTTCTGGCAAGGCGACAACCTCATCGCCGAAAGCAGCCGCGAGCACTACCGCAGCTACCTCTACGAACCCGGCAGCTTCCGCCCCCTGGCCATGCTCGACGGCAAAGGCCCGCGCAAGGCCTGCCCGTTCTACTACCAACTCGACCACCTCGGCACGCCGCAGGAACTGACCGATTTTGGTGGCGAGATTGTCTGGTCGGCGAAGTACAACGCCTATGGCAAAGTCACTCGCCAGACGTTCGGCGGGGGAGAGCAGCTTGAGCAACCGTTGCGGTTTCAGGGGCAGTACTTTGATGCCGAGAGCGGCCTGCACTACAACCGGCATCGGTACTATGATCCGGAGGTAGGCCGGTACCTGACGCCGGACCCGGTGAAGTTGGCGGGTGGGCTGAACCAGTACCAGTACACGCCGAATCCGACGGGGTGGGTTGATCCGTTGGGGTTGAGCGGGAATTGCCCGCAGTCGGGTAAGGCCGGGTGTGAGGCGCCGGATGATACGACTGGGGTTAAGGTTGATGAGGGTGAGCCGGCGCTGCCGAGGCTGACGGGTGATCAGCGGAGGGCGCGGATTGATGAGTTGGCTGAGGCGAATGCGAAGCGGCGTGTTGAAGAAATGGAAGCAAAATATGATATGCACACAGTCAAAAAACACAGCTCAGAAATATCTGACCAAGCGCTCAAACAACGAGCAGTTAATGGGGCCGATCCTCATACCGGTGAGGTTCCGAAAGGTGCCAGAGGGAACTTGAGCTCTCAATTCAGAAACTGGCGTATGCATTTGGGAGCATTGAATAAAGCTATGACAAGGGAAGCGTTAGGTTTGAGCCCGCATACAGGGAAGGACCAAAATAAAAATCCGATCGTAAGGATGGAGCTTCCTGGGGCCGGGCGTGGTTATAAACCGAACAAGAAAGACGCTCGTAACCCAACACTAAATGAAGATCTGAATTGGTTTGAAGTTAAGTTTGATAAGGATAATTTGCTGCGGCCTTTTACTGCTTTTCCTTCGGAGAGAAAATGATGTTGCGAGATCCATTTTCAAATGAAGAATTTCAACCTGATTTGATGTGGTTTATTGGCGTTTTTGATGTTTATGATCGCGAAGAAACTCGGGGGGCAGAACTGGAAATATTTAATCCTAATGATCGCTTTGACAGAGCGGAGCTGATCAAAAGATACAGCTTGAATTTAGGTTATCTGTCCTATCGACATAAGCTCGTGCTGCTGGATTTTCTAGCGGAAAAGCTAAGCGATGCGTCTTATGATTTTCAGAGTTTGTTTGATATAGATGAAGAAGAGGCAGGGAGTTGGCCGCGTGGCGAGTGGTATGCATTGGAAGATCCCCGTGGATTTCTTCAAGATGTCTATATTTTGGCTCAGGAGACTTGGAAGGAAGATCTTCTTTTAGCGAGCCTTGAAGATCGGGCCAACTGGTGATGGAAAAGGTGGTGCCTGTCATTCTGGAATTCCACGTGTCGGCATTCTCAATGCCAATTGCCAACACTACAGAATGTTTAAGTATTGTTTAAGGTTCACGTAACTATTACGAAATTTCCGGGCAAGTTAATCGGAAATTTCCTTCAAGTTGTGGCGGCTTCCATGAACTGGTGGGCGATGGGTTGCAGGGATAGTCTTTGGCTGTCACTGCGCAAGTGGTGGCAGGGTGTAGGAGCCCTCTCTCATGATGCAACAGATCTGTCGTTTGATTGCGGCACTTAACTCGTGTCCATATGATCGTTTGCGGCGGCTGTGCGCGGGACACGCTTCGGCGTGGCCGAGGTTCATGAGTGATCGGTACTCCTACTCCTGCGCATGGCTGCCACCCAAACCTGTAGGAGGGGGCGTTTGGCAGCTCATTTTCATACTCATGGAATTTACAAATGACGACGCTAACGCCAGATCCTCCTTACGAAAAACCAATCCCCCACCCCGATAACCGCTTCATGGCCCTCACCGGCAACTGCAACGACATGCCCACGCTGTTCGTCGACACTCACGCGCCGCTCGATGTTTTATATGACGCTGCCAGCTATCGAATCCGCGCCGTCACCCAGGTGCTTGAAAACCTGTCCATGCGCGGTTCGGTCGAGTGTGAGTCGTTCATTCTCAGTGATTTCTCTTTGCTCTGCGCCATCCCGTTGCGCGATGGCTGTGATGTGCTGGATGTGATTGGGCGGCGGTTGCGGGCTCGGCCTTCGGAGTAACGTCGCAGAATGATCGTTCCCACGCTCCTGCGTGGGAATGCAGCCCGTGACGCTCTACGTCACATCGGTGTCGGACTCGAAGTTGGCGGTGTGGCTGAAACACAGAACGGCGCGTTAAAAGTCGTTTCCTGAAACAAGAGGGTAGGTATGTCGGGTCAACAGCTAACACGGGCGTTAATCGAAGAATGGGCCTACAGCGATATCGTCATCGATGCCTATGAAAGTGGCGATGATGGCGATGCGGCACGCTTTGAAATCGCAGTCTTTGAATTTTTCGGCGTCAAAGGTCTGCTGGATTTTGCCGCTGATCCTGCCTGTCTGGCACGGCTATATTTTGTTGACTTGCTGGCAAAGACGTTTCTCTGGATGTTCAGAAATAACGCGGGTCTACCTTTTCATTCTTCTCGTTTTCTTGGAATTATGTCGAGAGAAGACTATCGGCGTATGAACGAGGAGCGGGAGGATAAGATTTATGAAATCTGTCTTGTCCTGGACAGTATGCGATCCATCAAGGATCCCGCGATTCAGTCACTTTATAAGCAGACACTTGATTTCAGACATGACCAAGTCAGCTGTAGCTCGGAGTTTTATTATCAGTGTTTGAAAAATCTGGATCTCAGTCTGTTCAGCACTAATCTGACGTGAACGGAGGGTTTTCAGAAGCTTATTCGGTAATGAATTGATCCTGGGTCTTGATGAAGGCGTCAAACGCCGGCGAGTTATAAACGTTCAAGCATCCATGCATTACCAGCTTTTTGTCCGCATATTTGCTGACAGATGAAGTGTGGTCATAAGCATTAATTACGTAGGCTTGGGTATCCATGTAAGGGTCATGTATGACCTTCAAGGTGTCTTCATCCTGAATCACGGTATGCATGCCGTTACCCATGAAGGAATAAGCACCCGCCGATCGCCCGATGTCTGCTTCTAACTCGGACTTCTCTTTAAAGTGCTTGAGGATGCAATGGCTAAACCCGTAATTTTTTAAGGATTGACGTGCCTCTGCAATGTGCGCGTCGTCAGCAAAAGCGTGGCTTGCCGACAGTAAATAAACAAACGCAGAACATAGAATTCGCATCGGTTTTTGACTCCCTGTCATTGGTTGGGGTGAGTGTGTCGCTCGGTGGGTCAGGAGTATGTGCCGGTCGCAAGCGCACTCGCCAGCGGATTTTCGTCTGGCCGCTCGGCTGCCACCCCTGACGTTCAGCCCCGTACAAGGTAAACTTCCCGGCCTTCGCAGGAGCAATCATGAATTATCGTCACGCCTTCCATGCCGGCAATCACGCCGATGTGTTCAAACACCTGACTTTGACCCGCCTCATCGCCCTGATGTCGCGCAAGGAGCAGCCGTTTGCCTATCTCGACACTCACGCCGGCATTGGTCTGTATGACTTGCAGGGCGACCAGGCGAGCCGAACCGGTGAGTACCTGGAAGGCATTGCGCGGTTGTGGGATCAGCCGGATCTGCCAGCGCTGACCGCCGATTACATGAAGGTGCTGCACGACATGAACCCGGATGGCCAGTTGCGCTATTACCCGGGGTCGCCGGAATTGGCGCGGCGTCTGACGCGGCCGCAGGATCGGGTGATGCTTAACGAGAAGCATCCGGAAGACGGTGTGTTGCTCAAGGACAATATGGCCGGCGACCGTCGGGTGAAGGTGCATCTGGGCGAAGGCTGGCATGTGCCGCGTGCGATGTTGCCGGTGCAGGAGAAGCGGGCGGTGATGTTGATTGATCCGCCGTTCGAGCAGCTCGATGAGATGCAGCGTTGTGCGGCGTCGCTGAAAGAGGCGATTGGCCGGATGCGCCAAACCGTGGCTGCGATCTGGTACCCGGTGAAGGACCAGCGCATGTTGCGGCGGTTTTATCAGGATTTGGCGGGCTCGGGCGCGCCGAAGTTGTTGCGCGTGGAGTTGTTGGTGCATCCGCTGGATACGCCGAATAGCTTGAACGGGTCGGGGTTAGCGATTGCAAATCCGCCGTGGGGGCTGGAAGAGGAATTGCGTGAGTTGCTGCCGTGGTTGTCCAAGAAGCTTGGGCAGACCCAGGGTGGGTGGCAGATGGATTGGTTGATTGCTGAGTAGCAGCGGCAAGTTTCAAGCGGCAAGCTGCAAGTAAAAGCGTGAGCGCAGGCTTTTCACTTGGAGCTTGCCGCTTATAGCTGTCGCTAGATCGGGCAGGTAACGCCCGTACCGCCAATCCCGCAATACCCTTCAGGGTTCTTCGCCAGGTACTGCTGGTGATACGCCTCGGCGAAGTAGAACGTCGGCGCTTCGTCGATTTCAGTGGTGATTTCGCCTTTCCCGGCCTTGGTCAATTCGGCCTGGAACACTTTCTCGCTGGCCTTGGCCGCGTCCAGTTGCGTCGGGTTGGTCGCATAGATCACCGAGCGATACTGCGTGCCGATGTCATTGCCCTGACGCATGCCTTGCGTCGGGTTGTGCAATTCCCAGAACATCTTCAGCAGTTCTTCGTAGCTGACTTTTGCCGGCTCGTAGACCACCAGCACCACTTCGCTGTGGCCGGTCAGGCCGGAGCAGACTTCTTCGTACGTCGGGTTTGGCGTAAAGCCGCCGGCGTAACCCACCGCCGTGCTGACCACGCCTTCACGTTGCCAGAACTTGCGTTCCGCACCCCAGAAGCAGCCCAGGCCGAAGATCGCGAAATCCACGTCCATCGCAAACGGGCCCAGCAGCGGGGCGTCGTGGACGAAGTGTTTTTCCGGCACGGTCATGGGGGATTCGCGGCCAGGCAGAGCTTGTTCTTTGGTAGGGAGCACGTTTTTGTTCACCAGGATTTCCGAGCGCAGAACCATGATCAGTCCTCTCAGTCAGTTTGAATGTAAATTGTCAGACACGCAGTTTGCACAATGCGGGACGGTTACGCACTACCCCTGTGTGGGAGCGAACTGTGGCGAGGGGGCTTGCCCCCGTTTGAGTGCGTAGCACTCACAAGATCTTTTGTACATCAGGGATTTTGGGGCTGCTTCGCAGCCCAACGGGGGCAAGCCCCCTCGCCACAGGGATTGGAGGGGCACAGGGGATTGCAGTGTCTTGTCAGACGAGCGGGCCGCGTGGGTACCGCTTGAGCTTTTCGATCAGCTCGGCGCCGGGGATTGGCCGGTCGAACAGGTAGCCCTGGCCGACATCGCAGCGGTGACGACGCAGGAAGGCCAACTGCTCAGCGGTTTCGATGCCTTCAGCCACGACCTTGAGTTTCAGGTTGTGGGCCATGGCGATCACTGCGGAGGTGATTTCCATGTCGTCCTGGTTGTCCGGGATTTCGTGGATGAAGCTTCGATCGATCTTGATGATGTCGATCGGGAATTTTTTCAGGTAACTGAGCGACGAGTAACCGGTGCCGAAGTCATCCATGGCCAGGGTCAGGCCCAGGCGCTTGAGTTGATCGAGTTGCAAGTGGGTGTCTTCGGTAGCTTCCAGCAGCAGGCCTTCGGTCAGCTCCAGCTCCAGCAGGTTCGCCGGCAGCGCTTCTTCCTTGAGGATGTTGGCGATGGACGCCACCAGGTCCGGGTCGGAGAACTGCTTGGGCGACAAGTTGATCGCCACCTGAAGATTGCCCAGGCCAGCGGCGCTCAGGTCCTTGCTCATGCGGCAGGCCTGGCGGGCGATCCATTTGCCGATCGGGATGATCAACCCGGTTTCTTCGGCGACGCTGATGAACTGGTCCGGGCGGATCATGCCTTTTTCCGGATGGTTCCAGCGCAGCAGCGCTTCCATGCCCAGCAGGCGACCGCTGCGCAGGCACAGTTTGGGCTGATAGAACACGTCCAGCTCGTTCTGGGTCAGGGCGCGGCGCAGGTTGTTCTCGACGAACAGTTTGTAGCTGGCTTCGGCGTTCAGCGCTTCGGTGAACACCTGGACCTGGTGTTTGCCGTTGGCCTTGGCCTTGTGCAGCGCCAGGCCGGCGTTACGCATCAGGGTCTGTGGATCGCGACCGTGCAGCGGCGCGCAGGCCAGGCCCACGGAGCCGGTGACGCTGATCAGCTGGTTGTCGACGAACATCGGCTTGTCGAGGGTCGCCAGCAATTGGTTGGCGACTTGCTGGCCCATCGCGAGGTCGGTGTTGTCCAGCAGCACGGCGAATTCATTACTGGCAAACCGCGCCAGGCTGCCGCTCGGGCTCAAGCTATTACGCAGACGGCGGGCCAGGCTGATTAGCAGTTTGTCGCCGGTCTGGTGGCCGAGGCTGTCGTTGATGCGCTTGAAGTTGTCGATGTCCACCAGCAACAGGCTGATCGGCGTGTCGCTGTCTCGGGCGAAGCGTTCGTCGAGGTTGCGGATGAACGCCGGGCGGTTGCCGAGGTTGGTCAGGTTGTCGGTGTAGGCCAGGCGCTCGATGCGCTGCTGGGCGAGTTTGGTCTGGGTAATGTCTTCGTAGATGCCGATGTAATGCGTCAGCTCACGGTTGTCGCCATACACCTTGGAAATCGACAACTGGCCCCAGTAGGGTTCGAGGTTTTTACGGCGGCTCTTGAACTCGCCCTGCCAGCTGTTGCTCTTGGCCAGCGCCGAGGGCGCGTCGAACAGCAGCTCGCTGAGGTTTTCCAGCGCCGGCAGTTCCGACAGCCGCTGGCCGTGGACTTCTTCGGTGCTGTACTGGGTGATCGCCGTGAAGCTCGGGTTGACGTATTCCACCACGCCATCGCAATTGACCAGCAAAAAGGCGTTGGCGCTTTGCTCGACCGCACGCTGGAACAAGTGCAGGGCGCTGGTGGCGGTGCGGCGGTTGTGGTTGTTGATGACTTGGGCGAACTGGTCGGCCAGCTCGCCGGCGAAGGCGATTTCGTCGGACTGCCAGGCGCGGGTCGCGCCGGTCTGTTCCAGGCACAGCACGCCGACCACCTGGCCGTCGACGCGGATACTGGCGTCGAGCATCGCGTTCACATCGCGCGGGCGCAGGCTCTCGGCCATTTCCCGGGTGCGCGGGTCGCGCATGGCGTTGTGGGCGTCGATGGCGCGGCTGCTGTGCAAGGCGTCGAGGTAATCCGGAAAGCCGCTGACGTCGATCGGATCCGGTAGTTGGTATTCCCCGGAGGCGCGGTGATAGGCCGAGATCGGCACCAGCATCGAATTTTCGAGGTTCCACAGGCTGGCGCAGTCGATTTCGTAGATATCGCAGGCGCTGCGGGTGATCAGTTCGGCGGCTTCTTGCAGGGAATTATTGGTGCTGTAGCGCTGGCGGGTCAGCAGCAGGATCAAGTCTTGCTGGGCGCGCACCCGGTCCAGGTGCTGAAGTTGTTCTAGCTGGGCGCGCTGATTGAGCTCCAGGGCGATTTGCAGGCGCGAATTCTGGGTTTCCAGGTCCAGCGACGGCAGCAGCGGTTCACCGTCGAACAAGCCGTCCACGACCATCAGGTAACCGCGCAGCAGGTGGCGATTGTGTTGGCGGTAGGCTTCGCCCAATTCGAGCAGACTCAGGGAGCCTTTGGCGGTGTGCAGGTTGTAGCGGATCAAGTAATGCGGGCTGTCGCTGAGTTGTTGCTGAATCGCGTCGTGCAGTTGATAGCGCGCTTCGGGCTCCATCAGGCTGGCGTAAGGTGAATCGACCAGGGCACAAAGCTCCACGGCTGGCAGACCAAACTGTCGTTCGCAATTGGGATCGAGAAACAGGAGCGCCCAGCTAGCTTCATTCAGCCGTTCGAAACGCAGCATGCCGAGCCGCGAGGGCACAGGCAATTGCGTCACTACCTCGGCCACCATACGGCTGGCGGCATCGGGTTGGCTTTTCATTGAGGGAAACTCGCTTCGAATGTGCTGATCGCGCCGGGCTCTCGCCCTCTTTACTGTTGCCTGCGGCAAGGTTGCATCATTGCGACACTGACTGACAAGAGACATGAAGGCCAAGTGCTATAAGAATATGTCGGCAGGGGCGAAGATTTCTCCAGCAAGGGCCGAAAACTAATGCATTTGGCCTTCATTACCTTAGCGCAGCGGGATGTTGATCGATTGCAATCCCTTGCCGTTCCGGTCGTGGTAGTTGACCTGAATCTGCTCCCGATCAACCACCAGATGGGCAAAGTTGTCTTCGCTGACCACCTTGCTGGTCAATTCATGGCGGTAATCACCCGCTGCGGTTCGCGCCAGTGCCTGATCGAGAATGAAGGT
Organism: Pseudomonas sp. RT6P73; assembly: GCF_054897715.1. Classification (NCBI taxonomy): domain Bacteria; kingdom Pseudomonadati; phylum Pseudomonadota; class Gammaproteobacteria; order Pseudomonadales; family Pseudomonadaceae; genus Pseudomonas; species Pseudomonas sp. RT6P73. Next base: position 5,133,700 of record NZ_JBUBUV010000002.1, on the reverse strand, counting down.
GGACGCGGAGGCGTACGGCAGCAGTTTGCTGTTGCACAGGGGTGACGACACGATGGTGTGGACTTCGAAGTCCGGATCTTCGCTGTGGGTCAGGCGACTGGTCAGGGAGCCGTGGACATCGCCGGAAACGAAGATGACGTTCTTGATGCGATGTGTGCGAATCGTCTCCAGCAACCGTAGGCGTTGTTCCGGAAAGGCTTTCCAGGCGTCATCCCCGTTGAGCTTGCGGTCGGGGTAGAACATCACGCTGGTAACCACGAACTTGACCCGGGCCGGGCTGTGGATCAGCCATTTACACAACGCCTGTTCCTGCTCATGGTCGAGGATGCGTCGATCATCGGCCGACAAGTTGCGGCGGGTGCGGCTGTCGGTGACAAACCATTCAATATCGCCTTCAGAGAACTGATACCAATACTGTTCAAGTTTTCGGCTTACTTGATCGTTGGCCAATAAATCATGCGCCGGGCTGTGGCTGGCCTGGTATATCTCATAGGCTGCCATGGCGTTCTTATATAAATAAGCATCGGCCTTGCTCTCGTTGGCGGGCCAGTTATCTTCTATTTCGTGGTCGTCGAGGATCATGTAAGTGGACACGTTTGACATTAACCTGGCGATATTCGGTTGGGAAAAAGCCGCGCGATACTTGCTGAGTATTTCCTTGTATTCCCGGTCGGGAGCAATAACGTTCAGGTCATCAACATAGATTTGATCGCCGGTCATCAGCATCGCGCTAATACGCGGTTCGGCCTGCTGTGCAAGATCGGTGATCGAGGCAAAAATCCGGTCGCCCGCCTGTGGTGCGATGGCCACGCCTGCAGTAAGGCGCAGGTAGCGGCATGAGCCGACGACGTATGCCCGTGGCGTGGTGGCTTTGCTGGATTGTGTGCGAAAGCGGTAAATCTCCCGCGGCCATTGCAGCGGCAGCTCCTGAACGGTCTCCACGGTATGCACCGGACTCATGGGGCTGAACCATCCGGCCTGGTATTCGTACTCGGTGTCAGTGGTGAGGTCGTTGAGCGCAATCACATCGGCCATGTCGCGCGAGAGGGACAGTTTGGCAAATACGCCTTGGGACCAACGCTCTTCTCCAGAACACCGATAGCGAATGCCGGCAAATACCAATGAGTTGTCTTGAAGTTCGCCGCGCAGAAAAATGCGCACGTGGTTAGTTGTAGTGTGGCCAATAATAGGGCCGACAGTCGGTTTGAACATGTTCGAATCCATTCGAAATAACGCTAACTAAGCAAAATAAGTACGCAGTCTTCATAAGAGAATGCTGTCGAACTAAGCCTAGTTATTGAGCGGCAAAAAATATCGAGCGGAAGTGGACTTGAGTTGTGGGCGATGTAAGCCAGGGCTGTAGGAAGATGCTTTATTCAAGGCAAAAAAAAGCCCCGCCAAATTGGCGGGGTTGAGGTACGAGCGTGGCGCTCGGAAAACGTGGAACGCGACGGGCCCTCCGGTGAAGGAGGGCCGGCCGGTGTTACAGCAAGATGGTGCGGATGTCCGCCAGCAGGTCGCTCAGACGCTTGGTGAAGCGTGCAGCAGCGGCGCCGTTGATCACACGGTGATCGTAGGACAACGACAGCGGCAGCATCAGTTTCGGCTGGAAGGCTTTGCCGTCCCAGACTGGCTGGATGGTTGCCTTTGAAACACCGAGGATCGCCACTTCCGGCGCGTTGACGATCGGCGTGAAGCCGGTGCCGCCAATGTGGCCGAGGCTGGAAATGGTGAAGCAGGCGCCTTGCATGTCGTCAGCGGTGAGCTTCTTGTCGCGGGCTTTCGCTGCCAGCACGGCGGCTTCGGCGGCCAGTTGCAACAGGCTCTTCTGGTCGACGTTCTTGATGACCGGTACCAGCAGGCCTTCAGGGGTGTCGACCGCGAAGCCGATGTTCACGTACTTCTTGCGGATGATCGCCTTGCCGCTTGGTGCCAGCGAACTGTTGAAGTCCGGCAGTTCCTTGAGCAGGTGCGCGCAGGATTTGAGCAGCAGCGGCAGGATGGTCAGCTTGACGCCGGCCTTCTCTGCAACGGCTTTCTGAGCGATACGGAATGCTTCCAGGTCGGTGATATCAGCCGAATCGAACTGAGTCACGTGCGGAATGTTCAGCCAGCTGCGATGCAGGCTCGACGCGCCGATTTGCATCAGGCGGGTCATCGGCACTTCTTCGGTTTCACCGAAGCGGCTGAAGTCCACGACCGGAATCGGCGGGATGCCCGCGCCGCCGGTTGCGCCACCAGCGGCCGGTGCTTCCTTGGCCTTCTGCATCATGGCTTTGACGTAAACCTGCACGTCTTCTTTCAGCACACGACCGTGCGGGCCGCTTGCGCCGACCGCGTTCAGCTCGACGCCGAACTCACGGGCCAGTTGGCGTACAGCCGGGCCAGCGTGAACCTTGGCGCCCGGCTTGGCCGGTGCAGCCGCCGGTGCGGCAGGCGCAGCGGCAGCTGGAGCGGCTTCAGCCTTGGCAGCCGCTGGAGCAGCAGCTGGAGCGGCGGCCGGAGCCGGTGCCGCAGCAGGCGCAGCGCCTTTGACTTTCAGCTTCAGGATCAGGTCGCCAGTACCGACTTCGTCGTCCAGCTTGACGGAAACGCTTTCCACCACGCCAGCGGCAGGCGATGGGATTTCCATGCTCGCCTTGTCGGATTCCAGGGTGATCAGCGACTGGTCGGCGGTGACGGTGTCGCCTGCCTTGACCAGGACTTCGATGATCTTGGCCTTGCCCGACGAACCGATGTCCGGGACATGAATGTCCTGAACGCTGTCGGCAACCGGTGCAGCAGGTGCCGCAGCGGCTGGCGCCGGAGCAGCGGCAGCAGGTGCGGCGGCCTGGGCTGGCGCGGCAGCAGCAGGGGCCGCAGCACCCGCCACTTTCAGGACCAGAATCAGGTCGCCAGTGCCGACTTCGTCATTGAGCTTGACGCTGATACTTTCGACCACACCAGCGGCGGGCGAAGGGATTTCCATGCTGGCCTTGTCGGATTCCAGGGTGATCAGCGACTGATCAGCCTCGACGGTGTCGCCGACCTTGACCTGGATCTCGATGATCTGGGCTTTGCCCGCCGAACCGATGTCCGGCACGTTCACTTGCTGGGAAGCGGCAGCAGCAGCAGGCGCGGCAGCTGGCGCTGGAGCGGCGGCGGCAGGAGCAGCAGCCGGTTTGGCTTCAGCTTTTGCAGCCGGCGCAGCGGCAGCGGCAGCCGCAGGGGCCGCAGCAGCGGCACCTTCGACTTCCAGCTCCAGCAATTCGTCGCCTTCTTTCAGGCGATCGCCCAGCTTCACTTTCAGACTCTTGATGATGCCGGCCTTCGGCGCAGGCACTTCCATGCTCGCCTTGTCCGACTCAAGTGTCAGGATGCTCTGGTCGGCTTCGATACGGTCGCCGACCTTCACAAACAGTTCAATTACTTCACCTTCACCGCTGCCGATGTCAGGTACGCGAATGAGTTCGCTCACAGAGTGTCTCCTCAGCAGTCCAGTGGGTTGCGTTTTTCCGGGTTGATCCCGAACTTGGCGATGGCTTCAGACACCACCTTAGGTTCGATATCACCACGGTCAGCCAGTGCTTCCAGGGCTGCCAACACCACGAATTGACGATCGACTTCGAAGAAGTGACGCAGCTTCTTGCGGCTGTCACTGCGGCCGAAACCGTCGGTGCCCAGGACTTTGAATTCCTTGGACGGGACCCACTGACGAATTTGCTCAGCGAACAGCTTCATGTAGTCGGTAGAGGCGATGACCGGACCTTTACGGCCGTTCAGGCACTCTTCGACATAGCTCAGTTTAGGCTTCTGGCCCGGGTGCAGACGGTTGGTGCGCTCGACGGCCAGGCCATCGCGACGCAGTTCGTTGAAGCTGGTAACGCTCCAGACGTCGGCGGCAACGTTGAACTCTTCACGCAGGATCTTCGCCGCTTCACGGACTTCACGCAGGATGGTGCCGGAGCCCATCAGCTGAACGTGGTGTGCCGCTTCGCGGGTATCTTCTTCGAGCAGGTACATGCCCTTGATGATGCCTTCCTCGACACCGGCCGGCATGGCTGGCTGCTGGTAGGACTCGTTCATCACGGTGATGTAGTAGAAAACGTCCTGCTGCTCTTCGGTCATCTTCTTCATGCCGTCCTGGATGATCACCGCCAGCTCGTAGCCGTAGGTTGGATCAAAGGTGCGGCAGTTCGGGATGGTGCCAGCCAGGATGTGGCTGTGACCGTCTTCATGTTGCAGGCCTTCGCCGTTCAGCGTGGTCCGGCCGGCGGTGCCGCCGATCAGGAAGCCACGGGTGCGGCTGTCGCCAGCGGCCCAGGCCAGGTCGCCGATACGCTGGAAGCCGAACATCGAGTAGAAGATGTAGAACGGCAGCATTGGCTGGTTGTGGCTGGAGTACGAAGTACCGGCAGCGATGAAGGAGCTCATGGCGCCCGCTTCGTTGATGCCTTCTTCGAGGATCTGGCCCTTCTTGTCTTCCTTGTAGAACATCACCTGGTCTTTATCGACTGGCTCGTAGAGCTGGCCGACGGACGAGTAGATGCCCAACTGACGGAACATGCCTTCCATACCGAAGGTACGGGCTTCGTCCGGGATGATCGGGACGATGCGCGAGCCGATTTCCTTGTCCTTGACCAGCTGCGCGAGGATCCGCACGAAGGCCATGGTGGTGGAGATTTCACGGTCGCCCGAACCGTCCAGGATAGCTTTGAGGGTATCGAGTGGTGGCGTCGGGATGTCGAAGCTCTTGGCGCGACGTTGTGGTACAAAACCGCCCAGTGCAGTGCGACGCTCGCTCAGATAACGGGCTTCGGCGCTGCCTGCTTCGGGTTTGAAGAACGGCAGGTTTTCCAGCTCGGAGTCTTTAACCGGAATGTCGAAACGATCGCGGAACAGCTTCAGGCTTTCAACATCCACTTTCTTGGTGTTGTGCGCGGTGTTCTTCGCTTCGCCGGCACCGGTGCCATAACCCTTGATGGTCTTGGCCAGGATAACGGTCGGTTGTTCTTTGTGGTTGACCGCTTCGTGGTACGCCGCGTAGACCTTGTACGGGTCGTGGCCGCCACGGTTGAGTTTCCAGATCTCGTCGTCGGACAGATCAGCAACCATCGCCTTGAGTTCTGGCGTGTTGAAGAAGTGTTCACGCACGAACGCGCCGTCTTTGGCTTTGTAGTTCTGGTACTCGCCGTCGATGACTTCGTCCATGCGACGTTGCAGGATGCCGTCGACGTCTTTGGCCAGCAGAGGGTCCCAGAAACGGCCCCAGATAACTTTGGTCACGTTCCACTGAGCACCGCGGAACACGCCTTCGAGTTCCTGGATGATCTTGCCGTTACCGCGAACCGGGCCGTCGAGGCGCTGCAGGTTGCAGTTGATGACGAAGATCAGGTTGTCGAGCTTCTCGCGGCCAGCCAGCGAGATCGCGCCCAGGGATTCCGGCTCGTCGCACTCGCCGTCGCCCAGGAAGCACCAGACTTTTTGCTTGCCTTCAGGGATGAAGCCACGGGCTTCCAGGTACTTCATGAAACGTGCCTGGTAGATCGCCTGGATCGGGCCCAGCCCCATGGATACGGTCGGGAACTGCCAGAAGTCAGGCATCAGCCAAGGGTGCGGATAGGACGACAGGCCCTGGCCGTCCACTTCCTGGCGGAAGTTGTTCATCTGGTCTTCGGTGATGCGGCCTTCCATGAACGCACGGGCGTAAACGCCTGGCGAGGTGTGACCCTGGAAGTAGATCAGGTCGCCGCCGTGTTCGTCGGTCGGGGCCTGGAAGAAATAGTTGAAGCCGATGTCATACAGGGTTGCGCTGGAGGCGAAGCTGGAGATGTGACCGCCCAGGTCCGAATCTTTCAGGTTCGTACGCATCACCATGGCCATCGCGTTCCAGCGTACCAACGAGCGAATGCGGCGTTCCATGAACAGGTCGCCAGGCATGCGTGCTTCGTGGGTAACGGGAATGGTGTTGCGGTATGGCGTAGTGATGGCGTAAGGCAACTGCGAACCGCTGCGGGTTGCGAGTTCGCCCATACGGGTCATCAGATAATGAGCGCGGTCTTCGCCTTCTTTGTCGAGAACCGATTCCAGGGCGTCCAGCCATTCCTGGGTTTCGACGGGATCGAGGTCTTGCATGGCTTGCTCCAGGGCGGAAAGGCTTCCAGAATCGGTTGCCTGAGTTTGCGACTGGCCTTGTGGGCAGACGATATAAATTCTTGGATTGCCGAGAGGTTGTTCCGGCGGCGTGTAGTTTTACTACAAATCATCGGGCATTTCAGCCTTTCGAATGTATATACGAGTAGTAAAACTACAGATGAGCGGCTTGTGGCCTCCGGCTGCGTTGTGAGAATAATCGTTAAGGTTGGTCTTTTGCCAACCGAAAAAGGTGAAAGCTTGATGCTGTCTGCCAAAAAGAAAGAGATTTCAGCTATTTCTAACCTTTGTTCGACAGTCGATCACGTAGTGCGATTTGAAAATTCACTACATGCAGCCCTCAACACGCCGATCAAGGATAGACCATGAGCCTTCCTCCGCTTGCCGAACTGCCCGGCATTCTCCTGCCGTTTGTCACCCGTGCCGAGCAGTCGTTCCGCACCGCCGTTGCGGAGTTGGAAGACGACCATGGCCTGTCTGCCTGGACGCCTGAGCGCTGGGCACAATTCGCCCGCGTCACCGCCGCCAGCGACTTCGTGACTGAACAAAGTGTGCGTGACCCCTTGATGTTGCTCGCGCTGGTGCAGTCCGGCGAACTGGACCGCAGCTTCGCGCCTGGCGAGTTGTGCGGGCAGATCGCGGCGGCAGTGAATGCGGCCGAAACCGACGACGAGCTCGGACGTGTCTTGCGCTGTCAGCGCACACGCCAGCAAGTGCGAATTATCTGGCGTGACCTGACCCGTCAGGCCGACTTGATCCAGACCTGCCGCGACCTCTCGGACATGGCCGATGCGAGCATCGATCAGGCCTATCAGTGGTTATACGCGCGGCATTGCCAGCAGTTCGGCGTGCCGACCGGCCGGCGCAGCGGCGAGCCGCAGCAGATGGTCATTCTCGGCATGGGCAAGCTCGGTGCTGTGGAGTTGAATCTGTCGTCGGACATCGACCTGATCTTCGCCTACCCCGAAGGCGGCGAAACCGTCGGCGTGAAACGCTCGCTGGATAACCAGGAATTCTTCATTCGACTCGGCCAGCGCCTGATCAAGGCGCTGGACCCGATGACCGTCGACGGTTTTGTGTTCCGCGTCGACATGCGCCTGCGACCTTACGGCTCGGCCGGTGCCCTGGTGCTTAGCTTCAACGCGCTGGAGCAGTATTACCAGGACCAGGGGCGCGACTGGGAGCGCTACGCGATGATCAAGTCGCGGGTGGTGGCCGGCGATCAAGTGGCCGGCGGGCAATTGCAAGAGATGCTGCGCCCGTTCGTTTACCGGCGTTACCTCGACTTCTCGGCGATCGAAGCGCTGCGCACCATGAAGCAGCTGATCCAGCAGGAAGTGCGGCGCAAGGGCATGGCCGACAACATCAAGCTTGGATCGGGCGGCATCCGCGAAGTGGAATTTATCGCCCAGGCGTTTCAGCTGATCCACGGCGGTCGCGACCTGAGCCTGCAGCAACGTCCTCTATTAAAAGTACTGAGCACCCTGGAAGGACAGGGTTACCTGCCGCCGGCGGTGATCAGCGAACTGCGCGAAGGCTACGAATTCCTGCGTTACACCGAACACGCGATCCAGGCGATTGCCGACCGCCAGACCCAAATGCTGCCGGACGGCGCACAGGATCAGGCGCGCATTGCCTTTATGTTGGGCTTCGCTGACTGGGAGGCTTTCCATGAGCAGCTGATGTATTGGCGTGGCCGCGTGGCATGGCACTTCGGTCAGGTGATTGCCGATCCCGATGAAGAGGAAGGCACTGAAAGCGAAGTGGTGGTCGGCGGTGAATGGCTGCCACTGTGGGAAGAAGCTCAGGATGAAGAGGCCGCTTGCCGCCAGTTGGAAGAGGGCGGTTTTGCCGATGCCACCAAGGCTTTGAAGGCGTTGGCCGGTTTGCGCAGCAGCCCGCAGTTGCGTGCTATGCAACGCCTGGGGCGCGAACGCCTCGATGCGTTTATTCCGCGGTTGCTGGCTCAGGCTGTCGAGCATGCCAATCCGGATCTGGTGCTGGAACGTGTGCTGCCGTTGGTTGAAGCAGTGGCCCGTCGCTCCGCGTATCTGGTGTTGCTGACCGAGAACCCCGGCGCGCTGCGACGGTTGCTGACCTTGTGTGCGGCAAGCCCGTGGATCGCTGAGCAAATCACCCGTTTCCCGCTGCTGCTCGACGAGTTGCTCAACGAAGGCCGGCTGTTCAAGCCGCCCCTGGCGCCGGAACTGGCCGCCGAATTGCGCGAGCGTCTGACACGAATTCCCGAAGACGACCTCGAGCAACAAATGGAAGCCCTGCGCCATTTCAAACTGGCGCACCGCTTGCGGGTCGCCGCTTCGGAAATCGCCGGCAGCCTGCCGTTGATGAAAGTCAGCGATTACCTGACCTGGCTCGCTGAAGCGATCCTCGCGCAAGTGCTGGCGCTGGCCTGGCGCCAGACCGTGGCCAAATACGGCACGCCACTGCGCACCGACGGCACCTTGTGCGACCCCGGCTTCATCATTGTCGGTTACGGGAAAGTCGGCGGGCTGGAACTGGGGCATGGTTCAGACCTGGACCTGGTGTTCATCCATGACGGCGATCCGCAGGCGGAAACCGACGGGCCGAAACCTATCGACGGCGCGCAATTTTTCACCCGATTAGGGCAGCGGATCATTCATTTGATTACGACCCAGACCAACTCCGGTCAGCTGTATGAAGTCGATATGCGCCTGCGACCGTCCGGTGCCTCGGGGTTGCTGGTGAGTTCGGTGGGAGCGTTTGCCCGTTATCAGGAAAACGAAGCCTGGACCTGGGAACACCAGGCGCTGGTGCGGGCGCGGGTGCTGGTCGGCAGCCAGGATGTCGGCCAGGCCTTTGAGAAGGTTCGCGCAGCGATATTGGGCAAGGCGCGGGACCTTGCGACCTTGCGCCAGGAGGTGAGCGAGATGCGCGCCAAGATGCGCGATAACCTCGGCAGCAAGAGCACCGCAGCCGGCACCGCGGCAAACGCCTTCGAGGCCACGGCGCTGTTCGATCTCAAGCAGGACGCCGGAGGTATCGTCGATATTGAATTTATGGTGCAATACGCGGCCCTGGCGTGGTCCGAAACACACCCGCCATTGCTGCGCTGGACGGACAACATCCGCATTCTGGAAGAGCTGGAACACGAAGGGCTGATGCCTGCCGAAGATGCCAGTTTGCTGCGAGAGGCCTATAAAGCCTACCGCTCCGCCGCGCACCGGCAGGCCTTGCAGAAGGACGCCGGGGTGATACCGGGCGACCAGTTCGCGGACGAACGGCGGCAGGTATTGCGGATCTGGCGCGAGCTGGGGCTAAGCTGAAACCGGATAGTTGAAACACCAAATAACCCTGTGGGAGCGGGCTTGCCCGCGATGAGGCCGTCACATTCAACATTGCTGGCGACTGATGCTCCGCTATCGCGGGCAAGCCCGCTCCCACAGGGTGCGCAGTGTTTTATAGATTGAGGCAGCTAAGCTGCACCGCACTGGATGTGCACCAATACCCAATGTGGGAGCGAGCTTGCTCGCGATAGCGGAGTGACAGTCGACAGCAATGTTGAAGGTGATGACCCATCGCAAGCCCGCACGCTCCCGCAGTGATTCTCGAGGCGGGGAGGCGTATGCCTCCCCGGTTCGTTTTTGGAAACCACATGAAAATTCTGATCGTTGGGCCCAGTTGGGTCGGTGACATGGTGATGGCGCAGACACTGTTTCAGTGTCTCAAGCAACGCCACCCGCAATGCGAAATCGACGTCCTGGCCCCCGAGTGGAGCCGGCCGATCCTGGAGCGCATGCCCGAAGTCCGTCAGGCCTTGAGCTTTCCGCTCGGCCACGGCGCCTTGGAGCTGGCGACACGTCGGCGCATCGGCAAATCCCTGGCCGGCCAGTACGACCAGGCGATCCTGCTGCCAAATTCCTTGAAATCGGCGCTGGTGCCGTTCTTCGCCGGCACCCCGAAACGCACCGGCTGGCGTGGCGAGTTCCGCTACGGCCTGCTCAATGACGTGCGCACCCTGGATAAAGAACGTTATCCGCTGATGATCGAGCGCTTCATGGCGCTGGCTTATGAGCGCGATGCCGAGCTGCCGACACCGTATCCACGGCCGAGCCTGCAGATCGACCCGGTCACCCGCGAGGCGGCACTGGCCAAGTTTGGCCTGGCCCTCGACCGCCCGGTGTTGGTCCTGTGCCCCGGTGCCGAGTTCGGCGAATCCAAGCGCTGGCCGTCCGAGCACTACGCCAAGGTCGCCGAAGCGAAGATCCGCGAAGGCTGGCAAGTCTGGTTGTTCGGTTCGAAAAACGATCACGCGGTCGGCGAAGACATCCGCGCGCGGCTGATACCCGGCCTGCGTGAAGAGTCGGTGAACCTCAGCGGCGGCACTTCCCTGGCCGAAGCCATCGACCTGATGTCCTGCGCCGACGCAGTGGTCTCCAACGACTCCGGCCTGATGCACGTCGCCGCGGCGCTGAACCGCCCGTTGGTGGCGGTCTACGGCTCGACGTCGCCTGGCTTCACGCCACCTTTGGCCGAGCACGTCGAGATCGTACGGCTGGGCCTCGAATGCAGCCCTTGCTTCGATCGCACCTGCCGCTTCGGTCATTACAACTGCCTGCGCCAGCTCATGCCGCAAGCGGTGAACGAAGCCTTGCAGCGGTTGCAGGGCACTGTGGTCGAGGTCAAATAGTTTGCGCGTACTGTTGATCAAGACTTCTTCGCTGGGCGACGTGATTCACGCGTTGCCAGCGTTGACCGACGCGGCGCGGGCGATTCCCGGCATCACGTTCGACTGGGTAGTGGAAGAAGGCTTCGCCGAAATCCCGACCTGGCACCCGGCCGTGGGCAAGGTGATTCCGGTGGCGATCCGTCGCTGGCGCAAGAACCTCTGGCAAACCTTTAAAAGTGGCGAGTGGAAGCGCTTCAAGCAAAGCGTTCGCGCCACGAAATATGACTTGGTGATTGATGCCCAGGGCCTGCTGAAAAGCGCTTGGTTGACGCGCTATGTCAAAGCGCCGGTCGCCGGGCTCGACAAGGATTCGGCGCGCGAACCCCTCGCCGCACGTTTCTATTCCCGTCGCCTGGCAGTGAGCCGTGGGCAGCACGCGGTAGAGCGGGTCCGTCAATTGTTCGCCCTGGCGTTGGGCTACGACTTGCCAAAAGGTCTGGGCGATTACGGCCTGAACGTCGAACGACTGGTGGAACTGCCGCGCAAGAATCCGTACGTGCTGTTCCTGCACGGCACCACGTGGGACACCAAACACTGGCCGGAAGCCTATTGGCGCGAACTGGCCGAGCGCGTTGGCTACCTCGGCGTCGCCGTGAAGTTGCCGTGGGGCAATCCAGTCGAAAAAGCCCGGGCCGAGCGCATTGCGGCAGGGTTCAGGCATGTCGAAGTGCTGCCCAAACTGAACCTGGCCGGTGTCGGCAAGGTGCTGGCCGGCGCTCAAGCCTGCGTGGCAGTGGACACCGGTCTCGGTCATCTGGCCGCCGCGCTCGATGTGCCGACCCTGTCGCTGTTCGGCCCGACCAACCCGGGCCTGACCGGCGCCTACGGCAAGGCGCAGATTCACATCGCCAGTGATTTCCCTTGCGCGCCGTGCCTGCAAAAGAAATGCACCTATCAACCGACGGCCGAAGATGCCCGTCAGTTCGACCTGAAACGCGAGTGGCCCCTGTGCTTCACGCGTCTGAATCCCGAGCGTGTCGCGACCCGACTGAGCACGTTGTTACTGGCTGAGGAGCTGCGCTGATGCAATTGGCATTCGTCTTGTACAAGTACTTTCCGTTCGGGGGCTTGCAGCGCGACTTCATGCGCATTGCCCTGGAATGTCAGCAGCGCGGCCATCAGATTCGCGTCTACACGCTGATCTGGGAAGGCGATGTCCCGCCGGGTTTCGAAGTGCTGGTGGCGCCGGTCAAGGCGTTCTTCAATCATCGGCGCAACGAGAAGCTCAGCGAATGGATGGAAGCGGACCTGGCCAAGCGTCCCGTGGACCGTCTGATCGGCTTCAACAAGATGCCGGGCCTGGACGTTTACTACGCCGCCGACGGCTGCTTCGAAGACAAGGCGCAGAACCTGCGTAACTCGCTGTACCGTCGTTGGGGTCGCTACCGGCACTTTGCCGAGTACGAGCGCGCAGTGTTCGCCAAGGACGCCAAGACCGAAGTGCTGATGATTTCCGAGGTCCAGCAGCCGCTGTTCATCAAGCATTACGACACGCCGCTGGAGCGCTTCCATTTGCTGCCGCCGGGCATCTCTCAGGACCGTCGCGCCCCGGCCAATGCCGCCGAAATCCGTGCCGATTTCCGTCGCGAATTCAATCTCAGGGACGATGACTTGCTGCTGGTGCAGATCGGCTCCGGGTTCAAGACCAAGGGCGTGGATCGCAGCCTCAAGGCACTGGCCGCATTGCCCGCCGATCTGAAGAAACGCACCCGGCTGTTTGTAATTGGCCAGGATGACCCCAAATTATTCCAGATGCAGAGCGCCACGTTGGGGCTCGGTGACAACGTGACGTTCCTCAAGGGACGCAGCGATATCCCACGTTTCCTGCTGGGTGCCGACCTGTTGATTCATCCGGCGTATAACGAAAACACCGGGACGGTGCTGCTCGAAGCGCTGGTAGCCGGATTGCCGGTATTGGTGAGCGCGGTCTGTGGTTACGCCCATTACATCGCCGAGGCCGACGCTGGCCTGGTGTTGGACGAGCCGTTCGATCAGGCTCAACTGACTCAGTACCTGACCGGCATGTTGAACGACGCTCAAGCACGGGCGGCCTGGAGCCGCAACGGTCTGGCCTTCGCTGAGACGGCCGACCTCTACAGCATGCCGCAGCACGCGGCCGATGTGATTCTGGCGGAGCACGCTTAATGAAGTTGATGCTGGCTGAACCGTTCAAGAGCCTTTGGGCCGGGCGCGATGCGTTCACCGAAGTCGAAGGCTTGCAGGGCGAGGTTTACCGTGAACTGGAAGCGCGCCGCACCTTGCGCACTGAAGTGAACGGCAATGGTTTTTTCGTGAAGATCCACCGTGGCATCGGCTGGGGCGAGATCTTCAAGAACCTGCTGACGGCCAAGCTGCCGGTGCTCGGCGCGGGTCAGGAGTGGAAGGCCATTCAGCGCCTGAAAGAAGTCGGCGTGCCGACCATGACGGCGGTGGCTTACGGCGAAAAGGGCAGCAACCCGGCGGATCAGCATTCGTTCATCGTCACCGAAGAGCTGGCGCCCACCGTCAGCCTCGAAGACTTCAGTATCGACTGGATCAAGAGCCCGCCTGAGCCTGCGCTCAAACGCGCGCTGATCGCCGAAGTCGCACGCATGACCGGCATGATGCACCGCGCCGGGGTCAACCATCGCGACTGCTACATCTGCCACTTCCTGCTGCACACCGACAAACCGGTGACCGCCGACGACTTCAAGCTCTCGGTAATCGACCTGCACCGCGCCCAGACCCGTCCGACGATCACTCAGCGCTGGCGCAACAAGGATCTGGCGGCGCTGTACTTTTCGGCACTGGACATCGGCCTGACCAAACGCGACAAACTGCGATTCCTCAAAGGCTACTTCCAGCGGCCCTTGCGTCAGATTCTGGGCGAGGAGGCCGGATTGCTCGCCTGGCTCGAAGGCAAGGCCAACAAACTCTACGACCGCAAACAGCGATACGGGGATGCGCTCTGATGCCGGGTTGGAAACTGGAGCCTGCTTACAGCAATCTGGCGGAAGATTTTGGCTGCCTGGAAGCGGTGTTCGCGCTGCAGGGCGAACGCCTGACCCGCGACCCGTTGTCCGAGGTCATCCGCGTCAATCGCAACGGCGTCAATTACTACGTCAAGCGCTACAGCGGCGCCGGCAAAGGCCTGCGTCGTTATCTGGGCAAGCCTCGGGTCAAGGCCGAATGGCAGAACCTCAAGCGCTTCGCCAAGTGGGGTATTCCCACCGCTGAAGTGGTGGCCTGGGGCCTGGAGCGGCGCGGCGCGGCGTATGCCCGTGGCGCGATGATCACCCGCGAACTGCCGAACACAGAAGACTTGTCGGCCCTCGCGGACCGCCATGATCCGAAGTTGGCGGACCGCGCCTGGGTCGATACCGTCAGTCGTCAGTTGGCGGGTTACACCCGGACCATGCACGACAACCGTTTCACCCATAACGATTTGAAGTGGCGCAACCTGCTGGTCGACGACGAGGCCAAGCTGTTCCTGATCGATTGCCCCAATGGCGATTTCTGGCGCGGCTTCTGGCTCAAGTACCGGATCACCAAGGACCTGGCGTGTCTCGACAAGGTGGCCAAATATCACCTGTCGGCGACCCAGCGCCTGCGCTTTTACCTGCAATACCGCCAGCGTGACCGGCTGAATGCCGACGACAAAAAGCGCATCCGGCACGTGGTGAGATTTTTCGAGGGGCGCGAATGACTGATTTTCTGGCCGCTGAAGACCGTGCGCTGCTTGAGCGTCATGGCCTCGGCACGTTCGACGCACTGTGGGCCAAGCAGCTCGACGCGGTGGATGAACCCAACACCGTCGGTGGCGGCTGGAGCAGCGTGTTTCGGCTGGATCTGGAAGGTCATGGCTACTACCTCAAGCGCCAGTGCAACTACCTGACGCGCACCTTCCATGCGCCGTTTGGCGAACCGAGTTTTGCCCGCGAGTTTCGCAACATCAGTCGTTATCAGAAGCTGGGCATTCCGGCGCTGCAGGCGGCATTTTTTGGTGAACGCAAAGTCGACGGGGAAGTGCGGGCGGTTCTGCTGACTCGCGCGCTGGACGGTTGGGATGACCTGGATTCGCTGTTGCAGCGCTGGTCGGACCTCAGCGAGGCGCAGCACTCGGCCATTATGAAAGCCTGCGGCGAACTGGCGCGGCGCCTGCACGGCGTGCGCCAGGTCCACGGCTGCTTCTACCCTAAACACATTTTTCTGCAGGCCACGGGCGACGGTTATCAGGCGCAGTTGATCGACCTGGAAAAGACCCGGCCGTTGCTGTTCGGTCAGCGTGACCGGGTCAAGGACCTGGAACCGTTGCTGCGCCGCGCGCCGGAGTGGACTGAAGCGCAGTTGCGCGAGTTGCTGGCGGTTTATGTGGATCAGCCGCGGGACAGTTCGCTGGTGGACAGTTGGGTTTCGCGCCTGACCGAACGGCGCAGTCACAAGGAGACGCGCTGATGCGATTGTCCGAACTGAAAGACGCCGGCCGCAGCCCGAGCCTGCCGATGAGCATTTCGCTGGCTGATGCCGCCGGTCCCGCCGAGTTGCAGCTGCTGAGCTTGCTGCGAGTATTGCCGGGGCAGCGTTACGTGGGGGCCGGCGTGTGGCGCGGCCGGCCGGTGCTGGCCAAGTTATTGGTCGGCAGCAAAGCGGCGCGGCATTTTCAGCGCGAATTGGACGGCGTGCGTTTGCTCGCCGATCAGGGGCTGACCACACCGCAGCTGCTGGTGGATGGCCTGAAAGAGGGCGAGGGTGGCTGGCTGTTGTTCGACTTCCTCGAAGGTGCCGAAAGCCTGGGGGAGACCTGGAAACAGGTCGAACACTTGCCGGTGCTGGCGGATATGCAAGGGGCCGTGCTGGCCGAGGCGTTGGGCGCTATTGGCCAAATGCATCGCAAGGGGCTCTGGCAGGAAGACCTGCATCTGGACAACCTCTTGCGTCAGCGAGGTCGGTTGTACCTGATCGATGGCGGCGGCGTCTGTGCTGAGACGCCGGGCCAGCCGTTGTCACGGCAGAAGGTCCTGGAAAACCTCGGCGTGTTTTTCGCCCAATTGCCCAAGACGCTGGAACCGTTCACCGAAGAATTGCTGGTGTATTACCTGTTGAGCAACGGCGAACACGCGTTGCCGATGGAAGCGCTGCAGAAGCAGATCGACAAGGTTCGCGGCTGGCGCTTGAAGGACTACCTGATCAAGGTCGGCCGCGAATGCACGTTGTTCAGCGTCCAGCGTGGGGCTTTTGGCCTGCGGGCTATTCGTCGCGAGGAAGAAGCAGCAATGCTGCCAGTGCTGGAGCAGGCCGATGCCTTGCTCGACCAGGGTCATCTCTACAAGACCGGCGGCGCGGCGAGCGTAGGAAAAGTCGAGGTTGATGGTCGGACGCTGGTGATCAAGCGCTACAACATCAAAGGCTTTGCACACTGGCTCAAACGCTTCTGGCGCCCGAGCCGTGCCTGGCACTCGTGGCGCGAAGGCAATCGCCTCGCCTTCCTCGGCATCGCCACGCCCAAACCGTTGGCGTTGCTGGAGAAGCGTTTTCTCTGGCTGCGCAGTCGGGCGTATCTGGTGACCGAGTTTCTGCCGGGACCGGACATCATCGAGCGCTTTGCCCCATACGTTGAACGTGGTGATGCGCCCGAAGCTGAATTGGTGGCGCTGGATCATTTGTTCGCCGAGCTGATCCGCGAGCGCATCAGTCATGGGGACTTCAAAGGCCACAACCTGTTCTGGCAGCAGGATCGCTGGGCGCTGATCGATCTGGACTCGATGTGTCAGCATGGCTCGACGAGCAGCTTTGCCCCGGCGTATGCGCGGGATCGGGCGCGGTTCATGCGTAACTGGCCCGAGAGCAGTGCGCTTTATCAGGTCATTGACCGGCGTCTGCCCAAAGACATCTCTGGCGCTGCCTGAATCCAATCGTCGGAACGCCGCCCGGAGTCGGCTCGCTCCCACATTGATCTACTGTGCGGCGCAGATCCCGTGTGGGAGCCAGCCTGCTGGCGATGTGGCCAGTCCTACTCATGGAGATCTGGAGGACAAGTTCTTGTGAATCGTCCTACATGATCCACAGACCCCATGAACTGTGCCCTGAATAGCCATGATGCTAGTTTGCCTGACGTTCACGGAGGGCAAATCTTGACCATAAAAACAGCTGTTGCGATCGGCACTTTCTCACTGATTTTATCGGGCTGCGGCACCGCACTGACGGTGCTGCAAGATGACGAAGACGCCGCTCGCGGCCTGCGAAAGCAAAAAACCTACTGCCAGTCCATCCCCCGCATTTACAGCGGCCTGGCCTACGACTTCTGCATCTTGAATGCCCCGCCTGATCCCACCGGCTTCCTCGTGCCCTTCGTACTGCTGGACTTGACCCTGTCGGGGGTCATGGACACGGTTTCCTTGCCCTACACGATTTACCGCCAGGCCTCCGACGGCAATCTCGGTATTTACTGGCGGGCAGGCCGCGGATAAGCGGGACGCCACGCTTTCGTCCAAGAGGGGTAATAAGCGCTGGGTCATTCCCGCCATGTTTACGCTATAATCCCGCCCTTTAGCTGTCTCTCGCCCCTTGCGAGGGCACATTAATTTTTGAGGCGCTTGTCGCCTGCATGCAGACTAAAGAGGCTAGACCCCTGTGGCATTGACGATTCTTGGCCTGTCCGGCGCCCTTAGCCATGATCCTTCCGCAGCCTTGTACATCGACGGCAAGCTGGTCGCGGCGGCTGAAGAAGAGCGCTTTGTGCGCGATAAACATGCAAAGAACCGCATGCCTTACGAATCGGCGAAGTTCTGCCTCGAGCAGGCGGGCATCAAGCCGTCCGATGTTGACGTGGTCGCGATTCCCTTCGCCCCGATCAGCCTGTTCGGCAAGGCTCGGTGGCAGTACGCCAAGCGCTACTGGTACGCCCCGGACCGCGCCCTCGATGCGATCCTGATGGGCAACCGTCGCTACAAGCGCTATCGCAACAAGATCGTCTGGTGCCTCGAGCAACTGGGTTTCGATCCGAAGAAAATCAAGATCGAACCCGTTGAGCACCACTTGGCCCACGCCTCCAGTGCTTACCACTGCTCCGGTTTCAAAGAGAAAACCGCGATCCTGGGGATCGACGGCAAGGGTGAGTACGCCACGACCTTCTTCGGTTACGGCGAAAACGGCAAGATCCACAAGATCAAGGAATTCTTCGACCCTGACTCCCTCGGCGGCCTGTACGGCGCAATCACCGAGTTCCTCGGTTTCGATATGCTCGACGGTGAGTTCAAGGTCATGGGCATGGCGCCGTACGGCGACGCCAGCAAATACGATTTCTCGCGCCTGGCTTCGTTCGAAAACGGCGAGCTGGTGATCAACACTGACTACGCCAACGTCATCGGCCTGCGTCGTTATAAAGAGAAGGGCAAAGGTTACTACTTCTCGCCGAAGCTGATCGAGTGGCTGGGTCCCAAGCGCGAAGGCGATATCGCCGACGAGCCGTACATCCACTACGCCGCGAGCATTCAAGCGCTGTTCGAAAAAATTTCGTTGCAGATGATCGACCACTACCTGGGCGACGTGCTCAAGGAAACCGGCAAGCTGGCCTACGCCGGTGGCTGTGCGTTGAACGTCAAGCTCAACCAGAAAATCATCGCTCGCGATGACGTAAAAGAATTGTTCGTTCAGCCTGCTTCCGGTGATGCCGGTACGGCGGTCGGCGCGGCGGCCTATGTGTCCCACGCCCGTGGCGTACCGGTCGAGAAGATGGAACACGTCTACCTCGGCCCGTCCTACAGCAACGAAGACGTTGTCGCCGCGTGCGCTCGTCACCCGAGCAAGCCGGTATGGCGCAAGCTCGAAAACATGCCGGAAAACATCGCCAAAATCATGGTCGATGGCAACCCGGTAGCTTGGTTCCAGGGGCGTATGGAGTTCGGCCCGCGTGCCTTGGGCGGTCGTTCGATCATCGGTTGCCCGAGCGCTGTCGGCGTGGCTGACCGCATCAACCACCAGATCAAGTTCCGCGAGCGCTGGAGGCCTTTCTGCCCGTCGATGCTCGACACCGTGGCCCCGCAGATGATCAAGATCGATCACCCGGCGCCGTTCATGACCTTCACCTTCGAAGTGGCTGAAGAGTGGAAAACCCGCGTGCCGGAAGTCGTCCACGAAGACGGCACCTCCCGGGCCCAGGTGCTCAAGCGCGAATACAACCCGCGCTACTACGACATGATGAAGGCGCTGGAAGTGCTGACCGGCAACGGCGTGTCGCTGAACACCTCGCTCAACCGTCGTGGCGAGCCGATGATCTGCTCGCCGACCGACGCGCTGAACATGTTCTTCGGTTCCGATCTACAGTATCTGATCATGGAAGACATCCTGGTGGTCAAAGAGGGCGCCAACGCTTATGACACGCTCGGCTGAACGCCATGTGTTGCAGTTCTGCCACGGCTATGACGGGCCGTTCCTGGACTGCGCCCGGCAGTACGCCAGCCTGTTCGCGGGCACTGGCTATCGCGTGACCACGGTCTTTTTGACCGGGGCCGCCGATAGCGAAGTGGCCGCGAACTGCGCTTCCGATGAAGTGCTGTTCATGGAGTACAGCTCCAAGGCCATTCGTGGCCTGAAGCTGGGCGCCATCGGCGATCTGCGCAAGATCGCCGCCTCGCGCAACTTCAGTTTCTGCATTGCTCACCGTTTCAAGCCGATCTACATCGCCTTGCTCGGCACCTCGCTGCCGGTGATCGGTGTGCATCACGCATTCGGTGATTACAAACGCGGCACACGTAAACTCTTCGCCCATATTTTCCGCAAGCGCCTGAGCCTGCTCGGGGTCTCCGATGCGGTGCGTGACGACATGCGCCGTTGCCTGCCGAAATGGCCGGCCGGGCGGATTCAGACGCTCTACAACCGTGTCGATGTGCCCGAGTTGCAGACCAGCCAGGTGTCGGTGCGCGAAGCCCGGGAAACCCTCGGTCTGTCGGCGGATGCCTGGATTGTCGGCAACGTCGGGCGGCTGCATCCGGACAAAGACCAGACCACGCTGCTGCACGGTTTTGCCGAAGCATTGCCGGGTTTGCCGGTCAATAGCCAACTGGTGATTCTCGGTAGCGGTCGTCTGGAAGAGGACCTCAAAGCCCTGGCCCGCGAACTGGGTATCGGCGATCGCGTGCTGTTTCTCGGTCAAGTGCCGGATGCCCGTCGCTACTTCCGTGCCTTCGATGTGTTTGCCCTGAGTTCTGATCACGAACCCTTCGGCATGGTGCTGCTGGAAGCCATGGCCGCCGGCGTACCGTTGCTCGCCACCGCGTGCGGTGGGGCGAAGGAAGTCGTTGAGGGCGTGGGCATTCTGTTCCCGCTGGGCGATGCCGAACACCTGGCGCAAGGGCTGAAACATCTGGCCGCGATGGACGACCTGCAACGCCGCCAGTGTGCCGAGATGATGCTCGACCGCCTGCGTGAGCGTTTCTCCGACCGCGCGGTACGCGATGCATTCTGGCATTTGCCACACGTTACAGAACTGGCACCGAGGGGCTGATGCTCAACCGATTTCAAGGCTGGCGCGAACGGGGCTGGGCGGTGGTCGACGCCTCGACTTATGCACAGGCCTGGCAACGTTTTGGCGGCAGCGTCGCGACACATCCTCTGGTGGTTGAGCGTCTGGCACAGTTGGCCGGGATCCCGGTGCGTTACCTGGCCTGGGAACAAAACGGTGAAGTGAAAGCCGCCATCCCGACCTGGGGACGCGACCTGGCACTGTCCAAAGACGTGCTCAAGCGCCGCGGTAAAAAGGGCTTGTTCGACCTCGGCAATGCCGAATTGATCCTGCCGGCCGCCGCTGATGCGCAAGCACCACTGCGCCATCGCGGACGTTATTTGTCGGCGCTGAGCGAAGGCCGTTTCACCGACATCAAGTTGCAGACCGAACAACTGGCCATGGCCCGCACACCCGAAGAGTTGTCGAAGAAGTTTCGCTACAACCAGCGCCGTGAATTGCGTCTGCTGGAAGAGGCCGGCGGGGTGGTGCGGCCGGTCGCCGATTTTTCCAGCACTGAGCTGGCAGCGATCTATTGCGACCTGTTCCAGCGCCGCTGGGGCTTCCCGGCCACCGGTGCCGAGCGTATGGCGGAGGTGATCGAACTGCTGCGGGACTTGCTGATCGGCTCGGTGATTTTCCTCAACGATGCACCGATTGCGATTCAACTGGTGTACCGCGTCGAGGCGCCGGAGTGGATCAGCGTCGAGTACATCAACGGCGGCGTCGATCCTGAAACACGTGAGTTCAGCCCCGGTAGCGTGCTGAGTTTCCTCAACACCCAAAGTGCCTGGGAACACGCTCGCGCCCTGGATAAACCCTTGCGGTTTTCCTTCGGCCGCGCCGATAGAGAATACAAGGACCGCTGGTGCAATCCTGTGCCGGTCTTCACCGTGTGAGTGAACCCATGAGCCGCAAACAGCAACTGCTCAAGCGCCATCGGCGCAACAAACGCATTGGCCTGTTGATCGCGCTGGTGCTGTTGATTGCCACCGGCGTGCTGGTGGCCTGGTGGTTACCGCTGGTGCTCGCGGTGCTGGGCTGGATTGCCCACGAGGCGTGGTTCGCCGACCACTTGTTCTATTCGCCGAAAGATGATTACCAATACAGTTTTCCGCCGTACACCCAAAAGCCCAAGGTTCACCTGGACGGGGAGCGTTTGCGGCTGGACGAGGGTGTCATGCTGGTCGACGACGCCACGCTGGTATTGGCGCTGCGGATAAAAAGCACGTGGCTGGGACGCTTTATCGATCCGGTGGTCGAGTTGGCGGGTGGCGAGAATCCCGACCGGCAAACGTTCGAGCGTGGCGTGAACGGCCTGCGTTATCTGAACCTCAGTGGTCAGTCGCAAGTGCTGTCGCGGGGTGAGTTACGGCTGCGCGGGCGTTTCTGCCGGCTGCTCGGCGAGCCCGTACTGTGGGCGTTCGAACAACCGGATTATCGCCGCCAGCGAGTGATGGTGATCGCGCCCCACGCCGACGACGCCGAACTGGCCGCCTATGGTTTGTACAGCCAGGCCGATGAAGCCTGGATCGTCACCCTCACCGCCGGTGAAATCGAAGCCGAACATTATCAGCAGATCGGCCTGGACAAGGTCGAGGCCGCCCGACTCAAGGGCCGTTTGCGCGCCTGGGACAGCATCGCTGTGCCGCGTTGGGCGGGTGTGCCTGAAGCGCATTGCGTGCAGTTGGGTTATTTCTGTCTGCAACTGGCGGCGATGCAGGCCGCACCGGCCAAGCCGATGGGCTCGCGTGAAGCGGAGTCGAGTGACACCCGCGTCTATCGCCAGTTGAATCCCTTTACCTTGCCGGGCGACGTTGACGGCGCACCGACCTGGAACAACCTGCTGGCCGATCTGCGTGAACTGTTGTTGCGCGCACGCCCTGAAGTGATCGTGCTGCCGCACCCGACGCTCGATCCGCATCCCGATCATCTTTGCGCCCAGCAAGCGGTCCTCGAAGCCTTGAAAGGCCTTGAATGGCAGCCGACCACTTTGCTCGGATACGCCAATCATCTGCACGATAACGACCGCTGGCCGATGGGCGATGCGGGACATGGTATCGCGTTGCCACCGGCCTTCGACCCGGCGACGCCGATGCAGCCTTGCTGCCTGCCGCTGCCGCTGGACCTTCAGCGTGATAAGGCCATGGCGCTGGGCATGATGCACGACCTTCAACCGCGCATGCCGTTCAAGCGACGTTTGCGTCGGTCGATACAGCGGCTGTTGGCCCGTAGATTGCCGCCCCTTTATGGCGAGAATGAATTCTTTCGCAAAGCGGTCAGGCGTCATGAATTGTTATGGCTGTTGAAGCATGGTGAAACATCTCAACAGCAGAAATGAAGCACTTCGCGGCCTAGCATGGCCGCGTCCTAAACAACTGCAGTGATTTTTCTGTGATCAACCCACGCCCGCGCATTATTTTTCTGATCCCGTACTTCGGCCAATGGCCGTTCTGGATGCCGTTTTTCCTGGAGAGTTGTCGTCGCAACGCCGATATCGACTGGTTGCTGTTCAGCGACTGCGGCACGCCCGAGAACCTGCCACCCAACGTCACCGTCGAGTGCATGACGTTCAGTCACTACTGCGGGCTGGTGTCTCAGCGGCTGGATATCGACTTTGCACCGGAGGCGGCTTACAAGCTCTGCGACATCAAGCCGGCGCTGGGGCATATTCATGCCGACCGGCTGCAAGGCTATGATTTCTGGGGATTCGGCGATATTGATCTGGTGTATGGTGACCTGCGAAGTTACTTCACTCCTGATCGGCTGGCCGGTTATGACCTGTTCTCGACTCACGAGCGACGGGTAGCAGGGCATCTTTGCCTGATGCGCAACAACGCCCGCAAGCGTGAGTTGTTCATGCAGATGAAGGACTGGCGAACGCGCTTTACCGATCAGGCGCATCACGCTCTGGACGAGGGCGCATTCAGTCGGATCTTCCTCTGGCGCAAGAATTTCCCCGAGCCTTTGTTCACCTTGGTGGGCAAATTCAATCCGTGGCGTCGTCGCAGTGAATTCACCGAGGCGTTCAGCACCCCGGGTGGCTGCATCAAGTGGCACGACGGCACGGATGATTTTCCGCATCACTGGTATTGGCGCAATGGCTGTTTGAGTAATGATCGCGATGGCGATCGCCGGTTTCCGTATTTCCACTTCGTTTGCTGGAAACGCAACGAGTGGTCACGGTTGCCTCCACCCGATCCAGCCGAGGTCAGGCGTATTGCCGCCGAACCGGACTGGATCATCGATGCGACAGGTTTTCACCGAGGAGAGTTATGAGTCAACGGTCAAAGGTTCTGCAGCTGCAGCCTGACTACAACGTCAAAGCCCATGATTTTGCCGACCTCGCGGAGCAGATCGTCAAGGCGCTGCCGAGTGATCGCTATGAGGTCACGGCGGCATTCCTGCGTGGCAAGCCTGGGCCGGGCGAGGCTGTGAGCCGGGCCGACCGTTCGGTGTATTTCGAGTTTTCCGACAAGTCCCTCAAGGGCATGCGCTTGCGCGCGATGTGGCAGCTGTACAAGTTCTGCCGCGCGGAAAAGTTCGACGTGGTGATTTGTAACCGCTTCAAACCGGTGAACATGATGCTGACGCTCAACCGCTGGTTGAAGGTCCCGCTGTGCATCGGCATTTCCCACGGTTTTGGCGAGTACGACCGGTTTTACCGGCGTCGCCAGACCCAGCGCCTGATCGATCGTCACTGGCGCTTCGTCGGTGTGTCGCCCGCGGTCAAACAGTATTTGCTGAACTGTGACTGCGGTTTTACCGACCAGAATACCTACGCCATTACCAACGCAATCGACATCGAGCAGGCCGAAGGCTTGCAGCACAGCCGCGAGCGTGCCCGCGAATTGTTGGGCATCGATCCTTCGGTGCGCTTGATCGGTGCGCTGGGTCGCCTGGTGCCGGTCAAGGGCCACACCTATCTGTTGCAGGCGTTTGCCGCCCTCAAGGATAAATACCCGAACACCCAATTGGCGATCATCGGTGCCGGCCGCGAAGAGTCGCGCCTGAAAGCCGAAATCGAAAGCCTGGGCCTGACCGGTCGTGCGCACCTGCTGGGTTTCAAGGAAATCGCCTTGCAGTACATTCGCGCGTTCGACGTCTGGACCATGCCGTCCCTGGCTGAGGGCCTGGGTCTGGCGCTGCTCGAAGGCATGAGCGGGCATCTGCCGGTGATCGCCTCCAACGTGCCGGCCATGCTGCCGCTGATTGAAGGCGCGGGTGGGCTGGCCATTACGCCAAAAGACGTGCCGAGCCTGGTCGCGGCGCTGGATAACTACCTCGGTTTGTCGGATGACGAGCTCAAGGCCAAGGGCGAGCAGTCCTACCGTTATCTGCAGAAAGAACATGACATCGAGGTGTTCCGTCAGGAATACCTGAACCTGATCGAATCCGGCCTGGATCAGGCCCGCAAGGAACAACCATGAGCGACGCGCAACCTCTCGTAACCGTCATCATCGCGTCGTACAACCACGCACCCTACATTGAGGAAAGCATTCTCAGCGTCCTCAACCAGACCTACAAGAACATCGAGCTGTTGGTGATCGACGACGGCTCCAAGGATGACAGCGTCGAGCGCATCAAGGTCTTGCAGGCGCAGCACGGTTTCGATTTTCGGGTCCAGCAGAATCAGGGGCTGACCAACACGCTCAATGGCGCTATCGCGCGCTCCAGCGGTAGCCTGATCGTGCCGTTCGGTTCCGACGACATCATGTTGCCGGAGCGTATCGCGACTCAGGTGGCCTACATGGACGGCAAGCCCGAGGTCGGTATCTGCGCCGGCAACATCGAGCTGATCGACGCAGACGGTAATCTGTATCCCGAAAAGCGTCAGCGCCGTGATGTGCCGTTCCGTCGTCTTGATTTCGATGACATGTTTCTGGAACGCAAACCTTATCCTCCCGCGCCGACCCTGATGATTCGCCGGGAAGCGCTGGACAAGGTGGGCGGGTTCGATCCGAACATTCGACTGGAAGACTTGCTGATCGAGCTGAAGGTGACCCGTGCCGGTTACTTTATCGATGGCTTGAATGTGTTGATGGCGCGCTATCGTAAGCACGCTACCAACTCCTACAAGAACCACCGCTTCATGGTCGACAACATCCTGCGCTCGTACGCGTTGTTCAGCGATCATCCGCTGTACGACGAGGTGCGTTACAAGTTCCTCAGTTCGATGTTTCTCAAGACCGCCAACCGAGATCGCAAGCTCGCCCGCGAGCTGCTGGCGCAGATCCCGTTCAAGGCCTGGAACAAGAAGACCTGGCGTGGTCTGGGGCGACTGTACTTCTCGCCGCTGGAAAAAGACTAAAGCCGTAACGCGACCTTTGTAGCAGCTGGCGCAGCCTGCGTCCGGCTGCGAAGCAGTCGTAAACCCTGCGTGCACGGCGTACCTGAAAAACCGCATGCTCTGGTTTTACGACTGCTACGCAGCCGGACGCAGGCTTCGCCAGCTGCTACATAGGGCGCGTTATCCGCTTCAGCGAGCGATCTTCTCCGCCAGGCTCTTGTCGGTCTTTTTACCCTGGCGCAGCCACTGCAAGACCTTCTTGCCGGCCGTCATGCCCGGCTTCTCTACGTACAGGAACGTCAAGCTGCTGATGACGATCAGCAGGCAGCTGCACACGGCCAGCAGCGACAGAAAGGTCCAGGTGTCACGAGCGTCCAGGTGCAGCACCAGCGGCAGGCGTTGCACCATCACCCAAAGCACGAAGCCGTGCAGCAAATAAGTGCTGTAGCTGATTTCCCCGAGCCAGCGGATGCTGCGCGGTTTGAGCGTGCCGAACAGGGTGTTTCCAGATGCCACGATCACGAAAAACAAGGAAAGCAGCAGCAGCGGCAG
Source organism: Pseudomonas sp. RT6P73 (assembly GCF_054897715.1). Classification (NCBI taxonomy): domain Bacteria; kingdom Pseudomonadati; phylum Pseudomonadota; class Gammaproteobacteria; order Pseudomonadales; family Pseudomonadaceae; genus Pseudomonas; species Pseudomonas sp. RT6P73. Next base: position 5,107,540 of record NZ_JBUBUV010000002.1, on the reverse strand, counting down.
CAGGTTGAACGCGCGGTTAAAAGCCGTAAAGGCAATCGCAAGCGCCAGCAACGCGGTAATTCCCGCCAGTCGTGTCCGGCCCCAGGCCACCAGATGCGGCTTGCGCACCCAGTACGCGGCACCAATACCGCCGAGGAAGCTCGCCAGGTAGTGTTTTTTCAGCGAATGCTCCCAGCCGACCAGTTGGTAGAGGGTGTAAATGCCGATCAGGCACAGCACCACTTGCACCCAGCTGCCACGGTAGATGAACACCATGGCGGCGAGGGGAAGCGCCATATAGAAAAACACCTCGTAGCCCAGGGTCCAGGTGACGTTGGAGATCAGCATGCCGGTTTGGTGGTACTGGTTGACGTCCGGTCGGTCGAAGGTCAGCCAGGCCAGGATCTGGCCGAGAAGGCGATTGCCTGGCTCCTTGAGTTCCCAGTTCTGCAGATAGAACACCGTGACAAACACAATCAGCATCAACGGCAGGTACAACGGGTAGAGGCGAAATACCCGAGAGACTGCGAAGGCCAGCCAGTCGTGTTGACGTCCCTGAGTGAGCAATCGGTTCCAGAACAGAAAACCGGTGATCATGAAGAACAGCGCGACGCTGCCTTGGCCAAGCTGCGAGTAGAAGTTGCTCGGCGGAAATTCGATAACGCCCGTACGCAGGAAGATCCAGGTAATGATCGAATGGTGCACGAACACACCAAACGCCAGATAGCCGCGAAGCCCATCAATGCTGGCATAGCGGCTTTCGCCGGAGTGCTCCAGGTGGCGGGTGATTTTCGGAACGGCGCGCAACAACAGGGCGGCGGTCACGATGGCCAGCAGATAGGCTGCCAGCGCAATGAGTGGGTTGGTTTCAGTCATCAATGAACTCGGGCCGGGGAACTCCCGGCCAGCACTTGCCTGTGCAAATTATCGACAGCAGCTTTCGACGCCGTGGTGGCGTATCCCTGGAGCAGTGCCTCGAAGTGATCTTCGAACAACCAGCGCCGATCTACCGTGTAGCGCTGCATGTGGCGAAGATTACGCTGACGTAGCGAAAGGCTCAACGAAGAGGGGTAGATGCGCATGTCAGCGACATCGATCAAGCCGAACTCGCCGTCCGCCAGCACCAGCACATTGCCCAGGTGCAGAGAGCGGAAATACACGCCTTTCTCATGCAGCTGCGCCATGAACTTGCCGAAACGCTCTATCAGCGCCTGACGCACTGCCGGAGCGGTAATGCCTTGCAAGACCTGGCGCAGGGTGTTGCCCGGCAGTGGTGAATAGTGCACAGCGCTGCTGCCGTCATCGAGCCGATACAAATGAAGGGTCTGTGGAGTTGGAATCCCAATGTTGCGCAATTGCTCGCTGTTGACGACAAAACGCTCGGAATAGGGGCTGAAACTGCCCGAGGTGTACCAGCGGCGGCGACGGAACAGCTTGAGGAAGCTGCCATCGACCAGGCGCAGGACTTTGGGGCCCAAACCATCCTCTTCGATCACCTGCGCGTTGGCGGTCAACGGGTGCAGGGCGGTCGATGTCAGTGACTTGACCGGCATCGCCAGTAGACGTTTTGCGCGCTGATTGATGCTCAGCGCGGCGATCAGCGCCAGCGGAATCCACAGCAGGAACCAGTGTTCCTTCGGTCGGGAAATGATCCCGCCACCTTCAGTCAAACCTGCACCGATGCCGAATATCAGCCAGGTGGAAGCGATGATGAACAGCGGCTGCACGCGATTGCGCCAGCTGCTCAATAACCCCCACGCCTGGAAAAACAACCACGGCAACAAACCGAAAATACCGACGTAATAAAGCACACCCAAGGCAAAACTGTGAGGCTCCTGCAAGGTGTAGCCAATGCCAGGGTCGAGTGTCAGGTCGGCGTTGTAGCCATGACCGATCCATGGGTGATCGGCAATTTTTTGCAAGGCCAACTGCCAGATTTCGATGCGATAGGAATCGCCTCGTTCGATGATCATTTGTGAAAACATTACCGCCACGGTCGCACTGCTGACGATCAGGGCGACCAGTAATACAGCGGAGCGGCGGTTCCAACAGATATAGCCCAGCCATAGCGCGGCCAGTGTCAGGGCAACCAGGGGGGTTCTGGAACCGGTGGCGATCACGGCAGCGAACATGATGGCCATTGCAGGGATGCTCAGCCAGAGCATCTGCTGGCGCTTGCAGATCATGCTCATACTCAGCCAGTAAGCACAGAAAAAGCCGTACATGTGTGAGGCAAGCAGCGGGTTATCGAACGCACCGCCACCGATAAGGCGCATGCCTGGCTCGTATAAGCGGGCGTACATGAACAGGTTGTAGAGCGTTCCGATCAATCCGACCATCGCGGCGGTGAACAACAAAGGCTGGACGATTTCGCTGCGATAACGCACCAGTAAGTAGCAGCCGGCGAACAGCAAAAGGGTATGTAGCGGTGGTTTGAACTGGGCGGCGATACGTTCGCTGCCGGGTCCCCAGCACAAACTTATCAGCGCCCAGGCCGCGAACAGCAGCGCTGCGATGAAAATCGGTTCGCGCAGCAACTCCTTGAAATCACGAGGCCGCAAACAAAGGGCAATCAGTGCTGGAATGCTGAACAGTCCATAAAAAAGCTTGTGGTGCAAACTTCGGCCCGGCAGGAAAAACAGCGCGCAAAGGAGCAGGAAATAGCCGACTGGAAGAATCCAGAGGCAAATGAAATCGAAGACTCGATTGGACACGCTATTGAAACCGCTGAGTTGCATACTGAGAGATTCAATCCTGAAGTTGATCGGCCATTTCGGGGTGATGGCTATTTGGTGCTGAATTTGATGCCTAACAATAACAGCCTTTATGCGATTGCCAGAACCCTGAGGAAGCTGTGCTAAAGTCAGCGTCCTTTTTATCGACATTCGCGTGATATGACCGACTCCAGTCTCTCCGCAAGCCCTTCGAGCTTGAAAATCTACTTCCGCCTGCTCGGCTATGTCCGGCCGTACATCAGTCTGTTTCTGATCAGCATCGTCGGTTTTCTGATTTTCGCTTCGACGCAGCCAATGCTCGGCTACATCCTCAAGTACTTCGTCGACGGCTTGTCTAACCCGGAGGCGGTGCTGTTTCCAACCGTGCCGTACCTGCGCGACCTGCAACTGCTGCAGGCGGTGCCGTTGCTGATCATCCTGATCGCCGCCTGGCAGGGGCTGGGATCTTATCTGGGCAACTACTTCCTGGCCAAGGTTTCCCTCGGGCTGGTCCATGATTTGCGTGTGCAGTTGTTTAACAACCTGCTGGTTTTGCCCAATCGGTATTTCGACAAGCATAACTCGGGTCATCTGATTTCGCGTATCACCTTCAACGTGACGATGGTCACCGGGGCGGCCACGGATGCGATCAAGGTCGTAATCCGTGAAGGCATGACGGTGATCTTCCTGTTCGCCTCGCTGCTGTTCATGAACTGGAAGCTGACCCTGGTGATGGTTGCGATCCTGCCGTTGATCGCCGTGATGGTGCGCACCGCGAGCAAGAAATTCCGCAAGCAGAGCAAGAAGATCCAGGCGGCCATGGGCGACGTGACTCACGTGTCCTCGGAAACCATCCAGGGCTATCGCGTGGTGCGCAGCTTCGGCGGCGAAGTCTTCGAGCAGAAGCGATTCCTCGCGGCCAGCCAGGGCAACACCGACAAGCAACTGCGCATGACCCGTACCGGCGCCATCTATACGCCGTTACTGCAACTGGTGATCTACAGCGCCATGGCGGTGCTGATGTTCCTGGTGCTGTACCTGCGCGGCGATGCGTCGGCCGGTGACATGGTTGCCTACATCACTCTGGCCGGCTTGCTGCCCAAGCCGATCCGCCAATTGTCCGAAGTCAGCTCGACCATCCAGAAAGGCGTGGCCGGTGCCGAGAGCATCTTCGAGCAACTGGATGTCGCGCCTGAAATCGATACCGGCACCGTCGAGCGCGATGCCGTCAGCGGTCGTCTGGACGTGCGCCACCTGAGCTTCACCTACCCCGATACCGATCGCCAGGTCCTCGACGACATCAGTTTCTCGGTCGAACCGGGGCAAATGGTGGCGCTGGTCGGGCGTTCGGGCAGTGGCAAGTCGACGCTGGCCAACCTGATTCCACGCTTCTATCACCACGACAAGGGCGAGATCCTGATCGATGGCGTTGAAGTGGAACAGTACAAACTGCTGAACCTGCGCAAGCACATCGCCCAGGTGACCCAGCACGTGACCCTGTTCAGCGACACCGTGGCCAACAACATTGCTTATGGTGATTTGGCTGGCGCGCCCCGTGAAGACATCGAAAAAGCGGCGAGAGACGCCTATGCGATGGACTTCATCGCGCAGCTGCCCGAAGGCCTGGACACCCAGGTCGGCGAGAACGGCGTGTTGCTGTCCGGCGGTCAGCGCCAGCGCCTGGCGATTGCCCGTGCGCTATTGAAGAACGCTCCGTTGCTGATTCTCGACGAAGCCACTTCGGCCCTCGATACCGAGTCCGAGCGGCATATTCAGGCGGCACTGGACCAGGTCATGAAAGGCCGGACCACCCTGGTGATCGCTCACCGGTTGTCGACCATCGAGAAGGCTGACCTGATTCTGGTCATGGATCAGGGCCGGATCGTCGAGCGCGGCACCCACACCGAACTCCTGGCGCACAACGGTTACTACGCCCGACTGAATGCCATGGGCCTTGACGCACCGGCGGAAGATATCGCCTGACCCTTGTTCACCGGGCGTGCAATGCGCCCGGTGATTTGTATCGCTTATCGGCATTTCTGCTCAAAAAACGACCAGTTTTCATTGCCGAATCATCCCTTTGCAGCCGTCGCGCAAGCCAGCGCCAACCCTGTGGTAATATCGCGCCCCTGTTCATTTTGTATGTGGGTTGCTCCATGAAGTTGTCCATGCCGCGATTCGATCAAGCCCCTGTCTTGGTGGTCGGCGATGTCATGCTCGACCGTTACTGGCATGGTGGTACCTCACGGATTTCCCCTGAGGCGCCGGTACCGGTAGTCAAGGTCGAGCAAATCGAGGACCGCCCGGGCGGTGCCGCCAACGTTGCGTTGAACATTGCCGCCCTCGGCGCCCCGGCTTCGCTGGTCGGCGTGACCGGCGATGACGAAGCGGCCGACAGCCTGGCCAATAGCCTCAAGGGCGCTGGCGTGCGCGCGCTGTTCCAGCGCATTGCGCACCAGCCGACCATCGTCAAGCTGAGGGTCATGAGCCGTCACCAGCAATTGCTGCGTATCGACTTCGAAGAACCTTTCGCCACCGACGCACTGGCGCTTGGCGAGCAAGTCGACGAGCTGCTCGAAGGCATCAAGGTGCTGGTGCTGTCTGACTACGGCAAAGGCGCACTGAAAAACCATCAGGTGCTGATCCAGGCCGCCCGTGCCCGTGGCATTCCGGTGCTGGCCGATCCCAAGGGCAAGGATTTCTCGATCTACCGGGGTGCGAGCCTGATCACGCCGAACCTCAGCGAATTCGAAACCATCGTTGGTGGTTGCGCCGATGAGCACGAGCTGGTGAGCAAGGGAGCGCAGTTGATGCACGACCTGGACCTCGGCGCGCTGCTGGTGACCCGTGGCGAACACGGCATGACCTTGCTGCGCCCGGATCACCCGGCGCTGCACTTGCCTGCCCGTGCCCGTGAAGTGTTCGACGTGACCGGTGCCGGTGACACGGTGATTTCCACGCTGGCGGCCGCGATTGCCGCGGGCGAAGAACTGCCACACGCGGTGGCCCTGGCCAACCTGGCGGCGGGCATCGTGGTTGGCAAACTCGGTACGGCGGCGATCAGCGCGCCGGAACTGCGTCGCGCCATCCAGCGTGAAGAAGGTTCCGAGCGCGGTGTGCTGGGCCTTGAGCAGTTGTTGCTGGCGGTCGACGATGCGCGTGCGCATAAAGAGAAGATCGTTTTCACCAACGGCTGCTTCGACATCCTGCATGCCGGCCACGTGACTTACCTCGAGCAGGCTCGTGCCCAAGGCGATCGTCTGATCGTTGCGGTCAACGACGATGCCTCGGTCAGCCGCCTGAAAGGGCCGGGTCGTCCGATCAACAGCGTCGACCGTCGCATGGCTGTATTGGCCGGTCTGGGTGCAGTGGATTGGGTCATCAGCTTCCCTGAAGGCACCCCGGAAAACCTGCTGCGCGAGGTCAAACCGGATGTGTTGGTCAAGGGCGGGGATTACGGGATCGACCAAGTGGTTGGCGCAGACATCGTGACCGCTTACGGCGGCACCGTGAAAGTGCTGGGGCTGGTGGCAAACAGCTCGACTACCGCAATTGTCGAGAAAATCCGTAATAACTGAGACCGAAACGGTCACTTGTGGCGAGGGAGCTTGCTCCCGCTGGGCTGCGAAGCAGCCCCATTTTTGTGAGCGCTGCGCACTCAAGCGGGAGCAAGCTCCCTCGCCACAAAAGCTCACTGGTCCTTTCTATTGCGCTGCCTTACGCGGCACGATTTTCTTCAGCAATTGCTTCGCCTTCCCACGCAACCGCGCCAAACCTGAGTCCTTCCCCGGCGGGCTCAACCCCTGCTGGCGCACCCAATCCTTCCAGCGAATCCGCTCTTCGCGCACCAGCCAACCTTCCTGCCGGGCAAAACTCTCTGCCAGGTACAAGCCGCGCGTACTCGCCGGGTACAGCTGATCCTTTTTCAAGGTATACAGCTCTGCCATCGGCTGGCCGTCCTGCAGTGGCATCAAATACAAATCGGGGCGCTTGCGATCGAGCCGGGCCACCAGTTGATCACCTTCCAGTCGTTCGTCGACATGAAACAAACTCAGGGATTTGGCTTCCTTGGGCACGTCCAGGCGCAAGTCATAGATCAATTGCAGCGACGCAGTCGGCAAATGCACGTAAGCCCACGGACGTTCGATCAACTGCATTTTGGCGCAACGCACCGGCCGCGCCGAGCCGGACAGCGGTGTCAGGCGAAAGGGCAAAGCCTCGCGATAATGCAGCGCGGAGGAATAGGGCGCCGGCAGCCAGGTGTCATTGAAGCGTCCACCGAGCCAGCCTTCCGGGGTTTCCAGCAGGCACTCTTCGGCAATCTCCTGGATCGCCGTGTGCAGCGGCAGGTTCAGCTCATGGGCCGGCACGTAGCCGGAGATCAACTTGAGCACCACATCGCCACGGTCTTGCCGACGCTGACGCACCAACACCCAGTAATCGCGATTCTGCCAATGCAGGGTCAGGCGCACCGAGACCCCAAGATTGGCCAGTTCCAGAGCGAACCGCTCGGTATCAGGCACCGTCACCGGACGGCGACGTTGCAGGGTCTGGGAGAAGTTGAGCGGCATCCCGACGCTCTGATAGCTCAATCCTTCGGGAGTCGCTTCGACGTATAACGGCAGGGTCTTGAAGTTGCTCGGGTTCTTTCTTATGAGCGTACGCGGCATGTCGGCTCCTGCTTAAGGCCGCGTGGGCGGCATCAGTTTCTACGTAGGACCTGGGCAACGGTCGCGACGTTGTGGGCGAGGTGCAGCGGATTGATGGTCCCGACAATAGCACTGGCAACACCCGGGTGCCCAAACAACAACTCAAAGCTGGCGCGCACCGGGTCGACGCCCGGACTCAGGCACACATGACCGCTGGCGAGGGCTTTTTTGACCAGAATGGCTTTACCGTGAGCAGCAGCATAGTCAATGACTGGCTTCTCGCTCTGTTCGTTCAGATTGTAGGTGACCATGGCGCAATCACCCTGTTCCAGAGCCTTCAAACCACCTTCGACGGTTTTGCCGGAAAAACCGAAGCCGCGAATCTTGCCTTCGGCCTTGAGCGCGGCGAGGGTCGCGTAGACCTCAGTGTCATTGAGGATCGCCAAGTCGTTGCCATCGGAGTGCACCAGCACCAGGTCGATAAAATCCGTTTCCAGGCGTTGCAGGCTGCGTTCCACTGACAGTCGTGTATGAGCGGCGCTGAAATCGTGGCTCGACTGGCCGTCGGCAAACTCTTCGCCGACCTTGCTGACGATCACCCACTCCTGACGCTGACCCCGCAGCAACGGCCCGAGGCGTTCCTCGCTACGGCCATAGGCCGGGGCGGTGTCGATCAGGTTGATGCCCATGTTGCGCGCGAGTTTGAGCAACATGCGCGCTTCGTCATCGCCCGGGATCTGGAAACCGTTGGGGTATTTCACGCCTTGATCGCGGCCAAGCTTGACCGTGCCCAGGCCCAGCGGCGAAACCAGCAGGCCGGTACTGCCCAGTGGGCGATGCAGATCGTGCAGGGTCGGTTGGCTCACGGCAGCAGTTGCTCCCAGGCTGGAATGCAAATCGGTGGTTTTGGCAGATCGGGCAGCGGCGCCGGATGGCTTGGCTGGATGCCGTCGCGCTGCAACGATGTGATGACCCGGTCGGCGAAGTCCGGTGCCAGCGCCAGTTTTGTCGGCCAGCCGACCAGCAGCCGGCCTTCTTCGGCCAGGAATGCATTGTCCGGACGAGTCAGCCCCGATTGCAGCGGTTCGGCGCGGTCCACGCGCAAGGTGGCCCATTGCGCGGTGCTCAGGTCGATCCACGGCAGCAACTGGCCGAGCTCTTTCTGCGCGGTGGCGATTTGTTCGGCAGGTTCGCGGGCAACCCCTTCGGCTTCGGCGATGTCGCCGCCCATGTACCAGACCCATTGGCCATCGGCGGCCGGATGGGTAGTCACGGTGATACGCGGTTTGGTGCCGCCGCCCAGGCAGTGGGCATACAGCGGTTTGAGGCTTGGGCCTTTGGCGATGATCATGTGCAATGGCCGGCGTTGCATGGCCGGCTGGCTCAATCCCAGTGCTTCGAGCAGCGACGCCGTGCCGGCACCGGCGCTGAGCACGATGCGCTGGGCGCGGATCTCGCGCTCGTCGACCTTCAGGCCCACCAGGACGCCACCTTCCAGCAACGGTTCGATCTTCTGGCCGGCCAGCAGGCCGTCACCGGCCAGATCGGCGAGGCGCTGGATCAGGCTAGGCACGTCGATCACCAGTTCCGCCAATCGGTAAACCTTGCCCTTGAAGCGTTTGTCTTGCAGGGCCGGCGGCAGTTGGTCGCCCTTGACCTGATCGACACGGCCGCGCACCGCTTTGCTGGCGAAGAAGCTGGTGAGGTTGCCGGCGAGGGTACCGGGGGACCAAAGGTAATGGGCTTCGGACAGCAGGCGCACGCCGGACAGATCCAGCTCGCCGTCGCCGGCCAACGCTTCACGCCAGCGGCGCGGCATGTCGGCGATGGCTTCCGAGGCACCGGTCAGGGCGCCATGCAGCGCGTATTTGGCGCCGCCGTGGATGATGCCCTGAGACTTCACACTCTGCCCGCCGCCGAGGCTGGCGCTTTCCACCAGCACGGTCGAAAAACCCTGGCGGCGCAGGCGCGCATTCAGCCAGAGGCCGGCGACACCAGCGCCGACAATCAGAACGTCGGTGGAAATAACGGATGGCATGCAGCGACCTCAGTGTTCAAGACGAGGGCGCAGTATACAGACTCGTAGAAGAGGGGATTTGTTGGTGATCAAACTGTGGGAGCGAGCCTGCTCGCGATAGCGGTGGGTCAGGCAACCTTTCAGTCGACTGGTACACCGCCATCGCGAGCAGGCTCGCTCCTACAGGGGATTGGGGTGTCAGTTAGTGACCGGCAGTTTTGGAGAACAGCTGGATGACGACGACGCCCAGCACAATCAAAGCCATCCCCAGCATCGCCGGCACATCCAGTTTCTGCCCGTAGATAAACAGTGCCGCGACGCTGACCATCACGATCCCCATGCCGGCCCACACCGCGTAAGCCACACCCACCGGAACGCTGCGCACCACCAGGGTCAGCATCCAGAAGGCAATGCCGTAGCCGACAATCACCAGAATCAGCGGCAGTGGGGTGCTGAAGCCTTTGACGGCTTTCATCGAAACGGTCGCGATCACTTCGGCGCAGATGGCAATGGCCAGGTAGTAGTAAGCGGTCATAGATGCATCCTCGTGTGAAGTGTTGCTGTCTGAGTTCGGCATTTTAGAGATTCTCCAGATGCGGTAAAGTCATTACCTATCTGTTCTGAAGATGGGTTGGCCAACATGCAATGGAATCTGGAGCAGCTGCGCTCGTTTGTCAGCGTAGCGGAGCAACGTTCGTTTTCCGCCGTAGCGCGGGATCAGCGCAAAGCGCAGTCGGCGGTCAGCAGTTCGATTGCGCTGCTGGAAGAGGACCTTGGCGTCAGCCTGTTCGATCGCAGCAGCGGTCGTCAGCCGAAACTCACCGAGGCCGGCAATGCCTTGCTGGAAGAGGCGCGGGAAGTCTTGCGTCAGTGCGAACGCCTGAACGGTCGGGCACTGGCGATGATGCGTGGCCAGGAGGCGCGTTTGCGCGTGGCTCAGGATGAGGCGATGCCCTATCAACCGATCATTGAAAGCTTTGCAGCCCTGGCCGAAAAATTTCCCAGTGTTGAAGTGCAGTTGACCAGCGCCGCTCAAGGTGATGTGGCGCGCAAACTGGTGGAGCGTCGGGCCGATCTGGGGCTGCTGTTCTATCACGACCAGATTCCCGAAGCGCTGGAGCGTCGGGTGCTTGGGAGCGTAGAAATGGTCACCGTGTGCGGCATCAATCATCCACTGGCAAAACAGAAGCCGGTCGATTGTCAGGAACTGGCGCAGCATCGTCAGTTGCTAATGTCGACGCAGTCCAGCGTCTACCCCGGCAGTGAGCCGGCCAGCCCGCAGGTCTGGCGTGCCGACAGTTTCTACGTAATGGCTGAATGGCTGGTACGCGGCCTCGGCTGGGCCTGGTTGCCGCGACACGTGGTGCAGTACCCGGCGTATCAGGATCTGATGGTCGAACTGGACAGCGAATGGACCCCGCCAGCGCTGGTCGTCGAACTGGTCTGGCGCCGCGATGAGCCCCTTGGTCCGGCGGCTCGCTGGCTGGCAGAACGTTTTGCCGTGCACTTGCAGGCGATCGGTGAAAAAACCGATAAACTCCGCCGCCATGAATAGAACTCTCTACACCGCGCTGTTTTACCTGGGGCTGCCATTGGTAGCGATTCGACTGTGGCTGCGTTCGCGCAAGGCGCCGGCGTATGCCAAGCGCATCGGTGAGCGCTTCTCCGTCGGTCTGCCGGCGATGAAGCCGGGCGGCATTTGGGTACACGCAGTGTCCGTGGGCGAAAGCATTGCCGCAGCGCCGATGATTCGCGCCTTGCTGCAACGTTATCCACAGCTGCCGATCACCGTGACCTGCATGACCCCGACCGGTTCGGAGCGCATCCACGCACTGTTTGCCAACGAGCCGCGCATCCAGCACTGCTACTTGCCTTATGACTTGCCGTGCGCTGCGGCGAGATTCCTTGATCGGGTCCAGCCGAAACTGGCGGTGATCATGGAGACCGAGCTCTGGCCGAACCACATCCATCAATGCGCCAAGCGCGGGATTCCGGTGGCGCTGGCCAATGCGCGATTGTCCGAGCGTTCGGCCAAGGGCTACGGCCGCTTCAGCAAACTCACCGGACCGATGCTCACCGAGATGAGCTTGTTCGCCGTGCAGACCGAAGCCGAGGCGCAGCGCTTCCGTGACTTGGGTGCGCGTGCGGACACCGTCGAAGTCACCGGGTCGATCAAGTTTGATCTGACGATCGACCCTGCATTGCTTCAGCGTGCCAACGAATTGCGTGCGCAATGGCAGGCGCAGGAACGTCCGGTGTGGATCGCCGCGAGTACTCACGAAGGTGAAGACGAAGTGGTGCTGGCGGCCCATCGTCAGTTGCTCGCCAATCATCCCGATGCGTTGCTGATTCTGGTGCCGCGGCATCCGGAGCGTTTCAACTCGGTGTACGAGTTGTGCCAGCAGCAGGGGTTTGCCACGGTGCGTCGTTCCTCCGGCGAGCCAGTCACGGCAAATACCGCGGTGTTGCTGGGCGACACCATGGGTGAGTTGCTGTTTCTCTACGCCCTGGCAGACAGCGCGTTTGTCGGCGGCAGCCTGGTGCCGAACGGCGGGCACAACCTGCTGGAACCGGCGGCGCTGGCCAAGCCGGTGCTGAGCGGGCCGCACCTGTTCAACTTCCTCGAAATCGCCGCGCAATTGCGCAGCGCCGGGGCGTTGCAGGAAGTGGAAGATGCCGAGGGCCTGGCGCTGGCGATACAGCGACTGTTCGAATTGCCGCGCGATGCGCAACGAATGGCGGAAGCGGGATTGAAAGTGATGCGCACCAATCAGGGCGCGTTGCAGCGACTGCTGGATGGGTTGGGGCGGTTGATCGATCGTTAAATCGCGTCGCTTCAAATAAAAAGATCGCAGCCTCGTTTCACTCGACAGCTCCTACAGGATGAATACAAATCCCATGTAGGAGCTGTCGAGTGAAACGAGGCTGCGATCTTTTTTCTATTTACTGCGTAGGTTTAGCCTTCAGTTGTTCCGCCGCGGCCTTGGCCAGGTCTGGTGGCAGGAAGTCCTTGTCCGGGTTGTAGTCGGCCTTGAGATAACGCGCCAGGTCCTGCAAATCCCCCGGGTTCAAGGTGCCGGCGGCCTGCTTCAAGCGCAGGTTGTCGAGGATGTAGTCGTAGCGCGTGTTGTTGTAGTCGCGCACCGAGGTGTACAGCTGACGCTGGGCATCCAGCACATCGACGATGTTTCGCGTGCCGACCTGATAACCGATTTCGGTCGCTTCCACCGCGCTCTGGTTGGAGATGATCGACTGCTTGCGCGCCTGCACCTGCTCAACGTCGGTGTTCACCGCGCGGTGCAGGTTGCGGGTGTTCTCCACCACTTGCCGGCGCAGGGATTCGCGTTGTTGCTCGGACTGATCCAGTTCTGCGTACGACTGGCGCACCTGTGAGTTGATCAGGCCACCGCTGTAGATCGGGATGTTCAGTTGCAGGCCCACACTCGACTGGTCGACGTTGCCCTTGTACGCCGGACCGAAAGCGTTCGGGTTGCTGAACCCCAGCGCATCGTTGTCACCTTTCTCGTACTTCGCCACGGCATCCAGGGTCGGCGCATGGCCGGCCTTGCGCTGCTTGAGGGTTTCTTCGGCGGCACTGACGGCGTAGTTGCTGGCCAGCAAATTCAGGTTCTGTTTGGCGGCGGTGTCGACCCAGGCCTTGGCATCATTCGGTGCTGGCGGCAGGATCGGCAGCGTGTGGACGATGCCCTGGATCGAGTTGTACTGACGGTTGGTCAGGGTGATCAGCGCTTCGAACGCATCATCCACCTGGCGTTGCGCAACAATCCGGTTGGCCCGTGCGGTGTCGTAACTGGCTTGCGATTGCAGCACGTCGGTCTTGTCTGACAGGCCGACATCGAAGCGCTCGTTGGACTGGTCGAGCTGACGCTTGAACGCCGCTTCTTCAGCCTTGGTCGAGGCCAGGGTGTCCTGGGAGCGCAACACGTTGAAATAGCTTTCAGCGGTTTGCAAAATCAGGTTCTGTTCGGTGGCCGAGAGTTGCAGCGCAGCCTGCTCGTTGACGTCTTTGGCGGCCTGGAACTGGAACCAGCGATCGGCGCGGAACAGCGGTTGTGCCAGGGTTGCCTGGTAGGAATGCGCATTGCGGTTAATCGTTGCCGCAGGCTGATCGATCGAGGTGCGCACATTGTTCAGTTCGGCGCCGCCCGACAGGTTCGGCAGCAGCCCGGCGCGGGCCTGAGGCACCACTTCTTTCTGGGCGCCATATTGAGCGCGGGCAGCCGCCAGGTCGGCGTTGTTATCCACCGCTTCCTGATAAACGCTGACCAGATCGGTTTTGGTCGATAAGGGCGCTTCTGCTGCCCATGCCATTCCATTGGACGCACAAGACACGGCAAGGGCCAGTGAGAGTTTGCGCAGCATGTGGCCATCCCTAAAAAATTACGCTGATAATTTGAGCGCCAAGGCTACGGCGCGGCCCACACAGCGTCAAGGCGCGGTACGGCGTAGCGAGTGTAGTTGTGTGCAACGACGGCAACAATCCTGTAATTGCGCCATTCATCATGGTGTTTACCGCGGTGTTGGCGTTCTTTGCCAGTTGTGTCTAGACTGGCCGGGTTCTTGTCGGGGTGCCTTGCTATGAGGCTGAGATCGAATAATTTCGGATCCCGTTGAACCTGATCAGGTTAGCGCCTGCGTAGGGAACAAGATTTCTCGTCACCCGGCGAGTCCTCTTGTGCTTCGTCCGGGATGTTGTTCGACAATCGAACACCCCTCGAGCACTGAGCACAGCACCAACGGCTTCGTTATGGCTGATTGGTCGCGTCCATTCGTTACAGGTTCACTCCGACAAAATTCCACTGCCTGGATGCTGTCTGGAGAGCCCGTGATGACGATAAAACTAAAAAACACTACGAACTTGAGTGACTCGGCCCAAGTCGATCAACAATCGGTTCAGCCGTTTACCCGCTCGCAAAAAATCTATGTTCAGGGCTCCCGTCCGGACATCCTCGTGCCGATGCGCGAAATCAGCCTCGACGTGACCCCGACCGACTTCGGCGGTGAGATCAACGCGCCTGTCGTTGTGTACGACACCTCGGGCCCGTACACCGACCCCAACGTTATCATCGACGTGCGCAAAGGCCTGGCCGATGTGCGTTCACCGTGGATCGAATCCCGTGGCGACACCGAACGCCTGCCCGGCCTGAGCTCGAACTTCGGCCAGGAGCGCCTCGCCGACGCCGAACTCACCAAGCTGCGTTTCGCCCACGTGAACAACCCGCGACGCGCCAAGGCCGGGGCCAACGTCAGCCAGATGCACTACGCCCGCAAAGGCATCATCACCGCCGAGATGGAATACGTCGCCATCCGCGAAAACATGAAGCTCGAAGTGGCCCGCGCCGCCGGGCTGCTGGACCAGCAACACGCCGGTCACAGCTTCGGCGCCAGCGTGCCGAAAATCATCACCCCCGAATTCGTCCGTGACGAGATCGCCCGCGGTCGCGCGATCATTCCGGCCAACATCAACCACACCGAACTGGAACCGATGATCATCGGCCGTAACTTCCTGGTGAAGATCAACGGCAACATCGGTAACAGCGCACTGGGTTCGTCCATCGAAGAAGAAGTGGCGAAACTGACCTGGGGCATTCGCTGGGGTTCGGACACGGTCATGGACTTGTCCACCGGCAAACACATTCACGAAACCCGCGAGTGGATCATCCGCAACTCGCCGGTGCCGATCGGTACCGTGCCGATCTACCAGGCCCTGGAAAAAGTCGGCGGCGCGGCCGAAGACCTGACCTGGGAGCTGTTCCGCGACACGCTGATCGAACAGGCCGAGCAGGGCGTCGACTACTTCACCATCCACGCCGGCGTGTTGCTGCGTTACGTGCCGCTGACCGCCAAGCGTGTGACCGGCATCGTCTCCCGTGGCGGTTCGATCATGGCCAAGTGGTGCCTGGCGCACCACAAGGAAAACTTCCTCTACACCCATTTCGAAGACATCTGCGAAATCATGAAGGCCTACGACGTCAGCTTCTCGCTGGGCGATGGCCTGCGTCCTGGCTCGATTGCCGACGCCAATGACGCGGCACAATTCGGTGAGCTGGAAACCCTCGGCGAGCTGACCAAGATCGCCTGGAAGCACGACGTGCAATGCATGATCGAAGGCCCGGGCCACGTGCCGATGCAGTTGATCAAAGAGAACATGGACAAGCAGCTTGAGTGCTGCGACGAGGCGCCGTTCTACACCCTCGGCCCGCTGACCACGGACATCGCGCCGGGTTACGACCACATCACCTCCGGTATCGGTGCGGCGATGATTGGCTGGTTCGGTTGCGCCATGCTCTGCTACGTCACGCCGAAGGAGCACTTGGGCCTGCCGAACAAGGATGACGTGAAAACCGGGATCATCACCTACAAGATCGCCGCACACGCCGCCGATCTGGCCAAAGGGCATCCGGGCGCGCAGATTCGCGACAATGCCTTGAGCAAGGCGCGCTTCGAATTCCGTTGGGAGGACCAGTTCAACCTGGGCCTTGATCCGGACACCGCGCGTTCGTATCACGATGAAACCCTGCCGAAGGATTCGGCCAAGGTCGCGCACTTCTGCTCCATGTGCGGGCCGAAATTCTGCTCGATGAAAATCACCCAGGAAGTCCGCGAATACGCGGCCAACCAGCGGATCGAAACCGTCGACGCCGAAGTCGCCCAGGGATTGGCGGAACAGGCAGAGCGGTTCAAGCAGGAAGGCAGTCAGCTGTACAAGAAGGTTTGATCTGACCTGAAAGGGTGGGGCCTGCACAGGCCCCATCGCCAGCAGGCTGGCTCCCACATTGGATCTGTGGCGTTCACATGTCCCCTGTGGGAGCCAGCCTGCTGGCGATAGCGGTCTACACAACAACAAATGTCCCTCTGAGATAACACCCTTGAGCATTCAACCGAGTACTTACTCCCCTGACATCGCGGTGCCCACAGACAAACGTGTCTTCGGCGGTCGCGATCTGTTTTCCCTCTGGTTCTCCCTCGGCATCGGCCTGATGGTGCTGCAGACCGGCGCCTTGCTCGCGCCAGGTCTGGGCCTGTCCGGCTCGCTGCTGGCAATTTTCCTTGGCACGCTGGTCGGCGTTCTGTTGCTGGCCGCCGTTGGCGTGATCGGCAGCGACACCGGCCTGTCGTCGATGGCCGCGCTCAAACTCAGCCTCGGCAAACGCGGCGCGAGCCTGCCGGCCGTGCTGAACCTGCTGCAACTGATTGGCTGGGGCTCGTTCGAAATCATCGTCATGCGCGACGCGGCCAGCCTGCTCGGCGCCCGTGCGTTCAGCGAAGGCAGTCTGCTGTCGAATCCGCTGCTCTGGACCGTGTTCTTCGGTGGCTTGGCGACTTTGCTGGCGGTCAGCGGCCCGTTGACCTTCGTGCGGCAGATCCTGCGCAAATGGGGCATCTGGCTGCTGCTGGCCGCGTGTATCTGGCTGACCTGGAACCTGTTCACCAAAGCCGATCTGGCTGCATTGTGGGCGCAGGCCGGTGACGGCTCCATGCCGTTCGCCGTGGGCTTCGACATTGCCATTGCGATGCCGCTGTCGTGGCTGCCGCTGATTGCCGACTACTCACGCTTCGGCAAGCGTGCGAAAAACGTGTTCGGCGGCACGGCGATTGGTTTCTTTATCGGTAACTTCTGGCTGATGAGCCTCGGCGTGGCCTACACCCTGGCGTTTGCGCCGAGTGGTGAAGTGAATGCCTTGCTGTTGGCATTGGCGGGTGCCGGTCTGGGGATTCCGCTGTTGCTGATTCTGTTGGACGAGTCGGAAAACGCCTTCGCCGACATTCACTCGGCGGCGGTTTCCAGCGGGATTCTGTTGCGCTTGAAAGTCGAGCACCTGGCGCTGGCCATCGGCGTGATCTGCACGCTGATCGCGTGCCTGGCGCCATTGGCCCAGTATCAAAACTTTCTGCTGTTGATCGGTTCGGTGTTTGCGCCGCTGTTCGGCGTGGTGCTGGTGGATCACTTCATCCTGCGCAAACGCAGTAGCCAGGTGGCGTCAGCCGCGTTGCGCTGGCCGGCGTTGCTCGCTTGGTTGGGCGGGGTGAGCACTTATCACTTGCTGGCCAATCTGTATCCGGACATCGGCGCAACCCTGCCGTCACTGATTCTGGCAGGGCTGCTGCAACTCGTGCTGGGTCGGGCCTTCAGTTACGGCCAGGAAACAGCTCGGGCTTGAGAATGCCGTTCAGGCGCGGGTAAGGGATCTTCAGTTCGACGTGGCCCAGCGCGTAAGGCGCGATGGTGCTGGTTTCGTACTTGAGGATCACCCCGCCGTAGGTCAGCGCCACGTTCTGGGTTTTCTGGAATTGCCACTCCTTCAGGAACTCCGGTTCCTGATCGAGCTTGGTGCTGATCAGCCAGCTGTTGTGCGCCACTTGCGCGGCTTTCCAGAACGCCTCTTCCTGCCCTGGCACCAACATGTCGGACAAGGTCAGCACTTTATGCTGCTGGCGCGAATAGTTGATAAAGCTGCGGCCCGGTGTGCCATGCGCGCCGCCGGTGTCCAGGTAGCTGGAAAATTCGACGATCACCAAGCCGTCATGCTGCTCGCGTACTTTGGCTTGCAGGTAGCTGCTGTTGCGCGGGCCGGCGGTGCGCAAAAACTCATCGCGATAGGCCGCCAGCGTCGGTGCCGCAGGGGCGTCGGGCGAGGTGCGGGTCATTTGCAGCAGGCGTTTTTCGATAATGCCGTCCAGCTGAGGCTCGTCCGGGAAGCGTAGCGTATCGATATTCACCAGCGGGCATTCAGGTGTCGTGCAACCCGGTTTCAGTGTTTCGGTGGCGTCGCGGGTGGTTTCCAGCGGTGCCCGGTAGTTGGGTTGAAATAAACTTTGGCAGGCGCCCAGGGTCAGGGCGATTGCGGCCACGGAGGCGATTTTAAAAAGTGACATGGGTGTCCTTCATAAAACTGGGAAAGGCAAAAAGTTATCCGCTTCGACTCTCAACGAAGCAGTCAGTTCGCCACTAAGCTAATTAGAGTTGGTTTCGCCCCCACCGTCTATCTCGCTGACGGAAAGGGGCTGCATCAAACGGCGCGAGCGCGTTAGGATGGCGCGAAGTCGAGGTTGCACGTAACAAAAAGGAGCCTCGGATCGGATTTGCAGTAAACGAGGATTGTCATGACTGATTTTGCCAACGCCATTCCGACCGCCGTTGATATCGTTCGGCGCGAAAAGTGCTACGAGGGCTTTTACAAGCTCGATCGTGTGCACTTGCGTCATGAATTGTTTGCCGGTGGCATGAGTCGCGAAATCAATCGTGAAGTGTTTGTTCGCCACGATGCGGTGTGCGTGCTGCCGTACGATCCGCAGCGCGATGAAGTGGTGCTGATCGAGCAGTTTCGCGTCGGCGCCATGGGCAAGACCGACAATCCGTGGCTGATCGAGCTGGTCGCCGGTCTGATCGACAAGGATGAAGTACCGGAAGAAGTTGCTCACCGCGAAGCGCAGGAGGAAGCTGGGCTTGTGTTCGGGGCGCTCTGGCCGATGACCAAATACTTTCCATCGCCGGGCGGCAGCAACGAATTTGTACATTTGTACCTGGGGCGTTGCGACAGCACCGGAGTCGGCGGCCTGCATGGGCTGGAGGAAGAAGCAGAAGATATCCGCGTCACGGTCTGGGCGTTTGAAGATGCCCTGCAGGCCGTACGCGACGGACGAATTGCCAACGCGGCCAGCATCATTGCCTTGCAATGGTTAGCTTTGAACCGCGCTGAAGTGAGGGGGCTATGGTCGTAAACAAGTTGCGCGATCGCTATCGGGTGGACCTCGTCGGGTTGCAAGCCTCCTGCGAGGCCAACTACGCGCGCCTGATGCGACTGCTGCCGGACATGCGCAACGAACCGGAGGCACGGCGCATTGCCGTAACCCACGGTGACCAGATGCTCGGCGTGCTGGCCCTCGAAGTGCTGCAGGTCTGCCCGTACACTACGACCCTGCAAGTGCGTCAGGAACACAGCCTGCCGTGGCTGCCGGTGCCGCAACTGGAAGTGCAGGTCTATCACGATGCGTGCATGGCCGAAGTGGTCAGCGCCGAACATGCGCGACGCTTTCGCGGCGTCTATCCTTACCCGAATGCCTCAATGCATCAGCCGGACGAAAAAGCCCAGTTGAATATGTTCCTGGGTGAGTGGCTGAGCCATTGTCTGGCCTGCGGACATGAGTACGCCGTCGTTCGCTGAGTGCCCTGACTTACAAATATGCTCATTTTTGGCGGTGTCTATTGCCGTCAGGCTGCGTTGCCGCTCCTCGCCATAGCCAGCTATGACTCGTCGCGGCGCCTTGCCTGACAACAATCGCCACTCGCCAAAAAAGGAGCATATTTGCAAGTCAGGGCACTAGATGTGAACTGCGTCAGGTTCGCAGGTTTCCCCTTTTGATCGTCCCCCAGCATAATTGCGGCACTCATCCAATCCCGTGATTCAGCCTGGGAGAACGCCTTGCCGA
Source organism: Pseudomonas sp. RT6P73 (assembly GCF_054897715.1). Taxonomy (NCBI): domain Bacteria; kingdom Pseudomonadati; phylum Pseudomonadota; class Gammaproteobacteria; order Pseudomonadales; family Pseudomonadaceae; genus Pseudomonas; species Pseudomonas sp. RT6P73. The sequence goes on along the minus strand of NZ_JBUBUV010000002.1, from coordinate 5,087,729 downwards.
GCGTATCCACATTGACCACCGCCGATTCGGCGTTGCTGGTGCAACTGTCCGACAGTCATCTGTTTGCCGAAGCGGACGGGACGTTGCTGGGCATGAATACCCGGGACAGCCTGCAAAAGGTCATTGAGCTGGTGCGCCTTCAGCAGCCGCAGATTGATCTGATCGTTGCCAGCGGTGATTTGTCTCAGGACGGGACGCTGGAGTCTTATCAGCTGTTTCGCGATTTGACCCGACAGCTTGATGCGCCGGCGCGCTGGATTCCTGGCAATCATGATGAACCGCGAATCATGGCCGAGGCGGCTGTGCATAGCGCGTTGCTGGAGCCGGTGGTGGATGTTGGTAACTGGCGGGTCACTTTGCTGGATTCGGCGGTGCCGGGGTCGGTGCCGGGGTATTTGCAGGATGAGCAGTTGCAATTGTTGGCTCGTTCGCTGAGTGAGGCGCCGGAGCGGCATCATTTGGTGTGTTTTCACCATCATCCGGTGTCGATTGGTTGTGCGTGGATGGAGCCGATCGGGTTGCGTAATCCTGAGGCGTTGTTTGCGGTGCTGGATCGCTTTCCGCAGGTGCGTGCGGTGTTGTGGGGGCATGTGCATCAGGAGATTGATCAGGATCGCAATGGGGTGCGGTTGATTGCTTCGCCTTCGACTTGTATTCAGTTTGAGCCGGGGAGTGATGATTTCAAGGTGGGGGAGCAGGCGCCGGGGTATCGGTGGTTGCGGTTGTTGCCTGATGGTCAACTGGAAACCGGTGTGGGACGCGTCACTGGGTTCGACTTTCAGGTCGACTACGGCTCCAACGGTTATTGACGGTTGCGATCTTGGCGGCCTGCGGGCCGACCAGGCTCTTGCTGACTGAGTACATATCCATTTCTGCGGTAACGGCCGCCTATGGTTCCGCCCTTACGGCGTGTCACTTTGGCAAACGCCCCAAAGTAACCAAAGGTCTCGCCCCAAGCGTCCGGCCCCTCGCTTAGGCTCGGCGTTCCTTCGCTCCGGTATTCATCCGGGGACACTGCCCTCCGGTCTGCTTCGCGACGACCTACATGCAGCGTGTTCGACTGCGTCGAACGGCGCTGCGCGCCACTCCCCGGATGAACACCTCCACTCAGCCTCCCGAAAGGGGCGGGTGGATCAAGATCAAGAGCTGCAGGCGAGCTAACGCTCGGCCTATTGAGTGGTGAAAAGCATGTACGCCGGGCCCTTGTAGGAGCGAGGCTTGCCCGCGAAGGCGGCCTGACAGCCGACCAAGATCTTGCGGATGTACAAAATTCCACTGTGGGAGCTGGCCTGCCAGCGATGGCGGCCTGACAGCCGACCTGCATTTTGCGGATGTACCCCGTTTCCTGTAGGAGCGAGGCTTGCCCGCGAAGGCGGCCTCACCGGCGACGCTGTTTAATGGTCAGCAAAAATTTCAGAACCTTCCCACGAAGTTTTCAGGTTGCCCGTCAGACGCGGCTTCTCTAGCCTTTTGCGTGTCGCTGACACATTCAGCGATCGGGCTTCGCGGCCCTATGAACTGAGGCATAATCGCCGCGCTTTTCAGCAGCACTTTCGGGTGTCTGTCGTTTTGTGTCATGGCGGCTGTGCGTGGGATACCTTCGGGTATGCCGATGCTCAGTTCTCGGTCCGCGAACCCGCGTACAGCTGCCACCCTTACATTGCATCGCGGCAATTGGGGGTGGCTCCATATCAATGAACTGAGGTGTCACCATGTTCAAACCAACCCCCAATCCCCCCACCCGCAAACCCAGCACGATGTACATGATCGTCCCTGAAATGGACACGGAAAGCCTGTTAGCCCATTCCTGTGAGTCCCTGGCGTCGGCGAGTGTCATGGCCAGCGATTTTGCGGCACGCCTGCATGGGCCGGACCGGCATACAGCGATGGCGATTCAACAGATAGTCATGCTGGCCGAACTGGCGGTGAATCGGGCGCTGGATAATGTCGATCCAGCATAATTTTTTCAGATAGACCGCGCTATCGTTCATCGGGAGCAAGCTCGCTCCCGATGACGCCCGTTCGTGAAACCTGATTCCTGCCTATATCCCCGATCCCCCCGACTCCCTGTAAACTGCGCCTCTTTACCCGACGCACAGGGAGTTCAAATGTCCGGTTCGATCCTTTATATCCACGGTTTCAACAGCGCGCCTGCGTCGAAAAAGGCCACGCAGTTGGTGCAAGTGATGGAGCGGCTGGGTTTGAGCGATCAATTGCGCGTCCCGGCCCTGCATCACCATCCGCGCGAAGCCATCGGTCAGCTAAACAAGGCGATTGAAGAGCTGGGGCGGCCACTGCTGGTCGGCAGCTCACTCGGCGGCTACTATGCGAATCACCTGGCCGAGCGCCATGGCCTCAAGGCCCTGTTGATCAATCCTGCCGTCAGTCCGCACCGGATGTTCGACGGGTATCTGGGGACACAGAAAAACCTGTATACCGATGAGGCCTGGGAATTGACCCACGACCACGTGACGGCCCTGGCCGAGCTGGAAGTGCCGGCGCCCCGGGATCCGCAGCGGTATCAGGTGTGGTTGCAGACCGGCGACGAAACGCTGGACTATCGCCTCGCCCAGCAGTATTACCGCGCCTGTGCCTTGCGCATCCAGGCCGGCGGCGACCATAGTTTCCAGGGTTTTGCCGCGCAACTTCCGGCGTTGCTCAGTTTTGCCGGCATCGGCGCAGATTTGTATCAGGCGATCGATTTCACAGCACTGTGATCTTTCGCCTCTATTTAATAGAACATTTGACGACGAGACCCCATGGCCACTCCCAGCGCTAGCTCTTATAACGCAGACGCCATCGAAGTCCTCTCGGGCCTCGACCCGGTGCGCAAACGCCCCGGCATGTACACCGACACCAGTCGGCCGAACCACCTCGCCCAGGAAGTCATCGACAACAGCGTCGACGAAGCCTTGGCCGGGCACGCGACGTCGGTGCAGGTCATCCTGCACGCCGATCACTCCCTGGAAGTCAGCGATGACGGCCGTGGCATGCCGGTGGACATTCACCCGGAAGAGGGCGTTTCCGGGGTCGAGTTGATCCTCACCAAGCTTCATGCGGGTGGCAAGTTTTCCAACAAGAACTACCAGTTCTCCGGCGGTCTGCACGGGGTGGGTATTTCCGTGGTCAACGCCTTGTCGACCGAAGTCCGGGTGCGCGTGAAGCGTGACGGCAACGAATACCAGATGATTTTCGGTGACGGTTACAAGAAAACCGATCTGGAAGTGATCGGCACCGTCGGCAAGCGCAACACCGGCACCAGCGTGTTCTTCGCGCCGGATCCGAAATACTTCGATTCACCGAAATTCTCCATCAGCCGCCTCAAACACGTGCTCAAGGCCAAGGCCGTTCTGTGCCCGGGGCTGCTGGTCAGTTTTGAAGACAAGGCCACCGGCGAGAAAGTCGAATGGCATTACGAAGACGGCCTGCGCTCCTACCTGGTGGACGCGGTCAACGGCTTCGAGCGTCTGCCGGACGAGCCGTTCTGCGGCAGCCTGGCCGGTAACAAGGAAGCGGTCGACTGGGCGCTGCTGTGGTTGCCGGAAGGTGGCGACAGCGTTCAGGAAAGCTATGTCAACCTGATCCCGACGGCGCAGGGCGGTACGCACGTCAACGGTCTGCGTCAGGGCTTGCTCGATGCGATGCGCGAGTTCTGCGAATTCCGCAGCCTGCTGCCGCGCGGTGTGAAGCTGGCGCCGGAAGACGTCTGGGAGCGCATCGCTTTCGTGCTGTCGATGAAGATGCAGGAACCGCAATTTTCCGGCCAGACCAAAGAACGCCTGTCGTCCCGTGAAGCGGCGGCTTTCGTTTCCGGTGTGGTCAAGGATGCGTTCAGCCTGTGGCTCAACGCTCACCCGGAAACCGGCATGCTGCTGGCGGAACTGGCGATCAACAACGCCGGCCGTCGTCTCAAGGCCAGCAAGAAGGTCGAGCGCAAGCGCATCACGGCGGGGCCGGCACTGCCGGGCAAGCTTGCCGACTGCGCCGGGCAAGACCCGATGCGTTCCGAGCTGTTTCTGGTGGAAGGTGATTCCGCTGGCGGTTCGGCCAAACAAGCGCGGGACAAAGAGTTCCAGGCGATCTTGCCGTTGCGCGGCAAGATTCTGAACACCTGGGAAGTCGACGGCGGCGAAGTGCTGGCCAGCCAGGAAGTGCACAACATCGCCGTGGCCATCGGTGTCGATCCGGGCTCGGCGGACATCGCCCAGCTGCGCTACGGCAAGATCTGCATCCTCGCCGACGCCGACTCCGACGGTCTGCACATCGCCACCTTGCTCTGCGCCTTGTTCGTCCAGCATTTCCGCCCGTTGGTGGATGCCGGTCACGTCTACGTCGCGATGCCGCCGTTGTACCGCATTGACCTGGGCAAAGAGATTTACTACGCCCTCGATGACGCCGAGCGCGATGGCATTCTCGATCGTCTGGTGGCCGAGAAAAAACGCGGCAAGCCGCAGGTCACCCGATTCAAAGGCCTGGGTGAAATGAACCCGCCGCAGCTGCGCGAAACCACCATGGACCCGAACACTCGGCGTCTGGTGCAGCTGACGCTGGAAGATTACGACGCAACCGCAGAAATGATGGACATGCTGCTGGCGAAGAAACGCGCCGGCGATCGCAAGTCCTGGCTGGAATCCAAAGGCAACCTCGCCGAGGTTCTTGGCTGATGCGGGTCGGCTTTGCCCTGGCGTGTGCGTTACTTCTGACCTCCGTTTCGGCGTTTGCCGAACCGGCACCGGAGTTGCGTCTGTTGTCCGAACATCCCGTCGATGGCATGCGTGGCGGCAACCTGTCGGGGCTGGCCCAGTGTGGCAAGGACCTGTGGACGATCTCCGATCGCGACGATGATCAGATCTACCGCCTCGATACCCGCGACACGGTCTGGCAGGCCGAAACCGTGGGCATCGGCGTCCCTGCGGTGCCGGACAGCGATTTGCCATGGGGGCTGCGTTCGCGGGCCTGGGTCGCATCGTTTGTACGGGGCGGGGACCTGGATTTTGAAGGCATCACGTGCGATAGCGTCGGTAATCGCTACATCGTCAGCGAGTCCCATGCAGCGGTCCTGCAAGTGCCGCCCGTTGGGCCTTCGTCCTGGCTGAAGATCTCGCCGATGCTGGTGCGCGAAGCGCGGGCCAGCGGCATGTTGTTGCAATTCAATGCGCTGTTCGAGGGGCTGGCGATCAACCCGGCTGGCGATCAATTGTGGCTCGCCGCCGAGCGTCAAAGCCGTGGCTTGCTGCTGATCAAGCGTAAACAGACGGTCTGGGACTGCGACGGTGGTTGCGTGTTGCTGAGCGAGGCGGGTAAAGAAATGCAGCCGGCGCAGTTTCCACGGGCCAAAGCGGTGACTCGGGACTTTGCCGACCTATCGCTGTTCAACGGCAAGCTGTTTACCCTTGAACGCAACGCTTACAAGATCTGCCGCCGTGACCCGGTGACGGCCAAGGTCGAGCGCTGCTGGTCGTTTGCCGATGGAGCCTTGCAGGAACACCGACGCTATCAAAATCCGTTTGGTCTGACCGAAGCATTGATTGTCGACGCCGAGGGTGCCTGGGTCGGCACCGACAACAATAACGATGCCCGCGCCGATGGCGAGGTTCGCCCGGTGGTCTGGCGCTTCGCCGCGCCTGAAGGTGGCTGGAGTGCCACGCCTTGAGCCAGCAAACCCCGGGAAAGCGCGCCGGTCGGGTGTTTATGGTGTTGGCCTGGTGCGCGGCGCTGTTTCTGGCAACACGGTTTTTCGGCCAATGGGAGGAGCGTCAGCAAAATCCCAATGTGGTCGTCAGCTCGGAGCAGGGCGAAGGGTTTATTGAGGTGAAACTGGCCAGCAATACCCAGGGGCACTTCGTCGCCAGCGGCCAGATCAACGGCCAGCCGGTTGATTTCATGCTGGATACCGGGGCGACCGATGTGGCGATTCCGGCGGAAATGGCAGAACGGTTGAAACTGGAAAAAGGCTTCGGGGTGACCCTGAGCACGGCCAATGGTCGCACCGAGGGTTATCGAACCCGCGTCGACCGGCTGCAACTGGGCGACATTGTGCTGCGTGACGTGCGCGCCATCGTCGTGCCAGGCCTGGATGGCAAGCAAGTGCTGCTCGGTATGAGCGCGCTGAACAAACTTGAATTTACCCAGCGCGGTGGCACCATGCTGCTGCGCCAGACAACGAACCGATGAGGCCCGCATGAGCGACTCCCTTGATCTCAGCCTGGACGGTGTAGAACGCCGGTCACTGGCTGACTTCACCGAAAATGCCTACCTCAACTACTCCATGTACGTGATCATGGACCGTGCCTTGCCGCATATCGGCGACGGCCTGAAACCGGTACAGCGGCGCATCATCTATGCGATGAGCGAGTTGGGGCTGGACGCCGATTCCAAGCACAAGAAATCGGCGCGTACCGTCGGTGACGTGCTCGGTAAATTCCACCCGCACGGCGATTCGGCCTGCTACGAAGCCATGGTCCTGATGGCCCAGCCGTTCAGTTACCGCTACACACTGGTCGACGGCCAGGGTAACTGGGGTGCGCCGGATGATCCCAAGTCCTTCGCCGCCATGCGTTACACCGAGGCGCGGCTGTCGCGTTATTCCGAAGTGCTGCTCAGCGAACTGGGCCAGGGCACCGCGGACTGGGGCCCGAACTTCGACGGTACGCTCGACGAGCCGCTGGTGTTGCCGGCACGTTTGCCGAACATCCTGCTCAACGGCACCACCGGCATCGCCGTGGGCATGGCCACCGACGTGCCGCCGCACAACCTGCGCGAAGTCGCGACGGCGTGCGTGCGTTTGCTCGATGAGCCCAAAGCCAAGGTCGAACAGCTCTGCGAGCACATCCAGGGCCCGGATTACCCGACCGAAGCGGAAATCATCACGCCCCGCGCCGATCTGCTGAAAATGTACGAAACCGGGAAGGGTTCGGTGCGGATGCGCGCCGTGTACCACATCGAAGACGGCGACATCATCGTCACCGCGCTGCCGCATCAGGTGTCCGGTGCCAAGGTGCTGGAGCAGATCGCGGCGATGATGCAGGCCAAGCCGTCCAAGGCCCCGCAGATCGCTGACCTGCGCGACGAATCCGACCACGAAAACCCGTGCCGGATCGTGATCATTCCGGGCGCTCGGAAAAACTTTGACCACGACGCGCTGATGCAGCACCTGTTCGCCAGCACTGAGCTGGAGTCGAGCTACCGGGTCAACATCAACATCATCGGCCTGGACGGCAAGCCGCAGCTGAAAAACCTGCGAGCGTTGCTGGTCGAGTGGCTGGAGTTCCGCGTCAACACCGTGCGGCGGCGTCTGCAATTTCGCCTGGACAAGGTCGAGCGTCGCCTGCACCTGTTGGACGGTTTGTTGATCGCCTACCTCAACCTGGATGAAGTGATTCACATCATCCGTACCGAGGAACACCCGAAAGCCGCACTGATCGCGCGTTTTGCCCTGAGCGAAATCCAGGCCGACTACATCCTCGACACCCGTTTGCGTCAGTTGGCGCGACTGGAAGAAATGAAGCTGCGTGCCGAGCAGGATGAACTGCTCAAGGAACAGGCCAAGCTGCAAGCCCTGCTGGGCAGCGAAGCCAAGCTGAAAAAACTGGTGCGCACCGAGCTGATCAAGGACGCTGAAACCTACGGCGATGACCGTCGCTCGCCAATCGTCGAGCGCACCGAAGCCAAGGCCCTGACCGAGCATGATCTGCTGCCGAACGAGAAAGTGACCGTCGTGCTGTCGGAAAAAGGCTGGGTTCGTTCTGCCAAGGGGCATGAGATCGACGCCACCGGCCTTTCCTACAAGGCCGGGGATGGTTTCAAGGCGTTGGCTCCGGGTCGTTCAAACCAGTTTGCGGTGTTTATCGATTCCACCGGTCGCAGCTATTCGGTGCCTTCGCACACCTTGCCATCGGCCCGAGGCCAAGGCGAACCGCTGACCGGCCGTCTGACGCCGCCGCCAGGGGCGACCTTCGAATGCGTGCTGATGCCGGAAGACGATTCGCTGTACGTGATCGCCTCCGACGCCGGCTACGGCTTCGTGGTCAAGGGTGAAGACCTGCAAGCCAAGAACAAGGCCGGCAAGGCGTTGTTGAGCTTGCCGAACAACTCGAAGGTCATTCTTCCGCGCCCGGTGACGGATCGCGAGAACAATTGGCTGGCCTCGGTGACCACCGAAGGTCGCCTGCTGATCTTCAAGATCAGTGATCTGCCACAATTAGGTAAGGGCAAAGGCAACAAGATCATCGGGATCAACGGTGAGCGTGTTGCCAGCCGCGAAGAATATGTCACAGACATCGCCGTACTGCCGGATGGCGCCACGTTGGTGCTGCAGGCCGGAAAACGTACGTTGTCGCTGAAAGCGGACGACCTCGAACACTACAAAGGTGAGCGCGGGCGTCGTGGTAACAAACTGCCACGTGGCTTCCAGCGGGTTGATGCGCTGCTCGTCGAAAACCTCAATTAAGCGTCCTAGAGGCCTCGATCTACGATTTAACGCGTAGATCGACGCATTGGCGCTGGAGTCGGAACGCATATTCACGGATGATATGGCCTTTCAAGCGCCGGCGTGGCCGAGCGTTCTTCATATTTATTGAGTATTTTCACTGTGGTTAGCCTTGTGGCAACCACCTGGATGGGACGATGACTGCTCTGCGCCTTCCTTTTATTTTGATGCTCGCCGGCGTTCTTGGCCTGGCGGGTTGCAGCGTTCACCAACCGGTGTCGCTGTATCAGCTGGACAGCGGAAGTCCGGCCCAGCCTGCGCAAAGCGCGGGCATGGCGGTTTTGTTGGGCCCGGTAACGGTTGCGGATTACCTGCAACGCGAGACTTTGTTGCAACGACAACCCGATGGCAGCCTGCAGGCATCGCTTGACGGTCGTTGGGCGGGTAGCTTGTCATCCGACATCGATCAGCTATTGCTGCGTCAGGTAGCCGGTCATCTGGACAGCCAGCGCGTTGTGCTGGCGCCCGCGACCGCCGGCTTCACGCCGGATGTTCAGGTGCTGATGACGATTACTCGCCTGGACTCGGGCGAATCGCAGCCAGCGATCCTGGATGCGCAATGGCGTCTGATCGACCGTCGTGGCCAGGTTCGCGATAACCGCATCATTCACCTGCAGGAGCAGCACGCAGGCGGCACGGCGGCTCAGGTTCAGGCACAGGGTGTGTTGTTGCAACGTTTGGCCGAGCAGTTGTCGGTAGCGCTCAAGCCGCTGGCTAACCAGCCACCCATCGCTGAAGCCCCGAAGAAACCTGCACCGAAGCCTGTTGCACCCGCGGCAGAGCAAGAGAAGCAGCCGAAGATCCCGATGGCTTCGCCGATCCGCACCGATATGGAAGTGTTCAGGTTCTAGGCCTGGATTGATTCAACAAAAAGCCCGCAGAGAAGCTAATGCTGTTCACTTAAGTATTTGAGTCCAAGCCGGGCTTATCCGAAAATCCGATGCCAGACCTCTGGCATCGGATTTTTTATGTCTGTTCAACAAGATCTGCTCGACTTCGGCGACCTTTTCAACTTCTGCGACCTGAGCACCTTCACCCAAAACATTCCCATCGAGTGGGTAGCGTCTGCGCTGGATCTTTCCAGTCAGGCGACCATTCGCCGACGTCGCCTGCCCGCTGACCAAGTGCTCTGGTTGGTACTCGGCATGGCCTTGTTTCGTGACGAGCCGGTTCATGAGGTGGCCAGACGTTTGAACATCTGCGCTCAAGGCCTGGCCACCGACCACTTGTTGGTCCGCAGTGGTGTGACCGAGGCGCGCAAGCGACTCGGTGCCGATCCTGTTGAGTGGTTATTCCGCAAGACCGGGACCCAATGGGGCGCGGAGCGCTATGACGATGATACCTGGCATGATCTGCAGGTATTCGCGGTGGACGGTGCACTTTTGCGTACTCCGGATACGCCCGAGCTTCGAGATCACTTCGGGTCGGGAAACACTCCAAGCGACCGCCAGACGCCGTTTCCGATGCTGCGCTTGGTGGCCCTGATGAATGTGCGTTCGCACGTGATCATGGATGCTCAATTGAGCCCTTATCGACGCAGTGAAATGCGCTTGGCCGACGAATTTTTGCAGCAGATACCCGACCACTCGGTGACGCTGTTCGACAAAGGTTTTTGGGGTGCCGAGCTGCTGTCGAGCCTGAGCGGAGCAGGCATCAACCGTCATTGGTTGATCCCGGCAAAAAAAGGACTGGTCTGCGAGGAAGTGGCCCGTTACAGCCAGCACGACAGGTTAGTGCGTATGAAAGTCTCACCGCAGGCCAGAAAGCGAAACCCGGTTCTTCCAACGCACTGGGAAGTACGCGAAGTCAGTTATGAAATCAAAGGCAAGGTGAAGACCGTCATGACGTCGTTGCCGGCCAAGACCTACAACACTCAAGCCGTTGCCAAACTTTACCAAGAGCGTTGGGAAATCGAATTGGGCTTCAGGGACATCAAGAGTTCGATGCAACAGAACGCAATGACCTTGCGCAGCAAAAAAGTCGAGCTGATCTATCAGGAAGTGTGGGGGCTATTGCTGGCTTATAACGTGATTCGTCGAGAGGCCAGTCAGGCGGCGGTGGCGTTTGGCCGACCACCCTCGGACATCCGTTTCAAACCCGTTTGTCAGTACATCGCCGTGCAACTGATCGTGATGGCGGCGGCTAATCCGATTTCAGCCACAGGAAGACGCTTGGCTGAGTTGAGAGCAGGGATAGGAGGATTGTTTCTGGATCACCGCCCAAGGCCTTCGAGACCAAGGACGGTGAAAATTTCGAAAACCCGATTTCCAGTGGACCGTAAGGCTGCTCCGCTTAAGTGAACAGCATTACGCAGAGAAGCGGGCTTTGTTGTTTCTGCAGGGGCCTGTAGCAGCTGTCGAGCCTGCGAGGCTGCGTTCGAGGACGAAGTACTCGCAAGTCCTGTGAGTGCGGTCTATTCGAATGCACCCATTGCCCCTTACGACTGCTGCGCAGTCGAACGCAGCCTCGCAGGCTCGGCAGCTGCTACATGGAACCAACAGAAAGCCCGCAGGCGATCACTCATCTGCGGGCTCCTTTGCAGTAGGGCTAACGCTTACGCCCGGCGCTCATGCATCCGCGCCAGTTGCCGCTCCAGCATCGACGGATAAGGCTCCATCAACCGCTCCACACAGCAAGCACCCTCAGGGCTGGCAATCGGCCGGATCCGTGCACGCTGGCGGATCAGCGCGTCGTCACTGATCTTGCGCTCCACCAGCAGCAGATTGCGGCTGTGTTGCGACAAGGCCAGGGCATCCTGAGCGGCTTCGGTCAGCAGCAGGTCGATCTGGCTCAGACCGAACAACTCGTCGCCCAGGGTCAGGCCCAGCTGCAATTGCAGGGTGATGCCGCTGTCCGCGACTTCGATCTGCAATTGATGGCCCAGCGCTCGCAACAGCTCGCCGCAGCAGATCGCGTTGGTCAGGTAGTCGTCGCCGCTGTCTTCGGTGTGGAACACCATCAGTGTGCTGCCATCGTTCAGGCTATGAATTTCGCCTTCATAGAGCGAAGCGGCCTGGTCGAGGCAATCGCGATAGCGTTTAAGCAATTCTTCCAGACGTGTGCGAGGCAGACGACGCAGCTGATCCTGAGCGCCCAGTTGCACGGCCAGGACAGCGCTGTGCTGTGGCACGTTAGAGACCACCGGTTTTACTACCGGTCTAGGTGCAACGTCGGCCGATTCATCACGCAAGTCGGCAAATGCATCGTCGTCATCGTCGTCTTCAACGGTGCTGACACTGCGCCGTGGCGCAGGCTTGAGGCTGGCGACAGGCTTGCTTTCATCGAAACTCGGATCACGCAGGTTGCGCACTTCGAAGGTCGGCTCGTTATCGTCGGCGTCTTCGTATTCGCTGTCGTCGTATTCCGGCTCAGGCACGGCTTCCGGTTCGGCCGGCTCCGGCGCGAAATTGGCGTGCAGCTGACGGGCCAGGTCGCCGATTTCGTCCTGACGCTCGGTGGCCGGGGTGTATTCGTCGATATTGCGCAACCACACGCGCAGTTGCAGCAACGGCGTGGAGATGTGCCGACCCAGGCGCAGGCTCAAGGCCAGGGACAGGGCCAGCAGAATCGCACTCAAAATGCCCATGCTTTGCAGGCTGATGGTCATCGGCTGCTGGAATTGATCCATGTCCAGGCTGATGCGCAGTTGCCCGGCGGTCACGTCCTGGAACGTGATTTTGCTCTGGTACATGCCCTCGGCTTCGCCCAGCAGGCTGTGCTTGGGACGCTGACCGGCTTCGGCGAGGATGCGGTTATCCACGCTGTAGATGGCGGCGTGGGCCACCAACTTGTTTTTGGTCAGGTTGTTGAGCAGCACGTTGAGGCTGAGGATGTCGTTGGACACCAACAGCTCCGTGGCGGAGGTGGCGGTCTGCGTGGTCAGGCTTTCGCCCAGCGCATCGGCCTGCTCGTGCATGGCCTGCTTGAACTGCAAACCCATCACACAGGCATAGATCACCAGGGCCAGAGCGACCAGGATCACGTTATGGCTGGCAATGCGCAATGCAATCGGTACACGGCGGTGGCGCAGTGCACGGAAGATCAGCAGAAAGAAGTTATCGGTTTTTACTGGCGTGGGCCGGTTCACTTGAGCTCGGCTCTTTTGTCCGTGAAGTTGACGCGCAGTATAGCGACAGGCCCTAGACCGGCAAAGCGCTGACGGTGCCCGATGGTCACTGAAAGTGGGTAGAATGCGGTTTTTTTCCACTTGCGGGGGTGCGCCTTGCGCGAAATCGTCCTGATAAACATCACGGGAGTCGACCGTCCGGGTCTGACTGCGGCCATTACCGGCGTTCTGGCCCAGGGTGGTGTGAACATTCTCGACATCGGTCAGGCGGTGATCCACGACACCCTGTCGTTCGGCATCCTGGTCGAAATTCCAGGTACCGAGCAAGGCAAGTCGGTGCTCAAGGACATCCTGTTCAAGGGGTACGAGCTCGATCAGCAGGTGCGTTTTACGCCGGTGTCCGAAGAGGATTACCAGCAGTGGGTCGGCAACCAGGGCAAAAAGCGCCACATCGTCACGCTATTGACCCGCAAAGTGACCGCCGGGCAATTGCAGGCCGTGAGCTCCATCACCGCCAAATATGGCTTGAACATCGATCACATTGATCGCTTGTCCGGGCGTATGCCGCTGGACACCCCGGCCGACAAGGGCAAAGGCTGCATCGAGTTTTCCGTGCGTGGCGAAGCGGCTGACCCGCAAGCGCTGCGGGCCGAATTTCTCAGCGTCGCCCAGGAACTGAACGTTGACATCGCCTTCCAGGAAGATTCGCTGTTCCGCCGTAACCGCCGTCTTGCGGTGTTTGACATGGACTCGACGCTGATCGAGGCCGAAGTCATCGACGAACTGGCCAAGGCCGCGGGCGTGGGCGATCAGGTGTCGGAAATCACCGAGCGAGCGATGGCCGGTGAACTGGATTTCCGTGCGAGCTTCAAGGAGCGCCTGGCCTTGCTCAAGGGGCTGGACGTCAGCGTGCTGGACTCGATCGGTGCTTCGTTGCGTTTGACCGAAGGTGCCGAAACCCTGTTCGCCGAACTCAAGCGTCTGGGCTACAAGACGGCGATTCTGTCGGGCGGCTTCACCTACTTCGCCAAGCAATTGCAGGCCAAGTTGGGCATCGACTACGTATTTGCCAACGAACTGGAAGTGGTCGACGGCAAGGTTACCGGCGTGGCGGTTGAGCCGATTGTTGATGCACAGCGCAAGGCAGATCTGCTGAAGGAGCTGGCGCATAAGGAAGGTTTGCGTCTGGAACAGACCATCGCGGTCGGCGACGGTGCCAACGATTTGCCGATGCTGGCGATTGCCGGTCTGGGCGTGGCGTTCCGGGCCAAACCGCTGGTGAAGCAGTCGGCGAAGCAGGCGATTTCCACCCTTGGGCTGGATGGCGTGTTGTATCTGCTGGGCTTCCGGGATCGTGATGGGCAGCTCTGAAATCTGGCTGGGCCCTTGTGGCGAGGGGGCTTGCCCCCGTTCGGCTGCGCAGCAGTCGTAAAATCAGATAACTCGGTCTGTCTGAGGGACTCAGGGGGCCGCTTCGCAGCCCAACGGGGGCAAGCCCCCTCGCCACAGGGATCTGCTTTTCCCTCAAAGCGACTTCCATAACGAATCAAAATCCTCCTCAACGCCGCTCCCCGCGGCGTTGTCGTGTCTGCTCGCTTCCAGCGAGCGATAAGCAAACTGATTAAAACTGTTGGTGCTCGCCACCCGCCGATCCAGCCCGGCGCGCCGTTCCTGGCCGTTGGTGTTGATCAGCACTTTGCTGCCTTCCTGGAAGGGCAGTCGCGGGGCGAGCACAGTGGCGGGCAGATCGATGGCGCTGATTTCCGGCAGCAACAGGCCGCGTAAATATTGACTGTGGTCGTCCCGCGTTCGTACCAGTTGCAACCCGCATGGCTCGGCGTAAGGCGCGACCTGTTCGATCCCCATCTGCGTACCGCCGCCACGCACCTGACGAATCCAGCGCACCACCGCAATACTCCAGCCCTGATTGGCCGAGTCCTGAATCCCGACCATCTCGCCAGCCTGCAACTCGGCGGGCACCGCGTTGGGCCATGCCAGGCAATAACCGCCGGGGCTGTGATTGATGACCGGCAAGGCGTACGTCGGAAAATGCCGATTGCTATCAGCCGCCTCGTGGCCGTCGTCGTTCTGAAGGTGCGGGTATTCGATTTCTTCGTAGGGCAGCAAGGCATCGGCGCTGCCGTGGGGAGCTGCGTCGAACGCCTGGTTCCACTGGTCCTTTCCTTGGCTCGCCGGGGATGTTGCCGAAAACTGCGCAAGCCGGGTGCCGGGGTTTTTCAGAATATCGCTGAACGAACGTTGCCCGCCCAGGTAGAAGTGCAACGCGCTCATGCCCACGCACAGGGTCAACGTGCCTTGGCCAACGGTGCGCTGGAAGCTGCGCTCGGCCGCCTGGCCCCATGCGGCGTGCAGGTGTTGCAGCGTATCCAGGCTGAGCCCGGTCGGTACGGGCAGCGGCGGTGTGCCGATAGTGCCTTGCAAATGCGCTTCGATGGCGGCGACCAGTGGCTGCGGATCAATCCCCAGCAAACTGGCCTGCTGCTCAGCCCTGAACTTCGAGCGATAGCGCGGCCCGGTATCGAGATTCGGCGCGACGGCAAACAATCCATCTGCGGGTTGGCCGGGTTGCAACTTGATCCATTGGCTCCAGGGCTCCAGCACCTCGGCGAGCCGGGCGATCTGGTTCTGGCGCAGTTGATTGCAGCGTGCGGCGCCCAGCAACAGGGCAACGACATAGGTTTGCTCAATGCTCAGGGTTTTCGTCTGGCTGGCCAGTTCATCGCGCAGGTTCAGGTGCTGGAGCTTGTGCGCGCAGGCGATCCGATACAGCTGATGCAGCTCCAGCCACAGGCCTTCCGGTACCGGGCAATACAGTTGAGTAGAGCGAATCAGCGGGCCGTTCAAACAATGGATCGCCCGCTGCAACGCTTGGGTCAACAGTGATGCTCGATCCTTGCTGAAGCGCGGGGTGATGCGCACGACGATCTGTTTGTAGCCAATCGCCAAGTGACTTTGCAGTGCTTGGCAAAGGTTGGCGATCTTGCGCGAACGCTCGTCGAGCACAATCGCTTGATGCAGGAAATGCCGTTCCAGGTGTTTGCAGACGTAATACACCTCGGGTCGCAACAGTTCGAGCAGTTGCAGGCGATTGTCGCTGGGGGTGAGCAGCTGGTTGAGTTCGCTCAAGCCTTGATAGAGCAGGCGGGCGGTTTCGCCGATGTTGGCTTTGGGCAGGTTGGCGATCCAGCGCTTGAGGTCGCGTGGCGTCGGTTCACAGATCGACAGGCGCAACTGCGTCGGGATCGGTGCGCGTAGCATCAGGTGGGGACTGGTCTCATTCATGCCGTGGAAAACTCCAACCGGGAAATGGGCGTGAATGACCTGACTGTAGCACCTACGGATGTCTACCGTTTGTCTGTCAGCCGAGTGCCGCTCGGGTGTACTACTAATCTGACACACGTGCGACTGGATACGCACAGTCGTACGGCCTGCTGCCTACGCAGGGCAGGTCTCTTGTAACTTCAAGGAGATGAGGTTCATGTCTAAATACGTAGTGGCAAATCAATGGGGCGGTAGTTCGGCACCCTGGCATCCGGGCGGAGACTGGGTGTTAGGCGCGCGGGATAACCAGAACGTGGTCGCGATCGAGATCAAATCGGGCGATGGCGGGAAGAGCTTCACCGGCACCATGACTTACGCGGGTGAAGGTCCCATTGGCTTCAAGGCTCAACGCACGGGCCAGAACCAGTACAACGTGGAAAATCAGTGGGGCGGCAACGACGCTCCATGGCATCCGGGTGGCAAATGGGTCATCGGCGGCCGTGATAATCAGAACGTTGTCGCGTTGAGCGTCACCTCCAATGACGGAGGGAAAAACCTCAGTGGCACCAATACCTACGCCAACGAAGGGCCGATCGGCTTTCGTGGACAGATAGAGTAACGGCGCTACCGAAATGTCCGCCCCTTCGAAGACGTTCGACGGGGCGGATTAGCCAAATCAGGCGTTTGGCAGGCCCATACCCTGGCCCATCTGTACCGGTGAACCGGCCGCCAGTTCTTCAGCCCACTTCACTTGATCCGGCCCGAACAGCACGACTGCGGTCGAACCCAGCTTGAAGCGACCCAGTTCCGCACCTTTTTCCAGATGGATCGGCGCACGGGCGGCTTCGTCGTAGCGGAAGGTTTTCAGCTCGCGTTTCGGCGGCGTCACCAGCCCGGCCCAAACGGTTTCAATCGAGGCCACGATCATCGCGCCCACCAGCACCACGGCCATCGGCCCGCGCTCGGTGTCGAAAATGCACGCCACACGCTCGTTGCGGGCGAACAGTTCCGGCACGTTTTCGGCGGTGGTCTGGTTGACCGAGAAAATCCGGCCCGGGATGTAGACCATCTCACGCAGGGTGCCAGCCAGTGGCATGTGCACGCGGTGGTAGTCTTTCGGCGAGAGGTAAATCGTCGCGAAATCGCCACCCATGAACGGCGCAGCATTCGCGGCATCACCGCCCAGCAATTCCAGCACGCTGAAGCTGTGACCCTTGGCCTGGAACACGCGGCCGTGTTCGATCGGGCCGAGTTGGCTGACCGCGCCGTCGGCCGGGCTGAGAATCGCGCCAGGGGCTTCATCGAGCGGGCGAGCGCCGTCTTTCAGTGCGCGAGTGAAGAACGCGTTGAAGTGCTCGTAAGCGGTCAGGTCTTCGACCAGCGCCTGGGACATGTCCACCTGATAACGCTTGGCGAACCAGGCGGTAAAGGCGTTCTTGAACCAGCGCACGCGGCATTCGGCAATGCAGCCGGCCAGTCGCGAGAGCAAGTGGTGAGGCAGCAGGTATTGGCTGAGGATAAACAAACGCTTATTCATTAACTGTCCTTAAAAACCTTAAATCTCAACGGGCGTATCGGGGTGGTTGCCCCATTCGCCCCAGGAGCCGGCGTAGCCTTTGACCCGCGGATAACCGAGGGATTTGGCCACTAGATAGGTGAAGCCAGAGCGATGGTGAGTCTGGCAGTGGGTAATGACTTCTTTGTCTTTGGTGATGCCGAGTTGTTCGAGGATCTGCGGCATGTCCGTGCGGATGCGCAAGTTGCGCGACTTATCCATGCCGGCCGTCCATTCGAAATTTACCGCGCCGGGAATGTGCCCAGCCTTGGCTGCCAGCACTTTTTCACCGGAGTACTCCAGCGGACCGCGCGCATCCCAGACCGCAAGGTCGGCGGCGCCGAGACGGCTTTGCAGGTATTCGCGGGTGGCGGTCGGTTCGTCGTGCAGGGTCAACGCAACCGGGCCGCCAACGTGGGCCGGGATCTGAATCGACATGGGCATGCCTTCAGCCAGCCAGGCCGTCAGACCACCGTCTATATAGTGGTAGTTGCGGTGGCCGATGACATCAAGCAGCCAGATAAAACGCCCGGCCCAGCCGCCGCCTTCGTCGTCATACACCACGTAGACCGCATCGGGGTTGTGTCCCAACTCACCGAACAACGCTTCGAGCGCCGCTTGCGGCGGCATCAGTCCCGGCGCAGGCGCCTGACCGAGTTGCGTCCGTTTGGGGTCGACAAAGCGCGCGCCGGGAATATGCCCTTCGGCATAGCGGGCGCTGCTGGTCAGGTCCACCAGAATCAGTTCGCGGGACTCAAGGCGAGGGAGCAAGTCGCTCGGCTCGATGACCAGCGCCAAGCCAGAGAAGTCAGACATGTGAGGTCTCCAGAGCACAAAGGGGAGGATTGTAGCGCAGCATTCATTGACCGCGCTGGCTAAAGCTATGGAGTGCCTTTTCAATGCACTGCGCCGTTTTACCGAAAGCTTGCACGGTGATTTCCGAAAACGGCCCGCCGCCCTGATCCGCGACAACAACCATGATCACCCGACCATTATTGACCAGTGAGCGCAGCAGCAAGTGTTCGCCGCGAAACTGCGCGCGCAGGCTGGCAGGTAACAAGGCCGAGAACTGGGCGTTGTTGGCCGGGGTCAATCGCACTTGCGCCTGTTGCGAGAGCAGACGTTGCAGCACGGTGCTCTGGCTGACTGCCAGGTTCAAGCCCGCAGCATCCTTCGCCAGTCCGGCGGTTTGATGCGCCCGCAAATTGGCGTGCGTACGGTCGGCCATCAAAATCATCACCCGACGCATGCCGCACGCGACCAGCGCGTCTCGTGCAGAGGTGGTCAAGTGCATCGCATTGGTGAAGCGGCTAGGCTCGACCAGCAATTCGGCACATTGTTTACGCCAGGCCGTCAGGTCTTCGGTAGTCGGCGCGGGCGCCGGCAGCAAACCCGCGTGAATACGGTTAATGCCCGATGGCCAGATCAGCGCAACTGCAGGGTGCCAAAGGTCCGGCATGGCGTGCTGGTGCGCGCTGTTGACGGCCTGTTGATGCAATTGCTGCTGCACTTCGCTCATCGGCATTTGCAGGTAAAGGCTGGTCAGGTATTGCCAGCGTTCGCTGTGCGGACTGTCCCAGGCCTTTTGCGCCGACAGTGCCAGGCCATTGGCCAACAGCACGGTATTGGCCGGTTGGTTGAGCCAGCGGCGCAGGGTCGGGTCGTCATCAAGGCGGTTTTGCTGGCGCAAAGGGTGCTCGCTGTCGCGGGCAATGCGCAGGACTTTGACCAGTTCTCGCTGCTCGTTGAGCAGCAGCCGATAACCTTGCTGTACCCAGATCGGCAGACGCCAGATGTCCACCAGGGCCTGACAGATGTCCAGCAAGCGAACGCCGAACAATTGCTTTTCGACTTTGCGTGCTGACTCGCCTTTATGGATCACCCGCAGTTCCCACTCTTCGAGCAACTGCGGATGAGTCAACGCCATCGGCCACAGCGGCGAAAGAAACAGCAGGCTGCCCCAGTGGATGTCCTGCCAGAGCCGCGCCAGGCGTCCGGCGAAAAAGCCGTTGGCCTGTTGGGTCGCATGCTGGCTGATCAACTGCAGTTGACGCAACGCCACGGGAATCTGTAATTGGGGTTCGGCAGGCAACCGGGCGAGCAATTCTTCGGTGCGTTTCAGCCCGAGACGATTGATCGCCACCTCAAGGTTTTCAGCAGGCGTGGTCATGCTGCCGTGCGTGTGGCGATTGGCTTCGCGAATCACGCTCAAGGCCAGGGCCGGGCTGTCCTGCAACAGTTCGGCGATGTCGCGAAGCGAGCTGCGTTTATCGGCGAGGGCCTTGCAGACGCGGTCGTGACTGTCTTGCGGAACCGGCAGGCGCACGCCATCGAGAAGCTTGACCCAGCCTTCAAGCGTGGTTGGTTTTGGGGTTGGGATGTTCGTTTCGTTAGCCATGGTTGGACGTGATCATCGTCTGCATTACCTATGCCCACAGAGGGCTAAATTAGCTTTTCGCTTGAACGGGCTATAGTCTGGCGCAGTTTTGCCGATAAGTAGAAGAAGAGATTTTTTAACTTCCGAATATGACCTTGAACCCGACTCAGTAAGTGCTCTCCTACCTATGGCTAAATTAATCGGCATCATCGTCGTATTCGCGAGCGTGCTCGGCGGATACGTGCTCTCCCACGGCAAGATTGCCGCCCTGATCCAGCCTTTCGAGGTGTTGATTATCGGGGGCGCGGCCCTCGGTGCATTCCTGCAGGCCAACCCTGGTCATATGTTCAAACACGTTCTCAAGAAATCCTTGGGAATGTTCAGCTCGCGTTTCAACCACACGTTCTATCTGGAAGTGCTGGGGCTGATTTACGAGATCCTCAACAAGAGCCGCCGCGAAGGCATGATGGCCATCGAAGGCGACATCGAAGATGCCGCCGCGAGCCCGATTTTCGCCAAGTACCCGGCCGTTCTGAAAGATGACCGCATGACCGCGTACATCTGCGATTACCTGCGCATCATGTCCTCCGGCAACATGGCTCCACACGAGCTTGAAGGACTGTTCGACATGGAGCTGACCAGCCTCAAAGAAGACCTGGACCACCCGTCCCACGCAGTGAACGGCATCGCCGACGCCATGCCCGGTTTCGGTATCGTCGCGGCCGTGTTGGGTATCGTGGTGACCATGGCTTCCCTGGGTGAAAGCGATCAGAAAATGATCGGCGTACATGTGGGCGCGGCACTGGTGGGTACCTTCTTCGGTATTCTCGCCGCCTACGGTTTCTTTGGCCCGCTGGCCCATGCCCTGGCCCACGAAGCCAAGGAAGAACTGAACGTCTACGAGGCCATCAAGGCCTCGCTGGTGGCTTCGGCATCCGGTATGCCGCCATCGCTGGCGGTGGAATTCGGCCGCAAGGTTCTGTACCCGGCGCACCGTCCT
Organism: Pseudomonas sp. RT6P73; assembly: GCF_054897715.1. Lineage (NCBI taxonomy): Bacteria > Pseudomonadati > Pseudomonadota > Gammaproteobacteria > Pseudomonadales > Pseudomonadaceae > Pseudomonas > Pseudomonas sp. RT6P73. The sequence continues at coordinate 5,066,961 of NZ_JBUBUV010000002.1, read as the reverse complement.
AGCTTCGCTGAGCTGGAACAAGCGGTTCGCGGTCGCTAAGTCATGGAAAATAACCAGCCGATAATCATCAAGCGCGTAAAAAAATACGCGGGCGGGCATCACGGGGGCTCCTGGAAAATCGCCTTCGCTGACTTCGCGACGGCGATGATGGCGTTCTTCCTGGTGCTGTGGCTGCTGTCCACCGCCACACCGGAACAGAAGATTGCCATCGCCGGTTACTTCAAGGACCCGGTCGGTTTTTCCGAAAGCGGCACGCCGTACATCATCGATCTGGGCGGTTCCCCGACCCTGGCGCCGGAGAACACCCTCAACCCCGAGGTGAAGTCTCAGCCGCAGCCCGACCGCGTCACCGTCGACACCGAACAGGTCGAAGGCATGGCCGAGCAGGTCGAGAAGGAACGTCTGGAACTGTTGCTGCAAGAGTTGCAGAACAAGGTCGATGAAAATCCGCAGCTGCAAAAATTCAAGGACCAGATCCTGTTCGAGATCACTCAGGACGGCTTGCGCATCCAGATCATGGACGCGGAAAACCGGCCGATGTTCGACTCAGGCTCAGCGCGTCTGAAACCGTATTTCGAAGACATCCTGCTGGCCATGGCCGACACCATCAAAGCGGTGCCGAACAAGATCAGCATCAGCGGCCACACCGATGCCAAGCCGTATTCGGGCACCGGCGATTTCGGCAACTGGGAACTCTCGGCCAATCGTGCCAACGCCGCTCGCCGTGCGCTGGTCGCCGGCAGTTATCCGGATCAGCAAGTGGCGCGGGTGGTCGGTTACGCCTCGTCGGCGCTGTTCGACCGCGATAACCCGTTCAACCCGGTCAACCGCCGGATCGACATTGTGGTGCTGACTAAAAAAGCTCAGCGCGCCATTGAAGGTTCGCAAGGTGCTGAACCGGCTCCGGCTCCAGCGCAAGGGCAGGGTGGCCCGGGCGAAGTGCCGACCACGCCAGTCGATCCGAACGCATTGCCGGCGGATAAACAACCGCTGCCGGCCCATGAGCTACGCGAGCGTCTGAATATCTTCGAAGACCCTGCACCGAAACCGGCGGAACCGCCGAAGCAGTGACCCACAAAAAAGCCGACAGCGATGTCGGCTTTTTTGTGCCTGTCAGAAGCCGCGACGAATGCGGTTCTTAAGCTGGTCGTGAAATAGGTCGGCATCACTCTTGTAGGTGCCGCGAACGGATTCGCTGAAGGACTCCATTCCTATTGAACGTTTGGACATGGACTCTTTGCGGTAGGCATCGATGAAAAAGCTGAGGTCGACATCGTTGCTCAGTTTTGGCCATTTATCGAGGTACAGCGGCAGCTCGCTGGTTCCGATCTTGTAGGAGCAGATCCTTCGATCACTGATGGTCGCTTCGCCGATTTCGAACGGCACCCACCAGGACATGGCAGTCTCCTGCGAGACCACCGCCAGCAAGTGCGTGCATTCGGTAATGTTGCGGGTGATGACGGTGGTGATGTCGTCGGTTTGCTGGGATTCAGTGTCCAGCACATCGAGATAGGTTTTGATGTTCGCCTGTTTCAGGCGCGCATTGATGACCATTGCCTGGGCGCCATCGGTGTGGCGGTAGCTGATAAACACTGGCATCAGAAATGTCCCTTGATCGCGAGTTCGCGGTAATAGGCGCCGAGGGCGGTGAGGCGGCAACCGGTAGAGTTCAGGGCGGCGTAATACATGTGCTCGGCGTCCACCGGTTCGATCAGGCTGTGTCGGTTGCACTTTTGCAGCTGGGCGAAGACTTCGCCGTGGTCCGGGATGAACGATGTTTCGGTGGGTTCATAGCTAGGGTCAAGTGCGAACACCGATTCTGCCTCGGCGAACCAGTCGGGGAGCTTGCGCAGTATTTCCTTGGGGATCAGTGGCGAGACCTCACGCAATGAAATGAACTGCGACACATTGGTCTTGAATACCGGCCGCTGTTCCCAGGCATCGAGCGCGTTGTCGACGAAGGAATAAAGGCTGCCGGGGGTGATTTTCCCCAGAATATTGGCGGCGCCACCGTGCAATGCCTGAAGCAGCAGCCCGGTGAAGACGCCGTGACCTGAACCTTCCATTGCCGGTTGTTCTTTTTTACAGGCCGTGAGAATGGTCATGCCCTCGCCGATCACGCTGCTTTCGCTCCGCAAGGCCCGCATTTCCCCGGCTGCACCGCCCTGACAGCAATCGAGAATGATGACTTTGTTTTTGATTTTCGTCGCTTTGGTGGCCCAGTTCAGAATGTCACTGAGCCGGATCCCGTCCTTGGCCGACTTGTAGTCCTGGGGCAGCAGCATGCCTTCGTCGGTATCGGTGTCGAAATTGCCGTGGCCGGCGAAATACAACAGGGCCACATCACTGTCCCCGGAAAACAAATCCTGGATATGGCCTTCGAGTACCTCGCGGCCCAGGTAACCTTCGGCTGAGGTCAGCACGATATTCTTGAAATTCGGGTCCCCGTCGGCGTCGGTTTTCAGCACCGAGGCCATGGCCATCGCGTCGTTGTTGCAGCCACTCAATTGGGAAACATGGCTGTAGTTGTTGATCCCGATGAACAATCCCTTGCGCATGGTTCAACCCGCCGCGTGAGTGCGAATGGCACTGATGATGCTGTTGGTGTTCCAGGCGCACTCAGCATGTGCTGCCCGGCGCACAACGGTAGAAATCCGCTCCGCACCAAAGGGTTTGACCGCAATGATCACCTTGCCCATGCGCCGGGCGATCTCGATTTCCTTGTTGATCCACTTGCTGTACGTCGAATACATGCCCGCCATGATCAATACCGCCGAGCAGGGCCTGATCTTGTTTTCGATGGCTTCTTCCAGTTGTTTGTCGGTCTGGGCACCGATGATCGGGTTATGCGGAGGTACGGAGAAATTCTTGAAGGTGAACGTTGGATGCGCGGTCAGCAGTCTCACCAGATTGTCGTGGGCATCGGAGTAGTTCCACGAGTGGCTGATGAATAAATGATAGGTTTGCATGGATATCCCTCGGTATCGCCGGAATGCGAAGAGGGCTTGAATGTATGCACTTGGATGGCCGCAACAAGGCCTGTCCGGTTAAAGAGACGGGTCCTTCAAGCAGGCACGCAAATGCCCTACAGAGGTGTCTGACGTTTAATCGGTGGGGGGATTTGCAGGGCGCAACGAACAACCCGCCGCTCCGTCTGCATCGGAGCGGCTGGAGTGTCTGTTTAGTAGCTGGTTTCGGGCAGGCTGGCGATAATCGAGCGGTAGCTGTTCATCCGTTGCTGTTGCACGCGGCCTTCTTCCAGGGCCTTGAGCAGGGCGCAACCCGGCTCGCGGTCATGTTTGCAGTCGCGAAAACGGCAGGTGCCGATCAAGTCGTTGAACTCGATGAAGCCGGCTTCGACGTCGGCGCGGCTGACGTGGCCCAGGCCGAATTCGCGGATACCCGGGGAGTCGATCAACTCACCGCCACCGGGAAAGTGGAATAACCGCGCGGTCGTGGTGGTGTGGGTGCCCTGGCCGGACAACTCGGACAGCGGACCGACACGGGCTTCGACTTCCGGCAACAGGCTGTTGACCAGCGAGGACTTGCCGACGCCGGACTGGCCGACGAATACGCTGATGCGTCCGTCCAGCTGCTTCTGCAGTTGCTCCATGCCGTTGCCGTGGTGCGCCGACACTTCCAGCACCGGGTAACCCAGCGTGCGGTAAACCGCCAGCAAGGCATTCAATGCCGGAGCGTTTTGCTCGTCGATCAGGTCGAACTTGTTGAGCAGCAGCAGCGGACGAATACCTGCGTGCTCGGCTGCAACCAGGTAACGGTCGATCAGGTTCGCGTGAGGCTCGGGCAGCGGGGCGAAGACGATGACAATCATGTCGACGTTGGCGGCTACAGGCTTGAGCTGGCCACGGCTGTCCGGACGACAGAGTTCGGTTTTACGCGGCAGTTGCGCCACGATCACACCGATGCCCTGGTTGCCGGCACGCCAGACCACCTGATCGCCGGTCACCAGCGCAGGCAGGTTGGCGCGCAAGTGACAGCGGAACACTTCACCGGCCAGTTCGCCCTCAAGCGCTTCGACTTCGACCTGCACACCGAAGTGCGCGATCACCAGACCGGTCTGTTCCGGACCCAGGTCGCCACCCTCAAGTGCCTCGACAGCCGAGGACTCGCGTTTGGCGGCGCGGGCAGCGCGTTCGCCCTGAATCTTTTCGATGCGCCAGTTTTGACGACGATTGAGTTGGCGTTTGGCCATGGGTGTTCCGTATCAAGAATGCAGCGATTAGGTAAAACGGCCGCGAGTTTAGCACGCCCGGACGCCGCCCTAGGCTAAACTGCGCAGCATTGCCTAGGAGCCGACACATGCAAAACCCGCAGAATCTGATCTGGATCGACCTGGAAATGACTGGTCTGAACCCTGATACCGACGTCATCATCGAGATGGCCACCATCGTCACCGACAGTGACCTGAACACCTTGGCCGAAGGGCCGGTGATCGCCATCCATCACAGCGACGAGATCCTCGCCGGCATGGACGAGTGGAACACCCGTCAACATGGCGGCTCGGGCCTGACCCAGCGGGTTCGCGACAGCCGCATCAGCATGGCCGAAGCCGAAGCCGAGACCATCGCCTTCCTGGAACAATGGGTGCCGAAGGGCAAGTCGCCGATCTGTGGCAACAGCATCTGCCAGGACCGTCGCTTCCTTTATACCCACATGAAATCCCTGGAAAGCTTCTTCCACTACCGCAACCTCGACGTGTCGACGCTTAAAGAGCTGGCCGCACGCTGGGCGCCGGACGTGCGCGACAGCTTCAAGAAGGGCAGCACCCACCTGGCCCTGGACGACATCCGCGAATCCATCGCCGAGCTGCAGCACTACCGCAAGCATTTCATCAAGTTCTAAATCTGGAATACGGACTGTAGGAGCCGGCTTGCTGGCGATGGGGCCCTTGAGTACGCCATCGCCAGCAAGCCAGCTCCTACGGGATCTGCGTTGTGACCGTAGGAGCGAGGCTTGCCCGCGAAGCAGACGACTGGGTCTTCCTAAGTGATCGCCCTCTTTTGGTGCCGCACCGAAATGGCTAGACTGCGCGCCTTTCTGCAAGGACCGCCACCATGTTGCTGATGCTTTACCTGATCGCCATCACCGCCGAAGCCATGACCGGTGCCCTGTCCGCCGGCCGTCGCGGGATGGACTGGTTTGGTGTGGTGCTGATTGCGTGCATCACGGCCCTCGGCGGCGGGTCGGTGCGTGATGTGCTGCTCGGTCACTATCCGCTGACTTGGGTCAAACACCCGGAATACCTGGTGCTGACCTCGATCGCGGCCATGTTCACCGTCTTCGCTGCACGCTGGATGCGCCACCTGCGCTCGCTGTTTCTGGTGCTTGACGCCGTGGGGCTGGTGGCATTCACCCTGATCGGCTGCATGACCGCCCTGGAAATGGGCCACGGCATGCTGGTGGCGTCGGTCAGCGGCGTGATCACCGGGGTTTTCGGCGGCATTCTGCGCGACATCTTCTGCAACGACATCCCGCTGATCTTCCGCCGCGAGCTCTACGCCAGCGTCTCGTTCGCCGCGGCGTGGTGCTACATGCTGTGCATCTACCTGCAATTACCCGGTGAGCAGGCGATTCTGATCACGCTGTTTGGTGGCTTCCTGCTGCGGTTGCTGGCGATTCGTTTCCACTGGGAAATGCCGAAGTTTGTTTATAACGACGAAGCTTGATTTCAGTGGGTGCATGGACGGATAGGGGGATCTTCGAAATATCCTGTCGAGGAAGTCTCTTAGGTTGCTCGGAGAAAATAGGGTAAAAAGCTCCTAAATAGGGTAGTTAGCTATTTAGTTACCCTATTTAGCTTTGAATTACCCTATTTGGCAGGTAAAAACATAAATGCGATCCCTCACTCCCGAATTTCTCGCAACGCTTCGCTACGACGGACTGCAGGTCGCGACGTTGCGGGCTCTCGGGGAGTACCGGGGCAAGCAACAATTGTTCGTTTCCCAGTCCCCAGAAATTCTCCAGGACCTAAAGCAGCTTGCAGTCATCGAGTCTACAGAGTCATCGAACCGATTGGAGGGAGTGGTTGTTTCGCCAAGTCGTTTGAAGTCGTTGATTATCAAAAATGCCGACCCGAAAAGTCGCTCCGAGCAAGAAGTCGCGGGGTACCGCGATGCGCTTTCTCTTATCCATGAAGCGGCAGAGGGGATGCCATTCTCCGAGGGCGTCATTCGGCAGTTGCACGGCATGCTTTATCGCTATTTACCGCAGGATGGCGGGGAGTGGAAAGCAACGAACAATGACATCATCGAGCGCCATCCGGACGGTAGTTCACGCATCCGCTTTCAACCGGTTGCGGCACATCTGACACCCATTGTAATGGTCGATATGGTCATGCAGTACCGAAAAGCATTGGATCAAAATCTGGCAGACCCGCTCGTATTGGTCCCGCTGAGTATTCTCGACTTTCTCTGCATCCACCCCTTCTCAGATGGCAACGGGCGCGTGGCTCGACTGCTTACCTTATTGTTGCTTTACCAGTTTGATTATCGCGTGGGCCGTTTCATAAGCCTTGAGCGGATCTTCGAGGAGTCAAAGGAAAGCTATTACGAAACACTTGAGGTCAGCTCTCAAGGTTGGCATGAAGGCAGACACGATGTTCAGCCATGGCTCAACTATTTCTGGGGTGCGCTACTTCGCGCTTACAAGGAGTTTGAGGAGCGTGTCGGTAAGATCGATAAGCGCCATGGAGGCAAAAGCGATCGAGTTCGAGTTGAAGCGTTGAAGCGCTCCCTACCGTTTTCCATTACTGAGCTTGAAGAAGCTTGCCCGGGCGTGAGTCGTGACACTGTACGTATGGTTTTGCGTTCATTGAAAGCCGAAGGGTTAATTGAGTCGACAGGGAAGGGGCGCAGTGCCAAGTGGATAAACTTGCATCGCTAAAGGCGAGTTTAGTGGCTGCCAGCGCGCTGCTCATGTTGCTTCAACGCCCACTCGACGTGCTCACGCACCAACTCCGACGGATAGTCTCTCCGCGCCTTAAGCGCTTCCAGCACCGGAATACTCGACGGCGCGTTCCCCAGCCCTACCGCGAGGTTTCGCAGCCAGCGCTCGTAACCCGCGCGGCGCAGCGGTGAACCTTCAGTGCTGCTGAGGAACTTGTCCTCATCCCACATGAACAGTTCGGCCAGTTCGGCATTGTCCAGATTGTGCCGTGGCTTGAAGTCGCTTTCGCCGGACGGGCGGGCGAAGCGGTTCCATGGGCAGACGATCTGGCAGTCGTCGCAACCGAACACCCGATTGCCAATCAGTGGCCGCAAGTCTTCGGGGATCGCGCTTTTCAGTTCGATGGTCAGGTAGGAAATGCAACGCCGGGCGTCCAGCACATACGGACCGACGAAGGCGTTGGTCGGGCAAATGTCCAGGCACGCGGTGCAGCGGCCGCAATGTTCGGTGCTGTGAGGTGGGTCCACGGGCAGCGGCAGATCAACAAAGAGTTCGCTGAGGAAGAAATAGCTGCCGGCCTTGCGGTTCAACACCAGGGTGTTTTTGCCGATCCAGCCCAGGCCGGCCTTCTCTGCAATGGCCTTTTCCAGCACCGGCGCGCTGTCGACGAAGGCGCGGTAGCCGAACGGCCCGATGACTGCCTGAATTTTTTCTGCCAGTTGTTGCACGCGTTTACGGATCAATTTGTGGTAATCGCGGCCCAAGGCATAACGCGATACGTAGGCTTTTTCCGGTTGGGCCAGCAACTGCGCCATTTGGGTGTCGCCGGGCAGGTAGTCCATGCGCAGGGAAACCACGCGCAAAGTGCCGGGGACGAGTTCTTCCGGGTGTGAGCGTTTGCTGCCGTGGGCGCCCATGTATTCCATTTCGCCGTGGTAGCCGGCCGCCAGCCAGCGCTCTAGGTGCTGCTCATGCTCGGCCAGGTCCAGGCCGCTGATGCCGACTTGCTGAAAGCCCAGCTCGCGGCCCCAGTCCTTGATGGATTGGGCGAGGGCGGGCAGGTCTATGGTAATAGCGGGCATGAGGCGAGAGAAACCGGAGCTGAGGTGCGTATAATTCTGCCAGACATCGGAGCCCGAAGACGCATGCCGCACACTAAAGATGATTTACCCGACGCGCTGTACAGCGCCGCGCACGTGCGAGCCCTCGATGCCAACCTGATCGCGGCCGGTACGCCGGGCTTCGAATTGATGCAGCGCGCAGCGCGGGCGACTTGGCGTGCGCTGGTCCGCCAGTGGCCGTCGGCGAATGAATTGAGCGTGGTGGCCGGTCACGGCAATAACGCTGGCGACGGTTATCTGGTGGCAGTGCTGGCCCGGCGTGCCGGTTGGCATGTGCGGGTGTTGGCGGCCGGTGATCCTCAGTGTTTGCAGGGGGATGCGGCACTTGCCCATGCCGAGGCGGTGTCCGAAGGCGTCGCGGTTCAAACCTTCACGATGCAGACCGAGTTGCGCGGTATCGTGCTGGATGCCTTGCTCGGCACCGGTTTGACGGGGGAGGTACGAGAGCCCTACGCCAGCGTGATCGCAGCGATCAATGCCAGTGGCCTGCCGGTGGCGGCGGTGGATATCCCTTCGGGTTTGTGCGCCGATACAGGGCGCTTGCTCGGCACGGCTGTTCGTGCTGATCTGACAGTGACCTTCATTGGCTTGAAGTTGGGTTTGTTCACGGGCGACGCTGCGGATGTGGTCGGTGAGCTGGTTTTCAACGATCTGCAAGCTTGCGCCGAGTCGTTTAACGGCGTTGCCGTTAATGCACGTCGCCTGACGGCCGGCAACTTGCCGCGGCTGGCGGGCCGCGCGCCAACTGCCCATAAAGGCAAATTCGGCCATGTATTGCTGATTGGCGGTGATCGGGGTTTTGGCGGCGCCATTCTGCTGAGCGCACAAAGTGCCCTGCGCAGTGGTGCGGGCATGGTGTCCGTAGCCACGCGCAGCGAACATGTGCCGGCGGCGTTGGCGAGAATTCCTGAAGCGATGGTGTTGGGGACGTCGTCGGCCAATCAACTGATGGAACTGCTTCAAAAGGTTTCCGTGCTGGTGGTCGGCCCGGGCCTGGGTCAGGCTTCCTGGGGTCGCAGTCTGTTATCGGCGGCAGCCAATGCGCCATTGCCGCAAGTCTGGGACGCCGATGCGCTGAATTTGCTGGCTTCAAGGCACGTGAGCTTGCCCAGGGACTGCGTGATCACGCCGCATCCGGGTGAAGCAGCGCGGTTGCTGGGGATAAGCACTGCCGAGGTTCAGGCTGATCGCCCGGCCGCCGCTCACGCGCTGAGCAAAAAATATACAGCTATTGTGATTCTCAAGGGCGCCGGCAGTCTCATCGCCAGCCCCGATGGGCGCCTGTCGTTGTGTCATCAGGGCCATCCGGCCATGGCCACCGCGGGTTTGGGTGATGTGCTGGCCGGTCTGGTCGGCGCGTTGCTGGCCCAGGGCATGGACGCGTTCGACGCGGCCTGCCTGGCGGTCTGGCTGCACGCCAATGCCGGCGCGCAAGAAGGTAAATCGGGCCGCGGGCTGGCGGCCAGTGATCTGATCCCAGCCATTCGTCAGTTGTTGGAGGAGCAAGCACCGTGTCTGAAGTAACCCTGTACCTGGCCGATGAAGAGGCGATGACCGCATTTGGCGCACGTATCGCACAAACCACCCAAGGGCACGGTCTTATTTTTCTTGAAGGTGATCTGGGGGCGGGGAAAACCACGCTGTCGCGGGGCATCATCCGTGGTCTGGGGCATGTCGGGGCGGTAAAGAGTCCGACGTTTACCTTGGTCGAGCCCTATGAGATCGGTGATATTCGGGCCTTCCATTTCGACCTGTATCGACTGGTCGATCCGGAAGAACTGGAGTACCTGGGCATCCGCGATTACTTCGAAGACGACGCGTTGTGCCTGATCGAATGGCCCCAGAAGGGTGCAGGCTTTTTGCCAAAGCCCGACCTGACCATTACCATTAGCCCGCAAGACAGCGGGCGTTCGCTGAAAATTTTGTCCCAAGGCTCGCGCGGCGAGTCCTGGTGTGCCGCTTTGGCATTGGAAACCAATTAAATGATGGGGTCAGGTATGCGCTTTCGCGCGATGGTAGCTGCCGTAGGGACGTTGTTTTTGGCGGTGACCGTCGACGCTGTGGCCGAGACGAAGGTCAACAGCGTTCGCCTGTGGCGAGCACCGGACAACACTCGGCTGGTGTTCGACTTGTCCGGGCCGGTGCAACACAGCGTGTTTACCCTGACCGCACCGGATCGGCTGGTGATCGACATCAATGGCGCTACCCTTGGTGCGCCGTTGAACGTCAACAGCGCCAATAGCCCGATCACTGCCATGCGCTCGGCCCAACGCACGCCGACCGATCTGCGGGTGGTCATCGACCTGAAAAAAGCCGTCACGCCGAAAAGCTTCACCCTGGCGCCGAACGCCCAGTACGGCAACCGTCTGGTGGTCGATCTGTTCGATAACGCCGCCGATGCCGCGCCAATACCGGCGCCGACCAACGTCGCGACAGTGGCGCCGGTGCCGGTCACCCCGATCGATCCCCCGGTCAAACTGCCGCCCGCGCCGGCCGGCAAGCGTGACATCATCGTCGTGATCGACGCTGGTCACGGCGGCGAAGACCCGGGTGCCTCGGGCTCTCGCGGTCAGCGTGAAAAAGACGTGGTGCTGGCCATCGCCCGCGAGCTGCAACGCCAGGTCAACGGCATGAAAGGCTTCCGCGCCGAACTGACCCGTACCGGCGACTACTTCATTCCGTTGCGCGGCCGTACCGAAATCGCCCGCAAAAAAGGCGCCGACCTGTTCGTGTCGATCCACGCCGATGCCGCGCCTTCGGCTGCTGCGTTCGGTGCATCGGTGTTCGCCCTGTCTGATCGCGGCGCCACATCGGAGACCGCCCGTTGGCTGGCCGACAGCGAAAACCGTTCCGACTTGATCGGCGGTGCCGGCAACGTCAGCCTCGACGACAAGGACCGAATGCTTGCTGGCGTGCTCCTTGATTTGTCGATGACCGCGTCCTTGACGTCCAGCCTGAACGTTGGCCAAAAAGTCTTGAGTAACATCGGGCGCGTCACGCCACTGCACAAACAGCGTGTGGAACAGGCCGGGTTCATGGTGCTGAAGTCGCCGGACATTCCATCGATCCTGGTGGAAACCGGGTTCATCTCCAATGCCAACGAAGCGTCCAAGCTGGCCGCAGCGAACCACCAGCAGGCGCTCGCCCGCTCGATCAGCAGCGGCGTGCGCCAGTTCTTCCAGCAAAACCCGCCGCCAGGCACCTACATCGCCTGGCTGCGTGATTCCGGCAAAATCGCCCAAGGCCCACGTGACCACCGGGTGAATCCGGGCGAGACGCTGGCGATGATTGCCGTGCGTTATCAGGTGTCTCCGGCCACCTTGCGCAGTGCCAATAACCTGCAAAGCGACGAGCTGAAAATCGGTCAGACCCTGACCATTCCCGGCACTGAACTGGCGTCCAAAGAATGAACCAGGTGCTGACCAATACGGCTCGCATCGAGCTGCTCAGCCCGCGACTGGCGAACCAGATTGCCGCCGGTGAGGTGGTTGAACGCCCGGCCTCGGTGATCAAGGAGTTGTTGGAAAATAGCCTCGACTCCGGCGCCAGGCGCATTGATGTCGATGTGGAACAGGGCGGCGTCAAGCTGCTGCGGGTGCGCGACGACGGCAGCGGCATTTCCGCCGATGACCTGCCGCTGGCCCTGGCGCGACACGCCACCAGCAAGATCCGCAACCTGGAAGATCTTGAGCAGGTCATGAGCCTAGGATTTCGCGGTGAAGCCCTCGCCTCGATCAGCTCCGTGGCGCGCCTGACCCTGACATCCCGCACCAAGGAGGCCGATCAGGCCTGGCAGGTCGAGACCGAAGGCCGGGACATGGCGCCTCGGGTTCAACCTGCGGCCCATCCGGTGGGCACTTCGGTGGAAGTCCGCGACCTGTTCTTCAACACTCCGGCGCGGCGCAAATTCCTCAAGACCGAAAAAACCGAATTCGATCACCTGCAAGAAGTGATCAAGCGTCTGGCGTTGGCGCGTTTCGACGTGGCGTTCCACTTGCGTCACAACGGCAAAACCATCCTCAGCCTGCACGAAGCCCATGACGACGCGGCCCGCGCGCGGCGAGTGGCAGCCATTTGCGGCTCGGGTTTCCTCGAGCAGGCGATGCCGATCGAAATCGAACGCAATGGCCTGCATCTGTGGGGTTGGGTCGGGTTGCCGACGTTCAACCGTAGCCAGGCGGACTTGCAGTATTTCTTTGTGAACGGCCGTGCCGTGCGCGACAAACTGGTGGCACACGCGGTGCGCCAGGCGTATCGCGACGTGCTGTTCAACGGTCGGCACCCGACGTTCGTGCTGTTTTTCGAGGTCGATCCGGCCGGTGTCGACGTCAACGTGCACCCGACCAAGCACGAAGTGCGCTTCCGTGACGGGCGCATGGTTCACGATTTCCTCTACGGCACCTTGCACCGCGCCTTGGGCGATGTGCGACCGGATGATCATCTGGCGGCGCCGGTGGCGACGGCGATTGTTCGCCCGTCCGGTATCGATGCCGGCGAGTTCGGTCCACAGGGCGAAATGCGCCTGGCGGCCAATGCGTTGCTGGAACAGCCGCAGGCTCAACCGTCGTTCAACACGCCGGCAGGCTCGGGTGCAGGCGCCGGTTATCAGTATCAGTACACGCCGCGTCCTCAGTCCGGCGTGCCGGCGGCTGAGGCTCAGGCTGCGTACAAGGAGTTTTTTGCGCCGCTGCCAGAAGCTAACGCTGCTGCACTTCCGGCCGGGCAAGACGATATTCCACCGCTGGGTTACGCCTTGGCGCAACTCAAAGGCATCTACATTCTTTCGGAAAACGCTCAGGGCCTGGTGCTGGTCGACATGCATGCCGCCCACGAGCGGATCATGTACGAACGCTTGAAGATCGCCATGGCCAGCGAAGGCCTGAGTGGCCAGCCGCTGTTGGTTCCGGAATCTTTGGCGGTGAGCGAGCGCGAAGGCGATTGCGCCGAAGAGAACGTCGCATGGTTCCAGCGTCTGGGCTTTGAATTGCAGCGTCTGGGCCCGGAAACACTGGCGATCCGGCAAATTCCGGCCTTACTCAAGCAGGCGGAAGCCAACCGCTTGGTCAGTGATGTGCTGGCCGATCTGATGGAATACGGCACCAGCGACCGCATTCAGGCACACCTCAATGAACTGCTCGGCACAATGGCCTGTCACGGCGCGATTCGGGCGAATCGGCGTCTGGCGCTGCCAGAAATGAACGGTCTGCTGCGGGACATGGAAAACACCGAGCGCAGCGGTCAATGCAACCATGGCCGACCGACCTGGACCCAACTGGGCCTGGACGATCTGGACAAACTGTTCTTGCGCGGTCGCTGATGAGCCAGCTCCCTCCTGCGATTTTCCTGATGGGCCCGACCGCAGCGGGCAAGACTGACCTGGCCATCGAGCTGACCAAGGTCCTGCCTTGCGAGCTGATCAGTGTCGATTCGGCGCTGGTCTATCGCGGCATGGACATCGGCACCGCCAAGCCTTCGAAAGAGATTCTGGCCGAGTTTCCGCACCGGTTGATCGATATTCTGGACCCGGCCGAGAGCTATTCGGCCGCCGATTTCCGTCGTGATGCGCTTGAGGCGATGGCCGAGATCACTTCGCGAGGCAAAATTCCGCTGCTTGTAGGCGGCACGATGCTCTACTACAAGGCTTTGGTCGAAGGACTGGCAGAAATGCCGGCGGCCGATCCCGAGGTTCGTGCGCAGATTGAAGAAGAGGCTGCACGCCTTGGCTGGCAAGCCCTGCACGAACAGTTGGCGGTGATCGATCCGGTTTCTGCGGCGCGGATTCATCCGAACGATCCGCAGCGACTTAGTCGAGCGCTGGAAGTTTATCGCGTCAGCGGTCAGAGCATGACCGAGCTGCGACTGAGACAAAGTGCGCAAAGTACTGAAGCAGCCGCTTCGGGACTGCAACAATTGCCCTATACTGTCGCGAACTTGGCCATTGCTCCGGCAAATCGCCAGGTACTGCACGAGCGAATTAAACAAAGATTCACAGTTATGTTGGAACAGGGATTCATTGACGAGGTCGTAGCCCTGCGTAAGCGAAGTGACCTGCATTCAGGGTTGCCGTCTATACGTGCGGTAGGCTACCGACAAGTCTGGGACTACCTGGATGGCAAGCTGACACAAGCCGAGATGCAGGAGCGTGGAATCATTGCCACGCGCCAATTGGCAAAGCGTCAGTTCACCTGGCTGCGCAGTTGGGCTGATTTACACTGGCTGGACAGCCTGGATTGCGACAATCTGCCGCGCGCCTTGAAATACCTGGGGACCATCTCCATATTGAGCTGAGTCCTTGCAATTGCCGTCTATCCTTGGGGGTGTGACGGCCACAAGCCATCTGTTTACCTATTTTTTATATTGAATCCTTAAAGGAGTGCGGCACATGTCAAAAGGGCATTCGCTACAAGACCCTTACTTGAATACTTTACGTAAAGAGAAAGTTGGGGTGTCCATCTACCTGGTCAACGGGATCAAACTGCAAGGCACGATCGAGTCTTTCGACCAGTTCGTTATCCTGCTGAAGAACACCGTCAGCCAGATGGTTTATAAACACGCTATCTCTACAGTGGTGCCGGTTCGTCCAATTCGTCTGCCTAGCGCAACCGAATCCGAAGCAGGTGACGCTGAGCCAGGTAACGCCTGATAGGAGTCTCCTTTGTTCTTTGAGCGCCACGGTGGTGGTGAGCGAGTGATCCTCGTTCACTTGGATGGACAGGACCCTGAGGCGCGCGAAGATCCGCAGGAGTTTCAGGAGTTGGCTAATTCGGCCGGCGCCGAGACCGTTGCGTTTTTTAACGTGCCGCGTCATCGGCCAACCGCCAAATTCCTGATTGGCAGCGGCAAGGTCGAGGAACTACGCGACCTGGTCCATGCCGAAGAGGCCGATCTGGTGATCTTCAATCACATCCTCACGCCCAGTCAGGAACGTAACCTCGAACGTGTTTTCGAGTGTCGCGTGATCGACCGCACCGGTCTGATTCTCGATATTTTCGCCCAACGTGCCCGTACCCATGAAGGCAAGCTCCAGGTCGAACTGGCCCAGCTTGACCACATGAGCACCCGGCTGGTTCGTGGCTGGACTCACCTTGAGCGTCAAGGTGGCGGTATCGGCATGCGTGGCCCGGGTGAAACCCAGCTGGAAACCGACCGCCGTTTGCTGCGGGTTCGCCTGCGGCAGATCAAGGGCCGGCTGGAGAAAGTGCGCAGTCAGCGCGAACAGTCCCGACGCGGCCGCTCGCGTGCTGACATTCCTACCGTGTCCCTGGTGGGGTATACCAACGCCGGTAAATCCACGCTCTTCAATAACGTGACGAAATCCGACGTGTACGCGGCTGACCAGCTGTTTGCCACGCTGGACCCGACCCTGCGCCGTCTGGAACTGGACGACCTGGGGCCGATTGTCCTGGCCGACACCGTGGGTTTCATCCGCCACTTGCCCCACAAACTGGTCGAGGCATTTCGGTCTACCCTCGAAGAGTCGAGCAACTCCGACCTGCTGTTGCACGTGATTGATGCAGCCGAACCGGATCGCATGTTGCAGATCGAGCAGGTGATGGTGGTGCTGGGCGAGATCGGTGCCCAGGACTTGCCGATCCTCGAGGTCTATAACAAACTCGATTTGCTTGAAGGCGTTGAGCCACAAATCCAGCGCGACGAAAACGGCAAACCTCAGCGGGTCTGGTTGTCGGCGCGTGATGGCAGCGGTCTGGAATTGCTTGAGCAAGCCATTGCCGAGTTGCTGGGCGGTGATTTGTTTATCGGTACCTTGCGCTTGCCTCAGCGTTTTGCGCGACTGCGTGCACAGTTTTTCGAACTGGGCGTGGTACAGAAAGAAGAACACGACGAAGAAGGTGTCAGCTTGCTGGCCGTTAGATTGCCGCGCTCGGAGCTCAATCGACTGGTCAGCCGTGAAGGCGTTGTGCCGACGGAGTTTATCGAGCAACACACTTTGCAATAAAAGCCTGAGAAAGCGGTTGTGCCGCGGTGACAGGCATTCTGTAGCATTGGTCGGCGCGCCGTGGGTGCGTCTTTGCTTTATCAGATGGAGAGCGCTATGGCTTGGAATGAGCCGGGTGGCAACTCGAATAATCAGGATCCTTGGGGTGGCAAGCGCCGCAATAACGGCGACCGCAAGGGACCTCCGGATCTCGACGAGGCCTTCCGAAAGCTGCAGGAAAGCCTGAACGGGTTGTTCGGTGGTGGTAAGAAACGTGGTGATGACGGCGGTGGTTCGGGCAAGAGTGGCGGCTTCGGCGGCATTCTTGGCATCGGCCTTGTCGTGCTGGCAGCTGTTTGGCTGTACAGCGCGGTCTACGTAGTCGACGAGCAGGAGCAAGCCGTTGTGCTGCGCTTCGGCAAGTACTACGAAACCGTCGGCCCGGGCCTGAACATCTATTTTCCGCCGCTTGATCGCAAGTACCTGGAAAACGTCACGCGTGAGCGTGCCTATACCAAGCAGGGTCAAATGCTGACTGAAGACGAGAACATCGTCGAAGTGCCGCTGACCGTGCAGTACAAGATCAGCAACCTGCAGGACTTCGTCCTGAGCGTCGACCAGCCGGAAATCAGCCTGCAGCACGCGACCGAAAGTGCCTTGCGCCATGTGGTGGGTTCCACCGCGATGGACCAGGTGCTGACCGAAGGTCGTGAGTTGATGGCCAGCGAGATCAAGGAGCGTCTGCAACGCTTCATGGATACCTATCGCACCGGTATCACCGTGACTCAGGTCAACGTACAGAGCGCAGCGGCACCGCGTGAAGTGCAGGAAGCCTTCGATGACGTGATCCGTGCCCGAGAAGACGAGCAGCGTTCGCGCAACCAGGCTGAAACCTACGCCAACGGCGTTGTGCCGGAAGCCCGTGGTCAGGCCCAGCGCATCATCGAAGATGCCAACGGTTACCGCGACGAAACCGTCTCGCGCGCCAAGGGTGAGGCCGATCGCTTCACCAAGCTGGTGAGCGAGTACCGCAAGGCACCTGAAGTGACCCGTGAGCGTCTGTACCTGGACACCATGCAGGAAGTCTTCAGCAATACCAGCAAGGTTCTCGTGACCGGCAACAAGAATGGCCAGAGCAATCTGCTGTACTTGCCGCTGGACAAGATGGTCGAAAGTGGTCGCAACACCAGCGCTCCGGTGACCGGTGCGGCAGCCACCGGCAATGAAGCGAATGCGCGTGCAGCCGCTGATCTGCAGCAACAGCAAGCACGTACCAGGGAGAGTCGCTGATGAGCAATAAATCGCTGATCGCCCTTATTGTCGGCGTCGTCGTGGCCATCGCTGCCTGGAACTGCTTCTACATCGTGGCTCAGACCGAGCGTGCGGTGCTGCTGCAGTTCGGTCGCGTGGTCCAGGCTGATGTCCAGCCGGGCCTGCACGTGAAAGTGCCTTACGTTAACCAGGTGCGCAAATTCGACGCACGCCTGATGACGCTGGATGCACCGACGCAACGCTTCCTGACGCTGGAAAAGAAAGCCGTCATGGTCGATGCCTACGCCAAGTGGCGCGTGAAGGACGCTGAGCGTTATTACACCGCGACTTCCGGCCTCAAGCAGATTGCCGACGAGCGTCTTTCCCGTCGTCTGGAATCGGGCCTGCGTGACCAGTTCGGTAAGCGCACGCTGCACGAAGTGGTGTCCGGTGAGCGCGATGCGCTGATGACCGATATCACGGCTTCGCTGAACAAGATGGCGGAGAAAGAGCTGGGCATCGAAGTGGTCGATGTTCGGGTCAAGGCCATCGATCTGCCGAAAGAAGTGAACCGCAGTGTGTTCGAGCGTATGAGCTCCGAGCGTGAGCGTGAAGCTCGCGAGCACCGCGCCAAGGGTAACGAGCTGGCAGAAGGCATCCGTGCCGACGCCGATCGTCAACGCCGCGTGCTGCTGGCTGAAGCCTATCGTGAATCCGAAGAGGTTCGCGGTGACGGTGATGCCCAGGCCGCTGCGATCTACTCCAAGGCCTACGGCCAGGATCAGGAGTTCTACGGTTTCTACCGTAGCCTGCGTGCCTACCGTGAAAGCTTCGCGAACAAATCCGACGTCATGGTCCTGGACCCAAGCAGTGACTTCTTCCGTTACCTGGAAAAAGCCAAGCCTTGATACGGCGTTGACCTGAATCATCCCCCGCCTGGCGGCTAAAGCCTCGGGCGGGGTGATCCTTTGGGAAAACGTGTGTATGATGCGGCAGCCGGGAAATTCCCGGCTTTTTTGCGTCTGCACGTTTGATTGCGGTTTTTAAGCGGGCGCCCGAGTTGAATGACTCGACAGGTTTTTCGAGGAAAGTGGTTGGCGAAGCCGGTTTCAGGCTTTTCGCCACGTTGTTTATGCGCGTGGTTTGCACATGAACCGACCATTTTCTGCTTCACTCAAGGCTCGCCCAACGGCTGGCCGCCCGGATCATAGGGGAATGGCGTAATGGCAACGGTAGACCGCTGGCTGCTGCCAGATGGCATCGAAGAAGTACTGCCACCAGAGGCGGCGCGCATCGAAGTAGCGCGTCGTCAGGTGTTGGATCTGTTCCAGAGCTGGGGTTACGAGTTTGTCGTGACTCCCCATATCGAGTACCTGGAATCCCTGCTGACCGGCGCGGGCTCGGACCTCGATCTGCGTACCTTCAAGGTCATCGACCCGCAATCGGGCCGGCAGATGGGCTTTCGTGCCGACATCACGCCGCAAGTGGCGCGCATCGATGCGCACACCCTGCGTCGCGAAGGTCCGAGCCGTCTGTGCTATGCCGGCAGCGTGCTGCATGCCCAGCCACGTGCCTTGTCGTCCTCGCGCAGCCCGATCCAACTGGGCGCCGAGTTGTACGGCGATGCGAGCCCGAGCAGCGACGTGGAAGTCATCAGCCTGATGCTGGCCATGCTGCAACTGGCCGATGTACCGGATGTGCACATGGACCTCGGTCATGTCGGCATCTACCGCGGCCTGGCCCGTGCGGCCGGTTTGTCCGGTGAAGTTGAACAGCAGTTGTTCGATGCGTTGCAACGCAAGGCGATCGACGAGGTCATTACCTTGACCGAAGGCTTGCCTGCCGATCTGTCGGGCATGCTGCGAGCGTTGGTCGATTTGTGTGGCGGTCGTGAAGTATTGGGCGCTGCCCGCGAGCGCCTGGCGCAAGCACCGGCACCTGTTCTGGCGGCGCTGGACGATTTGCTGGCGATTGCCGAGCGTCTGTCCACGCGTTTTCCGGATTTACCGCTTTACTTCGATCTGGGCGAGTTGCGCGGCTACCACTACCACACCGGTGTAGTGTTCGCGGTGTTTGTACCGGGCGTTGGCCAGTCCATTGCTCAGGGCGGTCGTTACGACGACATCGGCGCCGACTTTGGTCGCGCGCGTCCGGCAACAGGCTTCTCTACCGATTTGAAAACCCTGGTGACCCTGGGGCGTGCTGAGATCGAGCTACCGTCTGGCGGTATCTGGATGCCTGACAGTACGGATGCGGCACTCTGGCAGCAGGTTTGTCAGTTGCGCAGTGAGGGTCAGCGTGTCGTTCAGGCGTTGCCTGGACAACCTTTGGCCGCCGCCCGTGAAGCGGACTGCGACCGGCAATTGATTCAGCAGAACGGGCTTTGGCAAGTATCGCCACTGGCTTCTTGAGTTTTCCCGCCGGCCGCGGCCGGCACCAAGTTTGCGCGAATGAGGACAAGTGTTATGGGTAAGAATGTCGTAGTCCTGGGCACCCAATGGGGTGATGAGGGCAAAGGCAAGATCGTTGATCTGCTGACCGAACATGCTGCCGCCGTAGTGCGCTACCAAGGTGGCCACAACGCTGGTCACACCTTGGTGATCGATGGCGAAAAAACCGTCTTGCACCTGATCCCGTCGGGCGTGCTGCGCGAAGGCGTGCAGTGCCTGATCGGCAACGGCGTGGTGGTTGCACCCGACGCTCTGCTGCGGGAAATCATCAAGCTGGAAGAGAAAGGCGTACCGGTGCGTGAGCGCCTGCGTATCAGCCCGTCCTGCCCGCTGATCCTGTCCTACCACGTAGCGCTGGACCAGGCCCGTGAAAAGGCCCGTGGCGAGCTGAAGATCGGTACTACCGGTCGCGGCATCGGCCCGGCTTACGAAGACAAGGTTGCACGTCGCGGTCTGCGCATCGGTGACCTGTTCCACCGTGAGCGTTTCGCCGCCAAGCTGGGCGAGTTGCTGGATTACCACAACTTCGTTCTGGTCAATTACTACAAAGAGCCGGCAATCGACTTCCAGAAGACTCTGGACGAGTGCATGGAATACGCCGAGCTGCTGAAGCCGATGATGCTCGACGTCACCGCCGAGCTGCACGAGCTGCGCCGCGCTGGCAAAGACATCATGTTCGAAGGCGCCCAAGGCTCCTTGCTGGACATCGACCACGGTACCTACCCGTACGTCACCAGCTCCAACACCACCGCGGGCGGCATTGCCACCGGTTCGGGGTTTGGCCCGATGTACCTGGATTACATCCTCGGCATCACCAAGGCTTACACCACTCGCGTCGGTTCGGGTCCGTTCCCGACTGAGCTGTTCGACGACGTTGGCGCCTTCCTGGCCAAGCGTGGCCACGAGTTCGGTGCTACCACCGGCCGTGCCCGTCGTTGCGGCTGGTTCGATGCCGTCATCCTGCGTCGCGCTATCGACGTCAACAGCATCTCGGGCCTGTGCCTGACCAAGCTGGACGTGCTGGACGGTCTGGAAACCATCAACATCTGTGTGGGCTACAAGAACAAGGATGGTGCAGTGATTGACGCACCGACTGACGCCGACAGCTATATCGGCCTGGAGCCGGTGTACGAAGAGATGCCAGGCTGGACCGAATCCACCGTCGGCGCCAAGACGCTGGAAGAGCTGCCGCAAGCTGCTCGCAACTACATCAAACGCGTTGAAGAGTTGGTCGGTGCGCCGATTGACATTATTTCGACGGGCCCGGACCGCAACGAAACCATCGTTTTGCGTCACCCGTTCGCTTAATAAGTCGTTGATGTAAAAAGCAAAGGGTCCTTAATTGGACCCTTTGTCGTTTCTGCCTGCCGGACGGCATGACCTTTGCTGTGATGTTGAATAAAAGCATCGCTTCCAGCGCGCCATCAATTTAATGGCGCCAAAGCAGAGGGATTCCAAGTGTCGGCCGTTCTCTCATTGTTACAAAGCCGTTTGTTGCGGCCTGTGTTCGTTACCCTTGGTATCGCCCTTTTGGTGCAGGTGCTGGTGGCTGTCGCCCTGACTCGGAGCACGGTGACTGCGCTTGAGGCTGATCTCGGCATGCGCCTGGGTGCCGACAGTCAAAAACTGTCTGCTGAACTTGAGCAGGCGGGGCGTGAAGTCACGTCGAGCCTGGACAATCTCTCCACCAGCACCCGTCAGCGACTCACCGCCGGCCTGTCTACGCGATTGAAAGACGAGCAGGTGCAACTGCGTGCAACGTTGGAGAAGGATCTGAAAGATTCGGCCAACGACATGGCGCAACTGCTGGCCTCCGTCGCGCCCCGCGCCATGTGGGACAGCGACGTTCCAACCCTGTCGGAATTCGCCCGCCGGGCCCAGCGCAATCCCAACGTGTTGTTCGTGGTGTATGACGACGCGACGGGTCAGCACCTGACGCGTTACCTCAACCGCGAAAACCCGATCAACAAGGCATTGCTGGAGAAAGGCCAGGGTGAGCGAGCGCTGGACAAGGTGCTGGATGCGGCGAAGAACGATCCGTCGGTCTACTACCTCGAAGCCTCGATCAACCCCAATGGCGTGGAAATCGGCAAGGTCTTGATGGGCGTTTCGACCGCTTCGGTGGAAACCGATCTGGCAGCCCTGGATAAACGTTTTGCGGCGCTGATCGCCAGTGGTGATCAGCTGGTCGGTGACAGTCTCAAGGGCGCAGCTGCAGACAGCGCCACGGCAATGCGTGCACGTCTGACGTCCGCGCAGGCCACGGCGTCGGAAATGAAAGCCAACACCACCAGCACCGTTCAGGAAGCGGCGGCGACGTTGCGCTGGCGCATCGGGATGTTCCTGGCGCTGGTCGGTTGCGGTGTGCTGCTGTTGCTCGCTGTTGTGTTGGGCCGTCGAGTGGTCAATCGCTTGAAAATGCTCATCGCCGCGATGGATGACCTGGCGGCGGGCGAGGGTGACCTGACCAAGCGTGTGCAAATCAACAGCAAAGACGAAATCGGCGACATGGCCGCGGCGGTCAACCGCTTTGTGGATAAGTTGCAGCCGATCGTGCGCGAGGCGGGCGATGTGGCTCAGCGCACCGGCGTGGAAATCGGCGCCATGACCCTGCGCAATGCTGGAGCCGATAAAGCGGCGGGCATGCAGCGCGATGAAGTGGCCGAGAGTCTGCGCGCGTTATCGCAGATGGCGGATGAAGCGCAGTCAGAAAGCCACGCCATGCAGGCAGCTTTGCAGCAGGTGGTGGACATTCGTTCGGCCACCGATGAGAACACCCGGACCTCGGCAAAAGTCGGCAGCCTGATCGAGGCGTTGGCCGGGCAGGTCGATACCGGGTCGAAAGTCATCGAGCGGCTGGCGCAGCAGAGTGAGCAGATTGAAGTGGTTCTGACGGTGATTCACGGGATCGCCGAACAAACCAACCTGCTGGCACTGAATGCCGCCATCGAAGCGGCGCGTGCCGGCGAGACCGGTCGTGGCTTTGCGGTGGTGGCGGACGAAGTCCGGGCATTGGCGAGCAAGACCCAGAGCTCCACCGGCGACATCCAGGCTCACATCGTGGCCTTGCAGCAAGGTGCGCGTGAGGCGGTGGCAGCGATTGGCCAGGCCGGGCGCCAGGCCAATGAAGGTTTGCTGGTGTTGCGTGATAGCGCAAGGTTGCAGCAATCGGTGCAGGCATCGGTCGAGCAGGTTCATGCGGCGATTGGTCTGGCGACGCAGGCAGCGGCCCACCAGGCGCAAGGCGCGCAAGCGGTGCGGGGTCGGGTTGAGACCATTCATGCACAAGCTGAGAAAGCGGCTCAGGCGGTGGTGGAAACCACGGCCAGCGGCAAGGTACTGGATGGGTTGGCGGCGCAGTTGAAGGCGAGCCTGGGGCAGTTCAGGGCTTAGGATTTGTATTGGCTGGTCTGACGCCATCGCGGGCAAGCCCGCTCCCACAGTGATTTCTGTCGAGCACACATTGTGTGTTCACTGGAGAACATTGTGGGAGCGGGCTTGCCCGCGATAGCGGCTTCAGCGACTCAGATACATCCGTGTCGTGAGTAGATAAACCGGCAACCCCGACACCAATATCAACAACGCCGCATAAGGCGCCGCCGCCGCAAACTCCACATTCGCGGTATGCGCCCAAACCTCAGTCGCCAACGTATTGAGCCCGGTCGGACTCAGCAGCAGCGTCGCCGTCAGTTCCTTCATCGCATCCAGAAACACCAGCGCGAACGCCGCACCCAGCGCCGGGAAGATGATCGGCAGCGTCACCCGACAAAACGCACTGAAAGACGATGCCCCCAGCGTGCGTGCCGCCTCTTCCAGTTGCGGTGCCGCCTTGTTCAGCGCCGTGCGAATCGGCGCCTGAGCCAGCGGCAGAAACAGCAACGCATAAGCGATCAGCAGCAACGCCGAAGTCTGGTACAGCGCCGGCACGTAGTGCAGGGCGAAATACACCAGCGTCAGCGCAATCACCAGGCCTGGCAGTGCATGCAGCAGATACGGCAAGCGCTCGGCCCAGATCGCCAGTCGGCCTTTATGACGCACCACCAGCAACCCCACCGGCACCGCCAGCACCAGGCACAGCGCAGCGCCACCCAGCGACAGCGCCAGTGATGACAGCAGCGCCTCGCTGATCGCCGCCACCGGGAATGCCGCTGACGAACCCACCGCCAGCCAGTACGCCAACATCCCCAACGGAATACCGCTGCCGATGATCGCCAGTGCCAGGCAGTAAACCTGTCCAGCGACCGTCCACGGTCCCAATCGAACCTGTTCCGCACGCCGAGCAGCGCCTTGGCCGGTGCGCACGTGCCGACCTTTGCCGCGTACTCGCAGCTCAAGCCACAACAGCACCAGGCATAGCGCCAGAAGCACCGCCGACAGCATCGCCGCGTTGGCGTTGCTGAATTCCAGTTCGAATTGCTGATAGATCGCCGTGGTGAAGGTTTGCAGGCCGATGATCGACAGGGCGCCGAATTCCACCAGCATATGCAGCGCGATCAGCAGCGAGCCGGCGAGCAATGACGGCCAGAGCAGCGGCAGGGTGATTTTGAAAAACACGCCCCAGCGGTTCTGCCCGAGTGTCCGTGCGGACTCTTCCAGGGACGGATCGAGATTGCGCAAGGTCGCCGCGACTGGCAGAAAAATCAGCGGGTATTTCGACAGGGTCATCACCAGGATCGCCCCGCCCAAGCCTTCGAAATGCGCGCTCAGGGACACCCAGGTAAAACTGCTGACAAACGCCGGCACGGCGAACGGCAAACACAAAATCACGCCCCATAACCGCCGTCCCGGCAGATTGCTGCGTTCCAGCAGCCACGCCAGCGACAAACCGATCACGCCGCAAGCAACCGTCACGCCGACCATCAGCGCCAACGTATTGCGCAGCAGCCCGAACACATATGGCCGCCACAGCAGATGCAGCGCCTCGGCCCAACCGGCCTGCCAGGTCTTGAGCCCGACATACACCAGCGGCAAAAGGCTGAGCACCACCAACAGCAAAACCGGCAGCAGCAGCCAGATTGACGGCCGCTTGCGCCGTGGTACGTAACCCCCGCGCGAGGCGGGGGCGGATAACGAAGCGCTCATCAGTTCAAGCCAACGTCACGTTCCAGGTCCAGGGCTTCTTCGGCGTTGCCGAGGTCGGCCGGGGTGACTTTCGGTGCCTCGAGTTCGCTGAATGGCTTGAGGCCGCGATCGGATTCCATGCCTTTGTGCAGCGGGTATTCGGCGGTGGTCTGGGTGATCACGCGCTGACCTTCTTCGCTGGCCATGTAGGCGAGGAACTGCTGCGCTTCTTTTGGATGTTTGCTGGATTTCAGCACGGCGGCGCTGGAAACGGTGATCAGCCCGCCGACGTCGCCGCCGGTGAAGTAATGCAGTTTCGAATCGAGTTGGCCTTTTTCGCGCTGCAAGGCGAACCAGTAGTAGTTGTTCACCAGCACGGTGGCGACTTCGCCGTTCTCCACGGCCTTCAGTGCAACCATGTTGTTGCTGTAAGTCTTGCCGAACGCGCGCAGGCCGGTCAGCCATTCTTCGGCCGCGTCCATGCCGTGTACTTTGATGATTGCCACGGCCTGTTCCTGGAACGCGCCGCTGGTAGGCACGAAGCCGACCTTGCCTTGCCATTTCGGATCGGAGAATTCCATGAGCGACTTGGGCAGGTCTTTTTCATCGATCAGTTTCGGGTTGTAGGCGACTACGCGGACTCGAGCGGTGATACCGATCCAGGTGCCATTGCCGGCGACGTAGTCTTTTGGCAAAACAGCAAGGGTGGCGGCATCGGTCTGGGCCAGCAGGCCTTGTTCGCCGAGCTTGTTCAGCGGTGGCGATTCTTCGGTGTAGATCACATCGGCAGGGGAGCGGTCGCCTTCTTCAACGACCTGGCTGGCGAGCTGGTTACTGCTGCCTTTGCGCACATTGACGTGAATGCCGGTCTTGGCTTCGAAGTCTTTGGCGATGGCATCGCCGACTTCCTTGTGTTGGCCGTTGTAGAGGGTCAGGGAAACTGGGTCAGCAGCCTGGGTGAGGGGAGTGGCGAGTGCCAGGCCGAGCAGGGTGAAGGTCAGGCCGCGGCGCAGGGTATTTCTGAACATCATTCGCAGGGTTCCTCACTGTCGCATTGCAAAAACTTGAAACAATGATAAACGATATTGTTTCTCATGTGCGCCTTGCGGGGCTGGGAAGTGTCCGCTAGAGCGGCTGGCGCAGGCACTTGTAGCAGCTGGCGAAGCCTGCGTTCGGCTGCGAAGCAGTCGTGAAATCATGCGATGCGGTTTATCAGAAAGACCCTGCGCTCAGGTTTTACGACTGCTGCGCAGCCGAACGCAGGCTTCGCCAGCTGCTACAAATCGCGTGATTCAGATGTAGGCAGATTGGTTTTTCAAACGCCAGAAACGCAAAAACCCGCTTTCGCGGGTTTCTGTGAAATTCAAGATCGTGACCTTGAATTTGAATTGGTGCCCAGAAGAAGACTCGAACTTCCACGACCTTGCGGTCACCAGCACCTGAAGCTGGCGTGTCTACCAATTTCACCATCTGGGCATAATCTTCAGCGTTGCCGCTGTTGATGTGGCGCACTATACGGAGAGCGTTTTAATCTGTAAACCCCTGATTTAGATTTAATAAATCAGATGTATAGAATGCAAAAAACCCGCTTTCGCGGGTTTTTGTGTGAGCCTTGAAATTGATCTAATCTCAAGCTCTGAATTGGTGCCCAGAAGAAGACTCGAACTTCCACGACCTTGCGGTCACCAGCACCTGAAGCTGGCGTGTCTACCAATTTCACCATCTGGGCAGTATCGGCAACGCTAGTGCGTCGTCGATGGCGCGCACTATACGGAGCGTCTTTTTAACTGTAAACCCCCGACATCAAAAAAACCTGGAAAATTTTACCAACGGCATTTAAATCAGCTTTGCGCTGTCGATATAAGGCTTTAGATGGGCTCTCACAGCCTGAAATTTCCCGTTTCATTACGCCTATGCCAAACTAACCCGCATATAGACAAGGTGAAAACTCTCTAATGGCCGATTGGCAGTCCCTCGATCCCGAGGCCGCTCGTGAAGCGGAAAAATATGATAACCCTATCCCTAGCCGCGAACTGATCCTTCAGCATCTTGCTGATCGGGGTTCGCCTGCTAACCGCGAGCAGCTGGTGGAAGAGTTTGGTCTGACCACAGAAGACCAGATCGAAGCCCTGCGCCGCCGTCTGCGCGCCATGGAGCGCGATGCTCAACTCATCTATACCCGTCGCGGCACGTATGCGCCGGTGGATAAGCTTGACCTGATCCTGGGCCGCATCAGCGGTCACCGTGACGGCTTCGGCTTCCTGGTCCCGGATGACGGCAGCGACGACCTGTTCATGAGCCCGGCGCAAATGCGTCTGGTGTTCGATGGCGACCGTGCCTTGGCCCGTGTTTCCGGCCTGGACCGTCGTGGTCGCCGCGAAGGCATGATCGTCGAAGTGGTCTCCCGTGCCCACGAGACTATCGTCGGCCGCTACTTCGAAGAGGGCGGTATCGGCTTCGTGGTCGCGGACAACCCGAAGATCCAGCAGGAAGTGCTGGTCACCCCGGGTCGCAACGCCAATGCCAAGGTCGGTCAGTTCGTCGAAGTGAAGATCACTCACTGGCCAACGCCACGCTTCCAGCCGCAAGGCGACGTGGTCGAAGTCGTGGGCAACTACATGGCGCCAGGCATGGAAATCGATGTCGCCCTCCGCGCGTACGATATCCCGCACGTCTGGCCTGAAGCGGTCTTGAAAGAAGCCGCCAAGCTCAAGCCTGAAGTCGAAGAGAAAGACAAAGAGAAGCGCATCGACCTGCGTCACCTGCCGTTCGTGACCATTGACGGTGAAGACGCGCGCGATTTCGATGACGCCGTTTACTGTGAAGCCAAACCGGGCAAGCTGCGCCTGTTCTCCGGCGGCTGGAAGTTGTACGTGGCGATCGCCGACGTCTCCAGCTACGTGAAAATCGGTTCGGCCCTGGACAACGAGTCCCAGGTTCGCGGCAACTCCGTTTACTTCCCGGAGCGCGTAGTGCCGATGCTGCCGGAGCAGCTGTCCAACGGGCTGTGCTCGCTGAACCCGCACGTCGATCGCCTGGCCATGGTCTGCGAGATGACTATCTCGAAAACCGGCGAGATGACTGATTACTGCTTCTACGAAGCGGTGATTCATTCCCATGCGCGCCTGACCTACAACAAGGTCAGCTCGATGCTGGAGACGCCGAAACTCACCGAGGCGCGTCAGCTTCGCGGCGAGTACAACGATGTTCTGCCGCACCTGAAGCAGCTCTACGCGCTGTACAAGGTTCTGCTGGGCGCTCGTCACGTACGTGGCGCGATCGATTTCGAAACGCAGGAAACCCGGATCATCTTCGGCACCGAGCGCAAGATTGCCGAGATCCGTCCGACCGTTCGCAACGATGCACACAAGCTGATCGAAGAATGCATGCTGGCGGCCAACGTGGCCACGGCTGAATTCCTGAAAAAGCACGAAATTCCTGCGCTGTATCGGGTTCACAACGGCCCGCCGCCGGAGCGTCTGGAAAAACTGCGCGCCTTCCTCGGCGAGCTCGGTCTGTCCCTGCACAAAGGCAAGGACGGCCCGTCGCCGAAGGATTACCAGGCCTTGCTGGCCAGCATCAAGGACCGTCCGGATTTCCATCTGATCCAGACCGTTATGCTGCGCTCGTTGAGCCAGGCGGTGTACAGCGCCGATAACCAGGGCCACTTCGGCCTGAATTACGAAGCCTATACCCACTTCACCTCGCCGATCCGCCGCTACCCGGACTTGCTCACGCACCGGGCGATCCGCAGCGTCATCCATTCCAAGCAGGACACGCCGCACGTTCGCCGTGCCGGCGCGATGACCATTCCGAAAGCGCGCATCTATCCGTACGACGAAGCGGCGCTGGAACAGCTCGGCGAGCAATGCTCGATGAGCGAGCGCCGTGCCGACGAAGCGACCCGCGACGTGGTGAACTGGCTCAAGTGCGAGTTCATGAAAGACCGCGTGGGCGAATCGTTCCCGGGTGTGATTACCGCCGTGACTGGTTTCGGCCTGTTTGTCGAGCTGACTGACATCTACGTCGAAGGCCTGGTGCACGTCACCGCGCTGCCGGGCGATTACTACCACTTCGATCCTGTGCACCACCGCCTCGCCGGTGAGCGTACCGGTCGCAGCTTCCGCCTTGGCGACACCGTTGAAGTGCGCGTGATGCGCGTTGACCTCGACGAACGCAAGATCGACTTCGAGATGGCGGAAAAAACCATCAGTGCGCCGATCGGACGCAAGAAGCGCGGGACTGAAAAGGCTGAACCAGCCGCCAAGACGGCTGCTAAAACCGCTGCAGAGCCGGCACCGGCGAAAACCGGTCGTCGTCCTGCCAAGGAAAAGGCTGTCGAAGCCTATCGCCCAAGCGATGCTGCGGCGAAAAATGCCGAACTGCGTAAAAGCCGTGAATTGAAGCAGGCGTTGCTGTCTGAAGCGAAAAGCGGCGGTAAAGCGGCGTCTGGGGGAAAGACCGGACGGTCGGCGCCTGACAAGGCCCCCGGCAGCAAGCCAAGCAAACACCGTAAAGGCCCGCCGAAAGCGGGTTCGGCTCCAGCCAAAAGCGGCGGGGCACGTAAACCTAAGGCCAAGTCATGAGTCAGTTGGAAAAGATCTACGGCGTGCACGCGGTAGAAGCGTTGCTGCGTCACCACCCGAAACGCGTCAAGCAGATCTGGCTGGCTGAAGGCCGCAGTGAGCCGCGTGTACAGGCGCTGATCGCGCTGGCGAATGAAAATCGCGTGCCCGTCGGCAACGCCGAGCGTCGTGAACTCGATGCCTGGGTGGACGGTGTGCACCAGGGCGTGGTCGCGGACGTGAGTCCGAGCCAGGTCTGGGGCGAGGCGATGCTCGACGAGTTGCTGGATCGCTCCGAAGGTGCACCGTTGCTGCTGGTGCTCGACGGCGTGACCGATCCGCACAACCTCGGCGCTTGCCTGCGTTCGGCCGATGCGGCCGGCGCGCTGGCGGTGATCGTGCCGAAGGACAAGTCTGCGACCTTGACCCCGACAGTGCGTAAAGTTGCCTGCGGTGCAGCGGAAGTGATTCCGTTGGTCGCCGTGACCAACCTGGCGCGCACCCTGGAAAAACTCAAGCAGCGCGGTTTGTGGGTTGTCGGTACGGCGGGCGAGGCCGAGCAGAGTCTGTATCAGCAAGACATGACCGGCCCGACCATCCTGATCATGGGCGCCGAAGGCAGCGGCATGCGTCGCCTGACCCGCGATCTTTGCGACTACCTGGTACACCTGCCGATGACCGGCAGCGTCAGCAGTCTCAACGTTTCCGTGGCGACTGGAGTGTGCCTGTTCGAGGCGCAGCGCCAGCGCAGCGTAAAAGCCGCCGGGGCCGCCAAGAAGTCCTGACTCATCGCGGCAGCCTTGCTTCTGTAGGAGCGAGGCTCGCCCGCGAAGAACGATAACGCGGTATTCCTGAAAGATCGCGCAGCTCCGATCGCGGGCAAGCCTCGCTCCTACAGGGATGATGCGGTGGTTGTTCAAATAATCACCAATTGCCTTGCACCTCTCCTGTCCCTTCTCTACAATTGCGCCCCTTGCTGTGACGGCAGGCACGCATGTGTCTATCGCAAGCAAGTCCATAAGTGTCATTCACTCCTTGTCTGACCGCTTTTTAGCGGCAGGCTACAACCCGTAAGGAGCATTCATGCGTCATTACGAAATCATCTTTTTGGTCCACCCGGATCAAAGCGAGCAAGTCGGCGGCATGGTAGAGCGTTACACCAAGCTGATCGAAGAAGACGGCGGCAAAATCCACCGTCTGGAAGATTGGGGCCGTCGTCAACTGGCCTACGCAATCAACAATGTTCACAAGGCTCACTACGTGATGCTGAACGTTGAGTGCACTGGCAAGGCCCTGGCCGAGCTGGAAGACAACTTCCGCTACAACGATGCAGTGATCCGTAACCTGGTCATCCGTCGCGAAGAAGCCGTTACCGGCCAATCCGAGATGCTCAAGGCTGAAGAAAACCGCAGTGAGCGCCGTGAGCGTCGCGACCGTCCTGAGCACGAAGGCGCTGAAAGCGCTGATAGTGATGACAGCGACAACAGCGATAACGCTGACGAGTAATCCACGGACCTTTTAAGGAGCCTATCAAATGGCACGTTTCTTCCGTCGTCGTAAATTCTGCCGCTTCACCGCTGAAGACGTGAAAGAGATCGATTACAAAGATCTCAACACTCTGAAAGCTTATGTATCCGAGACCGGCAAAATCGTTCCAAGCCGTATCACCGGTACCAAAGCACGTTATCAGCGTCAGCTGGCCACCGCTATCAAGCGCGCCCGCTTCCTGGCCCTGCTGGCCTACACCGACAGCCACGGCCGCTGAGACCGGGCAGTCGACGCGTAGCAAAGGATTGAATGCATGCGAGCCATAGCTGAGTTCATCATGCGCGGCCGTATGCAGGCCACTCTGGTAGTGGCTGGATGCGCTGCATTGCCGTTGTTGTATTGGTTGGGTGCTGCCGCTGGATGCTTTGTGCTCCTGCGGCGCGGATTGAAGGACGCCATTGGCGTACTTGCTCTGGGACTGCTGCCAGCGTTGATCTGGTGGTTTTACTCCGATGACCCACGCGCACTTCTGGTGCTGCTGGGGTCTTGGAGCCTTGCGTTGGTTTTGCGCGCAAGCGAGTCCTGGAACCGCGTGCTGCTGGTCAGCATAGCGATGGGAGTGGTGTTTGCAGTGGTGCTGGGGACAGTTTTTGCTCCCCAAATCGAGATGCTGGCGCAGGCTTTGATAAAAGTCATGCCGTCGCTACTCGGTGATGTCTACCAGAAGTTGTCGGTAGACGAGCAAGCGCATTTTGCGTCCCTGATTGCACCGGTCCTGACCGGCCTGATTGCGGCCTTGTTGCAAATCGTCAGTGTGCTGAGCCTGATTGTCGGGCGCTACTGGCAGGCGTTGTTGTACAACCCGGGTGGTTTTGGTCGCGAGTTTCGCGCCATCCGATTCCCGCTTTTACCAGCGATGTTGCTGCTGGCGTTCATGCTTCTGGGACCGAACATCGGTCCACAGATGGCCATGTTGACGCCGTTGTGCAGCGTACCGCTGGTGTTCGCCGGGCTGGCCCTGATTCACGGGCTGGTGGCGCAAAAGCGACTGGCCAGGTTCTGGCTGGTGGGGTTGTACGTCACGCTGTTGCTGTTCATGCAGCTGATCTATCCGTTGCTGGTGGTCTTGGCCATCGTCGACAGCCTGATTGATTTTCGCGGTCGTTCGGCGCCGAAAGACGCCGATAGCGCGAACGGTGAAGGTTAAAAGTTAAGAGGATTTTCACATGCAACTGATCCTTCTGGAAAAAGTCACCAACCTGGGCAACCTGGGTGACAAAGTAAACGTTAAGGCTGGTTACGGTCGTAACTACCTGCTGCCTTACGGCAAAGCTACCGCTGCGACCGCTGCCAACCTGGCTGCGTTCGAAGAGCGTCGCGCTGAGCTGGAAAAAGCCGCAGCAGACCGTAAGACTTCGGCTGAAAGCCGTGCCGCCCAACTGGCTGAGCTGGAAGTGACTATCACTGCCACCGCTGGTGACGAAGGCAAGCTGTTCGGTTCGATCGGTACTCACGACATCGCTGATGCACTGACCGCCTCTGGCGTTGAAGTTGCAAAAAGCGAAGTTCGTCTGCCGAACGGCACCATCCGCAACGTAGGCGAATTCGACGTAGCCGTGCACCTGCACGCCGAAGTTGAAGCCACCGTACGCGTTGTCGTGGTAGCAGCTTAAGCAGCACTTGATCGACTGGCGGCTTGTCCGTCAGACGGTTAACATCGGGCACGATCCTGTTTACAGGTCGTGCCCTTTGTCTTTCTGAACCCCCTGCTTTTCCTAATTAAACCAAGTGGCCATGAACGAAATCTCCGCTCCCGAGCAATACGATCTGCAAACCGCTTCCCTGAAGGTGCCTCCGCATTCCATCGAGGCCGAACAGGCCGTGCTCGGTGGTTTGATGCTGGACAACAACGCCTGGGAACGCGTACTGGATCAAGTGTCGGACGGCGATTTCTATCGACATGACCACCGCTTGATCTTCCGCGCGATCGCCAAGCTCGCCGACCAGAACTCCCCCATTGACGTCGTGACCCTTGCCGAGCAATTGGACAAGGAAGGTCAGACGTCGCAAGTCGGTGGCCTCGGTTACCTGGGTGAGTTGGCGAAAAACACGCCGTCCGTCGCCAACATCAAGGCGTATGCGCAGATCGTCCGCGCGCGGGCGACGTTGCGGCAGCTTATCGGCATCGCCACCGAGATTGCCGACAGCGCTTTCAACCCGGAAGGCCGCACGGCTGAAGAGATCCTCGACGAAGCCGAGCGGCAGATCTTTCAGATCGCCGAGGCCCGGCCCAAAACCGGCGGCCCGGTGAGCGTGAACGACCTGCTGACCAAGGCCATCGACCGCATCGACACCTTGTTCAACACCGACAACGCCATCACTGGCCTGTCCACCGGCTACACCGACCTCGACGGGATGACCAGCGGCCTGCAGCCGTCCGACCTGATCATCGTCGCCGGCCGTCCATCCATGGGTAAAACCACCTTTGCGATGAACCTGGTGGAAAACGCCGTGTTGCGCAGCGACAAGTGCGTACTGGTTTACTCGCTGGAGATGCCAGGCGAATCGCTGATCATGCGTATGTTGTCGTCCCTCGGTCGTATCGACCAGACCAAGGTCCGTGCCGGTCGCCTGGAAGACGACGATTGGCCGCGCCTGACCTCGGCGGTCAACCTGCTCAACGATCGCAAGCTGTTCATCGACGACACGGCGGGCATCAGCCCTTCGGAAATGCGCGCGCGGACCCGGCGTCTGGTGCGTGAGCACGGCGATGTCGGCCTGATCATGATCGACTACCTGCAGTTGATGCAGATCCCGGGTTCGGGCGGCGACAACCGGACCAACGAGATTTCCGAGATCTCCCGTTCCTTGAAAGCCCTGGCCAAGGAATTCAACTGCCCTGTGGTGGCGTTGTCTCAGCTCAACCGCTCCCTGGAGCAGAGACCGAACAAACGCCCGATCAACTCCGACCTCCGGGAGTCCGGAGCGATCGAGCAGGATGCTGACGTGATCATGTTCGTGTACCGGGACGAGGTGTACCACCCGGAAACCGAGCACAAAGGCATCGCCGAGATCATCATTGGCAAGCAGCGGAACGGCCCGATCGGTACGTCGCGACTGGCGTTCATCGGCAAGTACACTCGCTTCGAAAACCTCGCGCCAGGCAGCTACAACTTCGACGACGAGTAATGCTCGCCGGGGTTGTCAGTCAGCAGCCCCTGGTCCTTTCATGATCAATCAGCCCGGGCCGTTACTTATCGGTATCCGGGTTGCTGTCCGGGGCTTGCCCGGCCAGCGGATGTTCGGCCAGTTCCTGGCGGGTCAGCGACTGAATCAACGTGGCCTCTTCAATCCCAAGCTGTGCCTGCAAATCATTGGTTTGCGCCTGGTAAGCGGCCTTTGTTATCTCTTCGGCGACAAAACTGTCGTGCAAAGCGTCAAGCCGTTCCTGATAAGGCCTGCTCTGCGCTTCGAATTGCGGGCGGTACTTGTTGGTCACGTAGTCCTGCCAGAAATCCCTCGACACCAGCGCTTGAAACTCTTCCGGTGAATTATCCAGCGCCAGAACTTTTTCACAGGCTGTATCCAGCATTGCCTGGGTGACCTTGCCCATGTGGGTGAAAACGACCCGCTCAGGTTGCCCAGGCAACTGCAATCGATCCTTGAGACCGTGGCGATAGGCGAGTCTTATCTCCACTTCTTCCTTCAGACGATCGCGGTGAGCGTACTTCTCTATTTCCGGAACCTGGGGATCGTTGATCACGGCTTCGCTGCGCTGGATGTCAGCCGATGCAATCTTGTCCACTTCATGCAGTCGCATCAGTCCTCTGGACAGTTTCGATAACTGCAGGCCGTGTGTCTGATCAAGGGCCTGACTACGGGCCCTGAAAATCATCACCCTGACTTCAAGATTACCGAAGGAGAACGCTGCTCGATCGCAGCAGGCGGGCTCACCGGCACGATCAAAAAGCTCGTTGCGCAGGCTTTCGGATTCCGGGCTGTTTTCGGTGATGCTGTCGATCACCTCCCAAACCCTTCGCTGAAGGTCGGCCCGGCCGGCGCCAAGCGGTTCCAGGCGATCGAGACGCTCCAGCATCGAGAAGAGGCCATCCGCGCCATGTTGCTCGCGCAGCATATGCCATTGCGTTCTTCTGACTGCAAGCTGGTCCTGGGATAAACCTGCGGCCCAGGCCTGAAACGGCTCGTCGACCCGTGGTCTGGACGGAGCATTGAACAATTGACCGCTGATCGAAAGGACCAGGCCTTGCGGAACGCCGATTTCGGTCAGGCCGGCCTCAGCCAATCGAAAGCCATAAACTCTTACACGCTCAACGGTCTCGTCCGACAATGGATTGTTGTGCAGATTCGTTCCATCAGTCATGCGTGCAGTCCGCACCAGATGCTCGTCAGGAGGCGCGAGAATAGAATCCGGGATCGTTGTGATTTGATTGTTACCCAGTTGGACGTAGTCCAGCAACGGTTGTGCCCCTACCCCTGGCGGCCAGTTATCAATGCCTGTATTGGACATGTCGAGCGTACGCAAATCGGTTATCAGGCTGAAATCTGGTGATATGCCGATCTGATTATTGGCCAGTGACAAAAGCCGGAGTGTCACTCGCCCGGACAGCGTCCGGGCCGTTTCCGAACTCAGGAGAATCTGGTTCCTGGATAGATCGAGACGCGTCAGGCCGTGCATCTCTCCCAGAGCCGGGGGCAGCTCTCTGAGGCGATTGTTCGACATGGACAGCCAGCGCAGATGGCGGTATCGGGTAAGGAAGCCTTCTGGAGAGGTGCTCAGGTTCATGTTGTCCAGCTTGAGCGAGCCGACATGGCTGAAGTCTGCATCAAGATCCGGCAGGCTCGGCAAGGTCAAACCGCTGAGGTCAAGTTCCAGGCCGATCGGGCTCCCGTCAGCAGCTGAGTGCATCTGCGGTGTTTCCTGTCTCCAGCAGCGCAGGATGCGATTGCGGGCTGTGTATCGGTCGTCTCGAGTCGTCGCATTTATCTGTATTTGATCTGCCCGAACGTATTGCTGGCGGGCACCACCTCCCGAAAAAGACCAAGCGTCCAGTTGGTCATTGAGCGTCGCGAATTCCTGCTCCAGCCTGAGCAGTTCGGTCGGCGCCCCATCGCCTAGGCCACTGATGAATCCATTGGCGTCTTCAATGCTTTTCGTCGGATACAGGCGCAGGAACCGTTCCGCGCTCGGGATTTCCGGGGCCGGGGGCGGGACGTGCGAATCAGGGATGGAAGCGGGCATTTCCTGGCGCTGTAAGCGCAAGTCGACATCAAGCTGATCCAGATAGCCCGGTGGAAACTCGTTGCCGTCCAGCATTGTGACGCGATGGGGCCGCACGCTCGTTTCGGATTGATCCGCCGGTGAGGTCAGGAATTGCGCAGGCACTTCGCGTAATCGGTTGAAACGCAAATCGAGGGTTTGCAGAGGGGAGGTGCTTTGCAGGCCCGGCCACAGCTCGATCCCCGTCGTATGCAAAACCAGTGTTCTTAATTGAGGCATCGCACTGAAATCGGGTGTCCTGCCCAATGGGTTTTGCGCCAGATCGATATTCTGAAGTTGATTAAGCGCGCTCAGCCTGGCTGCGCCGTGTTCATCCAGGACGATTTGGTTGCCGCGCAGATTCAGTGACGTCAGGTGGTTCATTCCACCAACGGCATCGGGAAATTTCCCCAGTGTGGTACCAGTAATCTTCAAGCTTTCCAGGCCAGAGAAATTGGCAAGAAATGTATCGGCCGTCGCGGACCAGGTGATCGAGCTGATATCGAGGTTTCGCACATGACTGAAATCCGCTGACAGTGCCGGTAGCGTTCCGTTCCCGGACGGCAGCTTCAGCTTTTCACCCGTCTCCCTGCGCCAGCAACGCCTGATATCCAGAGCGACGCGCTCTGCCCAGCCCTGCGCAGATCCGGACGCGGAGGGATGATCGTTTGTCCGGGTCCAATCCTGCAGCCCTCTCTTGAGTGATGTGTACTCGGTTTCCCGACGCGACAAACCGCCTGCGACATCGTCTCCCAGCGACCGGATAAAGGCTGCAATCTGTTCATCACCGAAGGAAGGGAACAGTTTGCGTGCGCGATATTGCGGGTTGCTCAGCCGGTTGGCTGCCGCGGCAAGCAGGTCACCCATTCGCCGGTGGAAGGGCAGGTCTCGCTCGCCCTGGCGCATTCCGCCTGCGCCAGCCAGAAGGGTTCCGATCCAACCGTTCTGCGCGTTGAAAACAATAGGTTCCGACCTTCCCGGCCGCGTTGCGACATAAATATTGTTGTCGTCCAGGGCGACGGGATCCTCTGACCGGACGATGCGCATCACGCTGGTTTGTGGTGAGGATGCATCCAGATCATGCAGGACCTGAAAGGCGCAGTTGCGGATGACTGCATAGAGTTTGCCGTCGCGTCGAAACAGACCGTCGAGGCCGGGCTCGACGCCGGTGAAGTCCAGAGTCGTGCGGAAGGTCTCCAGGCGGGTGTCGCTCAACGAGTAGGTCGTCGGTGTGAAGTCATCCAGCGGATACCAGAGTTTGCTCTCAGGATCGTGCACAAGCACGGGTCCGGAAGGGGTCCTCTCGCTGGGCAGTCTGGCCCGGTACAGTCCGGTTTCCGGATCCTGCCCGATCAGCACGATGCCGCCGCCAGACACATCGGCATATCGGCGCCCCTTGAATGTCCTGAAACCCTGGGCGTCGGCATCTGGCAATCGGGCGGCAGCGGTGATCCGGTAATGCTCGAGCGAGTGTTGTACGGGCGTGGATGCGGGGGCTGCGGCGAGCGTCAGCTCGCTGACCGTGACTGAGAGTGCCGGTGTGATTGCGTCAAGGTCCGCTCCGGCCGGGGTTCTGCCAGCCGCCATGGGATTGCGCGCACGAATCGCGGTTGGCGAGGCAGAGTCGATTTGGCGCGGTGTGTCGGGCTGCGACGTGAGTTCTTTTGATGGCGGTGTGGGACGTAGGTGGATATCGACTGAGGCTGTACCTCTGGAGGGAGGTCTTGGTGACATAGTGTTTCATCCTTGAAGAGTTTTCTGGCCATCGCCTTCAAATGAAGGGCGGAATGGCATTGGGCGTCATTGCCGGTTTTGCGTCTGAATCCTGAAATGCGAAGTGGTGGGTTCGGTTTGTGCCATGGGCACCGGATCGGAGAGAAACCGACCACGGTCGTCGGAATTGGTCAAAATTTGTGCTATATTCCGCGCCCGCGATTTTCCATCTCAACACCGGTCGTCGACATGCAAGCAGCCAAGCCGTTATTTGACTATCCAAAATATTGGGCCGAATGTTTCGGGCCCGCGCCATTCCTGCCGATGAGCAGGGAGGAGATGGATCAGCTTGGCTGGGATTCCTGCGACATCATCATTGTCACCGGTGATGCGTACGTCGATCACCCGTCTTTCGGTATGGCAATCATCGGCCGGCTGCTGGAGTCGCAAGGCTTTCGCGTCGGGATCATTGCCCAGCCAAACTGGCAGTCCAAAGACGACTTCATGAAGCTCGGCGAGCCGAACCTGTTTTTCGGCGTCGCGGCCGGCAACATGGATTCGATGATCAACCGCTACACCGCCGACAAGAAAATCCGTTCCGACGACGCCTACACCCCCGGTGGCATGGCGGGCAAACGTCCGGACCGCGCGAGCCTGGTTTACAGCCAGCGCTGCAAGGAAGCCTACAAGGACGTGCCAATCGTGCTCGGTGGCATCGAAGCTTCCCTGCGCCGCATCGCCCACTACGATTACTGGCAGGACCGGGTGCGCAACTCGATCCTGATCGACGCCTGCGCCGACATCCTGCTCTACGGCAACGCCGAGCGTGCGATCGTCGAAGTTGCCCAGCGTCTGTCCTACGGTCACAAGATCGAAGACATCACCGATGTGCGCGGCACGGCGTTTATCCGTCGCGATACGCCGAAAGACTGGTACGAAGTCGATTCCACGCGTATCGACCGTCCGGGCAAGGTCGACAAGATCATCAACCCGTACGTCAACACCCAGGACACCCAGGCCTGCGCCATCGAGCAGGAAAAGGGGCCGGTTGAAGACCCGAGCGAAGCCAAGGTCGTGCAGATTCTGGCCAGCCCGAAAATGACCCGCGACAAGACCGTGATTCGCCTGCCGTCGGTTGAAAAGGTCCGTGGCGATGCGGTGCTTTACGCTCACGCCAACCGCGTGCTTCACCTGGAAACCAACCCGGGCAACGCACGTGCGCTGGTACAGAAGCACGGCGAAGTTGACGTCTGGTTCAACCCGCCGCCGATTCCGATGACCACCGAAGAAATGGACTACGTGTTCGGCATGCCTTACGCACGAGTCCCGCACCCGGCGTACGGCAAGGAAAAGATCCCGGCCTACGACATGATCCGTTTCTCGGTGAACATCATGCGGGGCTGCTTCGGCGGCTGCACGTTCTGCTCGATCACCGAGCACGAAGGCCGGATCATCCAGAACCGTTCCGAAGAGTCGATCATTCGCGAAATCGAAGAGATCCGCGACAAGGTGCCAGGCTTTACCGGCGTCATTTCCGACCTCGGCGGCCCGACCGCGAACATGTACCGCATTGCCTGCAAGACCCCGGAAATCGAATCCGCGTGCCGCAAGCCGTCGTGCGTGTTCCCCGGCATCTGCCCGAATCTGAACACCGATCACTCGTCGCTGATCCAGCTGTATCGCAGCGCCCGTGCGTTGCCGGGTGTGAAGAAGATCCTGATCGCGTCCGGCCTGCGTTACGACCTCGCGGTCGAGTCGCCGGAATACGTCAAGGAGCTGGTGACGCACCACGTCGGTGGTTACCTGAAGATCGCCCCGGAACACACCGAGGAAGGTCCGCTCAACCAGATGATGAAACCGGGCATCGGCAGCTATGACAAGTTCAAGCGCATGTTCGAGAAGTACACCAAGGAAGCCGGGAAAGAGCAGTACCTGATTCCGTACTTCATCGCCGCCCACCCGGGCACCACCGACGAAGACATGATGAACCTGGCCCTTTGGCTCAAGGGCAACGGCTTCCGTGCCGACCAGGTGCAGGCGTTCTACCCGTCGCCGATGGCCACGGCCACCGCGATGTACCACTCGGGCAAGAACCCGCTGCGCAAGGTCACTTACAAGAGCGACGGCGTGACTATCGTCAAGAGCGAAGAGCAGCGTCGTCTACACAAGGCATTCTTGCGTTATCACGACCCGAAAGGCTGGCCGATGCTGCGTGAAGCGCTGACCCGCATGGGCCGCGCCGACCTGATCGGGCCGGGCAAGAACCAGTTGATCCCGCTGCACCAGCCGGCGACCGACAGCTACCAGAGTGCCCGTCGCAAGAACTCGACGCCGGTCGGCAGCCATAAAGTGGCGGGTGAGAAGACCACCAAGATCCTGACCCAGCACACCGGTCTGCCACCGCGCGCCAGCGATGGCGGAAATCCGTGGGACAAGCGTGAACAGGCCAAGGCGGCGGCGTTTGCCCGCAACCAGCAGGCGGCCAAGGAGCGCAAGGATGCGGCCAAAGGTAAAGGGCCAAAGCCTGCGCGTAAGCCGGTTGTGCCGCGCTAAGCCTCGCTTGAACTGACAGAACGCCAACCTTCGGGTTGGCGTTTTGCGTTGTGGATGTCGGGAAATGATCGTTCCCACGCGGGAGTGGAACGAGAGGCTGTGTTGGGGCATCTGGCCTCTTCGCGGGCAAGCCTCGCTCCTACAGGTCATGTGTCGCTAACGGAATCGTGATTCGACACAAAACCTGTAGGAGCGAGGCTTGCCCGCGAAGAGGCCGGTACAGCTGCAGCAATCCTGGCTGACAGCCCCCTCCGCAACATTTGCGTGCAACTCCTCCCAACCAATTTCCCGCATCGCCCGATTTTGGTGCTGTACTGCCTCAAGCAACCGAAGAAAGCGCCAGCGCCGCTGGATGGCATAAGTCTTGCGCGCTTTCCAATACGCTTAAGGCTCGCAGGAGGCACGCCGTGTCGATTCATGTCGCATTGCACCACGTCACGCATTACCGCTACGACCGCGCCGTCGAGCTCGGTCCGCAGATCGTTCGCCTGCGCCCGGCCGCCCACAGTCGCACGCGGATTCTGTCCTATGCGCTGAAAGTTTCCCCCGAGCAGCATTTCATCAACTGGCAGCAAGACCCCCAGGGCAATTACCTGGCGCGGTTGGTGTTCCCGGATAAAACCGATGAGCTGCGGATCGAGGTCGATTTGCTGGCGGAGATGGCGGTCTTCAATCCGTTCGACTTTTTCCTCGAGCCCTACGCGGAAAAGATCCCGTTCGACTACGCCGCGGATGAACGCAAGGAACTGGCGCCGTATCTGGAAACCTTGCCCCTGACGCCGACGTTCAAGGCCTATCTGGACGGCATCGACCGCACACCCCTGCCGAGCGTGGATTTTCTGGTGGCGCTCAATCAGCGCCTGAGCGAAGACATCGGCTACCTGATCCGCATGGAGCCGGGGGTGCAAACGCCCGAGCACACCCTTGAACAGGCTTCCGGTTCCTGCCGCGACTCGGCGTGGTTGCTGGTGCAACTGCTGCGCAACCTCGGGCTGGCGGCGCGTTTCGTCTCCGGCTACCTGATTCAACTCACCGCCGACGTCAAAAGCCTCGACGGCCCCTCGGGCACGGAAGTGGACTTCACCGACCTGCACGCCTGGTGCGAGGTCTATTTGCCCGGTGCCGGCTGGATCGGCCTGGACGCGACCTCGGGGCTGTTTGCCGGCGAAGGACACATTCCGTTGGCGTGCAGTCCCGATCCGGGCTCTGCGGCACCGATCAGTGGCTTGGTGGAACCGTGCGAGTGCGAATTCACCCACGAAATGTCCGTGGAGCGGATCTGGGAAGCGCCGCGGGTCACCAAGCCCTACACCGAAGACCAGTGGCTGGCGATCCAGGCGCTGGGCCGGCAGATCGATGCCGACCTGCTGGAAGGCGACGTGCGCCTGACCATGGGCGGCGAGCCGACCTTCGTTTCCATCGATGACCCGGACGGCGCCGAGTGGAACACCGCCGCGCTCGGGCCGGACAAGCGTCGGTTATCCGCTGAGCTGTTCCAGCGCATGCGCAAACGCTACGCGCCCAAAGGCCTGGTGCATTTCGGTCAGGGCAAGTGGTACCCCGGCGAGCAACTGCCACGCTGGTCGCTCAATTGCTACTGGCGCCGCGATGGCGTACCGATCTGGCACAACAGCGCACTGATCGCCGATGAGCAAGAAGACTACGGCGCCGACGGCGAGCTGGCCGGGCGTTTTCTGTCGAGCGTCGCCGAACGCCTGAAAATTCCGACACGCTTTGTGTTCCCAGCCTACGAAGACAATTTCTATTACCTCTGGCGCGAAGGCACGTTGCCGCAGAACGTCAGCGCCGAAGACTCACGTCTCGAGGAGCCGTTGGAGCGGGAGCGCCTGCGTAAAGTCTTCAGCCAGGGGCTGGACAAGGTGATCGGCCAGGTCCTGCCGCTGGCGCGTACCGCCAAGGGTGATCAATGGCAAAGCGGTCGCTGGTATCTGCGTGACGAGCATTGTCGACTGGTGCCGGGGGATTCGCCGCTGGGTTATCGCTTGCCGCTGGCTTCGCAGCCCTGGGTGAAAGCGGCCGAGTACCCGTTTATCTACCCGAACGACCCGAATCAGGAATTCCCTGCGCTTCCAGACACTCAACAGCTGAACAGTCCGGGAACGCCGGCCGAAGCGGTCGAGCGGGATCTGGAGGTCGATGAATCCGCCGATTGGCTGACCCGCACTGCGTTCTGCGCCGAGGCTCGGGAAGGCCGGTTGTACTTGTTCATGCCGCCGCTGGAACGGGTCGAGGATTATCTGGAGTTGGTTGCCGCGATCGAGGCCACGGCCCAGGAACTGCATTGCCCGGTGTTGCTGGAAGGCTATGAGCCGCCGAGTGATCCGCGTCTTAGCAACTTCCGCATCACCCCGGATCCGGGCGTGATCGAGGTCAACGTGCAGCCGTCCGCCACGTGGGATGAGCTGGTCGAACGCACCGAGTTTCTGTACGAAGAAGCACGCCAGACCCGACTGACCACCGAGAAATTCATGATTGACGGCCGGCACACCGGCACGGGTGGCGGCAACCATTTCGTCCTGGGTGGCGCGACACCGGCTGACTCACCGTTTCTGCGCCGTCCCGATCTGCTGCGCAGCCTGATCAGTTACTGGCATAACCATCCGTCCTTGTCCTACCTGTTTTCCGGATTGTTCATCGGCCCGACATCCCAGGCGCCGCGTGTTGATGAGGCGCGCAACGATGCGTTGTACGAACTGGAAATCGCCTTCGCGCAAATGCCTTCACCCGGTGAAGAATGCGCGCCATGGCTGGTCGACCGGTTGCTGCGCAACTTGCTGATCGACGTG
Source organism: Pseudomonas sp. RT6P73 (assembly GCF_054897715.1). NCBI lineage: Bacteria > Pseudomonadati > Pseudomonadota > Gammaproteobacteria > Pseudomonadales > Pseudomonadaceae > Pseudomonas > Pseudomonas sp. RT6P73. The sequence continues at coordinate 5,023,832 of NZ_JBUBUV010000002.1, read as the reverse complement.
ACTGGCAACACGCACCGCGCGGAATTCTGCATCGACAAGCTCTACTCGCCCGATGGCGCGACCGGGCGACTTGGATTGCTCGAGTTGCGCGCCTTTGAAATGCCGCCGCATGCACGCATGAGTCTGGCGCAGCAGTTGTTGCTGCGGGCGCTGGTGGCGCGGTTCTGGCGCGAGCCTTATGCGCCGCCGAAACTGGCGCGCTGGGGCACAGAGCTGCATGACCGATTCCTGCTGCCGCACTTTATCGAACAGGATTTCGCGGATGTGATCGTCGATCTCAATGCCGCCGGCTATCCCGTGCGGGCGGAGTGGTTTGCCGCGCACCTGGAATTTCGCTTTCCCAAGGTCGGCGATTACGCGGTCAGCGGTATCGAACTGGAGGTGCGTCAGGCGCTGGAGCCTTGGCATGTGCTGGGTGAAGAGGGCGCGGTCGGCGGCACGGTGCGCTACGTGGATTCGTCCCTGGAGCGCCTGCAGGTCAAGCTCACCGGCCTGGCGCCGCAGCGTTATTTGCTGACGTGTAATGGCGTTCCAGTGCCTTTGCAGCCCACCGGACGGGTCGGCGAGTTCGTCGCTGGCGTGCGCTTCCGTGCCTGGCAACCGGCCAACTGCCTGCAACCGACCATTGCGGTCCACGCACCACTGGTGTTCGACCTGCTCGACACCTGGATGCAACGATCGCTGGGTGGCTGTCAGTACCACGTTGCCCATCCGGGCGGGCGCAACTACGACAGTTTGCCGGTGAATGCCAATGAGGCCGAGAGCCGGCGGATGGCGCGTTTCTTCCGCATCGGACACAGCCCGGGGAAATTTTCTGTACCGATTCTGGAAATCAACGACGAGCTGCCGATGACGCTCGATTTGCGACGTTTCTAAACCGTACGCGACGCTCGGATTTTTCGTATATCCGAGTGTCATGAGCCTGCGATAGTCTGACCGTTCTTTGCTGTCTGCCGAGCTTTCCATGCCTGACCTGCTTGACCGCTACCCGCTGACGGCGGGCACTTATCACGAACTGCTCGACGACAGCGGCGCCGTGCGCCCGCACTGGCGCCGGTTGTTCGACCAATTGCAACGCAGCACGCCAGCGCAATTGGTGCAGCGTCAGGCACTGTTGACCCGGCAGATCCAGGAAAACGGCGTGACCTACAACGTCTACGCCGACCCCAAGGGGGCCGATCGGCCGTGGGAACTCGACCTGCTGCCGCATGTGATTGCCGCGGATGAGTGGCAGCAGTTATCGGCCGGGATCGCCCAGCGGGCCCGGCTGTTGAACGCCGTGCTGGCTGACCTTTACGGCCCGCAGCGCTTGATTTCCGAAGGGCTGTTGCCGGCTGAACTGGTGTTCGGTCACAACAATTTCCTCTGGCCCTGTCAGGGCATTTCGCCGCCGGACGGGGCCTTTCTGCATTTGTATGCCGTCGATCTGGCGCGTACGCCAGACGGTCGCTGGTGGGTGACGGCGGATCGGACTCAAGCGCCATCCGGTGCCGGTTATGCGCTGGAAAACCGCACCATCGTGTCCCGGGCCTTCCCCGAGTTGTACCGCGACCTGAAGGTGCAGCACCTGGCCGGATTCTTCCGCACGCTTCAGGAAACCCTCGCCCGTCAGGCGCCAAGTGATGAGGACGTACCGCTGATCGTGCTGCTGACGCCGGGGCGTTTCAACGAAAGCTATTTCGAACATTTGTACTTGGCGCGCCAGCTCGGTTATCCACTGGTGGAAGGCGGCGACCTCACGGTGCGCGATGCCACGGTGTACCTGAAAACCCTCAGTGGCCTGCGTCGGGTTCACGCGATCATGCGTCGGCTCGACGATGACTTTTGTGATCCGCTGGAGCTGCGGACCGATTCGGCCCTCGGCGTGCCGGGCTTGCTCGAAGCCGTGCGGCAGGGGCGGGTGCTGGTGGCCAACGCCCTCGGCAGCGGTGTGCTGGAATCGCCGGGGCTGCTGGGCTTTCTGCCGAAGATCAATCAATTCCTGTTCGGTGAAGAACTGATCCTTCCGTCCATAGCGACGTGGTGGTGTGGCGAAGCGCCGGTGCTGGCCCAGGCGCTGGAGAAACTGCCCGAGTTGCTGATCAAACCAGCCTTCCCGTCGCAAAGCTTCGCCCCCGTGTTTGGCCGCGATCTGAGTGAAAAACAGCGCCAGGTCCTGGCTGAACGCATGCAGGCACGGCCATACACCTATGTCGCGCAAGAATTGGCGCAATTGTCCCAGGCGCCGATCTGGCAGGCCGAGGACGGTCAGTTGCAACCGCGAGCCATCGGTATGCGTGTGTATGCGGTGGCCAGTCGCGACGGCTATCGAGTGCTGCCAGGCGGCTTGACCCGGGTTGCCGCCGAAGCGGATGCCGAAGTGGTGTCGATGCAGCGCGGCGGTGCGAGCAAGGACACTTGGGTATTGGGGGATCGTCCTCCCAGCGGCGAGCAATGGAAAACCCAGCGCACGATCGGTGTGCATGACCTGGTTCGACGAGATCCATACCTGCCGTCGCGAGTGGTGGAAAACCTGTTCTGGTTTGGCCGCTATTGCGAGCGGTGTGATGACAGCGCGCGACTGCTGCGGATCATGCTGGCGCGCTATGTCGATGGCGATGATCCGCAGGCCCTGGAAGCGGCGGTTGATCTGGGGGAACGCCTGAATCTGTTGCCAGACGAAGGCGAGTTGCCCGAGCGACTGTTGGCCGCGCTACTGGGCGATGATTGGCCCTTCAGTCTGCGCTCCAACCTGCAGCGTTTGCAGTGGGCTGCCTCGCAAGTACGCGGCAAGCTTTCGCGGGAAAACTGGCAGGCGCTGGTGGAATTGCAACGCGAAGCCATGGAGCTGGAGACCGAAGAGCCGGATTTCGGCGAGTTGATGGATTTCCTCAACCGGTTGGTGATGTCCCTGGCGGCGCTGTCCGGTTTTGCCTTGGACGACATGACCCGGGATGAAGGCTGGCGTTTTCTGATGATTGGCCGGCGGATCGAGCGACTGCAATTTCTCAGCGCCAGCCTGGCGGCGTTTCTGCGCGGTGCTGGTGCCTTCGATCAGGCCGGGCTGGAGTGGTTGCTGGAGTTGGGCAACAGCAGCATCACCTACCGTTCGCGGTATCTGGCGGTGGCGCAGTTGATTCCGGTACTCGATCTTTTGCTGCTCGACGAGCAAAACCCTCACGCAGTGCTGTTCCAGTTGAAACTGGTGACCCGCACACTGAAACGCTTGAACGACGATTTTGGTGCGCCTCGCGAAGCGGGTCTGCCGCAACTGGTGGAGCGCTTGGCGCGCTTCGATCTGGGGTGTCTGGAGAATTCGCTGTTTGGCGAAGTCAGCGTTCGTGCCGCCATCAACGGTCTGGCCGATTTGCTGCAAGAGATCGCCGATGCCAGCGGGCAAGTGTCGGATCGTCTGGCCTTGCGCCATTTCGCCCATGTCGATGATGTCAGCCAGCGCACGGTGTCCGTCTGATGAGCGCCCATTACCAGATTCTCCACGACACCCATTATCACTACGACAGCCCGGTGTCCCTGGCCCAGCAACTCGCGCACTTGTGGCCACGGGCCTGTGCCTGGCAGCGCTGCACTGAGCAGCAATTGCAGATCAGCCCCGAACCGACCTCGCGCCGCGATGAGCTGGATGTGTTTGGCAATCCGCTCACTAGGTTGGCGTTTGAGCGGCCGCACGATGAATTGCTGGTCAATGCGCGGCTCACTGTCGAGGTGCTGGCCCGGCCAACGCTGGATTTCAATCAATCCCCCGCGTGGGAAGAAACCCGCAACGCGCTGACCTACAGCAGCCAGCCGCTTTCCCCTGAGTTGCTGGAAGCGTGCCGTTACCGGTTCGAATCGCCCTACGTGCATTTGAAACGCAACTTTGTCGAGTTTTCTGAAAGCTGTTTTCCATCGGGGCGGCCGTTGTTGCTGGGCGTCCAGGCATTGATGGAGAAGATTTTCAGCGAGTTCACTTTCGATGCCGAGGCCACCCAGGTGGCGACGCCGCTGGTGGAGGTGCTGGAACGTCGGCGCGGGGTTTGTCAGGACTTCGCTCACCTGATGCTCGCTTGCGTGCGCTCCCGTGGACTGGCGGCGCGTTATATCAGCGGCTACCTGCTGACCCAGCCACCACCCGGCCAGCCGCGACTGATCGGCGCCGATGCCTCGCATGCCTGGGTTTCAGTGTTTTGCCCGGTGCTGGGGTGGGTCGATTTCGATCCGACCAACAATGTGCAACCGGCGCTGGAACACATCACCCTGGCCTGGGGCCGGGATTTCTCCGATGTTTCGCCGTTGCGTGGGGTGATTCTGGGGGGCGGTAGCCACGACCCTGAAGTCCGCGTCACCGTGATGCCACTGGACTAACAAACATCCACTGTAGGAGCGAGCCTGCTCGCGAAAGCGGTCTGTCAGTCGACATCAATGTTGAATGGCACACCGCAATCGTCGGAACGCCGCCCGGAGCAGGCTCGCTCCCACAGGGAAATGTGCAGTTCTTTCGGGATGGGTATTTCAGAGGGGACTGTGAGGGTCAGCAACGTCGCTGCTGACCCTGGACACAGATCCGGTGGGCCTGATCAGATCATCGGGCCCTGAGGGTCTCAGGCGTCGGGCGCCTGATCTTTCGGTGCTTCGGTTTCGTCTGTAGCCACTTCGCCTTCGGCATCCGGGTTCAGTGCTGCTGCTTCTTCTTCAGCTGTAGCTTTCTTGCGCTGAAGCTTTTCCTCTTTCTTCTGCTCCTTGGCCAAGTCTCTCTGACGTTTGGCGAAGGAATAATTAGGTTTAGCCATGGGCGATCCTCTGGGGTCGAAGGTGAGGTTGAGCGGCGCATATTCTGCCCTGTATCGGTGCCGAGCCGTTAGCTGGGTTTTTGCTCTGTCCATTTGGGCACCACTGTCGGCTGCCAAGCGTCCAGGGCATCGATCAGGGTTTGCGGCGATTCGCTCACTTGCAGCATGTCACGGTGCGCTTCGCGAACGAAGCCTTCGCCGACGATATGATCAAGAAAACCGGTCAATTTGCTGTAGAAACCGTTCACTTCCAGCAGACCGAGCGGTTTGCCGTGGTAGCCGAGCTGGCCCCAGGTCCAGACTTCGAACAGTTCTTCCAGGGTGCCCAGGCCGCCGGGCAGCGCGATGAATGCGTCGCTGAGCTCGGCCATCCGCGCCTTGCGCGCATGCATGCCGTCGACCACTTCCAGGCGTGTCAGGCCGCTGTGGCCGATTTCCTTGTCTTTGAGGCTTTGCGGGATGATCCCGATCACTTCGCCGCCGGCCGCCAGTGCCGCATCCGCGACGATGCCCATCAGCCCGACGGCGCCGCCGCCATAGACCAGGGTCAGCTTACGCTCGGCCAGCGCTCGCCCCAGGGCGACAGCCGCTTCACGATAAGCCGGGTTGGTGCCGGTACTGGCACCGCAAAATACACAAACGGACGCTAAAGACATGCCTTACTCCATGGTCAGGATGGCCACAGAGTAAAGGCAGGCGCGCGGCGCTCCAAGGTCTAAACTTCGCGTTCAGGTGTTTCAAAGGTGCCGCTGGCGCCACAGGCATAAGCGGCGAGCAAACTGCGTAACAGGCTATTAAAGGACATGACAGGCGCTCCAGATGAGGGATGACGCCCTGATGATAGGGCCGGGCCAGACGTGTGGCTGGTAGATTGTTTCGATAGGTGTCATAGCCCGAAAGTTGTATACAATTTTTGATTCAGGTCATAGGAACTTGCGAAGTTTTCAGGCAGTCTTCTGTCCATTCGCACTTTTGTTAACCCTGCCTTGGAGATTCACCATGTTTGCCAAACTTGTTGCGGTATCCCTGCTGACACTGGCCAGCAGCCAACTGATGGCTGCCGAATGCAAGGTCACTGTCGACTCCACCGATCAAATGTCCTTCAATACCAAGGCCATCGAAATCGACAAAAGCTGCAAGACGTTCACCGTTGAACTGACTCACTCCGGCAGCTTGCCGAAAAACGTCATGGGCCATAACTGGGTGCTGAGCAAAGAAGCTGACATGCAGCCGATCGCCACCGCGGGCCTGGCCGCTGGCATCGACAAGCAATACTTGCCGGAAGGTGATGCTCGCGTCATCGCCCACACCAAAATCATTGGTGCCAAGGAAACCGACTCGGTGACCTTCGACGTGTCGAAGCTCGATGCCAACGAGAAATACGGCTTCTTCTGCTCGTTCCCTGGCCACATCTCGATGATGAAAGGCACTGTGACGCTGAAGTAACGCTTTCGGCATCAACGAAAAACGCCGCTGCGAGGCTCCTCGCAGCGGCGTTTTTTGTCTGGGCAAAACCTTTCTTGTCATTCGTTCTTCCAACACCTTCTCTCCCAGGTGAGTGAACCGTTGGTCGGCTAACGCCCTCTACCTGTTATTTCTGACAGTAGACGGCAGTTGGGGCGGGATGTCTGATGGACTCGATGTCGCACATTGGCGTGCGATGCCTGAGGAAAAAAGGAGTTTTCATGAATGATTTAACCCTCAATTTCCAGAATAAAAAGGCAGATCTGCAGCTTCCCGGCCGACAGCGTCCACGCTTCGCCCCTGTTATCAGTTCCGTAAGAACCTCGTCAGGTGTAACCGTTCAAAATGGCGGCGGTACCACCGAGACTTCTTTGAGTCTCGTAGGCGTGGGGCCAATCAACACAAAGGTGCAAATTTTTGACGGCTCCGTTTTGTTGCAAGCCGTCAATGCTGACGGTACAGGTCACTGGAGCGCTCTGCTACAAGATCTGCAAGTTGGTACCCATGCATTCTCGGCAGTCAGTGTCGATAATCAACACTCGCCGCTGTGGATCGTTCACGTAGAAGCAGCAATCAGGCCCGAAATCGGTCACGTAACAGATTCAAAGCATCAAATGATCGAAGACGGAGGAATCACTACCGATAGGTCTTTGCGTCTTTACGGGAAGGCTGACCCTAAAAATAAAATTGTGGAGCTGTTTGACCTTGGCTGCATGAAAGCTTACGCAGTCTTGAACGAAAACGGTGATTGGGAAGTTCAACTTGATGATGTGGAGTATGGCCACCACGCGTATCAAATGGTGACGCCTGACGGTCAAGTGTCTGGTATATGGACAGTAATCGTAAATGCCACTGTCATTGAGTCCGTCAGCGATTCCAAGGGCAATATCCCGCACTTCGGCTCAACCACCGAGACATCACTGTCTTTCGTCGGAAGTGCCAAGGGAGATCAAAAGTTAAGCTTGTACGATAGCGGTGAACTGAAGGCGACCGTCAACGTGGTTAATAATCACTGGAGTGCACGGCTTGACGGATTGAGCGTCGGCCCCCACGAGTTCGAAGCAATTTCCGAAGATGAAAGTCGGTCGAAATCACGAGTCATTTTCGTGATAGCGGAGACCCCCAGCATTGTTTCTGTAAAAGATTCCGCGGGGAAGCCGTTGGGTAATGGCGATAGCACGAGCGAGTCCAGTGTGACGCTGGATGGGCATGCGGCTCCAAATGAAGAGGGGCGGCTTGTTGACTACAACGGAACGCTTCAGCACTTTGTGACTAATCAGTACGGCCATTGGAGTGTTCAAGTAGAAGGCCTAGCGGTGGCTGTTCATACATTCAGAGTGGTCATGACCGGTGGTTTAACGTCTACTCCATGGATTGTCCGGGTTATCGAACCGACAAAGAAATAGGCCTAACTATTTTTAAAGCTCGCTAAAGAAAAAGCGCGCTGAAGATAAACTCTTCAGCGCGCTTTCTTGTTTCATTCAGAGCTCAGGGCGCAAACGGCATCACCCGCTTGTGATGCGTCTTCTTATACGTATCACAAATAATCTTGAACGCTTCCTCCCGCACCGACTCACCATGCAGGAACGCGTCGATCTCGGCGTAGGTCACGCCGTGGGACGCTTCGTCCGGTTTGCCTGGCGACAGGTCTTCAAGGTCGGCCGTGGGGATTTTTTCCACTAGCGATTCCGGTGCGCCGAAACTGCGGGCGATGTCTCGAACCTGATTCTTCACCAGGCCGCTCAACGGGGCCAGGTCGCAGGCGCCATCACCGAACTTGGTGAAGAAGCCCATCACCGCTTCCGCCGCATGGTCGGTACCGATCACCAGGCCCTGTGCGGCGCCAGCGATGGTGTATTGGGCGACCATGCGCATCCGCGCCTTGGTGTTGCCGAGCACGAAATCCACCGAGACCGCGTGCTTGCCTTCGAAGGCCGCCACTTCATTGGCCAGGGATTTCACTGCCGGGCCGATGTTCACGGTATGACGTTCGTCCGGGGCGATGAAATCCACTGAGGCCTGAGCGTCGTGTTCATCGAACTGGGTTTCGTACGGCAGACGCACGGCGATGAACTTGTAGGATTTGTCACTGGTTTGCTCACGCAGTTCACGCATGGCGCGCTGTGCCAGCAGGCCGGCGGTCAGGGAATCGACGCCGCCGCTGATGCCGAGTACCAGGGTCTTGAGCCCGGAATTGACCAGGCAATCCTGAATGAAGCTGATGCGCCGGGCGACTTCGGCCTCGAGGGCGGCATGGTCGGCGAACGGCGGTTGAACGTTGAGCTGCTCAGCAATCTCACGCTGTACGGCTTGCATGAATTCACTCCTTGCTAGTGGTGCCAGATGTGCTGGAAAGGGCGGCAGGTACTTTGAAAACGTGTCGCAAATAGGCGACGAAATTCGGGTCTTTGCAGTGAGTCTTGCCAGGCTCATCGGAAATCTTTGCTACGGGCTGACCGTTGCAGGCCGCCATTTTAAGCACGATGCTCATCGGTTCGACACCCGGAATATCGCACGTCAGGTTAGTCCCGATACCGAAACTGACATTGATCCGACCGCGCAACGCCCGGAATATTTCCAGGGACTTGGGCAGTGTCAGGCTGTCGGAGAACACCAGCGTCTTGCTCATCGGGTCGATGCCGAGCTTGTGGTAGTGAGCAATGGCCTTTTCCGCCCAGATCACCGGGTCGCCGGAATCGTGGCGCAAACCGTCAAACAGCTTGGCGAAATACAGGTCGAAATCGTTGAGGAAGGCGTCGGTGGTGATGCAGTCGGTGAGGGCGATCCCCAGCAGGCCGCGGTACTCGCGGACCCAGCAATCGAGTGCGGCGATCTGGCTGTCGATCAGCCTCGGGCCGAGTTGCTGGTGCGCCATGATCCATTCGTGGGCCATGGTGCCCAAAGGCTTCATGTCCAGCTCCCGTGACAGATGCACGTTGCTGGTGCCGACGAAACGCCCGGGGAAATCATGCTTGAGCACGTTCACCACTTCTTCCTGTACACGGTACGAGAAGCGACGGCGCGTGCCGAAATCGGCTACCTGCAATTCGGATAATTCGTCCGCACTGGCGTTGGCGGTGAGCCAGTCGAACTTGCGGTAGAGCTGCTCGCGGGCCTGTTCCAGAACTATTTCGCGATAGCGATAGCGGTTGCGCACTTCGCTGACGATGGACAGCAGCGGCACTTCAAACAGGATCACATGCAGCCATGGCCCTCGCAGACGTATGAACAGCTCGCCGTTTTCAATGCCGGTGTGGACGTAGCGCAGGTTGAAGCGGAACAGTCCGAGAAAACGCAGGAAGTCCGGCTTCATGAAGCTGATGCGCTCCATGAAACTCAACTGGTCGGCGCTCAGGCTCAGCTCGGCCAGGCGCTCGATCTGGAAACGGATCTCCGCCAGGTATGGGCGCAAATCCTCACTGTCACGGCAACGAAACTCCCATTCGACGTCCACGTTCGGGTAGTTGTGCAGCACTGCCTGCATCATCGTCAGTTTGTAGAAGTCAGTGTCGAGCAGGTTCTGCACGATGCGATCGCCAAACACGCTCTCGCTCATATAGGGGGTCTCCAGGCTGGCCGCGGCCCGTGGCGGCGACGTTTCAGCTGATCAATGAATGGGGCTAGTGGCGCATATCAGAGGCAGTTATTGCCAGTGATTTTTTAGACGGTGCATATCCTTGTGGCGAGGGAGCTTGCTCCCGCTGGTGTGCGAAGCGCCCCCAATACAGGACTGCTGCGCAGCCCAACGGGAGCAAGCTCCCTCGCCACAAGGATTAGCCGGGGCTTCAAATCTACGGTGCATCCGGGCTATCAATCTGCTCCAGCATCCATTTCACAAAATCCCGCACCTTGGGCACTTCCGCCGAATGTTCGGGATACGCCAGGTAATAGGCATCGGTGCTGGGCATCGCGTGCTGCCAGGGTATGACCAGTTTGCCGTCGGCCAATTCCTCTTCCACCAGGAAGCGCGGCAACAATGCCACGCCGCAGCCGACCTGGGCTGCGCGGATGCACATGTAAAAGGTTTCGAAGCGCGGGCCGTGGTAGCTGTGTTCGGTGTGGTAACCCTGACTGTCGAACCAGTCGTGCCAGGCCTGGGGCCGTGAGGCGTTTTGCAGCAGGACGAGGTCGGTGAGTTGCGTAGGATCGGTGAATGGCGTGTCCGGCAGGCTGCCGGGGGCGCAAACCGGTACCAGCTCTTCGCCGAACAGCTTCAGGCATTCGGTGCCGGGCCGCGAGCCTTGGCCGAAGTAGAACGCCAGGTCGCTGCGACCTTGCAGCAAGTCATCGGCTTCCTGCTCGCTGCACAGGTCCAGATGGATCGAGGGATGGCGCAGGCGCCAACCTTTCAAGCGTGGCACCAGCCAGCGCGCGCCAAAGGTCGGCGGCGTTGAAACCCGCAAGACTTCGGTCTCGCCGCCGTAGGAACGCAGGTAGTGGGTCGACATCTCGACCTGCGTGAGGATTTTTCGTACCTCCACCAGGTACAAATCACCGGCCGGGGTCATTTGCAGGCGTCGGCGCACCCGGCGAAACAGCAGGTGCTGCAACAACTCTTCAAGTTGCGCGACCTGTTTGCTGACGGCGCTCTGGGTCAGGTTCAGCTCTTCGGCGGCCCGGGTGAAGCTCAAATGCCGGGTGACGGCCTCGAAACACTGCAGTGCAGTGATCGACGGCAGGTAGCGTTTATTCAGCATGGACGGTCCTTTTTCTTGTTTCTTTTACTGCCAGCAATTCAAAGCATGAATAAACGGAATGATATCTCTCTTAAAGGTCGTTTGTTGGGTAACCTCCGGGGAGCTAAAACTACAGGTCTGATCAGTCGTGAATATCCGGCTGCACGTTTTCTGTTTTTTGCTTGAGGAGTGACCCATGGTTGCCGCATTGCTTGATCGTCTTGGTGTGAACCCGGCCCTGTACCAGAACGGCAAAGTGCCGGTGCATTCGCCGATCGATGGCAGCCAGATTGCCACCGTGAACTGGGAAGGCGCCGCTGAAGTCGAGCAGCACATCAGTCGTGCAGATCATGCGTTCGAATTGTGGCGCAAGGTCCCGGCCCCGCGCCGTGGCGAACTGGTGCGCCAACTGGGCGACATCCTGCGCGAATACAAGGCTGATCTCGGCGAACTGGTTTCCTGGGAAGCCGGCAAGATCACTCAGGAAGGCCTGGGTGAAGTTCAGGAAATGATCGACATCTGCGATTTCGCCGTCGGCCTGTCCCGTCAGCTGTACGGTTTGACCATCGCTTCCGAGCGTCCTGGCCACCACATGCGTGAAACCTGGCACCCGCTGGGCGTCGTCGGTGTGATCAGTGCGTTCAACTTCCCGGTGGCGGTCTGGGCCTGGAATACCGCGCTGGCGCTGGTCTGTGGCAACCCGGTGATCTGGAAACCGTCCGAGAAAACCCCGCTGACCGCACTGGCCTGCCAGGCACTGTTTGACCGCGTTTTGAAGAACTTCAGCGACGCACCTCCACACCTGAGCCAAGTGATCATTGGCGGCCGCGATGCCGGTGAAGCTCTGGTCGATGACCCGCGTGTCGCGCTGATCAGTGCCACCGGCAGCACCCGCATGGGCCGTGAAGTGGCGCCGAAAATCGCCGCACGTTTTGCCCGCAGCATTCTGGAACTGGGCGGTAACAACGCCATGATCCTCGCCCCAAGCGCCGACCTTGACATGGCCGTTCGCGCCATCCTGTTCAGCGCCGTCGGCACCGCCGGCCAGCGTTGCACCACCCTGCGTCGTCTGATCGCCCATGAATCGGTGAAGGAAGAAGTCGTCACCCGCCTCAAGGCTGCCTACTCCAAGGTCCGCATTGGCAATCCGCTCGAGGGCAACCTGATTGGGCCGCTGATCGACAAACACAGCTTCGAAAACATGCAGGACGCACTGGAACAAGCCTTGAGCGAAGGCGGCCGGGTGTTCGGCGGCAAGCGTCAGCTGGAAGACAAATTCCCGAATGCCTACTACGTTTCGCCGGCCATCGTTGAAATGCCGGAGCAAAGCGATGTGGTCTGCAACGAAACTTTCGCGCCGATCCTCTACGTAGTCGGTTACAAGGACTTCGACGAAGCCCTGCGCTTGAACAACTCGGTGCCACAAGGCCTGTCCTCATGCATCTTCACCACCGACGTGCGTGAAGCCGAGCAGTTCATGTCGGCGGTGGGCAGCGACTGCGGCATCGCCAACGTCAACATCGGCCCGAGCGGCGCGGAAATCGGCGGCGCGTTTGGCGGTGAGAAAGAAACCGGCGGTGGTCGTGAATCGGGCTCCGATGCATGGCGCGGCTACATGCGTCGTCAGACCAACACCGTGAACTATTCGCTGGAGTTGCCGTTGGCTCAGGGCATCACCTTTGACTGAGTAAATCTTATGAACCCATGAAGATCACTGTGGGAGCGGGCTTGCCCGCGATAGCAATCTGTCAGTCAATTTAGATGTTGAATGTGCTGACGCTATCGCGGGCAAGCCCGCTCCCACAGGAATGGTGTGTGGATTGGTTAGGTTTCTGTTGGAGTCTGGCAATGCCGTTACGCGAAGAGTGTCTGTGGGAAAAACTGACGCCGCAAAGGCCTGACAATGCCGCGCTCAAGGGCGAAGTATCGGTCGACGTTTGCGTCATCGGCGCCGGCTTCACCGGTCTGTCGGCGGCGGTGCATTTGCTGGAAAAAGGTAAAACGGTCTGCGTGCTGGAAGCCCATCGCGCCGGTCACGGCGGTTCGGGGCGCAACGTCGGGCTGGTCAACGCCGGGATGTGGATTCCACCGGACGAGATCGAAGCCGGGTTCGGTCAAGCGGTCGGCAGTCAGCTAAATCGCATGCTGGGTGCAGCGCCATCCCTGGTGTTCAGCCTGGTCGACAAATACAACATCGATTGCCAGTTGCGCCGCGAAGGCACGCTGCACATGGCGCACAACGCCCGTGGCGAAGCCGATCTGCGCAGTCGTGAAGAACAATGGAAACGTCGTGGCGCGCCGGTCGAGCTGCTGACCGGACAAGCCTGCGAGCAAGCGACGGGCACCAAAAAGATCGCTGCCGCGTTGCTCGACAAGCGTGCTGGCACAATCAACCCGATGGCTTACACCACGGGGTTGGCCAACGCGGCCATCAGCCTCGGCGGTCAGCTGTTCGATCATTCTCCGGTCACCCGACTCGAACGTCAGGGCCAACGCTGGTCGGTACAAACCGCTCAGGGTTCGGTGCTCGCCGAGCAAGTGGTCATCGCCTCCAACGCGTACACCGAAGGTGACTGGACCGAGCTGCGGCGCAATTTCTTTCCCGGTTATTACTATCAGGTGGCTTCGGTCCCACTGACTGAAGACGCCGCTCAGCAAATTCTGCCCGGCGGCCAGGGTTCCTGGGACACTCGCCAGGTACTCAGCAGTATCCGTCGCGATAAAGACGGTCGCTTGTTACTTGGCAGTCTCGGCAATGGCAATCAGAAACCGGCCTGGTTCCTCAAGGCCTGGGCTGATCGGGTTCAGCAGCACTATTTCCCTTACCTCAAACCCGTGGAATGGGAATGCACCTGGACCGGTTGCATTGCGTTTACCCCCGACCACTTGATGCGATTATTCGAACCGGCGCCCGGTTTAGTGGCAGTCACCGGTTATAACGGCCGGGGCGTGACGACAGGGACGGTGGTCGGCAAAGCCTTCGCCGATTATCTGTGTAACGGAAATCCTCAGGCACTGCCGATCCCGTTCGCCCCCATGCAGCCACTGGCGGGGGTGGGTTTGCGCAGTTGTCTGTACGAGGCCGGGTTCTCGCTGTATCACGCAGGCCAGTGCTTGCGGATCGTTATTTGATTGTTGAAATTTGTTGCTGGAAGCGGCGCTTTTTCGCGCAGCGACTAGCCTGTAAAAGGTGCGGGTTGTAGCAGTACCGCACCAGCAGTGTGCACTTCGGTGACGCACGTTGTTACAGGCTGGTTGCACGTCGTTTGGCGCCGCGGTTGCAATGATGGCGCGTGCGGGTTGCGCCTTTAAAAATAAATGGTTTCACCTTCCGCGGTTTAGACGGTTGCACGCCCAATGAAAATGGGATCGAAACAGTCGAAATAACAATAAAGCAGCGACTTTTCTCAGAATAAAAAACCGATGGCACGGCACTTGCTCTGAGCATTCAGAGAAGTCGAAGTGCCAACTAAAAAAAAACCTTGGAGCACCACCTCATGTCCCAGACGTTTTACAAGAAAGGCTTTCTGGCCCTCGCAGTGGCAACTGCGTTGGGTGTTTCTGCGTTTGCACAGGCTGATGTGAAAATCGGTGTGGCGGGTCCGATGACAGGTGCCAACGCGGCATTTGGCGAGCAGTACATGAAGGGTGCACAGGCTGCAGCCGACGCGGTCAACGCGGCGGGCGGCGTCAACGGGGAAAAAATCGTACTGGTGAAGGGCGATGACGCCTGCGAACCGAAACAGGCTGTGACGGTCGCCAAGGACCTGACCAACCAGAAAGTCGCCGGCGTGGTCGGTCACTTCTGCTCCTCGTCGACCATCCCGGCCTCCGAGATCTACGACGAAGCGGGCATCATTGCAATCACCCCAGGTTCCACCAACCCGGCGGTTACCGAACGCGGCCTGAGTGCCATGTTCCGTATGTGCGGGCGTGACGATCAGCAAGGTATCGTGGCCGGCGACTACATCGTCGACGTGCTCAAGGGCAAAAAAGTTGTCGTCCTGCACGACAAGGACACCTACGGTCAGGGCCTGGCGGATGCAACCAAGGCCCAGCTGGAAAAACGCGGCGTGAAGCCGGTGCTGTATGAAGGCCTGACTCGTGGCGAGAAAGACTTCAGCACCATCGTCACCAAAATCCGCGGCGCTGGCGCCGACGTCGTCTACTTCGGCGGTCTGCACCCGGAAGCCGGTCCTCTGGTTCGTCAACTGCGTGAGCAAGGTCTCAAAGACGTCAAGTTCATGTCCGATGACGGCATCGTGACCGACGAACTGGTGACCACCGCTGGCGGCCCGCAATTCGTAGACGGCGTGCTGATGACCTTCGGCGCCGACCCGCGCATGCTGCCAGACAGCAAGACCGTGGTAGACGCGTTCCGCAAGGCCGGTACTGAGCCTGAGGGCTACACCCTGTACGCCTACGCTTCGGTTCAGACCCTGGCCGCAGCCTTCAACGGCGCCAAGTCTAACAAGGGCGAAGAAGCGGCTGCGTGGCTGAAGAAAAACCCGGTTAAAACCGTGATGGGCGAGAAAACCTGGGACTCCAAAGGCGACCTGAAAGTCTCCGACTACGTGGTTTACCAGTGGGACAAGGACGGCAAATACCACCAGCTGGAAAAACAGAAGTGATATGAACGTGTGAACGGCCTGTGGCGAGGGAGCTTGCTCCCGTTGGACTGCGTAGCAGTCCTGTTTTTGGGGTCGCTTCGCGGCCCAGCGGGAGCAAGCTCCCTCGCCACAAAGATTGTGTTCACCGTTAGTTAGCTGACTGGTATCCGCCAGAAGGCCCGTCTGTCTTTTCTCGTAGAGCTGCACACAACCGAGTTGCGCCGGCGGCTGAACCCCGGTCCGTCGCACCCGGCTTCTGTGCAGTCTCTCAAATGCGTGAGATTGCGTTATGGATGGTATTTTCCTGCAGCAACTGGTCAACGGCCTGACCCTCGGGTCGGTCTATGGCCTGATCGCCATCGGCTACACAATGGTCTATGGCATCATCGGCATGATCAACTTCGCCCACGGCGAGGTTTACATGATTTCCGCTTACCTCGCGGCAATCAGTCTGGCTCTGCTGGCATACTTCGGTATTGAATCCTTCCCGCTGCTGATGCTCGGCACCTTGATCTTCACCATCGTGGTCACGGCGGTGTATGGCTGGGTCATTGAGCGCGTCGCCTATAAACCCCTGCGCAACTCCACCCGACTGGCACCGCTGATCAGCGCCATCGGGATTTCGCTGATCCTGCAAAACTATGCCCAGATCGCCCAAGGCGCCAAGCAACAAGGTGTTCCGACCTTGCTGACAGGAGCCTGGCGCGTCGAAATCGGCACCGGCTTCGTGCAGTTGACCTACACCAAGGTGTTTATCCTGATTGCCGCCTTCGCCGGCATGGCCCTGCTGACCTACATCATCAAATACACCAAGCTCGGCCGCATGTGCCGCGCCACCCAGCAAGACCGCAAGATGGCCTCGATCCTGGGGATCAACACCGACCGCGTGATTTCCTACGTGTTCATCATCGGTGCAGCGATGGCGGCCCTGGCCGGCGTGCTGATCACCATGAACTACGGCACGTTCGACTTCTATGCCGGCTTCATCATCGGTATCAAGGCGTTCACCGCCGCGGTGCTTGGTGGTATTGGTTCGCTGCCTGGCGCGATGCTCGGCGGGATCATTCTCGGGATCTCCGAGTCGCTGTTCTCAGGTTTGGTCAACTCGGACTACAAAGACGTTTTCAGCTTCTCGCTGCTCGTTCTCGTTCTGGTCTTTCGGCCCCAAGGCCTGCTCGGCCGTCCTCTTGTGTCGAAGGTGTAAGCGATGTCTTCAACCACTAAAAAAACCATTGATCTCAAAAGAAGCCTGGTTGACGCGATTCTTGCCGGCCTTGTCGCCCTGATTGTGTTCGGCCCGATTGTCGGCGTGGTCCTCGACGGCTACGGCTTCAATCTGGAAACGACCCGGGTGGCATGGATTGTCGCCATCGTCATGGCGGGTCGATTTGCTCTGAGCCTGTTCCTGCAAACGCCCAAGGGCCTGAAAATTCTTGAAGGCTTTGAAAGCACCGGCTCCGGGGTTCATGTACTGCCACCTGATTACAAATCCCGGTTGCGCTGGATCATCCCGCTGGTGATCGTCGTTGCCGTGGTGTTCCCGTTTTTCTCCAACTCCTACCTGCTGGGCGTGGTTATCCTGGGGCTGATCTACGTATTGCTGGGCCTGGGCCTGAATATCGTGGTTGGCCTGGCCGGCCTGCTCGACCTGGGTTATGTGGCGTTCTACGCCATCGGTGCCTACGGCCTGGCGCTGGGGTATCAATACCTCGGACTGGGTTTCTGGACGGTGCTGCCGCTGGCGGCGATCACCGCGGGCCTTGCCGGTTGCATCCTCGGGTTCCCGGTTTTGCGTCTGCACGGTGACTACCTGGCGATCGTGACCCTGGGTTTCGGCGAAATCATTCGCTTGATCCTTAACAACTGGCTGTCCCTGACCGGCGGCCCGAATGGCATGGCGGCTCCGTTGCCGACTTTCTTCGGCCTCGAGTTCGGCAAGCGCGCGAAGGAGGGGGGTGTCCCGTTCCATGAGTTCTTCGGCATCGCCTATAACCCGGACGTGAAGTATTACTTCATCTACGCGGTGTTGTTCCTGGTGGTGCTGGCCGTGCTGTACATCAAGCATCGCCTGGTCAAGATGCCGGTCGGCCGCGCCTGGGAGGCCTTGCGTGAAGACGAGATCGCCTGCCGCTCCATGGGCCTGAACCACGTACTGGTCAAGCTCTCGGCGTTCACCATCGGTGCATCGACTGCCGGTTTGGCCGGGGTGTTCTTCGCCACCTATCAAGGCTTCGTCAACCCGACCTCGTTCACTTTTTTCGAATCGGCACTGATCCTCGCCATCGTGGTACTTGGCGGGATGGGCTCGACCATCGGTGTAGTGATTGCAGCGTTCGTGCTGACCGTGGCACCGGAACTGCTGCGTGGCTTCGCGGAATACCGTGTGCTGCTGTTCGGCATCCTGATGGTGTTGATGATGATCTGGCGACCGCGCGGCTTGATTCGGATCAGCCGTACCGGTGTGACCCCGCGTAAAGGAGTAGCGCCATGAGCGAAGTCGTACTCTCGGTCGAGAAGCTGATGATGCACTTCGGCGGCATCAAGGCGTTGAGCGATGTCAGCCTCAAGGTGCATCGCAACTCGATCTTCGCCCTGATCGGCCCCAACGGCGCCGGCAAGACAACCGTGTTCAACTGCCTGACCGGTTTCTACAAGGCCTCCGGCGGCAAGATCGAACTCAATACACGTGGCCAGCGCACCGATGTCATCCAGCTGCTGGGCGAATCGTTCAAAGCCACGGATTTCGTTTCGCCGAAAAGCTTCATCACCCGGCTCCGCTACAAGATGTTCGGCGGCACCCACCTGGTGAACCGTGCCGGACTGGCGCGGACATTCCAGAACATTCGCCTGTTCAAGGAAATGTCGGTGCTGGAAAACTTGCTGGTGGCCCAGCACATGTGGGTCAACCGCAACATGTTGGCTGGCATCCTCAACACCAAGGGTTACCGCAAGGCCGAAAGCGATGCGCTGGACCACGCCTTCTACTGGCTGGAAGTCGTGGACCTGGTGGACTGCGCCAACCGTCTGGCCGGTGAACTGTCCTACGGCCAACAGCGCCGTCTGGAAATCGCCCGGGCGATGTGCACCCGACCGCAGATCATCTGCCTCGACGAACCGGCTGCCGGCCTCAACCCTCAGGAAACCGAAGCGCTGAGCGCGATGATCCGTCTGCTGCGCGACGAGCACGATCTGACCGTGGTGCTGATCGAACACGACATGGGCATGGTAATGAGCATTTCCGACCACATCGTGGTGCTGGACCACGGCATCGTCATCGCCGAGGGCGGACCTGATGCGATTCGCAACGACCCGAAAGTGATTGCGGCCTACCTGGGCGCTGATGAAGAGGAAGTGGTGCTATGAGCCAACCCATCCTCGAACTCAAGGATCTGGATGTGTTTTACGGGCCGATCCAGGCCCTGAAAAAAGTCTCGCTGCATATCAATGAAGGCGAAACCGTCAGCCTGATCGGCTCCAACGGCGCCGGTAAATCGACCCTGCTGATGTCGATCTTCGGCCAGCCGCGAGCGGCGGACGGGCAGATCATCTATCAGGGCGTGGACATCACCCACAAGTCGTCGCACTACATTGCGTCCAACGGCATTGCTCAGTCGCCTGAAGGCCGACGGGTGTTCCCCGACATGACCGTCGAGGAAAACCTGCTGATGGGCACCATCCCTATCGGTGACAAGTACGCCAAGGAAGACATGCAGCGCATGTTCGCGCTATTTCCGCGACTCGAAGAACGACGTACTCAGCGGGCCATGACCATGTCTGGCGGCGAACAGCAAATGCTCGCCATCGCCCGTGCGTTGATGAGTCGGCCCAAGTTGTTGTTGCTCGATGAACCGAGCCTGGGGCTGGCGCCGATCGTGGTGAAACAGATCTTCGCGACCCTGCGGGAGCTGGCAAGTACCGGCATGACCATCTTCCTGGTCGAGCAAAACGCCAACCACGCCCTCAAGCTGTCGGACCGGGCGTACGTGATGGTCAACGGTGAGATCCGCCTCACCGGCACCGGCAAGGAGCTGCTGGTGAACGAGGAGGTGCGTAACGCTTATCTCGGCGGGCACTAAGCTAATGGCCGTCTAATTATTGACGGCCATCACCTATTGTTTAATAGGCATCTCCCCGTTTTAGGTACTCATGGCTGTTCGTTTATCCATTTTATGAAATAAATAGTCAGCCATGAAACTAAGAATAGGGGGGCAACAATAAGGCTTAGCTTGACGATATGCATGAACTGATCGAATAGAGTAATTGAGCTTATAATGTACTCGATGCACTCTTTTTTAATAGTGTAGCTATTTTCAGTTGCGTTTTGAAACTCTGGAATAATAAAACAATCTTTGGCCTTGTTTTTTTGAGGGAGCGTGCAATAAATTATTAAACTAGATAAAAAGAAGTAGAGGGCAGACCAACCAATTTTGCGTTTTTCTTTTTTTGTTAAATTTCTTTCAAAGTAAATGTTCATTAAAATTCTTCTCTAAATTCTGGGATTTTCCATTTGGGGGGGAAGGTATAGTTTATTGGGGCGTGATTAGGTTTATATTTTTGCTTAATTCTGGCGCCTGCCTTGCTTAGATCTGGGCGCTTCACTCGTAAATACTTATCCAGTTCGCAAAATAGATTCTGACAGTCAATAAGTTGAAGCTTTCTGTTAGGGAGATATTTGAAATCTAGTTCAAGGCGCTGAAACTCTTGCTCCTGAATTTCCATCGTATGCTTAATTATGCTTTCGTAATCTTTCTTGTTCGCTAGAGGGTAGCTTTTATTTATTCCTCTTTCTGCTCCCGGTCCAGCAACTACAAATTGGCTCTCGTCTGCTTCGCTATGATGACTGTATGCAATATCGATTGAGTACTGATAGGCAAGAAACTTTCCAATCGACGGGGTGTCAAGCAGCCTTTGGTATATTCCTGAGAGATGTTGTTCA
Source organism: Pseudomonas sp. RT6P73 (assembly GCF_054897715.1). Taxonomy (NCBI): domain Bacteria; kingdom Pseudomonadati; phylum Pseudomonadota; class Gammaproteobacteria; order Pseudomonadales; family Pseudomonadaceae; genus Pseudomonas; species Pseudomonas sp. RT6P73. The sequence goes on along the minus strand of NZ_JBUBUV010000002.1, from coordinate 5,003,380 downwards.
TCCCAAATAGACTTGTGAAGCTCTCGCTGAATCATGCTGCTAAGCATGACAAGGTTGTTCATGTGTTTAGACGTGTTGCCATACTCGGCCTTACCAGATGGCATTATGTACGCGGCAGAGTAGATTTTACTATTTTGAGACTTTAGTTCGTCGAGTAGTAACCCATATTTGACTGGTGAGAAGTTCTCAATGGAAACCTCTCCTAATCTTTTTAAGAAGTATTCCCATGTTTCAATTCTGTTGAATAGTTTGAAGAGAATAATACGAAAAAATGTATTTTCGGGGGTGTGATGCTCGTTGTAAATTACATTTTTTATCAGGTACTGTGAAGTGCGATCTAGAACTCTATAGCAGTTGGTGAATTTATATTCGGCAAGGATTTTATCCTCAGTCCTTTCTATTGCTAGCCTAGAAAGGAAAGCCGATTGCCTCGCGTGAGCAAAATACCAGTAATTGTCATAGGCATTACTTTTTGTGAGGCTTAGAACGTCCATGAACTGCGATCCATAATTGTTGGTCGTTTTAACCAAAAAAGCTGTTAAAGAATTTTATAACGTGATCTTTTATTGCGAAGCCAAGTATTGCTGTAAATACTGCAAAGATAACTGTCGAGTATCTCGCGATTATTTTACTTTCGAGAGTTAAAAGTTCTTTTTTTAAGTCGTCAATTTCTTGCTTCAACTTAAAGGGAGAAAAAACTTCTCCGGTCATATCTGAAATTTTGTCGCTGTTCAGTTTTTTTATTGGCTTTGACTTTGGCTTTGCGTAAGCAGAAGTTGCACTGTTGTCAAGATCGGCATACCAGATAAGAGCAAAAGGTTTTCCTCTTTCAAGAACTATGTCAGTGGGGCCGGCATTATATACGGAGAAGGTTAGTTGTCCCGCCCAGCCAGGGTCAACATGAAATCCAGATACATTGATTAAACCTTTGAATTTGTATTTCGCCTTAAATGATATTAATGCGAGCGCATTATCTGGAACATATATAGTTTCTGCAGTGAGTAAAAGAGCAAACTGACCTTTGGGGATGATAAATTGTGGTTTTTTTTCATCCAATATCTGTTTTACATTTGGATCTTTTTCACTGCTAGGAGTTATATAAACTTCATTGCCAACAGTTAGGGAAATGGCAGCGCAGTCGACATCAATTCCAACTGTATTGCCTTCAGCGTTTTCTACTAAGTCCTTAAGTCGCGCATGCAGCTTGTCTCCACTCCAAAACATTTCAATACCCTGTTTTATAATTGCCTAATCTATTGAAAAATATATTGTTTTTCTCTACTGCGTATAGTCTTTCGCTAATAGGGTGTTCAATGTTTTCGATCTTCAAGTGGCAAGCTAGCGCTAGCAAGGTTCTAAATGCAGTTGCAAGCGAGGATAAAAGAGATTCTTTGAAGGGGTAGGCTTCCAAATGATCAAGCGACTCAACGGCTTTACACATTTTACCAGTAAGGCTATTTATTTTTATTGCCATGGCGATGATTGGTTCGTAGCCATGAAACTCCTCGACTTGCAGTATGTAGGATGCAAGCGAGTCTATATTTTTAAGCTCTCTTTCACTTTCGCTAATTGATATTTCACTTAAAAGTTTGTTGAAGATATTTGTCGAGGATGTAACTATTATTAACGAGTCGATTGTGGATTTTTTTAAGTCGTCGATGTTGTTCTCTAGTGCAGACAATGTTAACTGTGCGCTGTATTTTGATAGGTGTAAAACCATGTGTGTAATTCGCTGTTGAACATTTAAGATCCATATCTCTTTATGATATTTTTCATCATGTTGTAGTTGTTTCCACTGAAGTTCTTCTAGCTGGCTGAGAAGTGACATGGTCATTTCCTATAAGTTAGTTCTAAGTCGAGATTCCTAAACCGATATCTCAATTCTAGTATCAATCAAATAAAAATGAAAAAATTATACCTAATAGGATCAAGGAGAGCTATCCATATGCTGGATAATGGCAGCACGTTTTCAGCTTGAGAAGGTTGAAAGTTTTGATATTCGGCAAATGGGCCGAATTGCGAATTTCACCGCAACGTGTTCAGAAGGAAAGAAGGGTGGCCGCCATCTGTGGAAAACAATATTCACAAGCTCTCAAAGCGCGACATAAAGCCGCTGCAAATAGTTGTTTTGTCACGGTTTTGACTTGTCCCCGTTTGCTGTGGAGCTGGCTGTGAATAACGTGGGAGTAGCTGTCTGCGAGCCTTTGAATCCGTGGCTTGCAGCGATGTGGTTGTTTTTTGATCAGGTGTTTTTGCTGGGCGCGGAACCGGCTTTGTCAACCTTTTTGTTGGCGACCAAACTGACTCGAAATGTGAAGGGCAAGCCTGTGGATAAGTCTGTGGTTAAACTCTGGAAAGAGTCGGCTGAGGGCCGTAGTTACTGGCTTGGCGCCATCGTCGGTTTGATCACCGGATCGTGCAAAATGCCTTGAGCTGCACAGCTGGCACCCGAGGGTCAAGCAAAAAACTTTGTAATCTGCCCGCAAAGCCTTGTGGATAGGGGCTTCCAGCTTTTCCACTTGCCCCCGGAAACTGTGGACCGGCCTGTGGATAAGGTGCGTGTACATGGCTGCAAGCCACGGTGACTATGGCGTTGGCGAGGTTGATCGTTTTTCGTACAGTTTTACGGCGGTTGCCGCTGTGAGCAAGGCCGGGCATGCTGCCTGCTGATTTTCTATTCCAATGGCTGCCGATCAGCCGAAGCAAGGAGAACACGATGTCCAACACCCTGTTTATTACCGGCGCGACCTCCGGTTTTGGTGAAGCCTGTGCCCGTCGTTTTGCCGATGCCGGTTGGAAACTGGTGCTGACAGGCCGTCGTGAAGAACGCCTCAACGCCCTGTGCGCCGAGTTGTCGAAGCAGACCGAGGTCCATGGCCTGGTGCTCGACGTGCGTGATCGCAAGGCCATGGAGGAGGCGATCGCCAACCTGCCGCCGTCCTTCGCCAAGCTGCGCGGGCTGATCAACAATGCTGGCCTGGCACTGGGTGCTGACCCGGCGCCGAAGTGCGATCTCGATGATTGGGACACCATGGTCGACACCAACATCAAAGGCCTGATGTACGCCACTCGCCTGTTGTTGCCACGCCTGATCGCCCACGGTCGCGGTGCCGGTATCGTCAACCTCGGCTCCGTCGCCGGCAACTATCCGTACCCGGGCAGCCATGTCTATGGTGGGACCAAGGCATTCGTTGGGCAGTTCTCGCTGAACCTGCGCTGCGACCTGCAAGGCACTGGTGTGCGCGTCAGCAATATTGAGCCGGGCCTGTGCGAGAGTGAGTTCTCGCTGGTGCGTTTTGCGGGTGATCAGGAGCGTTACAACGCGACCTACGCCGGTGCCGAGCCGATCCAGCCGCAGGACATCGCCGAGACCATTTTCTGGGTGCTCAATGCGCCGGCGCACATCAACATCAACAGCCTTGAGCTGATGCCGGTGAGCCAGACGTGGGCCGGGTTTGCGATTGAGCGCAATAACAAGGCTTAAGACCGCGTAACGGCCATCGCGGGCAAGCCACGCTCCCACAGGTTTTGTGTTGTTCGCAACATTGCGATTCACGTTAAACCTGTAGGAGCGTGGCTTGCCCGCGAAGGCAATCTGTCAGTCAGCGAAGATAATCGACCAGCCCGCTGTAGCAAGTAGCCAAGTGATAAGGCGTCGTCGATGGCATGTCCTTGCGACTGACTTCGCCCTGCTCATCGCGACATTCATACCATCCATCCACATGCAGAAAGCGTTGCTGCAACGCCTGCAATTGGCGTTGCACCGAGGCTTCGCTGTCCGGGCGCAACGTCAGGGCGCGCAGGTATTCAGCCTGGGCCCAGATACGCTGGGTGGCATCCTTGGGATGGCCGTCCAGATCGAGCGACGCCCGCACTGCAGCGGTTTGCGGGTCGACGCCCAGTTGCTCGGTGAGCGCAAATGCACGCTCAAGCGAAGCATGCAGTTTTGAACCGCGCAGCAACGACGAAGACTCCAGCAGGAAATACCACTCAAACTGATGCCCCGGTTCAAACCAGTTATCCACAGCCCCCAGCGGTTTCTCCATCAACACGTTGTGTTGCGGGTCGATAAAACGCTTCTGCATCGCTGTGCATAACTCGACCAGCGCACGCTGCACGGCGATGTCTTCGCGCACCGACAGGTTCGCGAGGAAGGCTTCGGCCAGGTGCATCAGGGGATTTTGCAGAGGGCCGGAGTTGAGTGAGGACCAGTCACGGTCGAGGCAGGCTTCATACAGGCCGTCGCCTGTGGTGAAGCGTCGCGCCAGCACTTCCAGCGTGGCGTTGAGCACCGATTCCACCAGCGGTTCGCGAACCTTGTCCCAGTAATGGGCGCACGCGAACAGGATGAAGGCATGGGTGTAGAGGTCTTTGCGCTGATCCAGCGGCGCACCTTGCGGGTCGATGCTGTAGAACCAGCCGCCGTGTTCGGCATCGTGGAAATGCTGTTGCAAGGAACGGAACAGCGCAGCGGCGCGCTCTTCGGCGGCCGGCACCTGGCCAATCAGGCTGGAAAACAGATACAGCTGCCGCGCGCAGGCCATCGCCCGATAGCGCTGGGGTGGCAGCGGCTGATGCCCGGCGTCCAGCGCTTCATAAGGCAACGCCATGTCGGCATTCCAGCCGGGTCCTTGCCAGAGCGGCACGATCACGTCCTGGAAATGCTGTTGCACCGAGGCGAACAGAGCGGTCAATTCAGGCTGGGAGGCGGAGCGGGAAACAGGCGGCATTGGCTGGCGTCGTCACGGCAGGGTTGATTGCGCGACATGGTAGCAGGCCTGAGAGATGCGGTGTCTCTCAGGCCGCTTTCGCGAGCAAGCCTCGCTCCTACAGAGGGACAGGTGAGCCTGTAGGAGCGAGGCTTGCCCGCGAAGAGGCCATCACAGGCAATCAAAAACTCAGCCCGCCAACAACCAGACCCCGGTCGCCGCCGAAGCCGCCCCAGCCAATCGAACCAACGGCGCCGCCGCTTGCGGCAGTACGCGCACCACGCCATAACCCGCTGCATGCAACGCCGCCGTCGCCGCGACAAACCCCGCCGCATAAGCCCAAGGACTCGACATATCCGGCAACTCCAGCCCATGCGCCACACCATGAAACAGCGCAAACAAAGCAGTCGCCCCCACCGCCACGCTCAACGGCGGACGCACTGCCAAAGCGACCGCCAGACCCAGCGCCAGCACCGACGCTGCGATCCCGCTTTCCAGCGCTGGCAGGTTCAGTCCTTCAAAACCCAGCAGCCCGCCAATCAGCATGGTGCCAACGAATGTGCACGGCAGTGCCCAGCGTGCGGCGCCTTTTTGCTGCGCGGCCCACAGACCGACTGCAATCATCGCCAGCAAGTGATCGAGGCCGCCAATCGGGTGGCTGATGCCAGCGAGCAAACCGTTGTCGCCATGGCCCGGGTGGGCGAAGGCGATGGCCGGAGTCAGCAGCAGGGCCATGGCGCCCAGAATGCGTTTAAGTGTCATGGATAAGCTTCCTTGTTGATAAGTCGTGATCAGGCTGCGGTCAGCAAGCCCTGGCGTTCGATGAAGGCGATGATTTCTTCCAGGCCCAAACCGGTTTTCTGGTTGCTGAAGACAAACGGCTTGCCGTTGCGCATGCGTTGGGTGTCGCTGTCCATCATCTCCAGCGAAGCGCCTACCAGCGGCGCAAGGTCGACCTTGTTGATCACCAGCAAGTCGGATTTGCAGATTCCCGGCCCGCCCTTGCGCGGCAGCTTGTCGCCGGCCGAGACGTCGATCACATAGATGGTCAGGTCGGACAGCTCCGGGCTGAAGGTCGCTGAGAGGTTATCGCCACCGGACTCCACCAGAATCAGATCCAGGCCCGGAAAGCGCCGGTTCAGTTGATCCACCGCTTCGAGGTTGATCGAGGCGTCTTCGCGGATCGCCGTGTGCGGGCAGCCGCCGGTTTCCACGCCGATGATTCGCTCCGGCGCCAGGGCCTCGTTGCGCACCAGGAAATCGGCGTCTTCGCGGGTGTAGATGTCGTTGGTGACGACGGCCAGGTTGTAGCGGTCGCGCAGGGCCAGGCAAAGCGCCAACGTCAGGGCGGTTTTGCCGGAGCCGACCGGGCCGCCAATGCCGACGCGCAGGGGTTGTGTGTTCATGTGATTCTCCAAATTTAAAGGCCCTAGGAACGGAACAGACGGCTGTACTGGCGTTCATGGGCCATGCTCGTCAGGGACAGGCCGAACGCGGCGCTGCCATAGTGTTCGGGGTGGATTCGTGTGGCGTTCTGCTGGGCTTGTTGCAGTAACGGCAGCAGTTCGCTGGTCAGGCGTTGTGCTGCTTGCTGGCCGAGCGGCAAGGTTTTCATCAGCACCGCCAATTGATTTTCCAGCCAGCTCCAGAGCCACGCCGCCAGCGCATCTTGGGGGCTGATCGTCCAGGCGCGGGCGGCCAGCGCCCAGCCCAAGGCCAGGTGCGGTTCCGGGCGCTGTTCGAGAAAGGCGCGGGCCGGCGCATCGAGTTCCGGCAAGCCGTTGAGCAGTTGCTGCAACGAGTAGCCCATCTGCCGGCTTTCCTGATGCAGCTCGCGGGTTTCCCGGCTGGCGCGGTGTTCTTCGCAGCGTTGCAGCAACTGTGCCCAGTTTTCTTCGCCGGCGGCCACGCAATGGGCGAGCAGTAGCGGCGCTTCGAAACGTGCGAGGTTCAGCAGCAGTTGATCGCTGATCCAGCGTCGCGCGCTGTCTGCATCCGTCACCCGGCCGTTATCCACAGCCATTTCCAGGCCTTGCGAATAGCTGTAGCCGCCAATTGGCAGTTGTGGGCTGGCCAGGCGCAGCAGCGCCCAGGCCGGGTTCATAAACGGACGCCGAACTGGTGCAGCTTCGGCGGGTAGTTGAAGTCTTCGTCGCCGTGGCGGGAATGGTGATGGCCGCCGCCATAGGCGCCGTGTTCCGGCTGGAACGGGGCTTCGATGTTTTCGACACGGGCATCCAGCTGTTCGAGCATGGCCTTGAGCACGTAATCGTCGAGCAGGCGCAACCAGCCATCACCGACTTGCAGGGCGACGTGGCGGTTGCCCAGGTGATACGCGGCGCGAGTCAGTTCGAAGGCGTTGGCGCACGTGACGTGCAGCAATTGTTCGGGGCGGGCGCAGACACGGACGATGCGCCCGTCTTCGGCTTGCAGGCATTCGCCGTCATGCAGCGGCGGCTGACCACGCTCCAAAAACAACCCGACGTCCTCGCCTTCGGCACTGAAACAGCGCAAACGGCTTTTGCTCCGAGCTTCGAAGGTCAGGTGCAACTCAGCGGCCCAGACGGGTTGAGGGTCGATTCTGCGATGAATCACCAGCATCGGAGGACTTCCAGCAATGGACAATGCTCAGGCTAGAGCAAGGTGCTTGCCAATCGGACGATACGTAGGAAATACCTGTCGGAGCGTAGTGGGTGTTTCAGGGTGCTGCAGAATTTTGAACTGGAATGGTGCGAGGGTTGTTTGGCGGCACCAATTTGATGCCTTGAGTACTTTTTGTGGGAGTGAGCCTGCTCGCAATGAGGGAGTGTCATCCAAAACATATGTTTTCTGACACACCCTCATCGCGAGCAGGCTCGCTCCCACACGGGTTTACTCGGTGCTGCCCAGACCTTGCCAGTGCTTCAGGCCGATGAAGATGAAGCGCAGCTGCTGAGTGATTTTTGCCTGGGGCGTCAGGTGCTCGGGCAGGGCCTCGGCCGGCGGATCGATGATGTCCGGCAAAGTCGCGAACACGCTTTTGACGATCAGATCAGCCATCACGCTCAAACCGGCGATATCCAGATGCTGCAGTTTCGGCATCAAGGACAAATCAGCTGCCAGGTCCGAGCTGATGTCTTCACGCAAACGTCCGATAGCCTGACGTACCGGCAGCGATCCACCGTACTGCTCTCGGGCCAGGAACAGGAACTGCGAGCGATTGGCCGAAACCACGTCGAGAAAGATCCGTACCGACGCGTCGATGATGCCGCCCATGACGAACTCGTTATGGCGCACCAGGCGAATGGTTTCGCGAAAGGTCTGGCCGACTTCGCTGACCAGCACCAGGCCCAGTTCATCCATATCGGCGAAATGCCGGTAGAAACCGGTGGGCACGATCCCGGCGGTTTTCGCGACTTCGCGCAGGCTCAGGCTGCCGAATCCTCGACCACATTCCATCAGGTGACGGGCAGCGTCCATCAGGGCGTTGCGGGTTTGTTGTTTCTGTTCGGCGCGGGGCAGCATCGCAAGGGTGTTTTTCTGGACAGGGACAGCGGCGCACTCTAGCAAATCGGCTTCGCTGGCGTCGAACGTCTATCGGGGGATCAAGCGGGGATGTGCTGCTTCTATAAGGCAAAACCCTATAAAGTCAAAAGCCCAATCCGGGGATTGGGCTTTTTTTCAGGGCCACCATGGGCTCAGCTCACAGTGCTGTTGCGTTCGATTACACGGTCACCACCACCTTCGGCAAGGGTTTGGCCTGGGGTGCGGTCGGAACCGTCAGCAGCCAGGGTTTGGCCTTGTGGAGTGCGGTCGGAACCGTCAGCAGCCAGGGTTTGACCTTGTGGGGTGCGATCGGAGCCGTCAGCGGCAACGGTTTGGCCTTGTGGCGTTTTGTCGTAGCCGTCCTCAGTGATCAAGCCTTTTTCTTTCAGGCGATCATTACCACCTTCGGCGAGGGTCTGGCCTTGTGGGGTGCGGTCGGAACCATCGGCAGCGACGGTTTGGCTGAACACCGAGTGGCTGTCTTTGACTTGCGGAGTGGCTTGGTCAGCAGCTGGCAGAGCGAAAGCGGTGCTGGCCAGCATTGAGAGGGTAAGGCTAAGCAGTAATTGGCGTTTCATGATGGGTTGCTCCTTGGGAGGGCGATAAAGTGGGTACGAGGGCAATGCTACTCTCGATAAGTCGATATAAAAGTTCATAAACGCAATGGTAATAATCAACGAAATTGATTGTTCTGCCGAAGCGCTCTAGAACGGGCGTTTCCGGCGAAGGTTTTTGCCCTGGAGTGGGTGTTTTCGACTCACTCGTGCCGCACAAAAGTGCGGGGGCGGTAACACCGGATTCGGGGGCAGTCTGTCCCCGGCCGATTATTTGAGGATTAATCGCGTTTCGGTTAAACCTGCGAGCCGTTTTTCAGTCGTAGATTTCATGGCAGGCCGGTTCTGGCCTAACGTTTCACACATGCGTCGCAGTCAGGGCGCTCAGTCGTATCAGGAGCCCTGTGCAATGACGCGCACTCGTAAAATTGTTACCTGGACCTTCGCCAGCCTGATTGTCTTGCTGGCGGTATTGGTTCTGATCATCGTGTTCTTCGATTGGAACCGGATCAAACCGCCCCTTAACGCCAAAGTCTCTGAAGAACTGCATCGTCCGTTTGCCATCAATGGCAACCTCGCGGTGGTCTGGCAGCGCGAGCCCGACGAGGGCGGTTGGCGGGCCTGGGTACCGTGGCCGCATGTGGTGGCCGAAGACCTGAGCCTGGGTAACCCTGACTGGTCTAAGAAGCCGCAGATGGTCACCCTCAAACGCGTCGAGCTGCGCATTTCTCCCCTGGCGCTGCTGGCGCAGCGGGTGGTCATCCCGCGCATTGACCTGACTGAGCCGAATGCAGACTTGCAGCGTCTTGCTGATGGGCGCGCCAACTGGACGTTCAAATTCGACCCCAAAGATCCGAACGCCGAGCCTTCGAGCTGGGTGGTGGACATCGGTGCCATCGGCTTCGACAAGGGCCATGTCACCCTCGACGACCAGAACCTCAAGACTCAGCTCGATGTGCTGATCGATCCGCTGGGCAAACCGATTCCGTTCAGCGATATCGTCGGCGACAAAGCCGCGAAAACCGCGCAGGAGAAAGGCGCAGCGCCGCAGGATTACGCGTTCGCGCTGAAGGTCAAAGGCCAGTACCACGACCAGAAACTCGCGGGCGAAGGCAAGATCGGCGGGTTGCTGGCGTTGCAGGACGCGGCCAGGCCGTTCCCGCTTCAGGCGCAAGTGAAAATCGCCGACACCAGCGTCGAGTTGGCCGGCACGCTGACCGATCCGCTGAACCTCGGCGCCCTGGACTTGCGCTTGAAACTGGCCGGCACCAGCCTGGGCAATCTCTATCCGCTGACCGGTGTGACGCTGCCGGATACACCGCCGTACGCGACCGACGGGCATTTGATCGCCAAGCTGCATGAACCGGGCGGCGCGGTGTTCCGCTATGAAGAATTCAACGGCAAGATCGGCGAGAGCGACATCCACGGCAGCCTGGCCTATGTTGCCAGCCAACCACGGCCGAAACTCAGTGGGTCGCTGGTTTCCAATCAACTGCTGTTCGCCGACCTGGCCCCGCTGATCGGCGCCGATTCCAACGCCAAGCAAAAGGCCCGGGGTGGCGAAAGCAAGCAGCCGACGGACAAGGTGTTGCCGGTCGAGGAGTTCAAGACCGAGCGCTGGCGCGACATGGACGCCGACGTCGAATTCACCGGCAAGCGCATCGTCCACAGCGAAAAACTGCCGTTCAAGGATCTCTACACTCACCTGGTGCTTACCGATGGCGTTCTAAGTCTTGAACCCCTGCGTTTCGGCGTGGCGGGCGGCACCCTGGATGCGCAGATTCGCCTCAATGGCCGGACCGAACCGTTGGAAGGCCGGGCCAGACTCACCGCGCGCAAGTTCAAGCTCAAGCAGCTGTTCCCGACCTTTGAACCGATGAAAACCAGTTTCGGCGAGCTCAATGGAGATGCCGACATCACTGGCCGTGGCAACTCGGTAGCCAAGCTGTTGGGCAGCGCCGATGGCAATCTGAAAATGCTGATCAACGACGGTGCCATCAGCCGAGAGTTGATGGAGCTGGCCGGGCTCAACGTCGGCAACTACGTGGTGGGCAAGATCTTTGGCGACAAGGAAGTGAAGATCAATTGCGCGGCAGCCGACTTCGACATCAAGACCGGTTTGGCCACCACTCGACTGTTTGTGTTCGATACCGAGAACGCGATCATCTATATCGATGGCACCGCGAACATGGCGACGGAGCAACTGGACCTGACGATTACCCCGGAGTCCAAAGGCTGGCGATTGATTTCGTTGCGGTCGCCGCTGTATGTGCGGGGCAAGTTCATCAAGCCGGATGCGGGTGTGAAGGCTGTGCCGCTGATTTTGCGTGGGGCGGGGATGGTTGCGTTGGGTCTGATTGCGGCGCCGGCGGCGGGGTTGCTGGCGTTGGTGGCACCGAGTGGGGGTGAGCCGAATCAGTGTGCACCGTTGCTGGAACAGATGAAGGCGGGCAAGGCGCCGGTGACCGTCAAGCCCACCAAGTGATTTGCAGCGTTTGTGAAGACGCCTTCGCGGGCAAGCCTCGCTCCTACAAGGATCACACTGAACCTGTAGGAGCGAGGCTTGCCCGCGAAGGCTTATTAACAGGCGCTACAGGTCTTTCAGAATGTCAGCCATGTCATCCGCATGCTCTTCTTCCTGAGCCAGGATGTCTTCAAAGATGCGCCGGGTCGTCGGGTCTTTTTCGCCAATGTACTGAATGATCTCGCGGTAGCTGTCGATGGCGATCCGCTCGGCGACCAGGTCTTCATAGACCATCTCTTTAAGTGAATTGCCCGCCACGTATTGCGCGTGGGAGTTTTTCGACAGCAGGTCAGGGTTGAACTCCGGTTCTCCGCCCAATTGCACGATACGTTCGGCCAGTCGGTCGGCGTGCTCGGCTTCTTGAGTGGCGTGTTCGAGGAATTCTTCGGCCGCGACGTTGGCTTTCAAGCCGCTGGCCATGAAGTAGTGACGCTTGTAGCGCAATACGCAGACCAGTTCGGTGGCCAGCGATTCGTTGAGCAGGCGCAGCACTTCTTCAATGTCGGCGCTGTAGCTTTCGGTCACCGCGCCGTTCTCGACGTTCTTGCGGGCACGTTCGCGAAGGGTGGTTACATCAGACAAATGCATGTCACTCATTTCGTTCTCCTGGAGGCTAATCCGGTTTGCGTCACCTTCTAGGGAAGTGATCGCTACCTAAGGTGTGAGTGATAGGCGTTGCGAAAAGTTTTATGTGATTTGGCATTCGCCGACCAGGGTCGAAGCAATTACGTCAAGGCGTGTCCAGACAGCAATGCCTCCTCGCGCAACCACGCAAAGAACGCCCGCACCGGCGGATGTCGTTCGCGCCCAGGCACGCAAAGCGCGCTGTAGCCGGCGCCATCCACCTGGATCTCGCCGCGATAAGCCACCAGCAAACCGCTGGCCACGCTTTCCGACACCAGAATGTTGCTCGCCAGTACCAGGCCTTGCCCGGCGATCGCGGCTTGCAGGGCGTAATGCTCTTCGTCGTATTCACGGACCGCCGGTTGTCCCGTCAGCCAGGCCTCGCCGGACTGCGCGCACCATGCCGCCCAGCCGTGGGCGTACAGTTTGGAGTTATGCCAGCGCACGCTGATCAGCGTGGGCGCCCGATCAGCCGCCAGGGCCACTTGCTCGGGCGAGCCGTAGACACCGAACGATTCGTCGAACAGGCACAGGCCATAAAGGTTCGGGTAGTCATCAAGGCTGTAGCGCACCACCAGATCGACGCTGGCGTCCTGATGCAAATCGATGACCTCGCAATGGGTATCCAGGCGCAGGCTGATGTTCGGATGACGGGCGTAGAACCGACCCAATCGTGGCACCAGCCACAGCGCCGCAAAGGCGGCCGTGGTGGAAATCGTCAGGCTCGCGCCGCTGCGTTGCGGGCGCAGGGTGTCGACGCTTTGCGCTACTTCCAGCAACGCGCCATGCAGGCTGCGGAACAGCCGTTCGCCGCAGTCGGTCAGGCGAACTTGCCGTGGCAGCCGCTCGAACAGCGGCACACCGAGCCAATTCTCCAGGGAGCGAATCTGATGGGACACCGCCGTTGGCGTCACTGAGAGTTCTTCGGCGGCAGCCTTGAAACTGAGCAGGCGTGAGGCAGATTCAAAGGCGCGCAGGGCGGTCAGCGGCAACGAGGCAAACATTCAAACACTCCATGGGTGAAATGGATTCATCCAGACTGATTTCTACTCAGTTGAAGATGGGCGGCTACGAGCTTCAAGCTGCAAGCCACAAGTAGTTTGAGTTTAGCCCTGAAGGAGATTCAGATGAGTCAGATTCTTGCAATTCACGCCAGCCCGCGCGGCGAGCGTTCGCACTCCCGGCGTTTGGCTGAAGTGTTTTTGTCTGCCTGGCAGGCGCGACATCCCGAGTCTCACCTGACTCGCCGTGAAGTCGGTCGGGCATTGATACCACCGGTCAACGAAGCCTTTGTGGCTGCAGCGTTTTATCCCGAGCCCAACGCACGACCCTTGTCGATGCAGGCCGACCTGGCGTTCAGCGATGAATTGGTCGACGAGTTGCTGGGCCACGATCTGCTGGTGATTTCCACACCGATGCACAACTTCAGCGTGCCCAGCGGCCTCAAGGCCTGGATCGATCAGATTGTGCGGCTCGGGCTGACGTTCAATCACACGCTTGACAATGGCGTGGCCCAGTACGAGCCGTTGGTGCGAGGCAAAAAAGCCCTGATCGTCACCAGTCGCGGCGGCTTCGGGTTCGGGCCGGGCGGTGAGCTGGAGGCGATGAACCATGCCGATCCGTTGCTGCGCACCGCGCTGGGATTCATCGGCATCACCGACATCACCGTGGTGGCCGCCGAAGGCGAAGAGTCCGCCGCGCGCACTTTCGAGATTTCGGCAGCTGAGGCCGAGCAGCGTTTGCTGACGCTGGCCAGGGAGTTTTAGGTGGCCTGGTGGTTTCTGCTGATCGCCGCCGGGTTTGAAGTCACCTTCGCCATGGGAATGAAGTACGCCGAAGGCTTCACCCGGCTTTGGCCATCGCTGATCACGGTGGTGGCAGCCGTCGGGGGGATTTACTTCCTGACCCTGGCCATGCGCGAGTTGCCGGTGAGCATCGCCTACCCGATCTGGACCGCCATCGGTTCCTTGGGCACGGTGTTTCTCGGCTTTGCCCTGCTGGGCGAAAGCCTGACCGCGATCAAACTGGTGTCGGTGGGGCTGATCGTGGCGGGCGTGGTGGGGCTGAAGTAGGGCGGATGTCATAGACTGGTCGTCGAGTTGTCATCTTGGGTGACGATGCTTGGCTGATGTCTTGCATCGCGCCTTGCTTCATCTCACCGATCACAAGGATGTTCGCCCATGTCGCAAGGTTCCGCTACGCGTTTCCCGTTGGTGCTGGTCCCCGGAATGCTCGGGTTTATCCGTCTGGTGTTGTATCCGTACTGGTACGGGATCATCTCAGCGTTGCGCCGGGGCGGGGCGACGGTGTTTGCGGTGCAGGTCTCGCCGCTCCATTCCAGTGAGGTGCGCGGTGAGCAGTTGCTGGCGCGGATCGAAGAGATTCTGCGGGAAACCGGAGCCGAGAAGGTCAACCTGATCGGCCACAGCCAGGGTTCGCTCACGGCCCGTTACGCGGCGGCCAAACGCCCGGATCGCGTGGCTTCTGTCACTTCGGTCGCAGGGCCGAACCATGGCTCGGAGCTGGCGGATTATCTGCAAAAGCATTACCCGTCTGACAGCGCAAAGGGCCGGCTGCTGGCGTTTTTACTGCGGGTGATCGGCGGGTTGATGAGCCTGCTGGAAACCGGCTATCGCGGGCCGAAATTCCCTGTGGATATCCATGCTTCCCATGAGTCCCTGACGACTGCCGGGGTGGCGCTGTTCAATCAGCGTTATCCACAAGGCCTGCCTGAAACCTGGGGCGGTCACGGGCCGGAAGAGGTCAACGGCGTGCGCTATTACTCCTGGTCCGGGACCTTGCAGCCGGGCAAGACGGACCGCGGGGGCAACCTGTTCGACGGGACGAATCGCAGTTGCCGGTTGTTTGCCAGAACCTTCGTGCGCGAAACCGGGCATTGCGACGGGATGGTCGGGCGCTACAGCTCGCACCTTGGGACGGTGATTGGCGATGAGTATCCGATGGATCACTTCGACATCGTCAATCAGTCGCTGGGGCTGGTGGGGAAAGGGGCTGATCCGGTGCGGTTGTTTGTTGAGCATGCGGCGCGGTTGAAAGCGGCAGGCGTGTAAAGGTCAGTTAGACCGAGTCATCGTTCTTCGCGGGCAAGCCACGCTCCCACAGGTCTGGCGTCGTGCCCGTAATTGGCGGCCGACACAAAACCCTGTGGGAGCGAGCTTGCTCGCGAAGGCGTCGGGTCAGGCAACGGCAATCTTGCGGCCCAATACGGTAGTCCAACGCTCCGAAAGCACCACCCCACCCAACGTCAACACCCCACCCACCAGGTGATACATCGCCAGCTGTTCATGCAGCACCACTGCCGCAATCAGCGCCGTAATCAAAGGCAGCAAATTGAAAAACAGCGTGGTCCGGCTCGGCCCCAGGCGAATCACGGCCTGCATCCACGCCAACGGCGCAAGCATTGAAGCCAGCAGACAGGCATAAAGCACCAGTGGAATATTCTGCAAGGTCGGGCCAACCTTTGGGGAAGCGACAAACAGTGGAAACAGCACCACCACCGCCACCAGCACCTGCAAATACAACAACACCAGCGGCGGCAAACGCAGCTGCCATTTCTTCAGCAGGGTGCTGTAGATCGCGTAGGCTAGCGTGGCGATCAGCATCATCGCGTCACCCAGGTTCACGCCATGCTCCAGCAACGCCGCCAGGCTGCCGGACGACACCACCACCAGAACCCCGGCAAACGACAGCACCGCGCCCGCCAACGCGCCCGCCGTCAAACGCTGGCCAAGGCTGACGATCGCCATGGCCAGCGACATCAATGGCATCAGCGACAAAATGATCCCCATGTTGGTGGCCGACGTCAGCGTCGCGGCGAAGTACGCCAGGCTCTGATAGACCGCCATGCCGAGCACGCCAAGAATGAAAATCTTGCCCAGGTTCGGGCGAATCAGCGGCCAATGGGCGATTACCGGTTTGAGCATGAACGGCGTGAACAGAATCCCGGCCAGCAGCCAACGGTAGAAGCCGATTTCCGCAGGGAAGATCGCGCCGACCGCCAGTTTGTTGATCACGGTGTTGCCGGCCCAAATGAAAATGGCCAGCAGGGGATAAGCGTATTGCATCAGAAAAAACCAGAAACGTAAGTGAGGGGCAATTATCCGCCTGTCTGGATGCAAGCCTATACTTCGATCCAGACAACCTGCCCCTGATGACGGACAGCATGAACAGTAAACACATCGACCTGCTCGACTTCCCGGAACTGCCGTCCCCGGTGTACTTCCGCTATGCCGACTTCGATACCCACGAATACGCTTCGACCCATCGTCACCCGTGGGGCACCCTCGAGTATTCGGCCAATGGCGTGTTGCACATGGAAATCGGCAGCAGCCGCTTCATGTCGCCGCCGCAGTACGCCGTGTGGGTACCGCCCGAGACCGAGCACAGTTTCTACAGCAATCAACCGATCAACTACCGTGCGGTATGCCTGGCGCCGACGTTGTGCCGCGCGTTGCCCCAGCAAGCCTGTACGCTGGCGATCAGCGACATTCTCAAGGCGATCCTGAAGGATTTCGCCGCTCGCGACGTGAAGATTCCCGAACAGGACGCCGACAAACGTCTTGCGCAAGTGCTGGTCGACCAACTGCAACAGGCGCCGGTGCACGAATGTTATCTGCCGTACGCCAGCAGTCCCGGTCTTCTGGCGATCCTCCAGGCGTTGAACGCCGACCCGGGCAATCATCAGCCACTGGCGCATTGGGCGGCGCAGGTCCATGTCAGTGAGCGGACCCTCGCCAGGCAATTCGTCCGCGAGTTGGGCATGAGTTTCGGTGAGTGGCGCCAGCGACTGCGCTTCCTTGCCGCAATCGAAGCGCTGGAAAGTCCGCGCAGCGTGCAGGCCATCGCTTTCGATCTGGGTTACAGCAGCGGTTCGGCATTTATCGCCATGTTTGCGCGTCAGGCCGGGTGCACGCCGGAGCATTATCGACGTCACAGCGTGTATTGATTGCTCCGGAGAACTTTCTTACGCAATAGTTCGAACTTTGCTTCTGGTAAATAGGCTGTTGATGAAGGACTCTGTGAATCAAATATAAATATGCGCGAGTGGGTCGGAAGTCATTAATTGATATAAAAGAGGCAGTAGGATTTTTATTCTTCTGCAAGTTATTATTGTGGGTAAGTAACATGTTTGCGTGTTTGAACTTATTCACAATCGGCAGTGACGCCACAGTAAATTACAAGGATGAAGATTCATGGCAGCCAGACGGCCTCCCAGAGGCAATACCAGCCCCGACACTCGCAGACCTGTCTCGACAGGGGGCGGACAGACTCCGCGCCCTGACACTTCGCGGCCCGATGCCCCTCGAGTCGATACCCCGCGAGTCGATGTCGACCCGGTGACGGGAGCGGGCCGGCTTGATTTGTCCGGGACGAGCAGAATCCCCGAGAGCATCGATACGCCCGCAGCCGGCACGTCGTCGATAGCAGCCAGCGATAGGGTTTCCAGCTCCAGCTCCGCTTCCAGCGCGACTTCCGCAATCGCATCGGCGCAGCATCCGCTGGCAGCCTATCGGATTCCTGCGACGGTCAAACTGACAGAAGCCAACGCCGACGGTTTGCGAACATTCCGAAACCGTCTGTATGCCGAGGTTTCAGAAGTAGGCATCGTACAAGTTGGCAAAGACCCTGAAACCGGGCTGTACCGCGCCAAGCTGCCTAATGAGCTGACCGCTAATGGCCCCGTACTCATACGCGATCCGGCCGGCAAGCTTTGGCGCCTGCAGACTGAGCCCGAGAGCGTGACCGACCCTCGACATGCTTACCAGCGGGTGATCGAAGGCGAACGGCCGTATGCATGGGATGAGCAGACCCTGATCAACCGTCTCGGTTTGCAGGCTCAAGGTCTGGAAGATGCCGGCGCCGATATACTTGCAGTGAGTCGCGCCGATATAAATGCAGTCCGACGCATGTACGCCAACCATGAGCGCATCATCCCCTTGCTTCAGGACACGGTTACCCGGTTCAGGATTGATCGCGAGATGGGTCGCTTCATCGACAACCTGCGCAGCGATCGTGCGCAAGATTATTTGCAGGCCGATTTGTTATTTCAGTTCAAGCTGCTCAATGAAATTTGGCCAGACAAGGCGATGTCATTGCTGGATGCCAATGGCAAGGTGCTGAGTACAATTGAACGTGAAGGCTCATCACCGGTGCCCCTATCACGCAATCAATTGGTCGACGGCGACCTGCTTAAAACCGTGCTGTCGCATCTGGATGAGGCTGAAACCAAATCCTTGCTGAACGTTGCGTCCGATGAACCGCCGGCCACGCTTGAAGCGAATGCCAGGCACCTGAGGAGCGAGCTTGCACAGCTGGCTGACCAATATAAAACCTACCTGTTTGATCAACGATATCGCGACGTCGATAAGGCCACGACTACCGAAGCGCTTTTCGTTCAGGAGCAGTTGGAGTTGCCGGGAGTTGTGGCGCGAGAGCTGGTAGACATCGCCACGCCGGCAGAGTTGGACAAAATCAGGCTTGGGATTCTCCCCGAAAGACTTCAAACCCTGGGTGACTGGGCGCTTCAGGACGTCCTTGTCAGTCGCGCGTACGAAGGTTTTTATCTGGATTCGGTCAATTCGCCTGATAACTTCACGCTGACTCTATATACGTCGGGAGCTTTGGGGCTCTGGGGGGAAGACATTCGCATCGAAATTCGTCAGGACAGTTTCGATGGGGAACTGTTGGGCGCATTCGGTCAAAGTAACGTGACGACTCACCTGACTTTCGTAGAGGACGGATACGGGACTTACCGGGCTCACGATGGCGAAGGCAATGCCCTGTATCCCGCTACAGATTTCTACAATTCGATCCTTGAAACGTTTTTGGTCGATAAGCGCGAGTCACTAAAAATCAGCGATGTAAAAAGTTTGAAAACTTATTTGCGCGGGAATGCGTTGATGCCGTACCGCTTACTGGAGCTCCTGCCCAATATGCCGCTACCGCACTGGTCCACGTTTGCCCCGGACTTCATGCGGCTTCGCGCAGGGTCGCCAAGTTCTCTTGGGGAAGTAGCGCAGTTGCAGGTCATAGCGGGTAAATATGAAGAGCTGGTCAATCTATCGTTTCATGAGTCGGTTCCGGTGATTGAGAGATACAACTTTCTGCGTGGTTTGAAGTTGTTGCATGAGCGATATCCAGATGAATGCGTTTTAGCGATGCATTACGCAGTGATCAAAGCTAACGGTGAGGGGAATAATCAACCAGTCATCGGCAGCATTGAAGTATTACCCGAATTGCAGTCCCTCATGCGGCCTGAGCAGTTCGACGCCTTAACCGGGCGTCTGTTTACCGAAGAGGGCCTGGTGCCGCTCACGGAGTCGGAACGAAATCTGGGCATGTATGCGCAGAATCTGCAACAGACCGGGCGCGCCAATGAATACCAGGCGCTGATACGTTCAGTCCGGGAGAGCGGTGTAACGCCAAGTCCGAAGCTGAGAGATCTAAGTGAATATGGAGAATTGCTGTTCGAAGACGTAGCCACGCCCGGGGAGCCGGTTCAGGTGTCGGCTCAAATCATGGCCAACTTGAAAATGGCACAGGAAGCGATCTATCGAGCCAAGGAGCTCTTGCCGTTGTCGAGTAATCAGTTGGCGAGCATGTGGGAGAAGGGCGGTTCGGCGATCGCGGGTATTAAACATCTCAGGGGGATGGACCTTGGGGCGGAGAGCGTGTTCACCTCGGACCTGACAATCGCGCAAGCGTCAGAAAAGGCCATCGCAATCAAGGGCGGCAATTGCTCGGAGAATTCGAAAGTCACGTTTTCGATCCTCGCCAGCCAGCCTCGGACGTCCGCTATTCACATCGTCAAAGTCACCGGGTTTGACCATCAGTATGTGGTGATTGGTGATGATTTGAGCAATCTCAATGGACTGGTCGTCGCTGACTCCTGGCCGGAATTTCCCGCCGCGCACCTGGCCAGCAAAGGGACATTCGAGTTTGTAACGCCGCCATTGGAGACACTGCCCCCAGGGCCGGCCGTGGGCGAATACAGGTTTATCAATGACACGCCACCAGGCCCGGCGACGTTGCCCGCGGTTTCCGAGGAAAACACGTATCGGCAGATAAAAATGAACAAGCTGTATCTGAAGACGGCGCGGACATACGTCCAATGGACGTCATTGGATAAGCTTGGCCAGACCTATGCTGTCGAGGGAGGTACACCTGTTTCCTTCGAGCGGATGCCTGCGTCGGTCATCGAAAGCCGGCTTGATGCACACACTCGATACCGGGAGGCATTCAAGGATCTCCTGGACGAGGAGACGGAAGCCGATTGAGGGTAATCTGATGCTTCGGTGGATGAAGGTGTAACAGCGCTTGTATACACTCCAGAATGAGGCCGCACCCCTCGGTGCGGTAACAAGGAGAAAACTCCATGAAGATGTTGCGTGTCCCTTTGTTGATGATCGGTTTGCTGTTTTGCGCCCAGGGCTTCGCTGCCACTGAGCAACAAAACAAGATGACTACCTGCAACGCTGACGCTACCGCAAAAAGCCTCAAGGGCGATGAGCGCAAAGCCTTCATGAGTACCTGCCTCAAAGCGGCGCCGGCCGCCAATGACGCGAAAGTCCTGACTCCTCAGCAAGAGAAGATGAAAACCTGCAACGCCACCGCGGCGACCCAGGCTTTGAAAGGCGATGCGCGCAAAGCCTTCATGAGTGATTGCCTGAAGAAAAAATAACTTCCGGTCCCGCGTGGGGCGGGAGATATGCGGTGGCTGTGCTGGCCCCATCGCGAGCAGGCTCGCTCCTACAATGGACCTGTGTATGCAAGACAACTGTGGGAGCGAGCCTGCTCGCGATGGGGCCGGCATGGACGCTGCAAAAGATCGCCAATGCCCCACTAAGGTCGACCTACACAATCCCTAGTGCTGGCTTCCGAACGCTGGCAGACTGCCAATCCTTTTACGTCGTTCGTTTTGAGGCTGTATGCCAACGTTTTCTCAACGCCAAGTCTTGTTGCTAATCAGTTGGGTCATCATCTTTGGTGGTTTGCTGCTGGTGATCCCGCTGCGGCTGCTGCCCAGCCTGCTGGCCGGGTTGCTGGTGTTCGAATTGGTCAACATGCTCACCCCGCAATTGCAGCGGCTGATCGAAGGTCGGCGGGCGCGCTGGCTGGCGGTGGCGTTATTGGGGACGCTAGTGGTCAGTGTGTTGACGCTGATCTTTGCCGGCGCCATCAGTTTTCTGCTGCACGAAGCGGAAAACCCCGGCGCATCTCTCGACAAATTCATGGTTGTGGTCGACCGTGCGCGCGGGCAATTGCCGCCGTTCATCGACGTCTATCTGCCGGCCAGTGCCGCCGAGTTCCGCGTGGCGATTGGCGAGTGGATGAGCAAGCACCTCAGCGACTTGCAACTGGTGGGCAAGGACGCGGCGCACATGTTTGTGACGCTGCTGATCGGCATGGTGCTGGGGGCGATCATTGCCTTGCAGCGCGTGCCGGACTTGACCAAGCGCAAGCCATTGGCCGCCGCGCTGTTCGACCGCTTGCACCTGCTGGTCCAGGCGTTTCGCAACATCGTGTTCGCCCAGATCAAGATTTCCCTGCTCAACACCTTCTTCACCGGGATTTTCCTGGCGGTGGTCCTGCCGATGTTCGGGATCAAGCTGCCGCTGACCAAAACCCTGATTGTGCTGACGTTTCTGCTAGGGCTGCTGCCGGTGATCGGCAACCTGATATCGAACACCCTGATCACCATCGTCGGCCTGTCGCTGTCGATCTGGGTGGCCGTGGCGGCGCTGGGTTACCTGATTGTTATCCACAAGCTCGAGTACTTCCTCAACGCGCGCATTGTCGGCGGGCAGATCAGTGCCAAGTCGTGGGAGTTGCTGCTGGCAATGCTGGTGTTCGAGGCCGCGTTCGGCCTGCCGGGGGTAGTGGCGGGGCCGATTTACTATGCGTACCTGAAGAGTGAGTTGAAGCAGGTGGGGATGGTTTGATCCAAGAGATGTATTGCCTGTTATGACGCCATCGCTAGCAGGCTAGCTTCCACTGGTTTTGCGAAGACCACAGATCCAATGTGGGAGCTAGCCTGCTAGCGATAAGGGCGCCGCGGTTTCGGATCAGTCCATCGGCCCGTAACGTTTCGCCGCCTCGATCGCCAACCCGCTGCCGATGCTGCCAAAGATGTTCCCTTCTACATGCCGCGCATTCGGCAACATCGCCGACACGCTGTTACGCAGCGCCGGAATCCCGCTCGAACCGCCGGTGAAGAACACCGTGTCGACCTGATCGACGCGCACGTTGGCGTCGTTCAGCAAATGCGTGACGCTGTTGCGCACGCGCTCCAGCAGGTTGTCGATGGCCGATTCGAACAGCGCACGGCTCAGCTCCACGCTCAAACCCGGCTCGATGCGGTCCAGCGGCACGTGGCGGCTGTCAGCGTGGGTCAGCTGGATCTTGGTTTCTTCCACTTCCATGGCCAGCCAGTGGCCGGCGCGCTGGTCGATCAGCTTGAACAGACGATCGATGCCGCCCGTGTCTTCGATGTCGTAACGCATGCTGCCCAGCGCCAAAGTCGACTTCTGCGAGTACACCGAGTTGATGGTGTGCCAGGTCGCCAGGTTCATGTGGTGGCTGGTCGGCATGTAGGCGCCGCTCTTCATGCGGCTGCCGTAGCCGAACAGCGGCATCAGGCCTTGCAGACTCAGCTGCTTGTCGAAATCGGTCCCGCCGATGTGCACGCCGCCGGTGGCGAGGATGTCATCGTGACGGTTGTCGTGGGTGCGACGCTCCGGGGACAGGCGCACCAACGAGAAGTCGGAGGTACCACCGCCGATGTCGACGATCAGTACCAGCTCTTCCTTTTCGATGGTCGACTCGTAGTCGAACGCCGCGGCAATCGGTTCGTACTGGAACGACACATCCTTGAAGCCAATGGCGCGCGCCACGTCCACCAAGGTGTTCTCGGCTTCCTGGTCGGCCATTTCATCGTCGTCGACGAAGAACACCGGACGACCCAGCACCACTTCATCGAACTCCCGACCGGCGGCGGTTTCGGCGCGCTTCTTCAGCTGACCGATAAACAGACCGAGCAGGTCCTTGAATGGCATCGCTGTGCCGAGGACGCTGGTGTCGTGCTTGATCAGCTTGGAACCCAGCAGGCTCTTGAGCGAGCGCATCAACCGGCCTTCGTAGCCTTCCAGGTACTCGTGCAGCGCCAGCCGGCCGTACACCGGGCGGCGTTCTTCCATGTTGAAGAAGACCACCGAGGGCAGGGTGATCTTGTCGTCCTCCAGCGCAATCAGCGTTTCCATGCCGGGGCGCAGCCAGCCGACGGTGGAGTTGGACGTGCCGAAGTCGATACCACAGGCACGGGCTGGAGATGCGTTTTTCATGTCTTTCGAGTTCCGGTTAAAAAACGGCCGCGCAGTGTATGTCAGTGCGGCGAATATTCGAAGGCCGACTATCCGCTAAATCTCAGCTATTAGCGCCTTGAAAGACTATCCTTTGCCCCAAACTTGTCTGCATTGGGCCTGGCAGCCACAGGACGGTCGCAAGAACCGCCCGCTGCTGCCGATAAACTTCTGATGCGCTGCCCGGTCAACAACTTGAGATCGGTCAACCCGACGTTTGCCAATGAGAGCAGACGGCCGGTGGCGGCGCGATATCGATAACGGATGGTGATTCCCTCGATGGACTTCAAAGACTATTACAAGATTCTCGGCGTGGAGCCGACGGCTGACGATAAGGCGATCAAGGCCGCCTATCGCAAGCTGGCGCGCAAATACCACCCGGACGTCAGCAAGGAAAAGGACGCCGAGTCCAAGTTCAAGGACGCCTCGGAAGCCTATGAGGCGCTGAAAAGCGCCGACAAACGCGCCGAATACGACGACTTGCGCAGATACGGCCAGCATGGCCAGCCGTTCCAGGGCCCGCCGGGCTGGCAGGGTCGTGGCGGCGGTGGTTTTGGTGGTGGCGGTCAGGACACGGGCGATTTTTCGGACTTCTTCAGTTCGATCTTCGGCAACCGTGGTCCGGGTTTTGGGGGTGGACAATCAGGCCGCAGCGCCGGGCGTCGAGGGCAAGACGTGGAAATGGAACTTGGGATTTTTCTGGAAGAAACCCTCTCGAACGAGTCGAAGAAGGTCACTTTCCAGGTGCCGCAGTACAACGCTGCCGGCCAGCACGTCAGCAACACCAGCAAAAGCCTGAACGTGAAAATCCCCGACGGCGTGACCGACGGCGAACGCATCCGCCTCAAAGGCCAGGGTGCACCGGGCACCGGTGGTGGCGCCAATGGCGACCTGTTCCTGATCATTCGCTTCGCGCCGCACCCCAAATTCGATGTCGAAGGCGAGAACCTGATCATCACCTTGCCGCTGGCGCCGTGGGAATTGGCGCTGGGGGCTGAAGTGGCAGTGCCTACACTCACAGGCAAGATCAACCTCAAGGTGCCGGCCGGCAGTCAGAATGGCCAGCGCATGCGCGCCAAGGGCCACGGTCTGCTGAACAAGGCGGGCGAACGCGGCTTCCTGTTCGTGCAATTGAAGGCGGTCATGCCCAAGACTTCGAGCGATGAGGTCAAGGCGCTGTGGCAGGAACTGGCAAAAAAAGCCGCTTTCGACCCGAGAGAAAATTTCTGATCCAAGAGACGGAGTAGCCCATCATGAGCGCCCCCCTGATCGTTCAACTGGACATGGCAGAATTCTGTGAGGCGACCGACCTGTCGGACGTCTACGTGATCGAAATCGTCGAGCACGGCATCCTCGAACCTCAGGGCACGCAGCCCAAGGATTGGCGTTTCAACGATTATGAATTGGCCCTGGCCAAGCGCGCCGCCAAGCTGCGGCGCGATCTGGAACTGGAGTGGGAAGGCGTCGCCCTCGCGCTGGACCTGCTTGAAGAGGTCCAGCAGCTGCGGGCCGAGAATCGCATGCTCAAGCAGCGGTTGGGGCGGTTGGTGGTTGAGTAGGTGTTCTGATGTTTTTGCGTTGCCTGTTCGGGCGCTATCGCGAGCAGGCTCGCTCCCACATGGGATCGGGTTCTTCCAGAAAGAATACGGTCAACTGTGGGAGCGGGCTTGCTCCGGGCGGCGTTCCGACGATAAACGATGACTCGGTCTCAAGCCGTCAGATTTTGCGCGGCAACACCACCGTAAACATCGTGCCATCAGCTTCACTGGAGCTGACCTCAATCGCCCCGCCGTGCGCGTCGACCACTTCCTTGACGATAAACAACCCCAGGCCAAGGCTGGTGGAGGGCTGGCCGAGCTCTTCGTCGGCGCTGCGCACCAGCGGATCGAAAATCGTGCCGATCGCGTCTTCGGAAATCGGAACGCCATAGTTATGCACTGTGAGGCGAACCGTGTCTGGCTCGCCTGTGAGGGTCACCGTTACGTCACGCTTGTTTAAACCATGCTGCAACGCGTTGCCGATCAGGTTCTGCAACAATTGACCCACACGGCCGGCATCCCAGGCACCTCGGGTATCTCCCACTACGTTGATCGTTGGATCGCACTCCGGATTACCGGCGCAGGCTTCGGCAATCGCCGCATGGGCGGCATCGGCCAGGTCCATGGGCGCCGGTTCGATCGGCAGGCTTTTACCCAGGCGACTGCGCACCAGCTCCAGCAAATCGCTGACCATCACCGCCATGTGCCGCGCGCCATGCTTGATATTGACAGCGCAGGCCAGTGCATCGCCTTCAAGCGTTACTTTGCGCATCAGCAATTCGGTGGACATGCTCACCGCTTGCAACGGTGCCCGCAGGTCATGCCCGAGGATCGCCAGAAAGATATCCCGCGAACGATTGACCTGCTCGGCGTACGCCGCAGTGGATTCGGCGAGTGCTTCGTCAATGGCTTCGTTGAAACGGATCATGTCCTGGAAATAGGCCAGGTCCGGTGACTCCAGGCTGGCGACCCACAAACGGATGACACACGCGCGCAAATGACGGAACTCCGACGTCATCTGCACCAGATCGAACCCCACGGTATGCCGCAGTTCGCCATGACTGGCGGCGGCCTCGTCCAGGCTCGGGGTTTTTTCCGGGCCCTCGCCCTTGGCCTTGGCCATCTGCTCACCGGAGGTTTGCGCCGTGGTCATGTCGCGTGCAGCGGCCAACAAAATGGCCTTGGCGTGATCGCGCAAGGCGACCCTGTCCATGTGCTCGGCCGCCGGGGTAATGGTGCTGGCGAACTGCTCCCATTCATCGACGATACGGTCCACGTGTTGCCTGATGAATTCGGGTAGGCGCATGGCCGGCTTCCTGATGGTAAGTCTGGCGCATCTTAGCCCCTTTGCAGACCGCTAAAAACTACCATTACGCGGGAGGCTCTTTTCGGCGGCATTCGGGTGGTAATTACTTGTTTTTTGGATTCTGAAATCAGATGCGATCTTGATGTATTGCTGATTTCGGAGCTGTTTTTTGAGCTTTTGTTTTTGCCGCCAATCAATAATCTGGTCGCTCCTTTCATCGCATAAGGATTTGCGAAATGAACGAGCTTTCGGGTACTCCGGCGTTAAAAATAATGATCGGGTATATAGGCGAGAAGGAAGAACGCGATGTTTATCGTGACTTTCTACTGAGCAAACTGCCCACGCCGATAAAAGACGCACCCGCTTCGCGCCTTGTTGCATTGGCCCATTCGCAACCGGAATTTCCTGAATGGTATTTGAATTCCAGGGCCATTGATCGCCAGTATCTCAAGGAGTTGATCGACGAGCATTGGCGCCTCCAGGGTCCATTGGACGATACGCTGGAGAATCTGCAGCAGGACATCCATGCCTTTGCCGAGCCCTTGCTGATTCTGGCATTGAAAGAGCAATTGAATCTGGAACTGGACGTCAACGCGACGCTGATTCGACTGTATATCCCTGCCAATCTGGCGATCGGTATCGATACCAATGCCAGTCGACTCAGACAGTCCACATTGCTGGAAGCCGCACTGCACAATTTCGAGGAGCCCGAAACGCAGGCGGGTGCGTTTCGCGATGGTTCCGGCATCTTTACCCTGGATGCCGAAAACGAACTTCAGCGGCATTCGCTGACGGTCGAACGATTTGCCGCCCTGTGTCGGTCGCTCGATATCGGTGCGCAATATCAGCAGCACATCAAGGCATTACTGACCCCCGAGGAGATCACGGCCAAAGCGACCGTTGTGCAGCAATGCACAGACAGTGAAAAAGCCGCTTTCAACGAATCAGCGCTGATCGCTTATCTGAAAAAAGACATCACGTCCTACGGTTACGGGAAACTTCGACAGATTCGTGACAATGAACCAGGCATTTTGATGGGGCGTCGTCCCTTGCACTGCCATCGGCTTTCGCTCATGGGTTTCAGGTTGTCCGGGATTGTGTTGTTCAGTGCGGTGGCGGACCCTTCAAAAATCAAAAGAACTTACGACGCACTGATTCCGCAGCATCAACGAACGATGCTGGATTGGTCGCGCCGTCTGACCCTGCTCCCGGGACAGGAGTTTGAACAGTTCAAGTTGCTCGAGGCGTTTTTTGCCAATGGCCCCAGCGGTCTCGTCGACGCCATGTTGCAAAGGAATGATGTTTATCAACAAAGCCGTCTCGACGGGACGTTGATTGCGTATGTACCGGATGATCCCGAGCACCCCTTCAAAGAGTACGAGTCCTTCACTGATTTCATGAAGGAACTGACGAGCCAGTTGCGCTCGCCGAGTTATCAAGCGTTTTTCAGCCGTTTCGTGGCGCAAAAAGACAAGGGCAAGTTTTTTGCCCGGGTTCGCGAGCGTCTCTCGACGTTCACCTGGCAACAGCGTGAACCCCTGAACATGGGGCCGTGGTGGCGAGAAACCGCGGTCGAGAATCCCGATCCAGAGCCTGTCACCAATATCATCCCCGGCGATCTCTGGCCGCAAATGGGTCTGTGGCGCAGGGAGAAAGCGATTGCAGATGCGCGGCAAATCGCCGTGCCCACTGGCGAAGAAGACGCAACCACCCGCTGGAATCGCCTGAGCAGTTATCTGAACATCGGCTGGAACGTGTTCAACTTTGGCGCCATGTTGGTTCCCTACCTCGGTGAAGCGATGCTGGCGGTCATGGTCGGGCAGATGCTCTTCGAAACCATGGAAGGCCTCGAAGACTGGAGCAAGGGAGACAAGGAAGAAGGGGCGGCCCACCTTACGGGCGTCATGATCAATTTCGCGCAGTTGGCCATCATGGCGGCCGGGCATGTCTTGCCCTCCGGTGCGGCGGCGTCTGTCAAACCATCGGCTTTTATCGCCCAGTTGAAAAAGGTTGAGCCGGCTGATGGCAAGACGCGCCTGTGGAACCCGGACCTTTCGCCCTACGCCCATGACCTGGCGTTGCCCGATGAGGCGAAGCCAAACGAGCTGGGTCTGTACCGGCACGGCGAAAAAGACATCCTCAGGCATGAAAGCAAACACTTCGAAGTGATCAACGATCCAGGCACCGGCCAGCCACGTTTGCGTCATCCGACCCGCCCCCAGGCTTATCAACCGAAGCTGGAGCACAACGGTGCCGGCGTGTGGAAGACAGAGCTCGACCACCCCCTCGAGTGGGATAAAACCACACTCATGCGGCGCATGGGGCCAACGGTCGAGGGTTTCTCTGAAAACACGCTGGAGCAGATTCGTCTCGTCAGTGGAATAGAAGAGGACGAATTGCGCAGGTTGCATGTCGTCAGCGATCCACCGCCAGCATTGCTGACCAACACCATCGAGCGCTTCAGGACCTGGGCTGATGTGAAAAAGCTGCCCGAGCAAATAAGGCTCAATGTGGTACCGGAAGCGTTCATTGAGCAGGTGCCCCGGTTGCTGGTTGAACTGCCGAGATGGCCTGAGCTAAAAAGCATCGAGCTTATTGACGGTGCCGGGCACGGAGGGCGCTCCATAA
Organism: Pseudomonas sp. RT6P73; assembly: GCF_054897715.1. NCBI lineage: Bacteria > Pseudomonadati > Pseudomonadota > Gammaproteobacteria > Pseudomonadales > Pseudomonadaceae > Pseudomonas > Pseudomonas sp. RT6P73. The sequence goes on along the minus strand of NZ_JBUBUV010000002.1, from coordinate 4,974,594 downwards.
AGTTTGGCAACGTCGATGCATTGCCGGCCAACACGCTGAAGATCAGCCGTGTCGAGGTCCGTGCAGGGAAACTGCCGGAGCTTGCGGTGAAGTTTGTGAACGAGACCGACATCCACGCGATGCTCGGGCAGGGTGTTTCCACTGACGAGAAAATCCGTATCCATGCCTTGAAAAACCAGCTTGCCGAGCGGGCGGGCAATCGGAGCGGACCTCTGTTTGAGGCGCTTGATCGTCGTTTGCAACAGACCCGCAACCCGCAAGCGCTGGTACTTCAAGACGCGTTCAGCGGACTTCCCACTGCGATAGCCCGGGAGTTGCTGGCCGACATCAAACCGCAAGACCTGCTCAACATCACCGAGCCGTCGCGCATCCCCTTGCAGCTCAGGGAACGTGTGAGAGTCACCTTGCAGGCAATACGAACCGCGCGCGCTTATGAAGGGCTCTTCCTCGATTCGCCGTACGGTGTGGACACCGAGCGGCTGGCGTTGCGCTCGTTGCAAGCATTGCCCAACTGGCCCGAAAACGTTCGGATCGAAATCCGTGAAGACTCATTCGACGGACCGTTGCGCGACAGCATCGGCCCGGCAGATGCCAGTCATCGCAGAACCCTGGTCAGCGAGGACGGTCAGTACCAGGCATACGATAGCGATGAGCTTAATTTGCACGGCGCCGATAATCTTTACGCCTCGGTGTTGCATGCCCTGCCTGACGCCGAACGAAACGCGCTGGGGTATCACATCAATCAAGGCACTACGCTCAAGCACGCCATTCAGAAAGCGCCGTTACCACGAGACACGTTCAGAGTCCTGCTCGCGGATAACCCTGTGCGCAAACCGGCGTATGACCCCGCCACCATGCGCTTGCGTGGCGGCATGCGCGGAGTGGCTAAGGGGCTGCGTCGAGTCAACGGGCCGATGACGCCGCAAGAGCGGGTCCGTGTCGTCCGCCCCGGATGGACGGAGGCCGAAGCCCTGGCTTATCTGCAGGCGGGTGGCAGCGATGTCAGTCTGGAACAGAGAGCGAGCGCACTCGAAGCGGAATTCGATCGGCTCAACGCCAATTTTCAACGCTGGCTGAGCACGCCGACCGAGGCGTTTCGCTTCACGCCTGCCGGCATCGCCGAATGGCAGTCCAGAAATGCGTTATACAAAGCGGTCAGGGAGTGCTGGCAGCAAACCGGGTTGCGCGATGTGGATTCGTTCGGCAATCTGCACGGCGCCGTCCTCGACCTGGAAAACATGCCGCTGGGGCGTCATCTGGGAACCATGCCAGCGCTGGAAGGCAATTTCGATCACGTCACACGCCTCAATCTGACCTTGACCGAATTGACCGATGCGCACGTTTCCTTCCTCGATCATTTTCCCCGCTTGCGGTCGCTTAGCATCAACGGAAATTCGCTCAGCAGGCTTCCTCGTGTCATCGGCCGCATGCGCGCGCTGACGGAACTCAACCTGCGTGGAAACCGGATTGTCCTGGATACGCAAGGCGTTGCTGATCTGCGAAACCTGACGCGACTTGAGACCTTGGACATGCTCGGCAACCCATTGGGAAGAGTTCCGGATATTGGCAGCATGAAAATGTTACACACCCTGATCCTGGCTGACACCGGCGTTCATACCTGGCCTGAGGGATTGTTCGCACAACCGCGGTTCAGGCATTTTTACCTGGATATACAGGGTAACGAAATCACGCAAATCCCCACGGTGCCCCGTGGTTCTGGCCAGGCAGAACTGCTGGCGCGCACGGTGTTGAACCGGGAGCCGCAGTGGTTGGCGGAGGCCAATCTGCAGACGCTCAGGGACTACATCGAGTCTGTCGGCATGGACCCTGATCGACCTTATCCGCCGCGCGGTGTGCGCGACAGTCTCGACTGGGAGACAGGTATGACACGGCCGGAGTGGGTGACGAAACAAGAGGTCTGGAACAGCGTCGAGGATGAGGTTGGATCGGTCGGGTTTTTCAATGAAATTCGTAAACTCACCGAGTCTGGGCATTTCAGGCACGACCGTGCGTTTCGTGTCGACATGACCGCCAAGGTCTGGCGAATGCTCGACGCCATGGCCAAGAATACCAAGCTGCGCCAAAAGCTCTTCACCATGACCACCGTGCCCACGGCGTGCGTCGATGCCGGTGCGCAGCTGTTCAATGCCATGGGGCTGGAGGTGCTGATTCATGAAACCTATGAACTGGCCAACCCCGGACTGGTGGAGACCGAGCTGGTGACGTTGGCGCGGGGCAAGTCGCGGCTGGATGAACTGAGCAGGATTGCCCGCAAAACGATCTCCGAACGCGAGGCGACGGGCGAGGAATTCAGGCGCGTGAATGCCACAGGCGAGGTGACAGGCACGATTGATGAAGTGGAAGTTCACCTGGCCTTTATGACGGATCTTGCCAACCGGCTGGACCTGCCCTGGCAGTCTCGAAACATGCAGTTCAGAGGGATTGCCGGCGTAACGTCAGAGATGATCGAGTCTGCGTACCGACGTGTGCTGGACCTTGAGGAAGGTGAGCTGCTCGGTGATTTGCTCGTCGAGCAGCCGTTCTGGTCATCCTACGTCGAGGGCTCCAACCGAAGTGCCTTCAAAGGCTTCAGGCGCAGGATCGATGCCACGACAGAGTTCTATATGGCATTGGACGAGCGCGCGACCGACACGACGCTTTCCCTTGAGGAAAAGGCTCGGTTGAAGGAAGAACTCAGGGTGCTCGGCGCTGAACTGAACAAACCGGAAAGCGCGTTTGCGCCGGGACGCGTCATGACCGAAGCGGAATATGCCGCCGAGTTGAATGTAATCGATGAAGACAAAAAAGCGTTGGTCAAAACCCTCACACAGCAGGCGATCGACCGGGCAAAACTGCAAAGGGTAGAAATCCCCTTTGCCGTACAACCGGACGACTGATCACTATCGGTTTTCGCAGGGGCCTGGCAAGCCAGACTCCTGTGATTTCGATTCGGTTTGTCAGGCCCCTCGAACAGTCAAAACAGGAAATAACGCTGGGCCATCGGTAGCACATCCGCTGGCTCACACCACAACAAAACGCCGTCTGCTTTGACCTGGTAAGTCTGCGGATCGACATCGATAGTCGGCAGATAGTCGTTGTGGATCAAGTCGGTTTTCTGCACGTCGCGGCAACCTTTGACCACGGCGATTTTCTTCTTCAAACCCAAGGCTTCGGGCAACCCGGCCTCCTGCGCTGCCTGGCTGATGAAGGTCAGGCTGGTGGCATGCAACGAGCCGCCGTAGCTGGCAAACATCGGGCGGTAGTGTACCGGTTGCGGTGTCGGAATTGACGCATTGGCATCGCCCATCAGGCTGGCCGCAATGGCGCCGCCCTTGAGGATCAAGGTCGGTTTGACGCCGAAAAACGCCGGGCGCCAGAGCACCAGATCCGCCCATTTGCCCACTTCAACCGATCCCACTTCATGGCTGATGCCATGGGTGATCGCCGGGTTGATCGTGTACTTGGCGATGTAGCGTTTGGCGCGGAAATTGTCGTTGCCCTCGCCATCACCGGGCAGCGCACCGCGCTGCTTTTTCATCTTGTCGGCGGTCTGCCAGGTGCGCGTGATCACCTCACCGACGCGGCCCATGGCCTGGCTGTCGGAGCTGATCATCGAGAACGCGCCGAGGTCGTGCAGGATGTCTTCGGCGGCAATCGTTTCGCGGCGGATGCGGCTTTCGGCGAAGGCCACGTCCTCGGCAATGCTCGGGTCCAGGTGATGGCAGACCATCAGCATGTCGAGGTGTTCGTCGATGGTGTTGCGGGTGAACGGCCGGGTCGGGTTGGTCGAGCTCGGCAGCACGTTGGCAAAACCGCAGGCCTTGATAATGTCCGGGGCGTGGCCGCCACCCGCACCTTCGGTGTGATAGGTGTGGATGGTGCGACCCTTGAAGGCGGCGAGGGTGGTTTCGACGAAGCCCGACTCGTTGAGCGTGTCGGTGTGGATGGCGACCTGCACGTCGTATTGATCGGCAACAGTCAGGCAGTTGTCGATGCTAGCCGGTGTGGTGCCCCAGTCTTCGTGCAGTTTGAGGCCGATGGCGCCGGCCTTGACCTGTTCGATCAACGGCTCCGGCAGGCTGGCGTTGCCCTTGCCGGTGAAGCCGATGTTCATCGGGAACGCGTCGGCGGCCTGGAGCATGCGCGCCAAGTGCCACGGCCCGGACGTGCAGGTGGTTGCGTTGGTGCCAGTGGCCGGGCCGGTACCGCCGCCGATCATGGTGGTGACGCCGCTCATCAGCGCTTCTTCGATCTGTTGCGGGCAGATGAAGTGGATGTGCGTGTCGATGCCCCCGGCGGTGAGGATCATACCTTCACCGGCAATGACTTCGGTGCTGGCGCCGACCGCGATGGTCACATTCGGCTGGATGTCCGGGTTGCCGGCCTTGCCGATGCCGGCGATGCGACCGTCCTTGAGGCCGACGTCGGCTTTGACGATGCCCCAGTGGTCGATGATCAGCGCGTTGGTGATCAGGGTGTCGACGACTTCTGCGGCCAATAGTTGGCTCTGGCCCTGGCCGTCGCGGATGACTTTGCCGCCGCCGAATTTCACTTCTTCGCCGTAGGTGGTGAAGTCTTTTTCCACTTCGATCCACAGCTCGGTATCGGCCAGACGGACCTTGTCACCGACGGTGGGGCCGAACATGTCGGCGTAGGCTTGTCTAGAGATCTTCATGCGCTTGCCTTGAGATTCAATTGGATTTGAGACCGCTCGCATAGCTCGCTATCGCGGGCAAGCCTCGCTCCTACAGGGGTAGGCGATCAATTGTAGGAGCGAGGCTTGCCCGCGAAGGGGCCAGAACAGACACCGCATTTGTTAGAGGTCACCCATGATCCGTCCGGCAAACCCGAACACCCGGCGATGCCCGGCCAGGTCGACCAACTCAACCTCACGACTCTGCCCCGGCTCGAAGCGCACGGCGGTGCCAGCGGGGATGTTCAGGCGCATGCCGCGACTGGCTGCGCGGTCGAAGGTCAGGGCGTCGTTGGTTTCGAAGAAGTGGTAATGCGAGCCGACCTGGATCGGCCGGTCGCCGCTGTTGGCCACTTTCAGGCTGACAGTGCGGCGGCCCACATTGAGTTCGATGTCGCCGGGCTGGATCTGGTATTCACCGGGAATCATCAATGGGCTCCCTGGAGAATCTTGTAGTAGAGGGCAGTCGGTTTGTACTGGCCGCTCGGGTCGCAGGCGTAGTCAGGGATTTCACCTGATTTGGTGTAACCCAGGGCTTTGTAGAAATCTTCCGCGGGGGAGCCGGCTTCGGTGTCGAGGTAAAGCATGCCGCGCTTGTGCTGGAGCGCGGCCTGTTCCAGCGCGCTCATCAATTGTTGGCCCAAGCCACGGCGGCGCGCATGCTCGCGCACCAGCAGCTTCTGCACTTCGGCACGGTTCAGGCCATTGGCCTTCTGGCACAGGGTCAATTGCACACTGGCCTGCACTTGCTCGTCCTTGACCACCACCCACAGCAGCACGTTGCCCTTGTTCAGGTTGTCCTGAACGTCATCGAAATAGGCGCGGGCCGCGGCGGCGTCCAGATTGGCCATGAACCCGACACTGGCGCCATAGCCGACAGCGTCGAGAAGCAGGTCAATCAGACCCTGACGATAGTGTGCAAAGCTTTCAACATTGACGCGGCGCAGTTGGGCAGCGTTCATCGGCAATTACTCCTTGTTGGCGGGCGGCGGCTCCGCGCCAGGATTGAGGGTCAGTTGCATGAAGGTCAGGTCCAGCCAGCGACCGAATTTTGTGCCCACCTGGGGCATCTCACCGGTGATCAAGAAACCGGCCCGTTCATGCAAACGAATGGATGCTGCGTTGCCGCTTTCGATGGCCGCGACCATGACATGTTTGTCACAGCCTTTGGCGCGCTCGATCAGCGCCGTCATCAATTGCGGGCCGAGACCGTTGCCACGCTGGTCGCTGCGCACGTAGACCGAATGCTCGACGGTGTGGCGGAACCCGTCGAACGGCCGCCAGTCGCCAAATGAAGCGTAGCCCAGCACCGTGTTATCACCGTCGACAATCACCAGGATCGGATAACCCTGGACTTGCCGGGCGCTGAACCAGGCCTGACGGTTGCCCAGGTCCACGGCCTGTTCGTTCCAGATCGCCGTGGTGTTGAGCACGGCGTCGTTGTAGATGTCGCGGATCGCCGGCAGGTCGGCGTGCAGCGCATCGCGGATTTGATAGCTCATGGCGCGTCCTCAGGCGATGGGTTGGTGAACGGTGACCAGTTTGGTGCCGTCGGGAAAGGTCGCTTCAACCTGGATCTCCGGGATCATTTCCGGGATGCCTTCCATCACTTGTTCACGACTGAGCAGGGTGGTGCCGTAGTGCATCAGGTCGGCCACGGTCTGGCCGTCACGCGCGCCTTCGAGCAGCGCTGCGGAAATATAGGCCATGGCTTCCGGGTAATTGAGTTTCACGCCGCGCGCCAAACGCCGCTCGGCCACGAGGCCGGCGGTGAAGATCAGCAGCTTGTCTTTTTCGCGTGGGGTCAGGTCCATCGTTTGGAATCCATAATCGGCAGTTAAAAAAGCTTTCTGTAGGAGCGAGGCTTGCCCGCGAAGGGTGCGCCTCGGTTTAACAGGGGGACCGCGTTATCGTTCTTCGCGGGCAAGCCTCGCTCCTACAGGAATCGTATTTCAGGTGCTCCATATTCTTGGGGGCAAGGCTTCGCGGCCGAGCAATGCGGGCCTGAGCAAACGCCACAAATCAATCAACCAGCCCCGCGCCAACAGCGCTTCACTGGCCAGGCACCGCGCCACCAGAAGCCCCGGCAATTGCGTCAGATCTCCGCGCACTGCATTGGGCAGCGAGCGACAGGTTTCCAGCAGCTCGCTATCAATCTCCCCCGTCACCAGCAACGTCGCAAACACCGGTTGCCCATCCAGGCCAATCGGCGAGTCGAGCAAACCATCATCCCCGACAATGCGCTGGCGTTCGTGCCAGAGCAACTGGCCGTCGCGGCGGATATCCAGTTGCGCCTGAAAATGGCCGAGGTCGAAGCGTTCGCCACTGGCCGGGCGGCCCAGTGCTACAACGTCCCAGTAAAACAACCGTGCGTCGCCCTCCAGATCAATGGAGGTGCTGAGTTCGGCCTGAGCGTCGCTGAAGATAATCGTCTCTTGCGGCAGCCATTCCAGTGTCGCACCGGGTGCCACTTTCAATGCCAGCCGCTGATAGGCGGGCCCCGCCGCGCGATACCACTTGGCAGCACCCGGGCTGGTGATTTGCGCCCAGGCATTCGTGCCGACACTGGCCGAGATATCCAGTCGATCCCCGCCGGCAATTCCTCCGGGCGGATGAACGATGATGTGTTGGCACACCTCGGGCCCTTCGGCATACAGGTGCTTCTGCACCCGAAGCGGGCCTTTGTGTCGGCGCTGGACCGGGCGCGTGCTGTCGCCGAAACGGGCGTAGCCCAGTTCCAGCTCGGCATGCCAACTTGGGGTAAACAGGACAGTGGGGACAGGTAGATTCATATTTTCTAATTATCGTCAGGACGCTACAGACTAGATCGTAACAAGACCACGTACACCCTCGGCTTCCATGTTTTCGCCGCGACCTTGCTGCACGATCTCGCCCCGGGACATTACCAGGTACTGGTCGGCCAGTTCGGCGGCGAAATCGTAGAACTGCTCTACCAACAGAATCGCCATGTCTCCCCGGGCCGCGAGTTTTTTGATCACCACGCCGATCTCCTTGATCACCGACGGCTGGATGCCTTCGGTGGGCTCATCGAGAATCAACAGTCGTGGGCGGCTGGCCAGTGCGCGACCGATCGCCAATTGCTGCTGTTGGCCGCCGGACAAGTCACCGCCGCGTCGTTGCTTCATTTGCAGCAGCACCGGAAAAAGCTCGTAGATGAATGCCGGGACTTCCTTGGCTTCAGAACCAGGAAATCGCGACAGGCCCATCAGCAGGTTTTCTTCCACGGTCAACCGGCCGAAAATCTCGCGTCCCTGAGGCACATAAGCGATCCCGGCATGCACTCGCTGATGCGGCTTGAACGTGGTGATCGGTTTGCCTTCCCAGTTCACCGCGCCTTCTTTGGCCGGCAGCAAACCCATCAAGCACTTGAGCAGGGTGGTTTTACCCACGCCGTTGCGCCCCAGCAGGCAAGTGACTTCACCGACCTTCACGTCAAACGTCAGGCCCCGCAGGATGTGGCTACCGCCGTAGTACTGGTGCAGCTTTTCGACTTGCAGCATGTCCAGATTCCTTAAATTTCAAACAGAACCCCTGTGGGAGCTGGCCTGCCAGCGATGGGGACGGCACATCCAGCATTGATGTTGTCTGACCCATTGCTATCGCTGGCAGGCCAGCTCCCACAGTGACCGTGTTCGCAGGTTCAGCGACCGAGGTACACCTCGATCACCCGCTCGTTATCCTGTACCTGTTCCAGCGACCCTTCGGCCAGCACGCTGCCCTGGTGCAACACGGTGACGTGGTCGGCGATGGAGCCGACGAAGCCCATGTCGTGTTCCACCACCATCAGCGAATGCTTGCCGGCCAGGCTTTTGAACAGTTCGGCGGTGAACTCGGTCTCGGCATCGGTCATGCCCGCCACCGGCTCGTCGAGCAGCAGCAGTTGCGGGTCTTGCATGAGCAGCATGCCGATTTCCAGAAACTGCTTCTGGCCGTGGGACAACAACCCCGCCGGGCGATTGACCGAGGCTGTCAGGCGAATGGTTTCCAGCACTTCGCTGATGCGGTCTTTCTGTTCGCCACTGAGGCGAGCCCGCAGGCTGGCCCACACCGACTTATCGGTTTTCTGCGCCAGTTCCAGGTTCTCGAACACGCTCAAGGCTTCGAACACGGTCGGCTTCTGAAACTTGCGACCGATGCCGGCCTGGGCAATCTGTACTTCGCTCATCGACGTCAGGTCCAGGGTTTCGCCGAACCAGGCTTTGCCGTGACTGGGTCGAGTCTTGCCGGTGATCACGTCCATCAGCGTGGTCTTGCCGGCGCCGTTGGGGCCGATGATGCAGCGCAATTCGCCGACGCCGATGTACAGGTTCAAGTCGTTCAGCGCCTTGAAACCATCGAAGCTGACGCTGATGTCTTCCAGGGTCAGGATCGTGCCGTGGCGGGTGTCCAGGCCGGGGCCGACACGTTGCCCGAGGCCGATGGCGTCGCGGCTGCTGCCGGCGTCGCGGTTGGGTTCCAGAGGCGGAAAAAACGCCGGTTCGAGCATGAATTCAGCCGTCGCAGTGACTCTCATGATTCACCTCTCTTTTTCAGCAGACCGATCACGCCTTTGGGCAAATACAAGGTCACGACAATGAACAGCGCGCCAAGAAAGAACAGCCAGTATTCGGGGAACGCCACGGTGAACCAGCTCTTCATCCCGTTGACCACGCCGGCGCCGAGCAGCGGACCGATCAGCGTGCCGCGTCCACCGAGGGCCACCCAAACGGCGGCTTCAATGGAGTTGGTCGGCGACATTTCACTCGGGTTGATGATCCCGACCTGCGGCACGTACAACGCCCCGGCCAGACCACACAGCACCGCGCTCAACACCCAGACGAACAGCTTGAAACCGCGTGGATCGTAGCCGCAAAACATCAAGCGGTTTTCCGCATCCCTTAACGCCGTCAGCACGCGTCCGAACTTGCTTTGCGCCAGTCGCCAACCGATAAACAGACTCGCCACCAGCAATACCACCGTGGCGAAAAACAGCACCGCACGGGTGCCCGGCTCGGTGATGCCGAACCCGAGAATCGTGCGGAAATTGGTGAAGCCGTTGTTGCCGCCAAACCCGGTTTCGTTACGAAAGAACAGCAGCATCCCGGCGAAGGTCAGAGCCTGGGTCATGATCGAGAAATACACGCCCTTGATCCGCGAACGGAAGGCGAAGAATCCGAACACCAACGCCAGCAACCCCGGCGCCAAGACCACCAGGCACATCGACCAGAGGAAGCTGCTGGTACCGGTCCAGTACCACGGCAGTTCGGTCCACGACAGGAAGGTCATGAACGCCGGCAAGCCATCGCCCGACGCCTGGCGCATCAGGTACATGCCCATCGCATAACCACCGAGGGCGAAGAACAGGCCGTGGCCGAGGGACAGCAGGCCGGCGTAACCCCAGACCAGATCCAGCGCCAGGGCGACGATGGCGTAGCACAGAATCTTGCCCACCAATGTCAGCGTGTAGGCCGAGACGTGAAACACACTGTCCGGCGACAACAGCGAGAGCAGCGGCAACGCCAGCAACAGAACGAGGATCACCGCGCCAACCGCGATCGTGACTTTGGGGCCGGCCTTTTGCGTGGCCGTGAGCATTAGAGGCTGGTTCATCAGTCGATCACCCGTCCTTTCAGTGCGAAGAGGCCTTGCGGACGCTTCTGGATGAACAGAATGATCAGCGCGAGGATCAGGATTTTGCCGAGTACGGCGCCGATCTGCGGTTCGAGAATTTTGTTGGCAATGCCCAGGCCGAACGCGGCCAGGACGCTACCGGCCAACTGACCGACACCGCCGAGCACCACCACCAGGAACGAGTCGATGATGTAGCTCTGGCCGAGGTCCGGGCCGACGTTGCCGATCTGGCTGAGCGCCACGCCGCCGAGCCCGGCAATGCCTGAGCCGAGGCCGAACGCGAGCATGTCGACCCGCCCGGTGGGTACGCCGCAGCAGGCGGCCATGTTGCGGTTCTGGGTCACGGCGCGAACGTTCAAACCGAGGCGTGTCTTGTTCAGCAGCAACCAGGTCAGCACCACCACAAACAGCGCGAAAGCGATGATCACGATGCGGTTGTACGGCAGCACGAGGTTGGGCAGCACTTGAATCCCGCCCGAGAGCCACGCCGGGTTGGCCACTTCAACGTTTTGCGCGCCGAACAGCAACCGGACAAGCTGAATCAGCATGAGGCTGATGCCCCAGGTCGCCAGCAGGGTTTCCAGCGGGCGGCCGTAGAGGTGCCGAATCACCGTACGTTCCAGCGCCATGCCGATCGCGGCGGTGACAAAAAACGCCACCGGCAGCGCGATCAGCGGGTAGAACTCGATGGCTTGCGGGGCGAAGCGTTGGAACATCAACTGCACCACGTAGGTCGAGTACGCGCCGAGCATCAGCATCTCGCCATGAGCCATATTGATCACGCCGAGCAGGCCGAAGGTGATCGCCAGGCCTAATGCCGCGAGCAGCAAAATCGAACCCAGCGACATGCCGCTGAACGCCTGGCCGAGGATCTCGCCGATCAGCAGTTTGCGTTTGACTTGCGCCAGGCTGGTTTCAGCGGCGGTGCGCACGTTGGCGTCGGCTTCGACGCCCGGTTCCAGCAGGCTTTCGAGGCGGGTGCGCGCCAGTGGATCACCGGTTTCGCCGAGCAGACGCACTGCCGCCATGCGCACGGCCGGGTCGGTGTCGACCAGTTGCAAGTTGGCCAGGGCCAGGCTCAGGGCGGCGTGAACGGTTTCATTTTTTTCGCCAGCCAGTTGCCGGTCGAGGAATTTCAGCTGCGCGGGTTTGGCGCTTTTCTGCAATTGCTGCGCGGCGGCCAGACGGATTTTGGCGTCGGCGGCGAGCAATTGGTGGCTGGCCAGCGCGGTGTCGATCAGACCCCGCAGGCGGTTATTCAGGCGCAGGGTTTTCGGTTGGCCGTCTATGGTCAACTCGCCTTGTTGCAGGGCGTTGATCAATTCGACACGGGCCGGCTCGGGCTGCGCGGCCCAGGATTCCAGAAGCTTGGCTTGCTGCACGGGGTTGGCGGCGACGAAGTCTTCGGCATCGCCCGCATGGGTGGCCATCGGCAGTAGCAGCGCGAGGGCGAGGATGACGCGGTAAAGGGCGGTGGGCATAAGTGGTGTTCCTGTTAAATCGACCCCTCACCCCAGCCCTCTCCCCAATGGGGAGAGGGGGAAAGGGGGCCGATCTTCATGCTTTTCAAATCCTGAGTTCGACTTGATTGCGCAGGTCGAAGTAGCTCGACCAGACAACTCGGTCAGTCCCCTCGCCCCTCTGGGGAGAGGGTTAGGGTGAGGGGTGGATTTCAAGCCCACCCCAAACTCCAGATCCGCCTCAGTTGCTCTTCACCGCATAATCCGGCCGCTTGTCGTTACCCGAAATGAACGGGCTCCACGGCTGGGCACGGATCGGCCCTTCGGTCTGCCACACAACGTTGAACTGACCGTCGGCCTGGATCTCGCCGATCATCACGGGCTTGTGCAAGTGGTGGTTGGTCTTGTCCATGGTCAGCGTGTAGCCCGACGGCGCGGCAAAGGTCTGGCCGGCGAGGGCTTCGCGGACTTTGTCGACATCGGTGGACTTGGCTTTTTCAGCCGCTTGCGCCCACATGTGGATGCCCACGTACGTGGCTTCCATCGGGTCGTTGGTCACCGCTTTGTCGGCGCCCGGCAGGTTGTGTTTCTTGGCGTAGGCTTTCCAGTCGGCCACGAACTTCTTGTTCGCCGGGTTCTCGACCGACTCGAAGTAGTTCCATGCCGCGAGGTTGCCCACCAGCGGTTTGGTGTCGATGCCACGCAGTTCTTCTTCGCCGACCGAGAACGCCACGACCGGAACGTCGGTGGCTTTCAAGCCCTGGTTGGCCAGTTCTTTATAGAACGGCACGTTGGAGTCGCCGTTGACGGTGGAGATGACCGCGGTCTTGCCGCCGGCCGAGAATTTCTTGATGTTGGCCACGATGGTTTGGTAATCGCTGTGGCCGAACGGGGTGTAGACCTCTTCGATGTCCTTGTCTGCCACGCCTTTGGAATGCAGGAACGAGCGCAGAATCTTGTTGGTGGTGCGCGGGTAAACGTAGTCGGTGCCGAGCAGGAAGTAGCGCTTGGCGCTGCCGCCTTCTTCGCTCATCAGGTATTCCACCGCCGGGATCGCTTGCTGGTTCGGCGCCGCGCCGGTGTAGAACACGTTCGGCGACATCTCTTCGCCTTCGTATTGCACCGGGTAGAACAGCAAGCCATTGAGCTCTTCGAACACCGGCAACACCGATTTGCGCGACACCGATGTCCAGCAACCGAACACCACGGCGACCTTGTCCTGAGTCAGCAATTGACGACCCTTTTCCGCGAACAGCGGCCAGTTCGACGCGGGGTCGACGACCACCGGTTCCAGCATCTTGCCGTTCACACCGCCCTTGGCGTTGATCTCGTCGATGGTCATCAACGCCATGTCTTTGAGCGAGGTTTCGGAGATCGCCATGGTGCCGGACAACGAATGCAGAATACCGACCTTGATGGTCTCCGCGGCCTGGACAGTCCAGGTCATGCCCATCGCGGCAATGCTTGCCGTGAGTGTGAAAGCCTTGATCAAGCTGCGACGCTTCATTGTGCGATCTCCATGAACGTTAGTAATTTTTCTGGGTTGGCAGATGCGGACTACTGAAGGGTCTTTAGCAAGGGCTGTGCCTGATTGGCACAGGCAGGGAAACAGCGTGATAGAGCTCTCGGTGTTTCTGGCGACGCACCAGACTGGGGCTTGATCAAGGCGCGGGTGCATCGTCGTGCGCGGCATTGGTGCCGGCTGCGCCAAAAGCAGAAAACCTGTTGGCGATAAATATGTACCACCTGCGAGGCTCCGGGATCTTGATCATCGTGGCTTCTCAATCAAGTGAGCAGCGCATGGACAGCACCTCTATCAGCACACCTTCAAAACCCGGAGAAGCGGCCAGATTTCCTGCTTTGGGACCGTCATTCATCAGTGCGGATGATGCGGCGTATTGGGTACACCGGCAGATCGGCGCGCGCCGTGACAGGGCTTATGGCGGGGTGATCGTGCAGCGTGGCGACGGAAAGTTTCAGCCCACGTTGCCGGTCGCGGGAAGGATGGGGCATTTCGATTTCGACTCGATGCTGTCTACCGGCACTTCCGGAGAACTGTTCACCCCCATTGGCTACAGTGGCGCGGCGTATTACCTGTCCCATTCGGCCAGTCACGCCGAAGTCCTGCGTACTCATCCCCGCTGGACGGGCGAGCAGATCAAGTTGAGCCTCGGTTTTTTTTCCAGAGGACATATCCTGAGCCATATGCAGGACCCGGGTCCCTATGGCCAGCGTCACTATCTGTCGGGGCCGGATGGTTCGCTGATCAAGTACGAGTCCACTCAGCCGGCAGAAGAGAAAAAGCTCTTTGAGCAGGGGTTCAAGGCTTTCGGGCTGTTCTCCGACGTCGAACAGTTGATTCAGAAAGTGGCCCAGACCGGCACCCTGAGCATTCTGGTGGCCAATGAGCAGTGGGGCGGGGTGCGAGGGAACGTGTCCGCGAGCTGGACCCTTGGTACCGCAGCGGTGCGAAGTCCGACCCCGTTACAGCCGTTTTTCTGTGCGGTGTTCGATCAAGTTGAACAGGCCATCGAAGCGGCAGCCGCGATGGTCGCCCCGTCCACCGGCAGCGTTTACCTGGGCTTTGTCGTGACCTCTGCCGGCAGCTCCGAGTGCATGGCGACCTATCCGGTTCTTTCCAGCGAGCCGGCAGCCGAACTGTTCAAAGCCTTTCCGATGACAGCTGATCGCAAGCTGGAACGCCTGCTCGATTTCGACCTGAACGGCATTTACTTTCTACCGCAGGGCGACGCGGCTCAGAGCGCCAGCGAACCTTGGCTTTGTGAGCGTTTTTTTTCACCGGCCGAGTTGGCTGCGGGCATCAAGTTTTCGCTATGGGATGTGTATCGGCAGGAATACCCCGATTTACTGAAGGTCTATGCCCGGACCCGGGACGGTGCCGTGTTGCAGTACCGTCTCTCGGGGCACCTGCGTGAAGTTCCGCTGAAGGACAGCACGGATCTCAACGCTCGACTGAAGGATGGCACGCTCAAGCCTGCGGATTACATCAGACAGGTGGCCGCAGCCGGCGAGCTGATGGTGTTGAAGGACAGCGCATTGTGGGATGTTGTCGGGGTCGTTGGTGTCGACTGGCAACCCTACGCCAGGTCGCGGCGCTTGAGTCCCGCTTTCCTCATGGCGGACGATGCCGCACGTTTTGCGCACGAGTACATCGGCAGTCGACGTGAACAAGGCTACGTCGGGATGATTTTGCAGGACCAAAACAAACGCTTCGTCGCCACAGAACCGGTTTTTGCCGCACAACCACGGTTTGCGCTGGACAGGCTCTGCCCCCTCGATGCCACCGGCGCACCGATCATGCTGGTCGAGGGGTATTCCTTTCATGGGCTGTACGCCTCGCGTTGGCAAACCGACTCCGTGCCCATCGCACGTGCCGATGTGCAAGAGCAGCTGACGGCAGCGCAAATGTTCACCGCCGAAGACATTCGTTCGGTGTTCGACAAGAGCGCGCATGTTATCGATTTCTACCTGTCCGGCTCCGCCGACAGTCTGTTGGTCTTCAGCCCCGACGCCTCGACAGTGGCGGCTCGCAACAGGCTGCAAGGGCGGGTTGCCGAACTCGCTGATGGCAAGACACTGATTGACCGGGAGCTGGCGGCCGGCACACTTGAGCCCGGCGCAGTGGCCGATGAACTGGCCAGCACTGGCAGATTGTGCGTGGTGGTCGGCAACGACGTGTGGGGTCCGCGGGGGACGGTGCTGGGTGATCAGTCAAACAATGAGGCAACCCGCGCAGACGTTTCCGCTCCGATACTGCGGGCGATTTTTACCAGCGCCGAGGACGCGGTGCTGAACGCCCGTCATCGAGCCAGGCTCGACTACCGCACGGCTGCGGCGGGTTGGGGATTTATCCTCAAGCACAAGGAGCGCGAGGAGTATGTGGCCACCGAAACGGTGCCAACCAGGCGCCTGGGAGCACTGAATCAGGCGAGTGACTTCGGCGCCCCTGTATTGATCGACGAGTTCCGGACCCTCGGGCTTTATTACTCGGCAAGCTGGATGCCTAAAGGGTTATCGACAGCGGACGCCTGGTTTGCCCGGCATTTTGCTTCCCTCAGCGATCTGGCTGCGGCGATCTACGATGACAAGAAAACGCAACGCCTTACGCATTTTCAGGACCTGAGCATTTTTATCGCGACGCTGGATGGGGCATTGTTGCGGTATCAGTACCCGGCCACCTCAACACAATTCGACGAAGAGGGTATGCGGCAACTGACGTCGGCCTTGGCTAAGGACGCGCCGCCCTATGCCAACGTCATTCAATTGATCGCCAAGGGCGGAGAACTGAAGGTGCTGCGCACCAGTGAGCTGTGGGACGAGCCCGGCATCGTCGGCCCAGACTGGAAACCTTTCGTGCAGCTCCAGCGGCGAGCCCTCAGCCCGGTCTTTCTGTCGACGGATGATGCCGCGCGCTATGCGCTGGTGCAGTTGGGCTCGCGGCGTGAGCGGATCTACGGAGGCCTGGTACTGCGTCGCGCCGATGGTTTGTTTGTCGCGACGTTGCCGGTGGCGGTCGAGGTCGAAAACTTTCCTGCCGGCTGGATTCGTCTGGACGAACTGATTGAGGAGGGGGCGTTTCTGGCCGGGAGCACAGTCGTTGCCCGGTACCATTCCCGAATGCAGGTCGAACCGATTTTCGCGTTGTCGAACCGCGAGCGGGACGTGTATCTCAATATGTTTTCCACCGATTTTCTTTCGGACATCCTGGCCGGTTCCGGGCTATCTCCATCGCTGTCGCCCGGCAAGGAGTATCTGCTTGGGCTGGACGGCAGCCTGATCAGCTACACCCTCAGTGGAAGCGCTGCAGAAAAGCAACTCGCCCGGGCATTGGCGCCACCCAGCCAATTGCAGCGCAGGCATACTCCGATAGAACTGCAAATGCGCAACGGCACGTTAACTCCCAGTGAGTACGTCAATCAGGTTGCAAGAGCCGGCCGGTTGCAAGTGGTTCAGGGAAGTCGACTGTGGGGCGAGGTCCGGCAGTTGTCAGACTGGAGTGCTTATCCCGGTGTTATCTCTTTGGAGGTGCATCGATTTGCGATTGCCGATCCGGCGCTCGGCCCGGTCTTCACACAGATGGACGATGCGATACGGCATGTCCATCGCACGGCGGGGGCGCGGGCCGGCCTGATGTTCGGCTTTGTGCTCAAGTCGCTGAGCGGGGAACGGTACGTCACGACGCTGCCGATTGACGGGCGGCAGGGGCATCTCACGGTCGAGCGGGTGTTTCCCGAAGCGTTATTACCGTTGGGGTATCGAGTCGAGGGCATCTATTTATGTCCGTCGACCCGTCCGGGACGCTTGCCCCATGACGTAACTCACAACTTCATCTCACCTCGGGATTTGTCTCACGGGTTGGATGCCGTCGGTGTACGCACGGCTGAAGGCTCCACGTACCTCAACGTCTTCATTTCCTGTGCCGATGGCGCCTTGTTGCGCTACGCCCCCAGAACCAAGGCACCGCAATGGACCCTGTTTCATGCCACGGTGGCCTACGAGAAGGTCATGCAATCAGGGCAGGAGCCGCTGATCGAGTATCTGCGCAAAGTGATCGCAAACGGTGAATTGCAGGTCGTGGTGCGCAGTGCTTTCTGGTCGCCGTTCAGGGTTGATGCCCGGGGTGTCAAAACCGGTATCGGGCTGATCAGGTGGGCGCGGGATAACCGATTTGCGCTCGGGCCCGTCTATGCGCATGCCGATGATGCCGCTCGCTCGGCACAAAGACAGATTGGCGAGTACGTCGGCCAGCAGTATCTGGGTGGCGTGCTGATCCACCAGGCGTCTTCTTCGTTCGTCGCCGTCGAGCCGCTTGAGGATGGCCTCGACAGTGACGCTGCCAGCGCACTGTTTTACTCCGGGCCGGGCGGGCCCATTGCATCGGTCACCTTGCCGGGGGCGCAGCCCTTGCCATTGCCGGTTTTCCCCCGGGACTACAAATGGGTGGCTGTTCATCAGTTCTACAAACGCTTCAATCTGTTCGTGAAGGACCCCAGCGAGTCTGATCGATTGCTGCTGGATAACCTGGCCCTGGCGGACCTGTGGTTCAGCAGGGATGTGGTGAAAAATAGCGGGGTCTCCGGGGGCTGTTGCTATTTCACCGGGCGAGGCGGGGCTCTGTTCAAGTTCACTCCAAGCTTCTCACCGCAGGAAATCGCATTTTTCAACGAAGAGGCTAAGGACGGGGTCGCTGCATACCTCGCCCGACTCGCCAGCGTCGGTCGGCTTGAAGTAGTGGACACCGATGGTTACTGGCACCGCCGCGGACGTCTGAATTCAACCTGGATGCCGGCTGTACAACCGGACGTGAAGCCAGACGTGAAGCCAGACCGGGATGAACTGTAGAGCGCCACTTACTGTGAACTGAGTGCTCATGAGCCGTGCCCCTCAGGTGGGCATGGCTCAGCGGCGCTGCATGAGGCCGATGAAAAACAACCGGCCAATGGCGCCGTGGCCACGGGAACGCGATCAGTCAGGGAAGAGGACTATCTATGTACCGCCATGGGCGTATTTCACAGTGCGACAGTGGGGCTCAATGAAGACTCAATGGAGTACTCCCATCATGGATGAACAACCACAACAGCCCGATTCGACACCCACTGTATCAACACTAAATGTGTTGGCTCCGACCTTTCTTTCGGCGGACGACGCCGCCTGTTATGCCCACGAACGGGTAGGGCGGCGCCGTAATCGTGGCTACTACGGCTATATCCTTCAGCGAGATGATCAACGGTACGTGATTACTGAGCCCGCCGCACAACCGGCCAGTTCGGGTCCGCATCACCAGCTTGTCCCCGACAATCATGTCTTGCACAGTCGGTTTTATTCTCACCCTGCACTTTCGACACTCGACGCACACGAAGTAGCGGATCTGGAATGGTCCGTCGATGATGCGGCGACGAGCCTGCTGATGTTCAGTGTCAAGGAGTTGCGCAATATCCTGGGAACCACCTTTTCGGTTTATCTGTCGGGCGCCGAAGACAGTTTGATCGGTTTCACTGTTGATGACTCGCGCTCGCAGGCGCTGCTCAAACAGTTGGGAACCCCCCAATCGCCCGGCAAGCTCGCCCTCGACCTGGAAAAGGGCGTGGTCAAACCGGAACAACTTGTGACAGAGGCGGCGGCCGCCGGCGATTTGCAGGTCATTATCAGCAACGGTCGCTGGCGACCTCGGGGCAAAGTCACGGAGCACTTCGTTCCCGGCCCTTGGCAGCGGAACGTTCCGGAGAGGGTGTCGTTGGGTGCGGTTTTCCAGTCAGCCGACGAAGCGGCGCTCGATCGCTATGCCCGAAACACCGTACAACGTGATGAAGGACAGACCTGGTTCGGGTTCATTCTCAAGCACGAGGGCAAAGAAGAATATGTCGCTTCAGAACTGGTTCCCGTCAGTTTTCCAAGGGACAAGCTTTTCCTGGAGCGCAGTCTGTTTGGACGTTCCCCAACGTCCGGGGAATATGTCTATCCCGAGTCATTCATCTCTCACTCCTATTTCTATTCGCGCCAGCGGGTCAAGTATGAGCGGGATGCGCCCCGACGCTGGCTGGCCGAGCATTTCATTGTTCCGAAAGATTTGTGGGTCGCTGTCTACAACGCAAAAAAACGCCCTGCCTTCGGGGAAAGAGTTCCGGCTTTACTCTACGTGTCGACGCCGGACGGCGCGCTATTGAAATATGTGCCCCGCCCGGACACCCCGCTGTTCGACAACACCGACCCGAACATGGGCCTGGAGGCCATTCAAAACAATCTGGCCAAGGGCGTGTCGAGCGCGACCGATTTTGTCGCGACGGTCGCCCGCAACGATGCATTGCACGTGTTGCGCACCAGTGTGTGCTGGGACAGGAAAGGGCTGGTCGGCCCCCATTGGGCGCCGAGCCAGAATCTGCAGCGTCGTTCGCTCGGTCCGGTGTTCCTGACGGTTGATGACGCCGCCGTGCATGCGCGTTCGCAGGTGCCCTCCGGCACGCCAAGAGCATTCGGTGGCCTGATTTTCCTGCGCTCTGACGGAAGGTATGTGGCCACGGATCCTGTCGACATTCCCCAGGAAGACTTTGATGCCAAGTGGATCTTTGCGGATGCAGCGGTCGAGCTCGGCCTGTTTCCGCCCGACTGCACGGTCGTTGCGCGTTACCGCTCTCGGGTGCTGCGCGCGTTACCTGTCCTCTTGTCCGACGTCGACAAAGAGCTCTATCGCAACATGCTCTCTGTCGATTCCGTTTACACCGCTTTCATGAGGAGAACGCGGGCACTCGATGAGTACCTGTTTGCACCCGACGGAGCGATCATTCGTTACCGGATCGGCACTTGGGAGCGCATCCGCGCGGATCTGGGCATTACGATAAGCCTGTCGGGTAAACCGGGCCGCGATCTGGATGCCTCCTGGATCAAGGAACAGATCCATGCCGGTACTTTGACGCCGACCGCATGGGTTAAAAAACTGGTCAGTTCCGGGTATCTGAAGGTGGTTGCAGGAAGCCGTCTCTGGGGGGCCGCTCGTGACGTCACGGAGTTTGAACCGTATCAGACAACAGCCCATACGACAGGTTACCCAAGGGCTTTGGTGGAACCGGCTTACAGCGCAGTCTGCATCCAGGAGCAGGATGCCGCACGTCTGGCTCATGAACAGGCAGGCAGTCGCGAACTCCTCGGCTTTGGATTTATCCTGCGTCACGCCCGGGACGGTTCATTCCTCGCAACGCTGCCCGTGAGTGTGCGCAACTCACGGTTGGCATATGACCGTGTCTTCCCCGGTGTATTGCCTTACCGCTACGTGGACAGTGGGCTCATCCTGTGTGCAGCCGCTACGCCGCCGGGCCTGTCGGACGATGACTATCGGCACTTCTTTTCACCCATGGAGGTGAGCCTGGCGCGTGACAGCGTCCGTACGTCCAACGGGTACAGGCCGATTTATTTTTCCTGTGGCGACGGCGCATTGCTACGTCTTGAACTCGCCCCGTTCGATCCGGTTGTGTCTCGGGACAGATTTGGTCAGGTCCAGGTCAGGGACAATCCGTTTGCGACAACGGCGCAGGCTCAACGTGATCAGGACGCTATCAACCGTGGCGCATTCACGATGACCGATTACGTTCGGCGTATGGCGGCGGCGGGGAAACTGGAGGTGCTGTTGACCAGCGCTTACTGGTCCCGTCCGGGGGAGGTGGGTCAGGACTGGTTTGCTGGTATGCCGTCTGTGTCCGTCGAAGCAAGGTGGGCAAGCAAGGCCAGGCTGCCGTTTGGGCCGATGTTTCATCATCCGGACGATGCCGCTCGTTATGCTCAGCTTCGAGCGGCACGATTCAATCGAGGAATGGCGTGTACAGGCGCAATCCTGACTAAACCCGGTACCTATTCATACGTTGGCATGCAACCCCTCGCTGGCACGCATCATCCCGATGCAGCCATCGGGCTGATCTTCCGCACGGCGAGTGACGTTTCAGCTTCACCAGGCACTCGATTGCCGCGCTTGCCTGACGGCTACACATGGATGGCCAGCCATCAGATTGCTCAATCAGATGACGCGCGACCGGGATCAAATGTCGACGCTGCGTATTTCGCCTCTCCCGACTCGATTCATTCACACGCCCAGGTCGTGAAAAACAAAGGTTTTGGTATTACGTCTTTCTACTATTCGTCACGCGACGGAGCATTGTTGAAATACGTACCGACCTATTCGATCGCGGAGCAAGCACTGCTTAAAGTCAAACTGGTGCAACCCCCCAATGATCAATGGACCACTGTGTTGTCGTTCGATGCTTTCATTTCCAGGCTGGCTAACAACAGCCATTTAGAAGTGTTGAAGGCCGGCGGTTATTGGCGCCTGGCCGGGCGGATGGGCACCGACTGGAAAAACGTACGCCAACAGTTTCCCGACGTATCCGTCCAGCTTCCCCGGGATGAGTTGTAACCGTGTCTGGAGCCTGACCCCGTCGCACCCGGTCAACGCTTGCGCATGAGGCCGATGAAAAACAACCCGCCAATCGCCGCCGTGGCCACGCCGATCGGCAAGTCCTCGGGGGCGATCAGCGTGCGCGCGGCGACATCGACCCACACCAGAAACACACTGCCCAACAGCACGCACACCGGCAACAATCGCCGATGTTCGGCGCCGACCAATCGACGGGCAATGTGCGGCACCATCAGGCCGACAAACCCGATGGAGCCGCTGATCGACACCAGTACGCCGGTCATCAACGATGCAATCAAAAATACACGCAGGCGTACGGTGCGGGCGTTGAGCCCAAGGGTCACTGCCGTCTGTTCACCAGCCATCAAAGCGTTCAGCGGTCGGGCCATGCCCAGCAGCAAAACAAGCCCCAGCAGCACACTGCCGGCTGGCACCGCAAGCAACTCCCAACGCGCCAACCCGAGCCCGCCGAGCATCCAGAACATCACCGCAGAACTGGCTCGATGATCGCCGAGAAACAGTAGCAAATTGGCAATCGCCATCATCACGAACGACACCGCCACACCACACAACAACAGCCGATCACTGTCCAGGCGACCGTTGCGATTGGCGATCATCAATACGATCAACATGCTCAGCAGCGCGCCGATAAACGCCGCTATCGGCAAGGTCAGCAGGCCGACGATTTCACCGACATGCAACACCACGAGTACCGCGCCAAGGGTGGCGCCGGAAGTGACCCCGAGCAGGTGTGGGTCGGCTAATGGATTGCGCGTCACCGCTTGCAACACCGCGCCGATCAGCGCCAGACCGGCACCCACCAGCGCGCCCAACAGCATGCGCGGTACACGGATCAACCAGACGATATGTTCCTGCCCTGCGGCCCAGTCCGGAACGCCGAAACCAAACATCTTGTGCAGCAATATCCGCCACACCAAGTCCAACGGAACCCGCGCCGGACCGAAGCCCAGCGACACCACGCACGACACCAGCAACAGCGCACCGAGCGTCACCAGCAGCAAGGCATAGCGACGATCCATCATTCGCCGTGGAACCCTTTGGCCAGGGTCTCAACCGCCAGCACGTTGTCGATGCCCGGCGTGGCCTGCACATACGGAATCACGATGAAACGCTGGTTCTTGATCGCGTCCACCGATCGCAGCGCCTTGTTATTGAGCAGAAATTGCTCCTTCTGCTCGGCGGTAACTTCGCCGTAGTCGACGATCACGATCACCTGAGGATTGCGCTCGACCACATTCTCCCAATTGACGCGGGTCCAGCTCGCCTCGACGTCGTCCAGAATGTTGCGCCCGCCCGCTGCGTCGATCAGTGCCTGCGGCATGCCGAGGCGGCCGGAGGTCATGGCGCGGTCTTCGCCGTTGTCGTAGAGGAACACGCGCGGTTTATCGACGGGCAGATCCTTGTGCACCTCGGCGACTTGCGCCTGCATGTCGGCGATCAGGGCATTGGCGCGATCCTGCACGTCGAAGATTTTGCCGAGGTTGCGCAGGTCGTTGTAGGTGTCTTCCAGGCTGGCCGGTGGGCGCTTCATGACGAAGGCGCAGGACTCGGTCAGCTCGTAGACGTTGATGCCCAATGGCTGAAGTGTTTGCGGTGTGAGGTCGCCGCCCACGCGCATGCCGTAATCCCAGCCGGCGAAGAAGAAGTCGACGTTGGCATTGAGCAGGGTTTCCACAGACGGGTACTTGGCTGCCAGCTCCGGCAAGCCGTCGAGGATGGTCTGCATATCGGGCGTGACTGACTTCCAGCCTGTCACGCCGCTGTAGCCGGCCATGCTCGGTTTGAGGCCGAGGGCGAGCATCATCTGGGTCATGTTGATGTCGTGGCTGACCGCGTGTTTCGGTGCTTGCTTGAACGTCACTTCGCGGTTGCAGCTGTGGATCGTCAACGGGTATTTCGTGGCCTCGGCCAACGCTTGGGCACTGCCCAGCAACAGGGTGACGCAAAGCAGGGAACGCAAAGTCATAGTTGGGTTATCCAGGTGATTCGTGGGTAGCCGTGCAAGGGGTGTTCATCGATCAGCGCTTCCACTCCGAATACTTCGCGCAGCAGCGGGGCGGTCAGGACTTCTTTCGGTGTGCCGCTGGCGACGATGCGACCGTGATTGATCACGTACAAACGATCGCAGAAAGCGGCGGCCAGATTGAGGTCGTGGATGCTGGCCAGGGTGCCGATTTTCAGGCGTTTGACCAGCTGTAAAAGCTCAAGCTGAAAGCGCGGGTCGAGATGGTTGGTCGGCTCATCGAGAATCAGCAATTGCGGTTGCTGGGCCAGGGCGCGGGCGAGAATCACGCGTTGTTTTTCTCCGCCAGAGAGGGTAGCGAAGGCGTGGTTTTCGAAGCCTTTGAGGCCGACGGATTCGAGGGCCTGGGTCGCGAGATTCCGGTCTTCCAGGGTGTCGCCGTCGAACAGGCCTTTGTGCGGTGTACGACCCATGGCGACCACCTCATCGACGGTCAAGCCGAAGGCGTCGGGGAATTCCTGCAACACCACGGCGATGCGTCTGGCGCACCAGCGCGAGGATTGCTTCCAGACGTTTTGGTGGTCGAGCCGGACCTCGCCGCTCTCCGGTTTACTGAAGCGGTAAGCGCAACGCAGCAGGCTGGTCTTGCCGCTGCCGTTGGGGCCGATCAACCCGACGAACTCACCGGCGGCCACGTGCAGGGAGGCATCACGCAGCTGGAACTGGTGATGGCAGTGGCCGTGTCCCAGGGGAGTCCAGGCGAGGTTTTTGAGGTTCAGCGAGGTCATGCGTTAACTCTGAAATATGGGGTGTTGCTGATGGCCTCTTCGCGGGCAAGCCCGCTCCCACAGGTTTTGTGTCGTATGAGATTTTTGTGACCGACATAAACCCTGTGGGAGCGGGCTTGCCCGCGATGGGGGCCTTGAATCAAAAGGTGTAATCAGCGGTGACAAAGAACGACCGTGGTTCACCCAGGATCCACTGCTGCCCCTCATTGTATTGGCTTTGCGCATACTGCCGGTCAAACAGATTGTTCACTTGCAACCCCAGCGTCGTATTACGCAACGCCTTCCATGCCAGCGTGGCATCCACCACGGTGTAACTCGGCAGCTCGTTGCGGTTGGCCATGTCCGCATAACGGGTATCGACATAACGCACGCCGGCGCCAGCCGTCAGGTCATCGTTGATTGCCTTGCTCAGCCACAGATTCGCCGTGCGCCGTGGCACGTCGACCGGGCGATTGCCGTTGCGCGACACCGGTACACCAGCGACCACTTCTTCAAAATCGTCGTACTTCGCTTTGACGATGGCCGCGTTGGCCTGCAGTTGCCAGGCGTGTGGCAGTTGCAGATCGAGACTGGCTTCCAGGCCATTGGACGATTGCTGCCCGACCTGTTGCTTGAGCGTCGGGTTGCCCGGGTAGTCGGTCAGCAGTTTCTTTTTGACGATGCGATAGGCCGCCAGCGTCCACTCGCCGCGCTGATCCCAGAACATCTGCTTCACGCCGATCTCGGTTTGCTTCGCAGTCGCCAGGTCATATTGCTGCTGGCTCGGGCTCAGGGAAATCAACCCGCCGACACCGTCAGTGCTGGTGGCGTACTGACCGTAAAACGACGTGTCGGGCGTCACGGCAAACACCAGCCCGGCCTTCCAGTTGTTGCCGGTCAGGGTTTTGTCGCTTTGGCTGCCATCGACCAGGTTGTCGCGATCCACATGCACGTAATCGCGGCGCACACCGGTTACCAACGACCAGCGCTCGCTCAGTTGCGTGCGGTTTTCCGCGAAGGCCGACATCTGTTTGGTGGTGCTCTGAAACTGATCACGGTACGGATCGGCACTTTCGAATCGACCCGGTTGCGGGTGATACAGATCCACAGGTTGACCGTTCGGCAACACGTCGCTGAACGGCGAGTTGCTGTCGAGCTGAAAGCGGATACGGTTGTAATCGACACCGGTCACGGTCTGGCTGTCGAGGCCGAACAGCGTGTGTTTGAAGGTGAACGTCTGACGGTCGCCGACCTGTGCCTGCTTGTGACCGATGCCGAAATAGCCGCTGCGGCTGAGCTGTTGATTGTCGCGGTCGAAGTTGTAGTTCTCGGCGTTCTGCCAGCGGCGTTGGGCCTTGAGGTAATACAACTCGTTGCTCGAACTGACATTCTCGGAGATCTGCCAGTCACTGGTCAGCCGCGTCCATTGATCGTTGTAATGCTGCTTGTCGTTGCTGACGTTGTAGTTCTTGTCCCGCAGGCTTTCTTTGAAGCGGCCATTGATCAGCGGCGTGCCGAAATGATTCATCGGCTTCTGGTCGCCGTAGTCGTGGGCGAGGGTGAACGCCAGATCGTCCGTGGCCTGCCAGCGCAGGGCGGCGCTGATGAAGTCGCTGGACGAGTCGCCGCGATCGACCCAGCCATTGCTGCGCAGGCGATTGAGATTCAAGCGGTAACTCAAGGTATCACTTAAGGATCCGCCGCTATCAAACGCCTCTTGCTGACTGTCGTACGATCCGTAGCCGAGACGAACGTGGTTTTCGATCTCGCCTGCAAACGGCTTTTTCGGGATCACGTTGACCACTGCGCCGGTCGCACCTTCGCCGTACAGCACCGACGCCGGGCCGCGCAGCACATCGACGCGCTCCACGGACCAAGTGTCGACCGGAAAAGTCACGGTGCCCATGCCGGTGTACATCCGGTTGCCGTCATACAACTGCATCACCGAGCTCTGCCCGGTAAAACCCCGCGCCGATAACGACGTGCCGCCATCGCCCGGGGTGCCGGTGCGGCTGATGCCGGTGCTGCGCGACACCGCGTCCTGCACGCTGCGGTCACCGCGCGCGCGGATCTGTTCGCCGGTCAGGCTTTCGACGCTGGCGGGAGTTTCCAGTGCCGTGAGGTTCAGGCGCGAACCGGCGGTGGTCGAGGTGTTCAGGCTGACGGTTGCATCGTCATTGGCCTCGGCGGTGATGGTGCCGGTGGGCAGCGTCAACGGTTGCGCATGGGCGCTGTTGTTCATGGTGAACAGGCAGAGGCCGGACAAGAGGTACTTGTTCATCGGGACGGTGAATCACTTCTTCAAAAGAAAACCCGCAGCAGGGCTGCGGGTCAGGCGGTGCATTTAGAGTTATACAGTAACACTAAAGTTGACCGGGAGATAAGCGCGGAAAGTCTACAGATCGCTCTAAACCGCGCATCTCGCCTGTTTCATGATGAAGGTGAGGCCGATTCAGTTTGCCGGGTGAAGCGCGAAAACAGCACGCGATCCAGCACCCACACCACCACCAACGAAGCACCCACCAACGGAAACGCCACGGCCAGGGCGAACATGATCACCATCGCGGTTTTCCATTTCGGCAGGTCGTGGCGCAACGGCGGAACACCGAACTTGCCTTGCGGACGACGCTTCCACCAGATCACCACCCCACTGACCGCGCTGAGCAAAATCATCAGGCAGATCAGCAACACGATGATCTGGTTGAACACGCCGAACATCTTGCCTTCATGCAGCATTACGCCGATTTCCGTGGCGCGGGCGACGGTGCCGTATTGCTCGTAGCGCACGTCGGCGAGCACATCGCCGGTGTACTGATCGACATGCAGCGTGGCGTCGTTACGCGGGTCGTCGGCAAACACGGCGATGGTGAACACGCCCGTCTCGGTGGTTGGCAAGGTGATGCTGTAACCCGGCTCGACCTTGCGTTGCACGGCGATGTTCTGCACGTCTTGCAGGCTGATGGTCGGCGCGGCAGGGCCGGCTTGTGCGCCGTCGTGGGCCATGTGTTCGGCGTGGGCGCCGGACATCGGCATCGGAGTGTTTTCCATGGCCCAGGGCACGGTCTGGCGGGTGGCGGTGTTTAGGCTGCGGGCCTCGACGTCGGACTTGGGCACGTTGTCCCACATCGCCGCCGGGAACACGTTCCACACCTGCGCGTATTTCTGTCCCCAAAACCCCGTCCAGGTCATGCCGCTGAGCAGCATCACCAGCAGCAACGATGCGCCCCAGAATCCAGTAACGGCATGTAGATCACGCCACAGCACGCGACCGCGACTGGTCAGGCGCGGCCACAAAATACCCGCGGCCTGGCCACGCGGCCACCACAGGAACACGCCGGAAACCACCAGCACGACGCCCCAGCCGGCAGCCAGTTCGACCAATCGATCACCGACGGTGCCGATCATCAATTCACCGTGAATCGCTCGCGCCACCGCTTGCAGATTCTTCTTGGCGTCTTGCTCGCCGAGGATGTCGCCCTGATAGGGATCGACAAATACGTTGAGCTCGGAGCCGCCATTGATCACGACAAACTGAGCGCTGCGCTCGGCGTTGACCGGTGGCAGGTACTGTTTGATCGTGGCTTGTGGATACGCCTGTTTCACCCGCTTGAGCAGGTCGTCGGCCGGGACGCTGTGATGCCCGGCCGGGACGTTCATCAGGCTGCCGTACATCAACGGATCGAGTTGCGGCTTGAACAGGTAAATGACGCCGGTCAGGGCCAGCATCACCATGAAGGGCGCGACGAACAGACCGGCATAGAAATGCCAA
This sequence comes from Pseudomonas sp. RT6P73, assembly GCF_054897715.1. NCBI lineage: Bacteria > Pseudomonadati > Pseudomonadota > Gammaproteobacteria > Pseudomonadales > Pseudomonadaceae > Pseudomonas > Pseudomonas sp. RT6P73. The sequence continues at coordinate 4,946,371 of NZ_JBUBUV010000002.1, read as the reverse complement.
CGCCAGGCCAGGTTGTAGAAATTCACTTTGGGCTGTTTCATCGGTTGTGCTCCGCTTGGCTTGGTTCTTTTGTTGTTGTCTGGTGACTGCTGCGCAGTCATTCGCGGGCAAGCCTCGCTCCTACAGGAGTTGTGTCGTTCGCATCGTTTGTAATCGACGCGAATAATGTAGGAGCGAGGCTTGCCCGCGATGCTTTTAGAAGCTCATGTCCACCTTGGTCCAGAGCGTTCGCCCCGGTTCTTTAATGGCCTGTGGGTCATTGGCCGGATAGCCAAAACCGGCGTTGCCGGCCAGGTTCAAATGCTCGGCGTACGCTTTGCCGAACAGGTTGTCGACGCCACTGCTGACCTTCCAGTTCTTGTTGATACGGTAGGCGCCATTGAGCGAGAACACGCCAAAACCCGAGGTCTTGTCGAAGTCCTTGCCAACCACGTTGCCCTTGTTCCGGTCGATGCGGTTTTGCGCCGCGACCACGCGCCACAAGGCCCCGGCGCTCCAGTTGTCTTCGCTGTAGGTCAGGCCGAAACGCGCGTCCAGCGGCGGCATTTGCGGCAATGCGTTGCCGTCGCTGCTGTTCTTGCCCCAGGCGTAGGCCAGGGTCGCGTCGGTTTTCCAGTTGGAGGTCAGCTGGTAGGCCGCGCCGAGTTCGCCGCCCATGATTCGCGCGTCGATGTTTTGAGCCTGGGAGGTGGTGCCCATCAGGGTCGGGGTGTAGTTGAACAGGATGTAATCGCGCACTTGCCCGACGTAACCCGAAGCCCAGGCTTCGAGGTCTTCGGTCTTGTATTGCAGGCCGAAATCGAGCTGGGTGGTTTTTTCCGGCTTGATCGAATCGAAGGCATTCACCGATCCGGCGGGGCCGGACTTGGGTGAAAACAGTTCCCAGTAATCCGGGAAACGCTGGGTGTGACCGAGGCCGGCATACAGCGTGGTCGGACTGTCGGCGAGGTCGTGCTCGTAGCGGACGAAGCCGCTCGGCAAGGTGTCGGCGCGGGTGTCGTCGGCGGTCGGGTTGGGGCGGGTCATCATCCCGGAACCGGTGCTCTGCCGATAATCCTTTGCCGAGGCGCGGTCCAGGCGCGCGCCGGTAATCAGCCGGTCACGGTCGGCGGCGTACCAGGTCAGTTCGCTGAACACTCCGTAGTTATGGAAATCGGCATCCTTGGTGTACGGCAGGTCCTTGTAGGTATCGATACCCATGCTGCCGCGTTGACGATGCTCGTTGGTCTGCGCGTCGATGCCGCTGATCAGTTGCACATCGGCCCAGCGCCAAGTGGCTTTGATGCGCGCGCCGAGGGTCCGGCGGTCGACGTTGGAGGCCATCGGGCCGGCCATCATCCCGGTGCCCGACGGCGTGCGCAGGGTGTAGTTGTCCATCACGTGGTCGGCGTAGTTGTAGTAGATCTGCGCTTCGACCTTGTCCAGCACGTCGCCGATGTTGGACTTCTCGAACCGCAGGCCCAGGCTTTCACGCTTGAACTGCGAGCCGTCCATGCCGCGCCCGGCGTAACGCGCTTCGCCATCGCCCTTGCCGGCGGTCAGTTCCAGCAGGGTGTCGGCGTCCGGCGTCCAGCCGAGCGCCACGTCGCCGTTCCATTTGTCGTAGCGCGACGGCACGGTATCGTTGTTGCCGTCCTTGTAGTCATCGGCGTGCGCGGTGTTGCCGATCACGCGCACGTAACCCAACGGCCCGCCGGCTGCGGCGTCCACCACTTTGTCAAAACGGCCGTTGGAGCCGGCCAATACGCTGGCGTTCACGCGCGTACCGAGTTCACCGAAGCTTTCCGGTTCACGGTCGAAAAGGATGGTGCCCGCCGATGCGCCCGGTCCCCACAGCACGGTTTGCGGACCTTTGATGACGGTGAGTTTGTCGTAGGTTTCCGGCGAGATGTAGGAGGTGGGCGCGTCCATACGGCCGGGGCAGGCGCCGAGCAATTGGCCGCCGTTGGTGAGGATGTTCAGCCGCGAACCGAACATGCCGCGCAACACCGGATCGCCGTTGGTGCCGCCGTTGCGTACCAGGGCGAAGCCGGGGATGGTTTTCAGGTAGTCGCCACCGTCGCTGGCCGGAACCGGTTGGCGCGGGTCCTTGGGGTTGGTGACGATGGTCAGCGGCGAACTCGGCGCGATGGCGGTGATCACCGTCGGGCTCAGCTCTTCACTGTGGCCCGCGTGTTCGTTGGCCAACACCTGGGGTGTCAGCAATGCGCCGCAAAGGACGGCGGTGGCGTGCCTGAAACGAATACTCGATTCGTTCGGGGCAAAAGAAGCTTGGGCAGGGCTCAAGCGTGTGTCAGCAGCAAACCTGGACATGACAATTTCCATCGAACAGTCGTAAACGACACGGCGGACAACCGGAGCAATCCCTGAGGGCGCGAGCTTTTGTGGCGAGGGGGCTTGCCCCCGTTCGGCTGCGTAGCAGTCGTAAAACATTGCATGCGGTGTACCTGATACACGGCAATTGCAGGTTTTGGGGCCGCTTCGCGACCCAACGGGGGCAAGCCCCCTCGCCACACAAACTTGTTCCCACAGGTTGCTGTTGCTGTTTCTAAACCGTGTGAAATCGGAAGTGCGTGTTTACGCGACGATGGGTGGCGCGCGGGTTCTGGCGCCGGGGAAAAAGGTTTGCCGGGCGTGGCCCAGGCGTGGGGAGGGGGCGGTGAAGGTGGTGGCTGTCGGCGTGTCAAATGCGGCGAAGGACTGGCCGCCGGTCAGCGCCGGGCAATTGAACAACAGGCTGCAATAACCACATTTTTCCCAGAGCGCGTGGTGCGAGGCTTTGGGTGGGCAGTGTTCGGCGGCGGGTTGCGCGCCGTGGTCGGCGTGCTCCATGGCCGACATGTCCATGCTCATGTCCATCGACAGGCTCATCGACATCGACGAGGCGCGTTGATCCATCGGCATCGACTGAGAAATCAGCGGGCCGATAAAGATCATCAGCATGGCGAACAGGCTGATCCAGCTGCCGTGCGTCAGGCTCGACGACTGACGACGGTGTGCGGATGACCTGGCGCTAAGCGGGCGCATGGCGTTTTCGGCTCAGTCGATTACTGGGCGTGGGCGTGCATTTGCGAGTCTTCCGGCGGCTTCTTCTGCACCGAGACTTCGACCGTCACGTCACCGGCCTTTTCGAAGTGCATGGTCAGCGGGAAGCGCTTGCCGTCGCTCAGCAGGCTGCGATCTTTCAACTCCAGCAGCATCACGTGATAGGCCATCGGTGCAAACGTGACGTTGCCACCGGCAGGAATATCGACGTTCGGCACTTGCTGCATTTTCATCAGATCGTCTTTCATGACGTGCTCATGCAATTGCGCAATACCTGCAATTGGCGAGTCGACGCTGAGCAGGCGGTCAGCGGTTTTGCCTGGGTTCTGAATGACAAAATAAGCCGCTACAGTTGGCGCGTTGGACGGCAACTCCTGCGACCACGGGTGAGCGATTTCCAGTTCGCCCGCCTTGTATTCGTGGGCATTGGCAAAGCAGGCAGGCAGCAGCAACGCAGCCAGAACGATGAGTTTGTTCAACATGGCGGTTCTCCAGAGCGATTCAAGACGCAGGTCAATTGCGAGAAAGAATCACACCAGAGGGGAAGCGCGGGGGTTGAGGCTTGGCCATTGCTGGCGCGGGGTGGGTGTTTCGAGAGAGGTCGCAGGCACGCTTCGGTTGGCCTCGAAACGGGCGAAATACAGCTGCGGTACATGCCCGGGCAACGCCACCAACGGTGCGGAACCGGAGCAACACCAGCAATGCTGCATGTTGGAATGATCGTCGCTCTGCGGGGCTTTCTGCTCCAGCGAGCCCAGGGAAATCGCCACCATCTTCGTGCCGCTGGACGTACAGAAACTGCCCCACAACAATTGCTCGGCGGGTGATTTCGCCGACTGCGCCATGGCTCCGGTCATCGGCATGGCGAGCATGTTGAACAGCACTGCGAAGCAGGCGATCCAGGCAATTGCGAGCCGTTGTCGGGACATGGGACAAAATCCATTGGGTGGGCGATCAGGCGCGGCTATTTAGCCTGATCAGGGCCGAGAAGTAAAAAAGCGGCGTGCGGTGTGGTGTCGCAGCGCAATCAGAGCGCCGTGGCATGCAAACGCAGACCCAGAGCTTTCATAACCTTCATGATAGTCGCGAATTCTGGATTGCCAGTGCTTCCCAATGCTTTGTACAAACTTTCACGGCCCAGGCCTGCATCACGGGCAACCTGCGTCATACCCTGTGCTCGGGCAATGTCGTTGAGTGCGGCACGTATGAGAACTCCATCGCCTGCATCTTCGTCAAAGCACGCATCCAGATATGCTGCCATTTCTTCAGGTGTCTTGAGAAATTCGGCAGCGTCGAATCGGGTGAATTGTTCGGTCATCGCAGTCTCAGAGCAGCTTGTTCAAGGGGCTCAGAAACATAAGGGCGGGAATACGATCCGACTAGTCGGCCGTTTTGGATGATGCTGTGTGTGAGGTCCGATAGAGATGTAGGGCGTTGCGCATTTCCTGTAGCAGCTGGCGAAGCCTGCGTTCGGCTGCGAAGCAGTCGTAAATCCTGACACCACGGTTCACCTGCAGGATCGCGGTGCAAGATTTTACGACTGCTTCGCAGCCGAACGCAGGCTTCGCCAGCTGCTACAGGTTATGTACTGGATTCTGCTGATAGGGCTGCCAGCACATCTACCACCGACCCAAACTCCCGATCCACCCCCGGCAGCACCGGCCGCTGCAACACAATCACCGGCACCCCACGCTCCCGTGCCACTTCCAGCTTCGGCTCGGTCGCCGTGGTGCCGCTGTTCTTGCTGATCAACACATCAATCTGTCGACGCTCAAACAGCTCACGTTCATCCTCGATCAAAAACGGCCCGCGCGCGCCAATCACTTCGCAGCGTTCATTGCCGGGGTAAACGTCCAGTGCGCGCAAGGTCCAGAATTGCTCCGGCGGAATTTCGTGCAGGTGCTGCAAGGGTTCGCGGCCAAGGGTGAACAGCGGTCGGTGGAAGGGTTTCAGGGTTTCGATCAGTTCGGCCCAATCGCTGACGTCCCGCCAATCATCCCCGGCCTGTGGTTGCCAGGCAGGACGTCGTAACGCCCAGCAGGTAATGCCGCTCAGCTGCGCGGCGGTCGTGGCGTTTTGGCTGATTTGTGCAGCGTAGGGATGGGTTGCGTCCAGCAGCAGGTCGATCCCTTCATCGCGAATGAACTGCGCCAGGCCTTCGGCGCCGCCGTATCCGCCGACGCGCACCTGGCAGGTCAGATCTGTCGGCACTCGACCGACGCCGGCCAGGCTGTAGAGGTGTTCCGGCCCCAGCGTGCGGGCGATGGCCAAGGCTTCGGTCACGCCGCCGAGCAGCAAAATGCGCTTCATTGAAAAGCTCCTGCATGGCCGACAATCCCACCCTGGCGATCGATGGCAAATACTTCAACCTGAACCTGCGCCGGTATCACGCTGCGGGCGAAGTGCAACGCGTGCTGACACACCGCATCACCGAGGGCGATGCTCGCGGCGCTGGCCATCGCCAAGGCTTGCTGGCTGGTATTGGCCTCGCGAATGCCTTGCTGCAACGCCTCATCGGCGCCAATCGCAGCGGCCCATTCAGCCAGTTGCGGCAGGTCGATGCTGGAATGCCGACTGTGCAAATCCATGTGCCCGGCGGCCAGTTTGCTGATCTTGCCGAAGCCGCCGCACAGACTGAGTTTTTCCACCGGCACTTTGCGCAGGTGTTTGAGGACGGCGCCGACGAAGTCGCCCATTTCGATCAGGGCAATTTCCGGCAGGTCGTAGACGCGGCGCATGGTGTCTTCGCTGGCGTTGCCGGTACACGCGGCGATGTGCAGGTAACCGTTGGTTTTGGCGACGTCGATGCCCTGGTGGATCGAGGCGATGTAGGCCGCACAGGAAAACGGCCGGACGATGCCGCTGGTGCCGAGGATCGACAACCCACCAAGAATGCCCAGGCGCGGGTTCATGGTTTTCAGCGCAAGCGCTTCGCCGTCCTCGATGTTGACCGTGACCTCAAAGCCGCCGCTGTAGCCGAGTTCTTCGGCCAATAGCGTCAGGTGCTCAGTGATCATTTTGCGCGGCACCGGGTTGATCGCCGGCTCGCCGACACCCAGCACCAGCCCGGGCCGGGTGACCGTGCCGACGCCACGACCGGCACTAAAGCGGATGCCCGACTCGTCACTCAGGCGCACCTGGGAATACAACAGCGCACCATGGGTCACGTCCGGGTCATCCCCGGCATCCTTGATCGTCCCGGCTTCGGCGCCGTCGTCGATCAATCGGCAAAACTCCAGGCGCATCTGCACCTGCTTGCCCTTGGGCAGCACGATTTCCACGGCATCTGTGCTCATCCCGCTCAACAACAAACGGGCCGCCGCGAGGCTGGTCGCGGTGGCACAACTGCCGGTGGTGAGACCGCTGCGCAGCGGGGCGGGTTGCTCGGCGGTTTCGTCACGCATCGAAGGGCTTCGTCACGTCCAGCAAGGTAATCGGCAGTGCCTGACGCCAGGTGTCGAACTCTCCGAGGGGCATGGCCTGAGCAACATGAATACGGGTCAGCTCACCACCGTGACGTTCGCGCCAGGCCATCAGGGTCACTTCGCTTTGCAGCGTGACGGCGTTGGCGATCAGTCGTCCGCCGGGTTTGAGTTGCGCCCAGCAGGTGTCGAGCACACCGTCACGGGTGACCCCGCCACCGATAAAAATCGCATCCGGACGTTCGAGCCCGGCCAGGGCCTGTGGTGCACTGCCACGAATCAGCTGTAGACCGGGCACGCCGAGGGCATCGCGATTGTGCTCGATCAGTTGCTGCCGACCTTCATCGGCTTCGATCGCCAGCGCGCGGCAACCGGGGTGAGTGCGCATCCATTCGATGCCGATCGAGCCGCTGCCGGCGCCGACGTCCCACAGCAGTTCGCCGGGGACCGGGGCGAGGCGCGCAAGGGTGATCGCGCGGACGTCGCGTTTGGTCAGTTGACCGTCGTGCTTGAAAGCGCAGTCCGGCAGACCGGCCAGTCGCGAGAGGCGCGGCGTGTTCGGCTCGGCAATGCACTCGATGGCGATCAGGTTCAGGTCTGCGACCGATGGAGCGTTCCAGTCATTGGCCACACCATCGATGCGTCGTTCAGCAGCACCGCCTACATGTTCCAGCACGCTGAGACGACTCGGACCGAAACCGCGTTCACGCAGCAGCGCCGCAATGGCGGCCGGGCTTTGGCCATCGTTGCTCAGCACCAGCAAACGCACGCCGCTGAACAACTGCGCGTTCAGTGCGGCGATGGGCCGGGCGACCACCGAAAGCGTCACCACCTCCTGCAACGGCCAGCCCATTCGCGCCGCCGCGAGCGAGCAGGAGGAGGGCGCTGGCAGGATCAGCATTTCATCGTTGGGCACTTGCCGGGCAAGGCTGGCACCGACGCCAAAGAACATCGGATCACCGCTGGCCAGCACGCAGACCGGTTCGCCACGCAGCGCGAGCAATGGGTCGAGGGAAAACGGACTGGGCCACAGCTGCCGCTCGCCACGGATGCAGGCCGGCAGCAAATCCAGTTGTCGCTGACCGCCAACGATCCGCGAAGCACGCAACAGGGCGTGCCGGGCGTTTTTGCCCAGGCCCTTGAAGCCGTCTTCACCGATACCCACTACTGTCAGCCAGGAGGCCATGTTGTTCCTTGATCCAAAGTTCATATTCAAAGACGGCATGATAGCGCGGCTTCTGTCATCTGACGCGGGTCTATGGCCGGGACAGGAGGATTTCGAGTTGCAGACACTTAATGTTGAGGAAAAATTGCTGGTTGGAATGATAGTTTTGGTAGTTTTGTTTTTGCTCATGTTAAGCAATCTTTATATGAATTAACTCTCCGGCCAATAATTGATGTTGGTCGCGACAATATCAAGGATGAAAGAAACTTATATGGATAATGGGTTAGCTAAAGGTGTCATCGAACCTAATGCGCTGATGATGAACAATGTTCTGCTGATTGGCATGGCTGGCCAAACTGCCGCTGACAATGACTTTGTCAAAAATTGCATTTTTCTGGCCCAGCATGGCGCCGACAAAGTCGCAAAGAGCGAGACGCAGCCAGGGCCTTGGTTCGATCATTACACCGGTATGTTCTGGTCAATGGATTGGACGCTTGACGAGCCTGTCGAGTACATCAAGCCGCAGTTCTCGGGCAGTTTAAAAGAGGCCTGGTTGAAAGTGGCACGTCCCTACCTCGCGAGCGCTCAAATAGCACAGATTGAAGCAGTACTTGGAAAGTTAGAGAGTGACGCCAAGTTACTGGCGAAGTTTGCGGGCCTGAGTGGGAAAATAATCGGATTCAACATCGTACCGGTCAGTTATAAACCCAACGGAGATCTGGAAATGGTGGTCAGTCATGTCAGGTTCATCAAGTTGGGCATCGCTACACCCTACCTGTTCTGGACGATAGACCAGAGTATGTCTCAGTTGGATATCCGGATTCGGCGGTTGGAGATCAAGCGTCGAAACTTGGACGCCATTCGGCAACGCGTGGAAGAAGCCACTCAAGCCCTCGCGCTCGAGTTCAGCGAATACGAACTCTGACCCACGCAGGCTGAAGCATTCATTTGCTTGATTGACTTGAGCAGCGATTCCGACCGGCAGACTTATCATGCGCTTGGGCAAAGCAGGCATAATGGCAGCCCTTCGCCCTTCACGTGCATCCAGTCAGCCGGTCACCCATTGAACGAACGCCCGATGTCCACCGCTTTACGCCCCTCGGCCTGTCCGGGGTTGCTGCGTATCGTCCAGGCGCTGGACGGCGGCATCTGCCGAATCAAGTTGAATGGCGGTTCGATCAGCGCGGCTCAGGCCGAAGCAGTGGCCGATGCCGCCGAGCGATTCGCTGGCGGGGTGATCGAGGCAACCAACCGCGCCAACCTGCAGATTCGCGGGATAGGCAGTGAACACGGCGCCTTGATCGACAGCCTGATGGCGGCGGGTCTCGGCCCGACCAGCGCAGCCGGCGACGATGTGCGCAATCTGATGCTCAGCCCCGGCGCCGGCATTGATCAACAGATGCTGATCGATACGCGCCCACTGGCTGAACAGATCCTCGCAACGCTGCAAAGCGACGAACGCTTCCACGACCTCAGCGCCAAGTTCGCCGTGCAACTGGATGGCGGCGAAAGCCTGGTGATGCTCGAACACCCTCATGACCTTTGGTTGTCCGCTACTGAGCGAGACGGTGAGCGAGTGTTTGCATTCGGTCTGGCGGGTTGCCTCGTCGACCTGCCCGTCGGTGCGGTGTTGCTGGAGCAGGGCCACGCATTGGTGGTCGCGGTGCTGGAGTTGTTCCTGGAATTGGCGCGCCCCGAGCAGACCCGCATGCGGCATCTACTTGCCGAATGTTCGCTCGACACGTTTCTCGCGCGCCTCGCCGAGCGTGTGCCGTTGATGTCCATCAGGGCTTGGCAGCGCGAGGCAACTTCAAGTGCCCTGCACATCGGCGGCCATCCACAGCGTGACGCCGGGCGTGTCTACATCGGCGCAGTGCCGCCGCTGGGTCGCCTGAATCCGGCGATGCTCAGGGGCGCCGCACAACTGGCCCGCGAGCGGGGCGACGGCACTTTGCGTTTCACGCCTTGGCAAAGCCTGTTATTGCCCGGCGTCCTTGGCGACGATGCGCCTCACGTTATCCACAGCCTTGAACAACTCGGCCTGCGTTGCTCGGCCGACGATGCTCTGGCGCATCTCATCGCCTGCACCGGTTCGACCGGTTGCGGCAAAGGCCTCGCCGACACCAAGGGCGACGCCCGACAACTGGCGGCGCTGCTGCAACGCCACGGCCAGGTGCTGAACGTGCACCTGTCCGGCTGCCAGCGTTCCTGCGCGGCCGCGCACATCGCACAGGTCACTTTGCTGGCGGTTTCCCCCGGTCACTACGACCTCTATTTTCGCGATGCAGCGCAGCCGGGTTTCGGCGCGCTGCACGCACGCAACCTTACTATTGAAGCGGTCGCGGCCTTGCTCGACGCCCGCTCACGGAGCCCCTTTGATGCTTGATTACATCCGCGACGGTCAGGAGATCTATCGCAACTCCTTCGCGATCATTCGTGCCGAGGCCAACCTCGAGCGAATCCCGGCCGATCTGGAAAAACTCGCGGTGCGGGTGATCCACGCCTGCGGCATGGTCGATGCCATCGACGGGCTGCAATTTTCCGCTGGCGCGGGCAAGGCCGGGCGTGAGGCGCTGGCCGCCGGCGCGCCAATTCTGTGCGACGCGCGGATGGTCAGCGAGGGCGTGACCCGCACGCGTTTGCCGGCCAACAACCAGGTGATCTGCACCCTGCGCGATGAAAGCGTTCCGGAGCTGGCCCGTGAGTTGGGCAACACCCGTTCCGCCGCCGCGCTGGAACTGTGGCGCCCGCATCTGGAAGGCAGCGTGGTGGTGATCGGCAACGCGCCAACCGCGTTGTTCTATCTTTTGGAAATGCTCGATGCCGGCGCACCGAAACCGGCACTGATCCTCGGCTTCCCGGTCGGCTTCGTCGGTGCTGCCGAATCCAAGGCAGCGCTTGCGGCGGACAGCCGTGGCGTGCCGTTTGTCATCATGCAAGGCCGGCTGGGCGGTAGCGCCATGGCCGCCGCCGCCGTCAACGCCCTCGCCACGGAGATCGAATGATGCAGTCACCTGGACGTTTGATCGGCCTGGGCGTCGGCCCCGGTGATCCGGAACTGATTACCGTCAAAGCCCTGCGCCTGCTTCGCGAATCGCCGGTGGTGGCGTACTTCGTCGCCAAGGGTAAAAAGGGCAACGCCTTCGGCATCATCGAAACGCATTTGCAGGACGCGCAAACGCTGTTGCCGCTGGTGTATCCGGTGACCACCGAAGCGCTGCCGGCACCGCTGTCGTACGAGCAAGTGATCAGCGATTTCTACGATGCGGCGGGCGAAGAACTCGCCGCGCATCTGGATGCCGGTCGTGACGTGGCCGTGATTTGCGAAGGTGATCCGTTCTTCTACGGCTCCTACATGTACCTGCACGATCGCCTGGCCGAACGCTACGAAGCCGAAGTCGTGCCGGGTGTCTGTTCGATGCTCGGCGGTGCTTCGGTGCTGGGCGCGCCCTTGGTGTATCGCAATCAGAGCCTGTCGGTGCTGTCCGGCGTGTTGCCGCACGAGGACCTCAAGCGTCGGCTGGCCGATGCCGACGCGGCGGTGATCATGAAGCTGGGGCGCAACTTCCCCAAGGTCCGTCAGGTGCTCGAAGAACTCGGTCTGGCTGAGCGTGCGCTGTACGTCGAGCGCGCGACCATGGCCAATCAGAAGATCGTTGCGCTGGATCAGGTCGAGCCCATGTCCTCGCCGTACTTCTCGTTGATCATTGTTCCCGGCGAACGGTGGCAAGGCTGATGGCCCGTCCAGTTCCGGCGATTGTCATTCTTGGCAATGGCAGCCTCGCCACTGCACGCAAGATCCAGCAGGTCTACCCCGACGCGTTGATCCATGGCCTGGCCGAACGGGCTGAAGGTGCGGACCGTGTCTATCACGAGTTCGGCGCGACCTTGCGCGAGTTCTATCAGCAAGACACTCCAATCATTGCCTTGTGCGCGGCGGGCATCGTGATCCGTACACTGGCGCCGTTGCTGCTGGAGAAGGGCGCCGAGCCACCGGTGCTGGCCGTGGCCGAAGACGGTAGCGCCGTGGTGCCGCTGCTCGGCGGCCTTGGTGGCGTGAACGTCATGGCGCGGGAGATTGCTGCCGGTCTTGAGGTTGCTGCGGCGATCACCACCAGCGGTGAATTGCGCTTCGGCACCTGCCTGCTCAATCCACCCAGCGGATACGCCCTCGGCGATCTGGAGTTGGGCAAGCGCTTCGTCTCGGATTTGCTCGCCGGCCAAAGCGTGCGCATCGAAGGCGCCGCGCCGTGGCTAGCGCAAGCGCATCTGCCGGAAGACCCGCAGGCACAGTTGTCGATCCATGTCGGCAGTGCCGAGCGCATACCGTCAGCCAATGAATTGTTGATCTACCCGCGCAGCGTGTTGGTTGCGGTGAGCGCCGATGTGGCGGATTTGCCGCATGCGATTCGCGCGGCGCTGCATCAGGCGAACATCGCGGCGCAGTCGCTGGCCTGCCTGCTGGCCAGCGATCTGCACATGGCCAACCCAGCGTTGCGCGAAGCCGCGCTTGAGCTGGGCGTGCCGTTGCGGTTTGCCTCGGTCAGCGGCGTCAGTGAGCTGGTCCGCCACACAGTGCCGAACGCTACCGTCGTGTCGGCGGATACCAGCATCGCCATCGCGGTGGCCAGTCAGCCACTGGAAGTTGCACAGATCGGTCGTGCGCGCGGTCGTTTGGCCGTGATCGGCCTGGGCCCTGGCGCCGCCGAACTGATGGTGCCGGCGGTGAAGGCCGAACTGGCGCGGGCCAATGACGTGCTGGGTTATGAAACCTACGTACGCATGGCCGGGCCATTTCGCGAGGATCAGGTGCTGCATTGCACCGACAATCGCGAGGAAATGCAGCGTGCTCGCCACGCCTTTGAACTGGCGGCCCAAGGGCGGTCGGTGGTGGTGGTTTCGTCGGGGGATCCGGGCGTATTCGCCATGGCGGCGGCGGTGCTCGAAGCGTTGCACGAGTCGAGCGAGCCGAGCTGGCACAGCGTTGATCTGGAGATTCTTCCGGGCGTTTCTGCGTCCCTGGCCACGGCGGCTCAGGCCGGCGCGCCACTGGGCCATGACTTCTGTGTGATGTCGCTGTCGGACAACCTCAAGCCTTGGGCAATTATTGAGAAGCGGCTGGACCTGGCGTCTCAGGCCGACCTGGCGTTGGCGTTCTACAACCCGATCTCTCGCTCCCGTCCCTGGCAGTTGGGCCGCGCACTGGAGATTGTCGCGCAGCACCGCACCGCTGAAACGCCGGTCGTGTTGGGGCGCGATATTGGTCGTCCGGGCCAGACGTTGCGCGTCACCACACTCGGTGAACTGACCCCCGATCAGGTCGACATGCGCACCATGGTGCTGATCGGCTCTTCCACCACCTGCGTGTTCCCGCGTGCCAAGGGTGGCAAGTGGGTGTATACGCCTCGTTGGTACGGCGACAAGCCAACTTCGTAAATGTCGGCGGCCTCGTCCTGAGGCCGCTTTTATAACTGTCTGCCGTGAATGAACAGGAAGTCTTTGCGGCAGACGGTTTGATGCCTTGATGTAAGTTGATGTTTGCTTTGGCGTAAAGAGAACTCCCGCATTCGTGGGTGGTTGTCTTTTCGTTTGTTTTTTATTTGTGGTTTCTGATGGATTTAAAGTTTCTGGATGTTCGTTCGGTCATCAATTGTTTGTTTTCTTCTTTGAGGCTGGAAGTTTGTTCGGTTAGTGTTTTTTTGAGAAAGCCGCCTTGTTGGGTGGCCCGCTTTTATTTTTACAGGGAAGTAATCTTTATGGGTGTGCAAGCTGTTCGTCGTGTATACGGCTATGTCGATTTTATTGATCTATTTAAATTGTCCGATCTTGAACAGGCGTTACAGGAACATAAAGGGACAGACGAATACGACGCGGTATTTCGATATTACTTTGCCTGTATCACCCTGCTCGATTTTCCGAGGATGCTTGCACCGCTGGGTTTGCTGCGCGCGGCCCTCGGGTCTTTTGTCGAGCCCAGGCGCCGGCGGCGACGTGCAGCTGGAATGGGGCCGCAATCTGCGCCGCAGGGCGCTGCGGCTCCGGGTCTGACTGAAATCCGCGACAGGGTCGAGGGTTTTCAGGCACGCCTGTCTGACAGCATTGAACAACTGAGTGCCACGGCCACCGAAGTGCCGAAAAATCTGCACTTCGTCTGGCTTGGAGGTGGCCTCGGAACAATCCAGTGCGACTACATTAATGTCTGGAGCAAGGTGTTGGCCGGTCAGGGTTATGCCGTGAAGCTCTGGTACGACAGCGATGCGTTACTGGCCTATGAAACCAACCGGATCGTTGTCGAGGCCGCGAAGGCCGATGCGATGGTTAATGGCGGACATAGCACCGAATCGCATTTTGATCTTGGCGATAAGTATGAGGAACGGGCCATTGTTCTCAAACAACAGATGTTCGCCCATATCAACAAGGCGGTAGAGCGCGGTGTTCACGCGGATGACGCGCGAATTGATCTTTTGGTTCGTGGATATGGCCAGGATGAAGCACGCTTGAAAGCCTTGCGGAACAAGAATAGCCAAAGTATGTCGGCAATGGGCGAGGGCGGTGTGGAACTTCGCAATCTTGCGGAAAATGTAACACCGATGCACTTGCAGGACATTTACCAACGGGAAATCAGCCTGCGAGGCAACTTTGCCGCGGCCTCCGATGTGGTACGCATTGAGGCCTTGATGGCTGAAGGTGGAAGTTACGCGGATGTCGATAACCTGCCACCGCTTCTGAATAGGCTCGGCGATGTGGACATCGGTCAATTGCGCAGCGATGCACGGCTGGGCGTATTGCAGTTGTTGCTGGATCAGAACCCGGAATGGATGCCCGGTCGTGAGGCATCAAGAAGTCAGTACACAAGCTACTTTGAGCGCATCCCCGAAGAACATCGCCCGGCGCTGGAACGGTTCGCTAAAAGTCGCCCGCAGTTGACCCGTGTTTTTCGCGCCCCCGAAGAACGTCTCGTTCGTCCGAACGGACTGCGAGCGGTTGCCGAGGAGGGCAGCCTGAGTAATGCGTTTCTCATGGCTCATCCCGGATCGGCGATGGTGAGCGCCATGATCGATCGCTTCAAACTCAATTATGAGATCGTTGATGCCACGGCCCGTTTGGCCATGGAGCACCAGGTTTCCGCTATCGACGCTGAGGCCATGAGTGGGTTTGCGTTGGATGTGGTCGAAGAAAAGCTCGCCCATTTGCGTGCTATGCCGGGGCTTGTAGAACCTGGGGAGTATCTTCTGGCCCTGGCTGCAGCTTCTTACTACAGCGATGGCATTCGCCCCCAAAGCGAAGTGACCATCTATCTGACCGGGCCCGCTGCGATGCGCGATGCGCTCGCGGATTACGCAAAAGCACACTTCACCCCTCGTGCCGCGGGCGCCTGGCGAAAGGATGTGGCTATTGACCCCATCGCAACGGTGAACCGCAGTACCGAGGAGGAGCTGGACCACTCCTGGAAAGAAAACGAAAGTGACCTCGATGGCTGGCTCAAGAACGAACAACAACGTTGGGAAGCCGGGAAGTTCAAGGCGCGTTACCTAGGTAGAGTGGATCAGTTGCTGAGGAGCCAGGCGATCCATTTCGACCATGGCTGGCCTGTCATTGAAGGTCGACATGTGTTGTCGACCGAATTGCTGCAGTCCCTGGCGCAACACCTGGGTGAACCCTTCTGGCGAGCGATGAGTCAACGGACCACCGGTGAGGTGACTTTCGACAAGACATTGCAGCTGAGTTTTGACGAGCGTCAATCCATCCTCGCGCAGGAGATCGCGTTACCGCCGTCGTTGGTGGGTGAGCCGGCAGGCGGGGATTTACCTCTGGACGAATTGCTTCACCGAATTGGCCGGGGCACGTTGCAGGTTGAGCAGCTTGATCCACGGCAGCGGCTGTTGATTGGCTCGCTGCTGGGCGTGCGAGCCATGGATCAAGGCCACTTTGATCAGGTCAGCGCGCGGCTGGAGAACCTTGCCAACAACGTGTCTGAACTGGGTGTATCACACCGTTACGGGGCCATTGAGCGAGAGTTGTTCAAAGAAAATCACCCCGCGTTTGTTGATGGTCTGGCCAGTGCCTCGACACCCTCCGTCGCGTTGTCCGAGACCAGCATCGAGTTGAAGACCCAGGCGCTGGAGCAGTCACTGACCTTGTTGCAATGGGGGCGCCAGGTCGCCCGGATTCAGCAGGTGGCAAAACTCGAATTCCGTGACCGGATTGGCGAGCGCATGACCGATGTGCTGGAAAGCTTCGATCAAGGCACCTTCAAGCTGGTGCCTCAGGACTTGTTGCTTCATGGCGCCGGTGACCGGATCGCCGGGCGTTGCTACCCGTTGGCATTGGCCATGGCGGCTGCGATCAACAAGGGCGTCGAAGCGGGCAACCTACTTCGTGAGCGGTTTTACCTGGCGGTCATTGAACCGGGTACCCGCGAATCGACGGCATTCGTGAGCATTCTCGAAGAGCTTCGCGATGTCGACGTTCATGACCTGGGGGGGCCGGTGGAGCGCGCCGATCTGGCACAGGTGATTACAACGCTTGAAGAGAAAACCGGCAGCAGCACGTTGATGCTCAACTCGGATAACCACTCGATGCTGGTGGCCAAGAGTGTCGTGGGCGAGCGCAGTACCTATCATTTCTACGATCCGAATTTTGGTGTTTTCGAGTTCGATACTGCAAAAGCGTTCAGCGCAGCGCTGACTCATTTTTTTGTCGGGCAAGAGATGGCCAGGCCTTACGCCGCTTATGGCGAGCCCGCTCGTCCGGCCTTTGATCTGATTGAGCTCGACGCGGCTCGACTCAATGAAAAGGTACTGTCGTCGGGCGTCCGGGTGTCCAGTCTTTCCGATTCGGGCAGCCTGCCAGAACAGGCGCCGCGGGTCAGACAGCGGCTGGCCAGCGCGCGCGGACAGTCGCTGGTCAACAACGGGGTTCTGGGCAGTTCGTTACTGGAACTGGACGCTCACTGGTGGGGCAGGCAGATCGCGCAGGCGACACGGCAGTTGCAGGAGCAACACGGACTGGCGTCGGGCGCCGTCGCGTTGTTCGAGACCCTGGAGATCACCCCGGCAGGCGAGTACAAAATCAGTCTGATCGATACCGATCCAGCTCACACCCTTGTGCGCGTCACCACCGATGATCCGCGATTCCTTAGGATCAAGAACTACCTCTCGCAAACCTTCCATACGTTGGCAGCGCAACCGCATGAAGCGGCCAGCTTGTCTGACCCGACGGACGCCGGCAGTGTCCATACGCTCAATGCCGGTTTCACCGTGCAAGCCTTGATGAACGCACTGCGTCATCACGAAGGCGCGGACAGCGGTGGTGACAAGGCACTGACCACTGCCATTCGCTTGCATGCCTACGTCAACTACGCCCAATTGGTCCACGGCAACGTGGTGGATGTGATTGGCGTTGTGGCACTGGTGCGACAGGCGCTGGACGATGAAAAACTGATCGCTCGCACCAGTGCGCCGTTGGTGCAAAAGGCCTTGGGTCATGTGGCCAATGAAGGCGTCGGCACGGTACTGGGGATGGTGAATGTCGGGTTTGATATTTACCAGTTGAGCCATGCCACCAATGACATTGAAAAGGCGCAGTTCGGGACGCAGTTGGCGTTCGACTCCGCGAGCGCCGTGCTGGGCGCAGCCGGGCTTGGTGCAGCATTGGCGGGCGCGGGTACCGTGGCGGCGGTGCTGGGCGGTGCCGGGGTGATTCTGGGCGGGTTGGCGGTGGGCGTCGCTGCACTGGCCGAAGGATTTGCCACCATTGCCGAGGAAGCCAAAGAGGTCGCCGGGTTTTTTGAGGGAATGGAAAAGGCTTATCTACAGGGCGGCTATCGTCTGGACAAGATCTCGAATGCCTGGATTGCGCATCCCTTGCTGGTATTCGCCGAGCTTGATTTGCGCGCATCGACGGTCCGTTTTGACAGCCCGAAACTGTTCCCGCTTCGCGACCATTTCGGGGTCCCGGATTTCGATGTGGATTACGACCGCGCCACCGATATCCGCGTGGGCCTGGGATTGCCCGACTCGGCGTCTTTTTCGCCGCAGCTCGGGCAGACGATCGTATTGCCCGCCACCCCAAAAACCTGGTACGGCTATGAGTACAAGTTGCTGCCGTTTGTCTCGTTTCGTCATGCCGGCGGCTTTGATACGGCACGTCGCCTGGAGAAAAAGAACGAACAGGGGCAATGGCAGTTTCTGTTTTCGTTCTACTCGTTTCCCGGCGAGTACGTGATCAACCGGCTGAACCCTGTCTACAAAGCAACGGTGTTCAACGTTCGTCTCGACAACATTGAGCGCTCGCTGGTGGTGCCTGCTCTGCCGAAAGCGTGGCACGGCCTGGTTAGCTACCGGATCGAAGGCGCCGGTGCCCAATGCTCCGTGCTGCTCAATCCCGGGGTGAACCTTGAACTCGAAGCGCCCGGCCACACGGCCATGCGCTGGGTGCTGCAGGCTCCCTGGCTGGCCGAGGCAGACATCCGGATAGCCGCTGGTGGTCGCCTCGTTTCGAATACGTTGGGTGTGACGTTCACAGGCGGCGGCGTTCACGATGTGTTGCTCAAGCTTGCGGGTAACACAATCATGCGCGTTGATCTTGTTGCCCTCACGTTGGAGGTGGTCGAAGAAGAGGCCGATCCGACGCTCGGAGAGCAAGCGTTGCTGGATCACTTCAAGTCACTGGCTCGTGAACATCGACTGGCCATGCCTTACACCCCCGTTCACACCTATGTGGTGCCGTTTGAGAAACCGGACGAGCCGAGGACGGTGGTCGCCTATTACGACTCGGCTCAGGATCGTTTTCTGTATATCCGCGATCCAAATGTCTTGTTGTCCGATGAGGTTGCGTTGGGCGCGGTGGTCGAGGGCTCGGCCTATTTCTATCACCCCGAGAGTTTCGATGTCTGGCAGGTCGATGCGACCACCGGCACGCTGGTCCGACGCTATCGTTTGCTGGTCAGGGATGACGTGTCGATTACCCGCTTCGAGGCGGTGGCGAATGGCGGCATTCAGGTCGTGCAACAGTCCACGCCAAAGGATGGCCCGCACGATGAGCTGACCTTTATGATCCATGACGGCGCCGTGTTGCTTGGCTCAATCACCCGCGGTCACGATCCGGCATTGCAGGCTGTATTACAGGGCGACACGCTCACGGACTGGAAGCAGGTAATGGGCGACTATGTGCTGCCGGCAGAGTCCATCGACACCGTGAATTGGCGCCCCGGTGCGCTGGTTTCGATTTGTTGGCAATTTGAAGAGAAGTGGCGTGATCTGGTCTGGGTCCGCGATGTTGACGGAGTGATCATCCGTGCGGCTGCCCGGCGTCACCATGCACGGGGGTGGGAGGATTCGATCAAGGCCTTGAATACCCTTTTACTTATCGCTCCCGCCGGTGCCGATGGTGAGGTGTTCGTCACTTACGACAAGCGCTTTGGAAGCCTCATGCGACAGCAATGGTCGATGGTGGAGGGGCGTGCGCAATGGTCGTCCAGAGAAATTGCCCCACCCGGACTGAAAAATGTTGTCGCTGTCGAGCAGGGCCACCTCGCCCTGACCGACTCTGGTCTGTTCTTCAACATGACGCCGGACGGGTACCTGCGCTTGGGCGGATTGACCGAAACCTGGTTCAAGGATCGATTCCAGTGGTGGTCCGCATTGCAAGCGGTGTCGACGCGGTACCCGGTATCGAGTTTCGCCCTCCTTGGGTTGACCAACTTTACCGGGGACGCCGGTTTGTGCGCCTGGTACCTGGACGATCGGCTGTTGCTCGCGGATCTTGGCCATGGCAAAGAAGTGCGGTTGCTGGGTATCGCTCCAGACAATCAGGCCGCCTGGTTGTTTGATCTTTCAACGGGCAAGATTTTCAGTCAGCGCTTTATCGATCCGAAACGCTTGAGCGCTGCATTCGGGCAGGGAACCAGGCTTCTGCAAGCCGAGGCTTTGCCCGCCCCGATGCAGGAGTGGGCGGCCTGGATCTTTACTGACGTGAAGGTGGAGGGCGCTGGCTTGAGGGCAACGACGCTCGATGGCCTGGAGGTGGATTTACAGCGCAACGAACCGGTACGGATTACGGGTGTGGACAGCCGTTGGGTCATGGCACTGGGAGGCCCCTTGAGTGAGGGGCTGGCGGCGCTGGCCAACGAATATCGATGCGCCGATTTCCTGTCGGTCAAAGACCCTGATGACCTTCAATGGTATGTGGTCCGCACCGGACGATTGATCCGGATTCCGAAAGCCGCCATTACTGCGCAATACACGCTAGTGGGCACCCGGGATCAAACCAATGTGATGCTGCACGAAAGCGGGGATGGGCTGTTGCACACCTATCCGCAGAAAAGCTCTGTCGGGCCACTCGACTATGTCCAGCGAAACGCCGAAGTGCTGGTGGTCGAGGGGGCGAAGACGGTCAATGACCTTCTGCCGTTGATTGCCGATGATGTCAGCATCCTGGTGCTCAAAATGGGGCAGGGGGCAACGACTGGCCGGCTGACCCGAGCGGCCTGGTTGAAACTTCAATCGGTCATCATCGATTGTCGTTATCCGCTTGAGCGACCACCCTTGATTCCGGGGAAACTGATTCTGGACGCCTCAATCATGGATCAGTTATGGGTCAGCCTGGTCGATGAACACTTGGTGATGAACGGCCTGGATAGCGGGCATAGCCTGATTTTTCGTGGCGTTTACTCAGCGGATGTCGCGTTGCGCGGTGATGTGTTCCTTTCGCTCAATGGCTATCGATCACGTGCGGTGTCGGAAATCGTGACCGAGTTGCTAAGGCAAAAGGGCGTTTCCGGCAGCGCAACGTTGGCGGAACTGATGTCGAATTATCAGCTCAAGGTGATAGAGGAACCGGCTATTTAGAGCGTGCGTTCCCTCGCTGACTACGGCACCAGATAACCTTTCACGCCCGTGAAGATAATCTGTGCCGCCAGCGCGCACACGAATAGTCCCATCAACCGGCTGACAATCTGCAAGCCCTGGTCACCGAGAATTCGCTCGATACGGTTGGACAGGTAAAGCACCACGCCGACCGTAAAACTGGCCAGGGCAATACTGAGAATGGCCGTGAGTTTGTCGTCCCAATGCGGCTGGCTCACGCCCATGACTAGCAAGGCACCAATGGTGCCGGGGCCGACCGTCAATGGAATGGTCAGCGGGACGATGGTCACGTCCTGCTGCACGTTGTCAGTCTGCACCGCCGACTTGCCCTGGGCCATGCCCAGCGCCGAGATAAACAGCACGCTGCCGGCACCGATGCGGAACGCGTCCACGGTGATGCCAAAGACACTGAAAATTACCCGCCCGAACAAATACAGCAAGACGCTGGACACCAGTGTGGCGGTTGCCACTTTCCAGGCCAGTCGCCGTTGTTCCTTGCGTGAATAACCGCGGGTCAGGCTGATGAAGCACGACAACACGAAGAACGGGCTGTAGAGCACCAGCATCTTCAGGTAAACGCTGAATAACACGTGGAGCATGATTTCGGCTCGCAGCAAGAGGGTGGTGAGGCGAAGTCTATCAGTCGATCAATTGCGTGTGGGTATCGGCGTCAAATACTTTAGGATTTTAGTGTTTGCTAGGAGGCTGATCTAAGGTTGGTTGGCTTGATAGTTGGTTTAATAGTTGGCGGATACGGTGTTACATATTTGCGTTTGTTAGTGTTGGTTTGTTTGGTTATTGTTTGTTCGCCAGTTCATGAAGAGCCGGCCTAACTATTAAAAAGGAGTTTGTTGTGAATAACCAAGTCTTTAGCGAGCACTATATTTCTGACTGTATTAAATGTTTGCAGGGATATGAGATTGATGAGGTGTTGACTATTCGCCCTCGCAATAAGTTTTCGGTGGGTGACAACGTTGCAGAGCCATCGAAAGCCTCTATTGTGGGCGAAGGCGTGTTGTCCTTCAGCAGTGGCCTCAGTGGTGAAAACCGGTCGGATGCGCAGAATGCCTATCTGTATGCGACCCTGGTAGCGAACAAGAAATTTCCGGAGGACTACCAGGGCAAAGAATGGTATGAGCTGTTTAAGGAAGTCATGGGCAAAGCGGGTTGGTCGAGCATCAGCCTTTACTACAATGACTTGAATATTAGCGGAACCAGTGTTCGCATGGACAAACTGGTGTTGGAGATTCTTGGCTCCGTAGTCGCAGGTGTTGCGCTGCCGGGTCCGACGACTGCATTAATGCTGAAAGTGGCGGGAGATGCGATTACCGCCCTGCAGAAACGCGATACGGCACTGACCGTTTATGAGCGAAATCTGTTGCAGCACGGCGTAGGCGGAATATCGGCCGGTGCGTGCATTGAAAATAATGGCGTCGCCACGATGGCGCTCGGTGCGGTGCGGTTCTTACGCAGGAACGGTTCGCACAAAGTGTTGTTTGTGGATGTGGATACTCGTGAAGTGAAACTGTATCGCGGTGAGGCAGTATTTGAAAAAAATGATCTGGTCGCCAAAGCCACTCGTGATCTTATTGCGAACAAACTAATCGCTCATTCCGGCAAAATTGCTGACTATGACATCTAATTGAATGAGGAAGGGTGGTCGATTATAGACCATCCTTCTTTATTGAAGAGTGGACAATATGAGTGGCGATTACTCAGTGGTGATTGTTGGGAATGCTATCGTGATTGTACCTGCATCTGATGGGTTGGCAGCTCATGATGATTTGGTCAATTCACTATTCCTGGCGCAGTTGGTTGCCAATAAACAGGTTGAAAAAGAATCGGCGACTGATTGGTACAACGCCTATGTGGCCGTTTTGGATGATTTCTGGCTGCGGCATACAAAGGCGCGAGAGGAAAGGCTTATCACCCAACACTGCGGCGAATCCGCGATCGACCGGGTTGCCGCTGCGATGGCAAAGGGTGCTTCAGACGAAGGGCGAGTGGTGGCCGCAACATTGGCGCGGGTGGCGAATGTGCCGGGCACTGAGCCTGCAATGAGCTTGCTGCGCAGTCACGTGCAAAAAGCGTACGTAGATGAATCAACTGAATTGACTGCGCCAGCCAAGGTTGTGCGTCTGCTGGTGATTCTGGCGAGAACGCCGACCTCGATGACAAGCGTGTACGTGGAGTTCAATACTCCTCTAGTGATTAGCCCCAATCCTTTGGCGCAGTTGTATCGGGCCGAGGATGTGCAAGGCGTTGTCAGCATGCGTTACGCTCGGGCCAATCTCTCCGAAGTCCTCTACGGTCCTGCGCGTGAGGCTGTCGCCTCCAAAATCAGGGAAAAGCTTGCGGGTCAGGTTGCGATGCTGAGCCTGAGCGACGATGCCTCGGGTCTGATCGAATTGCACCACAAGGCTGCTCAGGAGATCTGAGCCGTCGCCCGATTCTGCTGATCCCGTTGCGCAACCCAATGCTCGATCAAATCGCGCAACTGCGACAGTTCGACCGGTTTGGCCATGTGACCGTCCATGCCGGCCTGGCGTGCACGCTCTTTATGCTCGGCCAGGATGTGTGCAGTCAGCGCCACTACTGGCGTGCGAATCCGCTGGTTGCCGACTTCCCAGGCACGCAGCTGCTGGGTGGCAGAGAAACCATCGAGAATCGGCATTTCACAGTCCATCAGGACCAGGTCATAACGCTGGGCTTTCATTGCCTGCAAGGCTTCTTCGCCATTGCTGGCGGTGTCCGGTTGCAGGTTGAGCTTGCCGAGCATGCCGCGAATAACCTTGGTCGAGATGTTGTTGTCTTCGGCCACCAGGATACGGAAATCACTCGGCACCTTGACCGGCAGCGTCGGGCCGGTGGGCAGATGCTGCGAGAAGGCCGGGCCCTTGTTGCGCTGGTTCAGCTCGTCCGCCAGGGTGGTCTTGAGGGTGTAGCCAGCCACCGGTTTGGCGAGGATGCGTTTGATCCCCGAGTTGCGCGCGATGATCTTGCTCGGCGCGTTGCTGATGCCGGTGAGCATGATCAACAGAATGTCGTGGTTCAGGCTCGGGTCTTCCTTGATCTTGGCCGCCAGTTGCATGCCGGTCATGCCGGGCATGTTCTGATCCAGCAGGACCACGTCGAAATAATCGCGCAGGTGTGCCTTGGTGCGCAGCAGCGCCAGCGCCTCTTTACCGGATGGCACGGCGCTGACGTTCAGGCCCCAGGCGCTGCATTGCTGCACCAGCACTTTGCGGCAGGTGTCGTTATCGTCCACCACCAGCACGCGCGCACCTTGCAGCGGCCCGTCGAGGTCGGAGGTCGGGTGCTCGAGACGATCAGGGTCCAGCGGCAAGGTCAGCCACAAGGTGCTGCCCTGGTTGGCACCGCTCTTGATACCGAATTCCCCTTGCATCAAACGGATCAGTTGACGGGCAATCACCAGCCCCAGATTGCCGCCCAGGCTGGTCGCGGAGAGGAAGTGTTTGCTGTGCAGTTCGGCGTGCATCAGTGCGTCGCGCTCTTCGGCCTCCATCGGCACACCGCTGTCCTGCACGGCGATGCGCAGGCGCGGTTTGGCGCTGCGTTCGTCGAGGGCGACGACGATCAGGATCTCGCCCTCATCGGTTTTCTTCAGGGCGTTTTCCAGCAGGCTCAGCAAGGTCTGGCGCAGACGTGTCGGGTCACCGCTGATCACGCGCGGCACTTGCGGCTGGATGAAACTGATCAACTCGACGTTCTGCTGTTCGGCCTTGGCGCGGAAGATGCTCAGGCAGTCTTCGATCAAGGCGTTGAGATCAAATTGCACGTCGTCCAGTTCGATCTGCCCGGACTCGAGCTTGGAGATGTCGAGAATCTCGTTGATCAGGGTCAGCAGTTCGTTGCCGGCGCTGTGGATGGTCTGCACATAGTCACGCTGCTTGACTGACAACGGTGTGCCCAACAGCAATTCGGTCATGCCCAGAACGCCGTTCATCGGGGTACGGATTTCGTGGCTGATCTTCGCCAGGAACTCGGCCTTGGCGTTGATCTCTGCATTGCTGGCCGCCAGGTCGCGGCTGACGCTGAAACGATCTTCAGTGATGCTGCGCTGACGTTCGCCCAGTGCAATGCTCATCAACAGGCCGCTGATGCAGATGAACACCAGCAGCGTGATGATCAGGCCTTGAGGCGCGACCAGGGTCAGCCCCAGCAGGGCGGGCAACATGATCAGCGTACCAATGTTGAACACCACCATCGCCGCCACGAACAGACGCGCCGGGCGATAACCCTTTTGCCAGTGATAGGCGCCGACGAACAACATGCTCAGGCCCGCCAGGGCGACCAGGGCGTAGGTAATGATGTTCAGCGGCAGCGTGTTGACGAACAGCAGCAGCAAGCCGCAGACCACGATGAACAGAATGTCCCCCAGCAACAGCTTGTTCAGCGGGTGCGACCCGAGCGGGGCGAAGAAGCGATAGGCGAACATCAGGCCGCAGGGCGCCGTCAGCAACAAGGCGAGATAAGCGCCGGGCGTCTGCACCGCGTGCCAGTTGGGTAGCCATGGCCCTGCCAGATTCAGCAACAGCAACAGACTGAGCATCAACAAGGCTTCGCATCCGGCCAGCCAGACGCTGCTGCGCGAGCGGGTATAGGCATAGCGGACGAGGTTGTGCAGGATCAGCATGCCGATACAACCGAACAGCAGGCCGTAAATCAGCATCTGGTTCTGATTGGCCGCAGTCATGACTGCCGATTGCAGGGTGATGTACGGCCGTAACTGGTGTTCGGACACCAGTCGCAGGTAGACGTCGAGGGGTTTGTCGCTCTGCGGCAGCGGCAACATGAAATCGCTGCTGGGCAGGGGGCGGTCAGTCTGGGGCTGGCCGGTGCCGGTGTTCAATTGA
This sequence comes from Pseudomonas sp. RT6P73, assembly GCF_054897715.1. Classification (NCBI taxonomy): domain Bacteria; kingdom Pseudomonadati; phylum Pseudomonadota; class Gammaproteobacteria; order Pseudomonadales; family Pseudomonadaceae; genus Pseudomonas; species Pseudomonas sp. RT6P73. The sequence goes on along the minus strand of NZ_JBUBUV010000002.1, from coordinate 4,920,993 downwards.
TCGATCAGCGTGTCGCCGTCGAGCACATAAAGATTGAGGCGCGACAGGTCGGGGGCGAACACGCGCAGCAATTGTTCGTGCTTGCCGGGCGCGAGCCTGAAACGCAGCCACAACGCACCTTCGGGCTCGGCCGCGGTGAGGCGGTCGAGTTCGGTGGGGCTGAATTGATTGGTGTAGCGAGCGGAACGGATGTCGCTCAGCTGCAGGTCGCCCTGTTCGTCAAGCAATACCGCCCAGCCACTGCCTTGCGCGGCCTGGGCCGGGAGCATGCAGAGCAAGGTCAGCAACGTGACGGTTAAACCTATGGCAATCCTGAGCCAGCGCACGGCGAAATCCCTTCGTAGGTTGATGCCAGATTATAACTATGCGCGGCGCCGGAACAGTCCGGCAAGGGCCTGAAGCCCAAGCCCTGCCGAACGGATCGCTTATTCCTGATTTTCGCCACGCTCGCGGGCAATGGCACGGTAGCCAATGTCCTTGCGATAGAAACAGCCTTCCCAGTCAATCTTTGCCGCCAGTTTGTAAGCCTGCTGCTGGGCAGCATCAACGCTGGCGCCCATGGCGGTTGCGCAAAGCACACGACCACCGGCCGTCACCACTTGACCGTCCTTGAGTGCAGTACCGGCGTGGAAGACTTTACCTTCCAGCGCGGCGGCTGCATCCAGACCGTTGATGGCAACGCCTTTAGCGTAGTCGCCAGGATAGCCGCCCGCAGCCAGTACGATACCGACGCTCGGACGTGGATCCCATTGTGCTTCGACCTTGTCCAGAGCTTGCGCCAGGGCCGCTTCGACCAGCAATACCAGGCTCGACTGCAAACGCAGCATCACCGGTTGGGTCTCAGGATCACCGAAACGGCAGTTGAACTCGATAACTTTTGGGTTACCAGCCTTGTCGATCATCAGGCCGGCATACAGGAAACCGGTGTAGACGTTGCCTTCATCGGCCATGCCGCGCACGGTCGGCCAGATCACCAGGTCCATGACCCGCTGATGGACATCGGGGGTGACCACCGGGGCAGGGGAGTAAGCACCCATACCGCCAGTGTTCGGACCGGTGTCGCCGTCGCCGACGCGTTTGTGGTCCTGGCTGGTGGCCATCGGCAGCACGTTCTTGCCGTCGACCATGACGATGAAGCTGGCTTCTTCGCCGTCGAGGAATTCTTCGATCACGACACGGGAACCGGCGTCGCCGAACGCATTGCCCGCGAGCATGTCGCGCACCGCGTCTTCGGCTTCGGTCAGGGTCATCGCTACGATCACGCCTTTACCGGCGGCCAGGCCATCGGCCTTGATCACGATCGGCGCGCCTTTTTCACGCAGATAAGCCAGGGCCGGCTCGATCTCGGTGAAGTTCTGGTAATCGGCCGTCGGGATCTTGTGGCGCGCCAGGAAATCCTTGGTGAAGGCTTTCGAACCTTCCAGTTGGGCGGCGCCGGCCGTCGGGCCGAAGCAATCCAGGCCGCGGGAGCGGAACAGATCGACAACACCGGCAACCAGCGGCACTTCCGGGCCAACGATGGTCAGGGAAACGTTCTTCTCGGCAAAATCTGCCAGCTGCTCAAGGGCCAGTACGTCGATAGCGACGTTCTCGCACTTGGCTTCAATGGCGGTGCCGGCGTTGCCCGGGGCAACAAACACTTTCTGCACACGCGGATCCTGAGCCACTTTCCAGGCCAGTGCGTGTTCACGGCCACCGCTGCCAATGATCAAAATATTCAAAGAGAGACTCCTTCGGAGAAGCTGCAAGCTACAAGCTGCAAGTAAGAGCGGTAGGCGCGGCTCTTATTTACAGCTCATGGCTCTAAATTAATAAGGCCGCACCAGCAAGAAAGAACGGCACCTGTCTGCTCTTACTTGCCGCTTGCAGCTTAAAGCTTGTAGCTGCCGCAACTCAGTGACGGAAGTGGCGCATGCCGGTGAATACCATGGCGATGCCCGCTTCATCGGCAGCAGCAATCACTTCGTTATCACGCATCGAACCACCCGGCTGGATCACCGCAGTGATGCCGACCTTGGCCGCGTTGTCCAGGCCGTCGCGGAACGGGAAGAACGCGTCGGATGCCATGACCGAACCCGCCACCTGCAAACCGGCATGTTCAGCCTTGATCGCGGCGATACGCGCGGAGTTCACGCGGCTCATCTGGCCAGCGCCGACGCCGATGGTCTGACGGTTCTTGGCGTAGACAATGGCGTTGGATTTAACGTATTTGGCGACTTTCCAGGCGAAGATCAGGTCATTGATTTCCTGTTCGGTCGGAGCACGCTTGGTCACGACTTTCAGGTCTTCACTGCCGATCATGCCGATGTCGCGGCTCTGTACCAGCAAACCGCCGTTGACGCGTTTGTAGTCCCAGGCAGCGGCGCGGTCAGACGACCACTCGCCGCAGGCCAGCAGGCGCACGTTGGCTTTTGCCGCCACGATGGCGCGGGCTTCTTCGCTGACGCTTGGCGCGATGATCACTTCAACGAACTGGCGCTCGACGATCGCCTTGGCAGTTTCAGCATCCAGTTCGCGGTTGAACGCGATGATGCCGCCGAACGCCGACTCGGTGTCGGTGGCGTACGCCAGTTCGTAAGCCTGACGGATACCGCCTTCAGCGTCCGGGCTGACCGCAACGCCGCACGGGTTGGCGTGCTTGACGATCACGCAGGCCGGTTTGACGAAGCTCTTTACGCATTCCAGCGCGGCGTCGGTGTCGGCCACGTTGTTGTACGACAGTTCTTTGCCTTGCAGTTGGGTCGCGGTGGCGATGCCGACTTCTGCAGGCTTGGCTTCCACGTAGAACGCCGCGCTCTGGTGCGGGTTCTCGCCGTAGCGCATTTCCTGCGCCTTGACGAACTGGCTGTTGAAGGTGCGCGGGAATTCGCTGCGACCTTCAGTGCTGAGGGTGTCAGCCGCCTGGTTCACGGTGCCCATGTAGTTGGCGATCATGCCGTCATAGGCCGCGGTGTGTTCGAAGGCCTTGAGCATCAGGTCGAAACGCTGAGCGTAAGTCAGGCCGCCGGCCTTCAGGCTTTCCAGCACGTTGGCGTAGTCGCTGGCATTGACCACTATGGCCACGTCTTTATGGTTTTTTGCTGCCGAACGGACCATGGTCGGGCCGCCGATGTCGATGTTTTCGATGGCGGTCGGCAGGTCACAGCCTGGTTTGTTGATGGTGGCTTCGAACGGGTACAGATTGACCGCGACCAGGTCGATCGGCTTGATGCCGTGCTCGTTCATGATGGCGTCATCGATACCGCGACGACCGAGGATCCCGCCGTGGATTTTCGGGTGCAGGGTCTTGACCCGACCGTCCATCATCTCTGCGAAACCGGTGTAATCCGCGACTTCCACTGCGGCAACACCGTTGTCGCGCAGCAGCTTGAACGTTCCGCCGGTGGAGAGGATCTCGACGCCCAGGGCTTCAAGCTCTTTGGCGAATTCGAGGATCCCGGTCTTGTCGGAAACGCTGATCAAGGCGCGGCGGATCGGCAGGCGGGTAGTCTGGTCGGTCATTTCAATTTCCATCAAAAGCAAAGGAGTCAGCAAAAAAGGCGACCGGTTTTACGCGGGCGCCTTTCTGGTTTGATTGAATGCTTACAGCAAATCGTACTGCTTGAGTTTCTTGCGCAGCGTGCCTCGGTTCAGCCCGAGCAGCTCACTGGCCTTGGTCTGGTTGCCCTTGACGTAGTTCATCACGCACTCGAGCAGGGGCGCCTCGACTTCGGAGAGCACCAGGTTGTACACATCCGTGACGGCAGCGCCTTCAAGGTGGGCGAAATAATTGTGCAGCGCCTTCTCGACACTCCCGCGAAGGGTCTGACCTTCTTCGCTGGGCGTATTGAGGTGCTGTTTCAAATTCACGTTGTCGCTCACGGGTGCTGTTCCACTCACTAAAGTCTCGGTCATCATCGTCATGCGGCCACCCCTTCTCCGTCCCCTGTCAGGCTCTTATAACGTTCGGCGAAGAAGCCCTGAACGTTGGCGCATTGTGCTTCCGTATCTTCCAAACGATTGAAGTGGGCGCGAAACTCCCTGGCGCCCGGCAAGGTTGCGAGATACCAGCCCACATGCTTTCGAGCGATACGGACGCCCATGACGTCTCCATAGAAGACGTGCAGCGCAGCCAGATGCTCTAGCAGAATGCGTTCCACCTCGGTCAGTTCCAGCGCCGGGAGTTTTTCGCCGGTACGCAGGAAATGATCGATCTCGCGAAAAATCCATGGCCGCCCCTGGGCAGCCCGGCCTATCAACAGACCATCGGCACCGGTCGCGTCGAGCACGTACCGGGCCTTCTCGGGTGAATCGATATCGCCGTTGGCGAAGACCGGGATCGACACCGCCTGCTTGATCGCGGCGATGGTGTCGTACTCGGCTTCACCGGTGTACAGATCGGCACGGGTGCGGCCATGGACCGCCAACGCCGTAATGCCTGCCTGCTCGGCGATTTTCGCCACCGTCAGGCCGTTCTTGTTGTCCCGGTCCCAGCCGGTACGGATCTTCAAGGTGACCGGCACATCAACCGCAGCCACCACGGCTTGCAGGATCTCGGTCACCAATGCTTCATCCTTCAACAGCGCGGACCCGGCAGCCTTGTTGCAGACCTTCTTCGCCGGACAGCCCATGTTGATGTCAATAATCTGTGCGCCCAGTTCGACGTTGGCCCGGGCCGCATCCGCCAGCATCTGTGCATCACCCCCGGCGATCTGGACCGAGCGTGGCTCGGGATCACCTTCGTGGATCATGCGCATCCGCGATTTGCGGGTGTTCCACAAACTCATGTCGCTGGTGACCATTTCCGAGACTACAAGCCCTGCGCCCAGTCGCTTGCACAGCTGACGAAAGGGCTGGTCGGTGACGCCCGCCATGGGGGCGAGAATCAAGCCGTTGTGCAATGTATATGGACCGATGCGTACCGCCGACATAGGACTTCCCTGTTGTGGGGCCGGATCATGAGAGTTCGAAAAAGGGTTGGCATGATACCCGCTCTCGATGACTGGATAAAGGCTGAATTGAACAAAATCTGAACAGTAATTCTGTTATCGCCAGCGGTTTGGTATGAGCGGTCGAAGTCAGAAATATGCCGTCAAAGCCGTAACACTGAAGCGTTTCACTCGGGCGAATGGAAGCTCAGACTGTAATTCACCGCTTTGGAGCCTGGATCGAGGATATCCAGTGCGATGTGGATCGGCGTTTGCGGCGGCATCTCCGCCATGCCCTCGAGGTCGCCGTTGAGGTATTCGCCGGGCTTGAAGCGACGGCTGGCGATCAGGTGGCCGTTAAGGTCGGCGAAGCGCAGTTCCAGCAGCGGGAAGGGCTGGGAGAAGGGCGCACGGTTGTAGATGATCGCGTCGACCACCAACGCTCCATTGAACTCCGGGTGGCTGCGTACCACCAGGTTGCTGCTTTTGATCTTTGCGATGTCTACTTTCGATGGCACCGTGCAACCGAGTTGCGGGCACAGTTGCTGGAACCAGGGACGGTACTGGTCCTGACGTGCCAGTTCATCGAAGTGGTAAGCGATGTATTGGCCGCCGAGAGCGGCAGCACCGAGCAGCACCAGCAGCAACCAGAAAAGCCGTCGGCCCCAAGGGGAGCGACGTTTTTCCCAATCCAGTTGCAGCGGGTCGTCGGTCAGGTCCTGCAAGGCGTCGGCACGCTCGGTCGACTCGCTGCGTACGTGTCGCTTGCGCAGGGGGGCAATCGGGGGCAAGTCGTCGTCAGGTGCATCGGTTGCCGACAGACGATCATGGTGCAGCGGCATGTCGAGCGGATCATTCAGGCGCAGTTGCGGCGCCTGGGGCTCCTCGTCCAGATCAACCGGTTCCAGCGAGAACGAAGGTTCAGTGCGCGAGTTTTTGCCCGGTTCTGTCTGCGTTTCCGGTTGGTCGGCTTCGACCACCTGGGCGCGGTCAGCCGCCGATTCGCTGAAGAGGCTGTCGGACCAGGGCTCATCGTCGTGCTCGACAGAGTCGCGTCGAGCGCTGAGGCTGTCTTCGCGCTGCCGGCCGAACTCCGTGGTCGGCTGGATTTCCCGCTGTTCGAGCCGGGCGAGTTCTTCGTCCAGGTCCAGGCTGTCCAGATCCAGTTCGGTGGCGGACCACTGCTTTTGGCTGATGGCGCGCTGTGCCGGCGGTTCGACGATGTCCGGAGCGACCGGTTCGACAGCTTCCTTGCCGGCTCGTTGCTCAAGCAACTGCTTGGCGGCGTTGAACACCTGCAAACACGAGCCGCAACGAACCACTCCGCGGGCCACGCTCAATTGAGCATGGCTGACGCGGAAGCTGGTTTGGCAATGCGGGCACTGGGTGACGAAGCTGTCGGTCATGCGGCGATCCGGTTTATGCAGGCGTTCATTCTAGCGCCGACGGCCAGTGATACGCACCCAGCCATCGCGATTGGCGATCGGGTCCAGATCGAAGTCCTGGGCGTAGGCTTTGGCGACTTCTTCACCCTGCTCGGCGAGTATGCCCGACAGCGCCAGGCGACCACCGGGTTTGACCAGGCTGGACAATTGTGGCGCCAGGGAAACCAGCGGGCCGGCAAGAATGTTGGCCACCAGCACATCGGCCTGAACCTGCGGCAGATCTTCCGGCAGGTACAGCGGGAAGAGTGCTTCGGCAATGTTGTTGCGCCCGGCGTTGTCGCGGGACGCTTCCAGAGCCTGCACGTCGATGTCGGTGCCGACAGCTTGCTTGGCGCCCAGCAACAGGGCGGCAATCGCCAGAATCCCCGAGCCGCAACCGAAGTCGAGGACGTTGCAGTCTTTGAGATCCTGACCGTCGAGCCATTCCAGGCACAGCGCGGTGGTCGGGTGGGTGCCGGTGCCGAACGCCAGGCCCGGGTCCAGCAGAATGTTCACGGCGTCGGGTTCAGGGGCAGCGTGCCAGCTTGGAACGATCCACAGGCGCTGACCGAAGCGCATTGGCTGGAAATCGTCCATCCAACTGCGTTCCCAGTCCTGGTCTTCGATCACTTCGCTGTGATGCTCGGGCAGCGGGCTGCCGGTCAGCAGCTCGAGATGGGCCAGCACGCTGGCGGCTTCGGTGCCACCTTCGAACAGGGCAAGCAGGTGCGTATGCGACCACAGCGGCGTGGTATTGAGTTCTGGCTCGAAGATCGGCTGGTCTTCGGCGTCCATGAAGGTCACCGACACGGCGCCCACTTCAAGGAACGCGTCTTCGTAGGTTTCGGCTTGTTCTGGGCTGATGGCGAGACGGACTTGCAGCCAAGGCATGGCGGGCACCTTTGAAATATATTGATTGCAGCCTAGCGGGCTGCGAGAAGCGCGCAAGTTTACGCGAGCGCGCGACAGAAGACGACAAGACCGACACATGCGTGCTCTTCGTAGGAGCGAGGCTTGCCCGCGAAGAACGATGGCATGGTAGGTCTGAAACACCGCGGCGTTTGGTTCGCGGGCAAGCCTCGCTCCTACAGAGGGGATATGAAACCTCCAGAAACAACAAAGCCGCCCGAGGGCGGCTTTGTTGACCGGCTAAAGCTTAGTGCTTGTCGCCAGCCAGCTTGTGTTCCAGGTAGTGGATGTTGATCCCACCTTTGCAGAAGCCTTCATCGCGGACCAGGTCGCGGTGCAGCGGGATGTTGGTCTTGATCCCGTCGACAACGATTTCGTCCAGCGCATTACGCATGCGCGCCAACGCTTCATCACGGGTTGCGCCGTAGGTGATCAGCTTGCCGATCAACGAGTCGTAGTTCGGCGGAACGGCATAGCCACTGTACAGGTGCGAATCGACGCGAACGCCGTTGCCGCCTGGAGCGTGGAAATGCTTGACCGTGCCTGGGCTCGGCATGAAGGTTTTCGGGTCTTCGGCGTTGATCCGGCATTCCAGTGCATGACCGCGGATAACCACGTCTTCCTGGGTATACGACAACTTGTTGCCAGCGGCGATGCTGAGCATCTCCTTGACGATGTCGATGCCGGTGACCATTTCCGAAACCGGGTGCTCAACCTGAACGCGGGTGTTCATTTCAATGAAATAGAACGCGCCGTTCTCGTACAGGAACTCGAAAGTACCTGCACCACGGTAGTTGATGTCGATGCAAGCCTTGACACAGCGTGCGAGGACTTCAGCCCGTGCCTTCTCGTCGATACCCGGTGCCGGCGCTTCTTCGAGAACCTTCTGGTGACGACGTTGCAGCGAGCAATCGCGGTCGCCCAGATGGATAGCGTGGCCCTGGCCGTCGGAAAGCACCTGGACTTCCACGTGACGTGGGTTGGTCAGGAATTTTTCCAGATAGACCATCGGGTTGCCGAACGCCGCGCCAGCTTCGGTGCGGGTCAGTTTGGCGAAGGAGATCAGGTCTTCTTCTTTATGCACAACGCGCATGCCGCGACCACCACCGCCGCCAGCGGCTTTGATGATCACCGGGTAACCGACTTCGCGACCGATGCGCAGAGCGGTTTCTTCGTCTTCAGGCAGTGGGCCGTCGGAGCCCGGAACGGTTGGAACGCCCGCAGCGATCATGGCGTGCTTGGCCGAAACCTTGTCGCCCATCAGGCGAATGGTGTCGGCTTTCGGGCCAATGAACGCGAAGCCGGAGTTCTCGACCTGTTCAGCGAAATCAGCGTTTTCCGCAAGGAAACCGTAGCCTGGGTGAATGGCGGTAGCGCCGGTCACTTCAGCGGCCGCGATGATCGCCGGGATATGCAGGTAAGACTTTGCAGCCGAGGCCGGACCGATGCAGACGGATTCGTCTGCCAGGCCCAGGTGCATCAGCTCTTTGTCAGCCGTGGAGTACACGGCGACGGTCTTGATGCCCATCTCTTTGCAGGCGCGCAGGATTCGCAGGGCGATCTCACCGCGGTTGGCGATCAGAACTTTTTCCAACTTCGCAGTCATCAAAGTTTCTCCGCGGTTCAAACGATGGTGAACAGCGGTTGGTCGTACTCAACCGGCTGGCCGTCTTCGACGAGGATGGATTCGATCACACCGCTGGTTTCAGCTTCGATGTGGTTCATCATCTTCATGGCTTCGACGATGCACAGGGTGTCGCCTTTCTTCACGGTCTGGCCGACTTCAACGAAGGACGGCGAGCTTGGCGAAGATTTGCGATAGAAGGTGCCGACCATCGGCGAACGGGCAACGGTGCCGTTCAGAACTGGCGCAGCGGGAGCAGCAGGCGCTGCAGCGGCAACCGGGGCGGCAGCAACAGGCGCTGGAGCCGGAGCGTGCATTGGCGCAGGAGCGTAGTACTGCTGAGCCGGGGTCTTGCTGTGACGGCTGATGCGTACGGACTCTTCGCCTTCCTTGATCTCGAGCTCGTCGATGCCGGACTCTTCCAGCAGTTCGATCAGTTTCTTAACTTTACGGATATCCATGAATCATCAACTCCCAAGGGTCGGTCAGGGGCGTATAGCTTGTTGTTCAAGCTGCTCTAGTGCAGCCTCCAGGGCCAGTCGATAACCGCTGGCGCCAAGGCCGCAGATCACTCCCACCGCTACATCGGAGAAGTAAGAGTGATGGCGGAAAGGTTCGCGTTTGTGCACGTTAGACAAATGCACTTCGATGAATGGGATGCTCACCGCCAGCAGCGCGTCACGTAATGCGACACTTGTGTGCGTAAAAGCTGCTGGGTTGATCAGAATGAAGTCCACACCTTCGCCGCGAGCGGCGTGGATGCGGTCAATCAATTCGTACTCGGCGTTGCTTTGCAGGTGCAGCAAATGGTGGCCGGCTTCACGGGCACGGCGTTCCAAATCCTGGTTGATCTGCGCCAGTGTCGTAGCGCCATAGGTGCCCGGTTCGCGGGTGCCGAGCAAGTTCAGGTTGGGTCCGTGCAGAACCAATAGCGTCGCCATCTGCTGTTCCTTGTTATCTGTGTGCAGTTGTCAGAACCCGGCGACTATGCCGCAAAGCCTTTGTGACTGTCCAGTTCTATGCAATAGCCAGCACGATGGCCGATGTTTGCGCGAAATATGTGACCGGGTGATTAAATCCGGTCATTTGCTTTCGCAACACGTTCGGCGAAGTCTTTCGCGTTGATCTCACCGATCACTCGCACATCGACGCGTTCGACACCGTCCTTGCCGAAAAACATCAGGGCTGGAGGGCCGAACAGTTTGTAGCGATCGAGCAGTGCGCGCTGCTCGGTATTGCTGGCGGTGATGTCGAAGCGCACGAGGCGATAGCCTTTCAAACGTTCGACGACCGTGGCGTCGTTGAGCACTTCGCGCTCGATGACTTTGCAGCTGATGCACCAGTCGGCATACCAGTCGAGCAGCAGCGGGGTGCCGGCGGATCTGGCCTCGGCGAGGACCCGGTCCAGGTCGGCCGGGGTGCTGATGGTTTGCCAGGCGCTGGTGTTCTGCGGCTGATCGTTGCCGGCAGTAATGCGCGGTTGACCAATCGGGTTGAGCGGGTCGGTCTGCCCGCTGAGCGCCCCGAACCAACAGGCCAGTGCGTAAAACAGCAGGAACATCCCGAGCAGTTGGCCGAGGCGTTTTCGAGGAGGTTTGTAGACGAACTCCAGCGCGCCCATGAACAAGCCGACGCCACCGGCCAGCAAACCGATCAGCAGCAAGGTGATCTGGCCCGGCAACACGCGACTGACCAACCCGATCGCCAATCCCAGCAACAACACGCCAATCGCATTTTTCACATAGACCAACCACGGCCCGCTTTTCGGCAGCCAGGCCGCGCCACCGGTGGCCACGAGCAGCAGCGGTGCGCCCATGCCGAGGCCGAGCATGAACAGTTTCAACCCGCCCCCCAGCGCATCGCCGCTGGCGCTGATGTAAAGCAGCGCACCGGCCAGCGGTGCCGAAACGCAGGGCGAGACCAGCAGGCTGGAGACCACGCCCAGCACCGCGGCGCCCCATAGCGAACCGCCTTCGGTGCGACCGGCGATCCGGTCCAGGCGACTGCTGATGGCCTGTGGCAACTTGAGTTCGAACACGCCGAACATCGCGAGGGCAAACACCGCGAAAAACATCGCGAACGGCACCAGAACCCACGCCGATTGCAGACGCGCCTGAAGGTTGAGCTGAGCGCCGAACATCCCCATCAGCGCCCCTAGCAGGGCGAAGCAAGCGGCCATTGGCAGGACGTAAGCAAGCGACAGATTGAAGCCGCGCAACCCGCCGACCTGTCCGCGCAAAACTACGCCGGAGAGGATCGGCAGCATCGGCAGCACACAGGGGGTGAAGGTCAAGCCCAGACCTGCGAGAAAGAACAAGGCGAGTTCGCGCCAGCTCCAGCGCTGTGTCGTGACGGGGGGCGGTGCGCCAATGCCATCAATGATCAGGCGTTCGGTTTCAGGCGGATAACACAGGCCTTTGTCGGCGCAGCCCTGATAGGTCACGGCCAGCGTAAAGGCGCGGGGATCGGTGCGCGGCACTTCGATGTCGAGAATGCCGTGATAGACCTCGACATCGCCAAAGTACTCATCGTGCTTCTGTTCGCCCTTGGGCAATTGCGCCGCGCCAAGGCCAACCTCGGCGGGATCGGCGCGAAACTGAAAGCGATGACGATAGAGGTAGTAACCCTCTGTCGCGACAAAACGCAGCTTGATCGATTGTGGCGTGCTTTCTACCAGGCTCAGCTGAAACGCCTCGCGCACCGGCAGGAAGTCGGCGCTGTTGTTGATCGAACCCAGGGTAGAGCTGGGTCGGCTCTCCAGCAAACCTGCGGCGGTGGCCGGCAGGGCGAGCACTAAAAGCAGCAGGCAGAGCAAACGGCGCATGACAATCTCGCGTATCGGAATTGGAGGCATGATAGCGGACAGTCGCACGGATTGCCCCGCCCCTGTAGGAGCGAGGCTTGCCCGCGAAGAACGATTACGCGGTCTGCCTGAATGACCGCATCTTATGGTTCGCGGGCAAGCCTCGCTCCTACGGGGGCATGGCGGTCTGTCAGACGCGAAAGGCCTGAACGGCTGTATGCAATCTCCCACCCAGCACCAGCAAATTCTCCCCTTGCACGCGTCCTTCACCGATGCGCAGCAAGTTATCCCCACCCAATTGATGGATCCGCTCGCTGTGATCGCGGATCTCACTGACAGCACCACTCTGCTGCGCAGTGACATCGGCGATGCGTACGGCGGTGTCGGAAATGGTCTGGATCGCCCCGACGATCTTATCCAGTGCACCATCGGCCGCCTGCGCCTGATTGGCCGTGGCTTCGGCGTGCTCGACTTGGGCGCGCATGCCTTCCACCGAGTGCCGCGCGGCGGTTTGCAGACCGGCGATCAAGGTCTGGATTTCTGCCGTGGCCCCGGCCGTGCGTTGCGCCAGTGAGCGAACTTCTTCCGCCACCACCGCGAATCCGCGCCCCATTTCTCCGGCGCGGGCGGCTTCGATGGCGGCGTTCAGGGCCAGCAGGTTGGTCTGGTCGGCAATCGAGCGGATCACCGTCAACACGCCGCCGATGGTCGCCGATTCTTCAGCCAAGTGCTCGATCATCTGTGCATTGCCTTGCACTTCACCTACCAGCGCGTGCAGGCCGGTGAGGCTCAGACCGATGACTTTCTGGCCATGCTCAACCGCCAATCCGGCATGGCGACTGGCGTCGGCGGCCTGGCTGGCATCGCCGGCGACTTGTTGAATCGTTGCTTCCAGTTCGCCGAGAGAATCACGAATCAGCGCGGTGTCGCCGGCCTGGTGTTCGGCGCCGCTGTGCAAGTCGTTGCTCAGCTCGGCCAGGGTGCGGCTGCTGCCGGCGACCTGCTCGGCATTCAGGCGAATGGTCCCCACCAGGTCCACCAGGTACGCACGCATGCGATTGAGCGACGCTTCAATGTCGTGCAGTTCGCGATTGGTTTTACCCAATTGAATGTCCTGGCTGAAGTCGCCTTCGGCCCAGGTTGAAAGGGCGGGGGCGAGGTTGGTCAACGTCCGGGCGAGTCTGCGTTGCAAGGTATCGATCAACAAGGCGATCAGCAGAATCAGGCCGATCATCACGCCTTGCATCAAGCGCACTTCGCCCTGGATCTGCCCGTGCTGGGCACGGACCACCGGCTCCAGTGCGGCGATGGCCTGCTGCACGTCGGCGATTTTCAGGTGCGTCGCCGTGCTGAGGTCGGTGCGCTTCTGGATCTGCTCGCGAGTCCGCGCCAGTTCCGCGGGGTAGCGCGTCAGCAGGCTGTTGAGCTCCCGTTTGAGGCCGACGCCAGCATCTTCGGCGACAGCTTTTTCGGTGTTCTCCAGCCCCATCATCGCCGCGAAATCATCCGTGCCGGATTCGCTGCTGGCGGCCACGCCGAGCAGCGGCAAGGCGCCGATCAGCTCGGACTGCGCGCGGATGCTGGCGACTTCGCGCTCGACATCGGCGGCCAGTTCACTGCGACCGCTGCTGACCAGTTTGTCCCGGGCCAACGACAGTTTGCCCAGGTGCTGAGATGCGGCGAGCAAGGGCGCGAGATACGCTGCGTTGCCACTGGCGTATTGGCTGAGTTGGTCGAGACTGGCGCCCAGTTCGCGTTCGGCTTGCAGCAACAGCGCCTGAGGATCACCGGCGAGTTTGCCGGCGGCCAGCAGGTCGGTTTTGCTGAATTCATTCAGGTTCGACAGGCTCGGGCGCAACGTGTCGGCCAGGGCCGGCGGCAGTTCGCCGAGTTCCTTTTGCAGGTTTTCGATGGCCTGGCTGGCGCTGCTCAGGCGCAGGGCATCGCCGCTGGCGAGGTAGTCGTCGACGTTGCGCGCCACTTCATTTTGAAATTGCTGGGACAACCCCAGGTAACGCTCCATCAACAGATAAGGGCGTTCGAGGGCTTTTTGCGACCACCAGAGCGTCGCGCCAAGGGCCACGCACACGGCGACTAAAAGGAGGGTGTTGAGATTGGTCAGCAGCTTCAGGCGCATCGCGGGTCTACCAACGGCAGAATGGTAAGCGCCTGAAGTTATTGCGTTTCTGTTACAGGGTTATGACGGAATGGGTCCATTCCGATGAAAAAGTGGCACTTTGCTTTGACGTCCGCGCAGCCTGCACACGGTTACGTCCACCGTCCTTGGCGCGGTACAGCGCTTCGTCCGCCTGGCTGGCCATCATCAGGCTGTCGGAGTGTTCGCACAGCTCCACCACACCCGCGCTGAACGTACACCACAGATCCTGAGGCTGGGCCGGATAGTGGATTTCGGCAAATCGCTGACGGATTTCATCGAGCACTTTGTGGGCCGATTCGAGATCGGTGTCCGGCATGACGATGGCGAATTCTTCACCGCCGTATCGGCCGATAAAGTCGGTCTTGCGCAACCGCTGCTTGAGGAACAGCGCCAGACTCTTGATGACCCGGTCGCCCATGGGGTGGCCGTGGCTGTCGTTGACCCGTTTGAAGTGGTCGATGTCGAGCATCGCAAAACTCAACGGCTTGCTCTCGCGTCGGGCGCGGAAGCTACAGTCTTCGAGCAATTGCAGAATGTGGGTGTGGTTGTACAGGCCGGTCAGGCTGTCGCGGACCATCCGCGCTTTCAGATTGCGCGCCCGCGCCGCACGGTTGCGCACGGTGGTTATCAGGTGTCGCGGCTTGATCGGTTTAGTCAGGAAGTCGTCGCCACCTTCGCTCATGGCGTCGAGTTGCTTGTCCAGATCGTCTTCGGCCGACAGGTAAATGATCGGCACGCTGACGTAACGGTCGTTGTGCCGGATCACCTTGGCCAGTTCCGTGCCGGTGCAGGTCGGCATGTACATGTCGAGGATGATCAGGTCCGGCTGAAAGTCCGCCAGTTCGGCCATGGCCTGGATCGGATCGATCAAGGTGCGCGTGACAATCCCGGCGCTGTTCAGCAGGCGCTCGGTGTGCAAGGCCTGGGCACGGGAGTCGTCGATGATCAGCACTTTATAAGGTTCGTACTGGGCGACACAGGTCAGGACTTCGATCTTCTCCAGCAGGCTTGAGGCTTCGAGGGTGCCGGTGAGGAATTCCTGGCCACCGGCACGCACGGCGGCGAGACGGGTCGGGGTGTCGGTCTCGAGCAAGCTGAAGAACAGCAGCGGTAAAGGCTCGTCCAGTCCGACCTGGGCCTCGGCGGCCAGTTTCAGGCCGATGCCGGGACCGCTGAAGTCCACGTCCATGACGATCGCCGCGGGCAGGCGCTCGACCATCGAGGAGCGAAACGCAGCGACGCTGTCCAGGGACTGGGCGCTGAGCCCGAAAAATTCCAGCTGCTTGGCCAGGCGTTCGGCGCGGTCGTGATCCTGTAGCATCACATAGATGGGCTTGCGCAGCGGTGGCAGAAAGGTTTGTTCGAGTTGATCTCCGTGGCGCAGGCCGGTTCGCGACAGGCGCTGCATCAAGCGATTGAGGTCGGTGATCAGTCCGCTGCTCAGGCGTCCGCGATTGGCGTCGACAGCCTCCAGCGACTGGCCGATGTGGCGCGCCAATTGAGTGTGTTCCGGTTGTTCGAAACGCTCGGCAAACCGCAGCAGGCGCAGGTTGGCCTCGCTCAGTTCGGACAAATCGGTAGTGGACCACTCGCTGCGTTGCAGGCGTTGCCATATCTCAAGAATCTGACGTGCCTGATGAATTACCCGCTGGGCAAAATGGTGCTTGAGGCGCTCGCGGCTGGGGTCTTCTGGCTCGGTCATATCCTGACTACTAGTTAGGGTGCATGCTGAGATCGACTGGTGGCTCTATGCTAGCACCTCTTTTCAATCCCATGAGTGTCGTGTGTCAATAATCTGCAAAGCGGCAACATTCAGTTTCTGACTGGCTGGTCGCATAGGCTCGCCGCGGTACGCAATACTTGTAGCAGCTGGCGTAGCCTGCGTTCGGCTGCGCAGCAGTCGTAAAACCTGAGCGCGAGGTATTCCTGAAACACCGCATCGACTGATTTCACGACTGCTGCGCAGCCGAACGCAGGCTACGCCAGCTGCTACAAAGATGTGTGCTTCATTTATAGTGGGGCCTCGACCCGATTAATGCGCGGCAAACGAGGCACGATGGCGTAGGGTTGTGGTCGAACCGATGAACTCAAGTGATTGAAAGGATATCGCCATGCTGGACTGGAAGAATCGCGCGGGCAGCGCGCCTGAACGTGCCGCTGAACCGAAATCGGCCACCCGCAGTTATGTCGGCGGCCTGTTGTTCAGCCGGGCGCTGGCCACACTGATTGGCCTTTACCTGCTGGTGGCGATCGGGCTGGGTTGGTATTGGAGCCAGGAGCCTGCGCTGTTCCCGGTTCAACAAAATGCTCAAGCGGCTGCCGAGAAAGAAGGCAAGCAGATGGTCATCGGGTACACCACGGTGGAAACCCTCAAGACCGTCGCCGGTACGTTGCTGAGCAAGCCAGGTGGCTATATTTCCAACGACCGTTTCCCGCCGGGCTTGTGGATGGACAACACGCCGAGCTGGGAATATGGCGTGCTGGTCCAAGTCCGTGACCTGAGTCGTGCCATGCGTAAAGACTTCGCCCGCTCCCAGTCGCAGTCCACCGAAGACGCTGACCTGGCCAAGGCCGAGCCGCGCTTCAACTTCGACAACAAGAGCTGGGTGCTGCCGTCCAGTGAGTCCGAATACCAGGAAGGCATCAATTCCCTGAGCCGTTATCAGGCACGCCTGTCCGATCCGAGCCAGAAAAGCGCGCTGTTCTATGCCCGCGCCGATAACCTGAACAACTGGCTCGGCGATGTGGGCACCCGGTTGGGTTCGCTGTCGCAACGGCTGTCGGCCAGCGTCGGCCGGGTCAAACTCAACACTGCGCTGAAGACCGAAGTCCTCGCCCCGGGCCAGGTGCCACAGGTCGATGAAGAAATCGTCGAAACCCCGTGGATGCAGATCGACAACGTGTTCTACGAAGCCCGCGGCCAGGCCTGGGCCTTGTCCCATCTGCTGCGCGCCATCGAAGTCGACTTCGCCGATGTGCTGGCGAAGAAGAACGCCACGGTCAGCGTGCGTCAGATCATTCGCGAGCTGGAAGCGTCGCAAGAGCCGGTCTGGAGCCCGATGATCCTCAACGGCAGCGGCTTTGGCGTTCTGGCCAACCACTCGCTGGTCATGGCCAACTACATCTCCCGGGCCAATGCCGCAGTGATCGATCTGCGTCAATTGCTCAATCAAGGCTGAGTCATGGTCGATACCGCCAAAGAGGCTGCCCACCGGGCGGCCTCGGATGCCGAGCAGATCGCCTGGGTCGACGAGCAAGACAACCTGCTCGGCGCCCTGGTCCGTTCCGACCTGCGTGAGCGCGGGCTGATCGGGCGTGGCACCTACATCATGCTGTTCAATTCGGCTGGTGAACTGTGCGTTCACCGTCGAACCCTGAGCAAAGCCATTTACCCCGGTTACTGGGACGTGGCGGCGGGCGGCATGGTGCTTGCCACCGAGACGTATGCCGAATCGGCTGCACGTGAACTGGAAGAAGAACTGGGTGTGAGCGGCGTGGAATTGAGCGCCCATGATCATTTCTTCTTCGAAGACACCGGCAATCGCCTCTGGTGCTCGGCGTTTTCGGCGGTGTGGGACGGCGCCTTGATCCTGCAGCCGGAAGAGGTGCTGGAAGCGCGCTTCATCCCCATCGATCAGGTCCTCCTGGAAATTCAACAAAAGCCTTATTGCCCGGACTCTTTGGCCGCGTTGAAGCGCTATCTGCGCGCCCGTGGCGAGGACGTCGCAAAAGAGCTATAAATTGGCGCCGATTGGCTCTTAGCAAGTCGGCTTTTTGCCGTTACACTGCGCGACCTTTTCAAGCTGAACCGGTATTGCTTTCTGTAGGAGCGAAGCTTGCTCGCGATGGACGTTAACGATAACGCGAGCATCCAGATGGTACGCATCGTCCTTGCGTTCTTCGCGAGCAAGCTTCGCTCCTACAGGGTTGTACCGTTTCAGTAGCGCTGCCCCTGCCTGAGTGGGGCTTCGCGGTCGATGGCAGCTTCCCAAGTTGCCGCGACCAGTCTTTGTCCTCCCAAGAGGATTGCCGGTGGCCAAAAAAGCCGCATCCTTCGCCGCCCTTGGTGGCCTGGTATTTTCCACCGACGCAGGTCGTCATTGCCCCGATTGCAGTAAACCGGTGGACGCCTGCATCTGCAAACAGACCGTTATCCCGGCCGGCGACGGCATCGCTCGCGTGCGTCGCGAAAGCAAGGGCCGCGGCGGCAGGACGGTGACCACCATCACCGGCGTACCGTTGGCAGAAGAAGCGCTCAAGGACCTGGCCACCACGTTGAAGAAACGGTGCGGGACCGGTGGAGCGTTGAAGGACGGAATCATCGAAATCCAGGGCGATCATGTCGAGCTACTCTTGGCTGAATTGATCAAGCTGGGTTTCAAAGCGAAGAAATCCGGCGGCTAGCAGCCTCTGTGAAAACCACCCTCGGCTTGATCCAGTCCCGATTCAACTCTGGCCTGGCGTCGTCTACATGGTTTTCACAGAGCCTGTTCTGACCGGTTTCTAAACTCAGCGCTGAATGTGAGGTCTATGGCCCTTGCATGCAGGCTAATCGTCATTTTCATTCTTTAGACTGCGCCGGCCTGAACCCAGGCGACGCTCTATGACTTCTTTATAGGGGACTTCAATGTCCGTACGACGCACACGCAAAGACGATGGCAGCCAATGGACAGTTGCGGACAGCCGCAGTGTTTACGGGATTCGCCATTGGGGGGCCGGGTACTTCGCGATCAATGACGCCGGTCGCGTCGAAGTTCGTCCGAACGGTCCGACCAGTTCGCCTATCGACCTGTTCGAGCAAGTCGACCAGCTGCGCAAAAGCGGCCTGTCCTTGCCGTTGCTGGTGCGTTTCCCTGACATCCTCCAAGACCGCGTGCGTCAGTTGACCGGCGCGTTCGACGCCAACATCGAGCGTCTGGAATACCAGAGCAAGTACACCGCGCTGTACCCGATCAAGGTGAACCAGCAAGAAGCGGTGATCGAGAACATCATCGCCACCCAGGACGTTTCCATCGGCCTGGAAGCCGGCTCCAAGCCTGAGCTGCTGGCCGTGTTGGCCCTGGCGCCGAAGGGCGGCACCATCGTGTGCAACGGTTACAAGGACCGCGAGTTCATCCGTCTGGCGCTGATGGGCCAGAAGCTTGGCCACAACGTTTTCATCGTGATCGAGAAAGAATCCGAAGTCGCCCTGGTGATCGAAGAAGCTGCCTCACTGAAGGTCAAGCCTCAAGTCGGCCTGCGTGTGCGTCTGTCGTCCCTGGCCTCCAGCAAGTGGGCGGACACCGGCGGCGAGAAATCCAAGTTCGGTCTGTCGGCGGCGCAGCTGCTGTCGGTGGTCGAGCGTTTCCGCGCGGCCGGCCTGGATCAGGGCATCCGCCTGCTGCACTTCCACATGGGTTCGCAGATCGCCAACCTCGCGGACTACCAGCACGGCTTCAAGGAAGCGATTCGTTACTACGGCGAACTGCGCAACCTCGGCTTGCCGGTTGACCACATCGACGTCGGTGGCGGTCTGGGTGTCGACTACGACGGTACGCACTCGCGCAACGCCAGTTCGATCAACTACGACATGGACGATTACGCCGGTGTCGTGGTCGGGATGCTCAAGGAGTTCTGCGACGCGCAGAACCTGCCGCACCCGAACATCTTCTCCGAAAGCGGCCGCTCGCTGACCGCTCACCACGCCATGCTGGTGGTGCAGGTGACCGACGTCGAGAAACACAACGACGACGTGCCGCAGATCGAGAACAAGGAAGAACTGCCGGAAACCGTACAGTGGCTGGTTGACCTGCTGGGCCCGACCGACATCGAGATGGTCACCGAAACCTACTGGCGCGCGACGCACTACATGAGCGACGTGGCCACCCAGTACGCCGATGGCAAGATGACGCTGGCTGAAAAAGCCCTGGCCGAGCAATGCTACTTTGCCGTGTGCCGTCGCCTGCACAACTCGTTGAAGGCGCGCCAGCGTTCGCACCGTCAGGTGCTCGACGAACTCAACGACAAGCTCGCCGACAAATACATCTGCAACTTCTCGGTATTCCAGAGCCTGCCGGACACCTGGGCCATCGGTCAGGTGCTGCCGATCCTGCCGCTGCACCGCCTCGACGAAGAGCCGCTGCGCCGCGCCGTGCTGCAGGATCTGACCTGCGACTCCGATGGCAAGATCAAGCAATACGTCGACGAGCAGAGCATCGAAACCAGCCTGCCGGTACACGGTTTGAACGAAGGCGAAGACTACCTGCTGGGCATCTTCCTGGTCGGCGCCTATCAGGAAATCCTCGGCGACATGCACAACCTGTTCGGTGACACCGATTCGGTGAACATCTATCAGAACGCCGACGGCAGTGTGTACCACGCCGGTATCGAAACCCACGACACCATCGAAGACATGCTGCGTTACGTGCATTTGTCGCCGGAAGAGTTGATGACTCACTATCGCGACAAGTGCGCGAGTGCCCGCATCACGGCCGCCGAGCGCACCCAGTTCCTCGACGCTCTGCGCCTGGGCCTGACCCGTTCGTCTTACCTGTCTTCTTGAGGTAAGGCACCGCTCTCATCAGGTTGTCAGAAAATGTTCCGCACGCTGCGGAAATTTCAGATGACCTGGTGAGACGCTTCCCTGATTTCAAGCGAAATGACTCACATCCCCGGCTATCCAAGCGATGTGGTCCTCTTTTCGCGTAGGTCATTTCCTAAGTTGTACTTCGGCACTCTACTCGGCCAACTCTCTCAGAGAGAATCCCCGGCCGCCCCTCCTGTAGAGAATCGCCGATGTTCGATCCAGTCAACGAGCCGTCATTTCGTCTGGATGTAGAGGGTCTGCCCGACCCCGTTGAGGTCCTGGCCTTTACCGGCTGTGAAGCGATCAGCGAACCCTTTGTGTTCGACGTTGATCTGCTGATCGATGACCCGACATTGGACCTGGCAAGCCTGCTGTACCGCCCGGCCTTTTTGCATCTCGGGCCGCCGGGGACCGGTTTTCACGGACAGTTGCATGAGCTCGTCCAGGCTGGCCATGGCGCTGCCCCGAGGCTTTGCCGTGTGCGTCTGAGGCCGAAACTGGCCTGCCTTGCCCAGCGTTTCAGCCAGCGCATTTTCAGCAACCGTTCCGTACCCGAGATCCTCGCCCAGGTGCTCAAGGAGCATGGCATTGCCGGCAAGGATCGGCGCTTTGACTTGAGTGGCGATTACCCGCCGCGTGATTTCTGCACGCAATACCGGGAATCGGATCTGCAGTTTCTCCAGCGTTTGTGTGCTCAGGAACGGCTTCACTACTACTTTGAGCATCGCCGGCGCGGGCACTGTCTGGTGTTTGGTGATGGGCAGGGACAATTTCAGCAGGGAGCCGAGATGGTCTTTGAGCCCGACACCGAACAGCCCGGCGTGCAGCAGTTCAAGGTTCAAGGCAATACGCAGGCTGGCGAAGGTCAGACGAACCTGATGACGCTGCGCAGCGGCCAACGCGTTCTGCTGTCAGGCCATCCGTGCGCCGACTGGAATCGTCTCTGGTTGCTGATCCATGTCGAGCATCAGGGTGGGCAGACGCCCGGGTTTGCCTATGGCAACCAGATCCGCGCTGTTGCCGGGGCGTTATCTTTCGCGGCGCCTCATTCGGTCATGAGCCCTCGGATGCACAGCTTGCAGCGGGCCTGGGTGGTTGATGTCGATGAAGCGCAGCCCGATTCATCCAGACCTGTTGCCGTGCAATTTGACTGGGTCTATCAGGGCGAAGGCGCTGCGCCCAGCCATTGCTGGCTGCCGTTGGCACCGGAACTGGATGGCGCGCACGTCATGCCGTTGAGTGAAGGTGCGCAGGTCCTGGTGAGCTTTATCGAAGGTGATCCGGATCAACCCTTAATCACCGGATTCCTTCCCGGCCCACCCTTCACCCAAGCGTCAGGCTTGCCCGAGCTCACATCCGCCGCGGCGACAGATGAAAACGCGGCGGTTGACGGATTGTTGCGTTTGTTGCAATCCAGCGAACCGATTGTGCTGCTGTGTCTGTTACCCGGCGGGGGCAGTTTCAGCCATTGTGCTCAAGCCTTCTGCACCTGCCGGGCAGCGACGCAGCTTGGCCAGAGCGGTGCGGCATGATCGTCGCCCAGGCGCCCGACTCCATCGCACAATGGCTGTTGCTCGATGTGCCGGGGGAGCCCCGGGCCGGTGCTGTGCTGCGCCAGCAGTTTGCGCAGGTCCGGCGGTTCCGGCTGTTCGATGGCACCGAACTGCAGCCGTTAGGCGAGCACGGGCCGCTGTTGGTCGACCTCAAGGGCTGCCCGGCACTGGGCGAGTTGTGCCTGCGTGAACCGCACGTCTGGAGTGGTTTGTTGCTGGTCAGTGAGGCTTCATCGGATCGGTTGCTCGAGCATTTGCGTCGCATGCTCACGGTCACCTTTGGCCTGCATCACCGCGCGTTGCTGAGTTACTACAACCCACACACCGCCAGTTACTTTTTCGATGCCTGCGATGCGCTGGAACTGAGCCGCTGGCTGGGGCCGATCAGTCAATTGCGCTGGTTCGGCGGAACCTGGGCCGACCGCGCAATCGGCAGTCAGGGCTGGCAGCAGTTGTACAATCCGGGGCTTGCCGTCAGCCCGTTGGCCATCGAAGAGAATCTGACGCCTCGTCAGCGGGACACCTTGCAAACCTGCCTGCTTGAGCAACACGTCTGGCATTGGAGCCAGTCCACCGGGACCGATTACCACAGTCTTTGGGCCTACGTGCAGGAAGGGCTGGCGCTGGGGTTCAGCGAACGGCCGGTGCTCGATGGCTGGTTATGGCTGCGCTTGCAGTACCCTGGCGCTACGCCCGTGCAGCCATTGCCGGGCGTTACCCAGCAGGAACGTCTCGATAGCTTGCGCAACCTGTGGCAGAACGATCAACCCTGAACACACGGTTGGATATTGATGGCGGCGCCTATCCGGTGCATGCCGACTCAATCAATTCGGCCTGTGAACCAGCCGTCGTTCTTGCGCAGAATCCAGGCGAACGCGCCGAGGATCAGGCTGCGCAGAGCCATGAACAACAGGAACGTTATCCACAGTCCATGGTTGCCCAAGCCTTGCAGTGCCCAGGCGAACGGCAGCAGCGCAATGACCGTCAGCAGCATGCCGTTGCGCATTTCCCGGGCTCGCGTGGCGCCGATGAACAGCCCGTCGAGCAGGTAACTCCACACGGCAATCAACGGTAGCGCGGCAAGGTAGGGCAGGTAGATAAACGCGGTGTCGCGAACGCTCTGGATGTCGGTCTGCATCTCGATGAACAGGTGTCCGGCGAAGGCGAACAGCACGGCAAAGCCCAGACTCGCCAGCAACGACCAGCCGCAGGCAACCACCAATGAGCGACGCAACGCTTCTCGATCACGAGCGCCGATGGCATGCCCGCACAGGGCTTCCACGGCATGGGCCAGACCATCCAGCGCGTGGGCGGTCAGCAGCAAGCCATTGAGCAGCAAGGCGTTGGCGGCGACGGTGGCATCACCGAGCCGCGCGCCCTGTACGGTGATCAGGAAAAACACCGATTGCAGCGCCAGGCTGCGGATGAAAATGTCGCGGTTGACGGCCAGCAGTGGCCGCCAGCTCTGCCACAGCGCCAAGGCGGCCCAGGCGATGTGGCCGGGATAGGCGCGCAGGGCTTTGCGAGTCATCAGCAGGCCGATTACGGCGCCGGTCCATTCGGCAATCACCGACGCCCTGGCGGAGCCGACCACGCCCCAGTCCAGTCCGAGGACGAACCACAGGTTCAGCGCGATGTTCACCAGGTTGGTACTCAACAGAATCGCCAGCGGTGCCCG
Organism: Pseudomonas sp. RT6P73; assembly: GCF_054897715.1. Lineage (NCBI taxonomy): Bacteria > Pseudomonadati > Pseudomonadota > Gammaproteobacteria > Pseudomonadales > Pseudomonadaceae > Pseudomonas > Pseudomonas sp. RT6P73. The sequence continues at coordinate 4,897,372 of NZ_JBUBUV010000002.1, read as the reverse complement.
GGCGTTCTGGGTGCCAAGGAACCAGCCGACCAGCGCATAACTGGCCAGTGCCGCCGGCAGACCGAATAGCCGTGTGTGGAAAAACTCGCGGGTCAGTTGATCGAGCTCTGCCGAGGGTTGCATGAAGTGCAGCGCGATGCCGCTCAACGGGACGCCCAATGCGCCCAGGACAATCGCCAGCCCCATCGCCAGCAACAGGCCCTGCAACAAAATCTGCCGCAACGCCGCGCCATCCCCTCGGCCGGCCGCCTGGGCAGCGAAACCGGTCGTGCCCATGCGCAGAAAGCCCATGCCCCAGGCCAGAAAGGTATACAGGCTGGCCCCGACCGCGACGGCGCCCAACTGATGGGCGTGCGGCAGGTGACCGATGACGGTACTGTCGACCAGCGCCACCAGCGGAACGGAAATGTTCGAAAGAATCATCGGCGCGGCCAGCGCCCAGACCCGACGATGGGTAGGGCGGTCGCGCCAGTCGGCAATCAGGTTGGACATGCAGGCTCCTTGGGGGAGCGCGCATTGTAGCGGTTGATTGGGGATTTGCTGTGAATCAGAAATCGACCCCTCACCCCAACCCTCTCCCCATGGGGGAGAGGGGGAAAGGGAGCTGATCTCCATGCTTTTCAAAGCTTTAGTTCGACTCGATATTTCAGGTCGATGTAGTTTGAAAGAACACCTCGGTCAGTCCCCTCTCCCTCCGGGAGAGGGTTAGGGTGAGGGGAATTTACGGATCAATGGATTATCCAGCTCAACAACCACAGCCCCAACACCAACCAGATAATCCCCATGATGATCGACGCATTCATGAACGCCCGGATCGCCGACCACAACAGCATCAACCCCAGAATCAGCGCAATGATGCTGATGATCGAAGTGTCCATGCCCAGTGCACGGGACAAGCCTTCGACAAAATTGCTGCCGGCATGGCTCAACAGGTTGAACAAGCCGCTGAGGCCGTCAACGATAAACCGGATGATCGAACCGAGTGCCTGGCCGAGCCATTCGAAAAAACTTTCTACCTGCATGTCGTGAACGTCCTGATGTAAGTGGTGGCGTGCTTGCCGGACTTGAGCCTTGGGCCATGGATCACGGTGCCGAGTTCCCTGTTGCCAGGATCGTTTGAGTATGGCGCAAGAACCTTGTAGCAGCTGGCGCAGCCTGCGTTCGGCTGCGAAGCAGTCGTAGAACACCACAACTCGGTGTGTCAGGCGAATCTCGCACACAGAATTGACGACTGCTGCGCAGCCGGACGCAGGCTGCGCCAGCTGCTACATAGACCTTGCCTTGATTGAGGATCCCCCCGAAGCTATACGCCTTCAGGAGAGCCCGATGAACCTTGTTGAACTGACCGAACGCCTGCACGCCATCCGTGACCGCAATGACTGGCAGCAATTTCACAGCCCGAAAAACCTGGCCATGGCCGCGAGTGTGGAAATGTCCGAGCTGGTGGAGATCTTCCAGTGGCTGACTGAAGACCAGTCGCGCCAGTTGCCGGCGGACAAGCTTGCCCACGCCGGGCAGGAAATCGGCGACATCGTGCTCTATCTTCTGCTGCTGTGCGGTGAGTTGGGGTTGGACATGAATGAAGTGGTACGCAGCAAACTCGCGGACAGCGAAAAGAGGTTCAGCTGATGAGCGATCGTCATTTCGATCAACTGGCGACCCGGTTTGCCGAAAAAATCTACGGCGGCGCCAAAGGTGCGATCCGTCTGGCGGTGCTTCAGGCCGACCTGGCCGAAACCCTGCCGGACCGGCCGTTGCGCGTGCTGGATATCGGCGCGGGCCTGGGGCACATGTCGTTGTGGCTGGCCCAGCGCGGTCATGACGTCACGCTGGCCGAACCCGCCGAACCGATGCTCGAAGGCGCCCGCCAGCGCTTCGCTGACGCCGGGCAGACCGCTACTTTCATTCAGGCGCCGTGGCAGGAATTGCTCGGCCAGCTCACCGAACCTTACGACCTGGTGCTGTGCCACGCCGTGCTGGAATGGCTGGCCGAACCCCACGCGATCCTGCCGGTGCTGCATCAGTTGACCAAGCAGGATGGGTGGCTGTCACTGGCTTTCTACAACCGCGATGCGTTGATTTATCGCAACTTGCTCAAAGGTCATTTCCGCAAGATGCGCAAGAACGACATGGCCGGCGAGAAGCAGAGCCTGACCCCGCAGCAGCCCCTTGATCCGCGTGAACTGGCGGCGCAACTTGAGGGCCTGTGGCAGGTCGAAACCCAGAGCGGGGTGCGAGTTTTTCACGACTACATGCCGGTGGAATTCCAGGCCCGCGCCGAACTCGTGGACTTGCTCGAAATGGAGCTAGCCCACCGCCGTCACCCAAGCTTCGCCGGGCTTGGGCGCTATTTGCACTGGATCTGTCGGCCGGTCTGATCGGAGCGCGAAATGAAAAGTCGTTCAGGGTTACTGGTGATCTGTCTAGGGTTGGCGGCCTGCCAGGGCAGCAACCCTTATGTGGCGACATCCAACCCTTTGCCGCCGGCACCGCCTCAAGCGGCCAACACTTTCGACCGCAGCGCCTACCCGGCACCGCCGCGTGACTACGGTCGTTACCGCAGTTGGGCCTGGCTCAACGGTCAGCTGCCACCGGGCAGCGCCTGGGCGGACTCGGCCCAGGTCGCCGAAGCGGTCAGCAACGCCCTCGATCAGCGCGGCTTGCGCCCATTGCACGATAACGCCCGACCGGCCGACCTGTTTGTCAGCGCCAATCTGCATCTGGAAACCCGTTTGCGCCAGGTCCGGGACGACTACGGTTATTACGGCGGTGGTTATGGCGGCTACAACCGCTACGGCAATGGTTATGGCATGTACAACACGGTGCCGATCGTGCGCACGTATCAGGAACAGGTCGTGGTGGTGCGGGTCGATTTGTTCGACGCTCAAAGTGGTCAACCGGTGTGGAGTGCCAGCGCCGAAACCGGTAATCGGGGCAGCCAGAGTGAGCGTGCCGATGCAATACGGGAGGCTGTAGAAAAGGCCATGTCGGCGTATCCTCCCAGTTAGCTTCTCTAGTTGAGAAGCCTTCCACAGGTTCATGTCTTCAACCGGAGAATCATCATGATCCGCCGTTTCGCTTTACTGGTTGTGGCCGCGTTGCTCAGTGCCTGCGCCGCCAACCGTGTCAACAATGACTTCGATGCCAGCCGCGACTTCGCCGCCTATCGCAGCTGGACCTGGAAAGAACCCGCCCTGCAATATCGCCCCGATGACCCACGGATCAAGAGTGACCTGACCGAACAGCGCATCCGCCAATCGGTGGCCGATCAACTGGATCAGCGTGGTCTGCGTCCGGCCGCGGCCGGCAGCAAAGGGGAATTGAACGTTCAGACCTACCTGATCGTCGAAGAGCGCCAGCAACAGGTGACCACCAACTACGGCGGCGGATGGGGTAATCCATGGAACGGCTACTGGGGCGGGCCGATGTACAACGAAACCCGCAACGTGACCTATAAGGTGGCGACCATCCAGATCGACCTGCTCGATGGCAAGGACGGCAAACTGGTGTGGCGTGGCAGCGATGAGCAAATGCTCAGCCGTACAACCAATCCGTCGGATCGCAGCACGGCGATACGCGAAACCGTCGGGCGAATCCTCGCCAACTATCCACCGCACTAAACCCTCAAACACCACAAAACCCTGTGGGAGCGAGCCTGCTCGCGATGACGGTCCTTCAGTCGATACATCTGTCGCCTGTCAGATCGCCATCGCGAGCAAGCTCGCTCCCACAATGGATCACCTGCGTACACAAAATCTGTGAACGCTTGAGATCGAGTGGGGGCGAGCTGCTCGCGAAGGCGATCTGACAGACACCAGTGATCAATCAGGCAACCGGCCGCCAATGCCCCACCATGTGCTCCAGATCCCCCGAGCCCACCAGCTGAAAATCCCCACTGGACCCTGCCGCGCTGGCCAGCAACGTCACCTCACTCGGCAACCGCACCGGTTTCCTGAACTGCACCGCGATCTCGACATTCGCCGTGGGCAGATGCTCACTCAACGCCGCCAATGTCCGGGCCTTGTTCCACAGCCCATGGGCAATGGCTGTCGGGAACCCGAACAATTTGGCGCTGACGGCACTCAGGTGAATCGGGTTGTAGTCCCCGGACACCTTGGCGTATTGCCGGCCAATGTCCGCCGGGGCTTTCCAGCGAGCCACTTCCAGCATTTCCAGGGTGGAGGCCAGGACTTCCTCGACAGGTTCGCCCTCCAGCTTGACCCCGCGACACAGCATCTGACTTTCAGCCTCCCACAGCGGGCCCAACTGATCGTCGAGCGACGTCACCAGATCGAACGTCGCACCCTTGGCATGGGGTTGCAGGTTCTGTACTTGCACGCTGACCCGCACGCGGTTCACCCCGCCCATGGGGCGCAAGACGCGAATGCGATTGCTCAGGTGAATCAGGCCCAGCAGCGGAAACGGAAAGTCCTTGGCCGTGAGCAATTGCATCTGCAAGGCAAACGCCAGGATGTGTGGATAGGTCGGCGGCAGCAAACCGTTGTCGGCAAAACCGCAGACCTTGCGATACGCCGCCAGGCGTTTCGGATCGACCTCGACCCAGCAGCGCAAACCCGTGTCGGGCAATGTGGTGCCGGTGATTTTGCGCCGCGTTGCCGCCTGCATGTACAGACCCGTCAGGCTCGGTTCGCGGTTGAGTGTGTGCCAATCGGTGATCATCTTTATGCCCCCAAGACACTTTGTCCGCAGACTCGCAACGCTTGCCCGGTGAACGCGCCGGTCCCCGGTTGAGCGAGCCACGCGACCGCTTCGGCGACGTCTTGTGGCAGGCCGCCCTGGCCCAATGAACTCATGCGTCGCCCGGCCTCGCGGATGCCGAACGGCAGGTGTGCGGTCATCTGGGTTTCGATGAACCCCGGCGCCACCGCATTGATGCTGATACCGCGCTGGTCCAGCAGCGGCGCCCAGGCCTGGGCCAGACCGATCAGCCCGGCCTTGCTCGCGGCGTAATTGGTCTGCCCGCGATTGCCGGCGATGCCGCTGATGGACGCCAGCAAAATCACTCGGCCGTGGTCGTGCAGGGCGCCGCTATCGAGCAGGGCCTTGGTCAGCACTTGCGGCGCGTTGAGGTTGACCGCGAGCACCGCGTCCCAGAATTCCGGGGTCATGTTGGCCAGGGTTTTATCCCGCGTGATGCCGGCGTTGTGGACCACGATGTCGACGCCGTCGGGCAGCAGTTCGATCAACTGCGCGGCGGCGTCTTCGGCGCAAATGTCCAGGGTGATGCTGCGCCCGCCAAGGCGTGCGGCAAGTGCGTCAAGATCGGTCTTGGCCGGTGGCACGTCGAGCAGAATCACCTCGGCGCCGTCACGGGCCAGGGTTTCGGCAATAGAGGCGCCAATGCCGCGGGCGGCACCGGTCACCAGCGCCTTGCGCCCGGCCAGTGGGCGAGTCCAGTCCGACACCTGCGTAGCGCAGGCCTTCAAGCGAACCACCTGCCCGGACACGAACGCACTTTTGGGCGAGAGGAAAAACCGCAGCGGCCCTTCGAGTTGATCCTCGGCGCCTTCACCGACATAGATCAGCTGCAGGGTGCCGCCGCTGCGCAGTTCCTTGGCCAGCGAACGGCTGAAACCTTCCACCGCACGCTGAGCGCTGGCGGCGAACGGGTCGGTCAATGTCTCTGGCGCACGCCCCAGAATCACCAGGTGCGCGCTGTGATCGAGGTTTTTCATCAGCGGCTGGAGGAACTCGCGCAGCTGTTTGAGCTGGTCGGTCTGCACCAGGTCACTGGCGTCGAATACCACAGCCTTGAGCTTGGGACCGTGGCCGGGGATCCACGCGGTGGCGAGGGACGGCTCGGCGCCGTAGCTGTAGATTGCGTCGGTCAGGCGGTTGGCGAAGGCGCTGACTTTCTCCGCCAGCGGGCCGCCGCCAATCAACAGCGCCCCTTCGACAGGCCGCAGTCGGCCTGCTTGCCAACGCTCCAGGCGCACCGGAGACGGCAGTCCCATGGCCCCGACCAGACGATGGCCGATGGACGAATTGGCGAAGTCGATATAACGGTCAGACATGGAACGCACTCCGGCAGCTGGGGTTCAAAGTGTGGACCACGAATGGCAATCAGTCGTTCGATCCACGAGATTAGGCCTACGCTTGAACTCAGCAGTGTAGGAGCGAAGCTTGCTCGCGAAGGCGGTGTTTCGTTCAGAGTAGATGTTGAATGTGCTGGCGCCTTCGTCGGATCGCCGCCCGGAGCAAGCTTCGCTCCTACAGGGGGTGGTGTTTACATTTGATTTTTTTTGACAGGAGCTTTTCATGACCCAGCTGCGCCGCGTCGCGATTATTGGCGGTAACCGTATTCCGTTCGCCCGCTCCAACGGGCCGTACGCCACCGCCAGTAACCAGGCGATGCTCACCGCAGCGCTCGAAGGTTTGATCGAACGCTACAACCTCCACGGCCTGCGCATCGGCGAAGTGGTCGCGGGGGCGGTCCTCAAGCTGTCCCGAGACATGAACCTGACGCGCGAGTGTGTCCTCGGTTCACGGTTGTCCCCTTATACGCCGGCGTATGACATCCAACAGGCTTGCGGCACGGGTCTTGAAGCGGCGCTGCTGGTCGCGAACAAGATTGCCCTGGGACAGATCGATTGCGGCATTGCCGGTGGCGTCGATACCACCTCGGATGCGCCGATCAGCGTCAGTGAAGGTTTGCGCAGGGTGCTGTTGCAAGCCAATCGCGCCAAGACCACCGGCGACAAACTGAAAACGTTTCTGCAACTGCGTCCCCGGGACTTGATCCCGGAATTCCCGCGCAACGGCGAACCGCGCACAGGGTTGTCCATGGGGCAGCATTGCGAATTGATGGCCCAGACCTGGAACATCCCCCGCGAAGATCAGGATCAACTGGCGCTGGAGAGTCATCAAAAACTCACGGCCTCGTACACCGAAGGCTGGCACAACGATCTGATGACGCCGTTCCTTGGCCTGACCCGCGACAACAACCTGCGCCCCGACCTGACCCTGGAAAAACTCGCGTCGCTGAAACCGGCTTTCGAGAAAAGCGCCAAGGGCACGCTGACGGCCGGCAACTCCACGCCGCTCACCGATGGCGCGTCGCTGGTGCTGCTGGGCAGTGAAGAATGGGCAAAGGAACGTGGCTTGCCGATTCTCGCGTATTTGCGTGACGGCGAAGCCGCGGCGGTGGATTTCGTCAACGGTGCCGAAGGGCTGTTGATGGCACCGGTGTATGCGGTGCCGCGTTTGCTGGCGCGCAACGGACTGACCTTGCAGGACTTCGACTACTACGAAATCCACGAAGCCTTTGCCGCACAAGTACTCTGCACGTTAAAGGCCTGGGAGGATCCGGAGTATTGCAAAACCCGCCTCGGTCTCGACGCGCCACTGGGCTCCATCGACCGCAGTCGCCTCAACGTCAAAGGCAGTTCACTGGCGGCCGGGCATCCGTTTGCCGCGACCGGCGGGCGTATCGTCGCCAACCTGGCGAAACTGCTCGACGCGGCGGGCAAGGGCCGAGGCCTGATCTCGATTTGCGCCGCCGGTGGTCAGGGCGTGACGGCGATTATCGAGCGCTGATCAGTTCGGCGTTCTGCTGAGCAATACGTTCGCGGTTGCGGTTGGCGTAATTCTCGGCCATCACCGAACAGACGATCAGCTGCAATGGGTGGTAGATCATGATCGGCAGCAGAATCAAGCCGAGACCCGGGTTGGCACCGAAGATCAACGCGGCCATCGGCGCACCTGCCGCCAAGGATTTTTTGCTGGCGCAGAACACCGCCGCGATCTCATCGGCCGGGCTGAATTTCAAGGCGCGGGCGGTGCGTGTGGTCATCCACAGGATGATCGCCAGCAGGATCGCACTGCCGATCAGCGCGCTGAGAATCACGCTGTTGCCCTGTTGCTGCCACATGCCCGAGACCATCGAATTGCAGAACGCCGAGTAGACCAGCAACAGGATCACCAGCTTATCGACGATGTTGGTGTAACGCTTGTGGCGGGCGAAGAATTTGCCGAGCAGCGGCCGCAACAGTTGGCCGAGTACCAGCGGCAGCAGCAACATGGCGCAGAGGTCGAGCAGGGTTGAGCCCAGATCGATGCCGCCAGCACCGCTGCCGACCACCAGACTCACCAACAATGGCGTCAGAAAAATCCCCAATACGCTGGACAGGCTCGCGTTGAGAATCGCCGCCGGCACGTTGCCGCCTGCGCTGCCGGTCAGGGCCACGGAAGAAGAAATGGTCGACGGCAGGGCGCACAGGTAAAAGAAGCCGAGCATCAGCAGCGACGGAATGTGCGAACCCAACAGCTTGTCGCTCAGCAGCCAGATCAGCGGGAACACCGCGAAGGTGAAGCCCTGAACCATCACATGCAGTTTCCAGTTCTTCAGGCCATGGCTGATCTGCTCGCTGGACAGGTTGACCCCGTGCAGGAAGAACACCAGGAACACGCCGATGTTGATCACGTACTCGGCGTGCATTCCGCCGCCCGTGGCGCCGAAGACCGGGAAGAAATACGACAGCAGCGTGGCGATCAGCATGCCGCACAAGAACCAGTCGGTGACCACGCGTTTAAGGTGTTTGAAGGCATGCATAACCGGCACCGAATACATTTGTAAGAAATGATGACTTAGCCTAACGTCGGCCTTATCTGCCGTCTTGCGACATAAGGCCAATCAATGCCGACTAACGGACACCTTTCCCTCGAACGAACGATTCCGACGCTGAAGGCGTTGCCGCGTCCGCTGTTCGCGCGGGCGGAAAGTCTGAATGCCGGGTCGTGGACGCCACCTCATCGTCACGATTGGGTGCAGTTTTCCTACGCCATCAGCGGCGTTCTCGGTGTGCACACCGCTGAGGGCAGCTTCTTTGCGCCGCCGCAGTGGGGGATCTGGATTCCGGCGGATCTTGAGCACCAGGTGGTGACCTCGATGCGCGCCGAGATGCGCAGCCTCTATGTGCGCCGTGAGGATTGTGAATGGGCGGACGGGCGTTGCCGGGTGCTGGAAGTCACGCCGCTGGCCCGGGAGCTGATCAAGAGTTTTTGCTTGCTGCCGGTGGAGTATCCACAGGGGGAGAGCCAGGAAGCGCGGTTGGTGAATGTGCTGCTGGATCAGCTGGCGAATCTGCCGGAGGTGGGGTTTTCCCTGCCGTTGCCGCGGCATGAGCGGTTGCTCGGGTTGTGCAATGAGCTGATTGAAAGTCCGGAGCGCAATGTGACGTTGCAGGAATGGGCGCAGCGCTTGGGGACGTCGGAGAAGACGCTGATGCGCCTGTTTCAGCGCGAAACCGGGTTGAGTTTTCGATGCTGGCGGCAGCGGATGCGGTTGCTGTCGTCGTTGAGTTTGCTGGAGGAGGGCGACAGCGTGACCAATGCGGCGCTGTCTTGCGGGTATGACTCGACGTCGGCGTTTATTGCGGCGTTCAAGGGATTGTTCGGGTTTACGCCGGGGGAGTTGTTTCGGCAGTGAGATCCAGCCCCTCACCCCAGCCCTCTCCCCAAGGGGGAGAGGGGGAAAGGGAGCCGATCTTCATGTTTTTCGAAACCTGAGTTCGACTCGATTTCTCAGGTCGATAATTTTCTTGAGAAAATATCACTTAGTCCCCTCGCCCCTCTGGGGAGAGGGTTAGGGTGAGGGGTGGATCTAAAACCACCCCCATTCTCAAGTCCTGAACCGCCGAACCAACCCATCCAGTTCATTCGACAACCCGGCCAGGCTCTGGGAATCCAGTCGCGCCGAGTTCGCCAGTTCTGCCACCAACTGCGCATCGCCATGGATCTGGCTGATGTGCCGATTGATGTCTTCAGCCACCTGATGCTGTTCTTCCGCCGCCGTCGCGATCTGCGTGTTCATGTCGCGAATCACATCCACCGACTCACGAATCAGCCCGAAACTGCTGCGCGCTTCGCCGATGCGGGTCACCGATTGTTGCGACACTTCCAGGCTCGCATGCATCTGCTGAGTCACTTGGCTGGTGCGCTTGGCCAGGTTGCCCAGCAAGCCATCGATTTCCGCCGTGGAATCCGCCGTGCGTTTGGCCAGCGCCCGGACTTCATCTGCCACCACCGCAAAACCGCGACCTTGCTCACCGGCCCGCGCCGCTTCAATGGCGGCGTTCAGGGCCAGCAGGTTGGTCTGTTCGGCAATCGAGCGAATGGTCCCCAGGATCGACTGAATGTCGTTGCTGTCGCGTTCAAGCTGTTGCATCGATTGCGCCGACTGTTCGATTTCCTGGCTCAAGCGATCAACGCTGGTCACTGCCGCATCAATCTGTTGCTGGCCTTGACGCGCCTGGCGTTGCCCGCTGTCAGCGGATTCCGCCGCTTGGCTGCAAGAACGTGCAACTTCGTTGGCGGTGGCGACCATTTCGTGGAACGCGGTGGACACCATGTCGACCGCCTCACGCTGGCGCCCGGCGGCTTCAGCCATGTCGCTGGAGACCTGGGTCGAACTCTTGGAGGTGGCGAGGATTTTGGTCGCGGCGCCGCCAATGCTTTGGATCAAGTTGCGAATCGCCGTCAGGAACTGGTTGAACCAACTCGCCAACTGCGCGGTTTCGTCGCTGCCACGGATTTCCAGGTTCTTGGTCAGGTCGCCTTCACCTTGGGCGATGCCTTCCAGGCCGCTGGCCACGCTGCGGATCGGCCGAACGATGACACTGGCGAAACTGGCACCGAGAATGGCGAAGACCACCGCCAGAACGGCGGCGATGATTGCGATCAGCCAGGTCAGCTGGGTCGCGGAGCTCATCACGTCGTTTTGCTTGATCAGTCCGATAAAGGTCCAGCCCAGTTGCTCCGACGGCCAGACGTTAGCCATGTAGCGTTCGCCGTTCAACTCGACTTCCACCAAGCCTTTGCCGGCCTTGGCCAGTTGGGCGTAACCCTCGCCCAGGCTGCTCAAGGCCTTGAAGTTGTGTTCCGGTTGCTTTGGATCGACCAGCACGGTGCCGGTGTTTTCCAGCAACATCAGGTAGCCGGTTTCACCGAGCTTGATCTGTTTGACGATTTCGGTGAGCTGCTTGAGCGTCACGTCGATACTGACCACGCCGCCGTTGTTGCCCAATTTGTTATCGATGGTGCGCACGGTGCTGACGTAGGTCGCGTCATCCTGGGCCCAGTAATAGGCCTCGGTGCGAAACGGTTTACCCGGTTTGGCCTGGGCCGCCTTGTACCAGGGGCGCTGGCGCGGGTCGTAATTGGTCAGCTTGGCATCGTCCGGCCAGGACACATAACCGCCGGCCGCGGTGCCGAGGATGGCATAAGCGTAGGACGGATGGCTGTTACCCAGGTCCTGCAGGAGGCTGAAGACCTTTTTGTCCATCTCGCCCTGGGGAATGCTCTCGGCGTTGGCGCTCATGTAGGTCTTGAGGCTGTCGTCGGAGTCTTTGATCAGGGGTTGTTTGGCCAGGTAATCGACGTTCTGGCTGATGCCGTCGAAAAACAATTGCATGGCGTTGCTGACCTGACGAATTTCGCGACCACTGCCGTCGACGAAATTCTCCTTGGCGTCACTGCGCAAGTTCAGCACGACGAGGGTGGCGACCAGCACCACGGGCAAGCAGGCGATGATTGCAAACGCCCAGGTCAACTTCTGTTTGATGTTCATCCGCGCTCCAGATTGTTCTTGTAGGCCCACGCAGTGCAGATGACTCGCGGATTATTGGCAGCCGAAAACGGTGTTGATTCACCCGGTTCCCCGAGTGCGCCATCGTCATTTTTGTCGGAACGATTGTCGGACAAATCACTCTGTCACTGATGACTTCGGCTGAATGAAGGGGAAATTGAGGTCTGTTGAGAAAAATCCTACGAAGGGTATGAATTCGGGTGTCAGCTTCTGTCGCAAATGCCCTCACACCCCATCGTCACCAAGTGGCGCAGGCTCAGCTATGATCTCGGGCGGCCGATGACGGCCGGCGATGAATGACCGATTATTCCGGCACATTGTGTGCATCACGACGTTCATAGGTCGGCAACCCCTCCCCCGAACGAGTGGATTGCCGTATAACGAATGACTTTCGCGTGTTTGGTAATAAAGGACCCACAATAAAAGCTGATGAAGACTCCAAAACGCATTGAACCCCTGATCGAGGACGGTCTGGTCGACGAGGTGCTGCGCCCACTCATGAGTGGTAAAGAAGCAGCTGTTTATGTGGTGCGCTGCGGTAACGAGCTACGTTGCGCGAAGGTCTACAAGGAGGCGAATAAACGCAGTTTCCGTCAGGCGGCCGAGTATCAGGAAGGCCGCAAGGTGCGCAACAGCCGTCAGGCTCGAGCGATGGCCAAAGGCTCGAAATTCGGCAAGAAAGAAACCGAAGACGCCTGGCAGAACGCCGAAGTGGCGGCTTTGTTCCGCCTGGCCGGTGCTGGCGTTCGGGTTCCAAAGCCGTACGACTTCCTTGAGGGCGTGCTGCTGATGGAACTGGTGGCCGACGAGTACGGTGATGCCGCGCCGCGTCTGAACGACGTGGTGCTGGAGCCGGATCAGGCGCGCGAGTATCACGCGTTCCTGATTTCGCAGATCGTGCTGATGCTGTGTACCGGTCTGGTGCACGGTGACCTGTCCGAGTTCAACGTGCTGTTGACCCCGACCGGCCCGGTGATCATCGACTTGCCGCAAGCGGTCGACGCGGCGGGCAACAACCACGCGTTCAGCATGCTGGAACGGGACGTCGGCAACATGGCGTCCTACTTCGGCCGGTTTGCGCCGGAGTTGAAAAAGACCCGGTTCGCCAAGGAAATGTGGGCGTTGTACGAAGCCGGCACCTTGCACCCGGCCAGCATCTTGACCGGCGAGTTCGACGAACCGGAAGAGCTGGCTGACGTGGGCGGGATCATGCGCGAGATCGAGGCGGCACGCCTGGATGAAGAGCGCAAACAAGCGGTGCGCGCGGCAGATGATGCGCCACCGGGCAAAACCGAAGAACCGCCTCCACCGTGGATGCAGTGATCGGTTAACGAAAAACCCGGCTTCGGCCGGGTTTTTTGTAAGAGGGGATCAACCCGATATCGAGTCGCCTGCATCGCGGGCAAGCCACGCTCCCACAAGTTTTGTGTCGCCCCCGGATTCCATGATCGACACCGGACCTGTGGGAGCGTGGCTTGCCCGCGATGGGGCCATCACCTTCAAAATCAATCCGCCTGACACTCCGCTTTGGCGATCAGACGCGAACAGGTTGCGCGCAGCAGCCCGACTCCAGGTTCTTGAGGATCGGGCAGTCGGGGCGATGGTCGCCCTGACAATGCTCGACCAGGTCCTGCAGGGTGTCGCGCAACTGACCGAGTTCGCGGATTTTCTGGTTCAGTTCGTCGATGTGCTGGCGAGCCAGGGCTTTGACGTCGGCACTGGCGCGCTGGCGGTCCTGCCAGAGGGTCAGCAGTTTGCCGACCTCCTCGAGTGAAAATCCCAGGTCCCGGGAGCGTTTGATGAACGCCAGCGTGTGCAGGTCATCATCGCCATAAACGCGGTAACCGCTGTCGGTGCGATGGGCGGCCTTGAGCAAGCCGATGGACTCGTAATAACGAATCATCTTCGCGCTCAGGCCGCTATGGCGGGCTGCTTGACCGATGTTCATCGGTTGTCCTCCAGATCCTTGGTTTCCAGGTTTTCAACAGTAACGCATTGCTCACCACGCTGACGCTCGACAACGCCATCGCCGCGCCGGCCAGCACCGGGTTGAGGAAGCCGAACGCGGCCAGCGGAATGCCGATCAGGTTATAGACGAACGCCCAGAACAGGTTTTGCCGAATCTTTGCGTAGGTCTTGCGGCTGATCTCCAGCGCGGCGGGCACCAGCCGTGGGTCGCCGCGCATCAGGGTGATCCCGGCCGCGTGCATGGCCACGTCGGTGCCACCGCCCATGGCGATGCCGATGTCGGCGGCCGCCAGGGCCGGAGCGTCGTTGATGCCGTCACCAACCATCGCCACCACGCCGGTTTTCTTCAGTTCGGCGACGGTGGCGGCTTTGTCTGCCGGCAATACTTCGGCGTGGACATCGGTAATGCCCAGGGCTTGCGCAACCACTTTGGCGCTGCCGCGGTTGTCGCCGGTCAGCAGGTGGCTGCTGATGTTCCGTGCGCTGAGCTGTTGCACCGCGTGCAGCGCGCCGGGTTTGAGCGTGTCACCGAACGCGAACAGACCCAGTACGTTTGGCTTGGGGCTTTGTTCGATCAGCCAGGAGAGGGTGCGGCCTTCGGTTTCCCACGCGGTTGCGGAGTCAGCCAATGGGCCTGCGCTCAAACCGCTTTCTTCCAGCAGCCTGCGATTACCCAACGCCAAACGACGACCGTCGAGCGTGCCGGCGATGCCACGACCGGTCAGCGACTGGCTGTCGCTGACATCGGCCACGGTCAAACCGCGTTCGGCGCAAGCGTCCAGAACGGCCTTGGCCAGCGGGTGTTCGCTGCCGCGTTGCAGAGCGCCGGCCATTTGCAGCAGGGCGGCTTCGTCACCGTTGATGGCACTCAAATGAGCGATGCGCGGTGTGCCCGAGGTCAGCGTGCCGGTTTTGTCGAACACCACGGCGCTGACTTCATGCGCACGTTCCAGTGCTTCGGCGTCCTTGATCAGAATTCCGTAGCGGGCGGCGACACCGGTGCCGGCCATGATCGCGGTCGGCGTGGCCAGGCCCAATGCACAAGGGCAAGCGATGACCAGTACGGCGACGGCATTGATCAACGCGGTTTCCATCGGCGCGCCGTACAACCACCAGCCGATCAAAGTCGCCAGCGCGATCAACAGAACGGTCGGCACAAACACCTGACTGACTTTATCCACCAGCTTCTGGATCGGTGCCTTGGCAGCCTGGGCGTCTTCGACCAGACGGATGATCCGCGCCAGCACGGTTTCTGCGCCCAGGGCCTGGGTGCGAACCAGCAACCTGCCTTCGCCATTGATCGCGCCGCCAGTGACTTTGTCACCGGGCTGCTTGGGCACCGGCAGGCTTTCACCGCTGATCAGCGCTTCGTCGGCGTGGCTCTGGCCTTCGACCACTTCACCGTCCACCGGGAAACGTTCGCCAGGCTTGACCATGACCAGGTCATTAAGGCGCAAGGCACTGATGGCGACGTCCTGCTCGCAGCCGTCGATCACCTGAATCGCGCGTTCCGGGCGCAAGGCTTCGAGGGCGCGGATGGCGCTGGCGGTCTGGCGTTTGGCGCGGCTTTCCAGGTATTTGCCCAGCAACACCAAGGCAATCACCACCGCCGAGGCTTCGAAATACAAGTGCGGCATGCGCCCGGCCGCCGTGGCCCATTCATAAAGGCTCAAGCCATAGCCGGCGCTGGTGCCCAGGGCGACCAGCAAATCCATGTTGCCGGCCCCGGCGCGAACGGCTTTCCAGGCGGCGACATAAAAACGTGCGCCGAAAATGAACTGCACCGGCGTGGCCAGCGCGAATTGCGCCCAGGCCGGGAGCATCCAGTGCACGCCAAACGGTTGCAGCAGCATCGGCAACACCAGCGGCAAGGCGAGGGCGATCGCCATGATCAACGCCCAACGCTCACGGTGCAGACGCTGTTGTTGCTGGTCGGTTTGCGGGTGTTCGACTTCCCAGACGCTGGCGCTGTAGCCGGCCTTGGTCACAGCAGCGATCAAAGATTGCGGGTCGATTTGTCCGAGCAGTTCCAGATGTGCCCGTTCGTTAGCCAAGTTGACGCTGACGTTTTTCACCCCGGGCACCTTGGCCAGCGCCCGTTCGACGCGGCCGACGCAAGATGCGCAAGTCATGCCGTCGATGCTCAGTTCCAGGCTTTGTTGCGGCACTCTGTAACCGGCCTGCTGCACCGCGTCCATCAAGGCCGGCAGGCTGTCACTGGGTGCCTGGACCCGGGCCTGCTCGGTGGTGAGGTTGACGCTGACGGCAGAGGCGCCGATGACTTTGCTCAAGGCACGCTCGACACGCCCGGCGCAACTGGCGCAGGTCATGCCGGCAATTGGCAGATCGAAAGTGGTGGATTCGGACATCGGTCGCGCTCCCTGTAGAAGATGCCTACAGGATCAACCTTGCCATGCTGGCAAGGTCAAGCGCAAAGATCGAGGTGCTCAAACCCGCCCTGTAGGAGCGAGGCTTGCCCGCGAAGGGGCCGTAACATTCAACATTGATACTGAATGCAACGGCCCTTTCGCGGGCAAGCCTCGCTCCTACAGGGGTCGATGGTGGTCAGTAGTCCAGGACAGTGGGCTTGAGGTACATCCCTTCCTGTGTCATCGCAATCCGGAACTTCAACACATCTCCGGCCTTGAGCGTGATGTTCTGCGAGCCCGGCGCGAGCATGCCCGGGTTGCAACCCAGTGCCTGGCCCGGCAACAGTTTGAGGCGCAGGGATACATTGCCCGGCGGCAGGTTGAACGAAGTGCTTTGTTCCTGGAACAGCCGCGCCGACAGTTGATCCTGGATGTATACGCCGATCTCGCAGGAGGTCGCGACTTCCAGGCGCTCGCGGGAAATGATCAGTACGCCATAGTCCTCCCCGGCGGCTTGAACCGAAGGTGTCGCGGCAAACAGGCTGAGGAAGCCAAACAGGCTGAGAGCTGACCAGCGCATGGCTGAATCTCCTGAAGTCGAGTCATTAATGCTCGCAGCTTGGCCGAGCGCGCCGCCGATTGCCAGCCCGGCAGATCTCTTCAGAACTTGACCTTGCCATGGTGGCAAGCTCGAGACTGCCCGCAACCCTCATAAAAGGAGCCACACCATGCAAGTGTTCAACGTTCAAGGCATGTCATGCGGTCACTGCGTCAACGCCATTACCCAGGCGCTGCAAGCCAAGGATCCTGCGGCCAGCGTGCGGATCGATCTGGCGGCGAAAGAAGTCGGTGTTGAAAGTGCGCTGACAACCGAGCAAGTGATCGCCGCAATCACCGAAGAAGGCTACGACGCAAAGCTCGCCTGAGACCATACACAAATCCCTGTGGGAGCGAGCCTGCTCGCGATAGCGGTGTATCAGTCGACACCAATGCTGATTGACACACTGCTATCGCGAGCAGGCTCGCTCCCACATTGGTTTTGTGTTGATCCTGGGTTTTTAATAGTTAGCGAGCTATCGGAATGTTCAAGGCGTCCATGCGCGGCTAGACTGTCGGGCTGCCGACTTATGCCCAACTGGATGCCTGATGAACTTCCGTACCATTTTGATTCTTGGCGCCCTCAGCGCTTTCGGTCCGCTGGCGATCGATTTCTACCTGCCGGCGTTCCCGGCGATGGCGCTCGCGTTCGGTACCGATGAGAAACACGTTCAGCTGACACTGGCCGCGTATTTCCTGGGCCTGTCCCTCGGTCAGCTGGCGTACGGGCCGGTAGCGGACCGCTTCGGTCGACGGATTCCTTTGCTGACGGGCGTCGGTCTGTTCACCGCCGCCTCCCTGGCCTGCGCGTTTGCGCCGAATCTGGAATGGTTGATCGGTGCGCGGTTCATTCAGGCGCTCGGTGGTTGCGCGGGGATGGTGATTGCCCGAGCGGTGGTCAGTGACAAATGCGATGCGGTGGGTTCGGCGAAAGTTTTTTCGCAGCTGATGCTGGTGATGGGCCTGGCGCCGATCCTCGCGCCCATGCTCGGTGGACTGCTGGTCAACACCACGGGCTGGCAGTCAATCTTTCTGGTTCTGACCGGTTTCAGTGCACTGGCGGGATTGGCCGTGGCGATCGGGTTGCCGGAAAGTCTGCCGGCTCATGTGCCGCGCCAACCGTTGTCGGGGGCGTTGCGTCAGTACGGTCGGCTGTTGTCGGATCCGGTCTACCTCGGCCACGCCTTGACCGGCGGTATTGCCATTGCCGGGATGTTTGCCTACATCGCCGGTTCACCGTTCGTCTTCATCAAACTCTACGGTGTACCGGCCGAGCATTTCGGCTGGCTGTTCGGGACCAACGCGGCGGGTTTCATTCTGGTGGCGCAGGTCAATGCGCGATTGCTGGCCAAGCGTGGCCCGGCATTCCTGCTGGTGCGTACCGTGTGGATCTACCTGGGTGCGGGGCTGACTCTGCTCGCCGTCAGTGCGCTGCACTCCGAGCAGTTATGGCCGCTGCTGATTCCGCTGTTTATCTGCATCGCCAGCCTCGGTTGCATCCTCCCTAACGCCTCGGCCTGCGCCATGAACGGGCAGGGCGCCCGCGCCGGCAGTGCGTCGGCGATGCTCGGTTGCCTGCAATTCAGCGTCGCCGCCGGAGCGGCAGCCTTGGTCGGTGTTTTACACGATGGCAGCGCCGTGCCGATGGCTATGGTCATCAGCCTGTGCGGAATTCTGGTGGTGAGCGCGGCGATGCTCACCCGGCGTTTGCAAAATGCCCGGGCATTGGTGCAAGCCCAGGTCTGAGGACGGACTCAGCCAGCGGCGCGCTGCTGGCGGTCGGGAAATTGATGGGGCGCGAACAATCGCGCTTCAAGGGTTCTGGTGAAGGCGATTGCTTCAGCTTCGCTGCGGAACGTTACCGCGTGCTGGTCCAGACGGACCTGCCACTGGGATTTAGCCACTTCTTTTATCAGGATCTTCATTGCTGAACTCTCCTCTCTTAAAAGATGTTACGTAAAAGAATGCATCGCAGAGGTTTCGATTGTAGACCCGAATACGATCGCAATTGTGACAACGCTCAACTCTCGGACTGACGGTGTCGTCCAGAGGGACGACACCTGTTTCATTTTGTTTCAGAACCCTTCGAGCACAATCTTGCCCTTGGACTTGCCGCTTTCCAGCAGCTCATGGGCGCGACGCAGGTTGGCCGCGTTGATGGTCCCGAAGTGCTCGCCGACCGTGGTCTTCAGCGTACCAGCATCGATCAGCCCGGCCACGCGGTTGAGCAGTTTGTGCTGCTCGATCATGTCCGCCGTTTCGAACAGCGAGCGGGTGTACATGAATTCCCAGTGCAGCGACAGGCTCTTGCGCTTGAGCTTGGTCACGTCCAGCGCTTTCGGATCATCGATCAGTGCCAGTTTGCCTTGCGGCGCCAACGCCTCGACCAGTTGATCCAGGTGGTGATCGGTCTGGGTCAGGCTGGCGACGTGGGTCACATGGTCCACGCCTGCACGCTTGAGCTCTTCACTCAGCGGCTGTCTGTGATCGATCACCAGATCGGCGCCCAGCTCGCGCACCCAGCTCTGGGTTTGCGGGCGGGAAGCGGTGCCGATGACGTTCAGCCCGGTGAGCTGGCTGGCCAGTTGCGTGAGGATAGAGCCCACACCGCCAGCCGCGCCGACGATCAGCAGGCTCTGGCCCTCATCGGCGTTACCTTCGCGTACTTGCAGGCGCTCGAAAAGCAATTCCCAAGCCGTGATGGCGGTCAGCGGCAGCGCGGCGGCTTCGGCGAAACCGAGGGTTTTCGGCATATGGCCGACGATGCGTTCGTCCACCACGTGCAATTCGCTATTGCCCCCGGCACGGGCGATGGAGCCCGCGTAAAACACCTTGTCGCCCGCCTTGAACAGCGTGACATCACTGCCGACAGCCTTGACCACACCGGCCACGTCCCACCCCAGCACTTTCGCCGCGCCGCCCTCAGGCTGGACGTTCTGGCGGACCTTGGTGTCGACCGGGTTCACCGAGATGGCTTTGACTTCCACCAGCAGATCCCGCGGACCAGCAACCGGTTCTGGCAGTTCGATGTCTTGCAGGGACTTGGCGTCGCTGATCGGCAAAGAGGCGTAGTAGGCGATGGCTTTCATGTAGGGCTCCTGAACATTAATAGAAGAAGGGATCAAGCCACGGTGCGCAGGCGCTTGAGTTCGAAGTGCTCAAGAAAGTCGCCGGCCTTGGCCCGAAAGTTCTGGACATGGGCGCTGGCGTCATGGGCTTGCAGGGCCTCGTCGCTGCTCCAGTGTTCAATCATGTAGAAAGCCAGCGGATTGGCCAGGTCCTGGTGCAGGTCGTATTGGCCGCAACCGGCCTCGGCCCGGGTCGGTTCCACCAGCGCACGCAGGTGCTGTTCGAGGGCGTCTTGCTGGCCGGCTTTGGCAATCAGGGTGGCAATGGCGGTAAAAGGCTGGGACATGGTCGACTCCGGAAACGGGATGATTTCGATGGGGTGGATGATTGGCTATTTCTCTGCAAGATAAAACCCGCTAAAAGAGCAGTCTCTTTCAATATTTTTTTGATAATCGGGGCTGAAATGCTGCGTTTCGATGACTTGCAGTTGTTCGTCCGGGCAGCGGACCTGGGGAGTCTGTCGGCAGCGGCGCGGGTGATGGACATGTCGGCAGCGGTGGCCAGTGCGGCGTTGAAGCGCATTGAACAGCAACTCGGCGCGCGTTTGCTGGCGCGTTCCACCCGCAGTTTGCGTCTGACCGCCGAAGGTGAGGGCTTTCTGGAATACGCCCGGGCTGCCTTAAGCAATCTCGATGAAGGTCGTCGCTTGCTGGCCAGCGGTCAGGACCAGGTCAGCGGGATTTTGCAGTTGTCGGCACCGTCAGACTTTGGCCGCAACCTGTTGCTGCCATGGCTCGACGAATTCCAGCGTGAGCATCCCAAACTGACCGTGCGCCTGTTGCTGGGCGATCGCATCGCCGACCTGTTCCGCCAACCAGTGGACATTGCCCTGCGTTACGGCGAACCGGAAGACTCAAGCCTGGTGGCTCTGCCCATCGCTGCGCAAAACCGCCGTGTGCTCTGCGCTGCGCCGAGTTATCTGGCCCGGCATGGCGAGCCGCGGCATCTGGAGCAACTGGCGCAGCACAATTGTTTATTGTTCATGCTCGGTGGCCGGGTCCATGATCACTGGAGCTTCCACGACGGCAAGCGCGAAGTCGGCCTGACCGTCAGCGGCGATCGTTTCAGTGACGATGCCGATGTCGTGCGGCTGTGGGCAGTGGCGGGGGCGGGGATTGCTTATAAGTCCTGGCTGGATGTCGCCGCCGATGTGCTCGCCGGACGATTGAAAGTGCTGATGCCGGAGTTGCTCTGCGAGCGCGCACCGCTGAATCTGCTGTGCGCCCATCGCGCACAATTGAGTAAGCCGGTGAACCTTTTGCGGGAAATGCTTGCCAGCCGATGCGCTCATTTAGGCAGCCAATTTCCGACGATATCGGGCATCGATCATTAGTCGCAGGCAAATAGCGAAATTTCTGTCAGGAACTATCACCACCCACGCTTTCCCAGGGGCAGGAACCGGCGGTTAACCCGCTTATACTAGCGCCCGCCTCATGTACGCACCGTCGATCTCGCGATGGCGAGTCCGCGTTCCAGTCGGCACGGCCCCTCGGCCGGGCACCAGACCTTTGTGATACCTGCGAGGCAATGGCACAGGTGAGTGAGGGACTTTGCCCGGCTTATGGCGGTTTCCGCGTCTTGGCCGACGACACATTACTGGTCAAGATGTCTCTGAGCAGCAGACGAAACGATTCAACAGGGAGTGAATACATGGAACATGCACCTTGCATCAGCCAGATCGCCACGTTGCTGGCTGACCCCAAGCGCAGCGCAATGATGTGGGCCTTGATGGACGGCTCGGCGCGGCAGACCGAAGAGCTGGCGCTATTGGCCGGCCTGTCACCGTCTTCGGCCAGTGCACACCTGGGGCGTTTGTCCGCCGGAGGTCTGTTGAAAGTCGAAATCCGTGGGCGCAAACGCTTTTTCCGCCTGGCCGCGCCTGAAGTCGGCGCGGCAATCGAAGCGTTGGCCAGCGCGACGCTGGCCAGTACCCCGCAGCCAGTCCCGGACGTTTTCAAACGCACCAGCCCCATTGCCAAACCGCAGGCGGCGCCTTCGTCGTTGTTGCGGGCCCGACTGTGCGATGACCATCTGGGAGGCACTCTGGCCGCCGACCTTTACCAGCGGTTGCTGGATGCGGGCTGGATCGAGCAGTTCGAACAGCGCGTCATGATCACCCACAAGGGTTCCACGCAACTGGCCTCGCGCGGCGTGTTCATCCAGGCCTTGGCCCATCGCAACAGCAGAGTGGCCTGCGCGTGTCCCGACTGGAGCGAAAGACGCCCGCACATGGGCGGTTCGCTGGGTGCTGCGTTGTTGCAGCTGTTCATGCAATCCGGCTGGCTGAGCCTGCCCAACGATTCGCGAGCCTTGCAGATCACGGCCGCAGGGCAGCGGGAAATCCATCGTTTCGCCAAGGAAACCGAGCTGGAAATGGCGCTTTAGCGCCGTTTGAAGTGCTAAACCGGTAGCCGGCTGAACACAGAATCTGTAGGAGCGAGCCTGCTCGCGATGGCGATGTGTCAGTTAATATCTAAGTCAACTGACAGACTGCAATCGCGAGCAGGCTCGCTCCCACACGGTTATTTGGTGACCTTTAAGGTTTCACCAACCGCGCATCCAGGCTGTTCTGCGCCAGTCGCTTGGCCTGATCCTGGGTCATGCCCAGATCGGTGTACAGCGCATGGAAGTTCTCGGTCACATACCCGCCGAAGTACGCCGGGTCATCCGAGTTCACGGTGACTTTCACGCCACGCTCAAGCATGTCGAGGATGTTGTGCTGGGACATGTGGTCGAACACGCAGAGCTTGGTGTTGGACAACGGGCACACGGTCAGCGGGATCTGCTCGTCGATGATCCGCTGCATCAAGCGCTCGTCTTCGATGGCGCGCACGCCATGGTCGATGCGCTGGATTTTCAGCAGGTCGAGGGCTTCCCAGATGTACTCGGGCGGGCCTTCTTCACCGGCGTGGGCGACGGTCAGGAAACCTTCGTGGCGGGCACGATCGAACACGCGCTTGAACTTGCTCGGCGGGTGGCCCATTTCCGAACTGTCCAGGCCGACAGCCACAAACGCCTCGCGAAACGGCAGTGCCTGGTCGAGGGTTTTCTGGGCTTCTTCTTCGCTCAAGTGACGCAGGAAGCTCAGGATCAAACCGCTGGTGATGCCCAGTTGCTGCTCGCCATCCTTGAGCGCCGCCGCGATGCCGTTGAGCACCACTTCGAACGGCACACCACGGTCGGTGTGGGTCTGCGGGTCGAAGAACGGTTCGGTGTGAATCACGTTCTGCGCCTTGCAACGCAACAGGTAGGCCCAGGTCAGGTCGTAGAAGTCCTGCGAGGTGCGCAACACGTCGGCGCCCTGGTAGTACAGATCGAGGAATTCTTGCAGGTTGTTGAAGGCGTACGCCTTGCGCAGGGTGTCGACATCGCTCCACGGCAGGGCGATCTTGTTGCGTTCGGCCAAGGCGAACAGCAACTCAGGCTCCAGCGAACCCTCGAGGTGCAAGTGCAGTTCTGCCTTGGGCAGGGCGTTCAGCCAGTCGTACATAGTCTTTTCTCATCAGGTGCAGATGGCGAGCATTCTACAGATGCCCGTAGAAACAATTAGCAAAACCTGAGCAGCCGGTTCATCACACCGCTGGCTGTTCCCGTCGATAGGCGTAGGTCTCGGCGAAGCGCGAGAGCAGAAATTCGGCGCAGGTGGTGGCCGGGTACTTCGCCGGGTGCGATTCGTCCTGGCAACCGGGCAGGCATTCAATCGCCGTATCAGGGTGTGGTTCGGCGAAGAACGGCATCGAATAACGATCGACGCCCAGCGGGCTGATCACCCGATGCGGCGTCGACACGTAACGGTCGTTGCTCCAACGCGCCATCATGTCGCCGAGGTTGACCACGAACGTGCCTTCGATCGGCGGCGCGTCGATCCATTCGCCTTTGACGTTGCGCACTTGCAGGCCACCGGCGGCGTCCTGATACAGCAGGGTGATGCAGCCGTAATCGGTATGGGCGCCAGCGCCTTGCTGATCGATTGAACTGGCGGTGTGGCGCGGCGGGTAGTGAATCATCCGCAGTACGCTGACCGGCTCATGGAAGCGCGTGTCGAAGAAGTCGCGCTCAATATTCAGCGCCATCGTCATGGCTCGCAACAGGGTTTGAGCGAGCGCCTGCATGTCGACGTAGTGTTGCTCCATTAAGGCTTCCCAGCCGGGCATCGCTGGATGGCGGTTGGGGCCGCGCAACGGTTTTTCCGCCAGCACTTGCGGGTGATCGGCCGGCAGGTGCAGGCCCATGTCGAAGGTTTCTTTCAGGTCGCTGGGTTTGCTTGGGTCAAGTTGCTCGGTGGCGATGGCACCGTAACCGCGGTGGTGGCGGGTCTGGGTGATGTCGATCTTGAGCTTGTCGGCGGCGGGCAGGGCGAAGAAGCGTTGGGCGTGGTCGAGCACGGCGTCGATGCGGGAAGGGCTGATCGGGTGGCCCTTGATGTAGAAAAAGCCCCACTCGCGGCAGGCAAGGTCGATCTCTTCGGCAACGGATTGCCAGGCTTGCTGGTCTTCGCTGTAGAGCGGGGTGATGTCGATGATGGGAAGGCTGTTCATGCGGCTGTCCTGAAGTGTACGCAGACTGGAAAACACTGGCGGACCTTGTGGGAGCGGCGGTGCGACGATTCGACTTGCCCGCGATAGCGGACTGACAGTCAATGATGATGTTGACTGTGATGGCCTCTTCGCGGGCAAGCCCGCTCCCACAGGTACTGTGTTTCAACTGAAGGCATTTATTTCGGGATGTCGGCCTTCATGCCTTCGACGTAGTAGTTCATCGACGCCAGTTCCGCATTGCTGGCCGTCGCGCCCGCCGCGATTTTCTCGGTGCCGGCCTGATCCTTGATCGGCCCGGTGAACGGGTGGAAGGCGCCGCTCTTGATGTCAGCAATGATCTGCTCGGCTTCCGTTTTCACCGCCGCTGGCACCAGGTCACTGATTGGCAGCTCAACCGTGCCTTCTTTCAATCCGCCCCAGTAATCCTGCGACTTCCACGCGTGGTCGAGCACGCTTTGGGTCGCTTGAATGTAATGCGGGCCCCAGTCGTTGACGATCGATGTCAGCACGGCTTTCGGCCCGAAGTGCGCCATGTCCGAAGCGTAGCCGACGGCGTACACGCCGCGACGTTCAGCCGCCTGAATCGGCGCCGGGCTGTCGGTGTGCTGGAACACCACGTCCACGCCCTGGTCGATCAGCGCGTTGGCGGCGTCGGCTTCCTTGCCCGGATCGAACCAGGAATTAACCCACACCACCTTGATCTCGGTACCGGGGTTGTACTTGTTCAGGGCCAGTTGGATGGCGTTGATGTCGCGGATCACTTCCGGGATCGGGAAGGATGCGACATAGCCGATCTTTTTGGTCCTGGTCATCTTCGCCGCGAGGAAACCGCCGACGTAGCGACCTTCATAGGTGCGCGCCAGGTAGGTGCCGAGGTTCTTGTCCTGCTTGTAGCCGGTGGCGTGTTCGAAGGTCACCTTGGGAAATTGTTTGGCGACTTTCAGGGTCGGGTTCATGTAGCCGAAAGACGTGGTGAAGATCAGGTCGTAGTTGTCCTTGGCCATGTTGCGGATCACCCGCTCGGCATCCGCACCTTCGGCGACGTTCTCCACGTAATTGGTGGTGATCTGATTGCCGAATTTCTCGGCCAGCGCCTTGCGCCCCTGTTCATGCTGATACGTCCAGCCGTGGTCACCAATCGGACCGATATAGACGAAGCCGACTTTCAGCGGGTCGGCGGCACTGACGGTCAGGCTCGCGCTCAGACCGATGGCCGCGGCAACGGCGCAAAGCAGCTTCTTCAACGGACGTTTGTGCATGAATTCGAACTCCATGTTGTTGTGAGGTTGGCAGGGGCAATGCAAATTGCTGACCAACGAGACAACAAAGTCTCGGAAACCGCGTCACGCCCATCGCGGGCAAGCCCGCTCCCACAGGATTTGCGCAGATCATGTGGGAGCGGGCTTGCCCGCGATGGGGCCAGCAAGGCCGATAAAAGTGCACGCCCCGAACCGGCCGCCACCCACTGGTGCGCTAAGGTGTAACGAAACGTTAGCGCCGCCCCGCAGTCAGTAGCTCATCACTCTGTTTGCTCCACTCGGCAAAAAAAGGCCCGCAATGCTCACACTCCTCAAGCGAGAAAAGTTTCTGCTGCTGGCCCTGATTGCGGCATTCATTGCGTATCCGCTGGAACACTGGATGTTGCACAGCGGCCAACCCATCGCGCTGACCGCCGGCCTGGTACTGATCGCGTTCATCGTCGTCGCCTCCATGCGCGTCGCCCATCACGCCGAGTTGCTCGCGGAAAAAGTCGGCGACCCTTACGGAACGATGATCCTGACCCTGGCCGCGGTGCTGGTGGAAGTGGTGATCCTGGCGATCATGATGAGCAACGAAGCTTCGCCGACCCTGGTGCGCGACACGATTTATTCGGCGGTGATGCTCGACATCAACGGCATCCTCGGCCTGGCTGCGTTGATGGGCGGGATCAAGCATGGCGAACAGTCCTATAACGACGACTCGGCCCGCAGTTACAGCGTGATGATCCTCACTGCCATGGGCGTGTCCATGGTGGTGCCGGAGTTCATCCCCGAGGCCAACTGGAAGCTGTATTCGGCGTTCACGATTGGCGCGATGGTCGTGCTCTACGCCCTTTTCCTGCGTATGCAGGTCGGGCCGCACAGTTATTTCTTCAGTTACAGCTACCCGGAAAAACGTCGCAGGAAAGTCCCGGAGGAGGAACCTGAACCGGTCAATCTGGCCTTGAGTATCGGCACGCTGGTGTTCGGTGTGGTGGTCATTGGCGCTTTGGCCGAAGTGATGTCCAAGACTCTCGACCTGGGCCTGGAAGGCACGGGCGCACCGCCGGTGATCACGGCGATCCTGGTGGCGGCCATTTCCGCAGCGCCGGAGATTCTGACCGCGTTGCGCGCGGCCTTGGCCAATCGCATGCAGTCGGTGGTCAACATCGCGATGGGCGCGTCACTGTCGACGGTGATTCTGACGGTGCCGGTGATGGAAGCGATGGCGCTCTACACCGGCCAGCCGTTCCAGATGGCGATGACCCCGGTGCAGACGGTGATGATTTTCCTCACCCTGATCGTCAGCGCGATCAACCTCAATGATGGCGAAACCAACGCCATCGAAGGCATGACGCATTTCGTGTTGTTTGCGACGTTCATCATGTTGTCGCTGCTGGGCCTCTAAAAGCTTCGCGGGCAAGCCTCGCTCCTACAGGTTCAGTGTCGTTTTCGGGAACGATGCAAATCGCTGTAGGAGCGAGGCTTGCCCGCGAAGGCGTCCTGTCAGGTACCGGCAATCAACTGCCTGGCCGCCTGGCTGTGATCGGCGATCAAACCTTTGAGATCCAGCCCTTCAACCTGCCCATCAACCACTCGCCACTTGCCGCCAATCATCACCCGATCCGCCCGATCCGCGCCGCACAGCAGCAACGCCGACACCGGATCATGACTGCCCGAGAAACGCAGCTCATCCAGCTTGAACAGCGCCAGATCCGCCTGCTTGCCCACCGCCAGTTCGCCGATGTCAGTACGGCCCAGCAAACTCGCCGAGCCCTTGGTCGCCCAACCCAAAACCAATTCCGGCGTGATCTTTTCCGCGCCATAACGCAGCCGCTGAATGTAAAGCGCCTGACGGGTTTCGAGCATCATGTTCGACGCATCGTTGGACGCCGAGCCATCCACGCCCAGACCCAGCAACGCACCAGCAGCGGTCAGGTCCAGCGTCGGGCAAATGCCGGAGGCCAGACGCATGTTCGAGCTCGGGCAATGGCAAATCCCGGTGCCCGCGGCGCCGAGGCGGGCGATTTCGTCCGGGTTGAAGTGGATGCCGTGGGCCAGCCAGGTCCGCGGGCCCAGCCAGCCGACGCTGTCCAGATAATCCACGGTGCGCAACCCAAAGCGTTGCAGGCAGAAGTCTTCTTCGTCGAGGGTTTCGGCCAGGTGCGTGTGCAGGCGCACGTCGAGTTTGTTCGCCAGTTCGGCGCTGGCAGACATGATTTCCGGTGTCACCGAAAATGGTGAGCACGGTGCCAGGGCGATCTGGATTTGCGCACCATCGCCACGCTCGTGGTATTCGGCGATCAAACGCTGACTGTCGTCGAGGATCACTTCGCCTTCCTGGACGGTTTGCTGCGGTGGCAGGCCGCCGTCCTTTTCGCCAAGGCTCATGGAGCCGCGCGTCAGCATGGCGCGCATGCCCAGTTCGCGGACGCTCTCGACTTGCACGTCGATCGCGTTTTCCAGGCCTTCCGGAAACAGGTAATGGTGATCAGCAGCGGTGGTGCAGCCGGACAGCAGCAATTCGGCCAGCGCAACTTTGGTGGCGAGGGCAAGTTTTTCAGGGGTGAGGCGGGCCCAGACCGGGTACAGGGTTTTCAGCCAGGGGAACAACGGCTGATTGACCACTGGCGCCCAGGCGCGGGTCAGGGTTTGATAGAAGTGGTGATGGGTGTTGATCAATCCCGGCAGGATCACATGCTCGCGGGCATCGAAGACTTGTCCACAGGGCGCGGACGGTTGCTGGCCAGCGGCGAGCACTTCGACGATCACACCGTCTTGCACAACCAGACCGCCACGGGCGTCGAGGCCATTGGCAGTAAAGATGGCGAGGGGATTTTTTAACCAGGTACGGGTCGCAGGCATGTTGGCCGGCTCCTCTGAAAGTGGGGTTCAGGTTAGCCAGCTCAGTGATTACCCTGTCTGCTGATCCAGGGTCGCCGCAAGGACGAGGTGCGGAGTTTCAAACAAAACCGCGCAACGGGCAAGCCCAACCCGACAGGACGACGAAGGACCTGTAGGAGCCGGCTTGCTGGCGATGCAGACACCTCGGTCTGTCAGTGACACCAGGGAGATGCTATCGCCAGCAAGCCGGCTCCTACGAAGGGCATTACCAGGGAATGGTCTCGCCTTTGTAATTGACGAAGTGATGCCCACCCTTGCCGGTGTACGCGTTCACCTGATCAACCAACCCACGCGTACTGGTTTCCACATCAATGTCCGCGCCTTCACCGCCCATGTCGGTCTTCACCCACCCCGGATGCAGCGACAACACGGTGAGCTTCTGCTCGCCCAACTGAGTAACAAAGCTATTGGTCATGGAATTCAGCGCCGCTTTACTGGCCTTGTACAACGCCAGCTCCGGCGCGTCCGGCATGGTCACGCTACCGAGTACCGAACTCATGAACGCCAGCACGCCGGTGTCCGGGCGAATCTGCCCGGCAAAACGTTGTGCCAGGTTGATCGGCGCCACGGCGTTGGTGAAGAACAATTGACCGACCTCAGCCAGCGTCGCGCCGCCAGGCGTCTGTACCTCCGGCCCCTTGACCCCGGCATTCACGAACAGCAAATCAAACACTTCACCCTTGAGCTGTTGGCTCAAGGCGATGACGGCCTGCTGATCGTCCATGTCGAGCTTTTCGATCCGCACCTTGCCCAACGCTTGCAGCGCCTCGGCGTTCTGCGGATTGCGCACGGTGGCGGTGACTTGCCAGCCGTCGGCCAGCAGGGTTTTCACCAGGCCGAGGCCCAGGCCCCGTGAGGCACCGATGATGAGTGCGGTTTTTGCCTTGGACATGAGTGGCTTCCTTGATAAATGAGGATCATGGACTCAGTGGACAGCGTTGCCCGAGCCGTTGTTGCAACTCGTGGCGCAATGCTCCGAGTTCGTCCATACGGGTTTCAATCAGCTTGAGCTTGTCTTGCAGCAATTGCATGACGGCGCTGTCAGGATCTGGCGATTGCCAGATTGTGGCGACGCTGTTGCCGATCTCGCCCAGCGTAAAGCCCAATCGCTGAGCCGTCTTGATGTACAGCACCAGTTGCACCATGTCGGGCGGATAGTCGCGATAGCCGTTGGCACTGCGTTGCGCAGCGATTAGCCCGCGCTGCTCGTAGAAGCGCAGGGTGTCGCGGCTGACGGCGCTGGCTTGGGCTAATTCACCGATGCGCATCATGACGTCTCGAGAGGGGCTTGACCTTGGAGCATACTCCAGGCTTTAGCCTTGTTGCTCCCTGAATTTATGGAGCAAGGCCAATGTGGACTTCAACGCAATATCGCCGGTTGGTGCGGGGCAGCGCCTGGTATGACCTGATCGTGACGGCGGCGTTTATCACGCCGTGGAGTTTTGCCGCATTGCATGGGCTGTTGTTAAGTGTGAGTCAGGCGTTCAATTTGCCTGGAGAGCTACCGCCGTTCGAGCCGATGCACATGCTGATGGCGAATCTGTTGGGTTCGATTGTGTGTGTCTGGGCGGTGCTGCGGATTCGTGATCCGCAGTTGGTGTTTGGGCGGTATGACGCGGTCGGGAGATTCCTGTTCTCTACTTGGCAGCTCTACGCCTTGCTCCACGGGGCCAGTTCATTGTTGGTGGTTTTCCTGGTCTTTGAGCTGGCGTGGGGCGTGGTTCAGGTGTTGCCTGTTCGGACGCCTTCGCGGGCAAGCCTCGCTCCTACAGGTTTTGCGTAATTCGTGAAATCGGCAGTGGACCTGTAGGAGCGAGGCTTGCCCGCGAAGAGGCCGGCCGGATCAAACTTAATGCCCGCCCCGCCACGGCTGCCCCAACGACACCGGCGCATACAACCGTGTGCGCACCGCATCCCGCGACAATAGCACCAGCACCACAATCGTCGCGACGTACGGCAGCATCGCCAGCAGGCTCGACGGAATCGCCAGCCCCAACCCCTGCGCCACCAGGTGCAGGATGCTGGCGAGCCCGAACAGGTACGCCCCCAACAGCAAGCGCCACACGCGCCAACTGGCAAATACCACCAGGGCCAAGGCAATCCAGCCACGCCCGGCGCTCATGTTTTCCGCCCACATCGGCGTGTAGGCCAGGGACAAATAGGCCCCGGCCAACCCTGCCCTTGCGCCCCCGAACAGCACCGCCAACGTGCGCACGCCCAACACCGGCAAGCCCATGGCGCTGGCCGCATCCGGGCTTTCCCCGACGGCCTGAATGATCAGCCCGACACGGCTTTTCAGAATCACCCACGCCACCAGCGCAAACAGTGCGAACGACAGATACACCAGCAGATCCTGCGCAAACAGCATCCGCCCGATCAGCGGAATCTCACTCAGATACGGAATCGCCACCGGTTCAAAACCCGCCAGCGGTTTACCGACCCACGCCGCGCCTACGAAGGTCGACAGGCCCACACCGAAAATCGTCAGCGCCAACCCGGTGGCCACCTGATTGGCGTTGAACACCAGCGCCACCAGCGCAAACAGAGACGACAACAGCATCCCGGCGAGCATCGCCAGCAACACGCCGAGCCACAGGTTGCCGCTGTTCAGCGCGACAATAAAACCGATCACCGCGCCAAACAGCATCATGCCTTCCTGGCCCAGATTCAGGACGCCGCTTTTCTCGCAGATCAATTCGCCCAGCGCCACCAACAGCAACGGCGTGCCGCAACGGACCATGGCGTAGAAAATATTGCTCAGCAGATCGATATCCATCACAGCGCTCCTGCGTGTACAGCGGTGGCTTGCGCGCGGCGAGTCCAGCGCAGGTTCAAACGCGGCCGGTAGAGAATCAGCACGTCACTGGCCAGCAAGAAAAACAGCATCATTCCCTGGAACAATTGGGTGATCGCTTGCGGCAGATTCATGCTCATCTGCGCGCTCTCGCCGCCGATGTAAAGCAACGCCATCAGCAGGCTGGAAAACAGAATGCCGATGGGGTTGAGTCGCCCGAGAAACGCCACAGTGATGGCGGCATAGCCATAACCCGGCGAGACTTGCGGCACCAGTTGGCCAATCGGTCCGGTGACTTCACACACCCCGGCCAGCCCTGCCAATCCGCCGCTTATCAACAACGCCAGCCAGATCAGCCGCTTCTCGCGAAACCCGACGAAACCCGCCGCACGCTTGTCCAGTCCGAGCACCTTGATCTGGAACCCGACGAAGCTTTTCTGCAATAAAACCCAGACCGCCACCAACGCGAGCAGGGCGAAATACACCCCGGCGTGAACCCGGCCGTCCTCCATCAACAGCGGCAAGCGGCTGGCATCGCCGAACATCGCCGATTCCGGAAAGTTGAACCCGGCCGGGTCTTTCAGTGGCCCATGCACGCAGAACAGCAGCAAGTTCAGCGCGATGTAATTGAGCATGATGCTGGTGAGGATTTCGTTGGCATTGAAACGCGTGCGCAACCACGCCGTCAGTCCGGCCCACGCGGCACCGGCCAGGGTGCCAACGAGCAGGATCAGCACCAGCGCCCAGCGACTTTGCATATCGATGATGTTCACCGCCAGTGCACTGCCAGCCAGGGCACCGAGCAGCAATTGGCCTTCGGCGCCGATGTTCCAGATCCGCGCCTGATACGCCACCGCCAGCCCCAGCGCGCAAAGCAGAATCGGCAAGGCTTTGACCAACAGTTCGGAGACACCATACAAGTCGCTGACCGGCGCGATCAGCAGGGTGTGCAGCGTGAGCAGCGGATCATGGCCCAGCGCAATAAACAGCAGCGAGCCGCAACCCAATGTCAGGACGGCGGCCAGCAACGGCGAGCACCACAGCATCAGGCGCGATTGCTGGCCACGGGGTTCGAGAGAAAGCAGCATGGAAAACTCCGTTAAACCGTTGCGGATGCAAGTGATTGAGTGGCGTCGAACTGGCCGGCCATCCAGCCGCCGACATCGATCAGCCGCGTGTCGACCGTTGCCCTGAGCGGCGACAGACGTCCGCTGCACAAGGCGCCGAGCCGGTCGCTGATCTGGAACAATTCGTCGAGGTCTTCGCTGATCACCAGGATCGCCGCGCCGGCATCGCGCAGGGCAATTAGCGCACGGTGAATGGTGGCGGCGGCGCCGACGTCAACGCCCCAGGTCGGGTGCGCGGCCACCAGCAATTTCGGTTGCTGAAGGATTTCCCGGCCGAGGATGAATTTCTGCAGGTTGCCGCCGGACAAACTGCGGGCCGGCGCTTGGGTGTCGGGCGTCTTCACACCAAAGCGGTGGATGATTTCTTGCGCCAACGCTTCGACCTTGGCGCGCTGGATCAGCCCGTTGCTGACCAGCCCTTTTTGAAACGCGGTGAGCAGGGCATTGTCGGCGAGGCTCAATTCGGGCACCGCACCGTGGCCCAGCCGCTCGGCGGGAACGAACGCGAGGCCGAGTTTGCGTCGTGCATCGGGCCGCAAATCGGCGACCGGTTGCCCGCCGAAACGAATCGTCGCGTTATCGTTTCGGCTCAGCCGTTCTTCGCCGCTTAGCAGGGCCAGCAACTCATCCTGACCGTTGCCTGCAACGCCGGCGATACCGACGATTTCGCCGCTGCGCACTTCGAGGTCAATGTGCGTCAAGGAGCAGCCGAACGGGTCCGGGTTGTGCCACGACAAGCCGTTCACGTTCAAAAATGCATTGCCGCCAATCACCTTCGGATAATCCGTAATCAGCTCGGCCGCTTCCCCAACCATCAACCTCGCCAATTGCTGATCAGAACACTCGGCGGGTACGCAATGCCCGGCCACTCGACCGCCGCGCAGCACCGTGGCGCTGTGGCACAACACGCGCACTTCGCCGAGCTTGTGGCTGATAAACAGATTGCTGCAGCCTTCGGCCGCAAGTCGGCGCAGGGTGATGAAGAGTTCGTCGGCCTCCTGCGGTGTGAGCACCGAGGTCGGCTCATCGAGAATCAACAGACGAATGTCCTGCATCAGGCAGCGAATGATTTCCACCCGTTGCCGCTCGCCGATCGACAGGCTGTGGACAAGTCGCTCCGGTTCCAGCGCCATGCCGTAGCGCCGGGAGACTTCACGAATCTTTGGCTCAAGCTGTTTCGGCGTGCCGGCCGCCGCACCCATCGCCAGGGCAATGTTCTGCGCCACGCTGAGGGTTTCGAACAACGAGAAATGCTGGAACACCATGCCGATCCCCAGTGCGCGAGCCTGGGCCGGGTTGCGCATGTTTACGCGCAGGCCTTGCCAGATCATTTCTCCAGAGTCGGCGTGGGTGACGCCGTAGATGATTTTCATCAACGTACTTTTGCCCGCGCCGTTTTCGCCGAGCAGGGCGTGGATTTCACCGGGAGCAATGTTCAGGTCGATGGCGTCGTTGGCCAGGCAACCGGGATAACGTTTGCTGATTCTGCGCAATTGCAGGCGGGGCGTTTGATCGGGGATCGGCACGGGTTTGGGCATGACTGGCTCGGGTCGATAGGAGTTATGCCTGTGGATAAAGCAATTTCCTGGCCATTGGGTCAGGAAAACCGAAAATCCTTGGTGGCAGAGGCATTGAGGACAGGGCCCCGCCATTTTTCGAATCCCGATCAGGCACTACTTGGGGGCAAAGTCTTTGATCAGGCTCTGATTTTGCTCGCTGGCAATTGGTCAAAAAACGAGCAACACGCGGCGACCTATGCCGGGTATAGGGCTGCGCCAGCCATGAACGGGTTATCCACAGGTTGTTCCACAGTATTTGTGCGCAAGCCGAAAGCACGGGCATAAGCACTGTGCGGCTACCTTCTAAAGGTGATAACCGACGCTAACTGTTTGTTTTTTAGTGGAATTAGTCTTCGATGTGGAAGATTGGACGAAAAATGAGCAATGCCCGCAAAGCCGCATGACAGAAGGGTTACAGCAGGATATGCGCAGGTTATCCACAGCCGGGTACACAGCAGATGTGGGCAAGTAATCGGGCTCGACGAAAGGGCTGTGAACGTTGTTGGTGCGATCAGTGCTGCAACACAATGCGCCCGCGGCTCAAATCTGCGAGCTGCGTTTGCAAGGCAGTGATTTGCTCTTTGCCGACCGCCAATTGCAACTCCACGCCATTGGCGGTGAAGGTTTCTTCCACCACCAAACCACCCGATTCAGCGACGCGCAGTTTCACCAGCGCCAACTCCCCAAATGCACAGGCGCAGCTCACCGGCACCCGGCTGATCAGCTCGACTTTTGCCGCGCCTTGCAGGCACTTGTTGGCGCCGCCGCCATAGGCTCGGGCGAGGCCGCCGGTGCCCAGTTGAATGCCGCCGTACCAACGAATCACCAGCACCGCGACCTGATCGCAATCCTGCGCTTCGATGGCCGCCAGAATCGGCCGTCCTGCGGTGCCGCCCGGTTCACCATCGTCATTGCTGCGGTATTGATCGCCGAGCTTCCATGCCCAGCAATTGTGCGAGGCGTTCAAGTCGCTGTGCTGATCGATGAATGCCTGGGCTTCAGCGGGGCTGGAGATCGGCGCGGCGAAGGTGATGAAACGGCTTTTGCGAATCTCTTCGCGGTATTCGCAAAAACCGCTGAGGGTAAAAGGCATAAGTGTCTTAGATAGCTGGCGTGAGGCCGCAGCCCTTGAGGATGATGCGGATCAGGTTGTTGCCGGCGTCTTCCATGTCTTGCTTGGTCAGCTTGGTGCGACCGCTGACACGGCAGATCTGTGTGGCGAAGTCGGCGTAATGCTGGGTGCTGCCCCACAACAGGAAGATCAGGTTCACCGGGTCGACCGGGTCCATCTTGCCGGCATCGATCCAGGCCTGGAACACGGCCGCGCGGCCCTGGAACCAAGCGCGATAGTCCTGGTTGAAATACTCGGTCAGGCATTCGCCGCCACTGATCACTTCCATGGCGAAGATCCGCGAGGCTTGCGGCTGGCGACGGGAGAATTCCATTTTGGCGCGGATATAACGCGTCAGCGCTTCGGCCGGATCATCCTCGGCGGTCAGGGTGTTGAAGGTGCTGTCCCATAACTCGATGATGTTGCTCAGCACCGCCACGTACAAACCGAGTTTGTTGGTGAAGTAGTAATGCAGGTTCGCCTTGGGCAACCCGGCATTCAGGGCGATGGTGTTCATGCTGGTGCCTTTGAATCCGTGACGGGCGAACTCGTCTTCGGCGGCTTTGATGATGGTCTCTTCGTTCTTCTGACGAATGCGGCTGGCAGGTTTGCCGCCGTGAGCGGGGACTTCAAAGGTCATAGGCACTTCCGAACAGGATGGGTGGGTGCAACCAAATGCGTTGATAGCGCACCCAAAGGTTCCAGACAAGTCCCGACGCGATAAAACCTGAACACCACAGATCCCTGTAGGAGCGAAGCTTGCTCCGGGCGGCGTTCCGACGAAGGCGTCTTAACATTCAGCATTGATGTTGATTGAGCCGACGTCTTCGTCGGAACGCCGCCCGGAGCAAGCTTCGCTCCTACAGTGCATGTTGGTTCTTAGCGGGTTGCGGCAAGACTCTCCAGAAAACTTTCCAGCACCAAATGCGGACGACGGCCCTTGCGCGTGACGGAAGCGAGGCTCAGGTCATAGAACCGCGCCTTGGGTTTCAGCGCCCGCAATCGACCTTGCTGCACCCAGAGGCTGGCGTAGTGGTCCGGCAGGTAGCCGATGTAGCGCCCGGTGAGGATCAGGAACGCCATGCCTTCGCGGTCCGAGGCGCTGGCGGTGCAATTGAGTGCCTGGTAATGCGCCTGGATTTCGGCCGGCAAACGGAAGGTCGGCGCGATGGCGTCCTGACAGTTGAGGCGTTCGTCGTCCAGTTGTTTATCGTCGACATAGAACAAGGGATGACCAACCGCGCAATACAACAGCGAGCGTTCGCTGTAGAGCGGCTGATATTCCAGCCCCGACAACGCACTGGCCTGCGGCACCACGCCGACATGCAGGCGACCGTCGAGCACACCTTGTTCGACTTCATTGGGGGCGATCATGCGGATTTGAATCTGCACGTCCGGACCGCGTTCCTTCAATTGCGCCAAAGCGTGGGTGATGCGCATGTGGGGCAGGGTGACGAGGTTGTCGGTCAAGCCGATGGTCAATTCGCCGCGCAGATGCTGGTGCAGTCCGTTGACCTCGGTGCGGAAACTTTCCAGCGCACTTAATAGTTGCAACGCCGATTGGTAAACCTCGCGACCTTCTTCAGTCAGGGAAAACCCGGCGCGTCCGCGTTGGCATAACCGCAGGCCAAGGCGCTGTTCCAGATCGCTCATTTGCTGGCTGATGGCCGAGCGACCGATTCCCAGTACCGATTCCGCCGCGGAGAAGCCGCCGCATTCCACCACGCTGCGGAAAATCCGCAGCAGGCGGATATCAAAGTCGCTGACTTGCGCCAGTGGATCGGGGCGGCGGCTGCTCATAGTTTAGTGTGGGCCTGACTGAACGTTAGAAGAGTTGGATTTCACCGACTTTATCCCCGTGGCAATTTAGCTGCAAGAACGCTTTTGATCTCTATGCCGCTTATTGCTCTGCGAGGTTTTGCCCATGAACTTGCCCGAAAACGCCCCGACTTCCCTGGCCAGCCAGCTCAAGCTCGATGCTCACTGGATGCCCTACACCGCCAACCGCAATTTCCAGCGCGATCCGCGACTGATCGTTGCCGCGGAAGGCAGTTGGCTGACGGATGACAAGGGGCGCAAGGTCTACGATTCGCTGTCGGGTCTGTGGACCTGTGGCGCCGGGCACACTCGCAAGGAAATCCAGGAAGCCGTCGCCAAGCAACTCGGCACGCTCGATTACTCGCCAGGCTTCCAGTACGGCCACCCACTCTCGTTCCAGTTGGCCGAGAAAATCACTGACCTGACCCCGGGCAATCTGAACCACGTGTTCTTCACCGACTCGGGTTCTGAATGCGCCGACACGGCAGTGAAGATGGTGCGTGCTTACTGGCGCCTGAAAGGCCAGGCCACCAAGACCAAAATGATCGGCCGTGCCCGTGGCTACCACGGTGTGAACATCGCCGGCACCAGCCTCGGCGGTGTGAACGGCAACCGTAAAATGTTCGGTCAGGCGATGATGGACGTCGATCACCTGCCGCACACGTTGCTGGCGAGCAATGCATACTCCCGTGGCATGCCGACAGAAGGCGGAATCGCGCTGGCTGATGAACTGCTCAAGCTGATCGAGTTGCATGATGCTTCGAACATTGCTGCCGTTTTCGTCGAGCCAATGGCCGGTTCCGCTGGCGTACTGGTTCCGCCGCAGGGTTATCTGAAGCGTCTGCGCGAGATCTGCGATCAGCACAACATCCTGCTTGTGTTCGACGAAGTGATCACCGGTTTCGGCCGGACCGGTTCGATGTTCGGCGCCGACAGCTTCGGCGTGACCCCGGACCTGATGTGCATCGCCAAGCAAGTTACCAACGGCGCGATCCCGATGGGCGCGGTGATTGCCAGCTCCGAGATCTACCAGACCTTCATGAACCAGGCGACGCCTGAGTACGCGGTGGAATTCCCGCACGGTTACACCTACTCCGCACACCCTGTTGCTTGCGCGGCTGGCCTGGCCGCACTCGATCTGCTGCAAAAGGAAAACCTGGTGCAGAGCGTGGCCGAAGTCGCACCGCATTTCGAAAATGCCCTTCACGGCCTGAAGGGCTCGAAAAACATTATCGACATTCGTAACTACGGCCTGGCCGGCGCGATCCAGATCGCACCACGTGATGGCGATGCCATTGTGCGTCCGTTCGAAGCGGGCATGGCGTTGTGGAAAGCCGGGTTCTATGTGCGCTTTGGCGGCGACACCCTGCAGTTCGGCCCAACCTTCAACAGCAAGCCGCAAGACCTTGATCGTCTGTTCGACGCGGTCGGCGAAGTGCTGAACAAAATCGACTGATTTTTCCCTTCTATTCTCTCTATATAAAGACGGGCGCCCCTTGAAGGGCGCCTGTGGACAACTTTCAGGAGCCCCGCATGAGCCTTATCCCGCATTTGATCAATGGCGAACTGGTGACCGAAGACGGTCGCACGGCTGACGTGTTCAACCCGTCCACCGGCCAGGCTATCCACAAGCTGCCGTTGGCCAGCCGCGAAACCATTCAGAAAGCCATCGACTCGGCCAAGGCTGCGTTCCCGGCCTGGCGTAACACGCCGCCGGCCAAACGTGCGCAGGTGATGTTCCGCTTCAAGCAATTGCTGGAGCAGAACGAAGCGCGCATCGCTCAGTTGATCAGTGAAGAACATGGCAAGACCCTGGAAGATGCGGCGGGGGAGTTGAAGCGCGGTATCGAGAACGTCGAGTTCGCTTGCGCCGCGCCGGAAATTCTCAAGGGCGAGTACAGCCGTAACGTCGGCCCGAACATTGATGCCTGGTCGGACTTCCAGCCGCTGGGCGTAGTTGCCGGTATCACGCCGTTCAACTTCCCGGCGATGGTGCCGCTGTGGATGTATCCGCTGGCGATCGTCTGCGGCAATTGCTTCATCCTTAAACCATCGGAGCGGGATCCGAGCTCGACCTTGTTGATCGCTCAGCTGTTGATCGAAGCAGGTCTGCCTAAAGGCGTACTGAGCGTGGTGCACGGCGACAAGGCTGCGGTGGACGCGCTGATCGAAGCGCCAGAAGTCAAAGCGCTGAGCTTTGTCGGTTCGACGCCGATTGCCGAGTACATCTATGCCGAAGGCACCAAGCGCGGCAAGCGCGTTCAGGCACTCGGCGGCGCGAAGAACCATGCGGTGCTGATGCCGGATGCGGATCTGGATAATGCGGTCAGCGCACTGATGGGCGCGGCGTACGGTTCTTGCGGTGAGCGTTGCATGGCGATCTCGGTGGCCGTGTGTGTAGGCGACCAGGTGGCGGATGCATTGGTGGCCAAGTTGGTACCGCAAATCAAGGCGCTGAAAATCGGTGCCGGGACGACCTGTGGTCTGGACATGGGGCCACTGGTTTCCGGTCAGGCTCGCGACAAAGTCAGTGGCTATATAGAAGACGGCGTTTCTTCGGGTGCCTCCTTGGTTGTGGATGGTCGAGGTCTGAGCGTTGCCGGTCATGAAGAAGGCTTCTTCCTGGGTGGCTGCCTTTTCGATAACGTCACACCAGAGATGCGCATCTATAAAGAAGAGATCTTCGGGCCGGTGCTGTGTGTCGTTCGGGTCAACAGCCTGGAAGAGGCGATGCAGCTGATCAACGATCACGAGTATGGCAACGGCACCTGCATCTTCACCCGTGATGGGGAAGCGGCGCGGTTGTTCTGTGACGAGATCGAAGTCGGTATGGTCGGCGTCAACGTGCCGTTGCCGGTGCCGGTGGCTTATCACAGCTTCGGTGGCTGGAAGCGTTCGTTGTTCGGCGATCTGCATGCGTATGGCCCGGATGGCGTGCGTTTCTACACCCGTCGCAAAGCCATTACCCAGCGCTGGCCGCAGCGTGCGAGCCATGAAGCGTCGCAATTCGCGTTCCCTAGCTTGTAAGTAGACGGGAAGAAGGCCGAGCCCCTTGGGGCTCGGCCTTTGTGTTTTCGGGCTTTTTTGACCTATATGACAGAAATGTGAAAATAGC
>NZ_JBUBUV010000001.1:0-37193 GCF_054897715.1 Pseudomonas sp. RT6P73 | reverse complement strand
GAATGGGGAATTGGTGTATACACCCATGACCCTGATTGAATGTAGGGTTATGGGTGTATGTTGGTATGGTGTTATTGGTGCATAGGGGATTGGGCTGCGGGTGTAGTGCATGCACCCATTGCCCTAGGGCAATAAGGTATAAACATAAATAGCTGACGGGTGACGTCACGACGCGAAAAGAAAGATCGGCAGGACGACAAGGCGAGAAAACGCAGAAAGGACGGCCTACACCATAAGGACGACCAGAGTCCCGACCTTTCAGCCCATAGCGGGAAGGCCCCGCAGCGCAAGGGCTACAGGCGCCAGGAGAAAGGACAAGCCAAAGCGCAGAGACAGAGTCTCTGTAAAGGATGGCGCTACGCGCCTGTTTGTTTTGTACCTTTGCCCTTATGGCCTATTG
Source organism: Pseudomonas sp. RT6P73 (assembly GCF_054897715.1). Lineage (NCBI taxonomy): Bacteria > Pseudomonadati > Pseudomonadota > Gammaproteobacteria > Pseudomonadales > Pseudomonadaceae > Pseudomonas > Pseudomonas sp. RT6P73. The sequence continues at coordinate 36,793 of NZ_JBUBUV010000001.1, read as the reverse complement.
TACAAAGGTACATTTGTACGTATATTGAGGCCTCACCCAATCGCGAGGCCTTCACAATGGCGGCAAGAATCTGGACCTTTCAGAACCAAAAGGGCGGCACCACGAAGACCACTAGCGCGACGAATATCGCCGCGTGCCTGGCTACCGTGCATAAAAAGAACGTGCTCCTGGTCGACCTGGACGGCACGCAAGGGTCGGCCACTGACTGGGCAAGCGCACGCTCTGACGACGCCGTGCCGGTCCCCTGCGTAATCATGCGCGAAACAATAAAGCGCGATCTGCCGCGCATTTCCTCGGGGTATGACTACGTAATTATCGACGGTATCCCGAAAATCACGCCCCTGACCTCTGACGCGGTCAAGATTTCTGACCTGGTGATAATCCCGGTACAGCCAAGCCAATACGACATTTGGGCCACCCGCGACATGGTGCAGCTCGTCAAGGACCGCCAGGAAGTTACCGATGGCTTGCCGAAAGCGGTTCTGCTAGTCGCCAGGGCCATCAGAAACACAATCATCGAGAGAACAGCGACAGAGGCCCTGCACGGCTATGAGCTGCCGGTGCTCAACGCCAAGACATATCAGAGCGTCTCGTATACAAACGGCATTGCCGAAGGCCTCAGCGTGTTTGATCTTCCTGCAGGCGACGGTGCCCGAGACGACATCGAGGCCGTAACCCTCGAGCTCCTGGAGATGGATAAATGAGCAAGCCAGCCCCAAAAATCAGCCTAGAACGCCCGAGCCGGCCGAACAGCGCGCCAGACGAGGCGCACCTCGACAAAGCCAGAAAAGCAGTGGTTTCGGATGGCGGCGACGAGAAACAGCTCAAGGCAATCGTGCCGACCAAATACCACACGGGCACCACCGACATTAAAAACATGTCGACCGACAGCGTGCCGGTCAAGTACCTGATTATTGAGGCGCTCGACGACCTGTTTAAGAAGTATCACGACGGGAAAGGGCATTACGAGATAGGCAACCAGGCCGAGCTGGCGCGCCGGCTCGAATCGCTGATTTAAAAGAAGCCTGGTAGCGGTTGCACCCGCCACCAGGCAAGACAGATAAACCTAGGGGGTTAACCATGTCCAAAATCGACTATACCACAGCGCGCAACCTGACTCTGCGCGACGCTGCAAATCCAGCCAACCGCGCCAAAGTGCGCGCCTACCTCGAGCAAGAATGCTGCCTGATTGCCTGGCACGGCGTTCTGAAACTGATCGGGGAGGCCGTCTAATGAAGCGCAGCGACGACCCTACCGGCCTACAAATCCTCGTGACTGGCGCGATCGCCATCGCCATGCTCGTTCACGCCATTTACATTTTCGTTTACCGCGTGTACACCCAGCGCCCCGAGCAGCACCAGGAGGGCGAAGAATGACTACCGGCTTCGATCTTTTCGCGGGCATCGGCGGAACAAGCGAGGGCGCAGAGGCGGCCGGCGTACAGGTTCTATGGGCTGCCAATCACTGGCCAGAGGCCGTGAAGTGGCATAGCGCTAACCACCCGAAAGCGCAGCACGCATGCCAGGATCTGCACCAGGCAGACTGGTCGCAAGTTCCCCGCTGCGATATAGGCCTCGCCTCCCCATGCTGCCAGGGCCACACCAAGGCGCGCGGTAAGGACTCGGGCAACCCCAAGCACGACGCTTCGCGCTCGACGGCCTGGTCGGTCGTATCTGCCAGCGAGGTGCTCAGGCCAGAGGCGTGGGTTATCGAGAACGTGCCCGAGTTCCTAAACTGGCCGCTATACCCAAGCTGGGCCGATGGAATGCGCCGAATGGGCTACCAAATCGCGCCACATATCGTTGACTGCGCGGACCTTGGCGCACCGCAACACCGCGTGCGGCTGTTTCTGATCTGCACCCTCAGCAAGGCACCGCTTAACCTGGTGCTGCCGAAACGCGAGCGTGTCCCAGCGAGCTCATTTATCGATTTCGAATCAGGGCGCTGGTCCGATATTGAGAAGCCTGGTCGCGCGGCCTCTACCCTTATTCGCGTCAAAAACGGCCGTGAAACCTTCGGCGATCGCTTCATCATGCCCTACTACGGATCCGGCTCAGGCCTTACCGGGCGCTGCCTGAGCAGGCCGATAGGAACCATCACCACACGGGACCGCTGGGCTGTCGTAAACGGCTCGAAAATGCGGATGATAAACGCCGACGAAGTCATGCGCGCCATGACATTTCCCGAAGGCTACAAGCGCCCTCAAAGCCACCGACTCACCGTACACATGGCCGGCAATGCCGTGCCGCCGATAGCAGCCAGAGAAATAATTCTCGCCCTCAAAGCTGCAGCCTAAGGACAGACCCCATGAAAAAAACACGCACCCTCAACATTGCCTGCGCCATCCTTGTTCTGGCCATCGCTGGCGCGTTCCAGCCTGCAGCCGCCCGTGACTGCGACGTCGACGACGACGGCCGAACTGACGCAACGTGCGGCGGGCCAGACCGCGACCTCGATAACGACGGCCGCACGGACGCGAAATTCGGCGGCCCTGATCGGGATCTCGACAACGACGGACGCACCGACGCACAGGTCCGAGGCATCGACAAAGATCTCGACAACGACGGCCGCACAGATGCGACATTCGGCGGACCCGACAAAGACCTCGACAACGACGGCCGCACCGATGCGGAATTCGGCGGCCCCGATCGGGACGTTAAAAAGCCATGGTGAAGTGAGCATGTAGCCCACCCCACAAGCCCGCCACCTCGGCGGGCTTTTTGTTACCCTGCGCGCCTCAACCGAACGGAGATCCGCGCAGCATGAAAGCAAAGCCCATCATTATCGGCGCCGTCGCCGTCGCCCTGGTGGCGATCCTGGTCAACGACGTGGTCAAGAAGGACGACCACGCGCTCGAGCGCGTCAGCGAGCGCGCAGGGCTGTCGGTCAACTGCAAGATGCTCAGCCAGGACGGCAAGCGCTGGGGCGTCTGCCGGTACAAAAACGGCGCGCCGGCCAGCGTATGGCTCGACCGAGACGCGACATGGATCGCCGCCAACGGGAACGCGATCGAGGTCGTCGGCAAGCTGGCCAACGTCCAGGACCTGCAGAACCTGCCGGCCGTGATGGTCGACTATCAGTCGCCGCCGACCATGCCCGGCGCCCTGCTCGAGCAGTAACGCCAGAAACGAGAAAAGCCCCCACCGCCGTTAGGCAGTGGGGGCTTTTTTATTCTGCAGGGATTGTCGCAGTCAGCGAGCAGCGGTAACTCTGCTGCCGACTGCCGTTCGCCGTCACCTGGTCAATTGACCATTGACCGCGCATGAATGACGGCCAGGTGTCGTCGAGCTCGATCAGCCCCTCGGCTGCAAGATCTGGATTACCGGGGCAATCGATCTGCAGTTTCATTTCTTCGCGCTTGAGCTTGCGCAGCGATCCCTCGCCGGCCGCCTTCGCGTCCGCCTCATTCTGGTAACGCTGCGTCACCTTCTTGAATGGCTTTGAGCCCGTCTCTACCACGCACTCTTTGCCGGTCGCACCGTCCCACCAGACCGTTTTGCAGCCCTGGAACTTGACGCGGCTTTCTTCGTCGAGCGTGGCATTGATAAACGATCGGTCGTTCGGCGAGTTCCCTTTCGTGACCGACAGCGTCACCACCGGCAACGTCTGGCCCGACAGCGATTTGACCTGCCCTTTCAGCGCCATGACGTACAGGTCGTTAACCGGCTTCGTGACAGCGTCGTACTTGCGCGCGATCCGCGTCAGAAACCCCATGTCGGTTTCATTCGACTGGTCGATATGGTCGATAACTTTTGCATCCAGTTCGGGCGAAATCCGAGGGGAAAATCCGTGACGCCCGGTCAACTGCCGAAAGATCTCGCCGAGCGTAGTTGGCCCGAAACTGGCCGATTTTCGCTCCTTAAATGCCGTCTCGTCGGCCACCTTGAAAGGAACTGCAGTGGCGACAATTTTCAGCAGCGGCGGGAACAACTGAGGCCGGCACCGCGTGATATTGAACTCGCCTTTATCGACGAGCCCCGACTCGAGATAGCCGACCTTGAGCCCGATTTTCCCGTCAAAGCTTGGCAGCCCCTCCAGGTCGTCGACCCGAACCGTCAGGTTTAGCGTGTCCGACTTAACGCCGGACGCGTCGACGTGCTCCCAATCAACCAGGCGAGCGTTAATCAGCGCTGCGTTAGCGCCCGTGATCTCGACTGCCGGCGTAAATCCAAGCGCCATAACCCTACCCCCTTAGTCCCACGCCGAAATCGGCTTTACTGCAGCCGCTTTCGCGGCCAACTCGGGCAGAAACACCCACATATCACCCGGCAACGCCGCGCCAAGTTCGGCCAGCCCCGGATTCACCAACCAAAACGCCTCCTCGGCCGAGTCGTCAGACCGGCCGAGCTCGCGATAAAGCAACAGGTTGGCCGTATCGCCTGCGATCGTTCGCACTCTGCGCATTAGAAGAACTCCGAAAGATCGAGCGACCACTCCAGGAGCGTCGTCGTGCCGTCATCGAGCACGCGCTTTTGGCCCTCGTTGACGCCGTCAATCCGCCAGCGTCCCCATACGCGACCGATACCGTCGACCAGGACATAAGGCACGCGAGCGTCAGCCATGGCGCGCAGCTCGTCGAGCTTGGCCATGCCATCCGCAAACTGAGCCTTTCCGTTGAGCCTGAGCTCCTCGAGCGCCTGGCCGGTCTGGTGCGATCGGGGCTTACTGCTGATTATGTCCAGGCTGACCCATCCGCCCGTTGTCTTGCGATCGAGCGTTTCATAAGGGAAGCCGCTCGAGAGCCCGAAAACGAACTCCCCGAGCGCCATTTGCTGCGCCATCGTTACTCACTCCCATCTGTCAGAGACGCGCCACGACGCTGCGCCAGCGGGTCGCTGGCCATCATCATTGGCATCATTTCGCCTTTCAGCCGCGCGAGGATCTGGTCAGTTAAACGCTGGTCATACGCAGGGTCGCCGGTCGGCGTCATCGTGATAGACGGCGAAAAGACCATCGGTGTCGCTGCTGCAGCACCCTTGACGACATCCTTTGCGACGTCATCCGGGGCGCTCAGCTTGTCGACCAGGGCGCCCAACTTATCGCCCAACCATTCGCCGGCACCAGAGCCGGCAATACCCCCGGCAACACCGCCGATAGCCCCGCCAATTGCAGTCCCAGGCCCCGGAAAAATCAGCGTACCGATCGCGGCACCAGTAGCCCCACCAGCCCAGGCACCCGCCATTCCGCCCGCCATGCCACCGACCGCGCTGCCAACCTGCTTGCTGTCACCGTTGGCAATGCCTTCTGCAGCCTGAATCCCGCCACTGACGAGCATCAGCGGCACCGCCGCCTTGCCTGCCAACTTCGTGGCCGTGCTGAGCCCGCTGCCACCCATGGCGGCCACTTTGGACAGCATCCCAGGCGCGCTTTCTACCGCCGCTGCAGCCGTCGTGCCGAGGCCCTTCGCGCCCGACATTACGCCGCTTGCTACGCCAGGCGCCTTTTCGGCCACCGTCGCCGCAACTGCAGTCAAACTCGGGGCTGCGTTGAGCAGCTTGGCACCCGCTGACGCAATCTTGCCGATCGGCCCTGGCACCTTCTCAGCTGCCAGCCCCGCTTTCGCCATAAACGGCGCAGACGGTAGCCTCGCGCCAGGCTTAACAGGCGTCAGCTTGCCACCCTTTTTCCCGCCTGCGCCCCCGCCGCTACCGCTCCCCATGCCGCCACCACCGCCCATACGGGCCATGGTGCGATTTAAGCGAGCTACCGCGAGATTTGCCTGCGTTGCGGTGCTCGCCGTGCTGGCGTCCAGCTTGGCGCGCGCGAGCGCGCCACGGTTCGCACCTTGGCCAACCATCAGGCCGACATATTTCAATGCCAGCGCGCCGCCTTTCAGCAGCGTCAGACCACCCGCAGCAACAGCGAGCGCCGCCGTAATGTTCGGGAATTTCTCGGCCGCGTCGCCCAGGTAATTAACAAACGTGCCGAGCGGCCCCATGAGGTAGTTAAACGCCGGCAACATCGCCGTGCCGACGAGAGTCGAAAGCCGCGTCAGCGATGCGGTAAACGAGTTCCAACCGGTGCGCGAGGTGTTGGCCACCCCGGCCGCCTCCTGCATCATCGAGCCCTGATCGCCGAGCACCGACGTTGCGTATTTGGACTTGTCAGATACCAGGTCAAACGCGCGCTGGACTTCGCCCAAGTTCAACAGCAGCGGCTGAATAGCGCCGATCGACTCCGAGCCGAAAAGCTGCGTGGCCAAAGCCGACTGCTTTTCTACCGGCTGCTCTTTGAGCTTCTGCAGAACGGACATGATCGTCTTGGGCGCGTCCTTCTGCATCTGCCCGGCCAGATCCTCAGGATCGAAACCGAGCTCTGACCACGTCTCTTTCTGACCCTTCGTCGCGGCCTCGCCTTTCGTCAGAGCGGAGAGGAAGTTTTTAAATCCGGTACCGGCGATTTCTTTCTCAGTGCCAGGGTTCAAAAGCGCCGCCGACAGAGCGGCCGTCTGCTCAGGCGCAAGGCCCGACGCGGAACCAATGGCGCCGTAACGCTTCACTACCGACGCAATGTCTGCAGAGGAGGCGTTGAAGTTGTTGCCGAGGTAGTTCGTCGAGTCCGCAAGGTCCAGCGTCTGCGTGCGATTGAGATTCATCGACGCACGCCAACCGGCCATCATCTGGCCGGATTCCTCCGAGCTGACATCAAACGCCGAGCCCATGATCGCGGCATCACGGGTAAATTCCATGATGTCTTTTTGCTTGGCGACCTGGTCGACCTTGCCCGATGCGTCCTTGTTGTTGTTGCCGATACCCGACTGCCCAGCCGCGTACTCGATTTTCGCGAGGTCGACGGCCGTCATTCCGCTGGAAGCGATCAGGCGATCGCTCGCAAGCTTGAGGTTGTCCGACGCCATCTTTTCACGCTGACCAGGTGCGAAATCAATCACCTTGCCAACGTCGGCCATGGCCGTTTCCATGTCCATCGCCTGGCTGACTGGCTTCGCAGCCACATAGGCCAGCGCCGCCGTCTCGACCATTTGCCCGCGCATATCCGCACGCTTGCCCCGGTTGTCGTCCATGCGCGACTGTGCGCCGCTGACGGCCTCCAGGCGCGCACGCTGCGCCGCCAATGCCGCGTTGGCCGATTTGGTCGACGACTCGAGACGCTTCTGCTCGCTGGCCAGCTTGCCAGTATCAACGCCGGCCGCCGTGAGTTCCGTCTGCAGCCGCTTGAGCTCGTTCCGCTCGCCGCGCTGTGCGGCGGTCAGCGTGCGCAAACTCGCTGTCGCCTTATCCTGCGAGGTGTCGAGCTTTCGGACCTCAGAACTGGCGCTATTGAGCTCGCGCTGCAGCCTGTTCGCCTCAGTCCGAGCGACGCGCATCTGCGCCGCCGTGGCGCCAGTGTTCGACTCTAGCGTCTTGAGCGCGAGCGCCGCCTGCTCATACTCCTGTTTCAGCTTTTCGACCCGTTCGGCCGCCGCCTTGTGCTCGCGCCCGATACGCGTCTGCTCGACTCGAGCCGACTGCAGGGCCGTGGTCGTTTTCGCGACCTTTTCCGTCAGCGTCGCATAACCATCAGCCGACCGGGCCGTACGGTTGAGCTTGTCGAGCTCTGCGCGTTGCGACTTGATGCCCTCCTCGAGCGCGCCGGCCTTCTTCTTGAAGTCGCCGAACGTGCTCGAGTACGCATCATGCGCAGCAAGGCGTAAGGAGAATTTTGACTCAGCCATGCCCTACCCCTTTTTCGCGCCCAGGCGTGCGATCGCTAACTCGTAGCGGCGCATGCCCTTGCCGGCGTCCCATTCCAGAATTTCCGCCTCGGATACGTGGTAAACGAGGGGTACAACGTCGAGGATTACGTCGACGTCGCGCTCTGAAAGAAGGCAGCCGGACGATTCAAAAAATCGTTCAGACGCTCCTGCAGTTGCGTCCAGTCGGGCAGGCTCAGGCTCTGCACCTCAGGCACCGACAGACCCACGCAATGGGCGCTCACGAAGTCGGCGCGCTCGTTGGCCGTCTTCAATTTGCGCATGGTCTTAGAGACCTTCATCGCCGGGACCTGGATCTGCAGACTCTCGATCAGCCGACCGCCGAAACCCTTGACCGGCACGAGCAACGGGAAGTCGTCAGGGTTTTCAGGCTTCGCGCCCGAAAAATACGTGCCCGGCAACTTGATGTAGTCGTGAATAATTTCAACCAGGGACACGTAGTCGGGCTGCTTTAGCTGCTCGAGCACGGAATCCGGCAGGCCAGTGGCGACAATGAGGATCTGCTCGAACTGGTCATCGTTATCCTTGCCGCCCTTGACGATGGCCGCGCGATGCTCAGTGACATTGATCGGCCGCAGCGGAATCTCGCTCAAGGCGTCGCCATTATCCAGAGTGATTGGAAATTGCAGCGGGTACGACGCGTTTAACCAGTTCATTGGCTGTACTTCTTGCATTTTTTTACTTTCCTTCTGGCAACAAAAAACCGCCCGTAGGCGGTTCATTGAGTAGCGATCGGTTTAAGGCATCAAGGCCAGGCGGCGGGCGCCTTTGAGGTAGTCTTCACCGTTGATTACGCACTTCTGCGTGCGGGTATCGATGTCGATTACCGGGACGCCCATTTCGAGGCGCTGGTAACTACGCAGCGCGATCTCCAGGGTCGTGATCGGCTTGTCGCCCATCTTGATCGTTTTGTCTTCCTGCTTTTTCAGCTTGCCGGTGCAGACGTGATAGGCAAACCACTCGTTGCCCTCCTGGTCCTCGCCGGCCTCCTGGACGGTCAGCAGAATTTCGCCGCCGCTGACCACGCCCATAGCGAGGAAAATCGGCAGGCCAACGCCCTGCAGCGTCAGCTTGGCCGACAGCGCTTTCATGCCCACGGCCATTTCTTCTTCAATGAAGCGACCGCCGCGCATCGACTCCTGATCGAACTCGATCGGTGGCGGGTCGAAATCGTCGATCGTGGCCATCAACGGCATACCCTGCAGGGTCGCCGTCATCATCTGCCTTACGCGGTTAGTAAACATTAGAGAACATCCTCCAGGAATTCTTCGATGATGGCGTCGCTGGCGTTGAGCTGGTAGATCATGTGCTCGTTTGGCGCGTAGCGGCCGTAGTCAATGCACAGATACCAAGTGCCGTTTTTGTACTTCTCGACGCTGTTCAATTCCGGGTGCAGGTAGACCTTGCCGCCCGGGATGGTTTCGTCGGCGACCAAGTCCTGCATAAACAGGTTGATCCGCGTTACTTCTTGCTCCATTGCGCGTTTGGTCAGGTTCATAGACATGACCTTTTGCGCCGCCTTGATGAGCTTGCGGGCGATGGCGTCCTCGAGCCCGACGTAACTGATGAATTTGCCGGTGATCGAGCGGTTACCGATCAGCGAGAAGCCGCCGAGGATCGTTCGGGCGTAGTAGCTGACGCCGTAGCGGTTGAGCAGATCCCCCTCGGTCGACTTGTCCAGGATGTTGTATTCGACCGTCCGCGAAACGTCGGCCGCATACGTGACCTGGTTGCCGGGGCTTTCCCACTGCTTGACCTTGGCCAGCGCAGCAATGGCCAGACTCGAGGGCGGCAAAAAGACGTTTGCCTTGGCCGCTTTCGAGTAAACCGCGGGCATCTGGTGAACCATGTAGCAGCGGTCGTAACCCAGCGCGGCGCCGCCGATCGACTGACTGTTCAACACCTGCCCGGCGACGGTAACGTCCTTGCCGTCCAGGACCACACGGGCTCGCATACGCTGGCCCAGAGAGGCGAGCTCACTATGCACGGACTGCTCAGACGAGAAGCCTGGCGCGCCGATGATGGTCGGATCTTCCAGGCAGGTCGTCAGCGCCGACATGCCCATCAGCTGGCCAGACTCAGAATCAACGCCGCCAATAATGTTATTGATCGTGTCAGCCGGGGTCAGCCCGGCCTCAACAACGACGACGTAGATCGGAACTTTAACGACCTTGAGGATCTGCTTGACCGTCAAAATCAGCGTGCCGGCCTCGGCGCCGGTCGGGTCCAGCATGTCGGCGGTCAGCTGGCCGTTGATGCGGAAAGGAGCATTGAGAGGGACACCAATCGCGCGGTTTGGCGCGGTGCCGACGATGCCGATTACGTTATCGCCAATCCCGCCCATCGACTCGGGCGGTTCGTTCGACTCGATCGAGACGCCGTTGTGCTCAAAATTCGTTACTTCTGCCATGTTTACTCAGCCTTCGCAGTGGGTTTCTTTGCCGCCGGTGCCTGAGCCGCCGCAGCGGCTGCCTCGGCTTCGATCAGGGCGGTTTGTTTGATGCGGCCCGCCGTTTCCAAGGCGTGGGCCTGGACGTCGAGCAGATCGAATGTCGAGCCCTTGGCGGCGTAGTGGCCGCCTCCGGTCGGGAACGGAACCAGAACGGTGTAGTTTTTGCGGATGGCCATCGATCAATCTCCAGGCACAAAAAAAGCCGCAGCGCGGCCTTCTGAGGGTTGTCAGGAATAGGGGTTAAATGGATTTCCAGGGGTTGAACTTGAAGGTCATCCCCTTGGCCGGCTCACCTGGTGCGAGCTCGTGCTCGGGCTTGATCTTGAAACCGAGGCGCAGGACGCAGGCGCGATCGGCCTTGATCTGCCAAACGCAATACAGGCCGTACCAGCGCGCAAGCCCTGCAGGACGTCGTGCAACGACGAACTGCCAGCCGCCTTGCCCTGGCTTGTCCTCGACCAGATCGGCGCCGAGGCGCTCGACCAGGCACTCGCTTACCGGACAACTGAACATCGGCAACAGCCGCATGTTGTTAACCGGGTTTCGCACTGCAGCCCACCACCATCGAGCAAGCCAACTGGTGACAGCCAGCGGCGCGATCGGCACACCGGCACGGCGCAGGAGTGTCCGCAGGCCGAACAGCACCAGGGCGTCGCAGTTGTCCGCCCACCAGTTGCGCTTATCACCGTCGAGGCCGTCGAAATCATTGCCGAAAAGCCACGCCCAGCGCCGCAGGTTGACGATCGGGCGACCATCGCTCACCGATACCCCCGCGACAGGGTAAGACACCGCCAGCGCGACCACAGGCAGCCCCAGCGCGAGAAGCACCAGGCGAACCACCGCCAAGCCAAACCACTGCAGGCAGGCAAAAAAGAACGAGCACAGCCAGGCCGCGCCATTGAAAGCGTTTTTCATCGTTTAAACGTCCAGGAGTGAAAAGCGGAAAAGAAAACGCCCCGTCAGTGCGGGGCGTTTATTGGGTTTGATCTGCGAGCCAGGCCGGGGCTCTCGGGCGCTGATCGGCATTAGGGAAGCCGCCAGACCGAGGCCAGTCCCGCAGATCCTGCCGATAACTCAGCAGCTCCGAAAATTGAGCGGCTGTTAGCGTGGTCGCTATATCGAGGTCGAGTTCATCGCGGTGACGCATCACCAGCCATTCGCTAGAACTCACCTCGGCATTTCGCCAAATCCGCTCAGCTCCCACCCAGTCCTCAAGGTCCACCACCGGGGCGCTGAATACCCCACCGGAAAACGACCACCGCTGCCCGACCTCGGGACCGCACGGCACCCACTTTAAATCCGGGTGAAAGCGTCCTGCCGGATTGATTGCAGTAGTTTCGAAAACTGTGCCGTTTTGAATAAGTGCCCACATAGTCATCACCAAGAAACCTCCGCAAGGCCATTCGCACCCGCAACGCCAGCAGACGTAGTTCGACCCGCACCCCCACAGCCCGGCCTTGCCGGAGTGGTCGAATCCGAGGAAGCAATGGGGCTTGCAGCGCCGCCCCCATAACCACCGAACAGGGAGCCGCCTGGACCGGATACCGCCGGGCAGCCACTGCCCAAGCTGTAATTGAGATCGCCACCCACCCCGACACCGCCCACCGGAGCGTTTCCGTTGACTTGTCCGGCACCGCCGCCTTGAGCCGAGCAATAGGCTCCGAACGTTGAGGCCCCTCCCACCGCACCGAACGCCCCATCCGTCGCACCAGCGGCCCCGCCTGGACCCACAGTCACAGATACCGTAGTCACTCCGGCGAGGTTAATCCGCTTTTCTGCCACTCCGCCGGCAGCACCACCCGACGGGCCGGGCGCAGAGGCTTTGCACGCGCCACCACCCCCGCCGCCTGTTATTTTGACCTTTGCCCAGCGGCGCCCAGAGCGCAGCACGGGCGGAACTGCATAGGCGGAAACCCCGGTCGCAGAAATAACGTTATAGCCAGTAGCAATGCTCCCCGGCAGCTCTGATTGGCCGATACACCACCACTTGCCAGCACCATCACTGCGCAAACGCAAAAAGTCGCCGCTAAACAGGAGCTCTGTTGTCGCCTGGCCAGCCGCTTGCGCCGTGGTATCCAGCAGGATTTTATCGGTCCCAGCGGCCGCGATAACCAACACGTTTGCAGTCGCATCCGTGCGGCGCAGAACCACATCACGCACACCCAATGCGCCGTTTGACGCCGGCAATGTCACCGTGACGGCCGCCAGGGCTGAATCAATCATAACCAGGCCAAGCTCAGCGGCCGGCAAGCTGTACGACGCAGATACACTTACCACCGGTACGGCAATAGCATCGCGCACCAACTTTTCAGCTTGCAGCTTTGTGTAAACGTCCTCGATCCCGAAACCCGCAAGCGTCGTCGGGTTCGTGCCGCCCAACACACGACCATATTTGTCGACCCAGACACTTTTGTACGTTCCCGGCTCCACGCCGGTTCTGCCTGCGAGCATTTCAAAAAACAGCGCAGTAGTGCCCAACGTGATAGGGCCATTTGTGACCAGGTGCCATAGAGAATCGCCGTTCTTTGTACCCTCCTCGATCATCACGGTCAGGCCGGGAGTCACCTTGGCGCTAGTGTTGGAATCAGCCGAGCGAACCCATGGGCCGTTAGCCACGACATAAATGCCGTTATCCTTCGCCGCCGTTTGGGCCGTCACCAGCACCCGCTGACCCGACACAACCGCGATGCCGTCGATTTGCTGCGCACCGTTCAACACGATGTTTTCCGTGGTGGCCACGCGTACCGACTGCTTGCCATCCAGCTTGGCCAGCTCGTCAGCGAGATAGCCCATTACCCAAGCCCGCGTAGCCTTGACGACGGTGTCGTCAATCAGAAGCGTTACGCTCGAGGCGTTGCTCGTTTCAAAAATCGACCTGATGTAGAACTCTTTCCCCGAGCCAGAGCTCGCAAGTACAGGCTTAAACGACTCAGGATATTTAACGATCGCGTACAAAATGCCGGAGTCGGTCCAGATGCCCGCCTCGCGCACATAAAACCCGCCTTCCTCGGGCGGAATCGTCACCTCGGCCAGCAACCAACTAGGGTTTTGCTCGTCCTGAAACAGTGCATTCAGAGGCCCGCGCCACACTTCGCGCTTGAGCGCGGTCGCAGTCGCGGCGGGGTTGTAAACCGCGCCATTGCCATCGCCTACCGAGATTTGCGACAGCTTGATCGGCAAGCCCGCAGCCTTGCAGGCGTTTTCGTATGCGATACCCGCATTGGTCAGTAGGGTGTAAAAGTCGGCCATTTAGGACCCCTGAGGATAAATTGTGGTCGTCTCGACGAGGTAGAGGCCGGCGCCCCTAAAGGACTCGCCGGACGCCTCGGCGCCTTCGATAACGATCGGGTAAATAGTGGTCAGCTCGCCGCAGACAGTCGCCGCGCCGATGTAGTGCGTTCCGAACGCGCTCAACCCCACGGAAACCGACAGCGTGTCGCGCTCGCTTCTCGCGTCGGCGAGCCGTCGATCGAGGCGCTCGTCGATTTCTTCGCTGTAAGGCAACTGAGAGAAGGCGCGGACGGTGAAGCTGTAAGGCGGGCCGGGCGGCGTCTGCTCAAACCAGGCTGTAACCTCGGGCACCAGCTGCAGCCCCTTAACCGCGTTTTCCAGCGCAGCCCGCGTGCCGGCCTGGCGTTTTGTTGGCCAGGCCAGTGCAACCGTCAGCCGCTTTTCAGCCTCAGGCGCCGCGGGGCTCCATTCGCTAACCCCGCGATCGGCAGCCAGATACGGCAGAAAGTCGACCGGCGTTCGCTGAGGGTCCATCAGCTCTGGAAACGGCGGATCGATTCGCTCCAGGAGCTTGGCGAAACCGAGATCGAGCGCCGTTTCGAGTGGCGATCGATTGGCAGGCAGTAGCGTGTGCCGTACAGGCTCCAGGTCATCACTCATAGCGTGCGGACCTCAACCTCTACAGCCGTGCAATACGGGGCCTGTGACGCCGTCGTGGCGATCGGCGCGAGTGGCTCGAGGATCTCGAGCCGGATAGCCCCGGCGCTGTGCAGCGTGTAATCGATCCAGGTCAGATCGACGCGCCCCTCGAGCCGGTGGCAGGCGTCTGCATATTTCTGCAGCTGCGTCTCGGCCGTGGACTCTGTCAGCGCCGCGTCAGGCCCCGAGTTGATGTAAGCGATCGCGCGGATCTTGTAGTTGATGATCTGCGCGCCCTGGACGATTACCTGGTCTGTTTCAGGCTTCACGTCCGACCGGGCAAAGTGCGTGCGCACGGCGCCGAGCAGGCTTTCTGACGGTGTTCCGTCACCCGCTCGAGCGAGCACGGTCACAGTCACCTGGCCCGGCGCAGTGCGCCGGCCGTTGCCATCTTTGACCTGTGCCGCGAAGCCGTCAGGGTCGAACGTGTACGTCACATTCACCACGCCGGCCGAGATCGGATCGACTGAAACCTTTGGGCGCTCGCCCAGCGTCAGCACCTCGCGCCGGTACTGCATACGCGAGCCCGCGGCTGGTGCGTGCGGCGCCAGGTAATAGCGCAGCCTGGCGTCGTCGTCAGATTCCATCACCGGGAGGACAGGCGGATATGCCGCCGTATCGCCCGGCGTGATTGTTTGGCGCTCGAGCCCCATGTCGGCGAGCCTGGCGTCGAGGTTCGAGCCCTCAGCCCACCATGCGAGCATCTGTTTTATACGGGCGTTGTACTTGCGTTCTTGCGTCTGCAGACGAACCGTAAAGGCCTCGAGCGCCAAGGTCAGCAGCTCGCTTTCGTTCTGCAGGCTGACCTCGAGCTTTGCCGCGTTCTCAGGCGATCGGGCCGCTACGAACTCGACCACAAACGCTTTGAATTCAGCGAGCAGCGGCTCGAACTCCTCGATCTTGACGATCGCAGGTTCGGCCAGCTGGTTTTGACCGGGTATGAGCATGCTCAAGTGGCCACCTCAAAGGACATTTTGCGGTTATGCCAGGTGCCGGCCAGGCGCAGGCGGATGCCTGACTCGCCTCGCGTGGCCACGACTGTTTCTGGCTTGAAGTCGTCGATACCGTTCGCCTCGTTGAAAAAGGCCTCGACCGCGTAGCTCTGCGCCAGAATCAGATGCCTATCGCCCATGTTCCGGCCCTGCACCAGGTGCAATTTGCTGCCGTAAAGGGGGCGCTTCTGACGGGTCCCGAGCGGGGTTGTCAGCGCGCGCGTTGCTCGCTGCACAAACTGAGGCCAATCGTCGACCGTGGCCCCGGAATCTCTATCGATGCCGATCATTTAGGAGGCCCCGAGAACGCGCCTTGTTGCGGCTGCGTGTCTTTGTGCAAGTGATCCTTGCCGATGTTCACGCCGTCGTGATCGAGCGCGCCGCCGATATGCGAGAACTTCCCACCGGCCAGCTTAAAACCCACCGCCCCGAGCATTACGACAAGGCCCGTTTGATCGGCCTTGACCGATAGCGGACCGTTCTTCCACTCGAGCTTATGGCTTGCGTGGTCGTAGCTGCTTTCGGTTCCGTCCGGGTACGTGCGGCGATGCAATTCCGGCACGGTTGATACGGCCGGGAACGCATCGGAATTCAATCCGCACAACGCAATCGAGTGCGCGCTGCCATCGCCGCCGCCGTAGTTGATAAGCAGACATTGCTCGCCGGCCGAAGGGTGGCGCGTCTCGCTGATTTCCCCGGCGCTCGGGTTTACGTACTTGATCCAGGGTGTCTTTAGGTCGCCATGGCTGACCATGCAGCGGCCGGCGCCGGGATCGACAGCGGCGACGATACCGATTCGGTTGTGGTTCTCCGCGCGTCGACGCAGATCCTCGATCTCGATCTCGATCTCGGCCAGGCGCTCGATCAGCGGCCCCAGCTGCTGATTGATGATTGCCTCGAACATGGCTACACCTCGAGCGGTTTATGTTCCGCCTCACCTGGTGGCCCGAGCTCGGGGTTAACTCGCCACGCTACAAGCGGCATTCCGCCGATTACCGGATCTTCTGGCGTCCGGTCTGGACCGATGGCCAGGCCCTGCGTAAACGAACAGCCCCAGGCCTCGTACCCGTCGCGGCCCTTCTGAAAGATCGAGGGGCCACAGTGAATATTGTCCGGCAAGTTGCATTGCCGGCCCGGCAGCTTCCAGCGGTTCGAGTCCGCCAGGCGAGCCAGCACCGTGGCCAGGTTCATCGCCTCGAGCGCGGGAAACTTGCGCCACCTGGCGACGACCGCGTGCAAAGTCACCGAGACGTTGTGAACGTGCCGCCCGTCGTTCTGCTTGATACCTGGTGCAGTGCGCTCGATCTCGATCAGCACCTCGGCGTCGCCGACCGTGCCGCTGAATTCGTCGTAATTGCTGACGGCCACGCCCAAACCCGCAGCGTGGATCGCGTCGCCGATCGCGAAAAACAGATCGGAGACGTTATTAAGCTGGGGTGAAGACATGGCGCGCCTCTTGTTCGAAAATTTCTACAAATCGTTGTTCTGCCCGCTTTTCCCAGCGCTCGAGCGCCGTAACGCCCTCGCTGGCCCAGTCCTCTGTCACCTTCTCGAGCGGCAACCGCTCGCGACCTTTGCGACGCCAAACCAATTGGTGCTTGGTTTTCATCGGCGAGATAAAGGCGTCTTCATACTCGCGATGCCCAACCGAGACGCCGGTCGCGGTCTGCTTTGGCGTGCCCAGGTAATGCACGCTCAGCGGCCGCAGACCAACCCACAACTTGACCTCGCGGGCCGTTGACTGACTGAAAATGTCGAACCGGTGGCGAATCGGGCTCTGCGTGATGCGCAGCTCTTTGGCGATTTCCCGGGAGCTGTGCGTGCGCAGCCACTGCGCGGTTTTGCGAAGTGCTCGAGCAGCCGCCAAGTCCATCTTTTTGGACGCCTGCCCGACTTCCCTTTCCACCTGGCCCCAACCATCGACGGCAAAATTTAGCTGGAAACCTGCCATTTCCCACGCTCTCCAGGAGCTGCAGCGCGATCGCCGAACGGGGTTAGCGTCAGCAAGCTACGCAGGCGACCCAGCGGCGCGACATCAGCGATTGAGTAAGTCACGCCATCGGTGACGACCTTCGTCGCCCGCCAGGCCTCCGGCACCTCACCGCGAGGCAACTGCAGGTGACGCTGATTCGGCGTCGCGCGGATCTGCGCAGCGCCTGGATCGGTGCCGGCGCGGTAAATGCCGCCCGATGTTTCCGGCTTGCCGAACATGCCGTCGACATCGCGGGGCGGCCGATCTGGCTCGATCAGCTGCACCGTGCAGCCGAACTCGTCAGGGTCGAAGAACGTCGCGAAATCGTCGTCGCCTATCACTTGGCGGCGACCTTCGCTGGCTTGGCTTTCGCTTCCAGCTCCGCGACCTCAGTCACCAGTGCGGCGCGCTGCGTGCCCAGCTTTTCCAGCTCCTCGCTCAGCTCGGTATGCTGGCCACGCAAACCTTCGAGCTCGCCGGCCAATGCGGCCTTGGCCTGGTTGAGGGTGTAGATCTCGTCTTCGAGATCGCCTTTCTGCCTGGCCAGATCCTGCAGATCCCCGCCGATCAAATCGGCCGCCGCGTGCAAGTTGCGATATTCGGCGATTTCCTCGTCGGTCGCGTCACGCGCCGCGCGGTTAGCGATCATCGTGTTACGCAGATCGCGCGAGACCTCAAGCACCGTACCCGGCTCGAGAAATTCAACCCCGCGAAACGTACCTCGCAGGGTCACAATCAAAAAACTTGCCGCCAGAACAAGTGAGTTCATAGCTCTACATCCTTTATTGACGTGCATAAAAAAGGGGCCGAAGCCCCCACCAACTGCCCGCTAAGGTTTTCTTTTAGCCGCCAGCCGCTGCCTTACGCAGGCAGCTGAAGGACTCCAGGCGACGTGCAGCGGTGTCGACGTCCTGGAAAATGCGCATGATTACGCCATCGCTACCGGCCTTCTTGGCGGTGTCGATGTTGATGTCGAGCACACCCCACATAGCCGTGATGATTTGCGACCAGTCACCGAACAACCAGGCGTCAGATGGCATCTGATTCGTCGCGAAGGAGCGATAACCGTTGACGTTGTTGTCCTGCCACAGACGCTCGCCGGTATTGGCGAATACCTGCGTTTTCTTCGCCTTGCCGCGCTGCGTCGGGCTGGTCAGGTAGGCCATGCCGGATTCATCGGCGTTAGCCTCTGCGATCGCCGTTTCCATGTCGACGATGTGATCCCATTCGGCCTTATCGGCGTAGGTGGCACCTTGCAGGCCTGGCTGATTCAGCAGGCCCAGCGGCATGTTGTTCAAACCGGTGCCGCGCAGCTGCGCATAGTCGATCGCAACCGCGATGCCTTCGATCATGTCCTGACGCATCAGGTTTTCAACCGACAGGCTCGACTGCTTACGCAGGCGACGGGTCACGCCGATGGCGCCCGCGATCGTCTTCGGCGACAGGCCGAGGGTCGAGAAATCGAAGTCGGAATCTTCCGGCTCGTTGTCTTCGTCGAGCCAGTAGAAGTTGGTGCCGCTGGTTTTACGCGGAATCGCCAGATCGCCCTGCAGGCCGCTCAGCACGCGAGCACCCAGGCGGCCGATCATGGCCTTATTGCGCAAGGTGTCGACGAACTGATCGATGCGCAGATCGGTTTCGACCAGGACGCCGCCCTTACCTGGTGTTTTCTTTTCCAACTGACGCTGGAACAGCGATTCATGCGGCACGAACAGGCCGCGGGCGTCCTTTTTCGACGCGTCGGCGATGGCCAGCGAGATCGAGCGCTCGAAACCGGCCTCTTTCCAATTGCCGGTTGCCATAGCGTTGATGGCGCGCATCAGCGAGTAGTTTTGGATTTCCTCGGGTTTTACACCGAGCTTGCTCATGTCCTGGCCTGGCTGCTTGAAGTTCGGCAAGTCGCGCGACTGATCGTCGGCTGCCGACTGGCTCAGCGCCTGAGGAGCCATGCGCTGCAGAATCATGGCCTGCGTTTGAGCAACGGTGTAACCGGCCTGCACGGCTTGCTCTGCCAGGGAGCGCTGATTGTGGGTGTTGCCCAGGGCCATGATGTCGGCAACGCGCTTGCGCTCAGGGCCAAGCGGATCGCGAGGCTCGGCCGGCAGGCTGCGCTGGTGCTCAGTGTTGCCGCCCTTGTCGAGGTCGGCGTCGATTACGTCAATTACAGGGTCCATTTGCTTACCTTTGATTGTGAGAAGGGTTTTTTCAGGGGAGGAACGGCCGACGCCGACGGTTGGGTCTGCCGGAACGGAAACGCTGGAAACCTCGTAAGGCTCCCAGCTGATGATTCGGTAACGCTCCTCGCCGTTTGGCCCGTATTCGGGAACCATCAGGTGCGGGAGGTAACTCAGCGAAACGTTGACGCGGATGCCGTCCAAGACGTCTTGCCAGATCTCCTCGGCGGCCTTGCTCCGCGAGAAGCGAACCCGCGCACGCAGGCGCCGATCGCTGCCCAGCCAGCAGGCCTCGACGACGCCGATCTGCCGGCCGCGATCGTGGTTATCCAGGAGCGGCGCGCGGTTCATCCGGGTTAAGTTGATCGACTCGGGCGAGTGGTCGAGTACCTCGATTCCGAATTCCCGCTGCACGGGGAACTCACTCGAGATCGCGACCTCGACCGTCCGTTTTTCCTTGTCGATCGTTTCTGGATCGATGGCCAAAGAGCGGCTTAATGGGCCGCTTGGCAGGGTTCGGCTTTGATGCAGGAAGGCCGTCGAGGCCTCAGTCTTCGGCAAGGAGTTGGGCTTCAAGGATGGCTTTAGCGGTTCCATTTGGCGGTTCCGGTGGCGTTGGCAAAGCAGGAAGCAGCCCACGGCGCCGAAGCTCGGCTTTTTCCCGTTCGAGCTCGTCCCAGTGATCGTCGGGGTCGACTCCGCCCTGGCGGACGTAGTGGCCAACGGACTTTGTAAGGTTGGAAATGCTTTCGGTTGCGGCCTTGCTGTCTTTCAACGGGTCGACCCAATCCCAGCCGCGTGGAATCCAGCACAGCTCGGCATAGGCGTCGTAGTTGCGAGGCGGCAATGGGATAGCGCCAGTCAGCAGCGACATGGACAGCCAAGCCTCGCCTACAGCCTCGAGTAGCGAGCTGATAACGAACTGCTGAGTGGCCTTGTAGAAATCGCGCTCGTCGAGCTCACCGCTGCGCAGGCTCGAAAAGCTGACGCCTTCCAGGTCGTGCGCAAGGCGGTTGTAGCTCGGACCGAAACCAGCCGCGACGCCGCGCAGGCCCTGCTTTGTGAAGGGCGCAAACTGCGTCGGCGAGCTGCTCGGCAAGGGCTTGTATTTGAGCCCGTAGGGAATCAGCTTGTTGGTGCCGGCTTCGAGGTGCTCCTCGACGTCGACGTCGTCGTCAGGGTCATCTGGCGGGTCGAGAAATTCGGCGTCTTGCTCGTAGACGCCTGTCACCTTGGCCTGCATTTCCGACTTGACGAGCTCGGCGTTTCGGTACTCGTCCAGGTGATGCAGCTCGGCAGCAGCGGCATGCGTCCAGGTGAACCCGCGCGACTGGTGCGCACGCCAGGGCTCGAAGGTATGCAGGAGGTCGCTCGCGAGAATCCGCTCGTAACGCTCCTCGGCGCGCTGGTAGACGTCGCCGGGGTGATTCTTGAGCAGCCAGTAAGCGATCGGCCGTTCCCAGCTATCACGCTCTACCCCCATGCGGATCAGGTGGCCGTTATCCAGCTCTGAATTGAGGTCCAGGTCGAGGCGATCGATCTCGAGGATCTGCAGCGCAAAACCCCAGCGGTTTGGCCAGTTGCGGATCAACCGCACCATGACCTCACCGTCACGCGCCAGGCTCTCAAGCCAGAGGTTCATAAACGTCGTGAAGCTGTATTGCCCCGTCACGTCGCAGTTGCCACGCCGGCAGAACTTGCGCCATTCGCGCTCGATCATCCGGCGCGCCTTGCGATTTGGGTCACCGTTGGCCATCACCGCCTTGGACTGTAGGGCGATGCCGAAGGCGCCTATGACGTTCTGCTTTAACAGCCGGTAGAAGCGTTTCGCATACGGGCTATTAATCGACTGCTCTCGAGCTCGCGCTCGCAGCGTGTGGTGATCGCGGTAGATCTCCTGGTTAGCGTCGGCATTGGTGCTGCGCATGTCCCAGCTCTGCGTCAGGCGCCCTCGCTTGGCCGCCGAGAAGCTCCGGCGAGCATCCTTCCCGAGATCTGGCTCGCGCCGCTCAGTGGCAGCAGGCACGCTTTTACGCCCGGCAAATGCCGAGGCCAATCGCTTAAAGAGATCCATGGTCAGAGCCTTACGAGCAGGTTACGCACGAGCCCCGAGCCTTTACGCCGCTGCTGCATCAGCTCGCGCTGATACTGCAGGCGCAATTCGCGCAGGCGCTCGACCGGGATTCGATCGAGGCGCTGGCCGTCGATTTCGTAACTTTGTTGATCCTTCGGAATGCGCTTTTCGAGTGCTGACTCGATCAGCGCGATCATGCGGGCCGCGTGCGTGCGCATATCTGCAGGGCCAGCGGTTTGCCAGTTGGGCTCGACCTGTAAAAGGCCGGTGGCCACCGTGGCGCGTAAGTCACCCTTAACTGCCAATGCGACCCAGCGATAAAGCCCTGGTAGCCAATCGGCGGTGTCTGGCGCGGCAAGCTCAACCCGGTAAGGGGCCTCGCTGACTGCGTCGATCGAGTAACTCGCCGGGCCGTTGAATACGTATTGCAGCGCCCAGCCGTTGGCGGCCGGAAACGCAGGCACGTCTCGCGACCAGGCGATCGAATCGCCCGCGTGCAGGTTTACGGGTTCCATTGGTTGTCTCGCAGAAATGGCGGGCGCCAGGCGCCCTACCTGGTTGCTTTCTTGACCCTGAACCTCGGCCGCTTTTTCGGCGGCTCCGCTGCAGGGGCGACAGGCTCAGCCGCAGGGGCTGGCCGGGCTTTTCGAGCACGAGAACGAGCGGGCTTTTCCGGTGCCGGCGTTTCGTCCTGGTCGACCTGGTCGGATTCCTCGACCTGACCAGGCTCCTCGAGCACAGGCCCCGCTTTCGCCGCGCCTTTCAGTTGTGCCCGTGTCAACGCGCCGACCTTGTTCCGCTGCAGGCGATCGCGCAGAGCAAGTACGTATTGCATTGCCTCGCAGTCGAGGTAGTGGTTTTCCCCTACCTGCTTGAATGCGCTGTCAGCCTCGCGCCACTCCTCGCCTACCAACTGCTTGCAGTAGTCGTCGGTCACTTGCTGGTGAATCAGCCACCAGCCTGTGCGGTTGTCCGGCCGGTTGAATCGGCTGTGAACCCAACGCTTGGCCAACGGCGAGTCAAACGCCCATCGCGCGTCGCCGCGCTTCCTGACCTTGCCCTGCTTGTTGACCTCGACCATTTCCTTTTTGAAAGGCTTGTCGAGTGAGTCACGACCCCGCAGAGCGATAGCTCGCGTCTTGTTGCGGTGTATGAACTCGTAGACCTTGTCGTCGCGGTAGCCCATGTCGATACCCGCCAAGTCGATGGCGTTACCGTCATATTCAGTGTCGAGCAGCTCCTCGAGCCGGTCCCATACGTCGTCCTGGTCAGTCGGCCCCCATAGCTCGCCGTTTTCGACCAGAGCGGCGCTCAAGCCTGGATACCAGGCTCGGACCACATAGACGAGGCGGTTTTTCTGGACGTCGACCGTCAGAAAAATACGCAGGGGCGAAGGCAGGACGAGCTCGCTTTCGGCGTAAGCCCATTTCAAATTTCGCACTTCTTCCCACGTCGGAACGTCGCCCGCCTGTGAATAGCATTCGCCAAAACCGGTGTTATGAACCGCCATCAAGTCGGCAGGGTCGCCCGAGATCTGCGCAGAGAGCAGATCCTTTGCCAGGGCGCCGTATGTTTTTTTCGACGAAAACGAGCAGAGGCCAGAAACCGCGTATGTGAAGTGCGTCGAGCCTTCTGTCTCAGCCGTTCCAGTGACCTCCCCCGCCTTGCTGACCGATTGACCAGGTGCAACAGGGACGCCCCGCTTATTCATCGTGGGGCGCCACTTGCTCTCGATCATGCAGCCGTTGCTAGGGCAGGTCAGGCGCGCGCCGCGCTGAGCCTCGTCAGGAGTACACTCGTTCTCCGTCCCCTTGCCTGGCCACCAGAGCAAGCCAGACCAGGGGATAAAATATTCTCCGCACTCAGGGCACGGGACCGCCCATTCGTGGCGCGTACCCGACTGCCAGAGCCGCCAGACAGCAGACTGCACCGATTTAACAGGAGCGACGCCCCAGTGCTGCAGGCCGGTTTTTTCGTGGGTGCGCTTGCTCACCCGGCCGTGCGTAGGAGTGGCCGTGTAGCCGATTTTCGACCCGTCGTAGGCGTCACCACGACGCTCGACCAGGCTCACCGTCGAGCCCTCGCCCGTGTTAACGATCCGGTCCACCTCGTCGACCATGATTAGGCCCGCCGAGTCAGCCGCGAGGCCGGACGGGGAACCCGCCCATACAAAACGCAGTTTCGTGCCGGCGATCCACTTTACAAACATCGTCGAGCGGTGCGCGTCGAGCTTGGCCGTCAGCGATTTGCATTCGGCGATCATGTCGTCAAATTTGGGTATTACTGCGTCTTTCAACAGCGGCGCAGTCGGCGCGATGTACATGATCGGCGTAGGGTCTTCGTCGAGCCGCTGGCCAATGATGTTTTCTATCGCTGATGATTTGCCCATCTGCGTGGCTGTAATGAACGTCGCCCGGTCGAATTGTGGCTGCGCAAACGCCCAATAAACCGGACCCATATAGGGATTGACCGACGAATCAAAAGGACCAGGACGCGGCGAGCTCGGCGGCATGATCCGCTTATCGACCGCCCATTTATCAGCCGTCCTCGGCGGCGGCGCCTTCACCATCACCGAGACGTAATGAATTGAGCTTACCAACGCATTCAGCGAGCTCGCGTGTGCGATGTTCGAGGCGGTCGGCAGTAGCTCCGCGGATACGCCGCGTTTCTTCAAATAATCGATTTCGGATAATTGCAGGGTCATCGATCACCGCCAAATCTGCAGAACACCGGCTCGGCAGTGCGTCGAGCTGCGTCGCGTAGACGGCCGCGATGCTGGTATTGATGGCGACCACGGCGTCTATCGGCACCAGTCGGCCGCGCACCTGGTCAATTTCGAGCTGCAGCTTTTCGCGCCGCGCCCGCTTTAGCAGTCGATCCTCGGTTGAGGCTGAGCTAACGCCCTCCTCCTCGTCGCCTTCGTCGCCCATTTCGCGGCGCACTTCGTGCAGGATCAGCCACTCGATCGCGGCCTGGCTGTCGATTTGAACCTCGACGCCTCGACCGCCACCGCCCGAAGTTGGCAACCCCTGCTCGATCAGTTTCGAGATCCAGCGCGGCGACTTGCCCAAGAGATCGGCAAGGTCTTTTTTGCTGATCGTCTTGCCCATGGGAGAAAGGACCAAAGAGAAAAAGTGAAAAAGTACAAAGGTACAAAAGTCCTTTCTGACTTTTGTCCTTTGGTCTTTCGCGGATTTGGGTTGAGGCCCCGTCGCACCTGGCCGAGCGGTCAGGCTGGCGATGCAGGGCGGGGGGCCTCAAGAAAGGAAGTAAGGACCGGACATTCGCGAAGCGACACGCGCGAGGCCCGCGAGTTCATCACCCGTGAAGGGGGAGGGGGCGGGGGAGGACCCAAAGGCCCGCCCGCCCCATTACGGTGCGCATTTCGCAGTCATCGACGATGCGCTCTCATTGATCGACGATGCGTTCGCATTGATCGAGGCAACGCAGAAGCCAGTCGCAACGTCACCGACGAACAACAGATCGTCGCGCAGATCCTCATGCGCATAGACCTCAAGCCCTGCGATCAAGCCGACCTTTGATGCTTGATGAATGTTCTTGCTCAGTCGATAGCGCTCGAACTTCCAGAGCTCCTCGACCGCCATGGTCTTGACCTTCGACACGGCCGTGTCACGAGCCAACACCTCACCGAAACTATTCGAGCAATCGTTCTCGGAAGTAGCCAATGCCACGACCGAACCTGTTACGTCGATAGCGGCCGCGACAGTGGTCGACGTGCCAGGAATCACGTAAGTGTGAAAGCTGAGAGACTTGGCGAGCAGATCGATCTGCGCCGGGCTGATGCGGGGGGAGCTGAAACCGAGGGCCGTGATTCGCCGCTCGAGCGATTGTTCATTGCTCATAGAAACCTTTCCAGGCGAGTGGGGTAGATGCTGCCCAGGTCGTTATAACGGGCAAGCGCGGCATTTCAAGGGCTGCCCGTGGCCGCGCCCTGGTATTGCAGCAACAGGCTCTGCAGCTGCGTCAGCTGCTCGGCGTTGGCGTTGCAGCTGGTGTAGTTGCCGGCGACGGTTTCGGCGACGGCAGAGAGCGCAATTCCTGAGGGGGCTTCATCAGCAGCGCCGGCAGGATCAGGGGCTGGCAGAGATCGCGCGACGGCGTCGTGCACCCGCACAAAACCAGCGTTAACAGTGCAAGCGGCGTCAGCCTTAGCAGAGACATAAACCGGAACCTCTTTAATGATCGTGGCGCCGCGTTCCTTGATTACCTGGACGCGGTCGACGTATTGGGTGACGACCTGGTCGCGCACCGTGCCCTGCGCCTGGCCCTGCTCAAACGCCTTGTTTAGGCGATCGCGCTCTGCCTGCGTCGCCTGGCCCTGCTCGTGATCGCCGCGAGCCATCCAGCCGAGGCCGAAAAGCAGCACGGCGACCAGGAGCAGGGCGGCCAACCCGTAAAGACGACTCATAACCCCACCCTGCAAAGTTCGCGCTGTATAGAGCGGCGTACAACAATGCCGCCGCAGTCATTCGCCGCGATGCGGCAGTCTTTACCGCCGACGTACACCCAGCGGCCGAACTGCTCAGCGGCGCCGAGCTGGTCGCCGGCATTGGCTCGACGCAAAAGCGTGGACTTGGCCACCGCCCCGTGCCCGACGTTGTAGTGCATGTCAGCAATAGCGATCTTGCAGAACAGCCCGACCGGGCCAGCTCGCTCCTGGACGAAGTCGACAGACTCGCCGAGGTCGCTCTGCAGGTACGCGGCGCACTCCGGCTCTGTAGCGTGGTCGCCTCGCCTTACGCCGGCCGTGTGGCCGGTGCAGATTGTCCAGACGCCGCCAGTGTCCGGGTACGCTTTGAATCGCGTCCCTTCCATTTCCGGCGTCAGCACCAGGAGGCCGGCAAAGATCGCTGCACGCTCGACCGGCGCCGGCAGGCCCGTTTGATTGACCGTGAACCCGGCAGCGGCGAGCGAAAGCGTCACAGCAGCGACAATGCGCTGCAGCAGGGTCATTGCTGGCCCCCGGAATCTCCCGGCACCTGGTAGCGCCGTCGAAGGCGAGCCCAGGCAAATTTGACGAGCGGGTAAACCCAGCGACGACCAACGCCGTCGATTACCAGGAACAGCGCATAAGCCGCCATAAGGCGAATCGTCCATTCCTGATAGGTCAGTCCGTAAATCAGTAGGCCGCCGCCCATTGGCGCGACCTTCGCCCCCTCAACCTTGACCAGGCTGAGCAGCGAGAGCTTTTCGTCTTCCACAAGCGGCGTCCTGAAATAGAAAACCCCGCTCAGTGGCGGGGTTTGGATGTGCAGGCCTAGACCTGCCAAGGGGTTGCACCCCTCATGATTTGCGAACGTCAGAAACGCAAAAGCCCGCTCAGATGGCGGGCTTTTGTCGTATGTATCGCAGAGTGGATAAAGTACCCTTTTTAGCGTTACTTTTGCAAGAGGTCATTTGCACTTTTTTACCTTTTCTCTTTTGACCTTATGCCCTTAAGGCCATTGGTACAAATGACCTTTAGTCCTGCGCAGGCTCTACCTCTACTATTTCAGCGTCATTCAGCCAAACGATATTGGCGTAGCCGGCAGGCTCCCTAGCCATGTAGAGATCCGCCTCCTCGCGTATCAGAGGCACCAGCTTGCCGACTAATTCCGCGTACCACATAGAGCTATCACTGCAGCGTAAAATCTTGAGCCTTCGCATGACTACCTCACAGCGCGAGCCCAGCCGGCCCGCGCTCCTTCAATGGTGGCGTAACCTTCGTCGACAAAGTCGCAGCAGGGGCAGCGAGAGCCCCAGCGAGCGGACCGGATAAAGAACCGAGCAACCCCTTTCCCCTTGCACGTATGCGTCGGCAGCTCCTGGTCATTGACCAGGTGCCAGCTAGCCAGCGCCCTTGCCTCGCTCGGATGCACCTCGCCCCGATTACTGCAGACAGGGCAAACCCACAGAAAGAGGCCAGAGCCAGGCTGGTGACGACGCTCAGGAGCCGCCCCGCAGTGCAGGCAATCAATGACCGACATCAAAGTTTCTTCCAGAGCGCCTCGAGCGCTCCCGTGTCGAGTTCGTCCAGAACGCTTTGCATAGCGTCCCAGCGTGCGCGCCAGTGCTGGCGGTAGTTCACGTCGCTGACGCCCAGGAGCAGCGCCAGGTGCGGGCCGTCGTAACGGCTTGCCCCTGCGTTCTTCAAATGCTTGTGATGCTGCACAGCCAAGTGGGCCAGGCCCTTGGCGCGCTGCAGAGTCTTGCCCTGCATCTTGCCCAGCTGGGGCGCCACGCGAGCCCACAGCGTCACAACGCAGCCAGCCTCGTCGTCCCACTCCAGCGAATCGGCGTAGGCGTAACGAATCCAGCGGGCTTGTTCAGTTGGGAGCTTGGCCACAGTCCGCACCAGGTGCGCGTCTTCGAAAGCCGTAGGCCCGAGCGGGATCGCGCTTTTTTTCTTCTTGCGCGTCTCGCTGCAGGTCACTCGAGTGGTATCCCTGGCCAGGCTGGCCACGTAGTCGAAAGGCAGTCGCTTTGCTTCTTCGTCACCCTCGAGCGGGCACTCGGCCAGGTCGTTGGCGCGATGGCGCGGGAATGCGTCGCGCAGCCTGGCCGTCTCGATTACACCGACGCCGTCCGGTTCAGCCGGGCGATCCGTTTCGCGGTAGTCAGTCGGTGCCAGATAGGCGAACAGCAGCCAGTCGCGCAGCCAGACCAGGTCCTGCGCCGTAGGTCCGGCAGGAAGGGTCGAGCGCTGGCGAATGACCGGGCGCGAGCATGGGCCGGGCAACAGCACCCAGCATTCAAGGTCGTCGACCGGTGGGAACGGATGGCGGATCTCGAGCGAGAAGTCTTGGCGGGCCGTCATGTTCAACGTCTCCGCGCCAAAGTGATGTAGTCGACGCAGAGCGAGCAGCGAGTCGCTCGCGGCAGCCTTGTCAGGCGACCGGCGTCGATCGGGTAGCCGCAAGCCAGGCAAAGGCGCTGCAGAACCAAACCAGCCTGCAGACACTCCTCGGCCATCAAGGCCCGAGCGACCGCGTCGTCTTGGCGCAGCTCGAGGCCGCTGGATACGTCATTGAACACGAGCGCCACCCTTCTGACTGAGCAGGCTGGCCACGGCAAAGCCGGCGTTCTGCTGATCGAACGACTGCACGAAGTCAGCGCAGTCGGCTGACTCGTTGAAATGAAGGTTATGCACTTTGCTCTGCGTCGCAGCCCTGACCACTACGCGGGCTTCTGACAGCCCACGGCGGCGAGGCAGCTCGAGCACCAGGACAGACTGACCACCCGCAACACTAAACAAGCGGACCGACTTCATTCGTCGGCCCCTTTGCGTGACGGCGGCGCGATCAATTGCGCGAAAGCGTGACTGTCACGCTTAGCCAGATCCGCCCCGGCGATCGCCAGAGCAGCGAGGACCGGCGCGAACAGCGCGGCGAAGGCCTCAGGGTCTTTTTTGGCCAGAGCCGACGATCCATGCGCGAGCAAGGTCAGCGCCTCGGCCGACTCCTCGAATCCGCCCGCCTTGCACACGTCGATCATGGCCTGCACGGTGCCACCGTAAAACGTCATCGCCGGCAGGTGGAATGCCTCGGCTTTCAGCTTGGCCTGATTATCGAGCCGGCGCTTTTTCTGCTGACGCTCCCGGTTCTGACGCTTGATCTTCTCGGCTTTTGTTTCACCAGGTACAGAGGCGAAACGCTCGGCCAGCACCTCTCTATCGGTCGGAATGACGTCAGACTTTGCTATCGAGCTGACCAGGCGCAGGGCGGCGGCGCTCATAGCGGTTCGCCTTTCAATTGCGCCAGAAGCAGCATAGGAAGCGGGCGACCGGTGCCCGTAGACAGGGCCATCATTTCGTTAAACATGGCCGAAATCGCCTCGGCGCCTTCGGTCAACATCAGGTCGACAGCGGCCGGATCGTCGCTCGCATCGTATTTACCGTCGTGGGCTGGGGCGCTGGCGGCGATGAAATCGCCGATAGTCTTCGTGACGTCGCCCAGGTTCGACAGGGCCGCGGACGGGCCAACCAGGCCGACCAGCTGAGGGATACGGACGTCGAAGCAACCAGCCATAGCCAGCAGCTCGTGACGCGCGGCCTGCAGATATTCAGGAGGCAGGCAGGACAACCAAACCCATTTCCATTCGAGCGGGAAAGGCTGCGTTTCGTGAAAGATTCGGCCTACACGCTGCGCCCACGTCTTGCGGGAACGCTGGTAAGTCTCGACATCATCCGGCTGCTCGATCGGCTCGATCAGGCGAGCGGCTGCTAGAGCAGGCGCCAGACGATCGCTGGCGAAACGTTCGATTGACCAATCCGAATGGGCAAACCATCGGCTAGTCTGCTCGATAACGACATCTCTTTCCGTCCGCGTAGTCATAGCACCTTTCCCTGATTTGTAGGTCGCATGTAGCCATGCCCACATTCTCTATATTCAGAGCAAAAATGCAACTAAATTTCTATATATCGAGTGGTGCCGCTGAGCATCCAGAAGGGACAATAATTAAGGGAAAAGGAGAGGGAACAATGCAACGCGACTACACAATCGGCACCGCAATACGGAAGAGGCGGCAAGCCCTTGGTTGGTCGCTACAGCGCCTGATCGACGCCTCGCATATCGAGATGTCAACCGGGCACTTGGCGACCCTCGAAACTAAAGATATGGCACCTAGCGTCTACGTCGCCGACGCACTCGCAAAAGGTCTGGGAACAACGATCGATGTTTTGCTGAGAGAAGCGGCCGACCCTGTCGGATTCAGCGCCCCCAGCGAACACGCTCAGCGCGTGCCTGTTATTCCATGGAATGCAGCCGCCGAATGGGCTCGAAACCCTGATCCTAGACGGCTTCCGGCCGGTACTGAATGGGTGATGCCACTAGAGTCGCCACCAGGCAAGATCTTTGCCATGACCGTGCGTGATGAGTCGATGCAAGCCCCCAGCGGTATCAGCTTCACACCTGGCTATACCATCTTCGTCGACCCTGGCCGAAAGGGCGGGGCTAATGACTTTGTAGTGGGACACTTAGGCGACCCGAGCGCACCAATATTCAAGAAATTGACGTTGGACGGCTCGGCGTACTTCCTGCGAGCCCTGAATCCACAGTTTCCCATGCAACAAGTGGGTGATACATTCGAAGTGATAGGTGTCGTCGTCGGGCTATGCGCGGCGCTCGACAAGGGAGGGGTTCTATAAAAAGAGCGCGTCAGTCTTCTAAATATAGAGAGGACGACGTAAAGTAGCGGGGCTACCCGCTAACGAGCTATTTTTTTTCAAAGGTTCAGAAAGGACAAAGGCCGGGGGCTTTAGCACCCCCGGCCTTCGCGATAGACGCACACCTTGCGGTGTTTACTGAGCAATCGGTTATCTGTTTTAGCGGGCAGGTAACACGACTTTCACACTCGAACTTTGCCGTTCAGTGCTCAGTTTAGACCCGTGTAAACGGACGTCAATCGTTTGTACTTTTTCACCTTTGTACTTTTGACCAAAGGGACAAAATGACAAACGTACAAAAGAGCACCGGTCTAGGGGCCTTCTACGCAGAGCGTTTCAACTCTGACCCGTACAGCCTTCTTGACCATTTCCAAGCTGATATTTCTGCTGCAGCGGCTGACGCGTCCGTCAAATGGTCGTCAGTCAGCGATCAAGTTCGCCTCAACGGCAAGCGCCTCAAAACCTACTCAAAGGCAAAAATTGCCGCCACAGATGCCCGCTACACCGGCAAGCTGATGGTATGGGGCGAGCTCAAAAAACTCGCCGCAAAACCCGGTACCGACAACCGGCCCGCCATGGCCGAGATCGAATATCCTTTCCTGACGTTCAGCAACAACGTTACCGGTGCCTCGACCTGGTCTGGTTTAGAGGCCCTGCTCAACCTGTACAAAAGCGAACGCGGCGTTGACTCGAGCGAGCATGATCGCGAGCGCATGGCAAAGCAGGAAGCCAAACGCCTTGAACGGGCCGCACGCCAAGAGGCCGAGGAGACGGCCGAACGCGCTCGCGAGGCGCGTATCCAAGGCGAGTTTTCTGCCTATGCGCACGCCTGGCTGACCGACGAGCGCGGCGAATTCGAATACGAAGGCAAGAAAAGGAGCGGCGACACTTTCATCGCTCGCGGCTCCGTCGAAGTCCTCGGGGCTGAGGACGGAAGCGCCCCCTACCTGCAGAAAAAGCAGATCGGCGCGATCGCGTCACGCTTCGAAATGAAACGTATGCGTGACTGTCACGGTGTTTTCACTGGCGTTCCTTTGCTCAATATCCACGGCCAGTTTCTTGGCCTGCAGCGCCTGTATGACGACAAAAAGCTGCAGGGTACGGGCGTCAAGATGGACGGCGCGCACTGCATTTTCGGCGACATCGAAACCGCCGAGGTGCGGATCGCCGTCGAAGGCTTCGCCACTGGCGCCAGCGTCTACCTGGCCGAGATCGAGGCCGGCCGCAATGTCGCAGTAGTCGTCGCGTTCAACGTCGACAACCTGGTCAAGGTGCTGCGCATCTATGACAAGTTCTATCCAGGCTGGCGCTTCCTGAATGCCGCGGATAATGACCAATGGAAAGAGGCCGGCAACGCCGGCCTGCTCGCCGCGCTAGAGATACACCGCGACTTGCAGCACGTGGCCACCGTGCCAACCTTTGAATCTATGAGCCTGGCCGAGGTGGCCGAGGCCCGCGCTACCGGCAAAGGTCCAACCGACTGGAACGACTACCACTGCCGCTACGGGTTGAAGTCGACCGCCAAAGCACTGCACGCTCGCGACAGCATGTTCCGCGCCGAAAAGGACTGGTTTACCTATTGCCTGCAGCGCGTGTCCCACAGCGGCAGCAAAACCAAAATCGAGAAGGCGGCAAAAATGGCCGTCAACGCAGGGCTGCTCCTGGTGCCGATCAAATACAGCGTCGACGAGGTTGTCAGCCGCGTGATCGAACAACTGCACCCAGCCACCCCCGACGCCGTTCGCGCCAAGGCGCGCAGCCTGGCTCGCTGGATTGCCCGGCAAAAGGTCAACGCGGCCCAGCAGCTGAGGGGCTTCTCGGTTTCGGCGCTGGCCAAACCAAACGTTCAATACATGAAAATCGAAGGCGTGCGCGCTGAGCACGGCGGTATCGAGTTGCCGGCGCACATGGCCGACCTGGTCGAAAGCCTCGAGGGAATTGTCATCGTTCGGGCGCCGATGGGCTCGGGCAAAACCGAGAAGCTGATCGCACCGCTGATGAAAGCCTCGACCAAAGCAGCCTATATCGCGCATCGGATCTCGCTCCTGGACGACGCAGCAGCACGCCTTAACGTCGAGCACTATCAGCAGGTTTACGCCCGCCAGATGCCGTGGATCTCGCACCTGGCTTGCTGCGTCAACAGCCTGACCGCCCCGAAGTTCTACAACGCCGAGGAGCGCAGCTGGTTTACCACCCTCGAGACGCTCTGCATTGACGAGGCGTCTCAGGTTATCCGCCACACCACGACCGGACCGGTCGAGGGTCGCGTTAGGGTGATGGATGCCCTGATCGAGGCCGTCGCGGCCGCTAAACGTGTTTTGCTGTGCGATGCCGACGCTAACGACGGCGTGATCGAGTTCTGCGAGCTCGCTCGGCCTGGCCAGGTCATCACCGTCCTGGACGTCGTCGGCACGACTGACCATATTCGCGTTGACCACGGCGACGACGAAACTGTCTGGCAGCTGGCGATCGACCAGATCTGCGCCGGCCGCCGCGTCCTGGTCGCGAATGACTCTGCAGAGTCGGCCAAGAAAATGGCCGCCCTGATCGAGGACAAGGTCAACGAGGGCGCAATCGCCCCGGTTCGCATGCTCCTGGTTCACGCCGACAGCAAGGCCGACCCTGACGTCGAGGCCTTTTTGTGCAACCCCAACGAGGAGGCGACCAAGTACGACGTTTTGATCTACTCGCCCGCGATCAGCTCGGGCGTGTCCATGACTACGCCGCATTTCGAGAGCCATTTCGGTCTATTCAGTGGTAACACTGTCGGCCCTTCTGACGCAGTGCAGATGCTGCGCCGCGATCGGACCGCCCGGCACTACATTGTCGGCATTGGCCACACCTCAGGCCAACGCGAAACCGACCCTGAAACGCTCTATCGCGGCCTACTGGTCGCCGAGAATCTGGTCTGCCAGTTCCAGGAGACGCCCGACGAGTATCGACTCACTCGCAAAAAAACCGCCTTCGACAAGGTCTGGCTGTCCGCTGTCACCTCAGAAAACAAGGCGCGCAACAGCTTTGCGAATAACCTTTTGCTGATGCTGTACGGCGAGGGCTACCAGGTGCAGCGCCTAGCGATCGACGCTCAGACCGCCGACGACCTTACCGACCGCTCGCGTGAAAACCGAAAGTTCGCAGGCGAGCTCGTGTTCTCTAAGCGTATGGACCTGATCGACAGCGTCGAGACGCCAACCGAGGAGGCATTTCTCAAACTCAACCGTCAGGAAGTCCGCAGCGAGGCGGAAAGCGCCCAGGTCGATCGCTACCACATTGAGCACCAGCTCGGCGTCGACGAGATCCGCGCCGACGACGTTTCGTTCTACGACGATCGCGGTATCGCCAAGGTCGTGGCGCTCGAGCTCCTGCAGGCTGACGAGGCGCAGGCGAAGGCCTACGACATGGCTCAGCGCAAAGCACGCGTAGTTCTCACTCAGCACCGTTTCAAAGCCCCTGCACGGGCCTTGCTGGCGGAGATCTTCGAAACCCTTACCCTCGATCGCCAGACAGGCGAGGGCGAGTTCAGCAGCTTGCAGTGCCGCCAGGTGCTGGATCTGATTAAGCGCGACCAGGACACACTAGATCTTTACAACGCGTTGAAGCTCGGGCGCCACGTTGCGAGCCTCACCGCAAAAGCCTGCGCCACGACGGTCGTCAAATCGATCCTCGAGCGGCTTGGGCAGGTCACGAAAAAGCGTAAGACGAACGGCCAGGTTCTTTTTGAGCTCAACATGGATAATTGGACGTTCGTTATGGGCTACGTACAGCGCCGCGCAGCCAAGAACACCCACTCCCTGACCACCCATGACCACGAAACGACGCACCAACCCCTGCTAGCCCCTGAGGAGCTCGCAGCGGCCCCGTCTATCCTGTGCGCGAGTGAAAGTGACACTTTGCAGGTAGGGGATGTAAGCACAGTTGAAAAGTATCCCTTGGACGTAGCAGAACGAGCGTTTGCTTTTGCTTCGCTTTGCGACCTCCCAGCCGGTACGCCAGTTGTGAAGCTGGTGCGGGAGCTCGATCGGGGTCTGGTGCAGCAGATGGCCAATCCGGGGGCGGATGTCAGAACCTTGAAATGGATGCTTGGCTATGCGGCGAATCTACTACAGCCTCAGGCGAGGTATACTGTTTAAATAAACAGTGATGGCAATACAATATCGATAGGAACAAAAGGGGAGGGATTCAACTTGCAGTGCCAGGAAAAAATGGACAGAGCGTCCGCCAAACTCAGCCGCGCCCGATCGGCGCTTAGTGTGGCCATGAAGGCCGGAATGGAAGCAAAAAGAGGGGAGCTGCTCGACATGATCGCGACAGCGCTCGAGCAGATAGAGGAGGCTGAGAACGAGCTCAGAGACGGGGAAAATCGATCTGTACTGCCGGGGCGCTTGGCCCCGGCCGGTGATTTGACGCCGTGTCAGGCGCTGGTTTTGCCGCTGGCGGCGGCGAACAAAGCCCTTTGAGCTTCCTCCTTGCTGTCACCTTCGGCGCTGGCAATCTCGACGCCATTTAGCTTGGCGACAGCAAGAAAACGACCGTCTGAGATCTCGCGTACAGAGATTCTCGGCCTAGCATTCGCCACCTCTGCCGGCACTTCCGGCGCCACTGCCTCAAGCGGGCGGTTGGCGGTGGCCAGGGCCTCGCTGGCCAGCTCCAGATACTCTTTAATAAGTGGCCGATAGCTACCCACATTTAAGGAGATCGCTTTCTGCGAGATTTTCACGTCAGGCGAGGCTTTGACCGTCTCCTTCACCCAACGGTGAATTTTCAACATGGCTTCACGTCCGGCGATTTGCTCGTGCTCGTCCAGGGCGGTCAGCGCCGCGAGACGGCTGGCGTATTTGCTGGCCGGCGCCTCTGATGCCGCAGCCGCATAGCTGATCTTGAACGCCTTGTAACTCTCCTGCGTATCCATGTCCTCATGCCCGAGCATTTCGCGCCAGAACACCGACTCGTTAACGGTTTTCCAGCGAGGGTCGCGGCTGAAATAGAGCTCGAACACCACTCGCGCCCACAGCGCGCGGCTGTCTTTGAAAACGCGCGCTTCGTTGCCGAGCACCCGCTTTGCGACCGTGTTCAATGTCTTCGCCACCCGGCGATTTACTTCGGCGTTGTCCAGGTGCTGCAGCTCGAGCACCTCAGGCATAGCGCGCATTTTGGCGAAGGCCTCGAGCACCAGGTCGGCTTTTATCAGGGTGTAGATCCGGTAGCTCTCGCCGTAATCGACGCCGCCACGGCGCTTTGCCTGGCCGCTGAATTCGAGCTCGAACTCGCCGCGCTTCTCGAATCGGGCCATTTTGAGAATCTCGATCTCGCGCCGGCCGGTCGCCAGCGCCAAGCCCAGCGCCAGCGACGAAAAGTTCTGTTTCGGGGCGCCGTCGTGTCCGATCTCAGCCTCGGTCAGCAGCTTCTGAATCGTCTCAATCAGCCAGTAATAATTGACCTCGACAGTGTTTGTCGCGCGGATCTCGAGCGTTTCGACCGCGTCCGCGGCCAACTGCGCAGCCGTCGCGGCCGGCAGGGTCAGGTGACGCATGATTTCGTGATCGAGCTTCATTGCTCGAAAGGCCTCATAGGCTGAATCGTCGCGGTCTTGGCGGGCTCGCAGCAGAAGGTCGCGATGCGCCATGCGCAGGGCCGTAATGTCGCCCAGGTCGACCATGGCGAGCAGCTGCTCGGCGTAGCGTGGGTGATGCTTGGCCAGGCTGTGCAGAGCCTGGTCGATCGAGTGGTGCCGCCAGTTCTGAGCAGTTACGGCCTTGCGGATGGTCGTCAGGTAGCGGCGATAGCTCGAGGCCTTGAGTTTGTCGTCCTCCTTGCGCCGCTTGTCCTCGTACAGTTTGACCTTGAGGCTGTCAGCTAGGCGGCCGATCCGCTTCGTTTTCTCGCTGCGACTGAGGCTGTCGTCGCCGTCAATTTTGACGACGTCAGCGATCAGTTTATCGATCAGTGGCTGCAGTTCGATTTTCTGGCGAGTGGCGCCGCCATAGTTGCCGAAGCTGACGCGCTCCTGCTGATCGATGGCAGCGACCTCGTTCAACGCCTGAGCCGCGTCGAGCACCTTGTCTGCACCTTTAACGCCTTTCTTTGCCGCCATGATTTCCACCTCGAAAAAGTCATACACCCTTAACCGCTGCAGCAACTATAGACCTGAGCAACATACACCGCAAGCCCTGAAACCAAACTATCTCCGCGCGCAGCCATATACACCCAAAACCACCTCCTACATACACCCATAAACCAATCCCTTTTCATATACACCCAAAGCCCAATCCCTATATGTTTTTATCAGGGGATTGGGTCATGGGTGTATGCACCTTTTCCCCATTCT